>NZ_JAGHQR010000002.1:0-575000 GCF_017744235.1 Erythrobacter sp. A6_0
CGCCCGCCCCCGCCCCGCCCCCGCCGAAATCGACCAAGCTCTCCTACAAGGACCAGCGCGACTACGAGCTTCTTCCCGCCCGGATCGAGGAGCTGGAAGCCGCAATCGCGAAGGGGGAGACTATCCTCGCCGATCCGGAGCTCTACACCGCCGATCCACAGAAATTCGCCACCATCTCGCAAGGCATCGAAAACGCCCGCGCCGAAAAGGACGCGGCGGAGGAGCGTTGGCTGGAACTGGCGGAGCTGGTCGAAGGGTGAGCGAGGCGGACGCTGCGGATCTCGCCGCGCGGATCGCAGCCTGCCGTGTGTGCGCCGCGCATCTTCCGCACGGCGTGCGTCCGGTCGCCAGCTTCTCGCCCACGGCGCGGCTGCTGATCATCGGGCAGGCGCCGGGATCGAAAGTGCATCTCAGCGGCATTCCGTGGGATGACAAAAGCGGAGACCGGTTGCGCGGATGGACCGGGCTGGACCGCGAGACGATGTACGATGCCAGCCAGGTCGCGCTCGTGCCGATGGGTTTCTGCTATCCCGGCAAGGCGAGCGGCGGCGACAAACCGCCGCGCCGGGAATGCGCGCCCCTGTGGCATGAGGAAGTGCTGGCCACACTGCCTGAAGATCGCCTGACGCTGCTCGTCGGAACCTATGCGCAGGCCTATTACCTGCCGGACACCCGCAGGCTTTCGATGACCGAGAGAGTGCGGCGTTTCACCGAGTTCTCGCCGCGCGTCCTGCCGCTCCCCCACCCGGCGTGGCGATCGGCGATCTGGATGCGCCAGAACCCCTGGTTCGAAGCGGAAATCCTGCCGATCCTGCGAGCGAAAATCGCAGCGACGCTGGACTAGACCGGCTTCTCACAAGCGATAGAACCCGGCCACCCTGTCGAGCGCGATACCAAGCACCAGCTTGCCCGACCGCGCAGGCCATTTGAGCGTCTTTTCCGCATGGGGCAGGCTTTCGCAGGCACACACCACGCGCCACAGCACGTCCGAAAGCCCCCGCCCCGCCTCGCGCATCGCACCGTCGAACCGCTCCTTCGCCGCGATCTGGCGCTCGCTCGGCGTCAGCCCCGCACCGCCCGGGCCGCCATCCACGCGCACCGGATCCCAGCGCATCGTGATGGACGGCGCGAGCTGCGCGCGTTCGTAATCCATGCGCAGCCGCTCGCCCGCGTCGAACTGGCGGTCGTCGAGATGGCCGCGCGCATGGAGCCAGCCGAGCGGCGATTCGGCGAGATTGACCGTTACCGAGCGTTTGCGCTTCGCTGCGCCCGATCCGCGCCGGGGCCCTTCTTCCGTCAATTCCCGTTCGACCAATTCGCGCTTCATCACATTCTCCCGATTCGCTGCCGCGGGATCTCTTGCAAAATGGTGAGCCGTGTAGGAAAGAGAAAACCGATCTGGTTATTTTGAGGAGCTCCGGATGATCAATCGCATCCGTGACATTCGCAAGCAGAAGGGCATGACTCTGGCCGACCTGGCCGAAGCGTGCGACCCACCGACCACGCCGCAGACGGTCGGGCGGCTGGAAACGGGCATGCGCAACCTATCCATCAAATGGATGGATCGGATCGGAAAGGCGCTGGGCGTGGAGCCCGAACTGCTCGTGCGTTCGGAAAGCGCTGGGCACCCGCAGATGATCGCCATGCTGGCCGCCAGTGGCGCTGAAGCGCTTTCGTCCCCGCGCGACGCGATCCTCGCCACCGACCTGTCGGGCGACGGGGCACTGGTCGTGATGGCGGTCGAATACCCCCATGGCGAATACCGGCCCGGCGACCAGCTCTGGCTCCGCCAGCTCGCGCCCGAAGACGCATCCCGCGCCATCAATCGCGACGTGCTGGTTCCGCGCAAGGGCGGCCGTTTCGCATTCGGTCGGCTGATCGATCGGCAGGGCGATCTGGTGGGTGTGCTGCCCCCCGGTCATGGCCAGAAGCAGGACGTGGTGAAAGACCCGGCCTGGATCGCGGTCGCCGAAATGCTGGTGCGAAAGCTCTGACGATGCCGCGCGTCCTGTCGCTCTCGACACTCTTCCCGAATGCAGCGAATCCGCGCTTCGGGACGTTCGTGGCCCGCTCGCTGGAAGCCTTGCAGCGCGAGACCGATTGGGACGTAACCGTCGTAAATCCCATCGGCCTGCCGCCGCTTCCCAACGCGCTTCTGCCTGGCCGCTATCGAGTTCTGGCGGCTGCGGCGACCGGCGGGATCGAGAACGGAATTTCGGTCCACCGTCCGCGTTTCACTCTCCTCCCCAAGATCGGCGGGCGGCTGAACCCCGGCGCGATCGCGCGCGCGGCGCTGCCTCTGATCCGCCATCTGCACGCCAAGACACCATTCGACCTCGTGGATGCGCAATTCTTCTATCCGGACGGTTCCGCCGCCGTCCGCATCGCCCGCGCGCTCGATCTCCCGCTGTCGATCAAGGCACGCGGCGCGGACATCCATTACTGGGGATCGAGATCCTACGCCCGCGACGCGATGCTCGCCGCCGGGAGCGATGCAAAGGGATTGCTATCGGTCTGCGAGGCGCTTGCAGACGATATGACAGCGCTCGGTCTGCCGCGAGACAAGATCGCGATCCATTACACGGGGCTCGATCGCGACCGCTTCCGCCCCTTCGATCACACCCGCCTGCGCTCGCGAGTGGGCACGGAGTTCGATATCGCATTACCGGATGATGCCCCCCTGCTGGTGACCGTCGGTGCTTTGATCCCCCGCAAGGGGCAAAGGCTGGTCATCGAAGCGCTGACATCGCTTCCCGATGCGCGTGTGCTGCTGGTCGGCAAGGGTGAGGACGAAGCGGATTTGCGCGCGTTGGCGCAGACCTTGGGACTGGCCGATCGCACTCACTTCCTCGGCTCGATCGATCACGATCTCCTGCCGTTGGTCCTGTCCGCCGCCGATGCGATGGTGCTGCCCTCGTCCAGCGAAGGACTGGCCAATGCCTGGGTGGAGGCGCTGGCCTGCGGCACGCCGCTCGTCATCACGGATGCGGGCGGCGCGCGCGAGGTCGTGGATGGTCCGGATGCAGGACTGATCGTGGCGCGCGAGCCGCAAGCCATCGCGGAAGGGATCAAGCTCCTGCTCGCCCATCCGCGATCGCCGCACACCGTCGCCGCAAAGGCCGAGCGGTTCGACTGGCGTGTGAATGGACGCGCGCTCGGCGAATATTACGAGCGGCTCATCCGCGCGTAATATTCAGCCGATGCGCTGAAATCAGCGACCCTCGCGGGCGAGGCGCGCCTGGCGGTCCTCTTCGCTTTCTTCCGGCACGAAGCTGTTCGACGTGACGCCCATCCACACCAGCAGCGGCGCCGCCATGTAGATCGAGCTGTAGGTGCCGACGAAGATGCCCAGCGTGATCGCCGCGACGAGGCCGAACAGGCTTTCCGGGCCGAACAGCAGCAGCGGCACCAGAGCGACCAGCAGCGTGAGCGAGGTCATGACCGTACGGGCCAGTGTCTCGTTCACCGAAAGGTCGAGCAATTCGGGCAGCGGCATCTTGCGGTATTTCTTCAGGTTTTCGCGGATACGGTCGTAAACGACGATCGTGTCGTTCAGCGAATAACCGATGATCGCAAGAATGGCCGCGATGATCTGGAGGCTGAATTCGAGCTGGAACAGCGCGAACATACCCAGCGTCAACGACACGTCGTGGAACAGCGCGAACAGGCCGCCCACGCCGAACTGCCATTCGAAGCGGATCCAGATGTAGAGCGCCACGGCCAGCATGGCGGCGATCAGCGCCCAGACCGCATCGTCGCGAAATTCGCCGGAAACCTTGCCGCTGACCGAATCCACGCCGTCGATGCGGACATTGGGATGGTCCTGTTCGAGCGCGGTGGTGATTTCCTGCGACACGCGATCGGCGAATTCCTTGTCGCCCTCCGCCTCGGGCGGAAGCTTAACGCGGATCGAAATCTGGTTCGGCGCGCCGAAGCGTTGGATGACCGGATTCTCGACATCCTCGAGCGATCCGACCGTGTCGCGGATTTCGGCCACGGGCGCTTCTTCCTCGCCAACGAAGGTCGCGCGGATTTCCTGCCCACCGGCAAAGTCGACGCCGTAATTGAGGCCGTTGACGGCTACCATCGCCCAGCTCGCCGCGATCAGCACCAGGCTGACCACGAAGAACGGAATGCGCCATTTGAGAAAGGCGATATTAGTATCGTCGGGGACGAGCTTCAGAAGTTTCATGGGTCTCGCCTCCTCAAAGATTCAAGTCGCTGGGGCGCGCCTTGCGCAGCCATCCGGCGACCCACATGCGGGTCAGCGTCACCGCGGTGAAGACGCTGGTGAACAGGCCGATCACGAGCACCACGGCGAAACCGCGGATCGGGCCCGAACCGAACAGGAACAGCAACACACCTGCGATGAAATTGGTGACGTTCGCATCGTAGATCGCGCGGCTCGCCTCCTTGTACCCGGTCTCCACCGCGGCAACCACGCGTCGCCCGCGCTTTCGCTCTTCGCGAATGCGTTCGTTGATCAGCACGTTGGCGTCCACCGCCGCACCGATCGTGAGGACGAAACCGGCGATGCCCGGCAGCGTCAGCGTCGTGTTGAGCGCCGCCATGATGCCGAGGATCATCAGCACGTTGATGACCAGAGCCGCCGTCGCGTAGATTCCGAAGCGGCCATAGGTGACGATCATCAGCACGATCACCGCGACCGAACCGATCGTCATCGCGAGCAGGCCCGAACGGATCGAATCGGCGCCGAGGTCGGGGCCGACCGTGCGCTCCTCGATCACAGCCAGATCGACCGGCAGCGCGCCGGAGCGCAGCGAGATCGCGAGATTATTGGCCGTCTCGGTGGTAAAGCCGCCTGAAATCGAAGCGCTGCCGCCAAGGATCGGCTCGTTGATATTGGGTGCGGAGAGCACCTTGCCATCGAGAATGATCGCGAAGGGCTTGTTGACGTTTTCGCGCGTCAGATTGGCGAAGCGCGCGCCGCCCTGCTGGTCGAAGGTGATCGAGACGACCGGCTCGTTGGTCTGCGGATCGAAAGTCTGCTGCGCGCCGACGAGATTGTCGCCGCGAATGCCGCCCAACCGCCTGACGGCAAGCGACGTGCCCGCCTGCGCAGTGGTGTCGGCGAAGGGAACGATCTCGCTGCCCGGAGGCGCAACGCCCGCCGCGACATCGCTCGGCAGCGCGGTCTGATCCACCAGCTTGAATTCCAGCCGCGCCGTCTGGCCGAGCAATTCCTTGAGCGCGTCGGGATCCTGAAGCCCCGGCACCTGCACGACGATGCGGGTATCGCCCTGGCGAATGATCGTCGGCTCGCGCGTGCCCAGCGAATCGATGCGCTTGCGCACGACTTCGGTGGCGCTGTCCATCGAGTCGGTCACGGCCTGTTCCAGGCCCCGTTCGGTCGGCACGAGGACGAAACGCGTCTCGTCCACCATCGACAGATCCCACTCGCGGACCAGTCCGTTGCCGTTCACGAGCGGGAGGAGGATTTCGCGCGCGCGATCGACCTCGCCCATATCCTCGACCATGAAGGTCAGTCGCCCGTCGGCAGTCGAGACGTCACCGATGCGGATGCGCGGTTCGGCTTGACGCAGAGCGGTGCGGACCGCTTCTTCGAGATTTTCGAGCCGCTGCGCCGCGACCTGGCTCGGTTCGGCTTCCAGCAGGATATGGCTGCCGCCGGCAAGGTCCAGGCCGAGATTGACGGTCGGATCGGGCAGCGCCTCGGGCCATTTCGCGCTGGTCATGGAGACCAGCGAGGGCAAAGCGGCGAGAATGGCGACGGCCGTGATCAGCCACAGCCAGGTCTTTTTCCAGGTCGGAAAATCGAGCATTTTCAGGCGCGCCCGCTCAGTCGTTCGCGGGGGCGGCGGCGGTGGGCGAAATCACATCGCCGATCGTGCTCTTGACAGCGCGGACCTTCACGCCCTTGCTGATTTCGAGCTCGGCATAGTTTTCGTCGATCTTGGTAACCTTGCCGACCAGTCCGCCTGCGGTCACGACCTCGTCCCCACGCTTGAGGCCGGCGATCTTCTGCTGATGCGCCTTCTGCTGCTTCATCTGCGGACGGATGATCAGGAACCAGAAGATCAGGATCATGCCGACGATCGGCAGCCAGCTGATCCAGGCGGGCGGCGGCGCGGCGCCGGTGGCTGCGCCTAACATGTAAAGCATCGGTATACTGCCTGTAATGATACGATCCGTGGGGCCGCACTTGGGGTGGCGCGTGCCGGAATCAAGACATCCCGACGCCGCGCCCCGGCGGCAATGCGGCGGCGCGTAGCAGTATTGGGCAGGCTTGCAAAGCCGGAGCGAGCGCATCTGCAAGCGAACCGTGGATCGGCGCTTGCCTTCGCGCAAACCCCCACCTATAGGGCCGCCCTCCACTGGTTTCGGGACGTAGCGCAGCCTGGTAGCGCATCACACTGGGGGTGTGGGGGTCGCAGGTTCGAATCCTGTCGTCCCGACCAGTGGAAATTCTCTCCATTCGACGGCTCAGCGACCGGGAAGCACCGCGACTTCGGGATGCAGGTTAATTCCGTTCCGCGCACGCTCTCGCCTGGTCTCACGGGCCTTTGCTTGGTTAAAATTCTAGAAGGGTCACCTTTATTTAAGTCTGCGTCTTTAATCGCAGGGCCCATGTTCCGCGCCCGAAGAGCCAGCCCAGCCCCCGTATGGCTGATCCCTGTCGTGTTCGCAGGCCTCTATGCGGTTTTCGCCGCGTTCTCGCTGGCGACGACGCAGACCGAGCATGGTATCGCCCTCATCTGGCCGTCCAGCGGCGTTTTGTTCGCAGGCCTGTTGCTGTCGACGAGGCAGTCACGCCTGCTGCTGCTGGCGTTGATCGCGCCTGTGAGCATGGCCGTCAATATGGCCTTCGGAGCCACTTTCGCCATAGCTGCGGGATTGACGCTCGCGAATGTCTTGGAAGGTGCCATCGCGGTGGCGATGGCCTGCGGGCTGGATGGCAGATGCGGCCGCTTCGATGATCCGCGATGGATCGCCCGCTTCGTTATCGCTTCGGTATGTGCGTCCGCGGCGAGCGCACTCATCGCTTCGGTCGCGACAGGCGCGATCGACAGCCCGACCTTTCTCTATTCCTGGTTCAAGACCGTGTTTCTGGGCATGCTGATCGTTGCCCCGGTCATAGTGACCGGCGTCCACACCGTGTCGGATCGGACTAGGATTGCGTTCGACAGGCGAAAGATCCTGGCTGCAGGCCTGTTCGCGACCGTCTCCATCGTGGCGACTTTCGGACAAACCGACTATCCGCTTCTGTTCCTGCCGGTCGTGGCGATCGTCTTCGTGACCTTCATTGCCGGTGTGGCCGGAGCGCTCGTCATGATCTGCGCGATCACGATCGCGGCGACAATATCCCTGATCGTCGGAACCAGCCCGATCACCTTCGTGTCCGATCCACTCCAGAAGATCTACTTCACGCAATTCTATCTGCTGACGATCTTCGCATCGTCCCTGCCGCCGGCGGCCCTGCTCGCCAGATCCCGCGCGCAGATGGCGGAGATCGAACTGCGCAAGGCTCAGCACGACGCCGCGCAGGCCTTTGCCCATGTCGGCCATTGGCGATATTGCCTCAGGACCAATACGAGCCAATGGTCCGACGGCATGTTCGCCATTTACGGCCTCGATCCGAAAGTGGACCGCGCGCGTAATCTGGAGCACGGATCCATCGTCGAAGAGCTCGAAGGGCATGTCCGCGAGACCTTGAAAAAGGCTGTTCTGGACCGGCAGCCGTTCACTCTGGCCGCTCGCATTCTGAACGCGCAAGGCGAGAGCCGGTACATCGAATCCGCCGGGGACGTGGAAATCGAAAACGGGAAAGTCGTCGCGATCTTCGGCGTTCTCAAGGATGTGACGAACCATGTCACCGCGCTGCGGCAGCTCGCCGTCGAGAAGGAACGGGCCGAGGCACTGGCGCAGAAATCCCAACGGCTTTCCGAAACCGATCAGCTCACGGGGATCGCGAACCGGCGCAAATTGCTCGACACGCTGGGCCGCGAGATCGCGAGGTCCGAGCGGGAACACACCGATCTGTCGATCCTGATGATCGATGTCGATCATTTCAAATCGATCAACGACCGGTTCGGCCATGCGGTGGGTGACGAGGTGCTCAAGCGGCTGGCCAATCTGGGATCGACGACGCTCAGGAAAGGCGATCTTTTCGGCCGTTTGGGCGGCGAGGAGTTTCTCGCGATCCTCCCCTCCGCATCGGCCGAAACGGCGGCTCATATCGGCGAAAGACTGCGCCGGGAGTGCGAGGAACTGGATTGGCCCAAGATCGCGAAGCTCGATGGCGTCACCATCAGCCTCGGCGTTGCGATGTGCCAGTTCGGATACGATGAAACCAGCCTTCTCCATGCGGCCGATACGGCGCTTTACGAATCGAAGCGCTCGGGCCGCAATCGACTGACCATCGCCGATCGGGACGGTTCGATCGAAAAGGCGGCGAAACTGATCTCGGCTTCCCGGCGCTAAAGCTGATATCGACAGATTCCGCTGTCCTACACTAACCGATTTGGTTAGCCAGTGCGCTTTCTCGAACCGGAGTAAGCGCCATGCCCCTCGTCGAATCGCTGATCGGCCCCCTCGCCTCGCTGATCGACAAGCTCATTCCCGACAAGGAGGCGCGCGCCAGGGCGAAGCTCGAATTGCTCGCACTGGAAGGGACGCAGGAATTGCGCGTGATCGAGACGCGCCTTTCCGCCATCCTCGCCGAAGCGCAATCGCACGATCCGTGGACCAGCCGCGCGCGACCATCCTTTCTCTATGTCATTTACATCCTCATCCTGTGGGCGCTCCCCATGGGTGTGATCGCGGCCCTGTCGCCCGATACCGCACGGAATATCGCGGCGGGGATGAACGCCTATCTCGGCGGCCTGCCCGAACCGCTCTACGCGCTCTTCGGCACCGGCTATCTCGGTTACACCGCCGCGCGCCAGTGGGGAAAGGTCAGGGGCGTGGATCGCTGACGCCGCGCTTCCCGAAAGAACGACGCTGCGATAGGAACCGCCGCATGACTGCCACCGTCTTCATTCTCAACGGCCCCAATCTCAACCTTCTCGGCACGCGCGAGCCGGAAATCTACGGTTCGGACACCCTCGAAGATATCCGCACCATGGCACAGGCGCGCGCCGCCGAACTCGGCCTCGCAGTGGATTTCCGCCAGACCAACCACGAAGGCGTGCTGGTGGACTGGCTGCACGAGGCGCACGCGGCGGGCGCGAAGGCGGTCCTTCTGAATGCGGCGGCCTACACGCACACTTCCGTTGCTCTGCTCGATGCCATCAAAGCGATCAGCGTTCCGGTGATCGAAGTGCATCTGTCGGACCCCTCCACGCGCGAGGCGTTTCGCCACCATTCCTATGTCGAACCCGGCGCGGTGGATGTGGTCAAGGGATTGGGCGCCAAGGGCTATCTCGTCGCTCTGGACAAGGCCGCCGCGCTCTGAGGATCCCCATTCGTGGCGTTACGCGCAGCCCCGCCCCCTTGCCTTGCGGCGATCGGGGTAGCATAGGCGCCCGATCCACAGAACAAGGGTTCCCATGGCCGAACGCAAAGGCACCGCCGGTTCCAAATCCGGCATGAACGTCGATATCGATCTGGTTCGCGAGCTGGCAGAACTGCTCGCCGAGACCGGTCTGACCGAAATCGAAGTCGAGGACAACGACCGCAAGGTGCGTGTCGCGCGCGGCGGATACGCGCCCGCCGCCGCCCCGGTGGCGGCCGCTCCGGCTCCCGCACCGCAGGCCGCGCCCGCCCCGGCCGCCGCTCCGGCCCCCGCCGTCGAACCGGCGCTGCCCGACACGGCCGGCGCGCTCAAATCGCCGATGGTAGGCACCGCCTATCTCGCGCCCGAGCCCGGCGCGCCCGACTTCGTCAAGGTCGGCGACAGTGTGAAGGAAGGCGATACGCTGGTGATCGTCGAGGCGATGAAGGTGATGAACCCGATCGCCGCCGACAAGTCGGGAACGGTCAAGGCGATCCTGATCGAGAACGCCCAGCCGGTCGAATTCGACCAGCCGCTCGTCGTCATCGGGTAAGGCGCTGGCGTGACTATCAAACGCATCCTGATCGCTAATCGCGGCGAAATCGCGCTCCGCATCCATCGCGCCGCGCACGAAATGGGGATCGAGACGGTGGCGGTCCACTCCACCGCCGATGCCGACGCCATGCATGTGCGCCTGGCCGATCACGCGGTCTGCATCGGCCCGCCGAGCGCGACGGACAGCTATCTCAATATCGCGAACATCATCTCGGCGGCTGAAATCAGCCAGGCCGATGCGATCCATCCCGGCTACGGATTCCTCTCCGAAAACGCCAAATTCGCCGAAATCGTCGAAGCGCACGAAATCAAATGGATCGGCCCCAAGCCCGAACATATCCGCACCATGGGCGACAAGGTGGAGGCCAAGCGCACCGCAGGCGCCCTCGGTCTGCCGCTAGTGCCGGGATCGGACGGCGCGGTGTCCGATTATGACGAGGCGAAAAAGATCGCCGCCAAGATCGGATACCCCGTCATCATCAAGGCGGCGAGCGGCGGCGGCGGGCGCGGGATGAAGGTCTGCGCCGAGGAAGACCAGCTCGAAACCCTGATGAAGCAGGCGGGCAGCGAGGCGAAGGCCGCCTTCGGCGACGCGACCGTCTATATCGAGAAATATCTCGGCAATCCGCGCCACATCGAATTCCAGGTCTTCGGCGATGGCAATGGCGCCGCGATCCATTTGGGCGAGCGCGATTGTTCGCTCCAGCGCCGCCACCAGAAAGTGCTCGAGGAAGCGCCCTCCCCCGTTCTCTCGACCGAAGAGCGCGACCGGATGGGCGAAATCTGCGCGCAAGCCATGCGCGATATGGCCTATCGCGGCGCGGGCACGATCGAATTCCTGTGGGAAAACGGCGAGTTCTACTTCATCGAGATGAACACGCGCCTGCAGGTCGAACATCCGGTCACCGAAATGATCACCGGCATCGATCTGGTGCGCGAACAGATCCGTATCGCCGACGGCAAAGCGCTTTCCTGCACGCAGGACGAAATCCGCTTTTCGGGCCATGCCATCGAATGCCGCATCAACGCCGAAGACCCGTTCACTTTCGCGCCCAGCCCCGGCAAGATCGACTATTATCACGCGGCGGGCGGAATGCATGTGCGCGTCGATAGCGGCCTCTATGCGGGCTATCGCGTGCCGCCCTATTACGACAGCATGATCGCGAAGCTGATCGTCTATGGGCGGTCACGCGAGAAATGCATGATGCGCCTGCGCCGCGCGCTGGAGGAAATGGTGATCGAAGGGGTCAAGACCTCGATCCCGCTCCACCAGGAACTGATCCAGCAGCCCGACGTGCAGAGCGGCGACTATTCGATCAAGTGGCTCGAGGAATGGCTGCAAGAGCGGGAAGGCTGAGCAAGCTCGAGCTCGACCGTGATGGAGCGGCGCTCCATCACGGCGCGGCAGCTGGCTTTCTCGACACGCTCGCTTGCGCTTTCGCGCAGGGCCCATCGCCCGGACGGCGGATCAAATGCCTTACGGGGCTGGAAAGCGTTCTTGGTCGCTCCGGTCCGATAGGCAAGATCGCGTCGCGTCTTCTCGGGCCGACAAGCCGCCCCGTTCGCGTGATCGCTTTCGACAAGACCGACGGTGCGAACTGGTCCCTCGGCTGGCATCAGGATCGCACGATTTGTGTGGAACGGCGTGTCGATCTGACCGGCTTCGGCCCCTGGACGGTGAAGCAGGGCATGCCCCATGTTGAGCCGCCGTTCGATCTCCTCGCCCGGATGCTGACCGTGCGCATCCATATCGATGCCGTCGATGCCGAGAACGCGCCCTTGCGGATTGCGCTCGGAAGCCATGCCATCGGTTTGATTGCGGAAAGCGATATCCTGGCCCACGTGAAGCGGTCCGAAATACACGACTGTCTGGCCGATGCGGGCGACGTCTGGGTCTACCGCACGCCCATCCTCCACGCTTCCGACAGAGCCGCGAACGGAAGACGGAGGCGGGTTCTGCAGGTGGATTATTCGGGCGACGATCTGCCTGATGGGTTGAGTTGGTTCTACGACCAAGGCGAGGCTGAGGGTGGCCCGTCGTAGACGACATCACCGCCGACGCGTTCTTCTCCTAGGTGGAACAGATTCGCGTCGGCTGTCGCTCCCCCTCGCAAAAGCTTGCTTTCTTCGCCGTTTTCGCTTAGGCGCGCGCCCGTTCTCGTACTCCTTTGGATTCTCGCAGGACCTTCGCCCGGCATTCGGCCTGGCGGAGAATACGGCCCTCTTGCTCCGTATGGCCCGCAATGGTGCGCGGCTGGCGGGAAAGACCCCGGGAAAACCGGTGGCCGGTAGCAAAACGAACGATAGGAATATCCTACCCTATGGCAACTGCAGCCAATCCCACCCGTGACGATTTCGCCGCCATGCTCGACGAGCAGCTCGGCGCTGCCGATGAAGGCGGCTTCGAAGGCCGCGTCGTCAAGGGCACCGTCACCGCCATCGAAAATGGCATGGCGCTCATCGATGTCGGCCTCAAGAGCGAAGGCCGCGTCGATCTCAAGGAATTCATGCGCGGTGAAGACGCGCACGGCCTGACCGTCGGCAGCGAAGTCGAAGTCTTCGTCGACCGGGTCGAAAACGCCGACGGCGAAGCCATGCTGTCGCGCGACCGCGCCCGCCGCGAAGCCGCGTGGGACAAGCTGGAAAGCGAATTCGGCGAAGGCAAGCGCGTCGAAGGCCGCATCTTCGGCCGCGTCAAGGGCGGCTTCACCGTCGATCTCGACGGCGCCGTGGCCTTCCTGCCCGGATCGCAGGTCGACATCCGCCCCGTGCGCGACGTCACCCCGCTGATGGACATGGCCCAGCCCTTCCAGATCCTCAAGATGGACCGCCGCCGCGGTAACATCGTGGTCTCGCGCCGCGCCGTACTGGAAGAAACCCGCGCCGAACAGCGCAGCGAACTGATCAACGACCTGACCGAAGGCCAGGTGATCGACGGCGTCGTCAAGAACATCACCGATTACGGCGCATTCGTCGACCTCGGCGGTATCGACGGCCTGCTGCACGTCACCGACATGAGCTACAAGCGGGTCAACCACCCCAGCGAAATGATCGAGATCGGCCAGACCGTGACCGTCCAGATCATCCGCATCAACGAAGATACCCAGCGCATCAGCCTCGGCATGAAGCAGCTCGAAAGCGATCCGTGGGATGGCGTTGCGGCGAAGTATCCGGTCGGCATGAAGCTGACGGGCACCGTCACCAACATCACCGAATACGGCGCGTTCGTGGAAATCGAGCCGGGCATCGAAGGCCTGGTGCACGTGTCCGAAATGAGCTGGACCAAGAAGAACGTCCATCCGGGCAAGATCGTCTCGACCTCGCAGGAAGTCGAAGTGATGGTGCTGGAAGTGGACAGCGAAAAGCGCCGCATCTCGCTCGGCCTCAAGCAGGCTCAGCGCAATCCGTGGGAAGAATTCGCCGAAGCGCATCCCGTCGGCTCCAAGGTCGAAGGCGAAGTCAAGAACGCCACCGAATTCGGCCTGTTCGTCGGTCTTCCGGGCGACGTCGACGGCATGGTCCACATGTCCGACATCGCATGGGGCATTTCGGGCGAAGACGCGCTGGCGCTGCACCGCAAGGGTGAGCAGGTCGAAGCGGTCGTGCTCGATGTCGACATCGACAAGGAGCGCATCAGCCTCGGCATGAAGCAGCTCGAAAAGGGTGCTCCGTCGGCAGACGGCACCGATTCGGGTGCGCTGCGCAAGGGCCAGGTGGTCACCGTGACCGTGCTCGAAGTCCGCGATGGCGGCCTCGAAGTGCAGGTCGGCGACGACGGCGCGACCGGCTTCATCAAGCGTTCGGATCTCGGCCGCGACCGTGACGAGCAGCGTTCGGACCGTTTCCAGACGGGTGCCAAGGTCGATGCGATGGTCACCGGCTTCGATCGTTCGAAGAAGCCCACCTTCTCGATCAAGGCGCACCAGATCGCCGAAGAGAAGGAAGCGGTTGCGCAGTTCGGCTCGGCCGACAGCGGCGCCTCGCTGGGCGACATCCTCGGCGAAGCGCTGAAGAAGAAGGAAGACTAAGCGCTTCCATCTTCGGATGAACTAAGAAAGGCCCGCCTGCAGATCGCGCAGGCGGGCCTTTTCTTGTCCGGCGCGGCTCCCTAGGTTGGTGCCATGCTCCAGATCCACCAATTCCTCTGCCTGTCCGACAATTACGGATTTCTCCTCCACGATCCCGACAGCGGTGAAACGGTCGCGATCGATACGCCCGATGGCGATAGGTATCTCGAAGAGGCTGATGCCAAGGGATGGACGATCACGCAGATCTGGAACACCCACTGGCATCCCGACCATGCCGGCGGAAACGAGACGGTGGCGAAGGCGACCGGCGCCAAGATCGTCGCGCCCGCCGAGGTCGCGAAGCTGAGCGCGATCGACACGGAAATTAAGCACGGCGACACCGTCTCCATCGGATCGCACGAAGCGCGCGTGATCGACGTTTCCGGCCACACCAACGGCCACATCGCCTATCATCTGCCGCAGGACGATATCGCCTTCGTCGGCGACAGCGTGTTCGCCCTTGGCTGCGGGCGGATGTTCGAAGGCGAGGCCGGACAGTTCTGGCAGAGCCTCCAGCGGATTAAGGCGCTACCGCCCAAAACGACTCTCTATTGCGCGCACGAATATACGGCAGCCAACGCTAAATTCGCGCTTCACGCCGATCCCGACAATGCCGCACTGCAAGACTATGCCGCCGAGATCGCCGACAAACGCGAGCGGGGCGAACCGACCGTGCCGATGGGCCTGGCGCGGGAGCTGGAGACGAATCCTTTCCTACGCGCCGACGATGCCGACATGCAGGCTCGCTGGGGCGGCAACAGTGCCGCCGAGACCTTCGCCGCGCTGCGCAAGGCGAAGGACAACTTCTAGGGTCATAGCGGGCGACTTCCGCCTTTATACCCAAACGAAAAAGGGCGACCCGTGGGCCGCCCTCTTCCTTCAATTTCGAAGCGTATTCGCGTCGCGTCAGATCCCGGCGATCAGCTGGTCCGCCAGGGAGCGATCCGCTTCCGCATCGTGCTTTTCCGCGATCAGCTTCCGGCTGGCTGCCGTGGCCGCGATGGCGGCGCGGTTGCGCACGTCGGCGATCGCCTCACGCTCCGCAGCGGCGATCTTGTCTTCGGCCATGCGCTGGCGGCGTTCCACCATTGCCTGCCCATCGGCTTCCGCCTTGGCGACGATCGTGTCCGCTTCGTTCCGCGCCGTTTCGAGCATGGTTTCCGCGTCTTTTTCCGCAGACGCGATCCGCTTGGCGTACTCGTCGCGCAGCGTTTCCGCCTCGTGGCGAAGCGCCTTGGCCTCGTCGAGCTGTTCCTTGATCGCGGCGATGCGGCCATCGAGCCCGCCGGCGATAGTCTTGTGAACCTTGGCGCCGAAGAAGGCGATCAGGAACAGGATCAGCATTGCGATCGAGACCCACTGGAAAGGCGCAAGGCCCAGCAGTTCGGGTTCGACATGCGTCGGAGCGCCGCCATGACCTTCTTCGATGAAGGCTTCGGCGGATTCGGTGGCGAAGACCTGCGGTGCGTTAGCCATGGATCATGGCCTCCTTGACCGCCTTGTTCGCGGTGGGCTTGGTCACCTTGATCCCGGCGAGGCGCTGGACGATGTCCTGCGCCGCTTCGGCGGCGACGGTTTCAATCTCGCCCATCGCTTCTTCGCGCGAAGCGGCGATGCGCTGTTCGGCTTCCGAGAGACGCGCGTCCAGGCGAGCCTGCGCCTCGGCGAGCTTTTTCTCGTTGGCGAGAGCGGCATCGCTCTTCGCCTTGGCGATCAGCGCCTGGGCGGCGGCACGATTCTCGTTTTCGCGAGCCCGCCAGGCCTCTTCCCGCTCGTCGGCAGCGTCGCGCGCGGCCTGCGCCGCGGCGAGATCGTCACCGATCTGCTTGTCGCGCAGGGCGACGGTTTCCATCACGCGCGGCACCATCAGCCGCCCGATGAAGAAGAAGGTGATGCCGAAGAACACCAGCAGCCAGAAGATCTGGCTCGACCAGGTTTCGGCAAGTTGGGCTATCTGAGGCATTCACGCAACTCGCTGATAGAAGGCCGTTGGGGCAACTGCGAAAAATTCGAGCGGCGGGCCCTGGGGGAGCGGGATGACACCCGCCCTCCCCGAGGGCTCGACGCGTCCGCCTTACTGGAAGATCAGCAGGGCGGCGATGACGAAGGACAGCAGGCCCAGAAGCTCGGCACCGGCGAAACCGATGAAGAGACGGCCCTGCTGGCTGTCGGCGGCGCCGGGATTGCGCAGCGCACCTTCGAGGAACTTGGCGAACACGTTACCCACACCGATAGCGGCGAGGCCGCAACCGATCGCGGCGAGACCCGCACCCATGAGCTTGGCGGCTTCAGCTTCCATGATGTAAACTCCTTGACGTATGAAACAGGTGGTTAGTGAAGGTTTTCGGCGTCGTTGATGTAAAGCGACGTCAGAAGGGCGAAGACGTAGGCCTGGATACCGGCCACCAGCAGTTCGAGCGCGCAGATCGCGATCATCAGAACCATGCTGGGGATGCCGATGGCGACCCCGTAGAGCGGGCCGGCATTGCCACCCGAAATCACGAAGCTGGACAGCACTTCCAGAAGGACGTGCCCCGCCATCATCGCCACGAAGAGACGCAGCGCGAGGCTGAAGGGGCGGACCATGAAGCTGATCAGCTCGATCGGGGCGATGATCGGCACCATCGGCCACGGCGTGCCGTGGGGCACGAACAGGCTGAAGAAGTGGAAGCCGTGCTTGAAGAAGCCCACCAGCAACACGATCGAGAACGAGATCACGGCGAGAATGCCGGTCACGGTGAAGTGGCTGGTGAAGGTGAAGGGATGCAGACCGACGACGCCGAGCGGAAGCAGGCCGAGCAGGTTCGCGAACAGGATGAACATGAACAGGCTGAAGACGTAAGGCACGTATTTGCGCCCCGCCTTGCCGATATTGGCTTCCAGCATGTCGTCGATGAAGCCGGTGAAGCTTTCGACCATCATCTGCCAGCGGCCCGGCACCACTTGGCGGCGCATGCCGCCCGCGACGAAGATTCCGAGCACCACGACGGTGATCAGCATCCACAACGCGCTGTTGGTGAAGGCGATGTTGAAGCCTGCCAGCTCCCAGTTCTCCGTGCCGGCAAGCGGCTCGATCGTGAACTGGTGCATCGGGTCGACCTTGGCCGATTGTGCCACGTCTCTGTGTATCCCTAGTCCTGCGGTCTCGACGCCTGCCCCCGCGAAGCGAGATCAGACTTCCGGCGGCCGGTTCGCCGATCGGAAGATATTCCTGAAGGCCACGATTATTCCGAGGAACAATCCGACCAACAGACCCCATGGCGCAGTGCCCGCCAGCCAGTCCACCAGCCAACCGAGCACCAGGCCTCCGAGAACACCGCCGAGCAAATCGGCCAGGACGCGGTTGCCGCTGCGATAGCTCGCATCGGCCCCCTTCACCTGTGGCTTGTTGCGTTTGTCTTCACGCTCGCGTGCGACCTTGAGCCGCTCCTCGAGCGCGTCGATCCGCGCATCTTCGCCAATGGGTTCCCGTGCGGGTTTCTCGTCGCTCATGCCAGCCTCCATAACGGATCGCGCGGCACAGGCAATGAGGTGCCCGCCGAGGGCGCCGCCCCCTTAGGCGGGGGGTATCTGCGAGTCAACACGAAGGGGGAGGGAAATGGGAGCACCAAGCGGCTCGCGCCCGGTACAGTTAAGCACGGGACTGCATAAAATGCGGTCCCGTACGTGTCGGTTACGGACAGCGCGCGTCGCGCTGGGGCGCGCCGGAGCCGCGCGTCGCCCAGCTGCCGTCGGGCGCCTGGTATTTCTCGCCCGGAGATGTCTTGAGGATCGCCTGGCATCCGGCGGCAAAGGCGTATTCTTCCAGCGTGGCGCGGGCCGCCTGCGCTTTTTCCGAATAGACCGCGCGGCGCTTGATATTGATGTCGTTGACGATGCGCCGCAGCGCGGGCGTTTCCGCGCCGACGATGCCGATATAGCCGTCCATCTTCTCACCCACTTCGCCCGAGGCGCGGGCGGAGGCATAGGCCGGATCGCGCTGCGCGAAAGCGGGTGCCGCGATGCCGCCGAGCGCGGTGGCACCGGCGACGAGGGCGAAGGCGGCGTTACGGGCGAAGGTACGTGCGGATTGGTTCGGTCGAATGGTCATGGTGCTGATCCTAGAAGATATCGGCATTCTCGTCGATCGTGTTGCCCGCATCCTCCGCCAGGCGATAGATCACCTCCTGCCGGATATTGACGTTCAATTCGATCACGATCGGTTCCTCGGGCGCATTCACTGTTATGCAGCCGGGCAGTGCAGCCAGCGCCGCCAGTGCCCCGAGCACCAGAGGTGACGGCACTCCTTTGGTCCGAAGATATGGTCGGCTCATAGCGCTCCCTCGCTTTCTTGATCCTGAATGTCTCATGGTCGGGTTCCGGGGCCTTGGGGCACGATATCGTCCTCCTCAATGGGTTCCGCCGCCTCCTCGCCCGTCACTTCGCGGCGCAGCAAACGCGTCCCGTCGCTGGACAGCAGGCCCAGCTCGCGCGGATCGCGCACCGCTGCGGGGTCGTAGAGCGATTTGAGGGACGTAATCAGCTGATAGAACGGCGCGCGGATGTTGACGCGGAACTGAAGCGGCAGCGCCGCCAGCCTGCGGGTGATGAAATTGGACGAGGCGCCCTGCCCCTGGCTGACTCCATCGAAACGCACGCGCGTCACGATCTCGCCGGTCAGCGGCCCATCCATCGCCAGACGCATCTGCCGGAAATCGAGGCTGCGCAGCGCGTCGAAGGCGAAATTGGCGATGGGAGACAGGTCTTCATAAGTCAGCTCACCGACATAGGAGATATTGCCCCCCGGCGCGCGCGACAGCAGCAGCCCGTCCTCGATCCGGCCATTGCCTTGCGCATCGAAAACGATGGGAACGGTCCCATCGAACGTGCCGGTGGCACCGAGATTGCCGATATCCATCTGGTCGATGAAGGCGCCCGCATCCAGTCCGACGATCTCAAAGACGTAGCGCCGCTCCTCTTCCACGCCGAAATTCAGATCGACCTCGCGCAGGATTAGCTCGCCGCCCATGAACGGCCAGCGCCCCCCTTCGACCGACAGGAATTGCCAATCGCGCAGCGCGAATTCGACTTCGCCGTCGAGCACCTCGATCCCCGGATTGATCGAAGCGACGCGCAGTTTCTGGCCCGGTGCGGTGGTGAGGTTGAGGAGATCGGTGAAGCGGATCGTTCCGCTCGCCCCGCGCACCGGGCCGAAGGCGGCGGCGAGATCGAGATCGTCGGTGGTCAATTCGCCGGAACTGGTCACTCCGTTCGCGCCCCAGTCCAGCCGACCCGTCCCGCTGACAATTCCGCTAACATTTGCAACCACGCCCAAGGCCAGACGCGACAGATCGTCGGGCTGGAGCAGAGGATCGAATTGCAGGTCCGCGATGGCGAGATCGGCATGGCCGCGCCCGGTCGACAGATCGTGGCGGATATCGGCCCCGGTCACGGTCCGATCGCTCGCCGGATTGCGCAGATCGGCATAGGCGGTGATCAAATTATCTTCGAGCGCCAGCGTCGCGTCGCGCGCCACCAACGGCTCGAACCGGTCGGGATCGGCCCGGTCGGTCAGAATGAAGCTGCCTTCGGCGAGTTCGAGCCGCCCGTCGCGATAGCGCCAGTTTCCTGTCGCCTCGCCGATATCGAGCGGCACGGCGTCGAGCGTCACGTCGGCGTCGGAAAACGTGCCCGCGATATCCTCGCCGAACCGCGCGTCGAGCCCGCTGACTAAGAAGCGTGCCGCCGTGCCGACGGGGCCGAGCGATACGTCCAGTTCGCGCGCGGTCATCACACCGGGATAGGCGAAGCCGACCGGTCCGCTGACGAGCCGGATCGGCGTGCTGCCTAACCTGCCCGCAAGGTCCAGCGAAGGCGCGCCCGCAACGATCCTGAGGCCGTCCGGGCCGTTGCGAACGATGGCGCTTCCCGGCGGCGGGCACAGGGTCAGGCGGCGGCGTTCGAGCGTCAGATTGGCAAGCGTCAGGCTGTCGAAGCCCACATCGGTGCATCCCGGCCACAGCGCGAGCGCCCCGCCGGGCATCCAGCGCCCCTCGATGGGCAGGCGCAGATTGCGCGTCGATCCCCCCGGCAGCGGCCCGCTCGCAATCGCTTCGCCGGTAAAGCGCAAGACGCCGCTATCGGCTTGCGCCAGCGTCAGGCGTGGGATTTCTAGCGTCGAGCCGCCCGCTTCGTAGCGGCGCATGGCGAGCCGGAATTCGGTGTCGCCAGTCGCGCGCCGCTCCATCCTGCCGTTGACGAACGGAAGCCCGGCCCCGCCCATGGCGATATTGCCCGCCAGTAGCGGCGGAGCACCGTCGCGAAATTGTGCCTCCACGCGCGACAGCGACATAAGCCGCGTGCCCGATCCGCCCCGCAACGCGCCGCGCGGCATCACCAGCGTCGCGCCGGTCGGACCATAGCGCGCGGACAGGTCGGCGGCAAAGGCGCTGCCACGCGATTCGCGGCGCAGGATATCGGCGACACGCTTGGCGATCGGGGCGACCAGCGTGCCTGCACCGCTCCGCCCCAGCTCGGCGATCGCCGCATCGGATCGCGCGCCGAGCCGCAGGCCATTGCTTTCCACATCGCCGCGCCAATCCAGGCGATCGAGGCTCCGATCGGTGCGTAGCGCACCGTCCAGCGTGACCAGAGCCGCCGTCGCATAGGGTGAAGCGGCACCGCGCAGCGCCAGCGTGTGCTCCACGGCAAGCACGTCGCCGCGCAGGCTTGCTCTCACGCGCCCACCGATCCCGTTGGCAGCATAAGCGCCAGCGCTAGCCCGTCCGAGCCGCAGGCCCGCCGTGCCCGAGACATTCGCAAGCGCCGCATCACTGTGCGCTTCGACCTGCGCCGATCCGGCGGCGAGCAACACGTCGCCGCAATCGAGCGACCGGAAGCGCAGCGGCCCTTCGAACGAAGGCGCGCCATCCTTCGTCGCAAGAGCGCCATACAAAGTCGCGCCCGCAATCGCGCAGCCATCGGCCTCGATCTCGGGAGCACTGGCGGCGATCGTGCCGGAAAATCCGTCATCGATCCGCCCCTCACCATCGAGCTTGAGCCCGATCGCGCCGTATCGCGTCTCGATCAGCCCGCGCCCGTCGCGGATTGCAATGTCGATTTCGGGCAGGCCGGGCGGCGCATCGCTCTCGCGATAAATCACTTCGTCGAGACTGCCGAAGCTGACTCGCCCGCCGCGCAACACGCCGTAGAGCCGCGGACGGGTGAGGATTACGCGGCCGATTTCCGGCGTGCCCAGACGCTGCTCCAGGCGGACCACCACGCGCTCCGCCGTGAAGTCGGGCGCGCGCGGATCGCCCACGACCAGATCGGTCAGCACCGCGGCCTCGGGCCCGATGCTTTCGATCTCGTACGTCGCCGGAAGATCCAACGCGGCAAGCTGGTCTTCGATGACATTGCCCGCGATTCGCTCCCGCGCGAGCCACAGGGCAAGAATCGTTACCGTCAGGAGGACGAAAACCGCGAAAGGCACCATCCAGCGCTTCTTGCGCCATCTCGACCGGGTGCGACCGGTCGGCATGCCATCATCGGCAGAAACGGTGTCGGCCGGCTCGGCCTCGGCGTGGCTCTCGACCCCGGTCATAGATTGCGTCCCTTGCGCGAACGCCTCGCTAAAGGCAATGCGGCTTAACCGGCGATGACGCGGCCGGATGACGTCGGGGAAACGGGGAGGACAGCTTGCCGCAGGATGCGACCTCTCATTCCGGCACCGGTCACCGCGCCCGTTTGCGCGAACGCCTGCTGAAGGGCGGCGCCGAAGCGCTGGCCGATTACGAGCTGCTCGAATTTCTCCTTTTCGCCGGGATGCGACAGGGCGACACCAAACCGATCGCCAAGCGGCTGATCGCGCAGTTCGGATCGCTCAGCGCCGTCCTGAACGCCGATCCGGCTGCGCTAATGCAGGTCAAGGGCATGGGCGAAGCGAATGCGGCGTCCCTGCGCAGCGTGGCGCTGGCGGCGCGCAGGATGGCGCGTGGGGCGGTCGAGAACCGACCCGTTCTCGGAAGCTGGCAGGCGCTGATGGACTACCTCGCCATCGACATGGGGCAATTGGCGCATGAGCGCGTGCGCGTGCTCTATCTCAACACGCAGAACCGCCTGATCCTCGACCATCTCGCCAGCGAAGGCTCGATCGACGAGGCCGCGATCCATCCACGCGAGGTGATGCGCAAGGCCTTCGACATCGGGGCCACCGCGCTGATCCTGGTCCACAACCACCCCAGCGGCGATCCGCAACCCAGCCGCGCCGACATCGCCATCACCAACCAGATCGCCGAGGCCGGGCGCCATGTCGGCGTGACTGTCCACGACCATGTGATCGTGGGCGGCGGCGGGCGGCACGTCTCGCTGAGGGCGAAGGGCCTGATCTAGCCTACCCGGGCGCTATCTGGGGGCAAGCCCCCATTGCGCATATTCCGCCTCCACACCCGGACGCATCGCGACCGCTTCGGCGATCGATTTGCAGCCTTCCGCCCGATTGCCTTGCGCAATAAGGATGAGGCCGCGCAAATAGCGCGTCTCAGGCAATTCGCGGTGTTCGCGCAGGGCCGCATCGGCATCGTTGAGAGCCGCAGCGTAATCGCCCATGCGATAATGAGCGAGCGCGCGACTATCGAGCGAGCCGGGACTGTAGCTCGAACGCTGCACCGCCTCTTCGCAATGCGCCATCATCGCATCGTCCACCGCGTCGCGTGTGCCCGCCAGCCAGCACATCGCGTTGAGCGTGCCGCCATCGCCGGGTCGGGCCGCCAGCGTCTCCTCCAGCAGGGCGAGACCTTCCTCGGTCCGCCCGGCCCAGCCGAGCGCTTCGGCCATGACCTGATCGGCCCGATGCCGTTCTTCGACATAGTCGGCATATTCTTCGGCCAGCATCAGCGCTTCGTCCGCACGGCCGAGGCGCCCAAGCCACTGGACCCGCTGCGGATAGCTCCAGCCGGTGGGCGAGAGATCTTCCGCCGTCTCGATATCCGCCAGCGCGGCTTCCAGATCGCCCATCATTCCGTAGAGTTCCGCACGGGCCAAATAGGTGTTCTCATCCGCCTCGATGGCGAGCGCCGCATCGTAATCCGCCAGCGCGCCCTTGTAATCCAGCGTCCCCAGGCGGAACGAAGCGCGATTGAGATAGGCCGAAGGATCGTCCGCATCCGCCTCCTCGATCAGATCGGCGTAGATCTTTTCCATCGCCGCCAGACGGCTGCGATCCTTGCCGTATTCCCACGCGCGCATCGCGCTTTCGGGAGCGATCAGCAGCGGCAGGGCGCGCTCGTGCCGCGCCGCTTCGCGCCGGGCGGTCGCGATCTCCTCGGCAGGGATTTCGGGGCGGGTGCTGCGATTGGTCTGCGCGATGGTCAGTTTCCCGTCGTCCAACCGCGTGGTCGACGTCAGCTGGACGCCCGCGATGACGGTATCGATCGGATCGCCATTGCGCAGCGTGAAGGCATCCGCCTCTTCCGGCAGCAGCACTTCGACCTGCGAGCGGTAATAGAGCGGGTAATTGATCCGCATCGGAATGTCCCGCCACGCCGCGCGCGACCGGTTGGAATCGATCGAGAAATCCGCCGCGGCCTGCGCGGGCGCGGACAGGCGATAGACGCCGCGATCCTGGGTCCACGGCGTGGTGATCAGACCCTTCGCCCTGTAGGTGGCGACCCCCGTCTCCTCGTCGAATTCGACCGAATAATCGCTCATCCGGACTTCGCCGAGGACACCCGAAATTACGCTGGCGACGACGTCGCGGCGCGTATCGTCATCGGCGATCTGGTCGAGACTTTCCACGCCCACCGCCGCCGCGCCGGTGTTCGTTACCGTGATATCGAACAGGGCCGGCACTGCCACGCCCGCCCGGCTGTCCAGGACCAGGCGAACGTCCCCGTCAGGCACGCTCTGCCCGCGCTCGTCGAGAGCGACGAGATCGGTGCCGCCTTCGCGCAGGGGCAGCCCGAAATAGAAGGCGGGTACCTCGTCCATATTGGCGAGCCTGGTCCCGCGCGAAGTCCCGTCGAGCCAGTAATCCGTCCCGTCGATGGTCGCGCGCACGATCACGTGATCGAAGCTGGCGGGAGCGGGCAGCATTTCGGGTACTGCATCGCCAGCCTGGGTTCGCACGAGCACGCTCTCGGCCTCGATCCCCAGCTCTGTCAGCATCGCGGCGAGCAGGAGGGACTTGGCCTTGCAGTCTCCGAAGCGCAGCTTCCACGTATCGGCGGGCGATTGGGGCAGGTAATTCCCGCCATCCATCCCGTTCATCAGATAGCTGACCCGGTCCTGCACGAATTGAGTCGCCAGCGCGGCGCGCAGCTTGCGGTCGGAACCGGCCGTTTCGGCGATCGCCGCGACTTCTTTGGCGAGATCGCTGCCCGGAGCTATCGTGCCTTCGGTCGCGAAATAGGGTGCCATGACGCGCGATACCTGGGCGTAATCGCTGAAGCTGGTGGCCGCGATCATCGGCGGGATCAGATATCGCAGCGGCGCGTCCTGCGGCATTTCGGGCTGTTCGGGCAGCGGCAGATCGACTTCGAGGATTGTGTAGCCGTTCGCGGTCCTCACGGTCGGCTCCTCGGCCTCGCCGCGGATTTTCCACTTGATGTCGGCATCTTCGGGCCACGAGATTTCCATCCCGAAATCGCCGAACGGAATCGGCTCGGCGATGAGGCCGTCGATGAACTGCATCTCCCTGCCCAGAGCCTGATCGCTGACCGTCGTCGAGACTGCCATGCGTAGCACGTCGCCGACCTGCGCGCCGGAAAGCGGCATGGTCGCCGTCAGCCGCCCGTCGAGCACGCGCTTCTCCAGCTCCTGCTCGCGCCGCAGGACTTCGAAGCGATTGCCATCGGCCAACAGGTCGATGACCTTACCGTCGCGGATAAGCTGGACGCTGTGGAAGATGAGATCGCCCTTGTCGGGCATCCACACATGCGCCAGCTGATTCATCTGGGTCAGCATTTCCGGCGTGCCCAACCGGAGGGCCGCGTCCGAATAGGACCAGACCCGTCCATCCTCCAGCCGAACCCGCTTTTCCGCGCGAACCAGCGGCGATTCGACCGCCAGATCCTCTTGCGTCAGCGGTTCGAAGCCGACCCAATCGGGCGCCGGTTGATAAAGCGGTTCCTCCCCGGCCGAGGCCGGAACGGCGAACGCCGCGCAGGCGATCGCGATGGATGACACGGCGGCGACCCGAAAACTATGCATGAAATTCCCCCTGGAACGGCCAAACGGGGCCGCTTCCTGATACCGATCCTGCCTTGGGTTTACGTCGGACACAAGGGCACTTGGTTCCGCTTTGGACGAGACTTGGCTTGGCACCGGGAAATCCGCGCAATCGCCGGGGTATCCGGTCGGGGCCGGTCATGGCCTTGCCTTTATCCATGCCGCCCCCTAGCCGCTGCCGCGAAATCCCTCGCCCAGTCTGATCCGGAGTCTCCGATGGTCCCCCGTTATGCCCGCCCTGCCATGACCGCCCTGTGGGAGCCGGAGGCGAAATACCGCATCTGGTTCGAGATCGAGGCACATGCGACCAGCAAGCTCGCCGATCTGGGCGTGGTGCCGCAAAGCGCGGCGGAGGCGCTGTGGGACTGGTGGAAGACCGAGCCCGCGATCGACGTCGCGGCGATCGACGCCATCGAGGCGGTGACCAAGCACGACGTGATCGCCTTCCTCACCTGGGTGGCCGAACAGGTGGGCGATGAAGCGCGCTTCATGCATCAGGGCATGACCAGTTCCGACGTGCTCGACACGACGCTGAACGTCCAGCTCGCGCGGGCGACCGACATTCTCCTCGAAGACATGGACGGCCTGCTCGACGCGCTGAAGACCCGCGCCGAGGAACACAAATACACCCCCACCATCGGTCGCAGCCACGGCATCCATGCCGAACCGGTCACTTTCGGCCTGAAACTCGCGCAGGCCTATGCCGAGTTCGAGCGCTGCCGCGCCCGCTTGTGGGATGCGCGCGCCGAAATCGCGACTTGCGCCATTTCGGGCGCGGTCGGCACGTTCGCGAATGTGGACCCTCAGGTCGAGGCCTATGTCGCCGAACAGCTCGGCCTCGTTCCCGAGCCGGTCAGCACCCAGGTGATCCCGCGCGATCGCCACGCCATGTATTTCGCCACGCTGGCGGTAATCGCGGGCTCGATCGAGCGGCTGGCGGTCGAAATCCGCCATCTGCAGCGCACCGAAGTGCTGGAAGCGGAGGAATATTTCTCGCCCGGCCAGAAAGGGTCGAGCGCGATGCCGCACAAGCGCAATCCGATCCTGACCGAGAACCTGACCGGCCAGGCCCGCATGATCCGCGCCTATGCTCTCCCGGCGCTCGAAAACGTGGCCCTGTGGCACGAGCGCGATATCTCGCATTCCAGCGTCGAGCGTTTCATCGGGCCGGACGCGACGATCACGCTCGACTTCGCGCTGGCACGACTGACCGGCGTGGTCGAAAAGCTGCTGGTCTATCCCGAACGCATGCAGGCCAATATGGACCGCATGGGCGGCCTGGTGCACTCGCAGCGAGTCCTGCTGGCGCTCACCCAGGCGGGCGTCAGCCGCGAAGATGCGTATCGGCTGGTCCAGCGCAACGCCATGAAGGTGTGGGAATCGGACGGGCGGATGCAATTGCTCGATCTGCTGAAGCAGGACGAGGAAGTGACCGCCGCGCTCTCGCCCGAACAGCTCGAGGAAAAATTCGACCTCGGCTACCACTTCAAGCATGTCGATACGATCTTTCAGCGGGTATTCGACGCGGAAGCCGCTACCGATGGCGGGGAACTGGACGAAGCGCCGGGCGCTGCGTAGGCTCGGCTGCGTAGGCTCGATACCGATCTTTCGGGAAGGATAGACAGACCATGCAAATCGTCCGCACGATCGTCTGGGTGGTGATCCTCGCCGCGCTGCTGATCTTCACCGCCTTCAACTGGAATCCGGTCGAAGTGCAGATCTGGACGAATATCGTGCTGGAAACAAAGATTCCGGCGCTGGTGATCGTCGCCTTCCTGCTCGGCCTCGTGCCGATGTGGCTGATCCATCGCGGGACCAAATGGCGGCTGAAGCGGCGGATCGCTGGTCTGGAATCGGCTGCGCGCGCCAATGCCACCGCCGCGGCGGCCACGCCTGTCGTGACAGAGCCGGTCGCGCCGACCCGTCCCGGCGATGGTGTCGAAACCGAAGCGACCACCACTGACACCGATGACGAGCCTGCCATCGCAGTCGAATCGGACACTGCCCCGACCCGGCCGGACAACCCATGAGCAATCCCGTCTATCTCGCGCTCGATCTGCCGCAACTGGACGCGGCGCGCGACCTGGCGATGAAGGTCCGCGCGCATGTCGGCGGATTGAAGCTGGGGCTCGAATTCTTCTGCGCTCACGGGCATCACGGCGTGCTCGACATCGCGCATGCGGCGAAGCTGCCGATTTTTCTCGATCTAAAGCTGCACGATATTCCCAATACCGTTGCAAGCGCGATGCAGGCGATCAACACGCTCGAACCGGCCATCGTCACCGTCCACGCCAGCGGCGGACGCGCGATGATGGAGGATGCCAAGGCCGCTGCGGGCGAACACACGCGCGTCGTCGCAGTGACGATGCTCACCAGCCTGGACGAGCGCGATCTGGAACGCACCGGCATCGCGGTCTCGCCCCACGATCACGTGCTGCGCCTCGCCGAGCTGGCGCAGGATGCCGGATTGGACGGGATCGTGTGTTCGGGCCAGGAAGTCGGCGCAGTCCACAAACAATGGAAGGACGGCTTCCTCGTCGTTCCGGGTCTGCGACCGGCGGGCGCATCGGCGGGCGATCAGAAGCGCACCGTCACGCCCCGCTCGGCTCGTGACGCGGGGGCGAGCGTGCTCGTCATCGGTCGCCCGATCAGCCGCGCCGAAGACCCGCTCGCCGCAGCCCGCGCCATCGAAGCGACGCTCTGATACGAATTTCCGGCATGACAAGCCCAGGATCTAGAATGACCGATATAAAGATTTGCGGGCTCTCCACGCCCGAGACATTGGACGCCGCCGTCGATGCGGGCGCGACCCATGTGGGCTTCGTCCATTTCGAGAAGAGCCCGCGCCATGTCACTCTGGAACAGGCGTCGAAGCTGCGCCGCCGCGTGCCCGAATCGGTCAAGCTGGTGCTCGTCACCGTGGCGATGCAGCCCGAACCGCTCGCCCGCGCCTACGAGGCGATCCGGCCCGACGTGATCCAATTCCACGGATCCGAGACGCCCGAATGGATCAAGCTGGTGCGCGACACGATCAAGGTCGAATCCTGGCGCTCGATCGGCTTGCGCTCTGCGGAAACCCTCGAAAACGCGAAGAAGTACGAAGGCGCGGCGGATCGCCTCCTCTTCGATGCGCCCGCAAAAGCGCTGCCCGGCGGAAACGGCGTCAGCTTCCAGTGGGATCTGCTCGACGGGTGGGAGCCGTTCATGCCCTGGGCGCTGGCAGGCGGATTGACACCGGACAATGTCGGCGAAGCGATCGCGCGCACCGGCGCGCCGCTGGTCGATGCTTCCAGCGGGCTGGAGACCGAACCGGGCGTCAAGGATATCGGCCGCATCAAGGCATTCTGCGAGGCGGTGCGCGCCGCCTGATTCGTCGGGTTTCTACGCCACGCCTCGCCCGAACAGCCGGTCCGACCGGCTCCCTAGAAGAACGTGCCGATCCCAAGGGTGATCGCGTCGACTTCGTGGTAATCGCCGAATACGTGGCGATATTCCAAAGCGACATAGGCCTTGCCCGTGCCGATATGATGTTCGTACCCGCCGCCCTGGTGCGGCGCTTCCTCGTAATGGGTGAAGGTGTAACCTGCGTTGGCGAAAACCTTGCCGCGTTTGCTCACCGGCGTTCCCAACCGGCCCGTGAGCGCCCATTCCCAATGGGTGTCGTCGGCGAGCATTTTCTCAACCGAGACTTCGGCGCCTGCGAAACTGCCCTTACCGAGATCGAAATCGTAACCCGCCGCAGCGCCGATGACAGGATCTGTATGACCGTGCGACCAAGCCACACCGCCGCGCAGTTCCACGCGCGGCCCGCCGGTCGATTCGCCCGCAATCGCCGGCGCGGCGCATACCGAGAGTGCCAGAGCCGATCCCATTTTCATGAAACGCATATTTTTTCCCTGTTCCAAGAGGGCCGAAGCCCGATCCCCGAAGCGGAGAGCTACAATCGATACGTAAAATACGCGTTAGCGACGGCGCTGCTTTGGATGGCACCCGCAGGTGAAGCCAGTGGACATGGATCGGACCCTCTGCCAATCGCTGTGGCGATGACCGAACAAACCACGAAGCCTGACGAGACCGCCACTCTCGCCAACAGCATGCGTCACATGCCCGACGAACGCGGCCATTTCGGCGATTACGGCGGGCGCTACGTCGCCGAGACGCTGATGCCGCTGGTGCTCGATCTGGAGCGCGAATATCGCGCCGCGCAGGCCGATCCCGCCTTCCAGGCGCAATTCGACGACCTGCTCGAACATTATGTCGGCCGCCCCAGCCCGCTCTATTTCGCCGAGCGGCTGACCGAAGCGGTCGGCGGCGCGCAGATCTGGTTCAAGCGCGACGAGCTGAATCACACCGGCGCGCACAAGATCAACAATTGTATCGGGCAGATCCTGCTCGCGATCCGCATGGGCAAGACGCGCATCATCGCGGAAACCGGCGCGGGCCAGCACGGTGTCGCCACCGCCACAGTGTGCGCGCGGTTCGGCCTGCCCTGCACGGTGTTCATGGGCGCGGAGGACGTGCGCCGCCAGTCGCCCAATGTGTTCCGCATGAAATTGCTGGGTGCCGAAGTCCGCCCGGTGACGAGCGGGCGCGGCACGCTGAAGGATGCGATGAACGAAGCGCTGCGCGATTGGGTCGCGAATGTCGACGACACCTTCTACATCATCGGCACCGCCGCCGGACCGCATCCCTACCCGGAGCTGGTGCGCGATTTCCAGAGCGTGATCGGCAAGGAAGCGCGCCAACAGATGCAGGACCGCACCGGCCGCCTGCCCGACCTGCTGGTCGCCGCGATCGGCGGCGGATCGAACGCACTCGGCCTGTTCCACCCTTTCCTCGACGATGCGGACGTGAAGATGCTCGGTGTCGAGGCGGCGGGGCGTGGGCTCGACGGCAACGAACACGCGGCGTCCCTGCTCGGCGGATTTCCGGGCGTGCTGCACGGCAACCGCACCTATCTGTTGCAGGACGAGGACGGCCAGATCACCGAAGGCCACTCGATCAGCGCGGGGCTCGATTATCCAGGGATCGGCCCAGAACACGCCTGGCTGAAGGATTCGGGCCGCGTCGAATACACTGCCGTAACGGACGAAGAAGCGCTGGAGGCATTCCAGCTGCTCTGCCGGACCGAGGGCATTATCCCTGCGCTGGAGCCGAGCCACGCCATCGCGGCAGTCGCGAAGCGGGCGAAGGAAATGCCGAAGGACGCGGTGATCCTCGCCAATCTATGCGGGCGCGGGGACAAGGACATCTTCACCGTGGCCGAACGGTTGGGAGTGGAAATGTGAGAGCGATAGGCTGGACCGGCTTAGCGCTTATCGCGGTCGGAATACTTCTACGAGAAATCTACTACGGGCGAGCCGTCGCCGTATGGATGGGTGACGCCTACCAACAAGGTATCGCCGCGCAAGGTAACGGTGCACCGATGAATTATTTCCATCAGGACTGGCGGATTCCGCAAGAACTATCGACATTCGGATGGCTCGCCCTAGCTGTTTCAGGTTTAGGACTGTTCATGGTTGGCTTTGCGCAGGTGAAAGCACGGAAATGACCCGCCTCTCCTCAGCCTTCGCCAAGCCCCACCCCGCCCTCGTCTGCTTCCTTACCGCAGGCGATGGCGACACTGCCGCCAATCTGGACGCGCTCGTCGCGGGCGGCGCGGACGTGATCGAGCTCGGCATGCCCTTCACCGATCCGATGGCCGACGGCCCCGCGATTCAAAAGGCGAATATCCGCTCGCTCGGCGCTGGCACGACCACGGCTGACGTGCTCGGCATCGCCGCGATGTTCCGCGCGCGCCATCCCGACGTACCGCTGGTCCTGATGGGCTATGCCAATCCGATGGTCCGTCGCGGACCGGAATGGTTCGCCGAAGCCGCGTCCGAAGTGGGCATCGACGGCGTAATCTGCGTCGACATTCCACCCGAAGAGGACGACGCGCTTGGCCCGGCCCTTCGCCGCGAAGGGATCGCCCCCATCCGCCTCGCCACGCCGACCACCGACGACAGGCGCCTGCCGCAGGTCGTCGCGGGGAGCGAGGGCTTCCTCTATTACGTCGCGGTGGCGGGCATCACCGGGATGCAGCAGGCGGCGATCGAATCGATCGAGACGAATGTCGCGCGCATCAAGCAGGCGACCGACATTCCCGTGGCCGTGGGATTCGGTGTGAGGACGCCCGAGCAAGCCGCTGACATCGCACGCGTTGCCGATGGTGTGGTCGTCGGATCGGCGCTGGTCGATCTGGTGGCGGAACACGGTGCGGATGCGCCCGAGCATCTGCGCGCCCTGACCGCGTCTTTGGCCGAGGCGGTGCATTCGGCGCGCTGATCCCACTCGCGCGCGCCTGAGCACGCATGCGCGTGGGGGGCTGTCATGCGCCTGAAATACGCTTATAGGTCCGGCCCATGAACTGGTTCAATCGCGTCCGAAACTCGCTGACTTTCCTGCCCAAGAAGGAGACCGACAAGGATCTCTGGGTCAAATGCCCCGGATGCCAGCAAATGGTGTTCGCGCAGGAATACGAGGACAATCTCTATGTCTGCCCGCGCTGCGACCATCACGGGCGCATCGGCGCGGACGAGCGGCTGCGCCAGATACTCGATCCGGGCTACGGCGTCCTCTCGCAGCCCGACGTGCGCGAAGATCCGCTGAAGTTCCGCGACACGAAGAAATACACCGACCGCCTGAAACAGGCGCGCGCGAAGAATCCGCACAAGGACGCCTTCACCGTCGGATCGGGCGAGATCGACGGGACGCCCGCCGTGGTCGGCGTGCAGGATTTCGGCTTCATGGGCGGATCGATGGGCATGGCGGTGGGCACTGCCTTCTGCAAGGGCGCCGAGCGTGCGATCGAACGCAATTGCGCCTATGTCGTGGTGACCGCAGCGGGCGGCGCGCGCATGCAGGAAGGCATCCTCAGCCTGATGCAGATGCCCAAGGCGACCGTGATGACGCGCCGCCTGAAAGAGGCAGGTCTGCCCTATATCGTGGTGCTGAGCGATCCGACCACGGGCGGCGTCACGGCCAGCTATGCCATGTTGGGTGACATTCACATCGCGGAACCCGGCGCCCTGATCGGCTTTGCGGGCCAGCGCGTGATTCAGGACACGATCCGCGAACAATTGCCCGAAGGCTTCCAGCGCGCGGAATATCTCCACAAGCATGGCATGGTCGACATGGTCGTCCACCGCAGCGAGTTGAAGGACACGCTGGCGACGGTGCTGGACTACCTCTCGCCCAAGAAGGCGGCCTGACGGTTTCGATCGCTCCGGGGAGGCAATGATGGATTTCGCCACCTCCGCCGATCCCGCCGTCCAGCGCCAGCTCGATCGGCTGGCAGCGCTCAGCGTACCGCAGGGTCGTTTGGGGCTCGGCACGATCCGCGCGCTGCTCGATCGGCTGGGCAATCCGCATCTGCGCCTGCCGCCGGTCTTCCATGTCGCGGGCACGAACGGGAAAGGGTCCACCTGCGCCTTCCTGCGCGCGATGCTGGAAGCGGACGGCAAGAGAGTTCACGCCACCACCAGCCCGCACCTGGTGCGCTATAACGAACGTATCCGCGTGGCGGGCAGGCTGATCGAGGATGCACGGCTGGCGGAATTGCTGGCCGAAGTGCTGGATGCGGGCGAGGAGCTGGCTCCAAGCTTCTTCGAAGTCACCATCGCCGCCGCCTTCGTGGAATTTGCGCGCGTGCCCGCCGATGTCTGCGTGATCGAAGTGGGTCTCGGCGGACGTTTCGACGCGACCAATGTAATCGAGGACCCGGCGATCTGCGGCATCGCGGCGCTGGGTATCGATCACGAGCGCTTCCTGCTCGCGCCAGAGGACAGCACGCCGAGCGAACCGCTTGCCCGTATCGCGTTCGAGAAGGCGGGGATCGTCAAACCGGGCCGCCCGGTCGTCGCCCTGTCCTATCCCGAAGGCGCGTTTCTGGAAGTCGAGCGGGCGGCTATGGCGGCGGGTGCGCCGCTGGCCGTGAAGGGCCGCGACTGGGATGCCAGCGCCGAGCTGGCGGGCCTCCATTACCGTGACCGGCATGGCGAACTGGCCCTGCCCGCTCCCACCCTGCCCGGCCCGCATCAGATCGAGAACGCTGCGCTCGCGATCGCCATGCTGCGGCATCAGGACGTGGTCTCTGTCTCGCGCGAGGCGGTGGCCGAGGGTATCCGCGCCGCGCGCTGGCCCGCGAGGCTCCAGCGGCTCGCGCCGGGTCCGCTGACGGGCAATCGCGAAGTCTGGCTCGATGGCGGCCACAATCCCAGCGCGGGCGCGATGCTAGGAGCGCATTTTAAGGGCCAGCGACTGCACCTGATCGTCGGGATGCTTGAGGCGAAGGACCCGAAGGCGCTGACTGATCCGCTTGGCGATAATCTCGCCAGTCTTACCGTGGTTCCGGTGCCCGGCCACGATCACCACGCGCCCGAAGCGTTCGGCCCGGATGCGAAATCCGCGCCCGATGTCCCCGCCGCCCTCGCCGCGCTGCCGGAGGACGGCCTGCCGGTGCTGATTGCGGGCTCGCTTTATCTGGCGGGCACGGTCCTCCAGCTCGCTGGCGAACTGCCCGACTAGCCAGTCAGGCCGTCGTTCAAGCGGTTTGGGGCGTCTCCGCCGGCTCCGTCGCCAACTCGCTCGTATCCGGCGCCACCACGCCCGCATCCTTGCCCAAACGGACCACGCGCACCCATTCCGCGATGCAGAGAATGACGGCGATCACGCCGATCAGCGCGGTCAAAAAAAAGACGTAGGTATAGCCGCGCACTTCGATCATCTCGCCCAGCGCGCCGCGCCCCAGCGTGCCGATCAGCAGCGTCAGCGAAGCGAGCAGCGCGAACTGCACGGCGGCGTATTTCTTGGCCACGATGCTCGACAGCCAGGCGATATAGGCCGCACCCGCGATCCCGATGGCGAAGTTCTCCCAGAAAATCGTGAAGGAGAGCCGCGCCAGCCCTTCGGAAGGCGGGGCGGAGGTGAAGAACAGGAAGGACAGGCCGTTCGCCACCAAATTGACCAGCCAAGTAAAGCCGATCGCGTCGCTCGCCGCCTGCATCAGCGCCCCGCCTTCGGCCAGATCGGCGTAGAGCAGGTTCGTCGCGGCCGCGACGATCGCGCCCAGCGTCAGCATGAACATCCGGCCCAGCAGAGTGATCAGCCACCCGCCCAGCGCCAGCCCGATCAGAATGGCAAAGATGCCGAGGATTTTGGAAGCGAAGGCCACATCCTCGCCCGTATAGCCCAGCTCGCCCAGATAGAACGGGTAGGCGAACACGCCCCAGACCGAATCGGTGATCCGGTAAGTCAGCACCAGCGCCAGCACCAGCACCAGCGACCAGCCCATCCGGCTGACGAATTCGACCAGCGGCAGGACCAGCGCGCGATAGAGATGATCGGTGAACGTGACTGTCGGCGGCTCGATCGCGGCGCCCGCTTCGTGCGCGGCGATCACGTTCTTTCCGTCGCGCTTCTGCTTGACGACCCAGGCGGCGATGAAGGCGGGCAGCACGATGGTCGCCAGCACGATCAACGGCCCGTAAGTGGTCGTGAACAGCGTGACGTCGGGCCGCAGCTCTGGCGTCGAGGTCATGCTGCGGACCATGAAGACGACCACGGTCACGATCGCCCAGCCCCACAGGATACCCACCGCCAGAAGAGCGCGGTTGCGGATTTTCGGCGTGACTTCGCCTACTTCGTAGAGTTCCGCCACTTCGGCGTCGCTGGCGGCGGCGGTCGCCACCTTATCGTCCGAAACGCGGGCATCGGGCGCGAACAGCCCGGCAATCCCGATCGCCAGCATGACGAAGCCGAACATGACATAGACCCACGGCCAGCCGTTCTTTTCCGCCAAGATGAGCCCGATCGCACCGCCGACGAGGCTGGCGAGACGGAAACCCATCTGCGTGATGGTGGACAGGATATCGAGCGTCGCGACCTCGTCCGCCACGTCGATACGCCAGGCGTTGATGCCGATATCCTGCGTCGCGCTGGCGAAGGCGCCGATCGCGGCGAGCAGGCTGAACCAGCCGAGCGAGGTCGCGGGATTGAGCGTGCTCATCACCACCAGTGCGATGCCGACAATCAACTGCATCGGCGCGATCCATTGCTTGCGCTTACCAAGCTTGCGCACGCCCGGAATATCGACCCTGTCGAGCAGCGGCGACCACAGGAACTGAAACGCATAGGCAAGCCCGACGAGGCTGAAGACGCCCATCGTTTCGAGATCGACATCCGCCTCGGACAGCCAGGCATAGAGCGTGCCGAGGAACAGCGCGGGCGGCAGGCCCTGCGCAAAGCCGAACAGCAGCATGAAGACGGTCTTGCGATTGCTCAGCGCCAGGCCGAGCACCTTCCAGGCGCTTCGCTTCGTCTGTCCTGCCACTGGCGCCATTCCGGGTACGTCCTTCCAATTTCGTAAGAATTTCGAGCGACCCTAGCAGCGTCGCAAGCGAAGGGAACCTGAACGATGGCGCTTACCGACTTTATCGCGAGTGGACGCTGCATCGAAACCGGTCTCGCGCCAAAAGGCGGCTTTGCAGATGGCGATCAGGCGAGCGTGCGCGACGAGATGGACAGCGCGGGCGCGCGGACCTAAAGCCGCGGCCATGCCTGCCCTGCCCGAAACCGGAGACCGGATCGCAAAATTGCTCGCCCGCGCGGGTGTCGCCAGTCGGCGCGAGGTCGAACGGATGATCGCCGATGGACGCGTGGCGCTGGATGGCAAGGTGCTGGATACGCCGGCGATCAAGCTGGAAAGCCTCAAGGGCGTGACGGTGGACGGCAAGCCCGTCGCCGCGCCCGAAGCGTCGCGCCTGTTCGCCTTCCACAAGCCTTCCGGCCTTATCACCGCCGAGCGCGATCCCGCAGGGCGGCCGACGATCTATACCGCGCTGCGCAACGCGCTGCCGAAGAACACGCCGCGTCTGATGCCGGTCGGGCGACTGGATTTTTCCACCGAAGGCCTGTTGCTGCTGACCAATGACGGGGAATTGAAGCGCGCGATGGAGTTACCCGCATCCGGCGTGCCGCGCACCTATCGCGCGCGCGCTTTCGGAGAGATATCGCAGACGCAGCTCGACGATCTGATGGAAGGCATCACGATCGACGGGGTGCGCTATGGCAGTATCGAAGCCGATCTCGAACGGGGCAGCGGTCGCAATCGCTGGATCGAGATGACGCTGACCGAAGGCAAAAATCGCGAAGTACGCCGCGTGCTCGAGCATCTCGGCCTGAAGGTGAACCGCCTGCTGCGCACCGCCTACGGCCCGTTCGAACTCGCCGACCTGCCGCGCGGCCAGGCGGTGGAAATTCGCCAGTCGGATGTCGAGCGCTTTCGCAAATCGCTGAAGCGGGGGCGCTGATGCGTATCGTCGCGGGCGAATGGCGCGGGCGCAAACTGACCGCGCCCAAGGGCGAAGCGACGAGGCCGACCGCCGATCGGACGCGCGAAACGCTGTTCAGCATGCTCGCCAGCCGATTGGGATCGTTCGAGAATCTCGCGGTCGCGGATCTGTTCGCCGGATCGGGCGCGCTGGGCCTCGAAGCGCTGTCGCGCGGCGCGGGCCATTGCCTGTTCGTGGAGAATGACGGCGCAGCACTCGATACGATTCGCGCCAATATCGCGGCCCTGAAAGCGCGCGATCGGGCGACGGTGCAAGCGGGTTCGGTGATGAGCCTTGGCCCGGCCAAGCAGCCGCACGATCTGATCCTGCTCGATCCGCCCTATGGGACCGGAGCGGGCCAGGTGGCGCTCGACCGGATGATCAGGCTGGGCTGGATCGGCGAAGCGACCTGGATCGCGCTGGAAACCGCGAAGGACGAGGATGTCGCGGTCAAGCTGCTCGCCGTCGATGCCGAACGCAAGGTCGGCAAGGCGAAGCTCACTCTCCTGCGCCTCGCGTCCTAGATCGGAATTTCACGCACGAAAAAGGGCGGAGCCGCCATGGCAGCTCCGCCCCCTTCCAAGCTCCGCGATCGCGCGATGCGCGGCTCGCGGGTGGCAGCTAATTTATCGCGCGCCGCGATTGATGCAATTGTCCTGCTGCATCGGTTCGCAGATCGGAAGCTGTGCGGTCGGCGGCGGGGGGCCCTGGTCGCCCGGCGTGGGCTGGACGCGGGCATTGCTGACGAAGCGGATATTGGTGCTACGCGCGCTCGCGGTGTTCGACATGTTCGCCGAACCGGTTGCCGACGCATTGTTCATGTTACCGGCCATCTGCGATGCGATGGCGGTCCAGGCCTGCGTGCGCTGGGCCGGAGTCATGCCGACAATGCGTACGCGCTGTTCGTTGTTGAGCATCCACCAACCCTGCTTCTGCTGATCGGTGAGCGTCCAGTAATAGGTCTTCGCATTGGCGGGCCATGCGTCATACGTCGCGCGGCGATCGGCGGGCCAGCCATCATACATCGCCTTCTGGGCGGCGGTCATTTGCATGGACGCGGTCGCGGTGGTGTTGGCCGACTGCGCGGTCACGGGAGCGGCGGCGATGGCGAGGCCAAGAGCGGCGCCTGCGGCAAGAAGAGTCTTCATAAGTCGTATCCTTTCGTGGATCGTGTCTATGGCCCTCTTAACGGGCAAACCCCGCTGGAGGTTCCGACGCGTGCCCGACGCTGCGGCTCGGCTCGTCGCAGCGCTTGCACGGCGGCCCGCCGTTCCCTACCTGTTCGCCTGACCTCATGACCGATCTCACTGTCCCCACGTCTCGCGACGATCTGCCTGCCTATGCCCAGAGGCTGAATCCGCCCCAGCGCGAGGCGGTGACCACCACCGAAGGGCCGGTGCTGATGCTGGCGGGCGCAGGCACGGGCAAGACCGCGGCGCTGACCGCGCGGCTCGCGCATCTCATCGCCATGCGCCTCGCCTGGCCGAGCGAGATCCTTTGCGTCACCTTCACCAACAAGGCCGCGCGCGAAATGCGCGAACGGGTGGCGCGCCACATGGGCCAGGCGGTGGAAGGGATGCCCTGGCTCGGCACCTTCCATTCGATCGGCGCCAAGATGCTGCGCCGCCATGCCGAACTGGTCGGGCTGCAATCCAACTACACCATCATCGATACCGACGATCAGCTGCGCTTGCTGAAACAGCTGATCCGCGAAAACGATCTCGACGAGAAGCGCTGGCCCGCCCGCCAGCTCGCCGGTCTGCTCGACCGGTGGAAGAACCGCGGCCTCAATCCCGGCGATCTGGATGCGGTGGAGAACGAAAGCTACGCCAACGGGCTCGGCGAGCAATTCTATCGCCTGTATCAGGAGCGGCTGAAAAGCCTCAACGCCTGCGATTTCGGCGATCTGCTGCTGCACATGCTGAACATCTTTCGCCAGCATCGCGACGTGCTGGAACAGTATCAGCGGCGCTTCAAATATATACTGGTGGACGAATATCAGGACACCAATCAGGTCCAGTATCTGTGGCTTCGCCTGCTGGCGCAGGAGCGCAAGAATATCTGCGTGGTGGGGGATGACGACCAGTCGATCTATTCCTGGCGCGGGGCGGAAGTCGCCAATATCCTCAAGTTCGAAAAGGATTTTCCCGGCGCCAAGGTCGTCAAGCTGGAGCAGAATTATCGCTCCACGCCCCAGATCCTCGCGACCGCGTCCGGCCTGATCGACGCCAACAGCCAGCGCCTCGGCAAAACGCTGTGGACCGAGCTTCCGGCGGGCGACAAGGTGCGCGTGATCGGCGTGTGGGACGCCCCCGAAGAAGCGCGCCGGGTGGGCGAGGATATCGAGCGGCTGGAGCGCGAAGGTGCTCCGCTGGACGAGATCGCAATTCTGGTCCGCGCACAATACCAGACCCGCGAGTTCGAGGACCGCTTCATCCAGATCGGTCTCAATTACCGCATCGTGGGCGGTTTCCGTTTTTACGAACGCGCCGAGATCCGCGATGCGCTCGCCTATCTGCGCGTGATCGCCCAGCCTGCCGACGATCTCGCTTTCGAACGCATCTACAACCAACCCAAGCGCGGCCTCGGCGCCAAGACGCTGGAAGCGATGCGCCGCCATGCGCGCCGCACCGGCCTTCCGCTCGCCGCCGCCAGCCTCGACCTCGTCGACAGCGACGAACTGCCGGCCCGCGCGCGCAACATGCTGACTGGGTTGCTGAAGCAGTTCGTCCACTGGCGCGAAGCGGCGGAGCGGGAGACGCCCGCTAATCTCATGCGCCTCGTCCTGTCCGAAAGCGGCTATGACGACATGCTCGCCAAGGAACGCAGCGCCGAAAGCGCAGGGCGGGCGGAAAACCTTTCCGAGCTCGCCCGCGCAATGGAGGAATACGACACGCTCGGCGATTTTCTAGAGCATGTCGGCCTCGTCATGGACAATGACGCGCAAGGCGATGACGAGAAGGTCACTATCATGACCATGCATGCCGCCAAAGGGCTGGAGTTCAACAACGTCTTCCTGCCCGGCTGGGAAGAAGGCGTGTTTCCTTCGCAGCGCGCGCTCGACGAAGGCGGGCTCGCCTCGCTGGAGGAGGAACGCCGCCTCGCTTATGTCGCGATCACGCGGGCACGGCGCAAATGCACGATCCTGCACGCTGCCAATCGCCGTATCTTCGGCCAGTGGACCAGTTCCATCCCGAGCCGCTTCATCGAGGAATTGCCGGACGAACACATCGAGCAGGAAACCACGATGAGCGGCGGCGCATCCCTATGGCGCGCGAACTGGAGCGAGAGCGAGGATCCCTTCGCCCACGTCTCGCGCGACCGGCCCGACCGCAGCACCGCGCGCGGCCCCGGCTGGCAGCGGGCGCTCGCCACCGGATACGAGACCAAGCAGGCGCGCATCGGCGAAAACAAGCGTTCCGCCGCAAGCTTCGCCGCCAAGGCCCGGACCGACGTCGCGATCGGTGCACGCGTCTTCCACGAGAAATTCGGGTATGGCGAAGTGACCGACCAGGAAGGCAACAAGCTCGAAATCGCGTTCGAGAAAGCCGGGACCAAGCGCGTGATCGACAGTTTCGTCAAGCTGGCGGACTAGCCACCGGCTCTGGCATTACCGCAACGCTCCCGGCGGGAGCGAAGCGATCAACCCAGAGCAGACACGTCGAGGAAGGTCGGGCGCGGCCCGTTCCATTCGCCTGCGGGCACGGTTTCGTCGCGCTGATCGTCGCGGCGCTTGTCCCGATGCTCTTCACGCGGAGCGGCAGCGCGCTCCTCGTTCCGATCGGAGTCCCGCTCGTCGTTCTTTTCGGTGCGAGACCGGCCACGGCGCGGCTTGTCCTTAGGCGACGGTTCCTGAGCGCTGTCGTCGCGCTCTTCGTTCTTGCGGCGGCTCTTGCGCGCGGGCTTTTCGTCGCGCGGCTCGTCGGTCTTTTCCGCCTTGTCCTGCGAAGGATCGCGCAGTTCGACGCGCACGTCCTCCTGCCCGAACACCTTGATCGGATTTCCGGTCAGCTTCTCGACATTGTCGATCGCCTCGGCATCTTCCGGGGTCACGAAAGTGAACGCGCGTCCCTTGGCGCCCGCGCGGCCGGTACGACCGATGCGGTGCACGTAATCGTCGGGATGCCAGGGCGTATCGTAATTGAAGACGTGGCTGACGCCCTTCACGTCGAGCCCGCGCGCGGCGACGTCGCTGGCGACGAGGATATTGACCTCGCCCTTCTTGAAGCGATCCAGTTCCTGCAAACGGCTGGACTGGTCCATGTCGCCATGGATTTCTCCGCTGCGGAAACCGTCGCGCTGCAGGCTCTTGTTCAGGTCGCGAACCGTGGTCTTGCGGTTGGCGAAGACGATAGCGGTTTCGACAAGATCGTGGGACAGCAACCAGCGCAGCGTATCGGCCTTGCCCCGCGCCTTGGTCATCACCTTGAAGGCGGTGATGTCCTTATTGGTGCTGGCCGCGCGGCTGACTTCGATCCGCTTGGGATCGGTGAGGAATTTCTTCGCCAGCTTCTGAATCGGCGGCGGCATGGTGGCGCTGAACAGCAGCGTCTGGCGCGCATCGGGAAGCTTGGAACAGATGAATTCGATATCCGGAATGAACCCCATGTCGAGCATGCGATCCGCTTCGTCGATCACGAGCAGTTCGCACCCGTTCAGCAGGATCTTGCCCCGCTCGAACAGGTCCATCAACCGGCCCGGCGTGGCGATCAGCACATCGACGCCTTCATTCAGCGCCTTGACCTGATCGCCCATCTGCACGCCGCCGATCAGCAGCGCGAGCTTCAGATCATGGTTCTTGCCGTATTTCTCGAAATTTTCAGCCACCTGGGCGGCCAGTTCGCGGGTCGGCGCCAGGATCAGGCTGCGCGGCATCAGCGCGCGGCGGCGTCCGGCGGCCATGATATCGATCATCGGAAGCACGAAACTGGCGGTCTTGCCGGTACCGGTCTGCGCGATGCCGATGATGTCCTTCATCATCAGGACCGGCGGGATCGCCTCGGCCTGGATCGCGGTCGGCTCGGTATAACCGGCGGCTTCGACCGCATCGAGGAGTTTTTCGGAAAGGCCGAGATCGGCAAAGGTCATGCAGGTCCGCTTCGGGTCAGGAGTGTGGAGTCCGGGGAAAGGGTCGAGAAACGAGGTGCGCGGGAAAGGTCCGCACGCGGCGCGGCCCTTGGCGCAAAATCGCCGTCAAGTCAAGAAATCGCAGCGGTTACTCGCCGCCGGAGACCGCCACCAGCTGCGACATATCGGACAGGGAACATTTCGCCCCCGTACGCGACAGCAGCCGATCGCGATCGACGCAGAGCCGCCCGTCCTCGTTGGGCTCGAAATAAAAGCCCGAATAATAGTCGCGCGCCGAACAGGACCGTTCGAGCTGCGCGCTGATCAGCCGCCGATCGCGCAGATAGAGCAGCAGACGATTTCCGGTGCTGGCCCTGACACCCGCGATGGCGGAAACGGGCAGGCAATCGTCCATCGGGCGCGTCACGAACCGAACCGGCGCGCGCGTCTGGGCAGCAGCGGGCGCGAAGCTCTGCGGGGGTACGGCGCGCGGCGAAATCCGCACGATCACCCGGCGTTCGATCCGCACCTGATTGGCAGTCTGTGGGCGGAAATCGGGCGCGAAGCGAACCCACCAGGGCGCAGCGCTCTGCGACATGTCGTTCCGGCGCCGCGCCGCCTCTTCCGTCAGGCGCGCAGGCGCATCTTGTTGCGTGTGGACCTGGCTGTTCACCACGACGCCATCGGCCACAGGCTTATCGACTGCGGAGGTCGCCAACAAAAGCAAAGGGGACAGGAAGATGGCTAGGCTGGCCATGGGCAGAAGCTGAAAGTCCCTCCAATCGCCGCGCGAGCGCGAATGTGCGCGGGCGGTCTCGTCGCAGGTCGCCCTGCCCCTGAATGCTTGAACGCGCGCTTAATTGCACCCCTGCGCCCCAACGCGGTGGCGCTGGAGCGAAGAGGTGTGGCATATCGACCACCATGAATCATCCCGCCCACCCAATGTCTTCGTTCATCGAACAGGTCCGCACACTGCTCGGCCCGCGCGGCTTCACTGTCGATCCCGAACTGGTCGAACCGTGGCTGACCGACTGGCGCGGCCGCTTTACCGGCAAGGCGCTCGGCCTCGCCTCGCCCGCCTCGACCGAGGAAGTCGCCGCATTGGTGAGACTGTGCCAAGAACACCGCGTGCCGATCGTGCCGCAGGGCGGGAATAGCGGCATGTCGGGCGGTGCCACACCCGATGACAGCGGCACCGCCCTGCTTCTCAGCCTGCGGCGAATCGACGCGATCCGCTCGCTCGACACCAAGGCGCGGGAGATCGTGTGCGATGCGGGCGTAGTGCTTCAGACCCTCCACGACGCCGTCGAGATGGAGCGCTTGCGCTTCCCGCTGACATTGGGCGGCAAGGGATCGGCTACCGTGGGCGGCCTCGTCTCGACCAATGCGGGCGGGACACAGGTGCTGCGCCACGGATCGATGCGTGCGCAGGTTCTGGGATTGGAGGCGGTCATGGCCGATGGCAGCGTGCTCGACACGCTCACGCCGCTCAAGAAAGACAATCGCGGTTTCGACCTCAAACAGCTCCTGATCGGTTCGGAAGGGACGTTGGGAATCGTTACCGCCGCGACCCTGCGCCTGCTTCCCGAAATCGGGGGTCGGCGCGTGTTGTGGGCGGGGCTTGGCTCGATCCGTCAGGCGCGCGAGCTGCTGCTTCATTGCGAGGCCCATGCAGGCGATTTGCTGGAAGGTTTCGAAGTCGTTCCACGCCATTCGCTTGCCGCCGTGCTCGATTACCTGCCCGATGCGCGCAGCCCCTTGCGCGGCGAACATGAATGGCACGCGCTGATCGAGCTTGTGGTGCAGGAGGGCGCGGACGACAGGCTCGATCTTGTGGCCCAGACTCTGCTCGAAAGCGCGCTGGAACAAGATCTGCTCCAAGATGCGACCATCGCTGCGAACGAGCATCAGGCCGAACAATTCTGGCTGCTGCGCGAATCGATCGCGCCCGCCGAACGCGCGATCGGCCCGGCGGCGCAGCACGACATTTCCGTGCCCGTGGCGCGCATGGCGGATTTCGTCACCGAGGCGGTGCCCGCGGTCGAAGCGCGTTTCCCCGATCACGACGCGATCGCTTTCGGACATCTCGGAGACGGCAACGTCCACTTCCACGTCCTCGCCCCGCGCGGCAGCGACCGGGCGGAATGGGAAGCCTCCCAGGCGAAGGAGGTCAGTTCCTTCGTCTACGACCTCGTCACCCAATACGGCGGATCGATCAGCGCCGAACATGGGATCGGTCAGGTGAAGGTGGACGAATTGCAGCGGCTCGGCGATCCGGTGGCGCTGGCGACGATGCGTGCGGTCAAGCAGGCGCTCGATCCTCGCGGCATCCTCAATCCGGGCAAATTGCTCCCGCTTGCCTCCGCGCCGGACTCTCCGTAAAGCGCGCGCTTCACGCGTGCCGGGGGGCGGGTCCAACCGAACCAATGCGCGCAACGCCACATTCAGACCGATCCGGAGATCACCCATGGCCAGCGCGCCGCAGCCCACCCTGCCCCTGTTCTACAACGACCTGATGCCGCTCAACAGCCGCGATCACGGCAAGTTCCGCACCAAGCAGATCGACGATGCCGGGTTCCTGAAGAACCAGCACGCCGTGCCCCTGACGGTCGACGAATTCGTCCAGGCGCAGCGCAATTTCCCGATCGTGTTCAGTTCAGGCGAACAGCCGCTTCCGCTCTGCCTGATGGGCCTCAACGAAGGCGTGAACACCTATGTCGACGATCAGGGCAAGGTGAACGAGCCGGTCTACATCCCCGCCTATATCCGCCGCTATCCCTTCATGCTGGCCAAGCTGCGCCCCGATGCGGACGAGCTGTCGCTGTGCTTCGACCCTACCCAGGACAAGGTTATCGGCGAATTCGAGGAAGGCGAACGCCTGTTCGACGACGAAGGCAAGGTGACCCAGGCGACCCAGCAGATCCTCGATTTCTGCGAACAGTTCGAAGCCGCCGGCCAGCGCACCAAGGCGTTCATGGAAGAGCTGAAGAATGCCGACCTGCTGATGGACGGCGAAATGTCGATCTCGCGTCAGGAAGCGCCCGACACGCCCTACACCTATCGCGGCTTCCAGATGGTCAATCAGGAAAAGCTGCGCGAAATCGATGCCGAGACGGCGAAGAAGTGGTCCGATAACGGCCTTATGATGCTGATCCACGCGCATATCTTCTCGCTCGACATGATGCGCGCGATCTTCTCGCGCCAGGTCGAGCAGGGCACCGCGCCGGACGCGTTCGCGGGCCAGCAGACTGCCAACTGACAGGCGGGCAACGCCCTTTCGAGACCTGCGATGAACGGTGGCGGGCATGCGCCCACCGCCGATCCGGGTCTTGAACGGGGCGCGTCCCCACCCATTTAGCGAGTACCGGAAGCCGCTTCCCTCATGGCGCTTCCGGCCGATGCGCGAAAGCGCATCTCCTCCCTGAACCTTGGCCACTCCGTGCTTCATGCACGGGGTGGTTTTTTGTTGGGGTGACGGCGCGCGAAACTCCTATTCCGCGGCGTGGCGGAAAATGTCGCCCGAACTCGTATTCGCGACCTGCGCCGCCAGCGCGCGCACCATCTGGCCGAGCAGGCGCGCCACGCCCATGAATCGCGGCCCGGCCTCTCGCATCTGTGCATCCAGATAGGTCGATCGGCAGATCTCGAGCTGCATCGCATGAATGCCTCTGCGCGGCGCGCCATGCCGGTCGAGCACATAGCCGCCCGAATAGGGCCGATTATGCGCCACCCGCCGTTCCGCCGCGCACAGGAACGTCAGCGCCGCCGCCGCCAGACCGTCGCCGCAGGACGATCCGAACCGGTCTCCGACTACGAATTCGGCCGCAGGCTCGCCCGGCCCGTCGGATTTGAGAGGCGGCATGGAATGCAGATCGATCAGCAGCACCGCGCCCCATTCGTCACGCACTCGTTCGAGAAGCAGGCCGAGCGCGGCGTGATAGGGTTTGTGGATCGAATCGATCCGCTCGTCGAGCTCCGCACGCTCAAGCGTGCCCTTCCAGATCTCGCCCATTCCGGGGAGCCGGCGCGGGACCAGCCCCAGCCCGGTGCGCGCGCGGCGATTGACCGCGCCGGTCGGATGGTTGGGTACGGTCCGCCCCCGGATCATCGACCAGTCGATATCGTCGGGCGAGCGATTGAGATCGATCATCGCGCGTGGGGCCTGCGCCATGATCAGCGGCGCGCCGGTCGCCTGCGCCACTTCCTGCGCCATGATGTCGATCAGCCGGTCTTCAAGCTTGAGCTTCGCGCGATCCGGCTCGCGCATGCTTTGCACGACCGCATCAGGGTAGCTGCGCCCTCCATGCGGCGCGCCGATGACTATGGGAACGGTCGCCGTTTCGCCGACCATCAGGCCGAACGCCGCATCATCGCTGCCGGGTATCCGCCCACCGCTCTGCAAAGGCGCGGTCGGACGCGGAAGGGATGGAGCTGGCATAGCCTAGGGATTTGGGCCGTCAGCGCTCTCCTGTCAAAGCGTTCGCATTGCGGACCCGGGATCGCCAGCGCATCGGCGGACGAAATAAGCGACCAGCGACCCGCCGCGCGCGATCAAGTGGCAAGATTTCTTAAGAGCTTGCTGGTATCACGCGCCCATGACCGAACCTCATCAGACCCGCATCCTTCTCGCGGAAGACGACGATGCCATGCGCACCTATCTGGAGCGTGCGCTGGAGAAAGCCGGCTACGCGGTCGATTCCGTCGATCGCGGCACGGCGGCCCTGCCTTTGCTCGAAACGAACCGCTACGACCTGCTCCTGTCGGACATCGTGATGCCCGAAATGGACGGAATCGAACTGGCGCAGCGCTGCAACGAGATCAGCGCCGATACGAAGGTGATGTTCATCACCGGCTTCGCCGCCGTCACCCTCAAGGCCAGCCGCGATCAGCCGCAGGCGCGCGTCCTGTCCAAGCCCTTCCACCTCAAGGATCTCGTCCTCGAAGTGGAGCGCGTTCTGGAAGACCGGATTTCCGCGTCGCTCTAGGCGATTGCGGGCAAGACAAATTGTGTCTTGCATGGGGCCGGGCCGCTCGCTAGATGGCCCGCCTGCGCAGCCTTCAGGGCTGGCGCGTAAGCGATGGTGCGGGCGTATAGCTCAGTGGTAGAGCACTATGTTGACATCGTAGGGGTCCCAAGTTCAATCCTTGGTACGCCCACCATCGTATGATTTAGGCGCATGACGCAGGAGCCCGCCCTTTGGCGGGCTTTTTCGTATCCGCACGCAGCACCGGGATCGTCGGCCTTTCCGGCGAGTTGACCGGATATGACGAAACTCTGCCTTTTCGGAGCGACCGGCGGCGTCGGCTCGCTGGTCGTCGACCAAGCCCTTGCGCGCGGGATCGCAGTGCGCGGCGCCGAACGCGAATGGCCCGACGATGCGATCAGCGACGAACGGCTGGAGCGCGTCACCGCCGATCTGCTCGAAGGCGATCTCGTATCGGTGATACAAGGCTGCGATGCCGTGATTTCCACCGTGGGTCCGGGCCGCGACCTGTCGACGCTCGCCGATCCGCCGCCGCTCTATTCGCGCGGCACACAGCGGATCGTCGAGGCCATGCGCGACACCGGCGTAAAACGCCTCGTAGTGATCAGCGCGGCCTTTGCCGATCGATCGGCGAGCGTTCCCGAATGGTTTCGCGCCGCTTCAGTGCCGCTCGCCAATCTGTTCGGGGACATGCGCAAAATGGAGCGCGTGCTGAGCGGTTCGGTCGATATCGACTGGACGGCGGCCCGCCCCGGCTGGCTGCTCGACGAACCGCTCAGCGGCGATCTCCAGGTGGCGGAGAACGATCTTCCCCCCGACAGCCTGCGCACACGCCGCGCCGATCTCGCGCAATTTCTGATCGATTGCGCGATGGGTGACGACTGGATCCACAACACCCCCTTCATCGCGCGCCCCGAAGCGAATTCGCTCGAGAGGCCCACTGCCCTCCTCGACGAATTCCTGCCGCACTAACGATTGCCGCTACGTCCGTGCGGCGCCCCGGTTGCGCACTGGCGCGGCTCTGCTAAAGCCCGCGCAAACCTTTTTCCGACATTCAAGAGACAGGGCCATCATGCAGAAAATTCAGGTCAAGAACCCGGTCGTCGAACTCGACGGCGACGAAATGACGAAGATCATCTGGGAGTGGATTCGCGAGCGGCTCATCCTCCCCTATCTCGATATCGACCTGAAATATTACGACCTGTCGATCGAAAGCCGCGATGCGACCGACGATCAGATCACCGTCGATGCCGCCAATGCGATCAAGGAATACGGCGTCGGCGTGAAATGCGCGACGATCACGCCCGACGAAGCCCGCGTCGAGGAATTCGACCTCAAGAAGATGTGGGTCAGCCCCAACGGCACCATCCGCAACATCCTTGGCGGCGTGGTCTTCCGCGAGCCGATCGTGATCGACAACGTGCCGCGCCTGGTTCCCGGCTGGACCGACCCCATCGTGGTCGGCCGCCACGCCTTCGGCGACCAATACCGCGCCAAGGACACGCTGATCCCCGGCGCGGGCAAGCTGCGCCTCGTCTTCGAAGGCGAGGATGGCGAGAAAATCGATCTCGACGTGTTCGAGTTCCAGCAGTCGGGCGTCGCCATGGCGATGTACAATCTCGACGAATCGATCCGCGATTTCGCGCGCGCCAGCTTCAATTACGGCCTCGATCGCGGATGGCCGGTGTATCTTTCGACCAAGAACACCATCCTCAAGAAGTACGATGGCCGCTTCAAGGACCTGTTCCAGGAAGTGTTCGACGCCGAATTCGCCGACAAGTTCAAGGCAGCGAACATCACTTACGAACACCGCCTGATCGACGACATGGTCGCCGCGGCGCTCAAGTGGAGCGGCAAGTTCGTCTGGGCCTGCAAGAACTATGACGGCGATGTGCAGTCGGACGTCGTAGCGCAGGGCTTCGGCTCGCTCGGCCTGATGACCAGCGTGCTGCTCTCGCCCGACGGCAAGACCGTGGAAGCCGAAGCCGCCCACGGCACCGTCACCCGCCACTATCGCCAGCACCAGGAAGGCAAGGCGACTTCGACCAATCCGATCGCCAGCATCTTCGCCTGGACGCGCGGCCTGATCTATCGCGGCAAGTTCGACGATACGCCCGATGTGGTGAAGTTCGCCGAGACGCTGGAGCGGGTCTGCATCCAGACGGTCGAAAACGGCCAAATGACCAAGGATCTCGCTTTGCTGATCGGTCCGGGCCAGAGCTGGCTCACCACCGAGCAGTTCTTCGAAGCTATCGTCACCAATCTCGAAAAAGAGATGACGAAAGCGGCTTGATCCGACTGTCCCTCCATCAGGAGGGACCGACTTACGAGGCCGGGCGTCACAACGTCCGGCCTGACTAGACGGTGCGGAGCGGCGGGGGGCGCTCCGCCCATTCACTCCCCTGAACGGGCGAAGGCTCCATGGCGAACAAACCCACCGCGAAAACTCCCACCAAGCGCAAGGCTGCGAAAAAGGACGAGGAGCGCGTCGGCAAGGCCCGCCTCGTCGTGCGCCGGGCGATGATCAAGGATATCCGCGGGATCGCCGCGCTGATCCGCCGCGTCTACACCGAGCTTCCGCCCTACAAGCAGAGCGAAATCCGCGGCCAGATCAACAATTTCCAGGAAGGCTGCTTCGTCGCCCTGCTCGATGACGAAGTGGTGGGCTATTGCGCCTCGATGCAATTGCCCGAGCCGGTGGCCTTCGCGCCGCACGATTGGGACGAGATCACCGGCAACGGATATGGCAGCCGTCACGATCCGACGGGGGACTGGCTATACGGGTACGAGATGTGCGTCGATCCCAAGGTGCGCGGGGTGCGCATCGGGCGCCGCCTTTACGAAGAGCGCCGCTCTCTGGCGGAAGAAAAAGACCTGACCGGCATCGTCTTCGGTGGGCGGATGCCGGGTTACGACCGCGCGCGCCGCCGCAAGACCGACAAGGTGGAAAGCCCCGAAGATTATCTCGAACGTCTGGTCGCCGGAAAGCTGCACGATCCGGTCTTGCGCTTCCAGCTCGCCAACGGGTTCGAACCGCGCGAAGTGATGCGCAAATATCTGCCCGAGGACAAGGCCTCGCGCGGGAACGCAGTGATGATGGTGTGGCGCAATCCCTATGTGGAGCGCGACCAGCCGGTGAAGAAGCGCCTGCCGCGCGGTGTCGAAGCGGTGCGGGTGGCGACCTGCCAGTTGCAGGCCCGCGCGGTCGCCGATTACGACGAATTCCTGCGCGCCATCCAGTATTTCGTCGGCGTCGCTTCGGACTACGAATCGGACTTCATCGTCTTCCCGGAACTGTTCACGCTTCAGCTGTTGAGCTTCGAGCCGGAAGAACTTTCGCCCGTCGCGGCGATCGAGCGTCTGTCCGAATACACGCCCCGCATCCGCGCCGACCTGTCCGAAATGGCGATGCGCTACAACATCAACATCATCGGCGGATCGCACCCGACCCGGATGGACGATGGCGACATTCACAACGTCGCCTATGTCTGCCTGCGCGACGGATCGGTGCATGAACAGGAAAAGATCCACCCCACGCCCAACGAGCGCTATTGGTGGAACATTCGCGGCGGCGACACGATCGACGTGATCCAGACCGATTGCGGCCCGATCGGCGTGCAGATCTGCTATGACAGCGAATTTCCCGAACTGAGCCGCAAGCTGGCCGACGAAGGCGCGCGGATCATCTTCGTGCCCTTCTGCACCGACAGCCGCCAGGGCTATCTGCGCGTGCGCTATTGCGGGCAGGCGCGGGCGATCGAAAACCAGTGCTTTGTGGTCCTGTCCGGCAATGTCGGCAACCTGCCCAACGTCGCCAATATGGACATCCAGTACGCGCAGAGCTGCATCCTGACGCCCTGCGACTTCCCCTTCGCGCGCGACGGGATCGCGGCGGAAGCCAGCGAGAATGTCGAGACGCTGACCATCAGCGACATCAATCTCGCCGATCTCAGCTGGGCGCGCGCCGAAGGCACTGTGCGCAATCTGGCGGATCGCCGGTTCGATCTCTACCGCATCGAGTGGGACGAGGACGGCACGCATCCGGGCAAGACCCGCCCGCGCGCCGAACCGCTCGGGCCGCAGACCGTCGGCGGGGGCTGAATCTCCCCGCCTCGCGCACCTTCGCGGGTCGCGCTTGAAAAATCTCGCAACCGCAGCACTGGCGCATTCGCGCCCTGCACTCTAGGATTGTCCCATGGCCGGCGAGATCGAAGCGACCCCGATGATATCCGACGCGCTGGTGATCCTCGGCGCGGCGGGGATCGTCATCCCGGTCTTCACCCGCTTCCGCATCACGCCCGTCATCGGTTTCATCCTGATCGGCATCGCGGTCGGCCCGTTCGGGCTGGGGCAGCTCGTGTACGAGCGACCGTGGCTCAGCCATATAACGATAACCGATCCCGAAGCGCTCGAACCTTTCGCGGAGTTCGGGATCATCTTGCTGCTGTTCACCATCGGGCTGGAACTCAGTTTCAAACGCCTGTGGCAGATGCGAAGACTGGTCTTCGGCCTCGGCGCGCTGGAACTGCTCGTCACCGGCGTGGTCCTCGCGATCTTCCTCGCCATGATCGGGCAATATTGGACCGGGGCGCTGGCGCTCGGCTTCGCGCTCGCCTTCTCCTCGACTGCGATCGTCCTGCCGATATCGGGCACGCATTCGCCCGTCGGACGCTCGGCGCTGTCGATGCTCCTGTTCGAGGATATCATGATCGTCCCGATCATTTTCATCCTCGGCGCCATGGCGCCCACCGCGCAGGCCGAAGGGTGGGAGGGATTGGTCGACACGCTGGTGATCGGCGGAGTGGTGATCGCGGTGCTGCTGATCGCAGGGCGGATCGCCCTGCCCCGCCTGTTCGCCCAGGCCGCGCGCACCAAGAGCCCGGAACTGTTCCTCGCCGCCAGCCTGCTCGTGGTGATCGGGGCCAGCCTTGCCACGGCGCTCGCGGGTCTTTCGCCCATCGTCGGCGCTCTGATTGCCGGCCTGCTGATCGCGGAAACCGAATATCACGGCGAGGTCGAATCGATCATCGAGCCGTTCAAGGGCCTCGCGCTGGGCATCTTCCTGATCACCGTGGGGATGAGCATCGATCTCGCCACGATCTGGGAAAATCTGGCCTCGATCGCCACAGCCGTGGTGGGCGTTCTGGTGTTCAAGGCGCTCGTCACCGGCATTCTCCTGCGCCTGATGGGGGCGCGCCGGTCCACCGCGGCGGAGACGGGTATCCTCATGGCGAGCCCTTCGGAAACCACCCTGATCGTTCTCGCTGCGGCCAGTTCCGCGCTGCTGATCCAGCCAGGCACGGCGCAATTCTGGCAGATCGTGACCGCGATCGGCCTGACGATCACGCCGGTGCTCGCTCTGGTAGGGCGCGCCATCGCCCGGCGGGTCGAACCCATGCCCGAATTGCCGCCCGAGGATGAAGGCGAGCCGCGCGTCATCATCATCGGCGCGGGCCGCGTGGGGCGCCTGATCGCGCGCATGCTGGAAACGCACGACAAACCCTATGTCGCGATCGATTCGAACGCCGATCTGATCGCCAGCGCCAAGCGACGCGGCTTCCGCGCGGCCTTCGGCGATGCGTCGCGCAGCGATGCGCTCGACAAATTGGGCATCGAAAGCGCGCTCGCCGTGGTCCTCACCATGGACGAGCCGGTGCTCGCCGCGCGGCTCGTATCGAAACTGCGCAAGGCCTATCCGCAATTGCTGATCGTCGCGCGCGCTCGCGATACCGGGCACGCAGCCGAACTCTATCGCTCGGGCGCCAGCCATGCCGTGCCCGAAACGCTCGAAAGCTCGCTACAATTGAGCGAGGCCGTCCTCGTCGATATCGGCGTGCCGATGGGTCCGGTGATCGCCTCCATCCACGAACAGCGCGACGAATACCGAGTGAAGATCGAGCAGGAAGGCGCGCTCAGCTATCGCCCCAAATTGCGCAGCAGCACGGCGAGCGACTGACGGGCAGGTGATGGGAGTGGCAGAGATGGGCCGCCCGATCGAGACCCGCGCAGATTGCGGGCGATGCGCGGCGCTGTGCTGCATCGCCTACCCTTCCGACGATATGCCCGGCTTTTCCGCATGCAAACAGGCTGGCGAACCCTGCCAAAAGCTGGCGGCGGATGGCCTATGCACGATCTATGAAGACAGGGCGGAACAGGGTTTTGCAGGCTGCATCCGGTACGAATGCTTCGGGGCAGGCCAGCACGTGGTCGAAACGCTCTTCGGCGGGACCGACTGGCGCGACGAGCCCGGCCTTCTTACGCCGATGGTCGAGACCTTTCTGGCGATGCGACCGGTCAGCGACCTGCTGTTCCTCGCTCGCCGTGCCCAAACGCTAGGCGCCGGCGAGCGAGCCGGTCCCGTCATCGCTCACCTCGAATCCATCGCGGCCAGTCGCGAAAGTCTGAAGGAGGCCGACGGACTGGCAGCCTGCGAGCGGCAGCTGAAAACCATCTATGCCAGCCTGCGGCAAGGCTCCCTTACCGAGAATATGTGAACGATCGGCGCGCTCATGCATTGGAAGGGAAAGGAGAATTTCAGATGAGCAATCCCGATCCCACCAAGCCGACTCCGAACGACGAGAAGTTCAAGCCGCAGAATGTGCAGGATCCGTTGAAGAGCAAGGCCAAGGTCGATCAGGGCCGCGGCCAGCCCGGCGATACCGGCGGCAACGATCTCGAACAGGGTAGCAGCGGCGTCACGAAGAAGACGCCCGGCGCCTGATCCGATCGCGACAGACTTAATTGAGAACCGCCCGTATCCAATCCGATGCGGGCGGTTTTCTTATGCGGAAACCAGTGCGTCGCGTACCGCCTGGATGGCGGCATCGGCCTGCGAGCCGTCCGGCCCACCACCTTGTGCCATATCAGGCCGCCCACCGCCGCCCTTACCGCCAAGAGCGGAGACGCCGAGGCGCACGAGATCGACGGCGCTGAAGCGACCGGTCAGATCGTCGGTAACCGCGACGGCGAAGGCAGCCTTGCCTTCGTTAACGGCGCATGCCGCCGCCACGCCCGATCCCATGCGGGTCTTCGCGTCGTCTAGCAGGGGCCGCAATTCCTTGGGGTCGAGCCCTTCGATGACCTGACCGGAAAAGGTCACCCCTCCAACATCCTCGTCCGCGGCCTGCGCCGGGCCGGCCCCGCCGCCCCCACCCAGCGCAAGAGCGCGCTTGGCTTCGGCCAATTCCTTTTCGAGCCGCTTGCGCTCATCGACCAGCGCCGCCACGCGCGCGGCGGCATCGTCGGGCGCGGTCTTCAGCGCGGAGGCGATCGCTTTCACCGCCTCGTCCCGCGCCAGAAGCCAGCGGCGCGCCGCATCGCCGGTCAGCGCCTCGATCCGCCGCACGCCGGAACTCACCGCGCTGTCCGACACGATGTGGAACAGGCCGATATCGCCCGTCGCCTCGACATGGGTGCCGCCGCACAATTCGACCGAGAAATTGCGGCTGCCATCGGGTTTGCGGCCCATCGAGAGCACGCGCACCTCGTCGCCGTATTTCTCGCCGAACAGCGCGAGCGCGCCTGCCGCCACGGCATCGTCCGGCGTCATGAGCCGGGTCGAAACCTGCTCGTTGGCGCGGATTTCCGCATTCACTTCGGATTCGACTTCCGCAATTTCCTCTGTGCTCAGCGGCTTGGGATGCGAGAAATCGAAGCGGAAGCGATCGTCCGCCACCAGCGAGCCCTTCTGCGTCACATGCTCTCCCAGCGTGTTGCGCAGGGCCGCGTGGACGAGGTGCGTCGCGGAGTGGTTCGCGCGGATACGGTCGCGCCGTTCGGCATCGATGGCGAGATGAACCGCATCGCCCACCTTCACCTCACCCTTTACCACCGCGCCCACATGGGCGTGCAGGCGGCCAAGCGGCTTGTTCGTCGTTTCGACGGCGAATTCGAGGCCCTCCGGCGTCCAGATGCGGCCCGCATCCCCGGTCTGCCCGCCGCTTTCGCCATAGAACGGCGTCTGGTTGGTCAGCACGATCACCTGATCGCCTGCGACCGCACGCTCGATCTCCGCGCCATCCTTCACGATCGCGACCACCGCCGCCTCGCCCGTGGTCGAACTGTAGCCGGTAAATTCGGTCGAACCCTCGCGTTCGGCGATGTCGAACCAGACCTCGTCGCTCGCCGCTTCGCCCGAACCCTTCCACGCGGCGCGCGCGGCGGCCTTCTGCTGCGCCATCGCAGTGTCGAAGCCTTCGCGATCGACACCGATGCCCCGGCTGCGCAACGCGTCTTCGGTGAGGTCGTAGGGAAACCCATAAGTGTCGTAGAGCTTGAACGCGGTCTCGCCCGGCAGCGTGCCGCCCTCGCCCAGATCGCCCGTTTCTTCGTCGAGCAGACGCAACCCCTTGTCGAGCGTGCGGCGGAATTGCGTTTCCTCGCGCTCGAGAACCTCCTGGATCAGCGCCTGTCCGCGCACGAGTTCGGGATAGGCCGCACCCATCTCGCTCACCAGTTCGGGCACGAGGCGGTGCATCAGCGGCTTGTCCGCGCCGAGCAGATGCGCGTGCCGCATCGCGCGGCGCATGATCCGGCGCAGGACGTATCCGCGCCCTTCGTTCGACGGCAGCACGCCATCCGCCAGCAGGAAGCTGGTGGAACGCAGATGGTCTGCGATCACGCGATGGCTGGCCGTGCGCTCGCCCTCGGCCCTCACGCCAGTCAGCCCCTCGCTCGCCGCGATAAGGGCCTTGAACGTATCGGTATCGTAATTGTCGTGGACGCCCTGCATCACCGCCGCGACGCGCTCGATCCCCATCCCGGTGTCGATGCTGGGCTTGGGCAGATCGCCGACGATCTCGTCTGCTTCCTGCGTGAACTGCATGAAGACGAGGTTCCAGATCTCGACGAAGCGATCGCCGTCTTCCTCCGGCGATCCGGGAGGGCCGCCCCAGATGTGATCGCCGTGATCGTAGAAGATCTCCGAACACGGTCCGCACGGCCCATCCGAACCCATCGCCCAAAAATTGTCCTTGGTCGGAATGCGGATGATCTTCTCATCCGCAAAGCCGGTGAGCTTCTTCCACAGGTCGAACGCTTCGTCGTCCGTGTGATAGACGGTGACCAGCAGGCGCTCGGGATCGAGGCCCCATTCCTTGGTCAGCAGCGTCCATGCGTGGTGGATCGCCTGTTCCTTGAAATAATCGCCGAAGCTGAAATTGCCCAGCATTTCGAAGAATGTGTGGTGCCGTGCGGTGTAGCCGACATTGTCGAGATCGTTATGCTTGCCGCCGGCGCGCACGCATTTCTGCGCGCTTGTCGCGCGCGGCGCGGGCGGGCTTTCGAGGCCGGTGAACGAATTCTTGAACGGCACCATCCCCGCGTTGACGAACATCAAGGTGGGATCGCTGAAGGGGACGAGCGGCGCGGAGGCGACTTCCTTGTGCCCCTGACCGGCGAAATAATCGAGGAAGGAGCGGCGGATGTCGTTGGTCGAAGTCATGCCCGGCAGTTAGGCAATCGGACGGCTAGCGACAAGCCGGGAATGGCATGCGCCGAACGGAGTTGGTCATCCCGCGTTTGCGGTGACGATCCAGGTCGCCGCGGGGAGCACGATCCTGTCCTGCTCGCGATGATCCGCGAGCATGGCGCGCAGATTCGCGACGGCCCGCTCGCGCGCCGCCCCGTCGAGAGCGGCTATGGCGCTGGCGGCCGGGCCGATCCGCAGGAAATAGGCCACCGCCTCTTCGACTGCGCCCTCGCCTTCGCCTGCAATCATGGCGTAATCGACAGGTTCGAAGGCGATGTCTTTCCAGCCCGCATCGCGGAGGATCACGCTCACCCGATCTTCGTTGCCGAAGGCGAACGGTCCGGGCGCATGCGGATCGGGCTTGGAGAGCGGCTCCGGCAGAATGCCTTGCAACAATTCAGCCCAGCCATTCGCGTTTCGTTCGCGGAAGCAGGAGAAGCGGAGCAGGGCGTTTGTGGAAGCTAGTAAGCGAAGATGCGCAAAAGCGGCGACTGGATGATCGAAGAACATGACCCCGTGGCGCGAGATCAGGAGATCTGGCGCGATTGCCGCCTTGTCGAGATGCCAGGTGGCAGCATCGGCATGATGAAAGGCGACATTCGGTAATTCCGCAGCGCGTTCTCGGGCGATGGCGAGAAGATCGGACGAGATATCGAGTCCGGTGATTGCAGCATTGGGATTGCGGGTCGCGAGAGCGATCGAAATCTCGCCTGCACCGCAGCCGATATCGAGCGCATGCGAGAAGCTGCTTAGAGCGGTGGGATCAAGCAGGCGATCGGTCAGCTCGCCGAAGCTGCGATCGGTGCGCTGCCATTCTTTGGCCCACACGCCGCCGACGCGGCCAGTCCACTCACCAGCGCCGGTCATGGCCTCACCATACGAAATAGGGGCCGCCGCGTTCGCGGGCACGCTGCCAGCCCGGGCGGGCGTGAACCGCTTCCACGAAGCGCGCGAGTTTCGGTGCGCGGTCGGCATAGCCCTGCATCACGGCGATTTCGGCCGGGAAGCTCATCATTACATCGGCGGCGGACCAATCCTCGCCGACGAAATGGAGATCGTCGGATATCCGGCTTTCCGCATAGTCGATATGCGCCACGAGCTGCTCTTCGATGCGAGGCATAAGCGGCGCTGCGGCCTCGCCAAGGCGCCCGGCATAGATTTTGAGCATGACGGGAACGAAGAAGCTGCTTTCGCCGAACTGCATCCATTCAAGATGATCGATATGCGCATCGCTGGTGGGATCGGGAAGCCAGCTCTGCCCGCCATGCCGCTCGCACAGATACTGGATGATCGCCCCGCTTTCCGCGACGCTGCGCCCCGCATCCTCGATCAGGGGCGATTTGCCGAGCGGATGCGCCTGCTTCAATTCTGGCGGCGCGAGATTGGTGGTGGCATCGCGCTGGTAGGATACGATCTCGTATTCAGCTCCGAGTTCTTCCAGCAGCCAGAGAATGCGCTGCGAACGACTGTTGTTGAGATGGTGGACGGTGATGGTCATGCGCGCGCTCCCGAAAGCTGGTTCGCATGTCATGTAGTCGAGAGAAAGCGTGATGGCCAATGAGCTGGGGCAAGCCGGATACGCGAGAGACGAAGCCTGCGGCCTGAAACGCGAAAAGCCGGCGCTGCGAGGGACTTTTTGGACAGCCCTCGCCAGCACCGGCTTTCCGCGTTTTCGGATGCCTTTTTCGGGACTCGGCCTGTAGGTAGGAAGGCCGCGGCACCCGCTTGAGAAGATGGGTCTTAGTCCTCCGCGTCAGGACCGGTCATCATCTCCTCGGCGACTTCGTCGGTTTTGCCGCGAATGGCGGCTTCCAACCGGTCGCAAACGTCGGAATGCTCTTTAAGATAGTTCTTCGCGTTCTCGCGGCCCTGGCCGATGCGGATGCTGTCATAGCTGAACCAGGAGCCCGACTTTTCGACAATGCCCGCCTTGACGCCGAGATCGAGGATCTCGCCGATCTTGGAGATGCCTTCGCCATACATGATGTCGAATTCGACCTGCTTGAACGGCGGGGCAACCTTGTTCTTGACCACTTTCACGCGAGTCGAATTGCCGATGATATCGTCCCGGTCCTTGATCTGACCGGTGCGGCGGATGTCGAGACGGACCGAAGCGTAGAACTTCAGCGCGTTGCCGCCCGTCGTCGTCTCCGGATTGCCGTACATGACGCCGATCTTCATGCGCAGCTGGTTGATGAAGATCACCATGCACTTCGAGCGGTTGATCGAGCCGGTGAGCTTGCGCAGCGATTGCGACATCAGGCGCGCCTGGAGGCCGACATGGCTGTCGCCCATCTCGCCTTCGATTTCCGCGCGCGGAACCAGCGCGGCGACCGAATCGACCACCAGCACGTCGATCGCATTGGAGCGCACCAGCGTGTCCACAATCTCCAGCGCCTGTTCGCCGGTATCGGGCTGCGACACGATAAGCTCGTCGATGTCGACGCCCAGCTTGCGGGCATAGACCGGGTCGAGCGCGTGTTCCGCATCGACGAAGGCGACGGTGCCGCCCTGCTTCTGCGCTTCAGCCAAAACGTGCAGCGCCAGCGTGGTCTTGCCCGAGCTTTCCGGCCCGTACACTTCGATCACGCGGCCCTTAGGCAGGCCGCCCACGCCCAATGCGATGTCGAGACCGAGCGATCCGGTGGAGATCGACTCCACATTCATCGCTTCCTTCTGACCCAGCTTCATCGCCGAGCCTTTGCCGAACGCGCGATCGATCTGCGCGAGCGCGGCGTCGAGTGCCTTTTGACGGTCCACGGATTTTTCCTTGCTGTCCACGAGCTTCAGACTGGCCGCCATGACATGTCCCTTCCTATCTGCCTAGAGCCGCGATCGACTCTTCAACCGAAGCGGTATGTACCACTTCTGTTCCAGAGAACAAGAGGGGAACGAAAAGAATCTTTGTGCAGCGCCCTTCGCGGCGTTCGCAAACGCCGACCCGTCAGGCCTTTTCGCGCTTGCGCTTCTGCAGGCTCAGCACGTCGGCCACCTTGGCGTTGATCTGCTGGACGCTGAACGGTTTGGGGATGAAGTGCATGTTTTCGATATCGATTTCGTTGCGCAGATGCTCTTCGGCGTATCCCGACATGAAGAGGATCGGGATGTCCGGCTGCACGCGGCGGATCGCCCGCGCCATGGCGGGGCCGTCCATCACCGGCATGACCACGTCCGACACGACGAGATCGAATTGTTCGCCAGAATTGGCGACGATGCCCAGCCCGATCTCGCCGTCGCTGGCCGTCGTGACGGCATAGCCTGCGCGCGTGAGCGCCCGTTCCGCCACGGCGCGGACCGTATCCTCGTCCTCCACCAGAAGCAGTTTGCCGCCTGCCGACCATTCGCTGGCCTTTTCGCTTTCGTCGCGGCGCGGCTTGGCTGCGCGCGGCATCTCGCCGCGATGGACGGGCAGATACATGGTGAAGCGCGCGCCTACCGGATTGCCGCCCGGTCCCTGGACATTGTCCGCGAAGATGAAGCCGTTCGACTGCTTCACGATCCCGTAGACCGTCGACAGGCCCAACCCGGTGCCCTTGCCCTGTTCCTTGGTGGTGAAGAACGGTTCGAAGATCTTGTTGATCACGTCACGCGGGATGCCGCCACCCGTGTCCTGTACGATCAGGACGGTGTAATCGTCGGCGGGCATGATATCGATGCCCATTTTCCGCACGTCGCGCGCCGAAACCCGCCTTGTTGCCAGCGTCAGGCGGCCCTTCCAGTCGTTGGGCGCATTCTGGCCGTAGGAATGCATCGCGTCGCGCGCATTCACGGCCAGATTGATGATGACCTGTTCCAATTGCTGCGGATCGGCGCGCACCGGGCCCAGCTCGCGATCGTGACGGATCGAATATTCGATCTTGTCGCCCATCAGCCGCTTGAGGAGCTGACTGACCTCGCTCACCACATCCGGCAATTGCAACACGACCGGCCGCAAGGTCTGCTGGCGGCTGAAGGCGAGCAATTGCCGCGTGAGGCTGGCGGCGCGGTTGGAATTGGCCTTGATCTGCTGGATGTCGTCGTAATCGCTGTCGCCGGGCGTATGGCGCAGCAGCATGAGGTCGCAATAGCCGATGATCGCGGTCAGCACGTTGTTGAAATCGTGCGCGACCCCGCCCGCCAGCTGGCCGACCGCCTGCATCTTGGTGGCCTGCGCGACCTGACGGCGCAGGCGCTTCTCCTCGGTCGAATCGCTCAAGGATAACAGCACCGCCGCATCGCCCAGCCCGCGGACTCCCGCAAGGCCCAGCGAGATCGGCTCCTCCTTGTCGCCCGCCAGCCTTACGGCCATGTCCCCGCTTGCCGCAGAACCGCGCGCGAAACGGCGCACTGTGTCCGACAGCACGCCCTTGTCTTCGCGGACGACGAGATCGGACGGGTATTGCGGTAACCCCTGCTGCTCGCGCTCCACCGCGCGCAGGAATGCCTTGTTGGCGAACAGGAAACGCCCGTCGCGATCGGTCAGCGCGAGGCCGAGCGGCAGGGCCGACAGCAGCGCTTCCAACTGGGGGATCGCGGCCGACTGGGCGCCATCGGGCCGGTTGCCGATACCGACCTGCCCGTCGATCAAAACCATGGTGGACGGCGCAGGCGGCTGCCCCTGCTGGCGTGATTTGCGATCCGGCTCCAATGAAACCTGGACGAGCGTCTGCGGAGTGCCCTGCTGGCCTTCGCGGGCGAAGAAGATTCGGTCGCGATCGTCGGTACGCAGCAACTGGACGAACTCGCTGCCCCTCAGATCCGCATCGGGCGTACCCATCGCCCGGGTCGCCATGCCCGGCGTATGGGCCATCACCACGCCATCGCTCGCCACCAGGGCGACTTCGAGGCCGGCGCGCGACATCATATAGCCGAACGGTCCGGAAATCCGCTCCGCCACACCGTCATAGCTGTTGGCGACCACCATTTCGGTAAACCGCCAGACGAGATAGTCCTCACCCCGGCCGCTGCGCTCGACTTCCAGTTTATAATTCTTGCCGGAAGCGGCGAAGGTCAGATCTTCCGCGGTCCCGACACCGTCCCGCCACGCGCCCCGGGCAGCGCCGGTCAGCCTGTCGCGATCGGATTCGTCGAAACCCAGCTCCGGAGGCGCAGCCTCGCCACCGAACCACTGGTCGTAACACGTGTTGGAGCATACGACGCGATTGGCCCGATCGGTAATCGCGATGGCGCGCCGACGATTCTCTATCGCGGCATGCGTGACCGACCAGTCCGGCTGGCCGTGGCCGTCTTGCTCTGCCGCGCCTCGCAAACCGTTCGTCAGAAGCAGCGCCAGGATCAGCACGAGAAGGCCACCGGCATAGGCCGCGGCGACCAGCATCGAGCCTCCGACCAGCCAGATCAGAATGGCGGACAGCAGCGCCGCGCCCAGCAATCCCGCCATCAACGGCAAGGGGGGCAAGCGGTCGGACCCATCGGCGAAGCGTGTGATCATGCCTCGCCCTGTGTCGGTTCGCTGCCCACCGCTTCGCCCTTCAGCGGATCGCAGCGCTGAGCCATGTCGCGAAGGCGGTTTGTGCGCTTGCGCGCCACCATCAGGCGCCAGATCAGGCTGGCCATCAGATACCCGATCGCAGCGCTAACGATCGCCAGCACCACGAAGCCGAAAGCGGTCACGCCGGCCAGTTCGAACCAGCCCGCCAGCGCGCCGCCATCATGCGCGATCTCGCGCGCCGCATCCCCGCCGACGGCATTGTCGAGATTGAGAACGAAGGCCCCCGTGCGGTTGGCCATCACTGCCCAGAAGGGGAAGGTGAAGGGATTGGTCACGAAGGTCACCAGCGCGGCGAGCGGCACGTTGGCGCGCGAGGGCAAGGCCAAAAATGCGGCAAGAAAGATCTGCCCCAGCGGCACGATGAAGGCCGCGAACAGGCCCAGAGCCACGCCGCGCGGGACCGAGCGACGCGTGAAGCGCCATAATTCCGGGCTGAGGAAACGATGCGCGATCGGCGACAGCCAGCGATTTTCGGCCATCTCCTCGCGCGAGGGCATGTATTTGCGGATCAGGTCCGCCATGAAAGTCTTGGAGCGTCGGTCGCTCAACCCCGTTCTCGCATCAGGCGAGCCTTGTCGCGCTTCCAGTCGCGATCCTTGACCGCCTCGCGCTTGTCGTGCGCCTGCTTGCCCTTAGCCAGCGCCAGTTCCACCTTCGCGCGCCCGGTCGAATTGAAATAGACCGACAGCGGCACCAGCGTCATCCCCTTGCGCTCGACCGCGCCGAACATGCGCTCGATCTCGCGCGAATGGAGTAGCAGTTTGCGCGGGCGGCGCGGTTCGTGGTTGAGGCGGTTGCCGTGCGAATATTCGGGGATGTTGGCATTGATCAGCCACACCTGCCCGTCGCGCACCTCGGCATAGCTTTCCTTGATGCTCGCCTCGCCGGCGCGCAGGGCTTTCACCTCGGTCCCCTGCAAAGCGAGGCCGGCTTCGTAAGTGTCCTCGATATGATAATCGAACTTCGCGCGCCGATTGTCGGCGGCGACGCGTTGCTTGTCGAAGGTGGTCGGTTTGGGGCGGGCCATATGGGGGCCGCAGATAGGCTTTCGAAGGGCTTACGCCAAGGGGGCCTTACGCGTTTCCGACGACGAAACAGGCTGCTGCGACCAGCGCGCCCGTCCAACGGTTGGAGCGGAAGCGGGCCAGCGGGTTGTCGGGATCGCTCTCGTCCAGCGTCGCGATCTGCCACGCCAGATGCCCCGCCGCCGGAATCAGCGCCAGCAGCGCGATCCAGTCCGCGCGGTAGAGCCAGAAGGCAAGCGCCCAGAGCGCCATCGCGCCCCCATAGCACAGCGCCACGCCGCCCTTCACGAAACCGCCCATCCTCAGCGCGCTCGACCTGATGCCGACCAGCGCATCGTCCTCGCGGTCCTGCAGCGCATAGATCGTGTCGTATCCGATCACCCAAAGCGCCGATCCGATATACATGGCGGCAAGCGCGTCCCAATTATCGGCCCGCAATTGGGTCCAGCCGACGAGCAGCCCCCAGGTGAAGACCAGCCCGAGCCAGGCCTGCGGCCACCAGGTAATGCGTTTCATGAAAGGATAAGCGGCGACCAGCGCCAGGCTCGCCAGAGCGACGATCTGCGCGAGGGCCCGCAATTGCAGCAACACGGCCAGGCCGACAAGGCAGAGCGCCAGCAGCCAGGCCCACGCCCGCTTTTTCGATACTCTGCCGCTCGCCACCGGACGGCTGGCCGTGCGCGCCACCTTCCGGTCCAGATCGGCGTCGACGATGTCGTTATAGACGCAGCCTGCCCCACGCATCGCGATCGCGCCGAGCAGCAGCCAGCCGAGCAGCGCGACCTGCCAGCCCGCCCCCGCCAGCCAGACGCCCCAGACACACGGCCAGAACAGGAGCCACCAGCCGATCGGCCGATCGAAACGCGCCAGCATCGCGAGGTCGCGCAAATTCTGCGGCAGGCGCGCGACAAGACCGCGATGCTCGCTATCGGGAACGATGTCGGAATTGCTGGCTGGCATGGCTTGCCTCCTACTGTCCGCATCGCCAACAGGAAAGCCATGCCCGCCACGCACGATCCGAAAACCCCCGCCTGGCCTCCCCGCAGCGCGCCGCGCCTCTTCGTCGCGGACGAGCTGGATATGGGCAGCATAATCGCGATCGAGGGCAATCAGGCGCATTACCTCTCGCGTGTCATGCGCGTGGGCGAAGGCGATATCGTGATCCTGTGCGACGACATCACCGGCGAATGGGCCGCGCGCATTTCCTCGGTCGGAAAACGGCGGATCGAGGCGGAGGCGGTTGAGCGGTTGCGCGCGCGCGAGGCGGTGCCCGATTTCTGGCTCTGCCCGGCGCTGGTCAAGAAGGATCGCTTCGATCTGATCCTCGAAAAGGCGACCGAACTCGGCGTGGCGCGAATCCGTCCGGTGACGACTCGCCGCGCCGTGGTGGACAAGCTCAACGCAGAGCGGGCGCGAACCGTCACGGTCGAGGCTGCCGAGCAATGCGCGCGCACTGCTCTGCCCGTGGTGGACGCGCCCGAAAAACTCGACGCCTTGCTGCGCGACTGGCCGCAGGACCGCACCCTTTATTTTGCGGACGAGACGGGCGGCGAACCCGCCTCCGCCGCTTTCGCGCGGTACAAGGTGCCTGCCGCCTTATTAATCGGACCGGAAGGCGGCTTCGACGATGCGGAGCGCGCGGCCATTCGCGCTCTGCCGCAGGCGGTACCGATCGGATTGGGGCCGCGTATTCTGCGCGCGGAAACGGCGGCAATCGCGGCAACCGCGATGTGGATGGCAGTGGCAGGCGACTGGGCCGCGTAAACGGGCGCGACGAAGCCATCGCAGCGCCCCTCTTGCTCCGGACACTCCACTTCCCCCCTTCCCTCGCTCCGATAGGTTGCGTAACGCCACCCGCCATGAGCACGCGCGACACTTCCGAGCGGGACGATCCCATTATCGAAACCCGCGACCAATTGGTCGCGCCGATGCAGGCCGGCGAAAAACCCAAGGCGGATTGGCGCATTGGGACCGAGCATGAAAAGCTGGTCTATATGCGCGGCGATCACCACGCCCCCTCTTACGAGGAGAAAGGCGGCATTCGCGACATCCTGATGGCGTTGACCGAATTCGGGTGGGAGCCGGTCGAAGAAGGCGGCCCAGATGGTAAAATTAATGTCATCGCCATGCGGGGGAGCGACGGCACCGTCAGCCTCGAACCGGCGGGCCAGCTCGAACTGTCGGGCGCGCCGCTCGAAAACCTGCATGAAACCTGCGCGGAAACCGGGCGGCATTTGGCGCAGGTCAAGGCGGTGGGCGAACGGCTCGGCGTCGGCTTCCTCGGCCTCGGCATGTGGCCGGACAAGGCGCGTTCGGACCTGCCGATGATGCCCAAGGGCCGCTACGAGATCATGAAGAACCACATGCCGCGCGTCGGCGATCTGGGGCTCGACATGATGCTGCGGACCTGCACCATTCAGGTCAATCTCGACTATTCGAGCGAGGCGGACATGGCGCAGAAATTCCGCACCGGCCTCGCGCTGCAACCGCTGGCGACGGCATTGTTCGCCAATTCGCCCTTCACCGAAGGGCAACCGAACGGTTACCTCTCCTTCCGCAGCCATATCTGGTCGGACACCGATCCGCACCGCACCGGCATGCTGCCCTTCGTGTTCGAGGACGGCTTCGGCTACGAACGTTGGGTCGATTACATGCTCGACGTGCCGATGTATTTCGTCTTCCGCGAAGGGAAATATATCGACGCGGCGGGCCTCAGCTTCCGCGATTTTCTCGACGGAAACCTGTCGGTCCTACCGGGCGAGAAACCGACGCAGAGCGATTGGTGGGATCACCTCTCCACTGCTTTTCCCGAAGTGCGCCTCAAGAGCTTCCTCGAAATGCGCGGTGCCGATGGCGGGCCGTGGAGCCGAATCTGCGCCCTGCCCGCTTTCTGGGTCGGCCTGCTTTACGATCAGACCGCGCTCGATGCGGCGTGGGATCTGGTCAAGGACTGGACGATGGAAGAGCGCGAGGATCTGCGCAACGCGGTGCCGAAATTGGCGCTCGACGCGCCGATTCCCGGCGGCGGCAAGCTGCTCGATCTGGCGCGCGAAGTGATGAAGATCGCCCGCGCGGGCCTGTCGGCGCGCGCGCGCCTCAATTCGAGCGGGGACAACGAGACGGGCTTCCTCGAAACGCTCGATGAGATCGTGACAACCGGGAAGGTGCCCGCGCAAGTCCTGCTCGACCGCTATCATGGCGAATGGGGCGGCGATATCGACCGGGTCTACAAATACAGCTTCTAGAGCCGGAGATCAGGCGGGTGCGGTCACCGGCCTCAACCCCTTGACCCAGGCGAACAATCGCGTCAGCGGCGCGGTGATCAGCCCGTTTTCGGCCATATAGTCGTAATAGGCTCGGTATTTGGCGTCCTCGCGCAGCAGATGCGCCTCTTCGGTCCGCGCGCGCCAGTAATAGATACCGTTAACGACCAGCAGGAAGAACGAATTGCGGATCATCTCAACCGGGCTGCCCGTGGTGACGAGGAAGGGTAAGGTCGCGAACCACCAGAACAGGTTCTTCGACACATAGGCCGGATGCCGCGTCCAGCGATAGGGGCCGTTGGTGATGACGCCGCGATAGGTGAGGTTGGAAAATCGCAGGCCGAACACGAAGGTTGCCCAGGCATAGAAGAACGTCAGCACGACGAGCCACGCACCCCAGCCCGCGACCAGAAGGTCGTTCCCCTGCATCCAGTACAGCCATTCGGGCGTGTTCTGCTGGTAATTGACGAATTGGGCGTTGCCCATGATCCCCCACACCATCGGGGGATAACAGATTAGCGCCGCGATCCAGCCGCCCAGGAACGGATTGCCGCTGCGGATATGCGCGTCGAGCGGGCGCACGGTCATGATGTAGCCCACCGTGCCGATGATCACGTCCATCATGAACATGACTTCGATCAGGAACAGCGCCGCGCTGGCCGGATGCGAAAAGGTCTGCGGCAGGTCCGCCGTCACCACGGTCGCGAAGGCGAAGGGGACGATCGAGATCATGAAGGCGGTGTAGAACCCCTTGATGATCCAGGCGCGCCAGTGCTTCTTGATCTGCTCCGGCTCCCAGCCCGGCCTGCCCAGGATCAGCGCGCCGAAATGCCAAGCATGGTCGCGCGGGTTCAGCATCACCCGGTCGAGCCACAGCACATAGGGCACCGACAGCACGACCAGCGGGAGCGCCGCCCAAGTCAGCACCTTGATCGCGAAGATGTAATTCCCGTCCCAATACCAGCGGCACAGGCAATAGAGCGCGGCGATCACCGCCCAGGTCGTCCACAGGCCGAGCAGCTTGACCATGCTGGTGCCGCGATCGGGCACGCGGGTCTTTCGCAGCGACCAGTCGATCCCGGTCGAGGGGCGCAGATGCACCTTGTCGACGAAGACCGACCACAGCGCCATCGGCACCGCTGCCGCGACCAATGCGGCCAAGGCGGAATGCGGCCCGCTCATCGGCTGGCGCGGCAGGGGAAGATCGAAATAATCGGCGATGGCGGGGAAATTGCGCGACACCGCCACCCACGCGAACAAACCCGCCAGCCCCACCAGGCCGACAAAGGAGGAAACGTCGCTTTGCGGTCTGGCGGCGCGGGGCGGCGCCTGTGCGGTGTCCATGCGCAAAACTCCTACGCCGCAAGGGTTAACATGCGGGTAAGGCCGAGTCTCGCGCGGGGTTTAGCGGAAGGCGTGGATGCGCCCGCTATCGTCGAGGATGTAGAGCGTTTCGTTGGCTACCACCGGAGGCAGGCTGACCGGCTCGCCGAGTTCCTGATAGAGCTGCGCCGAGCCTTCGCCCGTGCTCACCCGCCACAACTCGCCGCGCGAATTGACCAGCCACAGCGAATTGCCCGCCAGCACCGGCCCGGTCCAGAAGATCGGATCCTTCTTCTTCTCGACATTGCGATACTCGGCCAGCTGGGTCAGCCAGCGCACCTTGCCCGTCGAGCGCGCGATGGCGAGCAGGCGGGCATCGTCGGTCAGCGTGAAGATCCACTCGCCCGCGATTGCAGGCGTGGAAATGCCCGCGAGGTTCAGCTCCCAGATTCGCTGGCCGGTGACGAGTTCGTAGGCCGCCATGCGCCCGCCTTGGCCGAGCGCGTAGACGCGGCCATTGTCGATGATGGGATCGGCGTCGATATCGGTCAGCGTGCCGACCTGGGTCGAGATGCTGGTGCGCGCCAGAGCGTCCGCCCACAGGCTGCGTCCGTTCTCGTAGCGATAGGCCACCAGCTCGCCCGAGCTGTAGCCTGCGATGACCGTGCCCTGCCCCACGGCAGGCGCGGCCACGCCGAACACGCCGGCCTGCGTCGAAGAGGCCGATTCCTGCCACTGGAGCGAGCCGTCATTGGCATCGAGGGCGAAGATCTGGTTGTCCTGCGTCATCACATAGACCGACCCAAACGCGACGGTGGGTGAACCGCGCAGCGGGCCCGATGGGGTGACCTTCCACAATTCGTTGCCGGTCGCCGCGTCCATGGCGATGACCTCGCCCGCGCCATTGGTGCCATAAAGCTTGCCACTGTCGAAGCTCACGCCGCCGCCGAAGGCGCTGTTGCGCAGATTGTTTTCGAGCGCGGCGTTGCGGGTCCAGATCCTGGCACCGGTCTGCGCGTCGAAGGCGTAAACCGTGCCGTCCACGTCGACGGCGTAGAGCCGTCCACCGCCGACCACGGGCGCAGCGCCGAGGCGCGCGCGATTGCTCGATCCGGCGATCTGCGCGGTCCAGGCCTTGGTCGGCTGCTGACCCAAAGCGAGATGGCCGTAGGACTTGCTGGCCGTGCCGCCGGCTTGCGCGAAGCTGGCATTGGTCTGCGCGGGCGGCAGCACCACCTGGACGCTGGCCAGCGCGGGATCGACCTGTGCGCCGGTTTCGATGCGCGACAGGATCGGAATACGCTCGCCCACGGTGGGCGTGGTGTTGTCGTCGTCCCCGCCGCCGAACAGTCCGCCTGCGCAGGCCGACAGGCCAAGCGTCAACGCGCCGAAAAGGCCGGTCCGGGCCAGGATCTTCGTCTTGGAAATGCTCGTCATAGCGTTGTGCCTGTGATTGCGCGTCATTCGGCCGCCGGTGCGCCTGGCGCGTCCGGCTCCGCTTCGCGGTCGATACCCTGTTGTTCGAGAAGCGCGTCGACATCCGCAATGGCGTCGACGCCCAGAATGCCCGCCATCTGGCGCGAGCGCGAGCGCAGGCTTTCCGGCGCGGTCTCGCTCTGCGCGATCTGCGAGAACAGTTTGCCCGCCTCAGCCCGGTTGCCCCGTTCGAGCTGCGCCATGGCGACCAGTTCCGCCGCGCTGCCGAAGAAGGGATGATCGGGCTGGGCCAGCGCATTCAGTTCGCTGACCACGGCGCCCTTGTCCATCGTATCGAACCCGGCCGAAACCTTGCGGATCAACGCCAGATCGCGCAGCGGCTGCGGCGCGCTTGCATCCTTGGCGAGCGCATCGAACGCGGCCACCGCCTGTTCGGTATCGCCACGGCGGGCCAGAATCGCGCCGCGCATCATCTTGGCATTCGCGCTCGCCGCACCGCGATCGGCGGCGGCAAGGCCTTCGAGATTGTCGTAGGCCGTCTGAAGATTGCCCGCCTCCAGATTATCGAGCGCGGCAATCAGCACCTCGCCATCGGCCTCACGCGCGGCTTCCTGCTGGTTCTGCCAGAAGAGATAGCCCGCAAAGGCGACGAGCAGCAGGACGATCGCGCCCGCGATCGGCACGCCGTATTTCTTGCCGAAGCTTTGCAGATCGCCCTGGCGGACGGCATCGTCCACTTCGCGGATCAGCGCGTCGTCTTCGGCGGCCTTGCGGCGAGCCAGTTCTTCTTCGCGGGTGAGGGCGGGTTTTTTCGGTGTGAGAGCCACGAGCGGCTGGTTTCCCGTTCAGATAAGCGTTGCGTTCGGCATCACGGCGACAATCTCGCCCACCGGTTCAGCGGCGTTCATTAGGCGGCGCACTGCATTAGGGCAATGGGCTGGGGAAACAGCGTGGGCATGACGCATCGACTGCCCCCGCAAGCGTGAATGGCGGCTGAAACCTTCGCTCAGAGATCGAAGCCGTGCATCGCGCTCGAATAGAGGCGGCGATAGGTAGCGATCATCTTGTCCGCATCGAATTGCGCGCGGGCCTTTGCGCGGTTCGCCTTGCCCACCGTGTCGCGCAGTTTCGCATCGTCCGACAGAGCGACGAGCTCGCTTGCGATCGCTTCCTCGCTCGGCGTGTCGGCGAGATAGGCTCGGTTTTCTTCGGCGACGATGTCCGCGATATCGCCCACTTTGGGTGCCACCACCGCACGCCCCGCCGCCATCGCCTCGACAACGGAGAGCGGGAATTGCTCGCTGTCGCTCGACAGGGCGAAGATGTCGAACAGGCCGACCACTTTGGCAGGATCGTCCACCGCTCCGGGCAGATGGACGCGATCGTTCAGTTCCAGCCGGTCGATCTCCGCCTCGATCCGCGCGCGATCCGGCCCCTCCCCGCATACGATCAGATGCCAGTCATCGGGCATGGCAGCAAAGGCGCGCACCAGGCGGGGGATGTTCTTGACCGGGCGCAGACCCGCCAGCGTGCCCACCCATTTTTCGCCCGGCCTTTTCAGAAGGCGCGGGATCGCATCGGTCTTGGGCTTGGCGGCAAAGGCACCGGTGTCGATGCCATTGGGAATGCGCTTCACCCGCCCGAGCGGCTGCTGCCATTCGACAAGCGCGATCTCTTCCAGCACGCTCGACGGGACGACCAGGCCAGAGGATTTGCCCAGAGCGATCCGGCGAAACCAGGTCCGCCGCTGCTTGCGTTTGACCAGCTCGCTTTCGTCGAAGCCATCCTCGTGATGGATCAGCTTGGGCAGGTCGAACGCCTCGGAAAACAGCGTGTGCGCCATCACCGCGTCCATCGCGCCCCAATTATAGGTCAGCACGAGATCGTAGCCGCGCATCGCCTTGGCGAGTTTCTGCAGGCGTCCGGGCGTCGGCAATCCCTTGAGCGCGGGGAAATCCGGCTGGAGCGTGACCGCGATCCCCTGGCGGATTCGCTTCGCCGCGCCCAGCTGGTCGGGCTCGGCGGATACGATCGTATGCCGCGCCTTGGCCCCGAAGGCGTTGATCAGCTGGACGCAGCGCAGCTCCTTGCCCCCCGGCGAGAACGTGGAGTGGATGTGCAGGATATGCGGCACGCGCGATGCCTGCCGAACGTCTTGCTTGCCCGCGCGGCGGGGCGGACCCTTGGACTTACTCATGCGAATTCGGACAGGAAAGCGTCGATCGCGGCGCGCGCCTCGGGCTCGTCTAGCGTGGGGGCATGGCCGGTTTCGGAGATCGTCACTGCTTTCGCTTGCGGAAGGCGGCGTTGCATTTCCGACAGCGTCTCAGCCGCGAACAGCGTGGATATCTCGCCCCGCACCACCAATACCGGCTTGCCCTTCAGCGCTTCGAAGGCCGGCCACATATCGGGTGGCACCGCGCTTTCGTCCGCAGCCATGATCGGCTCGGCGATCTTCATATCGTAATCGTAGGAAATGCGGCCATTGTTGCACAGCACCAGCGTGCGCTTGGCCATCCTGATCCAGTCCTCGGTATCGAAGCGCGGGAAGGCGGCGCCATGCGTTTCCTCCAGCGCGCGCGCGGCGTGCATCCAGGTAGGGAAACTGCGCCCCTGCCCGACATAGGTTTTGATCGCGTCCAGCCCCTCGGTCCGCAATTCGGGGCCGATATCGTTCAGCACCGCGCCCGCGATCGTCCGGGGGCGAGTGGCGGCCAGAATCATCGTGATGATCCCGCCCATGGACGTTCCGATCGAAACGAACCGCTCGATCCCCTGATCTTCGAGCAGCGCGATGACATCGCCGACATAGGTGGGGACGGCATAGCTCGCCGGGTCGGGCGCATAATCGCTATCGCCCCGCCCGCGCATTTCGGGCACCAGCACGCGCCATTCGCCCGCCAGATGCTCTGCCAGATCGGCGAAATCGCGCGCATTGCGGGTGAGGCCGTGGAGGCAGATTATCGGCGGGCGCGCGGGATCGGCGCCCGCGCTGGCCGGATAGTCGCGGTAATGCAGGGTGAGGCCGTCGGCGCTTTGCCAGGTCCGGTCGGTATAGGGCTTGTCCATTATCGGCGCGGTGTCGCTCTTCACTGGCTGTGTCGGTCATACGGAACGGTCGGCCCTGCGGTTTCGGCGGGCGGTCTTGTGCCGTATCGGTCTCACCCCCACTATCGCTGGATGAACGACCCTGTGCAAGCCGCCTCCTATCGTCCCGACACCCCGATCGCCGCGCTGGCCGACTGGATCGGCGATCCGGTGGAGGCCGCAGACTTTCCCGAAACCACGCTGCGCTGGCGCAATGACCGCGCGGCGCGAACGGTCGGGCTGGCGGAATTGAGCGATGCCGACTGGGTACGCCATTTCGGGCGGTTCGATCCCGTGCCCGGCAATCTCCCCCAGCCGCTCGCGCTGCGCTATCACGGGCATCAATTCCGGGTCTACAATCCCGAGATCGGCGACGGGCGCGGCTTTTTGTTCGCTCAGATGCGGGACGAATCCGGGCGCCTGATGGATCTCGGCACCAAGGGATCGGGCACCACGCCGTGGAGCAGGCGCGGCGATGGGCGGCTGACGCTGAAAGGCGCGGTGCGCGAGATTCTGGCGACCGAAATGCTCGAAGCGCTCGGCGTGAACACGTCGAAAACCTTTTCGGTGATCGAAACCGGCGAGCAGCTGGAGCGCGGTGACGAGCCCTCGCCAACCCGCTCCGCCGTGCTGACGCGGCTCAGCCACGGACATATCCGCATCGGCATCTTCCAGCGCCTGCTGGCCTTGGAGGAGCGCGATCATATGGTTGAGCTGATCGACTATTGCCTGGCGCAATTCCCCGGCCCTCCGCCCCCCGAAGACGCCCCCGACCGCTACGAGCCTGCCGTGCGTTTGATGCATCTGGTGGTCGAACGCATGGCCGATCTCGCGGCGAGTTACATGGTGGCCGGCTTCGTCCACGGCGTCCTCAACACCGACAACATGAACATTTCGGGCGAAAGTTTCGATTACGGCCCGTGGCGGTTTCTGCCGCGATGGGAACCGGGCTTCACGGCCGCCTATTTCGACCATGCAGGGCTCTATGCCTTCGGTCGCCAGCCTGAGGCGTTGCACTGGAATTGCGGGCAGCTTGCAGTGGCGTTGCGCCTCGTTTGCGATGCACCGCCCCTGATCGCCGCGCTGGAGCGATTCGGTTCGCTCTATATGGAAGCGGTCGGGCGGCGCTGGTGCTGGCGGCTCGGTATCGCGAACCGCGGGTCGGAGGCCGATGCTGCACTTGTGGGCGCATGCGAGCGCGCGATGCGGGAAAGCGGCGAAAGCCCGGACGCTTTCTTCCACCGGCATCGGGGCGGCCGGAACGCGGAGGGAAGCCTCGCCGAAGCGCTGTCGGACCACGCACCTACGGACAGCGCACATCCCTATTGGGACGAAGAACCCGAAACGATGGTGATCGAGGAGGTCGAGCGTATCTGGGCCGCCATCGACGAGACGGACGATTGGCAGCCCCTGGCCGACAAGATCGCCGCGATCCGCCGCATGGGCGCCGCACACGGCGACGCTCCGCGACCTGCCGGGCAATAGCTGTTGCGATTTAGCGCGAAGGTGCCTGGCTCGTCATCTGGAGTGGCTGCAGGTCGATGCCGACCAGTTTCCAGCGGCCCTGTTCCCATTGATAATACAGGTCGAATCCGATCGAGATCGGGCGCATCTGGAACACGCCCTGGACGCGGAAGACGTCTTCCTGAACCAGTTGCGGCGCCACCGTATAGGTTGGTGGGACCAGCAAAGCGTTGGAAAGGTCGATCTGCAAGTCGCGCAGGCCCGCGAAGATCTGGCCCAATTGCGCAGGCGTATTGTTGATCTGGAACCCTTGCGCCGAGATATCCCGCAGCACCGAGTAATTGCCCGACCTATTAGCATGATCGACCGCCGCAACGGTGGACCATATCAGCTTTGACAGTTCGAGCTGCCCCGGCGTCGGGCGAACCGATGGCGGTGGCTGAACGCTGGGCTGGGGTGCGGCCTGCTGTGCGGAAGCGGGCATGGAACAAGCGAGCGCCGCCGCCAGCGCGACGAAAAATGCCGGGGCAGGACGCCCCGGCATTTTCCTGATGTTTGCGATCCTGAACATGGACCGGGTGTAGCCGCTTACCAGGCGATCTGGAAGCCGCCGCGTGCACCGACTTCGCCGCTGTCGAAGCCGACGCCGAGGCCTGCACCCACCGACATGTTGGTCCCGACGCGAGCCGAAACCGCCAGCGTACCGGCAGCCTGATCGTCATAATAACCGACGCCGCCCGACAGGCCGAAATTGGTCCCAGCCGGAAGCATCGGCGATTCCATCGCCAGCGCCATCGCGACACCTTCGTTCGCCCGATCGACCGCGTCGCGCAGCTCGGCAGTCTGGCCGAACAGCGTATTGATCTGCGCAGTCTGGTTGGAGGTCAGCGTCTGCAGCGAAGCGATGTTGGCGTTCGCCGTCGTGATCGCCGCCGAATTTGCACCGATCGACGCAGTATTCGCTGCGATCGACGCATTCGCGGCTGCCACCGAAGCCGTCGTGGCGAGAGCCGAACGGCCCAGCGTCCCGTTGCTGTCCGTCGTCACCGCAAAGACCGTTCCCGTCTGGCTCGCCGTGCTGGTGTCCAGTCCGGCGATGACCACCTGACCGTCATTCACAGCGCGCGCGCCATTGCCGATCGCGACCGAGTTTGCTCCCGAAGCGACCGACTGGTTGCCCATGGCAATCGCACCGCTGCCGGTCGCAGTTGCCGCTTCACCGACCGAGACGGAGCGCACGCCGCTCGCCACGGCAAGATGGCCAAGAGCGGTCGCCCGTTCGGCGGTCGCTTCCGAACGCCAGCCATAGGCGGTTGCGCCCGCCCCATTGGCAAGCGCCTGACCGCCGACCACCGTCGTCGACGGGCCAGTGGCGACAGTTGCACGGCCGTTAGCGCCATCGCGATTGCCGCCGATCGCGATCGAATCGCCGCCGGTTGCCTGCGCAGTGTTACCGATCGCAACCGCGTTGGAACCCGACGCGACGGCATCTTCCGCCCCGGCAAAGCTCTGTGCGCCCGATGCGGTAGTCTGATGGCCGACGGCAGTGGCCATCGCGCCGGTGGCACGGGCCTGCCAGCCCAGGGCGGTCGAGCCGGGCGTGGTCGCAACCGATTCGCCGCCGACCGCCGTCGTCGAATTGCCCTGCGCCAACGCGGTATCGCCAAGCGCCAGCGCGTCGATACCGTTGGCGATCGCCTCGTTACCGATCGCAGTGGAATTGTCGGTCTGCGCGTCTGCATTCTCACCCACGGCTAGCGAACGCACGCCCTGCGCGGTCGCCAGATGACCGAAAGCCTGCGCACGCTCGGCAGTCGCCATAGCCTGCCAGCCGAATGCCGACGCGCCCGGACCCGTGGCTACGCTTTCGCCGCCGATGGCCGAGGTCGAATTGCCGTTCGCGCTGGCATTGTCGCCCAATGCGAGCGCATCGACGCCCGTCGCGCTCGCCTGATTGCCGATCGCGGTCGAAAATGCGCTTTGCGCCTGTGCCGCCTCGCCTACCGCGAGCGAGCGCTCGCCCTGCGCGCTGGCGAGGTGCCCGAATGCATGGGCGCGCTCACCCGTCGCGTTCGACCGCCAGCCGAAGGCCGTGGCCGCCGTTCCGTTCGCGACGCTTTCACCGCCTACCGCCGTAGTCGAGGTTCCGGTCGAACTCGCATTGTCGCCGACGGCCAGCGCGTCGACGCCATTGGCAACCGCCTGATTGCCGATCGCGGTCGAGAACGCGGTCTGCGCCTGCGCGGCCTCACCTACGGCGAGCGAGCGCTCGCCCTGCGCGCTGGCGATATGGCCGATCGCGTGGGCGCGTTCGCCCGTCGCGTTGGACTGCCAGCCGAAGGCCGTGGCCGCTGTACCGTTCGCGACGCTCCGAGCGCCGACTGCCGTAGTGGACGTGCCGGTCGCCGTAGCTACGTTACCGTAGGCGCTCGCGCCGTCCCCATTGGCCGTCGCGCCCGATCCGGTCGCCGTTGCACCAGTGCCGGTGGCTGTTGCATCGCCGCCGCAGGCCAGTGCATCGTCACCTGTCGCGTTCGCGCCAGCCAAGGTCGGGTTGGCCTGATCTTCGGTCAGCACGCATTCCGCATCGGGATTGCTTTGGGCGGCGGCAGTGGACGGCATGATCCCCACGGCGGCAATCGCCATAAGCGATGCGCCGAAAGAGAGGCCGGTCGTTTTGCTGAATTGGAAACGCATGAGTTTTCCCCTTGGTTACCTCGAAACCGGTAACGAAATTGCGCGAGCCGCGATCTCGAACCAATTCGATGGAAATGATCTGGAAAGTGCTGAAAATGGATAGGCGTCGAAACGATCGGTACGCTCTCGTACCGTCGCACGAAGTATTGTCGCTGCGCTCTCCTCCTCCCCGCCGTTCGAACCGATTTGACGTCGCGAGCGATACGGACCACATGCTTGCGCGGCGCGCAGCCGCCTGATCGGCAACGCCAGCAAAATTTCCGCAATCGGACACGATTGCACTTGACCGACGTTGCAACCGAGCAACCGACCCCGATCCATGAGGTTCCCTGAGACCGTGAGCAGCTCCGAACTAGTTTCCTTCGAACCCGCGACCGGACGCGAATTGTGGCGCGGCGGAATCGGCGATCCGGATGCCGCGATCGAACGCGCGCGGGCCGCCCTTGCCGAATGGTCGCGCCTTCCCGTTGCGAACCGGATGGAGCTGATGCGCCGCTTCGCCAACGAAGTCCGGCGTCAGGCCGAACCTTTCGCCGAAGTGATCGCGCGCGAAACCGGCAAGCCGATGTGGGAAGCGCGCACTGAAGTCGAAGCGGTGATCGGCAAAGTGGAGATCTCGATTTCCGCCTATGCCGAACGCACCGGGCAGAAAAAGCTAAACAGCGCGCTGTCCGGTACGGCGGCTGTGCGGCACAAGCCGCATGGCGTGATGGCCGTGTTGGGGCCGTATAATTTTCCCGCCCACCTTCCCAATGGCCATATCGTTCCGGCGCTGATCGCCGGGAACACGGTGATCTTCAAACCCAGCGAAAAAACGCCTGCGACGGCGGAATTCCTGGTAAAATGCTTCCACGCCGCGAAGGTACCCGAAGGCGTGGTCCAGCTGCTGATCGGCGGGCCGGACGAAGGCAAGGCGCTGGTGGGGCACTGGCTTGTCGACGGGGTGCTTTTCACCGGATCGGCGCGCGCAGGCATCGCGATCAATCGCAAGCTCGCCACCGAACCGAACAAGATCGTGGCGCTCGAAATGGGGGGCAACAACCCCGTCGTCATGCTCGACACGCCGAAGATCGACGATGCGGCGGCGCTCATCATCCAGTCCGCCTTCACCACGGCGGGCCAGCGATGCACGGCGGCGCGGCGATTGATCGTCCTCGATTCCGTCTACGACCAGATCGTGCCCAAGCTGAAGGAGCTGACCGAGCGGCTGATCGTGGACGAGCCTTTCGCCGATCCCCAGCCTTTCATGGGATGCGTGATCGACAATCAGACAGCCGATCTGCTGCATGAAAGCTTTCTGGCTCTCATGAGTCGGGGCGGACAGCCGATCCTGCATATGAAGCGCCCGCAGGAAGACCGGCCCTTCCTCACGCCCGCCATTATCGACACGACCGAGATGCACGAGCGCCCCGATATCGAGCTGTTCGGCCCCCTGCTCCAGGTGATCCGGGTGCCCGATTTCGACGCTGCCATCGCAGAGGCGAACAACACCCGCTACGGCCTGTCTGCCTCGCTCCTGGGTGGCGGACCGCACGATTTCGAGCGCTTCTGGGACAATGCGCGCGCGGGGATTCTCAACTGGAACCGCCCCACCAACGGCGCATCCTCCGCCGCGCCGTTCGGCGGCGTGGGACTGTCTGGCAACCACCGCCCGGCCGCCTATTACGCCGCTGATTACTGCGCCTATCCGGTCTGCAGCACCGAAATGGAGCAGCCGCGCGCGAGCATCGGAGTGGGTCTCAGCGACGCGTGATTAGGGATTGCTGGTGACGAGGTCGATCTCGGTCACGCCCGAAGGCAGGCGCCGACCGTAGACGACATAAGCCGCTTCGCCCTTGGTGCCGCTCAGGATATTGTCACCGGCCGCCTTCACATGCTCCGCCGAATAGCCGTTGGCGAGCGCGCGGGTGTTATAGAACGCCAGCACCTCGTCGAGCGGGACGGGCGAGCGGAAGCTGACGACGCGCAGCGCACATGCGCCTTCGTCCGTTCCTGCCGCTTCCTTGGTGTTGCCGCGTGGATAGACCGGGAAGGTGCCGGGAAGCTTGGCAGCCCAGGCAGTCGAATATTCGACCTGTTCGGCGCAATTCCCGCCGCCCGGGCTGACTGCTGCCTGCGCAGCCTTCTGCATCGCCTTGGTGACGGTGGCCTGGGTGCCGAGATCGCGCGGGGCCGGAGCCGGGCGCAGCGCGTTCGTGCCGCCGACCAGTTCGGCTGCGCGGCTGCGGGCCGCCGCGATCGCCTCGGGTGAGGTGTTGATCGTCGGCACCGAACCGTCGCCCGAACCCGAGAGCGCCGCATCGCCCTCATTATTGGCGGCCATATCCGGATCGGTCATCAGATCGCCATTGAGCGCCTGCTCGCTCGCCGGATCGCTCGCGCCATCCGCAGTTTGCGCGTCGGGTTCGTTGCTGCAAGCCGACAGAAGCACGAACGGCAGAGCGATGGTAAGAGCGACAGGGGTGAAGCGCATGGGACAATCTCCGACAGGATTTTCCGGAGCCGTAAGCACGCAAGCGTTAAGATCAAGAGCAGCGGCCGGCGCATGCGCCATCGCGGGACAGCCGATCGCCTGAATCTTACGGCACGGAATCGAAGACGCCGCCCACCCCGATCATGGGACGAGCGACGCCTTCCACGGTCCCCTAGGGTCCGCGCTACGACCGTGGGTGGGCACGGTCGAAGTTCGTTTCTACTTTAGCGGCACTTGGTGCTCGATCGGTCGATCGCGCGGCCCAGCAGGGCCCCGCCCGCTGCGCCGAGAATCGCGCCAAGCGTCCGATCGCCATTGCGTCCGGCGACTTCGTGTCCGATCAATCCGCCGACGCCTGCGCCGATCAGCAGCCCGGTCGTGCCATTTTCTTTCTTGCAGTAATAACGGCCGTCATTCCCGCGCCAGACCTGCGTGTCGCGATAGACCGGCTCTGCGTAATTGCGGTCGTAACGCTGCCCGTAATTGCGATAATCACGGCGATCGCGATATTTGTCGCGCCCGTGATTGAACGCGGTTTCGCCGAATACCGAAGTCTGCGCCGAAGGGGTGGCCGTGTGGTAGGCCGGAGCGGCAGAAGCCGGGCCGGACAGAGCGAGGCCCGTGGCGGCAAGAGCGAGACCGGCGGTCTTGAGCGATAGGGTCATGTCGGTATTCCTTCCTCATTTCGCGAGAGCGGCGCGGGGCTCGTCCGCCTCTGACGTTCAGCTATAAGCGTTCGAAACTGAACGGATCGCAACCGAGACGACAGATTCCGGATTTGCGGCGAAACGACTTTCATGCGGCGACGAAATGAGCGCTTGCCGCCGTCATACCCCGGCCCTAGCGCGCCGAAATGGCCGATCCCGATCCCGATACCGAACAGACCGACGCGAAATCGGGCCTGCCATCGGCACTCGGCGCCTATACGATATGGGGTTTCTTTCCGCTCTATCTGATCCTCGTCAGCGCGGTTCCGCCTTTCGAATTCGTGGCCTGGCGGATCATCTGGACGGTACCGATCTGCGCAGTGATCGTGCTGGTGCGCCGCCAATGGCCGCAGGTGCGGGCCGTGCTTTCCGACTGGAAAGTCCTGCGCTGGCTGCTGCTGAGCTCGGTTCTGATCGCGATAAACTGGGGCGTCTATGTCTGGGCGATTCAGCGCGGCAATGTCTATGCGGCCAGCCTTGGCTATTACATCAATCCGCTCTTCAATGTCCTGCTCGGCACGCTCGTTCTGGGCGAGCGGCTGACCCGCTTGCAGTGGAGCGCGGTCGGACTGGCGACGGTGGGCGTGTCGCTGCTTGCCGCCGGCGCGCTAACCACGCTGTGGATCAGCCTGACGCTGGCCTGCTCATTCGGAACCTACGGGCTGGTCAGAAAGCGTGTTCCGGTGGGGGCCCTGCCCGGGCTGACCATCGAATCGGCGCTGCTCATGCTGCCCTCCGCTGCGGTTACCTGGTGGTATGCCGCCAGGTACGGATCGTCCTTCGCCATCGATCCGGGCCTCAGCTTCGCGATCGCGCTCGGCGGGCTGGTGACCGCTGTACCGTTGCTGATGTTCGCCGTGGCGGCCCGGCGAATGCCCTATTCGACACTGGGTTTCATCCAGTTCCTGGCCCCCAGCATCGTCTTCGTGCTCGGCCTGACCGTCTTCGAAGAGCCGCTGAAGCCCGTCCAGATCGCATGCTTCGGCTTTATCTGGGCGGCGGTGATCATCTTCGCCTGGGATCTCGTCGCCAAGGCCCGCGCGGCGCGCGTCGTCGCTCCTGCTGGCTGACGATCAGGCTCGCAGCCGCCAGCCGAGCCTTTCCCCGGCATGGAACGGGACCACGCGCGCATCGCCGCCATCGACTTCATAGGGCACGGGAATGTCCGCGCGCTCCAGCGTCACTTCGTCTTCGTTTACGGGCAGGCGATAAAAGCCCGGGCCGTTCAGCGAGGCGAAGGCTTCGAAGCGGTCGATCGCGCCCTCCTCCTCGAACACCGTGAGATAGCTTTCGAGCGCAAAGGGCGCGTTGAAGATGCCCGCACAACCGCAATCGCTTTCCTTCGCATGGCGATGGTGCGGTGCGCTGTCGGTACCGAGAAAGTATTTGGCGGAGCCCGATGTCGCGGCCTTGCGCAGGCCCAGCCGGTGCTCCTCGCGCTTGGCGACGGGGAGGCAGTACATGTGCGGCCTGATGCCTCCCACCAGAATGGCGTTGCGATTGATGTGGAGATGCTGCGGCGTAATCGTGGCGGCGACGTTCTCACCGGCCGAATCCACGAAATCGACCGCTTGGCGCGTCGTGATGTGTTCGAAGATCACGCGCAGTTCGGGCATGCGCTCGATCAGCGGCGCCAGCACGCGTTCGATAAAAACGGCCTCGCGGTCGAAAATGTCGATATCCGCGCTCGTCACCTCGCCATGGACGCAGAGCGGCATGCCGATTTCGGCCATGCGTTCGAGCACGCGGTCGATCTTGCGAATGTCGGTCACGCCGCTCGCCGAATTGGTGGTGGCGCCCGCCGGATAGAGCTTCGCCGCCGTCAGCACGCCCGATTCGAAACCCTGGGCCAGATCGTCGGGATCGGTATCGTCGGTGAGATAGGCGGTCATCAAAGGCGTGAACGCAACACCTGCGGGCACGGCGGCCACGATCCGGTCGCGATAGGCCGCAGCCATGGAAGTGGTCGTCACGGGGGGCGACAGATTCGGCATCACGATCGCGCGGGCAAACTGGCGGGCCGTGTGCGGCACCACTGCGCGCATGGTCTCTCCGTCGCGGAAATGGAGGTGCCAGTCGTCGGGGCGGCGGATCGTGATCGTGTCTGGGGAAGCCATGGGTTTTCCTATGACGCGGTGCATCCTATCTGTCACCCATGCCGCATGCCCCAGCCCCGACCCGCCTGTTCGACCGCGCAATCGTGCGCCTGACGCCCGAAAGCGAAGAGGAAGATGTCAAAGGCTTTCTCCAGGGCCTCGTCACCAACGATCTCAACCAGCCGCTTCCGATCTATGCAGGGCTCTTGAGCGCGCAGGGCAAGGCGCTGTTCGATTTTCTCGTTTGGCCTTCGGGCGACAGGGAATTGCTGATCGACTGCGAAGCGGATCTGGCGGAGGAATTGGTCAAGCGCCTCTCGCTCTACCGCCTGCGTCGTAAGATAGCGATCGCGGTTGATCCGACGGTGGCCGTCCATTGGCGCGCTCATCAAGGCGATGGCGGAGTGGCCGATCCGCGGCTGGGCGAACTCGGCCAGCGCTGGCTCGCGCCTGCCGAAGAGCAGACTACCGACAAGCGGGAAGGCGCCGATGCCGCCTGGCGCGCGCATCGCCTGCATCTGGGCGTGCCCGAGGGGCGGGCGGAATTGGGCGACATATTGTGGCTCGAAACCAATGCGGTCGATCTCAACGGCGTCAGCTTTTCCAAGGGCTGCTATATCGGGCAGGAAAATACCGCGCGGATGAATTGGCGCCAGAAGGTCAATCGTCGCCTGGTCGTCGTTCCGCTCGACCGGTCTGAAGAAAAGCGCCGTAAGGCCACGTATCCCGAACTGGGCCTCGCAGTCGATCATCTGCGCGTGGCGGATATCGATCCCGCTATCGCGCCGCCCTGGATGAGCCTGGAACCCGCGAACTAGCCCGGCGGGAGATCGACGCCGATCGTGGCGATCGAATTGACCAGCATCCGCTCCGCCCGGTCGCGCGCGGCCGTGTCCGGCAAGCCGAGCGACCGCGTCAGCGCGCCACCGATCAGCGCATCGCCCATTGCCATCAGCACCAGAGCGAGCGTCGCTTCGTGCAGACGCGACAAACCTTCCGGATCGGTGCATTCGCCGGGCGCGATCTCGTCGATGAGCTCGTGGATCGTCTCCACGATCGGTGCCAGCGCATCCTCGTTCCCGGTCAGGATCATCCAGCTGGCGAGCTGCCCCGCCCCTTCCTTGTCGAAGGCATCGAATGCCAGATCGACCACTTCGCGCGGGGTGCCGAGGCCGGCGCGCGTGGCCCGCACCGCATCGGCGATGGCATCGCACACGGTCGCAGCCAGATGGCCGGCCAACGCCTTCTGAAGGCCCGCCGCCGATCCGAAATGGTGCAGCAGATTGGCGTGCGTGCGGTCGATTCGACCCGCCACGGCCTTCAGCGTTACCGATTGCGGCCCGGTCTCGATCAGCAGTCCACGCGCCGCTTCGAGAGCGGCGAGACGTGATTCTTCGGGGCTGAGGCGCTTGCGGGTTGCCATCGCGACGGAAAGAGTCCTGTTCGGCTGAGAAAATCTGGGGTGCGGAAAAACGTAGATCGCCCGGGCGCGCGCGGCAAGCCGGATCGGAGAAATGCGCGGTTCAGCCGCTCCCCTTAAGTTAACCCTGGACATCGAGGCTAATTGACACTCGTGTCAGTAAGGCTTACTTACATCTCTGTCAGTAACGTAAACCGGACCCCTATCCATGAATGCACAGACTGGTTTCGAGACCGCCAAGCCGATCGGCGCGCCGACGCCCGCCGATCTGACCATCACCGTGCGCGACGAGCGCTTCAACCGCGATGCCACGCCCAAGCGCTGGTGGGCGGGCGAACCGTTCGGCACTGCCTGGCACAATGCGCTGTCCGCGACCTTTCCGCGCGGCGAGGCCTTTTTTATCGAAGCGGTGAAGGCGCACCGGCCCAAGGACGGCGATGGCGCCGATCCCAAGTTGACGGCGGAAATCCGCGCGTTTGTAAAGCAGGAAATCAATCACACTCGCGAACATATCGCTTTCAACCGCCTCGCCGAAGACCATGGCTACGATATCAAGGCGATCGACAAGCGCGTCGAGGAATTGCTTGCACTGACGAAGGGCCGTCCTGCGATCGCCAATCTGGCCGTCACCATGGCGCTCGAACATTTCACCGCCATGATCGCGGCGGAATTTCTTCAGAACCCCAAGCATTTCGAAATCTCCGACCCCGAAGTCGCCGCCATGTGGCGCTGGCATGCGGTCGAGGAGATCGAGCACAAGGGCGTGGCCTACGACACCTGGAACCACGCGACTCGCGATTGGAGTGCCTGGCGCCGCTGGCGGGTGCGCAATCTCGTCATGCTGATCGTAACCGGACGCTTTCTCAAGAATCGCTGGATCGACACTCTGATGCTGCTCGAACAGGACGGTATCACCGGCTGGAAGGCGCGGTGGGGCCTGTTCAAATACCTCGCCGTCACGCCCGGCGTGATCCGGCGGCTGGCCCTGCCCTGGCTTTCCTATTTCAAGCCCGGTTTCCACCCGTGGGACCATGACGATCGCGCGCTGATCGGGAAATATGATGGCGAATTTTCCGACGCGCTGATGCCCGCCGAATAGACGATCCGCCCGAAACGATAAAAGGCCCCGCGAGACATCGCGGGGCCTTTCTCTTATCGCATTATGGCACCGAACTCAGGCGGCGACCGGAATTTGCGGTGCATCCTGAAGATCGAGCGCAAACATCACGCAATCGGCTGCACCGCCTCTGCCGCAGCTATGGCGCTTCGCGACCTGACCCGTCGGCTGGAAACCGGCCTTTCGCAGCACGCGCCCCGACGCCGGATTGTCCACGAAATGACCTGCCGACAAACGGGCGTGCCCCAACAGCCGGGCAATCTCGATCACGGCGCGGGTCGCCTCGGTCGCGAAACCGCGCCCCCAATACGGGCGGGCTATCCAGTAACCGAGTTCGGCAGCGCCCGGCCCCGCATCGCCATTCTGATCGATGCCGATGCACCCGACGAGCCGGGATTGCGAGGTGATGAGGAAAAGGGGATACGAATCGCGCTGAGCGCGCAGGACGAAGGCCTGCGCATCTTCGCGGCTGTAGGGCCACGGCGCGCTCGCCAGATTGCGGACCACGCCTTCATCCGCAATACCGCCGAAGATCGCTTCGGCATCTTCCGGCCAGGCAGGCCGCAACAGCAGCCTTTCGGTCACATGGAACATCGTCTGTCTCCCCTTCGAACCACGTGCAGGTCTCCTAGGCCGGCCGCGTGACGATTGCGTGATGACGAAACAAAGTTTCGCCGTTTCGGTTGCAGAGGGAGAAACGATAAAAGGGAGCGGAACCTCCCCGACAAATCGGGCTGGTCCCATCTCCCTCTACGAATGCCGGTCGTAAGCCCGGCTGGGACCGTCCCGATGGACGATCCCCTTATCGAACCGTCCGGTTATTCCGCGGCTTGCGCCTGCATGTCGACCGATACGTATTTGCGGCCGAGCTTGCCCGCGTGGAATCGCACGATCCCGTCGGTAAGCGCGAACAGCGTGTGGTCCTTCCCCATGCCGACATTGCTGCCCGGGTAGAACTTGGTTCCGCGCTGGCGCACGATAATGTTGCCGGCGACCACGTCCTGGCTGCCGAACTTCTTCACGCCGAGACGACGGCCAGCCGAATCGCGACCGTTGCGGGACGAACCACCTGCTTTTTTATGTGCCATGGTTAGCGATCCTTACTTCTTGTCTTCGGACTTGGCGGCAGCCTTCTTAGGCGCTGCCTTCTTGGCGGGAGCCTTCGCGGCCGTCTCGGTTTCGTGCGTGCCGGACTTGGCGGGCGCAGCATCCTTCTTCGGAGCGGCCTTCTTCGCCTTCGCTTCGGCCGAATCGTCAGCCTTGGGAGCGGCTTCCTTCTTCGGCGCGGCCTTCTTTTCGGCCTTCGAATCGCCAACCGCGGTGATGCGCAGCAGCGTCATCTGCTGGCGGTGACCGGCCTTGCGGCGGTAATTGTGGCGGCGGCGCTTCTTGAAGACGGTGACCTTCTCGCTCTTCGCCTGAGCGATGATCTCGGCAGACACGGTGACCTTGCCCGCATCTTCCATCTTTTCGCCTTCACCGGCGAGCAGAACGTCGCCCAGCGTGATCGTGTCGCCGGCGTCGCCCGCCAGCTTCTCGACCGCGATCTTGTCTCCGGCGGCAACCCGGTACTGCTTGCCGCCCGTACGCACGACTGCGAACATGGTGCTTATCTCTCAATCAGTTTGCTTTGCCACGTTCTTGCGAAAGCGCGGCGCGCCCGTCAGGCCGCCGAAAGCAGCCCCGGAAAGAACGGTGCCGTTAAGGTAACCCGCTTGCGAAGTCAACGCCGGAATCGTTCAATCCGGGTGGTGGGATCGCTCTGCGCTGGCGCCGGGCCGACGCCGTGCTATCAGGACCGCACTATGCGTCTAGCCCTTATCGCCGCAATCGTCCTCCTCCCCACCCTTGCCGCGTGCCAGACCGCGCCCCACGGCGCCTACCCCTCGCTGGCGATCCGCGATGTCGAGCGGGTGGAGGGGCGGTACGAGCCCATTCCGGGCGATCCCATCGACGTGCCGCCGGTCGAAGTGCCTCTCAACGGCCCGCTCGATCAGCGCCTCGCCGCGTTGCTGGAACAGGGCCGCAGCGCCCATGCGCGCTTTACCGAAGCGGCACCGCGCGCATCGCGGCTCGCTTCGGCAGCCAGAGGCGTGAGCGTGGGCAGCGATGCCTGGGCCTCCGCGCAAGTCGCGCTGGCCGATCTCGATTCGATCCGCAGCGCGACCGCGATCGCTCTCGCCGATGTCGACCTGCTCTACATCGCGGCGAGCGTCGAAGCGACGACCACGCCCGCTCTTACCGACGCACGCCAGTCCCTGCTGGCGCTGGTGCAGGACGAAGACCGGACGCTCGCCGATCTACGAGCGCGGGTGCGCTGAACGCATGAGCCTCGCCTGCGCCTCATGTCCGGTGCGCGACCGAGCGGCATGCGCCGTACTCGCCCCCGAAGAGCGGGCGGCGCTGGCCGAGGCCGGGCATACCCGCACCCTCGCACGCGGCCAGACGCTGTTCGCGGCGGGCGATCCAGTAACCAGCTGCGCCACGCTGGTTTCGGGCGCGCTCAAGATCGCGAGCCTCGATGCCGATGGAAGCGAACATATCCTGGCCCTCGTCCATCCTTCCGGATTTGTCGGCGAGTTCTTCCAGCCTTTCGCCGCCTATGACGTGATCGCTCTCGCCGATAGCCGGTTGTGCGTGTTCGCCGGGCCGGACATGGACTCGGCGATCGCGCGCTATCCGGCGCTGTCGCGTGCGCTGCTCCGCCGCGCGCAGGAAGACCTCCATGCCAGCCGGGCCCTGCTGGCGATCGGAAGCAAGACCTCGGCCCGGGCGCGGGTTGCCGCGATCCTCATCGAATTCGCCCGCGCCGCCAGCGATTCGCCGTGCCACCCGGCGCGGACATTCGACCTGCCTTTGTCGCGCGGCGACCTGGCCAGTTTCCTCGGCCTCACCATCGAGACCGTCAGTCGACAGATCACCGCTCTCGAACGCGAGGGAGCGATTGCACGCACCGGGAAGCGCGGGATCGAACTGGTCGACCCCGCGCTCCTCTCCACCGCGGCGCAATGACGATCACACGAAGGCGCGGATCGTCACTACCGCCATCCCCCAACCCAGGATCAGCACCGGCAGGATCAGCATCTGGATCGCCGCGTCACCCCCTTCGAGCTGGCCCGTATAGGTCGCGATTCCCCGGCGCATCAGTTGCTGCAGTTTCAGGGGACGCTTGCCATGGTCCGGAGCGATCCGTGTCCACAGCGCCGGAACGCCGAACCCTGCCACGATGAACAGCGCGAAGATCGCCATCGGAATGGCCAGGCCGGGGCTGGCGAAACCGACGGCCATGACCGCCACGAAACCCAGATAGAGCGCAACCGTCGCAGCATAGAGCGCGACCGGCATTTCGAAGCTGCGGTCGACGACGACCGGCTGCACCGGATCGGCGTGCAAGGCGGGGAGGATGTCGGGAAGGACATCCGGCGCGGGCTTGCGCTGGGTTGCGATCGGATCTGCATGAATCCGGGCCCGCTGCGCCATCTGGTCTCGTGCGACGTGCTTGGACATTGTCTGTACTCCCGTTGCTGTGGGAGCAGGAATGCGCCGATCCCGCCGCTCGCACCTTGATCTCGATCAAACGGGAGGAATTTATTTCCAGCGGGCCAGCGCCGCATGGTCGTCGCCACGCGGTTCGATCCAGTGCCAGGCGCCGTTCGCACCGTCTCCGCGCCGTTCGCGCTTCCAGAACCATGCGGCGGACTTGAGGTGGTCCATCAGATAATCCACCGCATCGAACGCGGCGCGGCGATGGCGCGCGGCGGCAGCCACCAGCACGATCCCCTCGCCCGGCTGCATCGTGCCGACCCGGTGCCAGACGAGCACCCCGTCGAGCGCAAATCGATCCAGCGCCTGCCCGGCGAGCTTTTCCATGCCCGGCAAAGTCAGCGGCTCGTAATGAGTCAGTTCGAGCGCCTTTACATCCTCACCCGGCCGCACCTTGCCGAGAAAGCTGGCGATCCCGCCCGCATGATCGTGCGTTGCGTTGAACGCGGCCAGCGCCTCGCCCGCCGACAGCCCCTTGTCGAGCAGGCGGACATCCGCCGGGCTTTCGAGGGTCAGCCTAGCCACCGCTGACCGGTGGGAGCAGCGCCACCTCGTCGCCGTCCTCGGCTCGCAGCGCGGTCTTGTCGGCCAGAACCTCTCCCGCGCAAGCGACATGGACGCGGGCGCTCCGCAATTGCTCGGCCACGACGGAGCCGGCCACCGCCAGCAATCCGTCCCAATCGAGCGGTGCGGACACTTCGAGCGAGTCGGTGCCCGCCGCCTCGCGCAGCGGGCCGAGAAAGACGATCCGGACCGCCATCAACCGCCCGTCACCGACATATGGCGCGGTTGCGAGGGCGCTTCGCCCGGCCCGTCGATCGCAAAGGAATGGCGTAAGGGCTTGATCGCCATCGCGCGCTGCATCGCGGCCTGCAACGCGCCGTCTCCGTCACCCTCGCGCAAGGCGGCGCGCAGATCGACGCGCTCTCCGCCGCCAAGGCAGGGATAGAGCTGGCCGGTGGTGGTCACTCGCACCCGGTTGCAGCCTTCGCAGAAATTCTGAGTCAGCGGCGTTATCAGGCCGAGCCTGCCGCCGGTTTCCGCCACATCGAAATAACGCGCCGGGCCGCCGGTCCGGTGATCGGACCCGGTCAGCGTCCAGCGTTCTTCCAGCCGGGCGCGAACGGTTTCGAGCGACAGGAAATGATCGAACCGATCCTCGTCCACCTCGCCCAGAGGCATCGCTTCGATCAGAGTGACCGAATGGCCTTCGGAATGCGCCCAGGCGATCAGGTCGGGCAGCTCGTCCTCGTTCCGGCCCTTCAGCGCCACCGTGTTGAGCTTGACCTCAAGACCCGCAGCCTTGGCCGCAGCGATCCCTTCCATCACCTTGTCCAGCGCATCGCGCCGGGTCAGTTCGGCAAACAGCGCCCGGTCGCGCGTGTCGAGCGAGACGTTGACGCGCCTGACGCCTGCCGCCGCCAGAGCGTCGGCATGCTGCGCCAATTGCGTGCCGTTGGTGGTAAGCGTGACTTCGTCGAGACCGGTTCCGATCTGCCGCCCCAGTGCGCGGACCAGATCCATCATGTCGCGCCGGACCAGCGGTTCGCCGCCGGTCAGGCGGATACGCCGGACGCCGTGGGCGATGAACGCCGTGGCCAGCCGATGCAGCTCTTCCAGCGTGAGCACTTCCGCCTTGGGGAGGAAGCGCATCTTTTCCGGCATGCAATAGGTGCATCGCAGATCGCACCGATCGGTGACCGACAGGCGCAGATAGGTGATGCGGCGTTGGAATGTGTCGACGAGCATGAACGCCCTATTGTGCCGGATCGCCCGCGCCCTGGCCATCCCCTTCGAGATATTGGCCGGTTATTCCGCGCGCTTCGCCGAGATAGGCTTCGAAAGCGTCCAGCGCGTCGCCGTGGCCCGCGACCACATTGGCGCGGGCTGGCGCGTGGGCGCGCGCAAGACCCGTGGCGAGCGCCAGCCGCCATTCGCGGTGCGTATGGTCTGCCGGCGGCAAGGCGATCATCACATCCTCACCGCTCGTCATGATCGCTTCGACCGACGCGAGATGATCGTGATGGAACGCGCCCGACGCGGCGAGCGGTGCCTCGGGCAGGTCGGCCAAGGTCACGCGCCGCATCAGCGCCGCTCGCGGTGGAGCGTGATGCCGATCTTCTCGCCCGCTTCGGCAATGGCGAGTTTCACGATCTTCACCGTCACCGCCTCGATCCGCTTATCCTGCAGGAACAGGGTCTCGCAGATGTGGTCCGCCACGGCTTCGATCAGCTTGAAATGCACGCCTTCCGGCAGTGCCCCGGACGCGGCGAATTTCAGATCCATGTAATTCTTGGAATGTTCGAGCGAGGTGTCGGGATCGTACTGGTCCAGCGGCTTCATCCGCGCCTGGATCGTGAAGCGCAGCGGTTGAGGCTTGCCGGTCTCCTCGGAATAGATTCCGGTGAGCACGTCGTGTTCGAAATCGGCGATTTCGAGAATGAGCGAATCGGTCATGCGTCCGCCCTAGCCCGGATTGGACCAGCGCGCGAAGATCGCGGTGGGAAGCAGGCGCGGATCGTCGCCCTGTTCCGCAACCGCCAGATCGCCGTGCTCGATCGTGCCGGGCAGGTCGGCGAACACCTCTGCCAGCAACCCGCCGAGCGCGAGGCTGCTCATGCGGACGGCATAGACGGTCAGGAAGAGGAAGCGGCTGTCCGCATCGAGCAGCTGGCGGCAATCCGAGACCAGCGGCGCCAGCCCCTCCTCGATCCGCCAGGTCTCGTTCTTCGGCCCACGCCCGAATTTCGGCGGGTCGAGGATAATGCCGTCATAGCGATTTTCGCGCCGCACTTCGCGGCTGGCGAACTTCATCGCATCGTCCACCAGCCAGCGGATCGGCCGGTCCTCGAGTCCCGAAAGAGCCGCGTTCTCGCGCGCCTGAGCGACCGATTTCTTGCTCGCATCGACATGGGTGACGGGGCCGTGCCCGCTCAGCGCGAGCGATCCCACCCCGGTATAGCCGAACAGGTTGAGCGTGGGGCGCGGTTCGCCCGCGCGCCCTTTGAGTCGCTCGCCCATCCAGTCCCACACCGGGGCCATGTCTGGGAAGAAGCCGAGATGGCGGAACGGCGTACACTGGGCGGTGAAGCGCACAGTGTCGCCCCAGCCCAGTTCCCAGCCATCTTCGGGAACGTCCGGCGATAGCTGCCACCGCCCGCCTCCATCCTCGTCGCTGCCCGGCACGAATTCGCCATGCGCGTCCCATTCGGCAAGGCGCGGCGCCCACAGGGCCTGCGGTTCGGGCCGGATGAAGCGATAGGGGCCGTAGGCCTCGAACTTGCGGCTATGCCCACTGTCGAGCAGGCGATAGGCATCCCACCCTTCGCCCACCATCAGAACCGAATTGCGGACCAGCTCCGCCATCAGCGCGCCTTGGCGAGGATATGCGCCTTCACCGCCTCGTAATCGCCCGGCAATTCGTCGAAGCGCTCCTCGCGCGCGAAAAGGTCGCCGACGCGGGTGGGCAGTGGGGGGCGCGTGCCCGTGGCCCGCTCCACCGCGTCGCGAAACTTGGCCGGGTGCGCGGTGGCGAGCGTGACCGTGGGCACAGTGGAGGGCAGATCCTGAAGCCGCGCCGCATGCAGGCCGATCGCGGTGTGGGGGTCGATGATCTCGCCCGCTTCCTCAGAAGCCCAGCGCATCGCCGCCGCCATGTCGTGCGCATCGGCGCGCGCGCTGGCGAACAGGGCAGCGCCGCCGCGCTGCGCATCCGTCAACCGCATGGCCCGCGCGCCTTCGAAGCCGCGCATCTGGTCCGCCATCGCCACGCCGTCGCGCCCGCCGACATCGAACAGCAGGCGTTCGAAATTGGAACTGACCTGGATGTCCATGCTGGGCGAGGCCGTAGGCGTGACGTCTCCGGCGGAATAATCCCCCTCGGACAGCGCGCGGTGGAGAATGTCGTTCACATTGGTGGCGACCACCAGCCGTTCGATCGGAAGGCCCATGCGCGCGGCGACATGGCCTGCGAACACATCGCCGAAATTGCCCGTCGGCACGCTGAAGGCGATGCGGCGCTCGGGCCCGCCGAGCTGAAGCGCGGCGGCGAAATAATAGACCACCTGCGCCATCAGCCGCGCCCAATTGATCGAATTGACCGCCCCGATCCGGTGTTTCGCGGTAACGTCCTCGTCGGCGAAGATCCGCTTCACCATCGCCTGCGCATCGTCGAAACTGCCGTCGATCGCGATGTTGTGGACGTTGGGCGCCAGCACCGTCGTCATCTGGCGGCGCTGCACGTCGCTGACCCGACCTGCGGGGTGCAGCATGAAGATCTCGACATTCTCGCGCCCGGCAACCGCATCGATCGCGGCGCTGCCGGTATCTCCGCTGGTCGCGCCCACGATGGTGAGGCGGCTGTCGTCGCGCGCGAGAAACTCCTCGAAAAGCAGGCCGAGCAATTGCAGGGCCACATCCTTGAAGGCGAGCGTCGGCCCGTGGAACAGCTCGAGCAGCCATTGACGCTCGTCGAGCTGGACCAGCGGTGTCACCGCAGCATGCGCGAACCGGCCATAGGCCTGCTCGCACAATTCGCGCAGACGCTCTGGAGAAAGACTGTCCCCGACGAAGGGCTGCATCACACGTGCCGCCAGCTCCGCATAGGGCATGCCGCGCATCGCCGCGATCTCGGCGGAGGAAAACTCCGGCCAGCGTTCGGGCAGGTACAGCCCGCCATCGCTGGCAAGACCTGTCAGCGTGACCTCGGCGAAATCGAGCGTGGGCGCCGCGCCGCGAGTGGAGATATATCGCATGGGTGCGCCGGTTAGCTCCGCCGGGCCAAGCGAGCAAGCGAGGCCCGCTTTACGCCCGTGAAGATCGGCTCACGCCGATGGGCGACGCCGCCTCAGCGCAAGCCAGTAGATCACCAGCGCAGTGAGCGCGAAGAAGAACCACTGGCCCGCATAGGCCAGATGATTGTTCGGAATCCCCGAAGGATCGGGGCGGGCAAGCGGTTCGAGCCCCGCGACCGGCGGTTCGCTGGCGACGAGCCGCGGCCCGGGCGCGATCACCCCCGTAACCTCGCCTCCGCTCCATTCAGCCGCGGCCGGTTCGCGCGTCCAGCCGAGATCGATGGCCACAGGCGCGCTCGCCCCCTTCACCTCGCACGAGGCGCGCTGCGCCCAGCCGCTCCGCGCGCTTGCACTGCGTCCGGCAGTGGGCTGGACGCCGAGCACGCGCAGGCAGTCGAGCGAACTGCGGCGGAACCAGTCCCGCTCCCCGTCCCCTCGAATCGGGAAGGCGACCGGGGCGGCGATGCCTTCGGCGGCGGCGTAGCGCGCGAGCAGCGCCTCCTTCTGTTCCAACCGCTGCAATTGCCACACGCCGAGTGCGACCATGACCGCAGCGGCGGCGAGGACGACTATCGTGGCGAATATGGGCACGCGTCTCACTCGTCGCGCCCCGCTTCACCGGCCTTGTTGCGGTATTCCGCGATCAGGAGGAGCGCCTTGGACACGCGAAGCCCTGCCAGCACCGCCGCCACCGTGACCGGAACCCAGATCACGATATGAACCCAGAACGGCGGGCGCACCGACAGGTCGAGCCAGATCGCAAGCCCGGTAATGAGCGCGCCGATGATCAGCGTCAGAAAGCCTGCCGGACCGTCGCCCACATTGAAGCGCGTGAAATCGAGCCCGCAGGCGCGGCACCGCTCCGCGAATTTCACCGGACCGTCGAACAGCGTTCGCGCGTCGCAGCGCGGGCAGCAACCGAAAAGGGCGGCCTCTGCGAGAGAGGGCCGCCCTTTCGTGTTTTCCGGTGCATCGTCCGGAGAACCGGGCTGATCCGTCAATGGATTTCCGCGCCCCAGCCGCCCCAGACATAGACGACCACGAAGAGGAACAGCCACACCACGTCGACGAAGTGCCAGTACCACGCCGCCGCTTCGAAGCCGAAATGCTGGCGCGGGGTGAAGTGGCCGAGATAGGTGCGGCGCAGGCAGACGATCAGGAAAATCGTGCCGATCAGAACGTGGAAACCGTGGAAGCCGGTCGCCATGTAGAAGGCGCTGGAATAGGTGTTGCCGCCGAATGCGAACGGGGCGTGCATGTATTCGTAGGCCTGGATGAAGCTGAACACCACGCCGAGCAGGATCGTGGCCCACAGGCCCTTTTTGAGGCCTTCGCGATCGCCATGGATCAGCGAATGGTGCGCCCAGGTCACCGTGGTGCCCGAACACAGCAGGATCAGCGTGTTGAGCAGCGGCAGGCTGAACGGATCGATCACCGCCTCGATCGCTTCGGGCGGCCAGACCCCGCCGACTACTTCGGACAGCACGCTTGGGAACAGCGAGAAGTCGAACCAGCTCCAGAACCAGCCGACGAAGAACATGACTTCGGAAGCGATGAACAGGATCATCCCGTAGCGCATGTGCAGCTGGACCACCGGCGTGTGGTCGCCGCGCTCGGCTTCCTTCACGATGTTGGAGAACCAGGTGAAGAAGGTGGCGATAAGACCGGCGATGCCGAGACCCAGGATCAGGTATCCACCCGCCATGTCGTGCATGAAGAATACCATGCCGGTGGTGAACACCAGCGCCGACAGCGAGCCGACGAACGGCCAGATATCGGGTTCGAGAATGTGGTAGTCGTGATTTACGGTGCCGGCCATGGTCTCGTATCGTCCTGTTGGTCTGTCGCCTTCGCCCTTATCGCGCGCGTGGCCGATGGTCTAGGGGCTAGTGTCCGGTTTCCCTATCGCAGGCGTCCCGCTCACCCTTCGGGCGAATCCTTCGCCTTGTGGAAGGTGTAGCTCAGCGTGATCTGTTCGACGTCCTTGGCGTTCTCGTCTTCGAGGATCGCGGGGTCGATGTAATACAGCACCGGCATGCGGACTTCCTGGCCCGGCATCAGCGTCTGTTCGGTGAAGCAGAAGCACTGGATCTTGTTGAAATAGCGCCCGGTCTGTTCCGGCTCGACATTGAAGGTGGCCGTGCCGGTGATGGGTACGTTGCTGTTGTTGCGCGCAGTGTAGAACGCCATGTCGCGCTGGCCGATCTGGACGGTATCGGTCGATTGGACCGGCTGGAACGTCCACGGCACATCGCGCGCCGTGCTGGCATCGAAGCGCACCGAAATCGCCTTCGCCCCGGCGCTGAGCGCGGCCTGCGCGGCGATATCGGCATCGCTTTCGCTGGCGCGCTGCGTCGTCCCGCCGAAGCCGGTGACGCGGCAGAAAAGATCGTAAAGCGGCACGGCGGCATATCCCATGCCCAACATGAACAGCGCGCCCAGCAAGGCATAGAGGGCAGTGCGGGAATTGCGGTTTTCGAGAGGCGCAGTCGCCACGGTCAGTCTCCCATGCGAACGATGGTGATGGCGTAGAACAACACGACCAGGAACAGCAGCACCCCGGCCAGCACCAGATTGCGCGTCTTCTGGCGGCGCTTCAGTTCGGTCTCTTCCTCGGGCGTCATGCGATTACTCCGGCATCGATCAGCAGGCGGTCGGCGACCAGCGCGGCGAACAGGGCGAACAGGTAGAACACGCTGAAGGCGAACAGTCGCTTTTCAGGCCGCATTCCGTCGCCCGGTGCTGCCTGCCGCATTCCGACCGGCAGCGAAAGCGCAAGGAAGGCAAGCGTCAGTGCGAGCGCCGCAATCCCGTAGACCGGGCCCGTCCCGCCGATCGCCCACGGGGCGACCGCGACGGGCACCAGAGCCACGCAATAGGCGACGATCTGGCGGCGGGTGGATTTCTCGCCCCGGACCACCGGCATCATCGGAATGCCGACCTTGGCGTAATCCGACTGCACGAACAGGGCCAGCGCCCAGAAATGCGGCGGAGTCCATACGAAGATGATCGCGAAAAGGAGGATCGGCATCGCCGTGATCTCTCCCGTCACCGCGATCCACCCGATCAGCGGGGGAAATGCGCCCGCCCCTCCTCCGATCACGATATTCTGCGGCGTGCGCGGTTTCAGCCAGATCGTGTAGACGACCGCATAATAGACGATCGAGACAGCCAGAATGGCGGCGGCGAGCCAACCGATCGCCAGCCCCATCACCATCACCGATCCGACGGACAGCATGATACCGAAATCGCGCGCATCCTCGCGCCGCATCCGCCCGGTAGGGAGCGGGCGGTTGGACGTGCGCTTCATCCCCGCATCGATATCGGCTTCCCACCACTGGTTGAGCGTGGCCGCCCCGCCCGCGCCCAGTGCGATGCACAGGATCGCGGTGAAGCCGAGCACCGGATTGATCGATCCCGGCGCGGCAAGCAGGCCGCACAGGCCCGTAAACACGACCAGTGTCATCACCCGCGGCTTGGTCAGCGCGAAGAAGTCCCGCCAGTCGGCAGGCATGGCAAGGGGAGCGGTGGATTGAGTCATCGGATATAGGCCATCGGGGGTTTGCCCCGCCTATACAGGGACGCGATCGAAAGGGAAAGCGGGCGCGGGTAAAGCGGGCGGTGTCAGCCGCGGCTGTCCCGCGTTTGCGACCGCATCAATGCACCTTCCACTTGAAGCGCCGCTCCTTTCCCGATCGACGCTCCAGCGAAGCCATCTTCGCGGCGGCGGCCTTGCGCTTTTTGCGCTCCAGAAGCGCCAGAACCTCCGCTTCGGGCAAAGGCTGTCCGAGGAAATAGCCCTGACCGAAATTGGCCCCCAAATGGAGAGCGGTATCGCGGTCCTCCTCGGTCGCGATAAATTCGGCGACGCTTTCAAGCTTCATCGCCGACAGCATCTTGATGACGCCGTTCAGCATATCCCGACCGGCACTGTTGCGAGCTTCCTGAATAAGCGATCCGTCGATCTTCACCTTGTCGAACCGGATTTCGCGCAGATAGACCAGCGAGGCGAAGCCTGCGCCGAAATCGTCCAGCACGATGCGGCACCCCGCCTGGCGCAACTCCTCGATATTGCGCCGGGCGGCGTCGAAATTGATCATCATCGCCGTTTCGGTAATTTCCAACTGCAGGCGATGGAGGGGAAAGCCGCTCTGCTCGACCAGCGAGACGATCTCGCCTGCGGCATCCTCTGCGCAGATATGGGCAGCGCTCAGATTGAACGAGAGGCGGCAGTCTGAATCCCAGCGGCTTGCAAATTGCAACGCCTTACACAGCAGCGCGGTCGTTATGTCGCGGATTGTCCCGGTGCGCTCTGCGATGGGTATGAATTGGGACGGTGAGATTTCGCCGAGCGTCGGATGATACCAGCGCGCAAGGGCCTCAAACGAGGATAGTTTGCCGTTCCTCAAATTGACGATCGGCTGATAGGCGAGCGAGAACTGTTCTAGTGCGCCGCGTTTCGACATCGCCGCCTCGATCGCGTTCAGGCGTGTGGCATCGATCCTGATGGCATCGTCGAAGACCCGGATCGTATCCAATCCTTCGCGCTTGGCTACGTAGAGGGCGGAATCGGCGTCCTGCAATGCCTGCGCAACGCCGATCTCAGGGCAATAGAGAATTCTGCCGCCCGCGCTGCTTCCGATCGTCACCAGCGAACCGGACATGCGCATGGGGCGGCGCAGGCGCATCAACGCACGATCGCAATGGGACGCAAGCTCGCCCAATTCCTGTGTGTTCGATGTGCCGCCGACGAACACTCCAAACTCGTCCCCACCAAGCCTGCCAACGATAGCCGAGCCGGGAAGCGCCCTTTGGAGACGTCGCGCGACGAAGCGCAGGACGAGATCGCCGGCAAAATGCCCATAGAGATCGTTGATCGGCTTGAAGCGATCGAGATCGATCACCGCCAGCATCCCGCCTTGCCCATACAGAAGAGCGGCTTCGACGTCGCGAATGAAGGCGTAGCGATTGCGGACCCCGGTCAGGCCATCGAACTCCGCGCGATATTGTGCGCTGCGCCGTGCCTCCATCAGGTCGAAATTGGTTTTCTCCGCCTGCGACAAAGCTTCGTCGGCATCGACCTGCGCGCCGAAGAGCTTCAGGCGCGTCTTGTGGCTCAGCTCCGCAAGATAGAAGGAGATGGCAGTCAGCACCGCTCCCGCGATGGGAACGGCGAGGAGTCCGTTTGGAAATCGAAAGGCGGCGAGCAGAACCAGGGGAAAAGCGAAGCACGCAAAGGCGACGCGCGAGGCATAGATGATGCCACTCAGCGCGGCCCCTTGCGTCAGGGCCGCAAGCAGGCCGACGCCCAAAACCTTCAGCCACAAGAAAGCGTCCGGACCGGCTGCGTCAATCTCGAAAACCAGATCGATGTAGAAATACGCCTGAACGCACGACAACATGACGACCATGACGCCCGTAAAGCGGGCGGTGGCCGCATTGGTGTCCTCGCTCTGGCCCTCGACTGGAGGCGACACCCAGTGACGAAAGCGCAGCAATACTGCCAACAGAAGAAATCCTCCGACAATTTGTGTCGGAAGTCGATCAGGAAAACTCGCTGCAATGCTGGCGAAAGGCACCAGGATCGCAAGATAATAGACGAAAATGATGTCGCGTACGGAGCGGATGCGCTCTCTGCCGAACTCGACCAAGTTCGCGTCTTCACCGGAGAATCCGATCATCCGGTCGAAACGCTCGACGATTTTCACGCAGTTTCCTCCATGGAAGCGCAAAAATACACCAAGGCGTCCTAATTCGCGCTGAATGGCGCTTCGGTAAATTTACGGGGGTGCTACTGCCGTCCTTTCAGCGCGCAGTTCCTACCGGTGATGCCGGAAAGCGCCTCGGTGTGGATCAACCGTTCTTCTGGCGGGGCCGATGCTTCCTATACGATCGGTATCGCGGCGCAGCCTGGTCAGGCCTCCAGCCCCTCCAGCCAGTCGATAAGGATGCGCGTGACCGCTTCCGGCTTTTCCTGCTGCGTCCAATGACCCACACCTGACAGGATATGCCCCTCCACCTTGGGCGCGAACATCCGCATCATGGCGACAGGATCGCTCACCGCCCCGAACAGGAAGGTCGCCGGATCGCTTGTCCCGCCGATGAAGAGGCTGGGCTGCTCGATTTTACGGTCCTTATATCCCTGCAGCCACGCGAAATCGCGCTCGTGATTGCGATAGCGATTGAGCGGTCCGCGAAAACCGGACTGGCGGAATTCGGCCTCGTAGAAATCGAGATCGTCCTCGGTCAGCCAGGCGACCGGCGCGGGATCGGGCAGGCCCTCCAGAAAGGTCGCCCCGTAGGGTTTGTCGAAATGATTGCCGGGGGGCGCATCGCCGCTGATCGCGTACATCATCCGCTGGACGAAATCGCGCGGATCCTTTTCCGCCTCGGCTTCGGCAACGCCGGGCTCCTGAAAATATTCCTGGTAGAAGAATTTGCCCTTGTCGGTGAAATGCTGGCGGAAAACTTCGGTAAAGGGGCGCTGCGGTACACCGGCAAACGGTACCGACAGGCCCGCGACGGCGCGGAAATGATCCGGGTTCGTCAGAGCTGTGTTCCACACGATCGGCGCACCCCAGTCGTGGCCGACCAGGATCGCCTTCCGCTCGGGTGAGAGCGCCGTTTTCAGCCCGACAAGGTCGCCGACGATCTTTTCGAGCGCATATTCCTCGATGGCCTGCGGCTTGTCCGATCCGCCGTAGCCGCGCACGTCGATTGCACAGGCGGTGTAACCGGCTTGCGCCACCGGTCCGAGCTGATGGCGCCAGCTATACCAGCTTTCGGGGAAGCCGTGGACGAAGATGACGAGCGGCGCGTCGGACGAGGGATCGCCCTCGATCGCGCATCGCAGGCTGATGTCACCGACATCGACAGTTCGCATTTGGGGCATTGAGCGTCCTCTCACCAGATCGGACGGCACTCTAACCCTTCGCTGCGGGCGAAGTCGAGCGTGCGATGCGCTGTCTGATTTCGATCTCGCATTCGATGCGCACAGCAAAACGGCCGGTCCACTGGGACCGGCCGTCGATTGTTTCCGATTGTCGCGAGGCGTGACCGGATCAGGCGGGCTCGCGCTGATCGGCCGGGCGGTGATCGTGATAGTCGTGATGCTCTTCGATCACAGGCAAGGTTTCGAACTGGTGGAACGGCGGCGGACTGGACAGCGTCCATTCCAGCGTCGTTGCACCCGGACCCCACGGATTGTTGCCCACCTTCTTGCCCGCCACGAAGGCGTAGACGAGATTGGCGAAGAACAGCAGCATGCTGGCAGCCATGATGACATAGCCCCACGAGCTGATCGCGTTCCAGTATTCATAAGCCGGGGTGTAGTCAGGATAGCGGCGCGGCATGCCCTGGAGGCCCAGGAAGTGCTGCGGGAAGAAGATCACGTTCACGCCGATGAAGAAGCCCCAGAAATGCGCGTGAGCGAGAAATTCGCTGTGCATCCGGCCGCTCATCTTCGGGAACCAGTAGTAGAACGCCGCGAACAGCGAGAACACCGCACCCATGGAAAGCACGTAGTGGAAGTGCGCGACTACGAAATAGGTATCGTGGACCACATCGTCGATACCGCCATTGGCGAGATAGACGCCGGTCACGCCGCCCACGGTGAACAGGAAGATGAAGCCCATCGCCCACACCATAGGGGATTTGAACTCGATCGATCCGCCCCACATCGTGGCGATCCAGCTGAAGATCTTCACGCCGGTCGGCACCGCGATCACCATGGTCGCCGCCGTGAAATACATCTTCGTGTTCACGTCGAGGCCGACCGTATACATGTGGTGCGCCCACACGATGAAGCCGACCACGCCGATCGCAACCATGGCGTACGCCATGCCGAGATAGCCGAACACCGGCTTGCGGCTGAAGGTCGCCACGATCTGGCTGACCATGCCGAAGCCCGGCAGGATCATGATGTAGACTTCCGGGTGGCCGAAGAACCAGAACAGGTGCTGGTAGAGCACCGGATCGCCGCCGCCCGCCGGATCGAAGAAGGTCGTTCCGAAGTTACGGTCGGTCAGCAGCATGGTGATGGCGGCCGCAAGCACCGGCAGTGCAAGCAGCAGCAGGAAGGCGGTGACCAGCACCGACCACACGAACAGCGGCATCTTGTGCAGGGTCATGCCCGGCGCGCGCATGTTGAAGATGGTGGTGATGAAATTGGTCGCGCCAAGGATCGAGCCCGCGCCGGCAAGGTGCAGCGCGAAGATCGCGAAATCGACGGCCGGGCCCTGGCTACCCGTAGTGGATAGTGGCGCGTAGACGGTCCAGCCGGTGCCCGCACCGGGGCCGGTGCCGCCGGGAACGAACATCGAGAAGATGAGGCTGAAGAAACCCGCAACGGTCAGCCAGAACGACACGTTGTTCATACGCGGGAACGCCATGTCCGGCGCGCCGATCATCAGCGGAACGAACCAGTTGCCGAAACCGCCGATCATGGCGGGCATGACCATGAAGAACACCATGATCAGGCCGTGTGCGGTGATGAACACGTTCCACATGTGGAGCGAGGTGTCGAAATCCGACGTCCCGCCCATCAGCTGGGCCCAATAGGTCAGGTACTGGATCCCGGGCTCGTGCAGCTCGGCACGCATGATGCCCGAGATCGCGCCGCCGACGATGCCCGCGACGATCGCGAAGATCAGGTAGAGCGTGCCGATGTCCTTGTGGTTGGTGGACATGAACCAGCGCGCAAAGAAACCGGGCGTGTGATGCGCGTCATGATCGTGCGCATGATCCTCGGTATGGGGCTGGAAGTTGTCGGCGGTGGTAGCCATGGTCTGCTGTTCCTAGCGCTCGGTAAGTCGTCTGTGTCGTTCGATCGGTATCGGTCGGTGTATATCAGGTCGTCGGCGACGTGTCTTCAGTCGGCGGGGCACCTGCGCCCGGCGCGCCGGGCTCGGCGCTTTCGGGGCCCTGGATCGGCGCCAGCTCGGGCGCGGCATCCTCGGCATCGCCGAAGGTACCACCCTGGGCGAGCACCCAGGCGCGCCACTGGTCGACCGGAAGAGCTTCGATCGCGATCGGCATATAGGCGTGGCGCGCTCCGCAAAGCTCGGAACACTGGCCATAATACACGCCCGGCTCGTCGATCGTCAGCAGGCGCTCGTTCAGACGGCCCGGGATCGCGTCGATCTTGAACCACAGGCTCGGAATGGCGAAGCTGTGGATCACGTCCGCGCCGGTGGTCTGCAAGCGGATCGGCACGCCGACCGGAAGTACGAGACGATTGTCGACCGCCAGCTGCGGCGGCTCGCCCTCGGCGACGGCCTGCGCTTCGTCCTTCATGTTCGAAATGATCTCGAACCCGCCATTGTCGGGATAGGTGTAGCCCCAATACCACTGATACCCGGTCGCCTTGACGGTGACGGCATCTTCCGGCGGCGTTTCGTACTGACGCGCCAGCAGCGAGATGGAGGGAATCGCAATGCCGACCAGGATCAGGACCGGAACCAGCGTCCAGGCCACTTCGAGCGCGGTATTGTGAGTCGTCTTCGACGGGGTCGGATTGGCGCGGCGGTTGTACTTCACAACCACCCAGATGAGCAGAGCGAGCACGAACACGCTGATGACCACCATCACCCAGAACAGGCCGAAGTGAAGGCCACGCGCGAATTTGCCGATTTCGGAATGCTGGTCCTGAACGTCGATACCGGCATAGACCGGCATGCCCTTACCTTCGGTCGGAGCCATTGGCGTGTAGCTGCTGCTCGGATCCACGACCGCATCGGGATCGGCGACTTCGGCCGCCTGATCGTCGGGCACCTGTTCGAGCGCGGCGGGCGGCGTGATCGCCGGAGCCGGAGCGACCAGATCGCCGGACTGCAAGGTCGTTTCCGATTGCGCCTGCGCCGGGTTCGCCGCGACGAAGGCGGCCGCGAAGGCGAGCGCCAACAGGACGACGAGGCCCGCAAGAATGCGGGAGAGGCCGGGGCGGGATGCGGTAGGATTAAGGATCGACATGCTGTTCCGCTTCGCTAGGCGGGTGCCCCTTCACGCGACAGGAGGGCTCCCCGTGATCGAAAAACGTCCTGGGCAGCGCATAAGCGCCCTATGCCCACGGGCCGGTTCGGAACGGCCTATAAGCGCGGTTTGCCCCGGCCTCAAGCGCGCGGGGAAAAAAATACGTTTTGCCTGGGAACCTAACCCGGTTCGCGACCGGTGCTCGAGGAGCGGCAGACTGCCCCAGGCGCTCATGGGGCTTGCAGAACGCACCGCAACAGGCTTTGAACCCGCGCCATGAACGACCCCATGACAGACGAAACCATCCTCGCCGAATTTCGCGCCAGCGAAGCCCTGCTCGAAGGGCATTTCCTGCTCTCCTCCGGCCGCCATTCCGCGCATTATCTCCAGTGCGCGCGCGTGCTCATGGATGCCGAGCGCGCCGGAAGGCTGGCCCGCGCGCTGGTCCAGCGCCTTCCGCGAGAGCTGCGCAGCCGGATCGACATGGTCGTGAGCCCGGCCATGGGTGGACTTATCATCGGGCACGAAATCGGCCGCGCGCTGGAAAAAGGCGCGATTTTTCTGGAACGCCCCGACGGCGTCTTCCATCTGCGGCGCGGCTTCCGGCTGGAAGCGGGGCAGAAGGTGCTGATGGTGGAAGATGTCGTGACCACGGGCCTATCGAGCCGCGAGGCGATCGCGGCGGTGGCGCGCGAAGGCGGCGAGGTGATCGCCGAAGCGGCGCTGGTCGACCGCAGCAATGGGTCGGTCGATCTGGGCGTGCCTTTCTATCCCCTGCTCGACATCAACTTCCCGACCTATGCAGAGGACGATGTGCCGCCAGAACTCGCCGCCATTCCCGTGACCAAGCCCGGCAGCCGCGCCTGAGATGACGCGCGGCTCTCCCCTGCGCCTGGGCGTGAATATCGATCACGTCGCCACGATCCGCAATGCGCGCGGCGGCGATCATCCCGATCCGGTGCGCGCCGCTGAGATCGTGGCCAGCGTGGGCGGTGACGGGATCACCGCCCATCTGCGCGAGGATCGCAGGCATATCCGCGATGCCGATCTCAAACGCATTCAGGAAGCGACCGACCTTCCCCTGAATCTCGAAATGGCGGCGACCGAGGAAATGCTGGCGATCGCGCTGGCCCATGCGCCGCATGCGGCCTGCATCGTCCCCGAAAAGCGCGAGGAACGCACCACCGAAGGCGGTCTGGATGCGGCGGGCCTGCACAACACGCTGGCGCCAATCGTCGATCGCCTGCGCGAAGCGGATATCCGCGTCTCGCTCTTCATCGAGGCGCAGGAGCGACAATTGGATGCGGCCCTGCGGCTGGGCGCGCCGGTGGTCGAATTTCACACCGGGGAATACGCCCATGCCTTCGAATCCGGCGACAGCGAGCGGACCGCGCGCGAACTGAAGCGCATTGCCGATATGGCCGCCCTCGCCGCGAAGAACGGGATCGAGCCGCATGCGGGCCACGGGCTGACTTACGAGAACGTCCAGCCCATCGCCGCCATTCCCCAGCTCGCGGAACTGAATATCGGCCATTATCTGGTGGGCGAGGCGGTTTTCGTCGGCCTGGAACAGGCGGTGCGGCACATGCGCGAATTGATGGACGACGCGCGCTGATGACGAATGCCTCGTCATCGCGGGACGGTGTGCTGGCGCTGGCCGCCGCGATACCGTTTCTCTTGAGCCTTGCCCTGCTCGGCTTCGCGCTGAGCCGGCAGACCCTGCTCGCCTTCGCGATCGGCTGGCCGCTGGTCCAGGTGTTCGGTTACGGCGGCTCGCTCAAGCTGGCGAAGGGCACGATCGATCACCCGCTCGTCAAGACGCAGATCGTCCTGCACTGGATGATGCTGGCCCTTTTCATTGCTATTCTGGTGCGCGCGACATGATCATCGGCCTCGGCTCGGACCTCTGCAATATCGAGCGAATCCAGTCCTCTCTCGACCGCTTCGGAGAACGCTTCGAAAATCGTGTCTTCACCGAGACGGAACGCGCCAAAGCGCGCAAGCGCCCCTTCACCATCGCCGGAACCTACGCGAAGCGCTTCGCCGCCAAGGAAGCGTTCTCGAAAGCGGTCGGCACCGGTTTTCGGCGCGGCGTGTTCATGAAGGATATCGGCGTCATCAACGCTCCCTCGGGCGCACCCACGCTCGCGCTGACCGGAGGGGCTGCAAAGCGCCTTGCGGAAATGGTGCCGCCCGGCCATGAGGCGCATGTTCATCTCACCCTCACCGACGATCACCCATGGGCGCAGGCCTTCGTGATCATCGAGGCCTTCCCCGCATGAGTAGCTCCCCCGCCGTGACCAAACGCGCTTCCGATACAAAGCAAGATGGCGAGGAAAACGTCAACTGGCTGGCCGAACTGCGCGGCCTTCTGGTGATGCTGCTGGCCGTGTTCGCCTTCCATAGCCTGGTGGCGAAGCCATTCTATATCCCGTCCGAATCGATGATGCCGAACCTGCTGGTCGGCGATCGCCTGATCGTGAGCAAATACCCCTATGGCTGGAACTGGTCATCGATCAGCTTCCACCTCGCCCCGCGTGGAGATTGGCGCATCTTCGGATCGACTCCCGAATATGGCGACATCGTGATCCCCGTCCATCCAGAACGGGACGAGGATTATATCAAGCGCGTGGTCGGCCGTCCGGGCGACCGGTTCGAGGTCAGGAACGGCCAGATCATCCTTAACGGTGTGCCCGTGCCCCAGAAGGTCGAGCCGCCGGTCGATATTCCGGTCGATCTCAATTCGACCTGCAACGATTATCCGGAAATGAAGACCACCCTGCCATCGGGCGAACGGGTGTGCGAAATGCCGATCCTGCGCGAAACGCTGCCCAATGGGGCGACCTATCGCATCATCGATCATCTCGATCAGGGGCTCGACAATTATCCCGAGATCGTGATCCCCGAAGGCCATGTCTTCGTGATGGGCGACAATCGCGACCATTCGGCGGACAGCCGCGCCAGTATCGGCGCGCTCGGCCTTGGTGGGCCGATTCCGCTGGAAAATATCGGCGGGCGCGCGGAATTCATCACCTTCTCGCTCGATGGGACGACGAACTGGAACCCGATCAGCTGGTTCACCTCGCTACGGGAAGGCCGCGCTTTTACTACTCTGCGCCCACCCATCGTAGAGTCCGCCGCGCCCGCTCCGAAGGACTGATATATGGCAGACGGCGATTCTTCCGCTGACGGCAGCGCAGGCGCCAAGGGCGAAGCCAGAATCGGAACCAGTCCCTCCCGCCTGACCGATCCGGCGATGCGCGAAGAGATGCGGCGGGCCTTGGTCTGGGCTGGGGTGATCGGCCTGATCGTGCTGACGGTCTATATCTCGCGCTCGCTGCTGGTGGTGTTCGGCGCGCTGGTCTTTGCCGCCATGATCGATGGCGGCGCGCGCCTGCTTGGGCGTATTCTGCCGATCGCACGCGCCTGGCGCGTGGCGCTTGTGCTGATCCTGTCCGTGCTCTTCTTCGTCTGGCTCGGCTATTTCGCGGGCTCGACGATTTCTAGCGAAGCCGCGCAGTTCCCGGAGCTTGTCCAAGGACAGATTTCCGACCTGTTGGCCTGGGCGCAAGGCAAGGGCCTTCAGATCGATCAAAGCCAATTACAGAACTACGCGGGCAGCATCACAAGCGGCATCGGCACCCTGACCAGCGCGCTGGGCGGTATTCTGGGCGGCCTGACCACCATCGTCCTGATTCTGATCATCGGCATCTACGTCGCGGTGGAACCCAGGCTTTACGAACGCGGCGTCGCCTGGATGATGCCGCGCGAGCGGCGCGATTCCTTCCACGTCACCGTCGCGCGCATGGCGCATACGCTGCGCCGCCTTATGGCCGGGCGGCTGCTCGGCATGTTCGTGGAAGGCGTGTTCACTTACATCATGCTCGCCTGGGTGGCTCCGCTGGTCGGGATCGGCGCGGTTCCGATGGCATCCCTCCTGGCGATCCTGACCGGCCTGCTCGCCTTCGTGCCGAACCTCGGCGCGCTGGTGTCGGGCGTACTAATGGCGCTGGTCGGATTTTCGGGCGGGATGGATATGGGGATCTACACAATCGCAGTGTATTTCTTCGTCCAGAATTTCGACGGCTACGTCGTGATCCCGATGATCGCGAAAAAGACGGTCGACCTCGCGCCAGCGCTGGTGCTGGCCGCGCAATTGGTCATGGGCGTGCTGTTCGGGATCATCGGCATCTTCCTTGCCGATCCGCTGCTTGCGATGCTCAAGGTCGCGCTGGAACGCCGCGCGGAAGAGAACGAGGCCAAGGGCGAGCGGGTCGCGAGCCTTGCGGAAGGGTCCAAGAGTGGCGCGTAAGTTCCTGTATGTCATTGCCGTTCTGATCGTGCTCGTGATTCTGGGCGCGATCGCCCTGTCGATCTGGTCGCGACAGGCGACAGAGATCGCCTTCGTTCCGCGCGGAGAATTCGTGGAGCAGGAACCGCTTGCCGAAAACGCGTATCAGGATCCGGCGATGTGGTATTCGCGTCCCGGCCTCGGCACCGACGATCCGGCGCGCTATCAGCCTGCCCTCGCCCCGGTTCCGGAAGACTCGGCGAGGGAAACGCCTTCCCCGCAAGCGCCCGCTGCGGAACGCGGCCTCGGCACATCCGCTCCGGTGCTGGAGCCTGAAACCAGCCGCCGGGCCGACCCGGTCGAGGCGGAGGACATCCCCGATTTCGCGGTCTTTTTCGTACCGCCCACCAGCTATATCCAGGCGGGAGGGGACTGGAACGCCTCGCTCGAAGACGGGCTGACCGACGATCGCGCGCGTCTGTTCCTGCGCGGCATGGCCAGCGCCTTCAATCGCGCCGACGAGATCTGGGCCCCGCGCTATCGCCAGGCCGCTGTCGGCGCCTTCCTGACCGACCGGCCCGAAGCGGTGATGGCGATCGATGCCGCCTATGCCGACGTGCGCGATTCCTTCCGCTATTTCCTCGACAGCGTCGACCCCGACAAGCCCATCGTGCTTGCGGGCCACAGCCAGGGTTCGCTCCATGTCCTGCGCCTGTTGATGGACGAGGTTCGCGGCACGCCCATCAGCGACCGGATCGCAGCCGTCTACGCGCCCGGCTGGCCGATCTCGGTCGATCACGACCTGCCAGAACTGCCCTTCCCCGCCTGTGCTGCCGCCGGGCAGACCCAGTGTGTGCTATCGTGGTCGAGCTTTGCCGACGGGGGCGATCCCGATTTCATCATGCGCCGTTATTCCAGCACGCCCGGCTTCGATGGCGAGCCGCGCGGCGAAGGCCCGATCCTGTGCGTCAATCCGCTGACCGGCGGCACCGGCGGTTCGGCACCGGCGTCGCGCAATCTGGGTACGCTGGTGCCCGACGAGACGATGACGCGGGCCGATCTCGTGCCCGAGGCCGTCCCGGCGCGCTGTGACGAGCGCGGCCTCCTCCTGATCGGCGATCCCCCGCGCATGGGCGAAGGCGTACTGCCGGGCGACAATTACCACGTCTACGACATCCCCCTGTTCTGGGCGAATGTGCAGGCCGACGTGGTCGAGCGGGTGCGGGCATGGATCGACCAGCGCTCGTAACCGATTTCGCGCGGGGTTTCGGCGATGCGCTGCCCGATGGCGGCGCGCTGCTGGGGCTCGATCTCGGCACAAAGACCGTCGGGATCGCGACCTGCGATGCCGGATGGCGCTATGCGAGCCCGGGCAAGACGCTGCCGCGCGGAAAATTCACCAAGGATTGCGGCAAATTGCGCGAGATCGTGAACGAACGGTCGATCGCGGGCGTGGTCATCGGCCTGCCCCGCAACATGGATGGCAGCGAAGGCCCCCGCGCGCAGGCGAGCCGCGCCTATGCCAAGAACCTCGCCGCAGCGCTGGAGCTGCCGGTGCTCCTGTGGGACGAGCGCTGGTCGACCGCCAGCGCCGAAGCCGCGCTGATCGGCCAAGATATGAGCCGGGCCAAGCGCGCGACCCGGATCGACAGCCACGCTGCGGCAGTGATCCTCCAGGGCGCGATCGACAGCCTCGCGGGCAGCGCGTTCTAACCGCCCGGCCGTTTTCCCGGCTTGTCATTCCCCGATCCGGCGGGCAGACGCCCGCCCATGTCCGACACGCAAACCGCCTTCGATCTTGCCGCCGCCGCGCCCTTTTTGGCATCGCGCGCCCATAATGGCTGGCTTGGCCTGCGCTTTTCCGATCACGGAGAGGATTGGGTGGAGATGGAACTGCCCTGGCGCGATGATCTGCTGGGCGAGGAAGGCCGCGACGTGCTCGCCTCCGGGCCGATCGTCAGCCTGCTCGACATGGCCGGTGGACTGTCGATTTGGGCACGGATGGGCAAATTCCGCGCCATCGCCACGCTCGATCTGCGGGTCGATTACACCCGCCCCGCGCGCGAGCGAGCCTCGGTCTTCGGGCGCGTCCAGTGCTATCGTACAACGCGCTCTGCCGCTTTCGTGCGCGGCATCGCGCATGACGGCGATCCGGACGATCCGGTCGCGCATATGCAGGCGGTCTTCATGACGGTCGACAAGCGCACCGTCGATCTGCCGAGGGAAACGAGCGGGGAGACGGCCCGTGGCTGACACGCCCGATATCGCCCTGCTGACGCCCTATGCCCGCTCGCTCGGCATTTCGCTCGACCGGTGGGACGGGGAAGCGCCCGTGCTGCGGGTGGACTTTTCCGAAGCGGTGCTGGGACGCCCCGGCGCGCTGCATGGCGGCGCGATCAGCGGCCTGCTGGAAACGGCGGGATATGGCGTGCTGCGCGCGGCATTGGCCCGCAGCGGGCGCGAGGCCGGTTTCGTGCCGATCAACATCACGGTCCAGTTCATGCGCGCCGGCAATGAAAAGCGCAGTTTCGCCCGCGCGCGCATCGTCAAGCTGGGACGGCGCACGGCCAATCTGTCGGTCGAAGCGTGGCAGGACGATCCGCTTAAGCCGATCGCCAGCGCGGTGATGAACGTGATGATCCGCGACGCGGATTAGAAGTTTTCGACGTCCGCCGCGCGCTCCTCGGCTTCGCGGCGTATCTCCTCGGCGCGGCGGCGTGCTTCTTCGATCCGTTCCGAATCGACGCGTACGCCCCCTTCGTTGAGGCGAACGTCGAACGGCTCGCCATTGAGATCGGTCGAATAGATCAGTTCGCCTTCGCGGATCTGCAGGCGCGAGCCGTCTTCCATCGGGATATCCGCGCCGTCCGGCACATCGAGCGGTTCGACCGGCCCGCCCGGATCGGCCTGTTCGGTCGGGTTGCTGCGCGGTGCGGGGGCGGCGCCGATCGCCTGCCGCATGAAATCCCTCCAGATGCGCGCAGGCACCGTACCGCCGCTGACCTTGCCCAGCGGGGAATTGTCGTCGTTTCCGACCCAGACGCCCACGACCAGCCGATCCTCGCCCTCGCCCGCATAGCCCACGAACAGCGCATCGCGATTGTCCTGCGTGGTGCCGGTCTTGCCGTAATTGGGGACCGACAGCATGGCGGCACGGCCAGTGCCGGAATTGACCGCCTGGCGCAGCATGGCCTCCATCGCCTCGTGCTGGCGGCCGGACAGGCTGTCCGGCCCGTCCATCAATTTCTGCCACCAGCTCCGCTCGGGCCGGACGAAAGCGTGCGGCTCCACAGGGAAGGCATTGCCCGCAATCCCGGCATAGGCGGCGGTCAGCTCCAGAAGGCTCATCGTATTGGTGCCCAGCGCCAGGCTGGGATCGCCTTCGGCCAGCGCGGACGACACGCCGAGATCGCGCGCCGCCTGGATCACCGCCTCGCTCCCCACCTCGCCATACAGGCGCACGGCAGCGACATTGCTGGACTGCGCGAAGGCTTCGCGCAGCAGCAGGCTTTCGGAATAGCGGCCCAGCGCGTTCTTGGGGCGATAGCTGCCTTGCACGATCTCGGTGTTGTCGATGCGGTCGTCGGGATCCCAGCCGTTCTGAAGCGCGGCGAGATAGACGAACAGCTTGAAGGTCGATCCGGGCTGGCGCTTCGCCTGCGTGGCCCGGTTGAACGGCGATTTGGCGTAATCGGTGCCCCCGATCATCGCCACCACCTCGCCATTGGGTCGCATCGCCACCAGCGCCACCTGTGCGCCGCCCAGAGAAGCCCGGCTCGTCACCTGGCGGGCGACATTCTGCAACCGGCTGTCGAGCGTGGTGGTCAGGGTCTGCCGCTCGTAGCCGCTTTCCGCCAGCTCGCGCGCCTGCGGCAGGGCCCAATCGGCGAAATAGGTGCCGGTCGGCAGGTCGCTCTTGGTCCTGACGTCGAGCGCGGGCGGGCGAATGCGCGCCGCCTCGGCCTCGGTCAGATAGCCCGCCGCCACCATCGCGCCGACCACCGTCTGCATCCGCCGTTCGGCCCGCTCGTAATGCTTGACCGGATTGTAACGCGAGGGCGCCTGCACCAGGCCGGCCAGCATCGCCGCCTGACTGTCGGTCAGGTTTTCGGGCCTGCGATAGAAGAAATGGAGGCTCGCCGCGCGCAGGCCATAGACGTTGTCGCCGAAATAGGCGTTCGACAGATAGCGTTCGAGAATCTCGTCCTTGGTGAGCCAGCTTTCCAGCCAGAAGGCGATCAGCATCTCGCGCGCCTTGCGGGTCAGCGTCTGTTCGGACGTCAGGAAGGTGAACTTGGCGAGCTGCTGGGTGATGGTCGATCCGCCGCCATATCCGGTCCAGGCGGCACGCGCGATGCCGCGCGGATCGATTCCCCAATGCGAATAGAAGCGCCGGTCCTCAACGGCCAGAAACGCCTCGACCACATGCGGCGGCAGTGTGGCGATCTTGACCGGCTCGTCGACGATCGCGCCGTTGCGCGCTATCGGCGTTCCGTCGGCGGCCAGAAGCGTAATCTGCGGCGGCGCGATCGGTTCGAGCGATTTGTTGAGCGGCGCGGTTATCGCCAGCCAAGCGACCAGCAGAATGAATACGCCGATCGCGGCCGCAACAATGCGAACCGCCCACCAGCGTTTGCGCCGGTCGCGCCAGTAAGCGGGGCGCCACCACGGAAGACGTCGCCGCTCCTCGCTCTCGATCGCCTGGTCGACATGGCCGAGCCGGGCATCCCAGTCGTCATAGGCTGGCGTGCGGGGATCGGGACGGAAGGCCGTGAACCGCTCGTCGTCATCGTCGTCGGGATCGGGGCCCAGCCCGTCATGCAGCGCGAAATAGCCGCGATGCGGAGCAGGTTCCGCATCGTCGTTACGCTTGCGCCGGAAAGAATCGAACAGGCCCATCGCCTACTGTGCTAGTCTAACAACACAGTCATTTCTAGTGGGGCGAAGCTTAACCCTTGCCGACCACGCTCTCAGGCAGGTCCTCGCCGAACACGCGCTGGTAGTATTCGGCCACCAGCATCCGCTCTTCCTCGTCGCATTTGTTGAGGAAGCTGAGGCGGAAGGCGAAGCCGACATCCTTGAAGATCGCATAGTTCTGCGCCCAGGTGATGACCGTGCGCGGGCTCATCACGGTCGAGATATCGCCATTGATGAAGCCCTGGCGCGACAGGTCGGCAACCTTGATCATGTCGGCCAGCATCTTCGGGTCGAGATCGGGGTTCTTCGCCGCGACGATGGCCTGCTCGGTCTCGGCGGGCAGATAGTTGAGGCCGACCACGATATTCCAGCGGTCCATCTGCCCCTGATTGATGGCCTGCGTGCCGTGATAAAGGCCGCTCGTATCGCCGAGGCCGACCGTGTTGGAGGTCGCGAACAGGCGGAAGTTCGGATCGGGCCGGATCACGCGGTTCTGATCGAGCAGCGTCAGCTTGCCCTGCTGTTCCAGCACGCGCTGGATCACGAACATGACGTCCGGGCGGCCCGCATCGTATTCGTCGAACACGAGCGCCACGGGGTGCTGCAAGGCCCAGGGCAGCAGGCCTTCGCGGAACTCGGTCACTTGCAATCCGTCGCGCAGCACGATCGCATCGCGCCCGATCAGGTCGATACGGCTGATATGCGCGTCCAGATTGATGCGGATGCACGGCCAGTTGAGGCGCGCGGCGACCTGTTCGATATGAGTCGACTTGCCCGTGCCGTGATAGCCTTGCACCATCACCCGGCGATCATGCGCGAACCCGGCCAGGATCGCCATCGTGGTATCGGGTTCGAACACGTAGCTGTCGTCCCGATCCGGCGTGCGCTCGTCCGGCTTGGAGAAGGCCGGGACCTGCCAGTCGATATCGATCCCGAACGTCTCGCGCACGTCCACCGTGGTGTCGGGCGCGGTCAGCACGGTTTTGGCGGAAGGTTCGAAGCTTTTGTCGGTCGTGTCGCTCATCGCAGGCGGACCTAGGCATTTATCCTGCGAGCGCCAACCCTATATTGGATAGCGATGCCGACAGATCCCCTTTCCGAACGCCTGCGCCTCGCCCTTGTCGGCAGGGTGCGCGCGGTGTTCAACGACGCGCAAAGCGGCGAACAGCCGGTGCCGCCATCGGAAGAGGCCCTGTTCGAGAAGGACAGCCCGATCCGCATGGTCCATGCCGATGTCGTCGGCATGATGGTGGGCGGGATACGCGGGCTGCTGTTGCAGATGCTGCATCCCCACGCGCTGCAAGGCGTGCTCGACCATTCCAATTTCCGCGCCGACATGCACGGGCGGCTGCGCCGCACCGCGCGCTTCATCGCGACGACGACCTTCGGCCATCGGGACGAGGCGATGCAGGCGATCGAGCGAGTCAATCGCATCCACGCGAAAGTGGGCGGAACGCTACCCGACGGCACGCCGTACTCCGCAACCGATCCCCGCACGCTCGCCTGGGTGCATGTGGCGGAGGCGACCAGTTTCCTCGCCGCCTATCTGCGCCATGTCCGTCCGGGGATGCCGGGGCACGAACAGGACGAATATTATCGCCAGTTCGCCGTGATCGCCCGCGCCCTGGGGGCCGATCCGGTCCCGATCGACCGCAACGAGGCCGAAACGATCTTTCGCGACCTGCGAAGCGATCTGACGACGAGCCCCGAAGCGCGCGAGATCGCCGATCTGGTGCTCAACCAGCGGCCAGAAGGTGCGCCACCGGCAGTGCAGGCCATGCTCGGCGGCGAAGCAGTGGCGTTGCTACCGCCTTTCGCGCGATCCATGCTTGGGCTGGAGCGGCCCGGCCTGTCCGCCCTGCCCGCCCGCGCCGCGACCTGGGGCATGGGCAAGACGCTGCGCTGGGCCTTCCGGCAAAGCTGACGGCGCGCTCAGGCGAAGGCCGAGCTTTTGCGAAGCACCTGATAGGCTTCGACCACGCGGACCAGCCTTTCTTCGAACTTGCGATCGCCGCCATTGCGATCTGGGTGATACCGGCGCACGAGCTCCGAATATCGGCGCCGCAGGCGCTGGCGATCCGTATCTAGCCCCAGCCCCATCGTGTCGAGGGCCTTGGCCTCTTCCTTCGAAAACCGGCCATCCATCGCCAAATCGGCCTGGCGCTTCGCCCGGCTCTTGATCCCCGATGCGCGCGCCGCGATCGCATCGAGCGGATCGTCGTAATCGGTCCAGCGCGGCATTCCGTCGACGCCCGCATTGGGCCGGAATGTCGGGCTCTCGGTCCTCCACCCGCTCGACGGGGCCTGCGCATGCAGGATTTCTTCCGCGCTCATCCCCTCGAACCAGTCATAGCCCGCGTTGAATTCGCGCACGTGATCGAGGCACATCCAGCGCCAGCCACCCGGCCCGTCGAAGCCGTGGCCGTGTCCGGGCGCGCGGAATTCTCCCGGCTCGCTGCAGGCCGGATGCTCGCACACCCGCCCGTCCGCCTCGTATCGTCCATGAAACTTTGTCTGCCGCATTCGGTTGAGAATGGGGATTGGGCACGCATATGCAAAGCCCGGATACAGGAGATCGAACGCATGGCCGAAACCGTCCAGCAGGAAATGGAGCGCTTGCTCACCGAAGCTTTCAGCCCGACCCGGCTCGAAGTGATCAACGACAGCGCCAAGCATAGCGGCCATATGGGCGACGACGGCAGCGGGGAATCGCATTTCACCGTCGCGATCGAAGCGCCGGCCTTCGCCGACAAAAGCCGCGTAGAGCGCCAGCGCATGGTCAACAAGGCGCTGGGCGACATTCCAGGCGAGCGCGTCCACGCGCTCGCCATTCAGGCTTCGGCCCCAACCCCATGAGCAGCGCTACCTTGAGCGACGAGACCAAGGCGCCGTACGATCTGTGGTATTGGCCCGGCATTCAGGGGCGCGGCGAATTCGTGCGGCTCTTCCTCGCCGCTGCCGACATTCGCTGGCGCGACCGGGCGCGCGATGCCGATGCGCAGGCGTTGGTCGAGGATATGGAAGAGCGCGCCGAAAACGGCTTCGCCCCCTATGCCCCGCCCTATCTCGTCGAGCGCGAGACAGATTTCGCCATCGCGCAGGTCGCCCATATCGTCACCTGGCTGAGCGAGAAGCATGGGCGCAGCACCGGCGATGCGGCGACCGACCTGCATCTCGTCCAGCTGCAATTGACCATCACCGACATCGTCGCCGAAGTGCATGACGTCCACCATCCGATTGCGGGAAGCCTCTATTACGACGACCAGAAGGACGCGGCTAAAATCGCGGCGGAGAAATTCCGCGAGGAACGCATTCCCAAATATTTCGACCATTTCGAACAAGCCTTGGGCGTGATGGACGGCCCCTTCATGGCGGGCGAGAGCTGGAGCCATGTCGATACCTCGCTGTTCCAGCTGATCGAGGGACTGCGCTACGCTTTTCCGCAGCGGATGAAGGCGATCGAGGCCGATTATCCACGCCTTTTCGCCTGCCGCGACGCAGTCGCCGAGATCGAAGGCGTCGCTCGCTATCTGGACAGCGAGCGCCGGATCGCCTTCAACGAGGACGGCATCTTCCGCCACTATCCGGAGCTCGATGCGGCATGAGCAATATCGTCCAGACCCTCACACCGACCACTCATGATCTGGGCCAATTCCAGGTGCGCCGCGTGCTTCCGTCGCGGGCGCGGAGCATGGTGGGTCCGTTCATCTTCGTCGACCAGTTCGGCCCCGCACAGCTCGACCTGGGATCGGGAATGGACGTGCGCCCGCACCCGCATATCGACCTCGCCACAGTGACCTGGCTGTTCGAAGGCGCGATCGACCATCGCGACAGTCTGGGCAGTTTTTCCACCATCCGCCCCGGCCAGGTCAATCTGATGACCGCCGGGCGCGGGATCGTGCATTCGGAGCGCTCCCCACAGGAAGAGCGCGATTCCGGGCCGAAGCTTTACGGCATGCAGACCTGGCTGGCCCTGCCCGATGGCCGCGAGGAAATCGATCCCGCGTTCGAAGCGATCAGCGACCTGCCCGTGATCGAAGACGGGCGCAGCAAGGCGATCGTGATCATGGGTGAATTATGGGGCGAACGGGCTGCAACCACCACTCACGCGGCCACGATCTACGCCGAAATCCTGCTGCAACCGGGCGGGGCGATCCCGATCGAAGACGAAGCGGACGAGCGTGCCGTAATGCTGGTCGGCGGCGAGGCGCGGATCGACGGTATCGCGCTGAAACGCTACGAATTGTCCGTGCTGAAGCCGGGCCGCGAAATGACGCTGGAAAGTGCCGGCGGAGCGCGGGTCATGCTGCTCGGCGGAGAAGCCTTCGCGACACGTCGTCATGCCTGGTGGAACTTCGTCAGTTCCAGCCGGGAGCGGATCGAACAGGCCAAGCAGGACTGGCGCGAAGGCCGCTTTCCGGCGGTTCCGGGCGATGCCGAGGAATTCATTCCGTTGCCCGAGGGCGCCCCCAAGACCGTGACCTATCCGTGAGGACGAATTTATGAGTTTCGACGACAAGACCGTGTGGATCACCGGCGCGAGCAGCGGCATCGGCGCGGCGCTGGCTCGCGACTGGGCCGGACGCGGGGCGCGACTGATCCTGTCGGGGCGCGACGAGGCGCGGCTTGGCGAGGTCGCCGAATCGCTCGACACGGAAACGCTCGTGCTTCCCTTCGACGTGCGCGACGAGGCTGCGATGCACCGGGCGAGCGAAGAAGCGGTGGCATGGCACGGCGTCGATATTTTCGTCGCCAATGCAGGGGTTTCCCAGCGCAGCCCTGCCGTCGATACCGACTTCAAGGTCTATCGCGACATCGTTGAAATCGACCTCCTCGCCCAGATCGCCGCGACCCAGGCCTTGCTGCCCCATCTGGTCGAGCGCGGATCGGGAAAGCTGGTCTTCATTTCCAGCATCGCAGGCAAGGTCGGCGTGCCGTTGCGGACCGCCTATTGCGCGGCCAAATTCGGCCTGATCGGCTATGCCGACGCGCTGCGAGCCGAATTGTCGCAGAGCGGTGTGGACGTCCATGTCGTGTGCCCGGGATCGGTTGCCACCGATGTCAGCCGCAATGCGCTGACGGCCCAAGGGGAACGGCGCGGCAAGAGCGACAAGGCGATCGACAACGGCATTCCGCCCGCCGACGCAGCGAAGCGGATCGTCGATGCGATCGAATTGAACCAACGCGAGATCATCGTCGCCGAGGGGATGGAAGAAGCGATGGGCGAGTTACGCCGCACGCCGGACCAATTGCTCGATCAGGTCGCCGCGATGGTAGCGAAGGGGTACATGGAGAAAATGCAGGGCGAGTGATTGCGTCCTAGGCGACCCACTCCACCCATTCCCCGTGCGGATGGGCGGTGGCGAGCTTCACCCAGGCATCGCCACCCGGCCAATACCGCACCCACAATTCGTGGCGGTGCGTATCGCGATTGGCCTCGAGCGAAATCCAAGCCAGTGGAGCCTCTTCGGTCGCCGAGGCGCCAGCCTCCACCATCTCCACTTCGATCCGCTCGCGCTCGTCCTGCGGCACGTATTGCCATACCACCGAGTGCACCAGCGCGCGCGTGACGCCGGGCTGCATCTCGCCCGAGAGCATGTCCGCGACGAATTCGCCGCCGCGCTGCCTTGCGATCTCGGGCGGGAAGCGGTTGGCCGCCTCGATCGCAGCGTCCATCCGCATGAACCGCGTGGTGAATTCGGGCCAGATATAGGCCTTGAGACGCAGGGCCTGATCCGGGTCCGTCAAATCGACCGGCGCCAAGTCGCACCCCTTGGCACCGACGATGTCGAAATCCACGTCGGGCGGGGGCACGCCGCGCCATTCGGGCTTCAATTGCATGCCTGAGGTCGCGGGCCCTAGGGTCACTCCGCCCAGGTCGAAGCGATAGCGGCGCATCATCAGGTTGATCCCTGCGCTGGAGCCTATCTCGAACAGGGAGAAATCTGCTGGCAATCCCTTGTCGGCAAGCCACAGCATCGCCGCAGCGTAGCCCCAACTGCGGCCCGCTTCGTTGGTTTGGGGCGGCCCGTCCAGCCATGGCAGCAGGAAGGCCTCGTTCCGCTCGATCGCATCGGCGATCAATGTGGTCGCATCGTTGGGGCTGAGCCCGTCGTAAATCGGGGCGAGCGCGGGTTCCTCCCCCGCAAGGTGCAAGGCGTGGAGCCCGCCGGCCAGACGCAGCGGCAGCGCATCGGCAAGCGGCGGACCGGCCCATTTGCGCACGCGCAGCATCACCGTGCCGCCGCGATCCGTCTCGATCAATTCGCGCAGGGCCTGATTGACGCTGGCAGTGATCGGCGCATCGTTGTCGCGGCAATAGGCCACCTGATTTTCGAAGGCGCGCTCGATTGCCTCCGGTCCGCGCGCCTGCGGATCGATCACTTTGTATTCCGCGTCGGCCATTCGTGTTGCCCTTTGTCCCACCGCTGCCTATCTGCCCGCACCATGCCGCAAAAGCTTACCTTCGCCGTGCCCAAAGGGCGCATCCTCGACGAGGCGCTGCCCGTTATGGCGCGCGCAGGCGTGGTGCCGGAAGACGCCTTCCACGACAAGGCGAACCGGTCGCTTACCTTCGCGACCACGCGGGAGGACATGCGCCTGATCCGCGTGCGCGCCTTCGATGTGGCGACCTTCGTCGCTCATGGCGCGGCGCAATTGGGCATCGTGGGATCGGACGTGATCGAGGAGTTCGACTATGCGGAGCTATACGCTCCGGTCGATCTCGATTTCGGCCATTGCCACCTCGCCGTAGCGGAACCGAAGAACGGCGCGCGCGACGTTTCGGGCGCGAGCCATCTTCGCGTCGCCACCAAATACCCCAACCTCACCCGCCGCCATTTCGAGCGTCAGGGTATTCAGGCCGAGTGCGTCAAACTGAACGGCGCCATGGAGATCGCGCCGGAACTTGGCCTTGCCGGGCGCATCGTGGACCTGGTCTCGACCGGCACCACCCTGCGCGAAAACGGCCTTGTCGAAACCAGCCGTATTCTCGACATCTCCGCCCGCCTGATCGTCAATCGTGCCGCGCTCAAGACCGACAGCCGCGTCGGCGCGCTGGTCGAAGCGTTCCGCGCCGATGCCGCGAAAAGGAAAGCCGCCTGATGCAATTCCTCACCCATGGAGAAGACGGCTTCGAGCGGGCGTTCGAACGCGTGGTGCGCGACCGGCGCGAAAGCGATGCCGATGTGGCGCGCGATGTCGGCCGCATCCTCAACGAAGTGCGCGAGCGGGGTGACAAGGCGCTGGTGGAATACACCATGCGCTTCGACGACCATCGCCTGACCGAGGATTCCGACTGGCGGATCACGGCGGAAGAATGCGCCGCGGCCCACGCCGCGCTGGACCCCGACCTGCGCGATGCGCTCCAGCTCGCCGCCGATCGCATCCGCGCCTATCACGAAGGCCAGCTGCCCCAGAACCGCGACTATACCGACGATATCGGGATGCGGATCGGCGCGCGCTGGAACGCAGTCGAGGCGGCAGGGCTTTACGTGCCCGGAGGCCGCGCGGCCTATCCCTCCTCGCTGCTGATGAACGCCATTCCCGCCAAGGTCGCGGGCGTCGACCGGCTGGTCGTGACGACGCCCACGCCCAAGGGCGAAAGCAATCCGCTGGTGCTCGCTGCGGCGCATATCGCCGGGGTGGACGAGATTTGGCGGGTCGGCGGGGCGCAGGCCGTGGCCGCACTCGCCTACGGGACGGACAGGATCGCCCGCGTCGACGTCGTGACCGGACCCGGCAATGCCTGGGTCGCGGAGGCCAAGCGCCAGCTCTACGGCGTGGTCGGCATCGACATGGTCGCGGGCCCAAGCGAAATCCTCGTCATCGCCGACAAGGACAACGATCCCGACTGGATCGCCGCCGATCTTTTGAGTCAGGCGGAACACGATCCCACCAGCCAGTCGATCCTCATCACCGACGATCGCAGCTTCGCGAAACTGGTCGAAGATGCAGTGGACCTGCAATTGATGAGCTTGCCGACTGCAAAGACCGCGCGAACGAGTTGGGAGGCGAACGGGTTGATCGTGGTGGTCGACACGCTCGACGATGCGATCCCGCTCGCCGATCGCCTCGCCGCCGAACACGTTCAGCTCGCCGTGGCCGATCCCGAACCGCTATTCGCGAAGCTGCGCCATGCGGGCAGCGTGTTCCTGGGGCGGACCACGCCAGAAGCCGTCGGCGATTACGTTGCCGGGCCAAATCACGTCCTTCCCACCGGGCGCCGCGCGCGCTTTGCCAGCGGATTGTCGGTGCTCGACTTCATGAAGCGCACCAGCTTCATCGACGCGAACCCCGAGGCACTCGCCGCGATCGGGCCGGCAGCCGTCGCGCTCGCCCATGCCGAGGGCCTGCCCGCCCACGCCAAATCCATCGAATTGAGACTGAAATGAGCCGCAACTCCCGCTCTCAGGCCCGCAGCGCCGCGCGCCTTGCCGCCGTCCAGGCGCTGTATCAGCGCCACATGGAAAAGACCCCGCTTCCCCGCCTGCTCGACGAATTCCATCAGCATCGGCTTGGACGAGAAATCGAAGGCGACGAATATGCCGATGCCGAGGTCGCCTTTTTCGACGATATCGTCGGCGGCGTGGACGCGCGGCGCGAGGAGATCGACGACAAGCTGACCGCGCGACTGGCGCAAGGGTGGACGCTCGCCCGGCTCGACAAGACCATGCTCCAGATCCTGCGCGCGGGCACATACGAACTGATCGCGCGCCCGGACATCAGCAAAGCCACCGCGATCAGCGAATATGTCGATGTGGCCAAGGCCTTCTTCGACGATCGCGAGGCGAAATTCGTTAACGGCGTGCTGGATGCGGTCGCCAAGGATGCCGGGCGCTGACGGAAGGCGATTTCATCGCCGCGCTCGGCTCGCTCGCCAGCCATCCGGCGGCGCGCGAGTTCAGGGACGACGCGGCGATCATCGCTGTCGGAGGCGAGCGCCTGATCTTCACGCACGATACGCTCGTCCAAGGTGTGCATGTTCGCGAAGGCGAAGATCCGGCGGATATCGCCTGGAAGCTTATCGCCGTGAATCTGTCCGATCTGGCGGCCAAGGGCGCGGAGCCGGTGGGTGTTCTCGTCGGCCACATGCTCGGCGAAGGCGATGACCGTTTCGTCGAAGGCCTAAGCCAGATACTTACCGAATACGACGTGCCCCTGCTTGGCGGAGACACAGTCCGCGCGGAGGGGCGCAGAGTGTGGGGCTGCACCGCGATCGGGCGCGCAACGTCGGACCCGGTGCCAGACCGGCGCGGCGCGCAGGTGGGCGATGCGGTCTATGTCACCGGCACCCTCGGGTGTGCCATGCTCGGCTTCGAGAGACCCGAAGGAGAGCACGATCTCGCCTATCGCCGCCCGCGCCCACGGCTGTGCGAAGGGCGCGCTCTCGCGCCGATCGTCACCGCGATGATGGACGTCTCCGACGGGTTGCTGCTCGATTGCTGGCGGCTGGCCGAAGCGAGCGGGACGCGCATCGAAGTCGACAGCTCAACAATACCCGTCGCCAATCCGACGCGCCGCGACGAGTGCCTGCGCTGGGGCGACGATTACGAATTGCTGTTCACCGCGCCCGCCGATGTCGAGCTTCCGATCGCAGCCAGCCGGATCGGCACGGTCGTGGCGGAGGGGGCGGCCCTCATCCTCGACGGAAAGGCGCTCTCCCGCTCCGACGGGCTCGGCTACAGCCATTAGGAAAATTGCGCGGCGCGGGCCCGACGACGCATAAAAGCCCGCGCGATTGCGCCTTGCCACGCAATCCTCCCCGCTTATACCTTTCCCCTATGTGCACCGGCGTTCCCTCGCCGGGAGACACGATAAAAACAAATGTGGGAGGGGAACTTGGAACTCATTTGGATAGCCATCGTGCTTGGCCTGCTCGCGGTCGTGTACGGTTTCGTCACCAGCCGACAGGTGCTGGCATCGGGGACGGGCAATGCCCGTATGCAGGAAATCGCCGCCGCAATTCAGGAAGGCGCGCAAGCCTATCTGAAGCGGCAATATATCACGATCGCCTTCGTCGGCGTGGTCGTAGCCATTCTCGTCGGCGTGTTTCTGGGCGCGATCCCGGCGGTCGGCTTCGTTATCGGAGCGATTCTGTCGGGCGTGGCGGGCTTTATCGGGATGAATATCTCGGTCCGCTCCAACGTCCGCACTGCCGCCGCCGCGCAAAGCGGGCTGCAACAGGGCCTCACCCTCGCCTTCCGTGCGGGCGCGATCACCGGCATGTTGGTGGCGGGCCTCGCCCTCCTCGCGATCGCGGTGTTCTTCTGGTATCTCGTCGGTCCGGCGGGCTATGCCGCGAACGACCGTGCGGTGATCGATGGGCTGGTCGGCCTTGCCTTCGGCGCTTCGCTGATCTCGATCTTCGCGCGCCTTGGCGGCGGAATCTTCACCAAGGCCGCCGATGTCGGCGCCGACCTCGTTGGCAAGGTCGAGGCCGGTATCCCGGAGGACGATCCCCGCAACCCCGCCGTCATCGCGGACAATGTCGGCGACAATGTGGGCGATTGCGCAGGCATGGCCGCCGATCTGTTCGAAACATACGTCGTCACGGTGGGCGCCACCATGGTCCTGACCGCGCTGCTGTTCGGCGAGCGGCTGGGCGATGCGCTGCTGCCGATGATGGCCCTGCCGCTGCTCATCGGGGGTGCCTGCATCCTCACCAGCATCATCGGCACCTATTTCGTGAAGCTCGGCAAGAGCCAGAACGTGATGGGCGCGATGTACAAGGGCTTCACCGTCACCGCCGTGCTTTCGATCCCGCTGATCTGGCTGGTCATGAATTACGCACTGGGCGGGATGGACGCCGTCATCGGGGCGGAGGCAACCGGAGTCGATCCGGGCGCGCCGTTGGCCGAAGAGGGAGTCACCGAACAGGTCGTGACGCTGACCGGCTGGGCGCTGTTCTGGTGCTCGGTCATCGGGCTCGCCATCACCGGGCTCATCATCTGGATCACCGAATATTACACCGGCACCAATTACCGCCCGGTGAAATCGATCGCCAAGGCTTCGGAAACGGGCCACGGCACCAATGTGATCCAGGGCCTGGCCATCAGCCTGGAATCGACCGCGCTGCCCACTCTGCTGATCGTGGCGGGGATCATCTCCACCTTCCAGCTCGCCGGCCTGATGGGCATCGCCTATGCGGCCACCGCGATGTTGGCGCTGGCGGGCATGGTCGTGGCGCTCGACGCATACGGGCCGGTAACGGACAATGCCGGGGGCATCGCCGAAATGGCGGGCCTCGACGACAGCGTGCGTGAGAAGACCGACCTGCTCGATGCAGTGGGCAACACGACCAAGGCGGTGACCAAGGGGTATGCGATCGGATCGGCGGGCCTTGCCGCCCTAGTCCTGTTCGCCGCCTACACCACCGATCTGGCCGAGTTCTTCCCGAATGCTGACGTCGATTTCAGCCTCGAGAACCCATACGTCATCGTCGGGCTGCTGCTCGGCGCGCTATTGCCCTATCTGTTCGGGGCGATGGGGATGACCGCCGTGGGCCGCGCGGCGGGCGACGTGGTCAAGGACGTGCGCGAACAGTTCGCGGGCGATTCCGGCATCATGGCGGGCACCAGCAAGCCCGACTACGCCCGCACGGTGGACCTGGTGACGAAGGCCGCGATCAAGGAGATGATCGTGCCCTCGATGCTGCCGGTGCTTGCCCCGATCGTGGTCTATTTCGTGATCACGCTGATCGCGGGCCAGGAAAACGGCTTCGCGGCTCTGGGCGCCCTGCTGCTCGGCGTGATCGTGGGCGGCCTGTTCGTCGCGCTGTCGATGACGGCAGGCGGCGGCGCGTGGGACAATGCCAAGAAATACATCGAGGACGGCAATCACGGCGGCAAGGGCTCTGAAGCCCACAAGGCCGCAGTGACGGGCGATACGGTCGGCGATCCATACAAGGATACGGCCGGTCCGGCAGTCAATCCGATGATCAAGATCACCAACATCGTCGCTCTGCTTTTGCTGGCAGCCTTGGCTGCCGGCTGATCGTCTCAATTCGCAGTGAAAGCGAACCCCGTCGGAAGCGATTCCGGCGGGGTTTTTCCTTGCAAGAGGTCCTCGTATCCGTATTATTTCGCTCCGGAGCGGGGCCTTTAAGAAAAACATTGTGTTTGTTTCAGTTCGCCCCGTGGCAGCGCCTTTGTTGGCGCGCCTTGGACAAGACGGATTTCGACTGGAGGGACGCATATGACTATTTTTGGAAAAGCCGCACGACGGGGTTCTAGCCGCCTCGCCATGGCGCTCGCGATCGGGGCGCTGGGTACTGTAGGCATCGCGAATTCGGCACCGGCGGTGGCGCAGGCCGCTGCGCAGGAACACAAGCGCATGCCGATTTCGGAGATCGGCACCCTGCCGAATACGCAGCAGGTTCGCATTTCGCCCGAAGGCAATCGCCTCGCGATGACCATCAACAATGACGGTCAGGAAGTCTACGCGGTCCTCAATCTGGATGAAGCAAATCCGACGCCGAAGATCTTCGCTTCGTCCGGCGAATTCATGGAAGCCGGGGATCGTACCGTGGGCTTCTATCGCTGGATCGGGAACGATCATATCGTCTTCCAGCTGGTCAGCCGCGAAAATTTCGGCGGCCAGCGGGGCGACATGGCGCGCCTCGTGTCGTTCAACGTAAACACTGGCAAGATGGAACCGCTGGTCTGGCGGGACAGTGGCGGTAATGCCAGCACCATCCTCCATGTCGATCATTCGACCGGCAAGTTCCTGCTCGAACGACAGAATCTGAGCTACGATAGCGGCGCGGACCGGAATCGCCCCGAAGTGGTCGAAGTCGATGTCGCGACCGGCAAGTTCCAGCGCGTGCAGCGCCCCAACCTCGCCGTTTACGGCTGGTTCGCTGATGGCGACGGCAACATCCGCGGCGGATCGAGCTATGATGGCGATACCGGACAGGACCGGCTGCTGTACCGTTCCGATGGCAGCGAAAACTTCAAGACTGTCCAGAAGGTGAAGGACGAGGACTTCACCGGAGCCGGGATCAGTCCCTCGATCTTCCTCGACGAACCGGACATGGCGATCGCGACCAGCAATCACGACGGTTTCACCAAGGTCTACAAGGTCAACATGCAGACCATGGAAATCGTGGAGGAAATCTTCGGTGTCGAAGGCTACGATGTCGGCGGCACGAGCGCGAACAAGGACGGGAACGCCCTCGGAAGCGTTTCGTATGTGACTGATCGCAGCCGCGTCAAATATTTCGACCCGCAGCTGAAGGCCGTGCAGGAGCAGATCCTCGACGATTCCTTTGGCAAGGATAACGCCCGCATCATTTCGACCAGCGAAGACATGACCAAGCTGGTCATCTATGTCGCGGAAACCAATCAGGCCGGTGGATTCTACTATTACGATATCCAGTCGGGCGATTTCCGCCAGATCGGCTGGTCGAACAACGTTCTGAAGGATGCAAAGCTCAACCCGGTGGAAATGGTGCGCTATCGGGCGAGCGACGGCGAAATGATCGAAGCGGCGGTGACCATGCCGCGCCATCGGATGGGCCAGAAGAACCTGCCGGTCGTGATGATCACGCACGGCGGACCGTTCGGCCCTCGCGACAATGCCGAGTTCGAACCCTGGGCGCAGGCGATGGCGGAACAGGGCTATGTCGTGGTGCAGCCGAACTATCGTGGCTCGGGCGGCTATGGTAGCGAATGGATCAAGAAGGGCCGTGACGATGGGTTCGGCCTGCGTATGCAGGACGATCTCAACGACGCGATCACCCACCTTGCACAGCAGGGCGTGGTGGACGCGAACCGCGCCTGCATGATGGGCTGGTCCTATGGCGGCTATGCCTCGGCTCGTGCGGCCCAGCGCGATCCCGACAAGTGGAACTGCACGATCGCCGGCGCTGGCGTCTACGATCTCGGCCTGATGCGGCGTTACGACGTTGGATATCTCGGCAAGTTCGGCTCGAACTATCTGGCAAAGGGTGCGGCAGATCTCGATTCCGTCAGCCCCGCGAAGAACGCATCGGGTGACTGGGCGCCGATCCTGATCGTCCATGGCGTGCGCGACGCGCGCGTTCCGGTCGAACAGGCCCGCACGCTCGTCAGCGCGCTCAAGAGTGCGGGCAAGCAGGAAGGCAAGGATTTCGTGTATCTCGAACAGCCGAAGAACACGCATAACCTTCCCTACGACTATACTCGCATTGAATGGCTGGGGGCGGCTGCGGCCTGGCTGGAAAAGCACAATCCGGCCTATGTGTCGTCCGATCCCGATTTCGCATCGAAACCGGCTCTGGACGCTTCGGCGGTCAAGATGGCCAAGGAGTTGGACATCACGATCTGACCTGAGCCGTTCGAACTATCTTCGTAAGGGAGCGGCGGGCCGAGCGTCCGCCGCTCCCTTATTAGTTCGGCAAGGTTCGGCCTCCAGCTTTAAGCAAGTTTAAGCGCTTGGGCTGCTAAGGGCTTTGCAACTTCCATGCGGGGAGGGAGCATGGGATAGCAATGACGCAAGTCGATCGACCGGGGGCCGGCAAATGGCGAAGCGAAGGGCGCGGTGCACCGGCGCTCGGCGCGGTTAGGCATCTGGAGAATGGCTTTTCCGCCCTGCCCTGGCCCGAATGCCAAGGGCAGGCCTTTATCGAACAATGGAAGGAATTGGGGCGGACCTCTGTCTCTCCCAACCCGTTCAACGAAGACTGGTTCATCCTTTCCGGCCTGCGCGCGTTCGATCCTGAAGGCCGTGTCAGGCTCGCGACGCTGGTCAGCGGCGGCCGGCTCGTTGGCCTGTTGCCGATCCTCGCTGCACGTACATATCATGCGCGGCCCCTCCCGCATCTCGCAGGCTGGCAGCACGCCAACAGCTTCTGCGGCGAACCGCTGATCCGTGCCGGTTTCGAAGATGAATTCTGGACCGCGCTGCTTGCATGGGCCGACGCGCGAAGCGGCTTGTCGACCTTTCTGCATCTTGGCGGATGCCCTGCGGCCAGTCCCGCCCTCGCCGCTCTGAATTCGGTCTGCGCGCGGACGAACCGCGCGTCTTCCATCGTGCATCGCGAAGAACGAGCGGTGCTGCACCATGGCCCGTCCCCCGAAGCGCATCTCGCCGCTGCCGCCAGCAAGAAACGTCGCAAGGATTGGGCACGCCGCCGCCGACGGCTCGAGGAAGAGGGCGAACTCCAATTCAGTTGTCGCGACGATGCAGAAGGCCTGGAAAGCTGGATCGACGAATTTCTCCGGCTGGAACGGGCCGGATGGAAAGGCGATGAAGGATCGGCCCTTGCCAGCGACCCCCGGACCGAGGCCATGTTCCGCGCCAGCCTGACCGGTGCCGCCGGGGCCGGGCGTCTCCAGCGCCTCGCCTTTCATCTCGATGGCCGGCCCGTGGTGATGCTCGCCAATTTCCTGGCACCCCCGCACGCCTTCAGCTTCAAGACCGCTTATGACGAAGACCTCGCTCGCTTTTCGCCCGGCGTCTTGCTTCAACTCGAAAACCTTGCCCTTCTCGATCGCGACGACATCGCGCTGACCGATAGCTGCGCCGCGCCCGATCATCCCATGATCGATCACATCTGGCGCGACCGCCGGGAAATCGTCAAAGTCTCGATCCCGATCGGCGGCCGCCTGCGCAGGACAATAGGTTCCGTTCTGACTTCTATCGAGGCACGCCGCCTGGAGAAATGCCGATGACCGTTCACGACATGTCGCTTGCGCAGACCTTTCCGCGTTCCGCCCGCGAAACCTTTGCACGGAATTATCCGGAAACGCCGCACAAGCTGACGCACAGCTTGACCGCCGATGCGCGCCTGTCGCTCGAAGGGCTCGCATCGCTCGCGGAAAGCCTTCCCGAAACGTCGATCGAATATAATCGCGGCGATCTTCCGGTCGGCATCGATGGGAAGCCGGGCGGGACAGGACTTTCGATCGGCGAGACCATACGCCGCATCGCCTCAAGCAATAGCTGGGCGGTGCTGAAGAATATCGAACAGGTCGCCGAATATCGATCGCTGCTGATGGAATTGCTGGAGCAGTTGCGGCCCCAGATCGAATCGGCAACCGGTGAGTTGCTTACCCCCCAGGCATTCGTCTTCATTTCCAGTCCGAACGCGGTCACGCCCTATCACTTCGATCCGGAGCACAATATCTTGCTCCAGCTGACCGGCAATAAGGCCATGACGCAATTTCCCGCAGGCGATCCGCGCTACGCCCCGGACCGCGTGCACGAAAGCTATCACCTGGGCGGTCCGCGCGAATTGCCGTGGGCCGAAGACCTGCTCGAAGGCGGCACCGAATTTTCGCTGGCGCCCGGCGAAGCGCTCTACGTGCCCGTGATGGCGCCACATTTCGTCCGCAACGGTCCGGAAAGCTCCGTCTCGCTCTCCGTTACCTGGCGTTCGGAATGGAGCTATGGGGAATCGGACGCGCGCTGTTTCAACGGGATCGCGCGGCGCTATGGCTTCAATCTCCGCGCGCCGAAACGCTGGCCGCATGCGAACCGTACGAAGTCCTTTTCCTATCGCGCCTATCGCCGCCTGTTCGGCGCGGGTTGACCGAAGCGAATCGGGGCGCGTAGGCGCGAGAGGTGACCGACCCTGCCCCAGACTCCTCGCCCCAGGCCCTGAACGACAGCCTCGTCCGTCTCCTCACTGTCGAGCGATCGGGCAAGACGGACCATTTCGACGGACCGTGCCAGCCCGGTGGCGTGGGGCGGGTCTTTGGCGGGCAGGTCATCGCACAGGCGTTACAGGCCGCGCAGGCGTGTGCGCCTGACGGGTTCGAAGCGCATTCGCTGCACGCCTATTTTCTGCGAGGCGGGATCGAAGGCAGTCCGCTTGGCTACGATGTTTCCGCCGACTTCACCGGTCGCAGCTTCGCCAATCGCAGAGTGATCGCCAGCCAGCAGCGCGATGGTGCGTCCAAACCCATCCTCAATTTCACGGCCAGCTTCCAGCGTCCGCAGGATGGGCTCGAGCATCAGGACGCGGCGATGCCCGACGTCCCGGCGCCCGAGGATCTGCGACCCGATAGCGAGATGCGGGCGGAAATGCTGGAGAAGATGGGCGATCGGATGAGCGAAAGCCAGCGCGCGCTGATGCTTCGCCCGCGCCCGATCGAAATGCGGACCAGTGACAAGCTGCATTGGATGAACAGCGAGCCGCGCGCGCCCCTGAACCATAGCTGGTTCCGCGCCGTAGGCACTCTGCCCCCGATCGAGGAGAACCGCGCTCTGCACCGGGCGGTGATCGCCTATGCCAGCGATTTTACGCTACTGGGGACATGCGTCCTTCCGCATGGGCTAAGCTGGATGCGCGGCGAATTGGTAGGCGCCAGTCTCGACCACGCGATCTGGTTCCATCGTCCGGCGCGGGCCGACGAGTGGCTGCTTTACGTCACCGACAGCCCTTGGAGCGGCGGGAATCGTGGCTTCAACCGGGGGCGAATCTTCGACCGTGAGGGAAACCTGGTGGCAAGCGTCGCGCAGGAAGGAATGGTGCGGAAACGCGAGCGATAGCGGCGAACGTCACCGCCGCAAGCGTCTAGCGTTCAATGAAAAAGGGCCCCCATCTGGGAGCCCTTCTTGAAAATTTTCGTAAAGACTACCGGTTTTTGCCGAACAGCCAATCCCAGAAACTAAACATCGTTGTTCCCCTTCTGCAGTTGCAGGAGAACAATGCGTTAACCATGTTTGTTTGTCAATCGTTAACCAAGTTGTCTTCGGCCATCAGCTCCTTCGCCCTTAGATTTCAGTAACTTGATCAGATCTTTCGGCGGTATTGGTCGGGACAAAAAATAGCCCTGGGCGCGGTCACAACCCAGTTTCTTAAGCAGCTCGAGGGTCGCATTGTCCTCGATTCCCTCGGCCACGGAGATCATACCGGCATCGCGGGCCAGAGAGATCAGACTGGCTGTGATCGCTCGGGCCTTGGAAGACTGCCGCAGACCGCCGATAAACAGCCGGTCGATCTTGATTTCGTCGAAAGGCAGCTCGTAGATCGTCTGGAGATTCGCAGTCTCGATACCGAAATCATCTATTGAGAAACGAAGGCCGAGTTGCTTGATCCGATCGATCGTACGTCTTGCCACGTCGAAATTATCGATCCTGGCAGTTTCGGTCAGCTCGATCGTGATGCCGCTGGGGTCGATCGCGCGCGGGACGAGCTGACGCTCGATCAGATCGGCGATTGCCTCGTCGGCGAGCTGAATGGCAGAGATATTGATCGAAACTTCAGGCGCGCGCGCATTCACGGCCATCGCTTCGACCGCATCGAGCGTCTTGGAAAGGATGCGCTCGGTCAATTCATCCAATCTACCGACCCTCTCGCACTGGCCGATAAACCGCTCAGGAGGGATCTGTCCCTGTTCGTTATCGAACCACCGCGCAAGGGATTCGGCGGCGACAATAGTGCCGCTCTTCAGATCGAATTGGGGCTGCAGGGCGATATCGATCCGATCGTGCGACAGCGCCTGCTCGAGACGTGTCTGCAGGGAATGATCCCAATCCTCACCATCGGACTGAAAGTCGCTGATCATGAACACGGGTCGATAGGCTTCGCGTGCCCGATCCGCTCCAGCAATCGCCGAACTAAGGCGGTTCGATACGATTCGGTCGACATCCTGATCGACGCCCAAGGTCATGGAAACGTCGAACAATCTTGCACCGACTTCGACCGATTGCGTCGCGATCGCACGCAGCCCGCGCAGATGCGCTTCCAAGTCTTCGAATTGCGCGGCCTTCAGACCGAATGCGAAGTATTTTCCGCCATCGTAATAGATGGTGCTACCGCTCTGACCGAAGGCTAGACGATCGGCGATCTGGCGAAGATAGCGTTGCTGTTCGCTCGGACTCAGAGTTGTGAAAACGGAATCGAGACGTGCCACCTTGGCCACGATGATGGCGAGTTGCGGTGCGACGGCATCGCCTCCCAGATCCCGATGCAGAGCCACGAAATTCGGCAAATTGCTGCGCGGCTCGATCAGCAGATGGCGGCGCTTGTACCGTGCAAGAGCTCTCAGTCCGCCATAGATCGCTAGCAGGGCGACGGAATCCGAGAACTCAGCACGAAAACCGACATTACCGGTCACGACGATAGCGACCAAAGTAATGATGACGATGGCCCCATAGGCCTGCTTACGCCTTAAAGCACGAACACGGCTGATTACGCTCACGAGCAGCAAAGAGAAGATGGCAATCACAAGAACATGCCAGTGAATGATCGTGCCGCTACTTTGATTATACGTTTCGGCGGCTAAAATATGGATCAGTCCGGAAGGCGCGATGCCGAAAGCGGGAATTCGAAGATCGCGCTGCGAGCCGATTACGACTTTGGCGCCAGACGGGATCTTCAACTCCGCTGCATTTCCGGCCATCAATTGCGCGCTATCGAAGCGCGCGATATCGTTCACGCGGATCGTATAATCAGGAGCGATGATCTTCCGAGACGGGGACCCTGACTTGGTCAATCGCGTCCAGAGGGAAGGTAACCTCCCTCCATTCTGATCGACTGAGGATTCCACCGCCCAGACGAAATCCATGAAATCGGCCTCAAGGTAGTTACTGAGGACCGGTATTTCATTTTCGAAATAGGCATCGCTGCGCGTTTCTACTGCGCTTGGGAGCCCCTCTGGACTTTCATTCAGTGTAAGAAAAACGCGTTCACGATTTCGCGACAGCTCATTGCGCAACTCCCGGTCGACATCTGGGGAATTGCTCCGCCGGAGTGGAACATTGACTGCGATAAGCTGGGCATCGGCGCGCTCGAACGCCTGAAGGGTAGCGAGGATCTGTCGGTTCAGCGAAGCCGCGATCTCGGGATCGGTATCGCCTCGCGGTTGCAGATCGACATACACCAAATCGCTCGCAACCGGCTTTTCGAACATCTTGGTCTGAAGCGACCAGATCGTCATGTCGATTGGTGCCAGAAAGCGCAGAGATGCCATCATCAGCACCAGCACCAAGGCGATGGCCGCGTGTTGGAGCCTTTCGGAGGCAAAGAGAGGACGGGTCCGGGTTTTCAAGGGTTCTTTCCAGTCCCCCTGCCCCTAATCCAACGTCGTAAATAACCCGTTTAAGCCATAACGGATGTTATTCGGCTTCCCCCGCTGCCAGGCTAGAAAACCTAACCGCCCGCATGGTAAAAATCATAGATCTGCCGGGCCACGCCCTCGCTGATTCCCGGGGCGCGCTGAAGGTCTTCGAGCGCAGCGGCCCTGACTTTCCCGGCAGTGCCGAAATGCAACAAAAGCGCACGCTTACGGGCCGGGCCGATACCGGGAATCTCGTCCAGCGGGCTGGCCGTGATCGCCCGGCTGCGCTTGGCGCGATGAGCGCCGATGGCGTAGCGATGCACCTCGTCGCGAAGGGTCTGGAGATAGAACAGCAATGGTGAATTGACCGGTAAGGTTTTTTCGCGCCCATCGGGAAAATGGAAGACTTCACGGCCCTCGCGCCCGTGATGCGGCCCCTTGGCGATGGCGATCAGCGGCACGCGTTCGATCCCCATTTCTTCCAGCGTATCGCGCACGCTGGACATCTGGCCCTTGCCGCCGTCGATCAGGACGAGATCGGGCCAGACGGTTTCGTGGCTGCCCTTCTTCCCTTCCTCACCTTCGGGGTGTTCGGATAGATTCCGAAAGCGGCGCCCCATCACTTCGCGCATCATTCCGAAATCGTCATTGGTCTGCGCGCTCTTGATGTTGAACTTGCGATACTGGCCCTTCTCGAACCCTTCGGGCGAGGCGACCACCATCGCGCCGACCGCCTTCGATCCCTGGATGTGGCTGTTGTCGTAGACCTCAATGCGCTGCGGCACTTCGTCCAATTCGAGGAATTCGGCGAGTTCGCGCAGGATCTTGGCCTTGGTCCCGCTTTCCGCCAGCCGCCGCTCCAGCGCCTCGACCGCATTGCGGGTGGCCTGCTGCATCAGCTTGCGCCGATCGCCACGCTGGGGGATCGAGATGGCGACAACGTGTCCCGCCTTTTCGGCCAGCGCCTCGGCGATCAGATCCTGTTCGGGCAATTCCCGATCGACGAGGATCGTGCGCGGCGGCGGCACTTCCTCGTAGAACTGGAGCAGGACGTCGGCGAGCACTTCGGCTTCTTCCACGTCGCCGGTGTTCTTCGGAAAGATCGCCCGGTGGCCCCAATTCTGGCCGCCCCGGATGAAGAAGGCCTGGACCCCCATCTGTCCGCCCTTGGCCGACAGTGCGAACACGTCCGCATCGCCCACGCCGCTGGCATTGATCGCCTGGCTGCCCTGGATGAAGGTCGCCGCGCGCAACCGATCGCGCAGGATCGCCGCCGTCTCGAAATCCAGGTCCTGCGCAGCTTTGGCCATCTGTTTCTCGATGCTCGCCTGCACCGCACCCGACTTGCCGCCGAGGAAGTCCTTCGCCTCGCGCATCAGGCTGGCATAGCCCTCCTGATCGATCCGCCCTACGCAGGGCGCGGAGCAGCGCTTGATCTGATACAGCAGACAGGGCCGATCGCGGTTCGAAAAGAAACTGTCTGTGCAACTGCGCAGCAGAAACAGCTTCTGCAACGCGTTCAACGTCTTGTTGACCGATCCGGCGCTGGCAAAGGGACCGTAATAATCGCCCTTCGCGCGGCGGGCGCCGCGATGCTTCTGGATGCGCGGAAAGGCGTGATCGGCGCGCAGGAGGATGAAGGGGAAGCTCTTATCGTCGCGCAGCAGGACGTTGAAGGGCGGGCGATAGCGCTTGATCAGCTGCGCTTCCAGGAGCAGCGCCTCGGCCTCCGAATTGGTGACCACGATCTCCATCGCGCGGCACTGGCTGACCATCCGCTTGAGCCGGTTCGAGAGCCCTTTGACCTGCGCGTAATTCGCCACTCGCGCCTTCAGGCTGCGCGCCTTGCCGACATACAGGACATCGCCGCGCGTATCGAGCATGCGATAGACGCCGGGGCGCGGTTTCAACGTCTTCACCGTGTCGCGAATGACCCCCACGCCTGTCTCCAGATCGGGCTGAGCGCTGGCGACGGTATAGGTCGCGCGTTCCTCGTTGAAACGCCCGCTGCCTCGGGGATCGTGGGGAGAACCGGCTTTCGTTCGCGACATGGCGCGGGAGATAGTGCGCGCGTACGTTTTTCTCAAACTCTTGTGCGCGCCCGAGAGCGCTTGTCTAACACCCTGTTTCACGCCATCCGGCGGCGATGGACGTCCTTCCCACCAGCAATGCTTCCGCACCACCGCGCACGATCGGCTTCTGGGGCACCGCCCTGTTCCCGATCAACGGCATGATCGGCGCGGGCATTTTCGCTCTGCCCGCCGTGCTGGCGGCGGGTGTCGGCAGCTTCGCGCCCTGGCTGATGCTGCTGGGCGGAATCGCCTTCATGCCTCTGGCGCTGTGTTACGCCTGGCTGGCGGGTAAGTTCGAGAACAGCGGCGGGCCGGTCCTTTACGGAGAGGCCGCCTTCGGTCGCTTCGTCGGCTTTCAGTCCGGCTGGGCGCGCTATGCCAGCGCCATCGTGACCGCCGCGGCGAATACCAGCGTCATGGTCGCCTATATGGCGGCGCTGTGGCCCGCCATGGCCGATCCGGTGATCGAGATGGGCGCCATCGCCACGATCCTTGGCATCATCACTGCAGTCAACCTGGTGGGCATGAGCCGGGCAGTCGGCGCGCTGGGTGTGATGACGGTGATCAAGGTCGTACCGCTCATTGCGCTCGTCGTCTCCGCGCTGTTCGCGGGCGATCCGGCGATCGGCTTCGCCCTGCCCGAATTCAGCGCAGTGGAAACGGTCGTGCTGCTGACCTTCTACGCCTTCATGGGGTTCGAAGCGGTGGTGGAACCGGCTGGCGAGATGCGCGAACCACGCCGGGACATTCCGCGCGCCATCGTGACCATGGTGGCGGGCGTCACCGCGCTCTACATGGCAGTGATCTGGGCCTATCTCGCGATTGCTCCTGCCGTCGCCAACGAGGAGAACGCGCTGGCCGGGGCCGCGCTGGAAACGATGGGACAGGTCGGATCGCTCGCCATCGTCGTCGCCGCAGCGTTCAGCATCGGGGCGAACAATTTCAACGGCGCCACCACCCAGCCCCGCATTCTCTACGGCATGGCGCAGCGGGGCATGCTGCCGCGCTGGTTCATGGGCGTATCGAAGCGATACGGTACGCCCGCAAACGCTATCCTGTTCACAGGCGGCGCGTCGATCGCATTCGGCATGTGGGAAGGGTTCGCCGTGCTGGCCGTGGCGGGCACGCTGATCCGGCTTGTTACGTATTCGATCTGCGCAGCGGCCCTGCCGATGATCGAACACCGCGAGGGGCGGATAAACCCCGTGCACGCCGTCTGCGCCCTGCTGGCGATATTGGTCAGCCTCTACGTCGCGCTTCAGGTCGATACGCAGACGGTGCTGGTATTTGCAGGCCTGATCGTCCTCGGCACCGTGTTCTACTTCGTCGCGGGACGACAGGACGCGAAGACCAGCCTTCCGGTCGGATGATGACCGAGAACTTCGATGCGATAATCCTGGGTGCGGGTGCTGCCGGCCTGATGGCGGCGGCCCGCGCCGGGCAGCGCGGGCGGCGTGTCGCAGTGCTGGAACGCGCGGACCGACCGGGCAAGAAAATCCTGATTTCGGGCGGCGGGCGCTGCAATTTCACCAATCTGGGCGCGGGCCCTGCAAACTATCTGTCCGCCAACCCGCATTTCGCCAAGTCGGCGCTGGCCCGCTATACCGCGCGCGATTTCCTCGATCTGGTCGAACGCTACGCGATCGCGTGGCATGAAAAGACGCTCGGCCAGTTGTTCTGCGACGGGTCGGCGCAGCAGATCGTCGACATGCTGCTGGAAGAGTGCGCGAAAGGCGGTGTAACGATCCGATGTGGGCAGAACGTGACGGCGGTTTCGCGTGATGATGATCGCTTCACGGTCGAGACCGATGATGGGTCGATTGCCGCTCCTGCCTTGGTCATCGCCACCGGGGGCCCTTCGATCCCCAAGATGGGTGCGACGGGATTCGCTTACGATCTGGCGCGGCAGTTCGGGCTGAAGATCGTGGAGCCGCGCCCCGCCCTCGTCCCGCTGACGCTGGGCGGCGAGGAAGTGCTGTTCCGCGAAATTTCGGGCGTTTCCGCGCCGGTCGTGGCGAAAGCGGGCAAGGCCAGTTTCCCCGAAGCGGCCCTGTTCACGCATCGCGGGCTGTCCGGCCCGGCCATTCTGCAGGCCAGCTCCTATTGGAAGCCCGGCGACACCGTGACGGTCGATTTCCTGCCTGATCGGGAGCCCGGCTGGCTGTTGGCGCTGAAGCGTGAGAGCCCGCGCATTACTTTGCGGACCGTGCTGCGCGAACGCCTTCCCCAGCGCCTCGCCGATATCCTGGCCGAGCGGATCGACATCGCCAGCGAGCTTGGCAACGCCCCCGACAAAAAGCTGGCCGATGCGGAACGACGCCTGTCGGCATGGACCTTCACGCCCAATGGCAGCGAGGGATACGCCAAGGCGGAAGTGACGGTTGGCGGGATCGCCACGAGCGAGCTTTCCTCCAAGACCATGGAAGCGCGCCGCGTTTCCGGCCTTTATGCCGTGGGCGAAGCGGTCGATGTCACCGGCTGGCTCGGTGGCTACAATTTTCAGTGGGCCTGGGCGAGCGGGAAGGCCGCAGGCGAGGCGATCTAGGCCGGTCAGAACGCCTTGCGCAGGTCCACCCCGATATAGCGACCGGTCGGATCGATGCGGAACGGCTGGAAGGCATCGGGCACGACCCCGGTTTCATCCTCCACCCGGCGGCGCGCATCGAACACATTGTCGATGCGGAACGAGACGCGGAAGCCGTCCAGCCAGCCCTCCTCCTTCTTCAGCACCTGACCGAGATCGGCGAACACGCGGATGTCGAATGTTGCCAGATCGCCATAGAACAAGTCGCTCGATCCCGGCAGGCCGGAGCCGTTGAGGCGCGCTTCGCCGATGTAATTGCCCGACAGGCGCAAGCCGTATCCCTGCTTGAAGATGCCGCCTTCGAGCCGCGCGGTATGGCGCGGGATCGCGCCGCCCGCCAGGACGTCACCGTCGAGCTGGTCGAACAGCGGGCCGCCCTGCGACAGCAGCACTTCGTTTTCGAGCGTGATGTTGTGATTGAGGCTGAGGAAATAGCGCGCGCGGGTATCTTCGGGATTGCCGCCGAACATTCCGCCACCCCGGCGGCGACTGCCGCCACTGCTGCGGCCAGAACTTTCACCCGAAGCCTGCGCCCCTTCCGCCGAACACATGCGGGCGCGCAGCGCGGCCAGCTTTTCAGAGTGGATCTCGCCCGCCTCGTTCTTGAGGCGCGCCAGCATCTGTTCGGGCAGCCCTTCCAGATTGGGAGGATCGGCACAGATCGCCGTCCGCATGGCGGCGAAGCGTTCGCTGGTCTGTTCGGCCTGCTCCTCGCAGAAACGTGAGCGGGCCTGGGCGAGTTTCTCGGGGTCGGGATTGCCATCCGCATCGAGGAGGCGGGCGCGGAACGGTTCCGGAATTTGCGACAGGTCCGGCATCTCGCCTTCGGGCACGGTGCAGAACGCCTTGCGGATCGCTTCCATCCGCGCTGGATCCATCATCATGCCGCCGCCTTGACCACTGGCCTGCCCGCCGCCCTGGCCGCCGGACTGGCCGCTCGACTGGCCTGGCGCAGTTCGCGCGGGCGGACCCCCACGCGCTTCGCGCAGCTCGGGCGCCTTGCCGATCTCGCCGCGCGTGTTGATCCCGAAGGACAAAACCCGGCTACGCGTCTCGAACAGGGTCAGCGGCCGCCGGTCGATCGCCAGCAGGGTGCCGTCGCCATCGCGCTGCACCCGATCCGGGAACGCCTGCTCGAACGCCGCACCGAAGCCCGGCGTGGAGGTCACATCGCTCGACCGGTTGATGCCGTAATCGACATTGACGCGGGTGTTTTCCCAGAAGGGGAGCTCGTAATTGGCGCTGACCTTCCAGTCCTTCTGGGTTTCGGCGCGCAGGTTCGGATTGCCGCCCGTGATCAGCGTCACGAACTCGGTATCGCCGCGGGCATAATCGAACACCGGCACGTTGAATTCGTCGATCCGGGGGCTGCCCAACTCGGTCAGGCTCGGCGCGACTTCGCGGACGATCCGCGTCGCCGTGAGCGAAAGATTGTCGGTTGGCGACCAAGTCAGCCCCGCGCTCCAATTGGTGAGTGCGCCGAAATCGGACAGATCCTGGATCCCTGCGGTCAGATTGGCGCTCAGGCCGCCGATCGCCCCCAGGAACCCGTCGCGCTCGGCAATGGGGACCGACAGGTTCACGCCGCCATTCAGGCGCCTGCGCGTCAGTTCGAGATCGCTGTCGGCGCGGGTGTCGCTGCTCTCGATGCGTCTCCAGTCGAAACCGAGATCCAGCGTCGTCGTCACCTCGCCCGCAGGCAGTTCCAGCGGATTGCCGATGAAGGTCGCCTTGTTGACGAAGGACCAGGTGCGGCTGTCCGCCACATCGAAGCCCGTGCCGTCGCGTCGGTCGATCTGAGTCTGCCCGTCCGCCACCACCGCGTCCGCCGTGAAGGTCGATCGCCAATCGCCCAGAACGCCGCTCAGCGTACTGCCAAAGGATGCAGTGTCCGTATCGCTGCGGCGCTCGATAGGATCGATCGTTCCGGGCACGAGACCTGAAAGGCTCAGGCTTTCGCTGTGATTGAAGGTGCCATTGAGGCTCAGCGAAGCGCCGCTGTCCATGAAGGCGCGCACGTAATTCGCCGTCGCCTCGGCGCTCATGCTGTCGGCGATCAGACTGCGGAAGAAGGCCTCGTCCTCGCGCCCCTCGATCGTCAGGCCGCGCTCGCCTTCGGTCAGGAGGGTGGTGTCTTCGAATTCGACATTGAAATTGAGCCGCCCCTTCTCGCCGATACGCAGAAAAGTCGCTTCCTGCTCGTTGCGGGAGAACCCGCCGCGTGTCGGCTGGGCGTATTCGACCTCCGCCGTCACGGACTTGAAATTGGGCTTGAGGATAATGTTCACGACGCGCTGATCCGCAGAATAGCCAAAGCGCTGGGCCACTTCCTCGGGGAACACCTCGACTTTCTGGATCGCTTCGGGGGGATAGTTCGAAAACTCGCGAAAGCTCGAAACCCGGATACCGTTGATGAGGAATACCGGTCGCCCGCCTCCGCGCCCGCCGCGCGCGCCGCTCTCGGTCGCAGGCGCGATCGCTTCCAGCACGTCGGCGATGGAGCCCGCCCCGAAAGCGGCGATATCTTCCTCGCTGAATTCGGCGATCGGTGGCTGATCGACGTCGAGCTGTCCGCGCAGCCGGGTGCCGGTGACGACGATGGTGTTGGCCGCGTCAACCACCGGTTCGGCCTGCGGATCATCCTGCGCCCCGGCAGGTTCCTCGTCCTGGGACGGAGCCGTCTCATGCGCCATCACGGGCTGCGGCGCGGCGGCTGCGAGCGACGCGGCAACCAGAGCCAGGATCGAACCATGTGTCGTGAAGTGCAATGAACGAGCTTTCGAAAAAATTTGTCCGCCCCCCGGCGCCCAAGCCTGTTGCAGCATGCGGCGTGAACCGGCCATAACGAAAACAGCTTGCACTCGACGCCGGTCGAACCATATCGGCACTTGGTCGGACTTGCGCCGACCCTCTTCCCTTTTATGCCGCGCGCGGCTAAAGCGCGCGCCCAGCCGGGCAAGCGAGCGCGGCGCTTACGAACCCATCGGCTTTGCCCGAGATATTTCCCGAGACAAGGATACACATGGCCAAAGAAGAACTCCTCGAAATGCGCGGCCGGGTTGTGGAGTTGCTCCCGAACGCGATGTTCCGGGTAGAGCTCGAAAACGGTCACGAAGTGTTGGGCCACACCGCGGGCAAGATGCGCAAGAACCGCATTCGCGTGCTGGTGGGTGACGAAGTGCTGTGCGAATTGACGCCGTACGACCTCACCAAGGCGCGCATCACTTATCGCTTCATGCCGGGCCGTGGCGGTCCGGGCCCGCAATAAGTCGACACAGTCGGAGGCTCGTTCGATGAGCGCGCCGCGCCTGATTCTCGCTTCCGCCAGCCCGCGCCGCCGCGAATTGCTCGCGCGGCTGGGCGTGACGCCGGATGCGATCGCTCCCGCCGATATCGACGAAACGCCTGCCAAGGCGGAGCTTCCGCGCGACTATGCCAAACGCATGGCGCGCGAAAAGGCCGAGGCCGCTGCGAGCGAAGACGCCCATGTCCTTGCAGGCGACACGGTGGTCGCCGCCGGGCGCCGCATCCTTCCCAAGGCCGAAGACGAGGCAACCGCGCGGCGCTGCCTCGAGCTGCTTTCCGGTCGGCGCCACACGGTCCTTTCCGCCATCGCGCTGCGCGCCCCGGACGGCACGATCCGCGAACGGTTGAGCGAGACGGCGGTCAAGTTCAAGCGCCTCTCCGAAGAGGAGATTGCCGCCTATCTCGCAAGCGGAGAATGGGACGGGAAAGCCGGGGGTTACGCCATTCAGGGCGCGGCGGAAGGGCTCGTCTCGTGGTTGCAGGGCAGCCATTCGGGCGTCGTCGGCCTGCCGCTTTACGAAACGCGCGCCCTTCTCAGATCGGCGGGATTCCGGCTTGGCTGAGTGGCTGGTCGAAGAGGGATTCGGCGAAGAACGCGCGGTTCTTATCGACAAGGGCGAGATCGTTGCGGCGCGGCTGGTGTGGCCGGGTCGGCTGGCGGCTGGCCAAGTCGAGGATGCCGTGCTCGCTTCGCACCATCAGGGCAGCAGACGGGGAACGGTGCGCTTTTCGAGCGGCGAAGACGCGCTGGTCGATCGCTTGCCACGCGCCGCACAGGAAGGCGCGCCGATCCGTGTCGAAATAACCCGTGAAGCGCTGCGAGAGCGCGACCGGACCAAGCTCGCCCATGCGCGCCCCAGCGCATCCCCGCCCCGCCCCGCCCCCGGGCTGGTCGAGCAATTGCGCGGCGAAGGTTTCGAAGCCCGACCCGTGCGCCGCTTCGATGGGAGCGCGTGGGAGGATCTTTGGCTCGAAGCCTGGCAGGGCGCGACCGCATTCGACGGCGGCGAGCTCGCTTTCTTCGATACCAGCGCCATGACGCTGATCGACGTCGATGGCGCGGGCGATCCGCGCTCTCTGGCGCTGGCAGCGGTTCCGGCCATCGCCACCGTGTTAAGACGCTTCGACATTGGAGGATCGATCGGGGTCGATTTCCCGACGCTTGCCGCGAAAGCCGATCGCAAGGCCGTGGACGATGCGCTCGATCAAGCCCTTTCCGGCTGGCCGCACGAGCGCACCGCGATGAACGGGTTCGGTTTCGTCCAATTGGTCGCGCGTTTTGCCCGCCCGTCGCTGCTACAACGCATCCAGCGCGGGCGGACGGGCGCAGCGGCGCGTCTGGCATTGCGCCGCGCCGAGCGGGTCGAAGGGCCGGGCGTCACGCTGCTGACGGTCCATCCGGCCTTGAAGGCGAAGCTGCGCCCGGAATGGCTGGCCGAACTGGAGCGCCGCACCGGGCGACCGACACGGTTGGCGATCGAACCCGCACTTGCGCTCGAGGCTGCCGCCGCCCAGATCGTACCGCATGACTAACGCCGCCAAACCCTGCCCCATCTGCCGCAAGCCCAGGACGTCCGAACACGCGCCCTTCTGCTCCGAACGCTGCCGCGACCGCGATCTGGCACGCTGGTTCGGCGATGGCTATGCCGTGCCGGGGCGCCCTGCCCTGCCGGAAGAAATCGCCGCCGAGGTGACCGGCGGGCAAGACGACTGAATCGCGCGCCGAAAACCCCTTGCCAAGCTCTCGTGGCTTCGCCATAGGGCGGCGCTCCAACCGCTCGCCGGTTCCTTTCGAGGGCCGCCGCAAGAGTGCAAGCCTCGGTAGCTCAGTTGGTAGAGCACACGATTGAAAATCGTGGTGTCGGTGGTTCGAATCCGCCCCGAGGCACCATTTTCCCAATGAGGTCGCCCCCCGCATTTCGGCATCGCTTTGGCGATGAACGAACCTTGCAGCTTTGCGGAAACCAAGGCGGCCGCTGATTGGTTGATCGGACGAACCTCCCTTCTCCAACAGACAGGACGACCGATCCATGACCAAGATTCTGGTGCTCTATTATTCCTCCTACGGCCACACAGCGAAAATGGCGGAGGCGGTGGCCGAAGGCATTCGCGAAGGCGGTGCGGAGGCGGTTATCCGCCACGTCGCCGAAACCGCGCCGCAGGAGGTGGTGGAAAGCGCCGGCTTCCAGCAGATGGAAGGCCATACCTGCATCGGCGGTCCGGACGAGCTGACCGAGTATGACGGCATCGTCGTCGGTTCGCCCACGCGCTATGGCCGGATGACCAGCCAGATGGCCGCGTTCTGGGACCAGACCGGTGGCCTGTGGCAAAAGGGCGCGTTGATCGGCAAGGTCGGGGCCGCCTTCACCTCCACCGCCAGCCAGCATGGCGGGCAGGAGACGACTTTGTGGTCGATCCTCAACAATCTGCTCCACATGGGCATGACTGTTGTGGGTCTCGACTACGGCTTCCAAGATCAGATGGGCACGGACGAGGTAAAGGGCGGCGCGCCCTATGGCGCCACCACCATCGCCGGGGGCGACGGATCGCGCCAGCCTTCCGAGACCGATCTTGCCGGTGCCCACTATCTCGGCAAGCGCGTGGCGCAGACGGCCGCCAAGCTGGGCGCGTAAAAAGGATTACCCTTCGCCGCCATCGCTCGTTAGGCGGATCGCATGCATGAGACTGCCTCCGCATCGCTTTCCGCCTTCGACATGGCGGCGATCCTGGTGGTCGCCTCGGCCCTGCTGGGCTGGTTCAATCATCACTTTCTGAAGCTGCCGCACGTCATCGGCCTGACAGTGATGGGCGCGCTGGGCGCAATCGGGCTGATGGTGGCGAACACCGTCATCCCCGGCATCACGCTGGACGACACGGTGGCCCGCCTGCTCCAGCAGTTGAATTTCACCGATACGCTTTTGCAGGGCATGCTCAGCTTCCTGCTGTTTGCAGGCGCATTGCATGTCGATCTCGAACGCTTACGCAGCGCCTGGCTGCCGGTGCTGCTGCTCTCCACTGTCGGCGTGATCGTATCGACCGTGCTGGTCGGCCTTGCCGTATGGGGCGTCGGCCTCCTACTCGGCCTGTCGATCGCGCCGATCTGGTGTTTCGTCTTCGGCGCGCTGATCGCACCGACCGATCCGGTTTCCGTCCTCGGCGTGCTGAAGGAAGAAAACGTCCCCCTCTCGCTCCAGAGCGCGGTGGCGGGCGAGAGCCTGTTCAACGACGGCGTCGGCATCGTCGTCTTCACCATTCTGCTCGGCGCGGCGGTTACGGGCGCGGACTTCTCCCTTTCGGAAGGCGCGCGTCTGTTCGTGATCGAGGCGGGCGGCGGCGTTCTGGTCGGGCTCGCGGCAGGCTATGTCGGCTATCGTGCACTCGCAGGGATGGACGAATACGCGATCGAAGTGCTGATTACGCTCGCCGTGGTGATGGGCGGCTATGCCCTGTGCAGCGCGCTCCATATCTCGGGCCCTCTGGCCATGGCCGTCGCGGGGCTGCTGATCGGCAATCACGGCGTCACTTACGCGATGAGCGACGTGACCCGCGATTACGTCATCAAGTTCTGGGAGCTGGTGGACGAGCTCCTCAACTCCGTCCTGTTCCTGCTCATCGGGCTGGAACTGATCGCGCTGGTGCCGGGCGTCGACGAAGTCATCATGGCGATCGTCGCCATTCCCCTGACGCTGGCGGCACGGGCCGTGGCGGTCGCCAGCTCGACCAAGCTCATCCCCGCCGCTCGCCTCCAGCAACAGGGCGCCGCGCGCGTGCTGTGGTGGGGCGGCTTGCGCGGCGGCATCTCGATCGCGCTCGCCCTGTCGCTGCCCGCCGGGCCGGTGCGCGATCTCGTCCTTGCCGCCACCTTCGGCGCGGTGCTCTTCAGCGTGCTCGTCCAGCGCGCGACGCTCGGCAGGTTGATCGACCATCTCAAGGGCCAGCGCGCCGAAGCGGTGGAAGAGACCGACGGAAGCCCAACTGTGCGCGGGCATTGATTGCCTCCACCTGCCGGCTGATGTAAGGCAACCCGCTCTTGCCCCGGCACGCGATTCCACCGCGCCGGGGCGTCTTCTATTCGGCTTCCGGGGGTTTCCCAATATGGCACGTCGCCGCCAGATCTACGAAGGCAAGGCAAAGATCCTCTACGAAGGGCCAGAGCCTGGCACGATCATCCAGTATTTCAAGGATGACGCCACCGCCTTCAACGCCGAAAAGAAGGGCACGATCAACGGCAAGGGCGTGATCAACAACCGGGTGAGCGAATACGTCTTCACGCGCCTGTCCCATATCGGCGTGCCCACCCATTTCATCCGCCGCCTCAACATGCGCGAACAATTGGTGCGCCAGGTCGAGATCGTGCCGATCGAAGTCGTGGTCAGGAACGTGGCCGCCGGATCGATCTGCAAGCGGCTGGGCCTGGAAGAGGGCGAACCCCTGCCCCACACGCTGATCGAATATTATTTCAAGGACGATGCGCTGGGCGATCCCCTGATCGCGGAAGAGCATATCGCCTGCTTCAACTGGGCCTCGAACGAGGAGATGCAGGACATCTCCAGCATGGCGATCCGCATCAACGATTTCCTGTGCGGCATGTTCGCCGCGATCGATATCCGGCTGGTCGATTTCAAGCTCGAATTCGGACGCTTGTGGGATCAGGATTACAGCCGGATCATCCTGGCCGACGAGATTTCGCCCGATGGCTGCCGGTTGTGGGACATCAACACCGGCGAAAAGCTCGACAAGGACCGCTTCCGCCGCGATCTGGGCGGCGAGGAAGAGGCCTATCGCGAGGTCGCACGCCGCCTCGGCCTGTTGAAGGAAGAGGATAGCGGCCCGGGCGAAGTGTTCGACCTTTCCGCCCATCGCGGCCGCCTGCGGAGCGGGAAGCCCAAGAAAAAGGGCTGACCCTTCGACAGATCGGCGGGATACGGTTACCACGGGGCATGCCTATCCTGCGTCGCGCCGTGCTTCCTATCATCCTGCTGTCCTCACCCTTGGCCGCACAGGATGCTGCGGGGGAGAATGGCGTTGCGGAGGTGGCAGAGCCTGCCGCCGGTTGGAATCCGGCGCTGTGGGATCTTGCCGATAGCGAATTCGCGCCCGAAGCCGCCTGGCGCTTCGGGCAGCTCGACAATGGCCTTCGCTACATCATCCGCCGCAACGACCGGCCCGAAAATACGGCACTGGTCCGCATGGAGATCGCCGCCGGATCGCTGGACGAGCGCGAGGAAGAGCTCGGCTTCGCGCATTTCGTCGAACATATGGCGTTCAACGGATCGACCAATGTGCCCGAAGGCGAGATGGTCAAACTGCTCGAAAGACTGGGCCTCGCCTTCGGAGCGGACACGAACGCGTCGACCGGAATGGAGCGCACGCAGTATAAATTGGACCTGCCACGCGCCGATCCCGAACTGCTCGACACCGCGCTGATGCTGATGCGCGAAACGGCGGGCGAACTGACCTTCGACGAGGAAGCGGTGGCGCGCGAACGCGGGGTGATCCTGGCAGAGCGCCGCACGCGCAACACCTATGCGCTGCGCAATTCGATCGATTCGCTCGAATTCTTCTTCCCCGAATCGCGCGCGGCACAGCGCATACCGATCGGAACGGAGGAGACGCTGGCCGCAGCCGATGCCGCTGGCCTGCGCGCCTTCTGGGAACGCGAATACGTACCGAGCGACACGGTGCTGGTGGTTGTCGGTGATTTCGATCCCGATCTGGTCGAGGCCGCCATCACGGACCACTTCGCCGATTGGCAGGCGGCATCATCGCCCGACCAGCCTTCCGCCGGTCCAGTGGAGAGCGCGGATCGCGGGCGCGAGGCCATCTATCTCGACCCGGCGCTGACAGAGCAGGTCACGATCGGGCGCACCGGCGTATGGATTGACCGCCCCGACACCGAAACGAATCGGCGCGACACACTTTTGCGCGCGGTCGGCAACCGCATATTGGGCCGTCGTCTCCAACGGCTGCAACGAAGCGAAGACCCGCCCTTTCGCGGTGTTTCGGCAGCCACGTCGAATTTCTTCGAAGCGGCTCGCAGCACGCAGCTCATGGCGGCAAGCGAGGAAGGGCGATGGCCGCGCGCGATTGCAACGGTGATCGAGGAATATCGCCGCATGCTGGAACACGGGCCGACGGCGGGCGAGATCGCGGAGCAGACCGCCAATCTGCGCACCGCTTTCGACAATGCGCGGGCCAATGCGGCCACCCGCAGCAACGCGGCCTTCACCGCCGAAGCGTTCCGGATCGCGCGCGGCGAGAGCGTACCGACTGGCCCGGCGCAAGATTACGCGCTCTACGAGCGCTACGAATCCGAGATCACGCCCGAAGCTGTCCTCGCTGCGATGCGCGCCGATGCGATTGCGCTCGACGATCCCCTGATCCGTTTTTCGGGCCGGGTCGCGCCGGAAGGCGGGCTTGGCGCGGTGCGCGCAGCAGTCGATGCCGCTCTCCGAAAGCCCGTGTCCGCGCCGGCTGAGGGCGATGTCGGCCAATTCGCCTACACCGATTTCGGCCCGCCGGGCACAATCGTGGAGGATGAACGGATCCCCGATCTCGGCATCCGTACCCTACGCTTTGCGAACGGGACGATGCTCAATCTGAAGACCACCGACCTGTCGGACGATCGGGTGATGGTGCGCCTGACGCTCGACGGTGGCAAATTGCTGGAAAGCCGCGCCGAACCGCTCGCGGTCGAACTTACGCCGCTGCTGTCGGCAGGCGGGCTCGGGCGCCATAGCCGGGACGAATTGCAGTCGATCCTTGCCGGGCGTTCGGTCGGGGCCTCGTTCGGCGCGGGCGATGAAGTCTTCGTGAGCAACGCCACGACCACGCCCGGCGATCTGGAGCTGCAATTGCAGCTGATGGCCGCCTACCTCACCGATCCGGGCTATCGCGCCGAAGGATTGGGGCCGTGGAAACGGTCGCTGGACGATTTCTTCGCGCAGCTGGGGCGCACGCCGCAATCGGCCCTGTCCGAAGGGCTCGGCCCGATCCTGTCGGACAGCGATCCGCGCTTCACCCGCCAGCCGATCGAGGCCTATCGCGCGCTCGATTACGAAGTCTTGCGCGAAGCGATCGCGGACCGGCTCGAAAACGGCGCGCTCGAAATCGCGATGGTCGGCGATTTCGACGAGGAGGAAGCGATCCGTCTGGTGGCGCGGACCTTCGGCGCCTTGCCGCAGCGCGAGGCGCAATTCCGCCCCTACGATCAGGGACAGCGCCAGCGCAGCTTCACCGACCGGCGCGAGACTTTCACTCTCACTCATGGCGGCGAGCCGGATCAGGCGCTGCTCCGCTTCTACTGGCCGACCGCCGATCAAAGCGACTGGGAGCTGTCGAGCCGTCTCACCCTGCTGGCGCGAGTGGTCGATCTGGCCCTGACCGAGACATTGCGCGAGGAACTGGGCCAGACCTATTCCGCGCTGTCCGCCAGCAGCCAGTCCAACGCCTATACCGGCTACGGCACTTTCGGGATCGGGGCCGAGGTCGATGTGGCGCAGATCGCCGAAGCGCGCGCGGCCATGGTCGCGACGATCGAGCGGATCATTGCCGAAGGGCCGGACGAAGACACGCTCGAACGCGCGCGCCGCCCCCTGCTCGAAGGGCTCGCCAATCGCTTCAAGACCAATGGCGGCTGGATGGCATTCACCGCGCGCGCCCAGAGCGAGGAGGATCAGCGCGAGCGTATGCTGATGGCGCCCGAGCGACAGGAGGCGATCACCGCTGCCGAGCTTCAGGCGCTCGCCGCGCGCTATCTCGATCCGGCGCGGGCCGTCGTGATCGAGGTCTTGCCGGACGCGCCCGCATCCTGACGCCTTGCTCTTGTCCGCGCAGGGCGGCATAGGCGCGCTCGATCCCGACCATACGGCCAGACCCCACGAAAGGCAGGTCCTCCCGATGAAAGTCCGCATTCTCGTCAGTCTGAAACCCGGCGTGCTCGACCCGCAGGGCCGCGCCGTCCACCACGCGCTGGAAGGCATGGGCTTCGAAGGTGTCGATGATGTGCGCATCGGGCGCACGGTGGAACTCGACGTCGCCGATTCGACCAGCGACGAAGCGCTCGAGAAGATGTGCGAACAGCTGCTCGCCAACACCGTGATCGAGAATTATCGCATCGAAAGGCTCGGCTGATGAGCTGGCGCGCGGCGGTCGTCACCTTCCCCGGTTCCAATTGCGACCGCGACATGGCGGTCGCGCTCGAACGCGCGAGCGGCACGCCTGCGCTGCGCGTGTGGCATGGCGATAGCGACCTGCCAGAGCGGCTGGATTTCATCGCCCTGCCCGGCGGTTTTTCTTATGGCGATTATCTGCGCAGCGGCGCGATGGCCGCGAACAACCCGATCATGCGCGCGGTCAAGCGCGAGGCGGAGCGCGGCGTGCCGGTGCTGGGCGTGTGCAACGGTTTCCAGGTGATCGCGGAAGCGGGCCTGTTGCCGGGAGCGCTGATGCGCAATGCCGGGCAGACCTTTATCTGCCGCACCGCCGATCTGACGGTCGACAACACCGAATCGGTCTTCACGCGCGGCTACGAACAGGGCGCGTCGATCCGCATCCCGGTGGCCCATCACGACGGGAATTATTTCGCCGACGCGGACACTCTGGATCGCCTGGAAGGCGAAGGCCGCGTCGCGTTCCGCTATGGGGAAAACTACAACGGATCGCAGCGCGCGATCGCTGGTATTCTCAACGAGCGCGGCAATGTGCTCGGCATGATGCCCCACCCCGAACGCGCGGTCGATCCGGCGCATGGCGGGACCGACGGGCTGGTGCTGTTCGACAGTGCCGTGCGAGCGCTCGCCGAAGCCTGACGCGCGGGCTCACCCCCGCTCCGCATCTCTACCCGGCGGAGCGGATCGCATCCGCCCGCGAGAACACGGCGCGCGCCTCTTCGGACGGCATCGGCCTGCCGAAATGGTAGCCCTGGATCTTGGTGCAGCCCATATCGCGGATCATCGCCGCTTCTTCGGCCGTCTCCACGCCTTCCGCCGTCGTCGTCATGCCGAGGCTGCCCGCCATGGCCACGACTGCATTGATGATCGCCAGGCTTTCCGCGCTGTTCTGCGATGCACCTTGGACGAAAGTGCGATCGATCTTGATGGTCGAGAATCTGAGCTTGCGCAGATAGCCGAGCGAGGAATAGCCGGTGCCGAAATCGTCCAGCGCGACCGAACAGCCCAGCGCCATCACCTGTTCCAGCGCGCGCCGCGCGACATCGGCATCGCGCAGGAAGATGCTTTCGGTCACTTCGATTTCGAGCCGGTTCGGTGTCAGGCCGCTGCGCGAAAGGGCCTGGACGACCGTGGTGGCGAAATCGGGCTCCAGCAATTGCTCGGGTGAGACGTTGACGTTTATCTTGACGTATTCCGGCCAGTTCGCCGCTTCGATGCAGGCCTGCTGCATCACCCATTGGCCGATCGGCACGATCAGGCGCGTATCCTCGGCCAGCGGGATGAATTTGGCCGGGCTGACGAACCCGTGCTCCGCGCTGTTCCAGCGCACGAGCGCTTCGAAACTGACGAGATTTTCGCTACGCGCGTTCACGACCGGCTGATAGTTCAGATACAATTCGTTGCTGGCCAGAGCCGAACGCAGCGAAAGTTCGAGCTGGCGCCGCTCCTCAGCCGTGGCGTGAAGCGATGGTTCGTATTCGTGATACTGCCCGCCGCCCTCGTCCTTGACGCGATAAAGCGAAAGATCGGCGTTGCGCATCAGTTCTTCCACGCTGCGCCCGTCGCGCGGCCCGAACGCGGCCCCGATGCTGGCGCCGACATAAAGCACGTGGTGATCGATCTGATAGGGTTCGGACAGATGTTCGATGATCGAACGCGCGACCTTTTCGACATAGGCGCGGTCCCCGGCGTCGCGGATCACGACGGCGAATTCGTCACCGCCCAGTCGGCCGCACATTTCGTTTTCGCCCATCAGGGAATTCAGGCGCTTGGCGACTTCCGCCAGCATCCGGTCCCCGATCAGGTGGCCGAGCGAATCGTTGACCGCCTTGAACCGGTCCAGATCGATCATCAGAAACGCGCAGCGCGTGCGCCATTTCTCGGAATACCGCAGAGCCGCCCCCAGGCTTTCGTTGAGCATCAGGCGGTTCGGAAGTGCCGTGAGCGTATCGTAGCGCGCGAGATAGGCGATCTTGGCCGAGGATTCCTGCTGTTCCGTCACGTCGGATCCTACGCCGCGGAAGCCCGCATAGCTCCCATCCGCTGCAGTGATCGCCGTGCCCGACAGTTCCCACCAACGCCGTTTGCCCGCAATCGAGACTTCGACCACGAGATCGGAAAAACTTTCGCGCCGCTTCAGCTTGTCGGCAAGGACGTGGAGGCTGGGCGGAAAATCTCCCGTTTCCCAGGCTTCGCCAGCAATCAGCTTAATGAAGGATACGCCCTCGATCTCGCCGAGCTCGCGCGAGAGAGCGAAGGCGAGGCGCGGCGTCACCGATCGCAGCCGCCGCGCGGGATCGAGCTCGAAGAGCCAATCCGCGTCGGAATCTTCATATTCGCGCAGCAGGAAGGATACGACCTTGCTCTTCTCGTCCATACCGGACTGAGCGACCTGGGCACTCATCGAAATCCAGGCCGTCTCGATTGAGGCACCTGCCCCGAGCAAAGCGGTGAGGAAAGCCAATGCGGCCGGAACCAGGGCGCCGACGAATGCGAAAGCGATCGTAGAAATCAGACCGATCGCGCAACAGAACGCGATCGCGCCGAGCGGAGCGCTGAACCGGCTGGCCGAGGAGGTCACGACCAGCATAGCCGTCACGCCCCAGACGATCATGGCTCCGAGAACGTCGCCCCTGACCGCCAGATACGCGATCATACTGGCCCATACGATGCCTTTCAGCGCCAAGAGAGCGGTATGCCGCCAGTATTCGCTGCGGGTGAAGACCCGCTTGTCGGCATCGGAAAGCTGGCGATCGAGTACCGTTCCATAAGCGATGACGCCAAAAAGCGCCGCCGCCCACGCGCCGAGGACCGCCCAGGAAACGCTGGTGTGCAACTGGCTGAAGACCAGCACCATCCCCGCCAGATGCAAGACCTGCCGTGCGAAAATCCGTTTCGACAGAAGGGCGTATCGCGCCCCTTGCACCGCCGACCAGTCATCCGCGCCGGACTGCGAGAGCCCGATCACCGCAGCAACGCTCAGGCGGTCCGGTTTCGTGTCTGGATCTTTCATTTCGCTCACGCCGGCGCAATAGCCGGAAAAAGGTTATTTCGAAGTAAACCAGGGCTTTCCCCGGCATCGGCAGGAACCGGCGATATGCCGATCCCTACCCATCGAAAATCCTCATTCGACCGTGACGGATTTCGCCAGATTGCGCGGCTGATCGACGTCGGTGCCTTTGACGCAGGCCACATGATAGGCGAGCAGCTGAACCGGGACGGCGTAGACTAGCGGGGCGATCAGCGGATGGACGCGCGGCATTTCGATCGTCGCCAGGCATCCCTCGCCTGCATCCTCTAGCCCTTTCGCATCCGAGACCAGCACGATCTGTCCCCCGCGAGCGCGGACTTCCTCCATGTTCGAAATGGTCTTTTCGAACAGGGGGCCGGACGGCGCGATCACGATCACGGGCACTTTTTCGTCGATCAGGGCGATCGGGCCGTGCTTCATTTCGCCAGCGGCATAGCCTTCGGCGTGGATGTAGCTGATTTCCTTCAGCTTGAGCGCCCCTTCGAGCGCGAGCGGATAATCCGGTCCGCGCCCAAGATACAGAACGTCGCGCGCCGGGGCGATCAAATGCGCCATCGCGGCGATATCGGCGTCATGATCGAGCGCGGCGTTGAGGCAGGCAGGCGCTTCGAGCAGGTGGGCGACCACATCCTCTTCCTCGGCCCGGTCCATCAGCCCCTTCTTCACGGCTATGTGTGCGGCCAGAGCGGCCAGCACGGCGAGCTGGCAGGTGAACGCCTTGGTGGAGGCGACGCCGATTTCGGGCCCGGCATGGGTCGGCAGCAGCAGATCGGCTTCGCGCGCCATCGAACTGGTCGGCACGTTGACGACGACGGCGATGGTCTGGCCGTTCGCCTTGCAGTGGCGCAGGGCCGCCAGCGTATCGGCGGTCTCTCCGCTCTGGCTGATGAAAAGCGCCAGTCCGCCTTCTTCCAGCACGGGTTCGCGATAGCGAAATTCCGATGCGACATCGATATCGACCGGCACGCGGGCGAAGTGTTCGAACCAGTATTTCGCCACCAGGCCGGCATAGAAAGACGTGCCGCAGGCGACGATCGTCACGCGGCGAATGCTCGACAGGTCGAAATCGAACTGGGGCAGCGCCACCGAATTGTCGGCGCGGTGGATATAGGAGGAGAGCGTCTGCGCCACCACGGTCGGCTGCTCGAAGATCTCCTTCTGCATGAAGTGGCGGTAATTCCCCTTCTCGGTCGCTGCGGCGGACGCGCCGGAGGTGGTGATCTCGCGCTCAACAGGTTCGTTTTCCTGGTCGAAGACCTGCGCGCCATCGCGGCGTACCACCACCCAATCGCCTTCTTCGAGATAGGAGATCTGCTGTGTCAGCGGTGCGAGCGCCAGCGCATCGGAACCGAGAAAGGTTTCACCCTCGCCATAGCCCACCACCAGGGGCGAGCCGAGCCGCGCACCGATCAGCATGTCGGGATGCGCGCGGAATGCGATCGCCAGCGCGAAAGCGCCGCGCAGGCGCGGCAGGACGGTCTTCACCGCGTCTTCGGGCGCCGCCCCGTTCTCGACCTCGCGCGAGAGGAGGTGCGCGACCACTTCGGTGTCGGTATCGCTTTCCAGTGTACGGCCTTCGCCGCGCAATTCGGCGCGCAATTCCTTGTAATTCTCGATGATGCCGTTGTGGACGACGGCGAGGTGTTCGGTCGCGTGCGGGTGGGCGTTCTTTTCGTTCGGCGCGCCATGCGTGGCCCAGCGGGTATGCGCGATCCCGATTTCGCCCGGCGCGGGTTGCCGCTTCAGCTCTTCGACCAAATTGGAAAGCTTACCTTCGGCGCGGCGGCGGATCAGGTCTCCATCGTGGATGGTGCAGACGCCGGAGCTGTCATAGCCGCGATATTCCATCCGCTTGAGGCCGTCGACAAGCCGATCCGCGACCGGACTCTCGCTGACGATACCGATAATTCCGCACATGGTAGAAAAGGTCCTGAATTCGCAAAGGTCGAGATTGCGCTCGCTCTAGCGTGAATCCCGAAAGTATCAACAAACCGGATCGATCACTTCGGCCCGGTCAGACCCGACGGTTCGTTCGACGGCGCGCGCGCGGCGGTACGGGACCACAGCAGGAGCCCTGCCCCTATGATGATTCCCGCGCCAGCAAATGTCGCCAGATCGGGCACATCGCCGAACAAGGCATAGCCAAGCGTCGTCGCGACGAGCATCTGGATATAGGTGACAGGCGCGATGGTCGCCGCTCCGGCCCGCATCGTACCAAGATAGGCGAGCCAGTGCGCGCTGCTGGCGGTCAGCGCCACCAAGGCACAGCGCGCGACAACGCTCCAGTCGGGCATGCCAACGGCGAGGTTCGGCTGCCCGCTCAAATGTCCGATAGCCGCGGCCGCGATCAGGAACGGCGTTGCCCACAGAGCGATGAATGCCTGCATGGACAACGAACTGCCCTGACCGGCGCTGGCCCGGTTCATGATCACCATCAGGGCGAAGAAGGCTGCGGAGGCGAGCGGCAACAGCGCCACCATGCCCAGGGCCGCAAGATTGGGCCGCAGGATCAATGCCACGCCGCACAAAGCGATCGCCGAGACCACCCAGACGAGAGGACGCACCTTTTCGCCCAAAAGCGGCCCGCTCAGGATCGCGACGAAGACGGGCGAGACGAAGGCCAGCGCCATCGCAGTCGCCAGCGGCATGGCGAAGATCGCAGAGAAGAAACACAGCGTCGCACCGGCCAGGCACGCCCCACGCCCGACCTGGAGCCAGGGATTGCTCGGCCGAAAGCCTGAGCGCCCCTCCTTGATAAACAGCAAGAACGCCAGCCCCATCGCACCGATCGAAAAGCGCAAGGCCGCCACGGCAAGCGGGGACCATTCGCCCGCCATCGTCTTGACGATCGCATCGCCGACCGAAAGCGAGGCGAAGCCCGAGGCGGCAAGCAGCAATCCGCTTCTGTCATCCTGTTGCATGATGATTGCAGGGCCTTTGCGATAGCGAAGCAATCGCCCTTAACCATGCCACTCCGCTTTGGCGACAGCGCACGGCACGCCCGAGCGGAGTGAGAACATCGGCTTAGGAAAAATTAAGGTTTCCAAACTATTCACCTTCTCTCGAAAGAGAGCGCCGGAAACCGCGCCTCTAAGCATGCCGGAAAATACAGTCGCGCCTGGGGGTTGTCGGGAATGAGTGCATTCGGACGAAAGAACGGACCGGGCGGAATGTCCTCCGGCGCACGTCCGCAATTCGGAGTCGCCAAGCCGATGCGCGGCGGAGGCCCGCCCGCCCCGCCGAAATTCGAACCCGAAAGCGACGGAGGCGAGCAGTTCCCACCGCTTCCCGACGACGCACTCTCGCCGCAGACCGGCGGCGGCGCGCAGAAATCCGAAGCGATGGCGCGTCTGGAAGACCGCATGAACGCGGTCCACGACACCAGTTCGCAGGTCGGCGGGTTCGAAGCGAGCGTCCACAAGATCAAGGAACAGGTGCTTCCCCGCCTGCTCGAACGCGTCGATCCGGAAGCGGCCGCCACGCTGACCAAGGACGAGCTGTCCGAAGAATTTCGCCCGATCATTCTTGAAGTGCTGGCCGAGCTCAAGGTCACGCTCAACCGGCGCGAACAGTTTGCCCTGGAAAAGGTGCTGGTCGACGAGCTGCTCGGCTTCGGCCCGCTCGAGGAATTGCTCGCCGATCCCGATGTGTCCGACATCATGGTCAATGGGCCGCAGCAGACCTATATCGAAAAGAAGGGCAAGCTTGTGCTCGCCCCGATCCAGTTCCGCGACGAACAGCACCTGTTCCAGATCGCGCAGCGGATCGTGAACCAGGTCGGCCGTCGTGTCGACCAGACCACTCCGCTTGCCGACGCGCGCCTCAAGGATGGCAGCCGCGTCAACGTGATCGTCCCGCCGCTCTCGCTGCGCGGCACGGCGATCTCGATTCGTAAATTCTCCGAAAAGCCGATCACGATCGACATGCTCCAAGGCTTCGGCTCGATGAGCGAGAAGATGGCCACCGCGCTCAAGATCGCGGGCGCGTGCCGCATGAACGTCGTGATCTCCGGCGGTACCGGCTCGGGCAAGACGACCATGCTCAACGCCCTGTCGAAGATGATCGACCCGGGCGAACGCGTGCTGACGATCGAAGACGCGGCGGAACTTCGCTTGCAGCAGCCGCACTGGTTGCCGCTCGAAACGCGCCCGCCAAACCTCGAAGGCCAGGGCGCGATTACGATCGGCGACCTCGTGAAGAACGCCCTGCGTATGCGCCCCGACCGGATCATTCTGGGCGAAATTCGCGGCGCGGAGTGTTTCGATCTCCTCGCCGCGATGAACACCGGCCATGACGGCTCGATGTGTACGCTCCACGCCAATTCCCCGCGCGAATGCCTCGGCCGTATGGAAAACATGATCCTGATGGGCGACATCAAGATTCCCAAAGAAGCCATCAGCCGCCAGATCGCGGAAAGCGTCGATCTGATCGTTCAGGTCAAGCGCCTGCGCGACGGTTCGCGCCGCACGACCAACATCACCGAAGTGATCGGGATGGAAGGCGACGTGATCGTGACGCAGGAATTGTTCAAATTCGAATATCTGGACGAAGGCGACGATGGCAAGATCATGGGCGAATACCGCTCCAGCGGCTTGCGACCCTATACGCTCGAAAAGGCGCGCCAGTTCGGCTTCGACCAGGCCTATCTCGAAGCCTGCCTCTGACCGCTTCTATCCCGCGATAACCACCGGCAGGGCAAGCGCCAGCATCCCGCCGCCAAGCACAGCCAGCATCAGGAACAGCCCGGTCCACGGCACCCAGCCGACCCGGTCGATATCCTTGCGCCGCGACCGACGGCGATCCATCGCCAGCGCGATCACTGCCAGCAGAACGAGCAATCCGCCGCCCATTGCCAGCAATTGCGCATCGTTGGCGAAGAGCAGGAAATCGGGTTCGGTCACAGCACGGCCATATGGTTCAGCCGCGCGAAACGGCAAGACCGCTAGCGCGACGACTTGGAATAGCCGACTGGCTCGGAGAGATCGCCCCGGCTAGTCTGAGCGCGAGCCGGGATCGGCTTCAATCATGAAGAGTGGATTTATCGCCATGCGCAAGATCATCATCGCCCTCGGCCTCGCCGCCATGACCATCTCGACCGCTGCGTGCAACACGGTGCGCGGCATCGGGCAGGATCTCGAATCGGTCGCGAACGACGTCGATAACGCCACCTGATTCAGGTAGCATTCCGCCCTTTCCGGCGGGTGCTCCGCAGTCCGCCAGTCAGCCTTCGGTCTGTCGGTAGACGAGAACCAGATTGTTGGCGGGCATGGCGTGGCGCTCGGTGCGTACGAAACGATGCTTCGCAGCCAGGCGATCGAGATCGTCCAGCCTGCGCAAACCCCAGCGCGAATCCCGGTCTTTCAGGCTTCGGTCGAATGCCAGATTGGAAGCGGCGGTCTCGACGCCGTCTTCGATGAAGGGCCCATAGAGGATCAGGGGCGCCCCCCGCCCCAAAACCTCTGCCGCGCCCGCGAACAATCCCTCGGTAGCCTCCCACGGGCTGATATGGACCATGTTGACGCAAAGCAGCGCGTCGGCATGCTCGATCGGCCATTCGATGCTCGCCGCGTCGAGGAGGATCGGATCGGCGATGTTTTCCAGCGCCGCCTCGCTGGCCCAGGCGCGGATCGAATCCAGTGCCCCTTCGTCCCGGTCGCTCGGCTGCCAGCGCAATTGCGGGAAACGTCGTGCGAGGAAGACCGCGTGCTCTCCCGTCCCGCTGGCGATCTCCAGAACCAGACCCTTTTCGGGCAGTTCGCTTGCGAGAACGTTCGCGAGCGGCTCGGCATTGCGCGCGGTGGCAGGCGCGTGGCGCTTCACTGCCAGCGTCCGCCCTGCCGCGCTCGCCGTTCCCGCACCGCCAGCCAGACCAGCAGGCCGAGCGGGCCCGCCAGGAAGGTCGCGAGCAGGATCGGCGCCTGAAGCAGGCGGGAGAAGTTTTTCGCATCCGCATCCCGCGCGATCCACAGGCCGACGAACAGGTCGAAGGCGAGATAGTGGATCCAGCCGACCACCGCCCCGCCCTTGCTGGCGAAGATCGCCTGCACGCCGGAAATCGTGGTGAAATCGGCCCCGCCACTCGCCCCGATGGGATCGACCGAACCGCTCACGATCAGGCCGAGCAAGACAGCGTAAGCGAGGCAGAGCAATCCGATCCCGGCGAACAGAACGCCCGACAGCAAGGCCGCCCAGCGCGGGCCCAAGATCAGTCCGGCCCACCAGATCATCGCCCAGACATTCGCGATCCCGAATACGGTTTCCCAAGCCATCTGCGCTCCTTAGTCCAGTTCCGCCGTCGGCAGGGGCAGGCTACGCGCGGCGCGCTCGATGCCCGAATTGGAATGGGCGAAGCGTCCCCGCGCCGGTTTCAGGGCCAGCGCCAAGCATGCCTGCGCGACCGTTTCCGCTTCAATGGCACGGTATTGCGCGTATTTGCCGTGCAGTAGCAGGTTGAACAGCGGGCTCGCCGCGATCGCCAGCCTTTCCCCCGGGCGCCGGTCTCCGCCCCTGTCGCCGCGCAGCAGGCCGGGGCGCAGAATGTCGAGACGGTGAAATCCCACGCGGCCAAGTTCCCGTTCGACTTCGCCTTTCACGCGCAGGTAGAACTGCTTCGCGTGCGGATCGGCCCCGACCGAACTGACCACCACCATCCGGTCGCACCCTTGCGTCTTCGCCGCGCGCGCCGTTTCCAGCACCAGATCGTAATCCACCGCGCGAAACGCCGCTTCGTCCTCGCCTGCCTGTTTCCAGGTGGTCCCGAGCGCGCAGATCAGCGCGCGCGGGCGCAGGGCTTCGAAGACGTCCCCCCAATGAGAAGGCTCGGCCACGAACATTTCCATGGTCGCGCCCTTGGGCAGAGCCATTTCGCGGCGCGCGACCGCGGCGAGGCGCAGATCGCGTCGCCCCACGCAGGCTTCGACCACATGCCGCCCGACCAGCCCGGTCGCGCCCACCAGCGCCAGGCGCATTGCATCAGACATTGCGCAGGCCTTCGGGCACCCGACCATGGATGCGGGCATATTGGTCGATGGCGAAGCGATCGGTCATGCCCGCGATGAAATCCGCGATATGCCGGCTGCGTTCGGGTTCCCGCTCGGGCAGGCCGACACGCCAGCTTTCGGGCAGCGCGCCCGCATCCTCGCTATAGGCCACGAAAAGCGCCGCAATCACGTCGCGTGCGCGTTCGGCGGTCTGCTTTTGATCGGGATGATAATAGAGGCGCTCGTACATGAAGGCTTTCAGGCGGCGTTCCTGGGCCTGCATGGTGGGTGAGAACCCGGCGAGGGCCCGGCCCGCAGCCCGCACGTCATCGACGCTGCCGACCCCTGCAAGCTGCGATCCGCTATGCTCCAGCACGTCGTTTACCATGATCCCGATCTGCCCGCGCACCAGTTCGCGCAGTTTGCGCTCATGCTCGGCATGGGGGAAGCGCGCCTCGACCCGCTTCCACTGGTCGGCGACGAAATCGAGCGTCAGCAGGTCGTCGAGCTGGAGGAATCCGGCGCGCAGACCATCGTCGATATCGTGATTGTCGTAAGCGATATCGTCTGCGACATTGGCGATCTGCGCTTCCGCCGAAGGCCAGCTGGCAAGATCGAGCGGAAACGCGGCGTCGATTTCGGCCAGCGCCCAGTTCGGCGAAGCGACCGGGCCATTATGCTTGGCGAGGCCTTCGAGCGTCTCGAAGGTGAGGTTGAGGCCGTCATGCGTCGGATAGGGGCTTTCCAGCCGCGCCAGCGTGCGCAGCGAATGCGCGTTGTGATCGTATCCTCCCGCCTGCGCCATCGCAGCGGACAGCGCCGTCTCCCCCGCATGGCCGAAGGGCGGATGGCCGATATCGTGGGCGAGACAGAGCGCCTCTGTCAGATCCTCGTCCAACCGAAGGGCGCGGGCGAGGACACGACCGATCTGCGCGACTTCGAGGCTGTGCGTCAGGCGGGTGCGGTAATGGTCGCCATCAGGTGCGACGAAGACCTGCGTCTTGGAGCGCAGGCGGCGAAAGGCGATCGAATGGACGATCCGGTCCCGGTCGCGCTGGAACTCGCTGCGCGGTCCGCGCACTTCGCCGCGCGCGATGTCGCTCGCTACGGGAAATTCCCGCCCGCGCGAGAAGGCCGGGTCCGAGGCGTATGCTGCGCGATCCATCGAGCGGAGCGCCTAGGTCAGCTACGCCCGAGCGGCAACGTGAACAGATTGGCAACCTCAAGTCAGGCGCCGATAAAAAAGGGGCCGCGCGTCGCGAACGACGCACGGCCCCCGAAGCCAGATCGAAAAATCAGCGAACGCCGATGGTATCCGGATTGCCGTCCGGATCGCCGTTGACCGTCCCGCCCGAGCGCACCGGACCGAGCAGCAGCAGGCCCGCAAGGTGCGGGGCCGCCATCGACGTGCCCGACAGAGTGGCATAGCCGCCGCCCTTATAGGTAGAGTAGATCGACGAGCCCGGCTCCGCGTAATCGACCGGCGGATTGCCGAAGTTCGAGAAGCTGGACCAATTATCTCCCTGCGCGAAGCTGGACACGGTATAGACGTTCGGTCCGTTGGCGCGCGCGGGCGAGTGATTGTCCGCATTGTCGCTTTCATTGCCCGCCGCGAGGATGAACTTCACCCCGCCGGCCGCGGCATTGATCACCGCATTGTCGAGCGTGGTGGAAACCCCGCCGCCAAGGCTCATATTGGCGACATCGCCCGCGCGCCCGACCTGTGCGACATAGTCCACGCCCGCGATCACGCCGCTGTTCGATCCCGAACCGCTGCGCGTCAGCACCTTGACCGCGACGACTTCCGCCCCGGCAGCTACACCGACCACGCCGATATTGTTGTTCGCGATGGCGGCGATCGTCCCGGCGACATGCGTGCCGTGGCCGTTGCCGTCATCCCCGTTCTTTTCCCGCGTGAAGCTGCGCGACATGGCGGTGTTGACGTTCAGATCGGGGTGATCGAGGTCCACCCCGCTATCGATCACGAAAGCGCGACCCGTGGCGCCCGTCTGCCCCCCGCCGACGCGCGCGATGCCCCAGGGCGTGGTTTCGGAAGCGCTACCCGTGCTGCCGCCGCCCTTGTTGGGCTTGCCCTGCACGATCTTCACCACCTGATCCTGCTCGCAATAGGCGATGCGCGGGTTCGAAGCCTGCATCTGCGCAGCGCCGCGGGCAGACATGTTCGCAGCGAAACCGCGAATGGCGCGGGTGTAGACGTGATTGACGTTTCCGCCCGCATTTGCGGCAGCGGCGTTCGCTTGGGCCCTCTCCTGTCCACGCGCCACCGTGCCTTCCTTGAAGACGCAGATATAGCTGTTGTCGATCTTCTGCGCTGCCGCCGGCGCGGCGATGCCCGCCGCTGCGAGCGCCATTGCGCTCACCATGGCGAGGCGACCCAAAGTACCTGATTTCATGTGTAACGTCCCTTCCCGAGTTACGAGAAGGGCAGCATGCCGCCTGCAGACCGGCGTGCAAGAGCGGACGTCGAATTTTCGCGAAATTTGCAATAGTGTTACAGGATTGCGACGCTTTTCTTTTCAGTCCTTCGCCAGTATCCAGTCGGCAGCCGCCTGGCAGTGCGTGTCGGTAGTATCGAACACCGGCAGGACGTTCGCGTCGGTATCCACGACCAGGCCCAGTTCCGTGCAGGCCAGGATCACCGCGCCCGCCCCGCGCTGTTCCTTGCGCGTGATGATGGTCTTGAGCGCGCGTTCGGCATCGCGGCTGACCTTGCCCAGCATCAGTTCCTTGTAGATGATCGAATCGACCATCTCGACATCGTCCTCGTCGGGAGGAAGCAAGTCCACGCCATGGCCGATGATGCGCTGGCGATAGAAGCTCTCGGTCATTACCGGCCGCGTGCCGAGCAGCAGCACCTCGCCGATATCGTGCCCCTCCAGCGCCTTGCCGACCGTATCCGCGATATGAATGATCTCGATTCCGATCGCTTCGGCGACCCGATCATAAACCCGGTGCATGGAATTGGCCGCGATCACGATGGCGCCTGCGCCCGCATCTTCCAGCCGCCGCGCGCTTTCGATCAGCGTGCGTGCCGCTTCGTCCCAGCTTTCTTCCTCGCGCACGGCATAAAGCGGTGCATATTCGAGGCTTTCGATCAGCAGCGGTGCGCTGTGCACCGGCGTCTTCGCCTTTTGCACGAGGCGATTGATCCGTTCGTAATAGGCGCGGGTCGAGACCCAGCTCATCCCCCCTATGAGGCCTAGCTTACGCAATGCACCGTCCTTCCTGTGGCACCCGCCATCTATCGGGCGAGGTCGTTCGTTTCGGGCACAACGATCCGGGTAGCGGGGGGTTCCGACACCCGGGCCCGCGACAGGTCAGTCGGCGAGGCCGGTGGCGCAGAGCGCGGCGGAGGACGAGGTCACGGCCACCACTTCGGCATCGCCCACTCTGGCGACCCGACCGAGATAATCTCTCACCGTAACGGGATCGCGCTCCGAGGCGCGGGTCTTGAGGCGTTCGAGCTTCCTGAGCTGTTCGATGGTCAACCGATCGACCATGCGCCCGGCCATGCAATCGGACACCCGATCGCTCAGGCCTGCCTCGCTCAACGCGCTGCGCACGCGGCTCTCGGCGATGGCCTGGACGCATCCGGCCAGAAGGAGCGGCGCAAGGACAAGCGCCGCATATCTCACAGCGAAATCCCCAGCGAACAGCCCGCCGCCGCCCGCACCGTCACTTCGATGGCCTGCGGATCGTCCACCCGCTCCAATCGCGCGATCACGTCGCCGGGCGCAAGCGGGATGCCGGGCTCGCCTTCCAGCGGAGCGAGCCGTTCGAGGCTGCGCAATTGCGCGATCGTCAGCTGGTCGGTCATCCGCCCAGCCATGCATTCGGCGAGCCGGGGCGGGACGCCCTGTTCGGTCAGCGCAGTGCGCACGCGGGTCTCCGTCACGCGCTCCACGCCGCCGAAATAAAGCCAGGCGGCGGTTCCGGCGAGTGCCAGGACGACAATAAGGATCAGAACCTTGCGCATGGCTGGATCGCCTTTTCGCTCAGTCGAGCGCCTTGACGATTTCCTCCACCATCTTCTTGGCATCCGCCAGCAGCATCATGGTCTGGTCCATGTAGAACACATCGTTGTCGACGCCTGCATAGCCGACCCCGCCCATCGAACGCTTGATGAAGAAGACCTGTTTGGCCTTGTCCACGTCGAACACGGGCATGCCGTAGATGGGCGAGCTCTTGTCGGTCTTGGCCGCCGGGTTCACCACGTCGTTGGCGCCGATGATGAAGGCGACATCGGCCTGAGCGAATTCGCTGTTGATGTCCTCCAGTTCGAACACCTTGTCGTAGGACACGTTCGCTTCGGCCAGCAGCACGTTCATATGCCCCGGCATGCGCCCGGCGACGGGGTGGATGGCGAACTTCACCTCCACGCCCTTTTCCTCGAGAATGTCGGTCATCTCGCGCAGCGCGTGCTGCGCCTGCGCGACCGCCATACCGTATCCGGGGATGACGATGACCTTCTCCGCCTGTTCGAGCATGAAGGCCGCATCGTCGGCGCTGCCCTGCTTGTAGGGACGCTGTTCGCGCGCTTCGCCGCCTGCGCCACCGCCCGCATCCGCGCCGAAACCGCCTGCGATCACGCTGAGGAAGCTGCGGTTCATCGCGCGGCACATGATGTAGCTGAGGATCGCGCCCGAAGAGCCCACCAGCGCGCCGGTGATGATCATCGCCGAATTGCCGAGCGTGAAGCCCATCGCCGCCGCCGCCCAGCCCGAATAGCTGTTCAGCATCGACACCACGACCGGCATGTCCGCCCCGCCGATGGGAATGATCAGCAGGAAGCCGATCGCGAAGGCCGCGACGGTCAGCGCGACGATAAAGGGCAGGTTCGCCTCCGCCCCCGGCGTATGCGCGAAGAAAGCCGTCAGGACGAGAATGGCCGCCAGCGTGCCGAGATTGATGATGTGCCGCGCGGGCAGGAGGATCGGCGATCCGCTCATCCGCCCGGAGAGCTTCAAGAAGGCGATGACCGAGCCCGAAAAGGTGATCGCCCCGATGGCGATGCCGAGGCCCATCTCGACTTTGCTGACCGGATCGATCGCCCCGCCCGGATCGAGCAGATCGAACGCGCCGGGATTAAGATAGGCAGCCCAACCCACCAGCACCGCGGCAAGACCGACCAGCGAGTGGAAGCCCGCCACCAGTTCGGGCATCGCCGTCATCGCGATGCGTCGGGCGATGGTGACGCCGATCAAGCCGCCGATAGCGATGGCGATCAGAATTTCGACCAGATTTGCGATGTCGTGCGTCACCAGCGTCGTCACGACGGCGATCAGCATTCCGACCATGCCGAAGCGGTTGCCCGTTCGGCTCGTCGCAGGGCTGGACAGGCCGCGCAGCGCGAGGATGAAAAATACGCCCGCTACGAGATAGGCGAGCGCGACCCACGGGTTTACGGTCTCTCCTGTGGCGGCATGGGCGGGCATGGCCAGGACCGCGAACGGCGCGGCAAGCAGAAGGCGAAGCATCACTTCTTCTCCTTCTTCTTATACATCGCCAGCATTCGCGCCGTCACCGCGAAGCCGCCGAAAATGTTCACGCTGGCGAGCACGATCCCGAGCAGCCCGAGCCATTTCGCCCCCGGCACGTCCGCTGCCGCCGCCGCGATCAGCGCGCCGACGATGATGACGCTGGAAATCGCATTGGTCACTGCCATCAGCGGCGTGTGCAGCGCGGGCGTGACCGACCAGACCACGTAATAGCCGACGAAGCAGGCCAGCACGAAGATCGACAGGATGGTGATGAAGTCCAAGTGAGCCCCCTCCCGAAGCAGGAGCCCTTTATTGCAAGCACCCGGAGACAAGTCGAGCGCGGAAAATCGGCTATCCCTCAAACGAAAAGGGCCGCGAACGTCATGTGACGCTCGCGGCCCCCAACCTTTAGAGGGTTCGCCTTACATCGAAGGCGTCAGCACCCCGTCGATCACGTGCACGATGCCGTTCGACTGGCGCACATCGCCCTGCGTGACATGCGCGCTGGAACCCGCCTGGCCGTTGATCATGATCTGATTGCCCATCATGCTGAGGCGAAGGGTCTGGCCCTGCACCGTGGTCAGCGTGGCGGTCCCGTTACCGGCGCGGATACGCTGCATCAGATCGGCGGCGGTCAGCGTGCCGGGTACGACGTGATAGGTCAGCACGCCGCGCAGCATGTCGCGATTGGCGGGCTGCATCAGCGCGGTGCGCGTGGCGGCGGGCACCTTGTCGAAGGCCGCATTGGTCGGCGCGAACACGGTGAAGGGGCCCGGCCCGCTCAGCGTGTCGACGAGGCCAGCCGCCTTCACGGCCGCGACCAGCGTGGTGAGGTTCGATGCGGCGGACGCGTTCTGGACGATGGTGCGGTTCGGATACATCGCCGCACCGCCGACCATCACGCTCGTCCCGGCGGACATGCCGGCGGCATCGACGTCGGCATCTGCGTCGACAGTGGTCTGGCAAGCGGTGAGCGCGAGCGCGGCGGCCGAAATGGCCGCGAGTTTCAAAGTGGTTTTCATGATTAAACTTTCGTTCCTATCCCCGTCCCGTATGCAACGGATGGTAGGAGCGAGAGTTCCGAAACCCGCCTAGGAAGCCAGTTTCGGGTGCACGACAGCGCCATCGCGCGTCAGGCGGATCGCATCGCCAATCTCTTCGTCGAGCACCGGGCGGCCCTCGTCCTTGTCCCAGAAGGCGTTGAGAAAATTGAAGAGGTTGCGCGCGAACAAAGCGCTGGCATCGGCTGCCAGATGGCCTGCGGTATTGGTGTAGCCGACGATCTTGACGCCGTGTTTTTCGACCACCTCATCGGGCGAAGAGCCTTCGACATTGCCGCCCTGCGCGACTGCCAGATCGAAAATCACGCTGCCCGGTTTCATAGTGGTGATCTGCGCGTCCGACATCAGGCGCGGTGCCGCACGGCCGGGAATCAGCGCGGTAGTGATTACGATGTCCTGCTTGGCGATGTGGTTGGAAACCAGTTCGGCCTGCGCCTTCTGGTACTCCTCGCTCATTTCCGTGGCATAGCCACCCGCACCCTCGCCTTCGATCCCGGCGACATTCTCCACGAAGACCGGCTTCGCGCCGAGCGACTGGATCTGTTCCTTCGTCGCGCTGCGCACATCGGTCGCGGAAACCTGCGCGCCCAGCCGCTTGGCCGTGGCGATCGCCTGAAGCCCGGCGACACCCACGCCCATCACGAAAACGCGCGCCGCCTGCACCGTGCCTGCGGCGGTCATCATCATCGGAAAGGCGCGGCCATAGACGTTGGCCGCTGTCAGCACCGCCTTGTACCCCGCGAGATTGGACTGGCTGGACAGGACATCCATGCTCTGCGCGCGGGTTATGCGCGGCATCAATTCCATCGCCAGCGCCTCGAACCCGCCCTTCGCGTAATCGGCCACCAGCTCCTGCTGACGGAAGGGATCGAAGCTCGCCGCGACCCACGCGCCTTTCTTCGCGCCCGCCAGTGCCATGACCGGCGGGGCCTGGATGCCCAGCACGATATCCGCGTCCGCGACGGCGCGGGCCGTGGGAAGCACTTCCGCCCCTGCTTCGCGATAGGCTTCGTCGGGATAAGACGCGGCGGCCCCCGCCCCCTCCTCGATCGCGACCGTCGCGCCCAGAGCGGTGAATTTCTTCACCGTTTCGGGCGTCGCGGCGACGCGGGCTTCGCCCGGTGCCGTCTCTTTCAGGATCGCGATCCGCACGGGCGCGCGATCAGGTGGCGATCAGGATCACGACGATCGCGGCGATCGCGGCGATCAGCGGCACCGACCATTTCAGACTGGCGATGAAGCTTTCGTACATGCGGTTGGCAGACTTCATGTCCTGGCGCGATTCCATGATATTCCTTCGAATGCTGAGTTGTGTTCCTTCCAACCTGTATCGCGGCCCGCGCCCGCGCTCAAGCCTTCCCAAAATCCGCACGCTTCCGGAGGATAATCGCCTCTTTAACCATTTGGCGCTATAGAGATCGCCCGGTGCCGGATCGCGGCGCAGGTTTAGGAGTTGCGCGAACTATCATGGCCGATGGGGAAACCCGCCTGCTGATGTTGATCGACGACGAGCCGGTGCAGAGCCGCCTCGTCGGCGCGCTTGCCGCGCGTGAAGGTTGGCGCACGCTGGTCGCCGAAAGTGCGGACGAGGCGCTTGCCAAGCTCGATACGCCCGAAGGCCGGACCCTGGGCGCGGTCCTTCTCGATCAATGGGTTCCGGGCGACGACGCCTGCAATCTGATCCGCGAGATCAAGACGCGCCGCCCCACGCTTCCCGTGCTGATGATCACGGCGAGCACTTCGCCGCTCCTCGCCGTCGAAGCGATGCGCGCCGGGGCGACCGATTATCTGATCAAGCCCGTCGCTGGCGAACGCCTGCTGCTCGCCCTGCGCAGCGCGACCCGGCCCGAACCGCCGCGTTTCGAGTTGCAGCCGCTGGCCGAAAAGCTGGTCGGCACACTCGACTTCGACACCATGGTGGGCACTGCGCCCCCCTTCCGCACCGCGCTCGCCAAGGCGGCCACTGCGGCGCGCGGCCACGCCCACGCGCTGGTCGAGGGGGAAACGGGCACCGGCAAGGAAATGCTCCTGCGCGCGATGCATTCGGCAAGCCCGCGGGCCAAGCTGGAGATGCGCGCCATCTCGATCGGCGGAACGACGGCGGGTTCGATCGAATCGCTCCTGTTCGGGCATGAAAAGGGCGCCTTTCCCGGTGCCTTCGATCGCCAGGTCGGCCTGTTCGAAAGCTGCGACGGCGGCACACTGATCCTCGACGAGATCGACCGGCTCGACCCGCTGATCCAGGTCCGCCTCGCCGAAACGCTCGAAACCGGCATTGTCCGCCCGACAGGCGCCAAGCACGGCTTCCGCGTCGATATCCGCGTTCTTGCAGCCAGCGACCGACCGCTCGCTCCGCTGGTGGAAGCCGGGCAGTTTTCGTCCGACCTCTACGAACAGCTGGGCGCTGCGCATATCGTGCTACCCCCTTTGCGCGAGCGCGCCGGCGATATCCCAGCCCTCACCCGCTTCTTCCTCTCGCGCATCGGCCAGCAACCGGGCCTGCGCCACCATTCCATCGCCGATAGCGGGCTGCATCTGCTCGAAGCCTATGACTGGCCGGGCAATGTCCGCCAATTGCAGGCGGTTCTGTTCCGCGCCGCGGTCTTCTCCGAACAGGAAGCGCTGACCGCCGACAGCTTCCCGCAATTGTCCGAACTGCTCGGCGACATGGAAGACCGCACCGAGAGCCGCCAGCGCGGGCTCGGCGTGATGCTCTACACCGATGACGGCAATCTGCGTCCGTTGGAAGAGATCGAGGCCGACGTGATCCGCCTCGCGATCGGCCATTATCGCGGACGGATGACCGAAGTGGCGCGGCGCCTCGGGATCGGACGCTCGACGCTCTATCGCAAGCTTGCGGATCTCGGCATCGACAACGCCGCCTGAGCGGCTTAGCTTTTACCCCATGACGAATTTTACCTTCGAAGGGCGCAGCGCGCTCGTAACCGGTGCGGCCTCCGGCATCGGCGCAGCCTGCGCCCGCTGGCTTGACCGGCAGGGCGTATCGAAACTCTGGCTGATCGACCGCGACGGTGACAGGCTCGCCGAACACGGCTTGGCCTGCGATGTCGAGACGATCGCGGGCGATATCGCGGACGAAGCGCTCTGGACCGACCTCGAACCCAATCTCGCCGGGCTGGACCACGCCGTGCTCAACGCAGGCATCGGTGTGGGCGGCGCGATCGCCGATCATTCCTTCGAGGAATGGCGGCGCGGCATGGCGGTCAATCTCGACGGCGCCTTCCTGTCGCTGCGCGCCTGTTTGCGCGCGATGCGCGATAAGGACGCGCAGACCAAGACTACGCAAGAAAGCCGGCGCGGCAGCGTGGTCCTCACAGCTTCGATCACCGGGATCAAGCCGGTGCCCGGCATCGGCAGCTACGGAGTCGCCAAGGCAGGCGTCGCCCACATGGCCCGGATTGCCGCTGCCGAAGTTTCGAAGGACGGTATCCGCGTCAACGCGGTCGCGCCCGGCGGCGTGGACACAGCGATCTGGGACAGCTCGAAGGATTTCCGCGCCGGCGTGAGCGCGCATGGCCGCGAAGCGACGCTCGCCGCGATGGCGGCGACTACGCCGCGTGGCCGCTTCGCCACGCCGGACGAGATCGCGGGCGAAATCGGCTTCCTGTTGAGCGATCAGGCCAGCAACATCACCGGCACCGTGCTGGTGACCGATGGTGGCTATTCGCTTTAGGGCGCGCTCCAGTTAACCGTACGCTCGGCACGCACTTCACCCTTATTGCCGAGCAGGCGCAGCGTCAGCGCCTTGGCGCCCCAGTCGATATCGACCGTGCCGAAATTCTCTTCCGAGATGAAATCGGTGACGCGCTTGGGATCGGGCTCGCGCGCGGTGTTGCTGGCAGTATCGTTGAAAGCGAGATTGAGCGAGGAGCTGGTCAGCTCCCACATCTCTTCGCCCCCGATGCGTTCGCGATAGATGCCGCCCGCATGCCGGTCCCCCGACAACAAGAGAACCCCGCCCCCGGCGCGCTGGCCGAGCATTTCGTAAAGCCGCGCGCGTTCCTGCGGCATGGTCTCCCACGCCTCGTAATCATGCGCGTCGGTGATGACCTGGATCGAAGAAACGACGAGGCGCAGATCGGCGGGCTTTGCCAGTTCCTGGCGCAACCACGCCCATTGCTCGGCGCCCAGCATCGTCACATCGGGCCCGGTATTGGGCCGCGAATAGGGCCCCAAAGGCGGACGATCCTCGCTATACGGGCCGCGATCGAGATCGGAGCGGAAGAAGCGCGTATCGAGCAGGATCACCTGAACACGCTTGTCTGCTTCGGTCCCGATCGTGCGGCTTTCATAGACGCCGGGGCGCGAACGAACCTGCGCACTCGAATCCCAGAACGTCTCGTAGATCTTTTCCGACAGGAGCTTGAACGCGAAGCTCGCTCCGCCATCGTTGAAGCCGTAATCGTGATCGTCCCAGGTCGTCAGCATCGGAATGTCGCTGCGAAAGCGCGCGAATTCGGGATGGCTCGCCTGTTCGGCATAGCTGCTGCGCAGATCCATGAGCCCCGACCCGCCGTTCCAGCGCTGATCGCCATAGACATTATCCCCGATCAGCATGAACAGCTGAGGATTTTTCGCCGCGATCTTCGCCCACATATGTTGGCTGCGCGACTGGTGATTGCAGCTTCCAAAGGCGAATCGGGTCAGTGTGGCGCTCTCGTCCAAAGCCACGCCCTGCGGTGCGCGCGGCAGCGCGGTCTCGCCCGCCATCGCGGAATTATAGGGGGCAAAGGGCGCGCTGGTCGGCGCGTCGGCAGCAGCGGTGGTGCAGGCAGCGGCGCTCAGCGCGAGGAGGCTGGCGGAAAGCAGGCGGCGGATCATGGTATCACTCCTGAAATCTTGGCCTAAGCCATGATGGGCAAAGATTACGCTGGCAAGTCGCCGAAATCGGTCAGCGCCGCATCGCGCAGGCCGCGCCAGACATTGCGGGCCTGCACGGTTTCGAACACGTCGTGGACACGCACCAATTGAACGCCCGCGCGCATACCTTCCAGCGCCAGCGCCACGCTGCCGCCTAGCCGCTTATCCACCGGCGCCTCGTTCGACAAGGCGCCGATCGTGCGCTTGCGGCTCGCCCCCAACAATAGCGGCTGCCCCAGCGCGTGGAACAGCGGCAGCGCATTGATGAGCGCGAGATTGTCGGCAAGCGACTTGCCGAAGCCGATGCCTGGATCGAGCACAATACGTTCGCGCGCGATCCCCGCCGCCAGCGCCGCATCGCGCCGTTCGCGCAAAGCGTCGAACACGTCGAACACCACGTTGGCGTAATCGGCGCCACCATGCAGATCTTCACCCGAAGCGCCCGGCGCATGCATCAGCACGACGGGGCAGGCTGCTTCGGCAACGACTTCCAGACTGCGCCGGTCGTGCGCGAGGCCGGAAACGTCGTTCACCATCCCCGCCCCCGCCTCGATCGCGGCTTCCATCACGGCCGCCTTTCGCGTGTCGATACTGACCGCGGCGCCCATGGCGGCGCAGGCGCGGATCGCGGGGACGACCCGCTCGATCTCGTCGCCTTCCCACAGGCGCTCGGCCCCTGGGCGAGTGCTTTCCCCGCCGATATCGATGATCGCCGCGCCCGCTTCCAGCATCGCCGCCGCGTGGTCCCGGCCCGCCTCCGCATCGTCGAGGAAGCGTCCGCCATCGGAAAAGCTGTCGGGCGTGACGTTGAGGATTCCCATCACCTGCGTCTGGTCGAGCCGGACGGTCCGCGATCCAATGGTGAGCGGCGCGTGCGCGAGCGTCAAATTCGCCCATTGCGCCTCCCCCTCCGCAGCGACACTGTCGGGCAGGCGCGCCAGCGTTTCCGCCATCGTGTCGGGCGCGGCCAGCCAGCGTTCGATGACCCGATCATCGCGCCGCAGGATCACGGCAAAGCGGCTGGCATAGACCATGCCGCCCGCCAGCCGGATCGCATTGCCATGTTCGGCCTGCGGACCGGGGGCGAAACCGATGGGGCGGATATAGACGCGGTCGGTCATGTCGCGGGCCCGGTGTTGACACTTGCGACACGGTTCGCGGTCCGATCCGTGCGATGGCGAGGGGTACGGCGGCAAGGCAATGCGGCGATAGGCATGGCTGCATCGCTAGCGAAAACCGACCGTGTAGGACAGCGCCTTACGTCCGGCGATAATCCTTCAACCCTCTCGCACGGGAACCAGCCACCGAGGCCGATGCTTTTTCCATCGAACCCTCCGCCCCCGATTCCAGGAAATCCATGCCGCACACTCTCACGCTTCAATCCATCCGCCCGATCACGCATGACGTGAACGAGCTGACCTTCATCCGGCCCGAAGGCTACGAATTTCAGCCCGGCCAGGCGACCGATTTCGCCCTCGATCGGGACGGTTGGCGGGACGAGAAGCGGCCCTTCACCTTCACCTCGCTCCCCGAGGCGGAGCATCTCCAGTTCACGATCAAATCCTACCCCTCGCATGACGGAGTCACCGAACAGATCGGCAAGCTGGAAGGCGGCGAGGACGTTCTGATCGAAGACGCCTGGGGTGCGATTTCGGATCATGGGCCGGGCACTATCATCGCGGGCGGCGCAGGGATCACGCCCTTCCTTTCGATCCTGCGCGCGCGGCAGGCCGAGCATGGCGATCTCGACGGCTATCGCCTGATCTTCGCCAATTCCTGCGAGAAGGACATCATCCTGCGCGAAGAGCTGGAGCGGATGACCGGCCTCAAGCTCGACCTCGTGCTCAGCGACGAAAATGTCGACGGAATATATCACGGCCAGGTCGACAGCGACTATCTCGACCAGGCCGATCTCGATTTCGGCGGCACCTTCTACCTGTGCGGCCCGCCGCCGATGCAGGAGGATGTCAGCACGCTGTTGAAAGCCCGCGGCGTTGCCGACGAGCGGCTGGTGCACGAAGACTGGTGACAAAGCACCCGAAACGGGATCGGGCTTCTATCCCGGCTCGCTGGCAAAGGCGCTGCGATCGAGGCCGTAGATAGCGACATCGCACACGCCCTTGTGCGTTTCCTCATAGGCGGGATGGAACGCTTCGCGCGTGAAGCCCAGCCTTTCGAGCGTGCGGATCGAGGCCACGTTCTCGATATCCACTTCGGCCACCGCCTTGCGGGCGCCGCCATCGGCAAACAGGTGCCGAAGCAGCGCCTCGCTACACTCTACCGCGATGCCCTCCCTCTGCCGGTGCGCGCAGACAATATAGCCGAGGTCCCAAACGCCCGCTTCCTCCACCGGCACCGCGACGAAGCGGCCGACGACCTCCTCGTCCGCATCCACGGCGATCCAGGTCAAGCCGGGCCATGAGGGATCGGCCAGCCAGCCCCATAATTCCTGCTCCGATTCGAAGGCTTCGCGCGTGAGATAAAGGCATTGCGCCTCGTCACCCAAAGTCGGCAACAGCGCAGCCGCATCGCCGCGCTCGAGGGCGCGCATCGTGAAGCGCGCGGTCTCGAGTAAGGGCACGCCCGGTTCGGTAGGAAGGCGCGACCGGTCCGTCATCGTTCCGCCGCGCCCGGTTCTCAGTCCTCAGCCGCCAGCAGGTAGAGCTTGCGCGCCGCGTCGATCGGCTTGATCGCGCCGTCCTGTTCGAAATGCCAGAAGGTCCAGCCATTGCAGCTGGGCGCATTCTGCAAGTCCTTGCCGAGGCCGTGGATGCTGCCCGTCTGTTTTTCGTGAGCCAGCGATCCGTCGGCACGCACCGTCGCGGTCCAGCGGCGCTGCTTGTCGAACACCTGCGTGCCCGGCGGGATCAGCCCGTTTTCGACCAGAGCGCCGAACGCCACCTTGGGCGCGGCGCGGCCCGCCTGCATGGTGGTGAGCGCGCTTTCGTCGAGCGGCAGTTCCCGCGCGATCCGTTTCCGCGCGGCGTCGCGATAGAGCCCCTCGCGCTCGCACCCGATCCACTCGCGGCCCAATCTCTTTGCGACCGCGCCCGTCGTGCCGGTGCCGAAGAACGGATCGAGCACCACGTCGCCCCGCTCGGTCGTCGCCAGCAGCACGCGATAGAGCAGCGCTTCGGGCTTTTGGGTCGGATGGACCTTGTGCCCGTTCTCCTTCAGCCGTTCGCCGCCGTTGCAGATCGGGAGCACCCAGTCGCTGCGCATCTGAAGCTCGTCGTTCAGCGTCTTCATCGCGCGGTAGTTGAAATGGTATTTCGCCTTCTCGCCCTGCGAACACCACAGCAGGGTTTCATGCGCATTCGTGAAGCGCGTGCCGCGAAAGTTCGGCATCGGATTGGATTTGCGCCAGACGATGTCGTTCAGGATCCAGAAGCCGAGATCCTGCAGGATCGCACCGACGCGATAGATGTTGTGATAGCTGCCGATCACCCACAATCCGCCGTCGGGCTTCAGAACGCGCTTGCACTCCGTCAGCCAGGCCCTTGTGAAGTCGTCGTAAGTAAGGAAACTTTCGAAGCGGTCCCACTCGTCCGTAACGGCATCGACATGACTGCCGTCGGGCCGGTTGAGGTCGCCGCCGAGCTGGAGATTGTAGGGCGGATCGGCAAAGACGAGATCGATGCTGGCATCGGGCAGCTGGCGCAGCCGCTCCACGCAGTCACCATCGAGAATTTGTCCAAGAGGCAGGGAAACCGTCTGTTTTCCCGCCGTTTTTTCCTTTTCGCGCGCGATTGTGCGCGGCTTCGTGGTCTCCAAGACCCCCATACCGAATGCCCCTGTCCTTCGTACTTATCCACAGGGTGAGTCCAATCGGAGTCGAGGTCAAGCGCGAAGCGACGGGCGGTTGGCGAAGGAGCGCAGCGCCCTCGCACGGAACGAAAGGAGTCCGCGACTAGATGTTGAGTCCCCTAGTCTTTTCGCGCCACACCATGCTGCGAGTGTGGCGCGAAGGACTCGCTGCCGGAGCGATCGAGATCGGTGAGGTCAGGCAGGCGCGAGGTCCGGATCGACGCCGGTCAGTTCGACCGAGCGATCCCACAACCGCTTCGCCAGCGCTTCGTCCCTGGCCTTGGTGCTGGCGATGGCGCGGCCCGATCGCTTGCCGCTCATTTCGCGCAAGCCATAGGGTCCGTAATACTCGCCGCCTTCGGCAGCAGGGTCGGTTGCGGCCTGGAGCGCGGGCAGAGCGCCATCGGCGGCGCTGTTGAGCGCGAGCCCGACGACCGATCCGAACACGCTGCCGAGCGGTCCGAAATGGCGCGTGATCTCCGTCTGCGCGATCCCCGGATGACACGCCATGGCGCTGACCGAGGAACCGGATGCGCGCAGCCGCCGGTCCAGTTCCTTGGCGAAAAGGAGGTTCGCAAGTTTGCTCTGCCCGTAGAATTGGGTTTTCGAATACCCCTTCGCCGCGTCGAGATTGTCGAAATCGATTCCCGCGCCGCGATGGGCCAGGCTGGACTGGACGACCACGCGCCCGCCACCGTCCTGCTCCAGCTTGTGCAGCAGGAGGCTGGTGAAGGCGAAATGGCCGAGGTGGTTGACCGCGAACTGCAATTCGCACCCGGCGGTCGCATGGTCGAGCGGCGGCATCATCACGCCCGCATTGTCGATCAGAAGGTCGATCCGTTCCTCATGCGAAGCTTCCTCCGCCGCCTGCCGCACGGATGCGATATTGGCGAGGTCGAGATGGAGGAAGGCGAGATCGGCGCGTTCGGGGCCGCTTCTGATATCCTCGATGGCTTCGTTGGCCTTGTCGGCATCGCGGCAGGCGAGGAGCACGCGTGCGCCCTTTCTGGCCAGCCCGCGGGCGATTTCGAGGCCGATGCCGGTATTCGCGCCGGTGACGATCGCGGTCCTTCCGGTCTGTTCGGGGATATCGGAATAGGCGAAAGTCATGCAAACATCTCCAATTGCGCTACCGGAGCGAAGCTGCGCCGGTGGTGGGGCGTGGGCCCGTATGTTCGCAATGCCTCGACATGCTCGCGTGTTCCGTACCCCATATTGCGCTCCCACCCGTAATGGGGGTGCGCCAGCGCCGCCTCGCGCATGATCCGGTCGCGATATTCCTTGGCGAGGATCGAGGCGGCGGAGATGCAGCGCTCCTTCGCATCGCCTTTTACAATGGCGCGCGCGGGCCAGCGCCAGCCGGGCGATCGGCCCTGCGGCGTCAGATTTCCGTCGATCAGGGCCTCTGCAACCGTCTGCCCCAGCGCCGCTTCGGCCCGCTCGACCGCCAGCGTCATCGCCAGCATGGTGGCGCCGAAGATGTTGAGCCGATCGATCGCTTCGACATCGACCACGGCGATCCCATAGACGCAGCGCGCGCGGATGCTCGCTTCGAGCTTGGCGCGCGCTGCCGCGCTCAGCACCTTGGAATCGGCGAGGCCACCCGGACATGGCTTGCATAGCACCACGGCGGCGGCCACAACCGGCCCGGCGAGGGGGCCACGTCCGGCCTCGTCCACGCCAGCGACCAGCGGCGCGGAGCCAATTCCGCCTTCAGGAGTTCCCGATAGCATGACGACAAAACCTTTCCTTGCCGCCCTTCTATCCTCCAGCGCCCTGCTCGCAAGTTGCGGCAGCCCGGCAGGCGGGGAAACCGCCGCCCAATCGACGCCCGCGCCGACGACCGGAACCGCTACCAATGCGCCGATGGGCGAGCCGCAGGTCACGGCATTCGGCACGTATAACGAGCCTTGGGCCGCGGCTTTCGCGCCCGGCACTTCGATGCTGTTCATCACCGAAAAACCCGGCACGATGAAATTCATCGACACCGAAACCCGCCGCACCGGCACGGTCAGCGGGATGCCGCGCGTCGATTACGGCGGCCAGGGCGGCCTCGGCGAGATCGCGTTTCTGCCCAGCCAGCGCGCCGCCAATGTCGGCAGCCGGACGATCTATCTCAGCTGGGTCGAAGCCGGTGACGGCGACACGCGCGGCGCGGTCGTCGGGCGCGGTACGCTCAATTGCGGGACGCAGGATGCGAGCTGTAAGGTGGAAGGGCTGGAGACGATCTGGCGCCAGACGCCCAAGGTCAGCGGCCGCGGCCATTATTCGCACCGCATCGTGTTCAGCCCGGACGAGCGCTACGTGTTCGTCTCCAGTGGAGAGAGGCAGAAGAAAGACCCCGCGCAGGATATTTCGAACACGCTCGGCACGATCGTGCGGCTCAATCTCGACGGGACGCCCGCCGCTGGCAATCCGCTCGCCGATCGCGGATCGCCCAGCGACGAGATCTGGAGCTGGGGCCACCGCAACATCCTCGCCATGGACTTCGATGCCGATGGCCGCTTGTGGGAGATCGAGCATGGTCCGGCAGGCGGCGACGAGCTGAACCTCGTCCAGAAAGGCGGCAATTATGGCTGGCCCACGCGCTCCAACGGCGAAAACTACAACGGCACGCCGATCCCGAACCACAGCCCCGACGATGGCTTCATCAAGCCGGTCATCAGCTGGACCCCGGTGATCGCCTCGGGCAATTTCTTCATCTACGATGGCGACTTGTTCGCGCCCTGGCGCGGTCAGGGAATCGTCGCGGGTCTCAAGACCGAAGCGCTGATCCGCATCGCCTTCGACGGCGACACCGCGCGCGAGGTCGGACGCGTGCCGATGGGTGAGCGTATCCGTCAGGTGGTGCAGGGCCCCGACGGCGCGATCTGGGCGCTGGAGGATGGCGACAACGGGCGGCTGCTCAAGCTGACGCCTGGCTAAAGGCGCTGCAAGGCGAGCGCGGCTTGGCCCGACGATAGCGCTATTTCATCGACAGGCCGGGGCCGCGCCCCTAATCCGCGCGGCCCATGGCGACTGCATTGCCCACCATCGTGCCGCTTTCGGCGATCGATTCCGACCTGATCGAGGATCTGCTCGACGCGGCTTTCGGCGAACAGCGCCGGGCGCGTACGGCCTATCGCATCCGCGAAGGCATGGAATGGCTGCCCGGCCTCAGCTTCGCAGCGCTCGACGATGAGGATTATCTGGTCGCCACGATCCAGCTCTGGCCCGTCGCCCTGACCGATCCCGACGGGCGGGCGCATCCGCTGCTGATGGTCGGCCCGGTCGCGGTGATGCCGGGGCGGCAGGGCGAAGGGTATGGCAAGGCGCTGATGGCCGCCTCGCTCGCGGCTGTCGATAGGCTCGGCGAAGGCTCGTCCGCCGCGCTGCCGCAGGTCCTGATCGGCGATGTCGACTATTACGGGAAATGGGACTTCAGCCCTGCGCATACCGGCGGCTGGCATTGCCCCGGCCCGTACGAACAGGGCCGCCTGCTCGCCCGCACGAACAACGCCGCCATCCTGCCGCGCGAAGGCATGCTGGGCCCCTGGATGGGCTGAGGCCTTTCGCCGGTTCGGGGAGGATTGTCTCGCCCGCCCGCATCTGCCAACGCCACACCTATGGTCTACACTCCGCCCCCCGAGCTCGCCGGTCTCAGCCTCGCGCAGATCGCCGAACAGGTCGAAGCCCGCAAGCTGCCCCCGGTCGAACGCTGGACGCCGCAGGAAGAAGGCGACAGCGGCATGCGCATCGCCGCCGACGGGACCTGGTATCACGATGGCAGCCCGATCAGGCGCGAAGCGATGGTGCGCGCGTTTTCGGGCCTGCTGACGCGTGACGAGAACGGCGCCTACTGGCTGGTCACGCCGTTCCAGAAGCTTTCGATCGAAGTGGAGGATGCCTGCTTCATCGCCACCGATTGCCGCCTGGTCGAAGATGGAATCGCCTTCCGCCTCAATACGGATGATCTGGTGGTCGCCGGGCCGGACCATGCGATCCGCGCCGCCGGAGATGCCGAAGCGCCCGCGCTCTACGTCCATGTCCGGCGCGGCTGCGAGGCACGCCTGAACCGCTCGACCTACGAACAGCTTGCCGAAATCGCGCTGGCGCGGGGGCAGGACTGGACGGTTATGAGCGGCGGCGAAACCTATTCGCTGCTGCCCCCCGCCCCGGAATGAGCGACCTGTTCGACCGGCTGGTCCGCCTGTTCGAAGCGGGCCATGCGCGCGACATACCCGACCTGATGACCGATGCGCGTTTCGCCGATGCCGAGCGGACTGCCGATGCCGCCGTGCTGATCGCGGTGACGGATCGGCCTGACGGTGAGGGTGAGCCGGGTGTCATTCTTACCCAGCGCCCCACGACCATGCGCGATCATCCCGGCCAGGTTGCCTTTCCCGGTGGCAAGCTGGAACCGGGCGAGGACGCGGTCACTGCCGCCTTGCGCGAAGCGGAAGAGGAACTGGCGCTCGATCGCGATCAGGTGCGCCTGATCGGCACCACCGATCGCTATCAGACCGGGACCGGCTTCGACATCACCCCCGTGCTCGGCGTGATCGCCCCCGACCTGCCGCTGCGCGCCGATCCGCGCGAGGTCGAAAGCTGGTTCGAAGCGCCCCTGTCGCTGGTGATGAATGCGGACAATTGGACGCGCAACGAAGTGTTCTGGAAAGGTGCGATGCGGCAATATCTCGAACTCGATTATCGGGGCTATCGCATCTGGGGCGTGACGGCGGCGATCTGTTACAATCTGTCCCGCCGCCTCGAATGGATGGAAGCGACACAGTGACCGATCTCCCCCCCGCCCCCTGGACCAAGCGCGCCGATCTGGCGCAGCTTGCCGCGACGCTGGGGCCCGACGCGATGCGCTGGGTCGGCGGCGCGGTGCGCGACACGCTGCTCGATATCCCCGTGGCCGATGTCGATTGCGCGACTCTGCATAGGCCCGAACAGGTGATCGATCTGTGCCGCGACGCCGGTATCCGCACCGTGCCGACCGGGATCGACCACGGCACCGTCACGGCGATTCTCGAAACCGGCCCGGTCGAGATCACCACGCTGCGCCGCGACGTCAGCACCGATGGACGCCGCGCGACGGTGGCGTTCGCCGACGACTGGCGCGAGGATGCGGCACGGCGCGATTTCACCATCAACGCGCTCTATGCCCATCCAGAAACGCGGGAGATTACCGATTTCTTCGGCGGGCTGGCCGATCTGGAAGCGCGCAGAGTTCGCTTTATCGGCGATGCGCGCCAACGCATTCGCGAAGATCACTTGCGCATCCTGCGCTATTTCCGCTTCCAGGCGCGCTTCGGACGCGAGACGGAAGACGAGGCATTGGCGGCCTGTGCGGACCTCGCCGAAACGCTGAAAGGCATCAGCCGCGAACGCGTGGCGATGGAATTGCTCGGCATACTCGCGCTGCCCGATCCGGTGCCCAGCATCCGCCTGATGGAGAATGCAGGCGTGCTGTGCGTGATCCTGCCCGAAGCGCGCGCCAGCGAGATCGCGGCGCTGGCGCGTCTGATCGAAACCGAGCGCGAACACGATGCCGAACCGGAGGCGATCCGCCGCCTCGCCGCGCTGCTGCCCTCAGTGCCCAGCCTCGCAGAGACCGTGGCGGCGCGGCTGCGGCTGTCGAAGCAACAGCGCGGACGCCTCGCCTGCGCGGCGGCGCGCACGTCGAACGACGCGCAATTGCCCCGTGCGCTCGCCTATCACGAAGGGATGGGATGCGCGCGCGACCGGCTGTTGCTGACCGGCGCCTCGCCCGCCTCGCTCGACGATTGGACGCCGCCCCATTTTCCGTTGAAGGGTGGGACGATCGTGGCGCGCGGTATCGCCGCCGGGCCGGACGTCGCGCGGATCATGCGCGCCGTCGAAGCGCGCTGGATCGCGGAAGACTTTCCCGGCGAGGCCCGGATCGAGGCGCTGCTGACGGAAGAACTGGCCGAACGTTAAAGGCCACCGCACGCGCGGCAACCGCGGCTTCAGGCCAGCTTAATCGCGAAACCCTATAACCGGACCCACGGTTGCATTGCAGCGCAGCATCCGTTTAGAAAGCCCTCTCCCGCCATCGCGGCGGACCGTCCGGCGGTAGCGGATTGGCGTTTCGCGTCTCGTGCCGCCCCTCATTCCCGATCCCGCTTCCGGCGCGTCTTTCGCGTCTGGGGGATCGCGTAGAAAAACACCAATCGGAGTTTCCTTTATGAAGACCCTCGCATCCGCCCTCGCTCTCGCAGTCGCGACGATCGCCACTCCGGCGCTCGCCAACGATCAGGTCGTCGCCGGTGCGACGGTCTACGGGCCCGAAGGCAATCAGGTCGGTACGATCACGCAGGTCGAAAACGGCCAGACCTTGCTCGACACGGGCACCCATCAGATTCCGCTCGCCGTCGACATGTATGGCGTGGGCGAAACCGGCCCGACCATCACCGTGACCAAAGTCCAGCTCGACACCATGATCGAACAGCAGATGGCCGCCGCCAATGCCGCGCTCGACGCAGCGCTGGTCGAAGGCGCCACGATCATGACCGCCGACAGCCAGACGCTGGGCACCGTCGGAACGGTCGAAGGCGACAACGTTCTCGTGGTTCGCGCCGAGGATGCGGGCGAATTCACCGTTCCGCGCAACTACTTCGTCGCGACCGAGGGCCAGCTGATCGCGCGCCTGACCATGGCGCAGGTCGATGCCGCGCTGGCGGATATGGAAGCCAACGCCGAAGCGGCCGCCGATATGTAAAATCCGATCCTTTCGGGATCGCATAAGGCCGGGAGCGCTGGGGGGCGCTTCCGGCCTTTTTCATGCCCCCACCGGGGAAGGAACTGCGCCCTATTCGAACCGGTTGTCGCGCGGGAAACCCTGCGGCGGCATCCGGCCCGCGCCGCCGCGCGCGACCTTCCATTGCCACATCTCGTTCTCGGTTCGCGTGCGGCCTTCCTTGCCGCCCATGGTCCAGCTGAGCCCGTCTTCCAGCTTGAAGGTGATCGCGTCCGATAGGCCGCCGTCGCGATAGCGCTGCAATTGCACGCCCTGTCCGCGCGCGAGTTCGGGCAGCTCTTCGAGGTTGAAGACGACGAGCTTGCGATTGTCGCCGACCACCGCGACGTGGTCGTCCTCCGCCGCGATCGGGCGCACGACCTGCAATTTCGCCTCGCCCTTCAGATTCACCACCTGGCGGCCCTTGCGGGTCTCGGCCAGCAGGTCGTCCGTGTTCGCGGCGAAGCCCTTGCCCGTATCGGCGGCGAGCAGCAGGCGCTGTTTGGGCCGATGGACGATCGCTGCCACGATCTGCGAACCCGTATCGATGTCGAGCGTGTTCCGAACCGGTTCCCCGAACCCGCGCGCGCCGGGCAATTTGTCCGCGCCCAGTGTGAAGAAGCGCCCCGTATCGGTGACGAGCAGCAATTTGTCCGTCGTCTGCGCATGCAGCACGAACCCTTGGGCATCGCCTTCCTTGTATTTGAACTCCTGATCGAGCGGCAGATGCCCCTTGGCACCGCGCACCCAGCCCTTTTGCGAGAGGATCACCGTCACCGGCTCCTTCTCGATCATGGCTTCCATGCTGAATTCGACCGTGGGTTCGGCTTCCGCGATCAGCGTGCGGCGCGCGCCGAGTGCGGTGTCCGGCCCGTATTCCTTGCGCAATTTTGTAAGATCGCGCTTCAGCCGCGTGCGCTGGCGGGCGGGCGAGCCGAGCAGCTTTTCGAGCTCGTCCTGCTCTTTCAGGAGATCGTCCTTCTCCTGCCGCAGCTCCATCTCTTCCAGCTTGCGCAAACTGCGCAGCCGCATGTTCAGGATCGCTTCGACCTGCCGTTCGGTGAGAGAGAATTCCTCCATCATCACCGCCTTGGGATCGTCCTCGTAGCGGATGATCTCGATCACGCGGTCGAGATTGAGGAAGGCGACGATATAGCCTTCGACCAGCTCCAGCCTTCTCGCGATCTGACCGAGCCGGTGGCGGCTGCGGCGCTGGAGGATGTCGATCTGGCTGGAGACCCAGTTCGACAGCAATTCCTTCAGCCCCATCACCATCGGCGTGCGCGTGGCGTCGAGGACATTCAGATTAAGGCCGAACCGCGTTTCGAGGTCGGTGAGCTTGTAGAGGCTTTCCTTCAACAGCTCGGGATCGACATTGCGGCTGCGGGGGACGAAGACGATGCGGATGTTCTCGTCGCTCTCGTCGCGCACGTCTTCCAGGATCGGCAGCTTGCGATCGGCGATGGCCGCGGCAATCTGTTCGATCAGCTTGCCCTTCTGCACCTGGTAGGGGATCTGATCGACCACGAGCTGCCACTGGCCCCCGCCCAGCCGTTCGATCCCCGCCTCGCGATCCTTCTCCGTGCCCGCCTCCGCCGCATGGAAGCGCGCACGCAGGCGGAAACTGCCGCGCCCGGTCTCGTAGGCGGCAGCGATCGTTTCCGGGCTGTCCACCACCAGCGCGCCGGTCGCGAAATCGGGCCCGTGGAACAGCTCCATCAACCGGGCATGTTCGACCTGCGGATTGTCGATCAGTTCCAGCGTCGCATCGACCACCTCGGCGACATTGTGGCTCGGGATATTGGTCGCCATGCCCACCGCGATCCCGCTCGATCCGTTGGCGAGCAGATTGGGGAACAGGCCGGGAAAGATCTCCGGCTCACGCTCTTCGCCGTTATAGGTCGGGATGAAATCGACCGTGCCCTCGTCCAGCCCCTCCATCAGGTTCAGCGCGGTTTTGGTCAGGCGCGCTTCGGTATAGCGATAGGCGGCGGCGTTATCGCCGTCGATATTGCCGAAATTCCCCTGCCCCTCGACCAGCGGATATCGCAGCGCGAAATCCTGCGCGAGGCGGACCATCGCATCGTAGACGCTCGCATCGCCATGCGGGTGATACTTGCCGATCACGTCGCCGACGACGCGGGCGGATTTCTTGAACGCGTCGGTCGGGTTCAGCTTCAGCTGGCGCATCGCCCATAACAGGCGGCGATGGACCGGCTTCAGCCCGTCGCGAAGATCGGGGAGCGAGCGCGCGGTGATCGTGCTCAGCGCATACACCAGATACCGTTCGCTCAGCGCGCTGTCGAAGGGGGCATCGACGATCGCGTCGAAGGGATCGGGTTCGTCCATCACGGTGGTATTGTCGGCAGCCATGCCATTCACCCTATCACCGCCCCGGCTCGGCTAGAAGCGCGGAACGCCATGCTTTCCCCATGCGTAAGTCCGGTAACACGAACTCAATGGAGATACTCTCATGGCAAAACGCGTCCTCATCCTCGCCACCAACGGTTTCGAACAGTCCGAACTGATGAAGCCCAAGGCCAATCTGGAAAAGGCGGGCATCGAAACCACCGTCGTCAGCCTCGAAAGCGGCGAGATCAAGGGCTGGGATACCGACGATTGGGGCGACAGCGTCAAGGTCGACAAGACTCTGGACGAAGTCAGCAGCTGCGAAGGCTATGACGCGCTCCTGCTGCCCGGCGGCCAGATCAATCCCGACCTTCTGCGCGTGGAAGACCGCGCCGTCGCCCTCGTCAAGGATTTCGCCATGTCCGGCAAGCCGATCGCCGCGATCTGCCACGCCCCCTGGCTGCTGATCGAAGCGGACATCGTGAAGGGTAAGACCGCGACCTCCTACAAATCGATCCGCACCGACCTCAAGAATGCGGGCGCGAACGTGGTCGACCAGGAAGTCGCGATCGACGGCAATCTCATCACCAGCCGCAATCCGAACGACATCCCCGCCTTCAGCAAGGCGCTGATCGAAGCGGTCGGCGAGACTGTGGACGAGAAGGCTCTCGAAACCGCCTGATCACACGCACAGTCCGATTTTTTTGAGAACCCCGTCGCAGCGATGCGGCGGGGTTTTTCATATGATTTGAACGCCTTCCGCAGCGTTTCGGAAACATAGGCCGTATCGTTCATTGCTTTCCAGAGGGAGAAAGATGTCGGCTTTACGCACATACCTGTTCGCCTTTCTGACGGCACTGACAGCCGCGCTCGGCGCCGTCCCGCTCGGGGCCCAATCCCAGCGCGACATCGCGCAGAGTTCCGAACCGTTCGTCTACGAAGTCGACCAGCTCGAGAACGGCGGCGGCGCGGGCACGCCGCTCGAACTCGACACGCCGATGGGTCTGGTCGAAACCTTCATGGCGGCAGGCGAGGCGCGCGACTGGACGCGTGCATCCGCTGCACTCGATTTTGCCAATCTCGATGGCACCGACGCATCGCGGCGCGAGGTCACGGCCGCGCTTTACGACCTGCTCGAACGATCGGTCGCAATCGATTGGGCCGTTCTTCCCGACCGGCCCGATGCCGTCGACACCGAGACGAGCAGCAAGGATCCGATGGCGGGCACGCCGCGGCGCTCGATCACTCTTGCCGAGATCGAGATGGACGGTCGGTCCGTGCCGATCCGCATCGCAAGGGTGCAGGCGCCGGGCGGAGAACCGGTCTGGGTGTTCAGCAGGCAGACGGTCGCCAACGTGCCCGCGCTTTACGAGACCTATGGCCCGACCCGGTTCGAGAAAGCCTTGCCCCCATTCCTGCGCGAACAGGCGTTCTGGACATTGGCCTGGTGGGAGGTCATCGCCCTCCCGCTGATACTGATCGTGGCCGCGTTTGCCGCCTTCTTCACCTATCTCGGCATCCGTCGCTTCCGCAGCCGTTTTCAGCATGACGATACGATCCATGGCGTGCTGCGCGCGGTCCACCTGCCCGCCGTCCTGCTGGCCTTCGCCGGAACGTTCGCGCTGGTGCGCGAGACGTTTTTCCGCCTCTCCGGCCCGGTCAAGGATCTGCTCGATCCGCTGCAACTGGTCCTGATCATCGCGGCGGTTCTCGGCATCGGTCTGTCGATCATCGAAGCCATGTTCGAGATCGCGACCGACAAGCGGACCGACGCGCTCGAAGATCCGGACAATGGCAACGACCGGGACTATTACACTAAACTGAGCGCGATCAGGCGGATCGTGACGGCGCTGGTGATGCTGGCCGCAGTCGGTTTCCTCCTCGTCGCCAGCGATGTTTCGAGCACGCTCGGCTTTTCGATCCTGGCTTCTGCCGGCGTGCTCGGTCTCGTGCTGGTGTTTGCGGGGCGCAAATTGCTGGGCGACATCATGTCGAGCGTGCAGATCGCTTTCGCGCAGACCGCCCGGATCGGCGATGCGGTGCAGTACGAGGGCCAGTGGTGCTATGTGGAGAAGATCGGCTTCACCCATCTACGCCTGCGGACATGGGACGAACGCCGCGTAATCGCGCCGCTCAGCGATTTCACGAACAAGAGCTTCGAGAACTGGACCAAGCGCGATGCCAGCTTGATGATGCATGTCGAGCTCGAACTCGACAATCGCTCCGATGTCGAGAAACTACGTGGCCCGTTCCGCGAATTCGTCGAGCAGGACGAGGATGTGGTCGATCCCGACGACGCGATCTGCGAAGTCGTCGGCCAAAACGCGCAGGCGATGGTCGTGCGCTTCATGGCCCGGTCGAGCGATCCCAAATGCGGATGGAAGATGCATTGCCGCCTGCGCGAACGGATGCTGGCGGTCGCAGCCGGTCTCGACGCGGCTGCGTCGAACGAACCTGCCCCGGCCTTCCTTCCCCGCGAGCGCGAGGTGCGTATGGACCTCGCTGGAAAGGACGAAAGCGAGTAGGAACGAGCCGGAGGTCTTGGCGTTACCGCGATCGGTGCTCGACCCTCGCACCGAAATCCCGCTTGCTACGGCGCGAGGATTGCTGAATGGGCGCCCGCCTTGCAAACGGTGCCGCTGTGGTCGGACATCGAGAATCTGGAGTTAGAGCCCATGCGCCGCCGGCCCCTATCGTGCGCCCTTGCCCTTCTCGCCTGCTCGGCTCCGCTCGCGGCGGCCGAGGGGCAGCCTGCCAATGACGGTGCCCAGCCCGAGCAGACCGGTCCGCAAACCGTGGCCGACGCGACGCCGCCGGAGACCGTGCCGCTGGCCGAAGAAGCGCCGGGCCGCGTGTCGGTCTCGTTCGGGGCGAGCGTGGTGGGCCAGTATATCTCGCGCGGCGTCGCCTTCGCCGATGCGACGAGCTATCAACCCTATGCCACGCTCACCGTCGCGCTACCGGAATTGACCGGCGGGGCGATTACCGATGCGAGCGTGTTCGTCGGTAACTGGAACAGCATGCAGAGCGGCAGTCCCGGCCTTGGTCAGCCGAACACCGGCTCCACGCCCGGATGGTACGAAGCCGACATCTATATCGGCGGGGCAGTCCAGATCGCGGAGCGTGTGGGCGTCAGCGCGACCTATTTCCGCTATCTCTCCCCTGGCAATTCGTTCGACGAATACGACGATTTCGACCTCACCCTGACCTTCGACGACAGCGGATTATGGGGCGAGGCGGCAGAGGCGCGCGGCTTCTCCGTCCAGCCTGCCCTGCGCATGGTGCAGGAGATCGGCCAGCCCAATCGCCCCGACGCGCTGTATATCCAGCCGTCCATCGCGCCGAGCGTGCTGCTGGGCTCTGGGGACGGCGGCGTCACCGTGTCGATACCGATGGCGATCGGCCTGTCCGACAGTTTCTACAGCGGCGTCGATGGCGGCACGCCGACCTTCGGGTTTTTCCGAGTGGGCGCTGGCGTGGCGGCCAATCCGTTCAAGGGTGCGGCGAGCGCGGTCAGGCTGACGGCGGGGCTCGATTACTGGATGCTCAACGACCGGGTGGCCAATGGGCTCGACGATACCGAGCTGGTCTGGCGAGTCGGGTTTTCGACTGGATTCTAAAAGCGAAACCCCGCCCGACTGGTTGAGGCGTCAGAACCGCCGCGCGTCGTGGCTTTCGGTCGGAACGTCCACGCTCAGCCCGTCCAGCGTCTCGTCCAGCACGATCTGGCAGGAAAGGCGGCTGGTGCGGCGCACGCCTGTGGCGAGGTCGAGCATGTCCTCTTCCTCCTCGCTCGCGGCCTCCAGCCGGTCGAACCATTCGGGATCGACCACGACATGGCAGGTCGAACACGCCATCTGCCCCTCGCACGTCCCCTCCAGGGGAAGCCCGGCGGCCTGCGCGGCGCGCAGCAGCGTATCGCCGATGGCCCCACGCGCTTCGACGATGTCGCCCTTGGGCGTACGCAGGCGCAATCCGATCGTCTCACTCATACGCCCTGCTCCTTCGCCGCCGCGTTGATCTTGGCTGCCGCCGTCTCGATTTCGTCCATCGTGGTATAGCGGCCCCAGCCCAGCCGGATCGAGGCCTTGGCCTTTTTCTGCGACAGGCCGATCGCTTCCAGAACATGGCTGGTCCGGCCCGATCCGCTGGCACAGGCGCTTCCGGCGCTGAACATCACGTCGCGGCATTCGCTCATCAGCCGGTTCACGTCGAGCCCGCCGGCGTTCTTGCCCGCCGGGCGGATGTTCATGTTTCCATGCCAGCGCGCCTCAGCGCTGCCGTTCAATTCCCAGTCCGAGAAAAGCTCGCAGGCGCGGGTCCAGAGCTTGTCGACATGATCGGCGTCCTGCTCCATCCGCTCCTTCGCTTCCTTCGCCGCGACGCCCATGCCCGCGATCAGGGCCGGTGACAGCGTGCCCGAGCGGATGCCGAATTCCTGTCCGCCGCCGGTCTGGACCTCGGCGATGTCCAATCCTTCGCGCAGCCACAAGGCGCCGACGCCCTTAGGGCCGTGAAACTTGTGCGCGCTGATCGCGACCATGTCCGCACCGGTCACTTCCATGCGGCCATACGCCTGCACCGCATCGCACAGATAGAGAGCGTTCGCGGATTTGGCCTTGCGGTGCCATTCGACCGTGGGCTGAATCGTGCCGATCTCGTTATTGACCTGCATCACGCAGACCAGCCGCGTGTCGGAGGGCAGGTCCTGCTTGGTGTTGCACTGGCCGTTCTTGGCCACGTTCAGTTCGTGGCAGTTCCCGACCGCGCGCGCCGTGTCGAGCACGGCGGCGTGTTCGATCGCAGAGACGGAGACCGTGCCGCCCGTGCCGCTGCCCCTGATGGCGAGATTGATCGCCTCGGTCGCGCCGCTGGTGAAGATCACGCGGCCGCCGGCGGGGAACAGTTCCGCCACCCGCTCGCGCGCGACTTCGATCGCGGCCTTGGCCTGGCGGCCCATGCGGTGGGGGCTGTGCGGATTGCCGAAGCCGGAACCGCCCGGCCCGTCGAGCCAGCGCAGCATTTCGTCCCGTGCCTCGGGCGCGAGCGGGGTGGTGGCTTGGTAATCGAGATAGATCATGGTCGCGCCATCTCTAACCATGTTTCGGCGAAACGTTCCACCTCGGCGCGCGTGGTGTTCCAGCCGAGGCTCACACGGATCGTGTTCGCTGCGATATCCGGTTCGACGCCCATCGCATCGAGCACGCGGCTGGTCTTCATCGTCCCGCTCGAACAGGCGGAGCCTTGCGATACCGCGATCCCCGCCATGTCGAACCGCATCACCTGCGCGGTGGCGGACAGGTTCGGCATGGCGATGGCGCGGATATAGGGGGTGGGATCGGACAGGCGATCCGACAGCGGCGTACCGCCAGCCGAGCGGCATTCGCGTTCGAACGCGTCGAACGCCCGCAGCACGTCTTCGTCGAGATAGGATTCGGAACAAGCCTCCAGCGCCGCCGCCATGCCGAGCGCGCCGGGCAGGTTTTCGGTCCCGCGCCGATAGCCGCGTTCGTGCCCGCCGGAAGGCTCCAGCATGGCGAAGTCGCGAACCAGCAGCGCGCCGATCCCGATCGGTCCGCCGAACTTATGCGCCGCGATCATCGCCATGTCGCATGGGGGCATCGTCATCTTTCCCGCCGCCTGCGCACAGTCCGCGATCAGCAATCCCCCGGCATCGGAAACCCGCTCGTGGATCGGCTCGATCGCCTGCCGGTTGCCGGTTTCGGAATTGATTTGCTGCACCGCGACGACAGGACGATCGGCCCCGATCGCCTCCGCGAGTGCCGCCAGATCGAGCTGCCCGTCGGCAAGAACCGGCAAAAGGTCAGCATCGGGCGCAGCCTGCGGCACGCAATCGTGTTCGACCGCGCTGACGAACCTCCTGCCACCCTTCGCCCGGCCCAGGGCCAATGCCGCCGCCTCGCTCGCGCCGCTGGTGAAGATCAGCTCACCCGTCCAGCCCAGCGCCGTCTTGATCCGCTCGCGCGCGTCTTCCAGCGCGGCGCGGGCCTTGCGGCCTTCACCATGCGGGCTCGATGGATTGGCCCAGAGCCCGAACCCCTCCTCCATCGCGGCGCGCGCCTGCGGGCGCAGCGGCGTGGTGGCGGCGTGATCGAGATAGATGCGGTCGGAGTTCGGGGTCGGAATGGGACGTGCTCGAAACAATTGCGAATTTGCGGGAAAACCCTATATAGCGCGCCACTTCCAGCTTGCTACCGGGCGCCCGCCACGCGCGATGCGCCGCAACCCTTTCGCACAGGTACCCCACCCGATGCCGACCGTGATCTTTCCCGGCCCCGAAGGCCGCCTCGAAGGCCGTTTCTCTCCCGCCCCGCGCCCGCGTGCGCCCGTGGCGATGATCCTGCATCCGCACCCCCAGGGCGGCGGCACCATGAACGAACAGATCACGCAGAAACTCTACAAGACCTTCGTCGATCGCGGGTTCGCCGTTTTGCGGTTCAATTTTCGCGGCGTCGGGCGCAGCCAGGGCAGTTTCGACAACGGGATCGGCGAATTGTCCGATGCCGCCAGCGCGCTCGACTGGGTTCAGCAGATCCATCCCGAAGCGCAGACCACCTGGGTCGCAGGCGTCAGCTTCGGCGCGCTGATCGGGATGCAGTTGCTGATGCGCCGTCCGGAAATCCGCGGCTGGATCAGCGTCGGCGCCCCGGCGAGCATGTACGATTTCACGTTCCTTGCCCCCTGCCCCGCCAGCGGCATCTTCATCCACGGCGCGCAGGATACGGTGGTGCAGCCCCAGGCGGTTACCAAGCTGGTGGAAAAGCTGCGCACGCAAAAGCATATCACCGTGCATCACGAAGAAATTCCGCGCGCCAATCACTTCTTCGAAAACGAGCAGAAGGAATTGATGGCCTCGGTCGACAATTATCTCGACTTCCGCCTCGACCCGAGCTGCCCGATCAAGTGAGACCGGGCGGCCATTCGGCCCGACCGTTTCGAGCGATCTACTGAACACATGAGCCCTCCCTTCACCGGGAGGGCTTTTCGCATCTGCCCCAGACCGGTTGCAACGCCGACGCAAGACGGTTGCAAACAGCAACGCGAAAGTGCTTGTCATTGACGTTACGTTGTAACATCCTCCTACCGGAAGCCTGCCACAGCATGTCGCAAATCGAGCAGGCCGCGAAAGGAAGAGGATTTTGCATATGGCTTATCTCGACCAGACCCGCCGCCCTTCTCCCGCCAGCATGGCCGGTGTGATCGCCATCCACGCCGCGGTCGGCGTGGCGATCGTCACCGGGCTGACCGTTTCGGGCACGATCGCGCCACCCGACGAAATTATCGGCGCCTTCGAGATCAAGGACATCCCGCCGCCTCCGCCCGAGCCCACTCCGGAGCCGACCACGGATACGACCGAAATCCGTCAGGTGGACCCGCCAATGGTCATCCCCAGACCGCCGCTCGACCTCCCGGTGCCCGCGCCGCGCTTCGATTCGACCGACATCATCCTTCCGCCCACACCGCCCCTTCCCACGCCCGGCCCAACGCTCGGCCTCGATCCGGTGCCGACTCCGCGCGTCACGCCGACCCAGCCTCCGGTCGGCCCTTCGGTCGGCGCGAAGCCGCGCAACGATCCTTCCGCCTGGATCAGCACGGACGATTACCGTTCGTCATGGATCAACCGCGAGATGACCGGCACGGCGCGCTTCCGGCTCGAAATCGCCGCCAATGGCCGCGTGACCAATTGCACGATCACCGGTTCTACCGGCCATTCCGCACTCGATCAGGCGACCTGCCAATTGCTGGAGCGGCGCGCGAAGTTCCAGCCGGCGCGCACCGGTTCGGGCGAGCCGATCGCTGGCAGTTACGAAAGCGCGGTGCGCTGGGTGCTGCCGGACTGATCCGCCAGCCGAAGCGGCCTCAGCGGCCCCGCTCGATCCGGTCGAGCGGGGCTTCGCCCGCTTCGTTCGGCACGGTCCAGATCGCCACGTTCATCCCCGCGACCAGCGCCAGCATCACCATCAACACCGCCTGCCGTCGATACCCGCCACGATAGGCGAACACCGCGCCCACGATCAGGGCGATGGCCAGCAGGACGACGATCGAAAGCACGGCATCGGTCATGCCCCGTATCCTAGCCGCGACGGCACGGCGAAAGGAAGCGCAAAGCTGCGGAACGCGTCCCGCCGACACCCGTTCTTCCCTCAAATGCGCCGCGATCATGCGCGCGCCACCGAAAGGCTTGCGATATGGGTATCTTCAGTTCGATCAAGGACGCGATCTTCGGCAAGGACGAGCCTGCTGAGAAGGCTCCACCCGTTGCCAAGCCCGGCACGGCTCCCGCAGGCACGCCCGCACCAAAAACCGGCAATGCCTGGGCCGACGCGCCGGTGGTCGAACGGCAATCGATCGACACCGTCGACGTCGAAAACCACCTCGATTCGATGCCCGGCGCCGATCGCCTCAATTGGCGCACTTCGATCGTCGACCTGCTCAAGCTGATCAATGTCGATTCTGATTATGCCAGCCGCAAGGCGCTCGCCAGCGAGCTGGGGCGCGAGGATTACGAAGGCTCGGCGGAAGACAATGTCTGGCTGCACAGGCGCACGATGCGCGAACTGGCGGCGCATGGCGGGAAGGTGCCGCCCGAATATCTCGACTGACGATCGGCCGGGTATTTTCGATTAATTGACAGGTCAGGGCGCGGCGCGCACACCCGCGCCCATGACATCCAAAAGCTTCGATATCACCCGTCGCCAGGCCCTCGCAGGCCTCGGCGCGACGACCGCGCTCACTCTCGGCGGATGCGCCGCCACCGCTCGTCCCGAGGCCATCGCCCAGGCACAGGCGATCGGCGCCGAACGCCTGCTGGAAGTGGTGGCGTACAATCTCCTCGAACACGAACCCGAACGCGCCACTTCGCTCGGCGTCGATACCGGGCGATACGCCGAGTTGCGCGCCCGGCTGGAAGACCAGTCCCAAACCGGCCAGAATCTCTACGCCGCCACGCTGCGCCGCGATCTTGATCGGGTCCGCGCCTTCCCGCGCGAAGGGCTGGATGCGGACACGGTAACCAATCTGGATGTCGTCCAGAGCGCCTATTCCACCGCGCTCGACGGGTTTGCCCTGCCCTATGGCGATGTCGCCGTGGGGAGCTGGCGCAACGCACCCTATGTCGTGATCCAGAATGTCGGCAGCTATCTCGATCTGCCGCGTTTCATGGATTCGACTCATCCGCTGAAGGACGGCAGCGATGCCGATGCCTATATCGAGCGGATGGAAGCCATGCCCGCCGTATTCGCGGGCGAGCTGGAACGGATGCGAGCGGCCCGCGCCATGGGCATGGTTCCGCCCGATTTCCTGATCGAGAAAGCGACCACCCAGCTATCCGAGACGATCAAGTCGGCGACGGCGGGCGATCTGTTCGCCGCCCCGCTGCGCGCCAGGCTGATCGAGGCAGGCATGCCCGAAAGCCACGCCAATCGTGCCCGCACGCTTGAAACCGGCCCGATCGCCGCCGCGCTGGAAGCGCAGCTCGCCGAATTGCGCCTGGAAATGGCGGAGGCCGATTCCGATCCCGGCATGTGGAGCCAGCCGCGGGGCGACGAATGGTATGACTGGGCCCTGCGCGCCAGCACCACCACCACGCTCTCGCCCAACGAGGTGCACGAGCAGGGGCTGGAAGAACTCGCATCGCTGCATGCGCGCATGGACCCGATCCTGAAAGAGATCGGCTATACCACCGGCACGGTGGGCGAGCGGATGCAGGCGCTCTCGCAGGATCCGCGCTACAAATTCGCCGAAGGCGATCCCGGCCGGGCCGAGATCATGGCCTTTATCAAGGACCGCATCGAATGGATCACCGCGCAGATGCCGCGCGCCTTCGACACGCTGGTCGATCCCAATCTCGAAGTCCGCCGCCTGCCCCTGGCGGAAGAACCCGGCGCGCCGGGAGCCTATGGCGGCGCGGGCAGCAAGGACGGGACGATTCCGGGCCGGATGTGGATCAATCTGAGAACCACCGACCTGCACCGCAAATACGATCTGGCCGACCTGACCTATCACGAGACCATTCCCGGCCATGTGTGGGAGGGGGAATATTCCAATCGCCTGCCGCTGATCCGGTCGATCCTGGCGTTCAACGCCTTTTCCGAAGGCTGGGCCCTCTATGGCGAACAGATCGCCGACGAGCTCGGCGCCTATGACGACTTCAAGGTCGGGCAATTGGGCTATCTTCAAAGCCTCGCCTTTCGCGCCTGCCGGATGGTGGTCGACACCGGCCTTCACCACAAACGCTGGAGCCGCGATCGGGCGCGTCGGTTCTTCGTCGAGGAAAACGGCTCGAAATACGACGAGGTGGTAAGCGAGGTGGACCGCTATTGCAGCTGGCCCGGTCAGGCCACGGGCTACAAGCTGGGCCATAGCGAGATCGTAAGGCAGCGCGGTCGGGCCGAAACGGCCCTGGGCGATGCTTACGACTTCAAGGCGTTCAACGATGCCGTCGTGCTCGGCGGGAATGCGCCGCTCGACGTGATGGCGAAGAACGTGGACCGCTACATCGCGCGGGCGCGAAGTTAGGCGGCTTCGGGCGCCGTATTGGCGAGCGCTGCGGCCTCTTCGGCCAGGCGCTTCGCTTCGCGTTCGACCAGGGCCCGTTCGCGGTCGATCTTCACCTTGCGCGCCTGTTCGGCAAGGCCGCGCCAGGTCTTTTCCGCACGCAGGCTGCGCTGGCGTACATTTTCCAGCGTCGCATCGCGCGCCTCCTTGGCGGCTTCGCGGGCGCGGCTGTCATAGAATTCGAATGTCTGGCTCATCGGCTTTGTCCTTCGGTGCACGCGCGCGAAATAGAGGCGGGAAACGGCCCGCCGATCGCGAGGGATCGACGGGCCGTTCTTTAGAAAATCAGTCCGCGGAGGAGAGATTCACCGCGCTCGCCTTGCCGTTACGGCCGGTTTCGACTTCGAAATTGAGGCGCTGGTCCTTGTCGAGCGTCTGCATGCCCGCCGCCTGAACGGCGGAGATGTGGACGAAGCTGTCATCCGAACCATCGTCGGGCTGGATGAAGCCATAACCCTTGTCGGAATTGAAGAATTTGACTGTGCCGGTCTTGGCCATGAGGTGTTCCTTTCAAGAACGAGGTATTGCCCCGCCGCGGCATGCGGCGCGGTCGTGCGTCAGGTCGTCCGAAGAAAGGAAGTCGTCGTCTAAAAAGCGCTCGGCGATAACAAAGCCGACCGGTGATCAAAAGCCGAAGTCCGTCGCAAATTTCGACGTCAGCCCGGATGGTCTAGCAGGCTTTCGCCCGTTTCCCTAACGATCATATCGGCGGGCGGAAAAACGGGTCCCCGGTCCGCGATTGCTCGCGGCCGGGGACTCTCCTCTCCAACTCGTGCGGCCGTAAGGGCGAAACCGGTCAGGCGGCGGCGGGGGCCGCGTCTCTCACGCCCTGGTCGACATGGTCCGCGAAGGGCGTGAAATTGTCGACGAAGAGCTGCACCAGCTTCTGCGCGGTGCGATCGTATTCGTCCGCATCATTCCAGGTCGAGCGCGGATCGAGGATGCCGCTGTCGACGCCCGGAACGGCGACTGGAACTTCGAAGCCGAAATTGGGATCCTTGCGGAATTCCGCCTCGTTGAGCGAGCCGTCGAGCGCGGCGTTGAGCAACGCGCGGGTTGCCTTGATCGGCATACGATTGCCGACCCCGTATTTGCCTCCGGTCCAGCCGGTATTGACCAGCCAGCAGGCCACGTCGCCCTTGGCGATCCGCTCTTTCAGGAGGTTGCCGTAGACGCTGGGATGGCGCGGCATGAAGGGCGCGCCGAAGCATGTGCTGAAGGTTGCCTCGGGCTCGGTCACGCCGATTTCGGTGCCCGCGACCTTGGCGGTGTAGCCCGACAGGAAGTGATACATCGCCTGGTCCGGCGTCAGCCGCGCGATCGGGGGCAGGACGCCGAACGCATCGGCGGTCAGCATGATCACGTTCGAGGGCGGCGGGCCCATATTCTCGTCCGACGTATTCGGGATCGATTCGAGCGGATAGGCGCCGCGCGTATTTTCCGCGAGTGTGTTGTCGTCGAGGTCGATCTCGCCATTCTCGTCCATGACCACGTTTTCGAGGACGGTGCCTTCCATCTTCGTCGTCGCGAAGATCTCGGGCTCGGCTTCCGGGTTCAGGCGGATCATCTTGGCGTAGCAGCCGCCTTCGAAATTGAAGACCGCCGTGTCCGACCAGCCATGCTCGTCATCCCCGATCAGCGTACGGCTGGCATCGGCGCTGAGCGTGGTCTTGCCCGTGCCGGAAAGGCCGAAGAACACCGCGCTCTTGCCGTCCGGGCCGATATTGGCCGAACAGTGCATCGGCATCACGCCCTGGGGCGGAAGAAGGTAATTGAGCACGCCGAACACGCTCTTCTTCATCTCGCCCGCATAGCGCGTGCCGCCGATCAGGATCAGCTTTTCACTGAGATTGACCGCGATGACCGTCTCGCTGCGGCAGCCATGCCGTTCGGGATCAGCCTTGAAGCTGGGCAGATCGATGATCGTGTATTCGGGCACGAAGCCTTCGAGCTCGTCTGCCGTCGGGCGCACCATCAGAGTGCGGATGAACTGGTTATGCCAGGCAAGTTCGTTGATGACGCGCACATTGACGCGGTATTCGGGCTGCGACCCACCGAACAGGTCGGCGACATAGAGCGCGTCCCTGTCCTTCAGGGCAGCGAGGAAATCGTCCTTCAGCGCGGCGAAATGTTCGGGCGTCATCGACGCGTTATTGTCCCACCACACCGTCTCTTCGGTTTCGGCATCGCGGACGATGAACTTGTCCTTCGCGCTACGGCCGGTGTGCTTGCCGGTTTCGACCACCAGCGGCCCATGCTTGGCGCGGCGCCCTTCGCCGTTTTCGAGAGCCGCTGCGGTCAGCTGCGCCGAATCGAGATTGGCGTGGATCGCGGCATCGGTGGCGATACCCTGGTCGGCAAGCGTGTGGGAAAGCGAAGCGGTCACTGCGTGTCTCCGGGCGGGAGTTTCGATGTCTGGGACGGACCGGCATGCGAAGAAGTGCGGGCGGCACTTGCATACGAATGCGCAGACCTTTCGCTGGCCCATAAAGCGCGCACAGGCGTCCGTCAAATTCCCCTCGGCAGGTCTGCCCCGGTTTGCGACAGATGGATGAAACGCTGCGCTTTTCACCCATTTTGACATCCTCGGCGGTCGATCCGGCAGGGCCTCGCGATTGTCTTGCCGCGCCAAAGCGATTAGCTGTGCCCTGTGACTCAGGACGCACCTCTCGAAACCGCTCAACCGGCGCCCCAGCGCACCGCCTCGCAGGCCGTGATCGCGCTGGTGGACGATGATCGCAACATTCTCACCTCGGTATCGATCGCGTTGCAGGCCGAAGGCTTCGCCACCCGCGTCTATTCCGAAGGGGAGGCGGCGCTGAAGGCGCTGCTCGAAAATCCGCCGCACCTCGCCGTCTTCGACATCAAGATGCCAGGCATGGACGGAATGGAATTGCTGCGCCGCCTGCGCGAACATTCCGCCCTCCCCGTGATCTTCCTCACCAGCAAGGACGACGAGCAGGACGAGGAAGCGGGCTTCGCCATGGGGGCGGACGATTACATTTCGAAGCCCTTCAGCCTGCGCCTTCTCCTCGCCCGCGTGCGCGCCATCCTGCGCCGCAGCGATATCGACCTGCCGGACGAGCCGGGAAGCCCTTCCGAAGCGCCCCGCCCCAGCGAAGTGCTGGAACGCGGGCGGCTGGTGATGGACCCGGCACGCCACAAGGTGACGTGGGACGGCCGCGCGGTATCCCTGACGGTGACTGAATTTCTCCTCCTCGAAGCGCTTGCGGTGCGCCCCGGCGTCATCAAGAGCCGCAATCAGCTGATGGACGCCGCCTATCCGGACGACGTCTTCGTCGATGACCGGACGGTGGACAGCCATATCAAGCGCATGCGGCGCAAGTTCCGCAGCGTCGATTCACAGTTTTCCGCCATCGATACGCTTTACGGCGCGGGCTATAGCTTCGCCGAAAGCTGACCGACCCATGGCCGATCCGGCGCGCAGCAATGTCCTGAGGGACGGGCCGGGCCCCAATCCGGCGGCGGAAAAACCGCGCTGGTCGCGGCGCCTCTCGCTTACCAGCCGCATCCTGTTCGTGAACGTGTTGCCGCTGGTGCTGCTGGGCGGCGGGGTCATTTATCTCGACTTCTATCGCAAGCAATTGCTCGACGAGCGCTTCAAACTTGCCCTGGTCGAAGCGCAGATCACGGCAGAAGCGCTGGCCGGGGCGACCGATGCGCGCCAGGAAGCCCTGTTGATCCAGATCGGCAAGGAACAGCGCCTGCGCATCCGGCTCTACGATGCGGATGGCGAGCTGGAGGGCGACAGTTTCGCCCTGTCCGCGCCGACATTCTCGATCGATGCCGTGCCCGAGGACAATCGCGACTTCGCCCTGACGCTCGATCGCTGGTTCGACCGGGTGGTGGGCGCACCGCCCCTGCCCGATTACCGCGAACCGCAGGTGGATAACGCCAATGCCTGGCCCGAACTCGACCGAGCGCGCAGCGAAAGCCTGACTCAGATCGTGCTGCGCGATGCGGCGGACGGAACGCATGTCATCAACGCCGCCGCGCCCGTCGGCCTCGACGGCGAGACGCTGCTGATCACCCGCAATCCGATCGACATCACCGAACGCGTACGCGAAGCGCGATCGACCGTGGCGCTGGTGACGCTGCTGGCTCTGTTCGTATCGACCATGCTGTCGCTGTTCCTCGCTCAGACCATCGTTAGACCGTTGCGCGAACTGGTGCAGGCTGCCGTCCGCGTGCGGCAGGGGCGCGATCGCCAGGTCGAAGTGCCCCGCCTGCCCGACCGGCGCGACGAGATCGGCATGCTGGCGCGTGCGATCTCCGACATGACATATGCGCTGCGCATGCGGATCGATGCGGTCGAAAGCTTCGCCGCCGACGTGGCGCACGAAATCAAGAATCCGCTCGCCAGCCTCAGAAGCGCGACCGAATCGCTTAACCGGGTCGACGATCCGGACCTGCGGGCCCAATTGCTCGACATCGCTACGCACGATGTGCGCCGCATCGATCGGCTCGTTACCGAAATCAGCGAGGCCAGCCGGATCGATGCCGAATTGTCGCGCGCCACCTTCGAGACGGTCGATCTCGCCAGCCTGGTCACCAACATCATCGGATCGCGCGAGAATCGCTCGGAAAACGAAGGGCGCCACGTCCTCTTCGATGCCGAGCCCGGCCGCTTTCGGGTTCATGGCGAGCCTTCGCGGCTGGAGCGGGTCATCTCCAACCTGCTCGACAATTCGGTGTCGTTCTCGCCCCCCGATGGCGCCATCACCATCGACCTTGCGCGTGCGGACAACTGGATCACTCTGAGCGTGTGCGACGAAGGGCCGGGCATCCCCGAAGCGCGGCGCGAACAGGTGTTTCAGCGTTTCCATTCGCACCGCCCGCAGGCCGAAGATTTCGGCAACCATTCCGGCCTCGGCCTCGCCATCGCGCGGTCGATCGCCGAAGCGCATGACGGAACCTTGATGGCGGAAAGCCGCCCCGACGGGAAAAACGGCGCCTGCCTCGTCCTCAACCTGCCCGCACTGCGCGAAGGATGAGCGGCGCGCGCTTCGAGCCGCTAGCCAATGTCACCTGCGTCGCGCTGGGCGATCGGGGACTGATGATCGAAGGGCCGCCGGGGAGCGGAAAATCCACGCTCGCGCTGCTGCTGATCGATCGCGGCGCGCAGCTCGTGGGCGATGACGGCGTCATGCTGGAGCGGCGCGGAGGGGACATATGGACCCATCCGCCCGATGCGATCCGGGGCCTGATCGAGATACGCGGAGCCGGGATCGTGGAGTTTCCCGCCGTTTCGGCGCGACTGACCCTGATCCTTCGGCTCGATCCGAATGCATCGCGCGTTCCCGAAATCGAGAAGCGCAGCCTGCTCGATATCGCGCTGCCTGCGATCGCCTTCCGTACGGGCGATGCCGCACAGGCGCTGCGCGCGGAACATGCCCTGCGGCTGCACGGATTGGGATGACCGCATCTAACCGCTTCCCTTTTTCGGGCGCGGCTTCGATATTCGCGCGATGACCGCCGAATCGTCCGCTCCGCAGCAGATCCTGCTCGTCACCGGCATGTCCGGGGCGGGCAAAAGCACGGCGCTGGAAACCCTCGAAGATCTGGGGTGGGAAGCGATCGACAATTTCCCGATCCGCATGCTGCCCGACCTGCTTGCCCGCAGCGAGGGCCATTGCGCGCCGCTCGCGATCGGCGTCGATGCCCGCACCCGCGGCTTCGTGCCCAGCGAGATCAGGGCGCAGTTCGAAGATCTTACCGAGCGATCCGATCTGTCGGTCGGCACGCTGTTCCTCGATTGTGTCAGTCCCGAAATCGAGCGCCGCTATAACGAAACCCGGCGACGCCACCCGCTGGCCCAGGGACGACCGGTGAGCGAGGGAATCCGCGCCGAACGTGAATTGCTCGCCCCCTTGCGCGAATGGGCGCAAATGGTGATCGACACGACGGGCTATGGCCGCAACCATCTGCAACAGGCAGTGCGGGAACGGTTTGCGCAGGATCCTTCCGGCGCCTTGACGATCACCGTCACCAGTTTCGGCTTTGCGCGCGGCATGCCGCCGATCGCGGATCTCGTCTTCGACATGCGCTTCCTCGACAATCCGCACTGGATCGACGAACTGCGCGAACAGACCGGACGCGATCCGGCGGTGGCCGCGCATATTCAAGCCGATCCCGCCTTCGACACCGCTTTCGAGAAGATCGCCGGTCTCGTCCAGTCGCTGATCCCCCTCTATGCGGCGCAAGGCCGTGCCTATCTGACGGTCGCCTTCGGCTGCACGGGCGGGCGGCACCGCTCGGTCTTTTCTGCAGAATCCCTCTTCAAGCGCCTGCTGGACGGGGGGTACGAGCCGACTCTGCTCCACCGCGATCTCGCCGCGCGGGCCGCCGATACGGTCGAAGGACCGGTTCCCTGAGCAGGCCCTTTCGGTTGACTCAGCATCCAGTCATCATCATGGGCGCAGTCTCGCTGCGAAGCTTGAACCAGAAACGGAAGTCAGCACGGTTCGCATGATTGGCATGATCCTCGTCACCCACGGCAATCTCGCCGAACATTTCATCGATGCGATGGAACACGTCGTGGGCGAGCAGGACCAGATCGCCACGGTCTGCATCGGGCCGAGCGACGATATGGAGCTGCGCCGCCGCGAAATCGCAGAGGCGATCGCGCGCACCGATACCGGCGAAGGCGTTATCGTTCTGACCGACCTGTTCGGCGGCACGCCGTCCAATCTGGCGATCTCCCTGCTCGAAGCGGGCCGCGTCGAAGTGATCGCCGGGATCAATCTGCCGATGCTCATCCGGCTGGCCGGTGCGCGCAAGACGCTCGGCGTGACCGAAGCGGTGCATGCCGCGCGCGAGGCGGGGCGCAATTACATCACGGTCGCGTCGGAATTTCTCGGCCAGCACGAAGCGCCGCCAGCGGTCGAGCGGAAGCAGGCCCAGTGAGCGGCGACGCCAGCGTCGGCGAAGAACGGCGCACGCTCACCATCGTCAACCAGCGCGGCCTGCATGCGCGGGCGAGCGCGAAATTCGTGGCTGCCGTCGCTGCCCTGCCCGAGGGGACTCAGGTCCATGTGGCGAAGGACGGGACGAAGGCTGCCGGCGGATCGATCCTGGGGCTGATGATGCTGGGAGCTGCGAAAGGCGATACGGTCGAACTGATCGTCGCCGGGCCGAATGCGCCCCGCATTGCCGAAGACCTCGCCGCGATGATCGAAGACGGTTTCGGCGAGAGCTGAGGCGTCCTCGCGAGAGATCCGCTCGATGACACGTCGCCAGATCACCGGTTTTTCCAATCCCACTGTCAAAGCCTTGCGCGCCCTGCGCGAGAAGAAGCACCGCAAGGCGGCCGGGCGTTTCCTGGCGGAGGGCCTGCGCCTTCTGACCGATGCGCGCGAATGCGGCCACATCCCCGAAACGCTGGTGCTGTCGAGCGCGCGCGATGCGCACCCGCTGCTGGACGCGCTCGAACGCGAGGTCGTAGCGGCGGGCGGCGAAGTGATCGAAACCGCGCCGGATATCCTTGCGAAAATCACGGGTAAGGACAATCCGCAGGCCGTTGCGGGTGTGTTCACGGAATTCGACACGTCGCTCGACCGGATCGAAAGATCGTCCGCCGATATCTGGCTGGTGGCACAGGCGCTGCGGGATCCGGGCAATCTGGGGACCATGTTGCGCACGGGCGATGCGATCGGTGCCGGTGGCCTGATCCTGATCGACGATTGCGCCGATCCCTTCTCGGTCGAAGCGGTGCGGGCCAGCATGGGCGCGATCTTCACTCAGCGTATCGCGCAGGCACCATGGGAGGCATTCGAAGAATGGCTTCGCGGGCCGGACGGCGGTGCTGCGGGACAATTGGTGGCCGCCAGCCTGCGCGATGCGCAACCCTATCGTGGTGCACCTTACAGCGCGCCGTGTTTCATCATGGTCGGGAACGAAAGCCGGGGCCTGCCGCAAGCGTATGAAGACGCCTGCGATCTGAGAGTCACTATGCCGATGATGGGCCGTGCGGACAGTCTCAACGCCGCGATCGCTGCGGCTGTGCTGGGATACGAGGTTCTGGAAACGATAAACGCCCGGCCTTGAAGGGCCGGGCGTTCAATGTTTTTCGAATGTCCTTAGCGCTTAGGCGCTGATCGGAGCATCGTCATCATCGTCGTCGGTCAGAAGCAGAACGCCGATACCGATCGCGCCGATGGCGAGAACGATGAATGCGGGCGTGATACTTTCGCCGCCGAGTTCCGATTCACCGGTGACGGGGGCGGTCTGCGCGACGACCGGGGCCGCGATGAGCGAAGCAGCGGCAGTGCCGATTGCCAGTTTCTTGATAAGCATAAAAACCTTTCCTTGTCTCTCACCGCAATGACGGGCGAAAGGACTGTATGTTCCGAACGATGTGGGCATTTCTGTTCTAAATCGCCGAGGCGTGCCTTGGTCACGTTCGATTGCGACTTGTCCTTAAATACGGGATGCGTCCTTCAAAGGCAAGCCGACGCAAAACGATTGGGACCGATCCGGGTACGATTTCCTATGGTTATTCGAAGATTAAAAGGCCGAACAGGACAAGCCCGTTAAAACGACGGGCTCCAAGCCTCTTATCGATCCAATCACCGGAGACATCGCTAGGCGTCTGTATCGCTCACCTTTTCCAGACGCGGTGCATCGTTTTCCGCTTCGACATCCTTGGCCGTATAGCGCGGCGTGCCTTCGACCAGCGGAATATCCTCGATCTCTCGCTTGCCGATTTCAATGCCCTTTTCCGACAGACGCCTTCCGGCGGACAGGACATTGCGTTCGAAGCTGCCGACGAATTTGTTATAGTTCGTGACTGCGGTTTCGAGCCCGCCGCCGACACGTTTCATATGCTCCGCAGCGATCGCCAGACGGTCGTACAATTCCGCCCCCGCCTTACCGATCTCGACCGCCTCGCGCGCGATCGTATCCTGGCGCCAGACCTGCGCGACCGTGCGTGCGATGGCGACGAGATTGGTCGGCGTCGCCAGCAAGACTTTGTTGCGAAAGGCAAAATCCCACAATTCAGGATCGTGTTCAAGCGCGGCGGCGACGAAATGCTCGCCCGGCACGAACATGACGACATAATCCGGCGCATCGTCGAACTGGCTCTGATAACTCTTGGAGCCGAGCGTCTGCACATGGCCCCGCATGGACCGCGCATGCTGGTCGAGATGGCGACGCCGCTCGTCCTCGTCATCCGCCTCGAACGCGGCCTGATAGGCGTTGAGCGACACCTTCGCGTCGATCACCAGCTTCTTCTGCCCCGGCACGTTGACGATCGCGTCGGGCCGCAAACGGCCCTCATCCGTGTCGATCGAGTGTTCGAGATGGAAATCGGTGTGTTCGGCAAGGCCCGACTGCTCGAGCACGTTCTGCAGCGCCCGCTCGCCCCAGCGGCCGCGCGCCTTGGGCGCGTTGGTCAGAGAATTGCCGAGCCGCTGCGCTTCGCGCCGCACTTCCTCCTGGCCCAGCCGCATCTGTTCGATCTGGCTGGCGAGCGAGGAAAAGGCGTTGGTGCGCTTTTCCTCCAGCGCGGCGACCTGATCCTCGTATTTCTTCAAGCGATCGCCGACCGGCTGAAGCAGCGCGCGAATCTTCTCTTCCGAAGACCGCTCCGAATGGCCGAAGCGTTCGGCCGCGCGCTCCAGAAACGCCTCCTGCGCTTTGCCGAGTACGGCCGAACCGGTGTTCTGGAATTCCTTCAATAATTCCTCGCGCGCTTCGACCAGCAGGCGCTTCTGCTCGTCGAAATTGGCGGTCTTTTCGCGAAGGGTCGCAAGTTCGGACGACAGCGCGCCATTGGTGCGCCGCAGATCCTCCAGCGCCCCCTCATGCGAAACCCGCGTTTCCCGCAGCTCCTCCGCAAGCGCGTCAGCCCGCCCCGCCCGCTCGCGCGCGGCTTCCAGATCGGCGAAGGTGCGCAGATATTTCGCATCCAGCTCGCGCGCTTCGGAATCGCGCGCGGCATGGCGGGCCTTCCATTCCGCCACCGGGCGCGAGCCGAAGAAGAAACCGAGCCCCAGGCCGATGAGAAGGGCGGCCAGAACGAAGACGATCGCAATACTATCCATACCCGGAACATAGCTGGAACGCTTTGATTAGGAAAGTCCGGCGACGCATCGGCACGGAACAATCCCCAGCCCCGTCCGCTCAATAGGGAAAGGAGATTTAAAATATGTCGATCAAGGAAATGATCCAGGACCACCCGCAAGTGGGCGAAGGCTATACCGACGAGCTCGGCCAGGCGGTCAAGCACACCATGTATGGTGCGGCCATCATGAACAGCTGCGCCGATGCCTGCCTCGCCGAACCCAATGCGGGCGAGCGCGCGGAATGCATCCGCCGCTGTCTCGATGCGTCCGACGCCTGCACCGCCTTCTACCGCATGGGCAGCCGCCGTACGGGCGGCAACGTGCCCGCGATCAAGGCGATGGGCGATGCGGTTCTGGTAGCGGTGAAGGCCTGCCACGAATTGTGCAGCATGCATGACGATGCGCACTGCAAGCGCTGTGCGAAAATGTGCGAGGAAATCCTGGCGGACGTGCGCAAGGCGCTCGACACGATGGACCGGTAATCAAGGCTTCCGAGAACCTTGCGGGGCTGGACTAGCGTCCGGCCCCGCGATGTTTGAGCCACAGATTGATCAAAAGGCGAAAGCCGACCGTAAACACGACGAAATAGATCGCGAAGCGGATCGCCAATTCGTCGAAACCCGTACCTTCGTCGATCCGCTTCCAGGTGCACATCAGCAAAGCGTAGAGCAGCCCCGCGACGGAGGCCGTGTGCCAGCCCATGGCGGGCGCAGGCGAAGTCCCGTCGGGCTCGTTCAAGCGGCTTCGCGCAGCTTCTTGAGCTTCTTCAGCGCCATGTTCCGCTTCAGGCGCGAAAGGTGGTCGATGAAGAGAATGCCTTCGAGATGGTCCATCTCGTGCTGGATGCAGGTGGCCATGAGCCCATCCAGATCCTCTTCGTGGGTTTCCCCTTCGAGATCCTGATAGCGTACGCGGCAATGCGCCGGGCGATCGACATCGGCGAAGATGTCGGGCACCGACAGGCAGCCTTCCTGATAGCTCGCCAACTCCTCCGCCGGATCGAGGATTACAGGGTTCACGAACACCCGCGGCTCCCTCTTGGTCGGATAGTGCATGTGCTCGTGGCCGTTATGGTGGCACACCTCGCCCTCCGCCTCCGTATCTTCGGGCTGGAGGTCGATCACGAGCACGCGCTTGGGCACGCCGACCTGGATCGCGGCGAGGCCGATGCCGGGCGCATCGTACATCGTGTCGAACATGTCGGAGACGAGCGTCTTCAACTCGTCGTCGAATTCGGTGACGGGAGTCGAGACGGTCTTGAGCCGGGGGTCCGGCACTTCGAGGATTTCACGGATAGCCATCGGCGTCAGATAAGCGCGACCCGCGCGATTCTCAAGAGACGGGTCGCCGCGCGCGCAAAGCCTGCGCCAGAGTGCCCTCGTCGAGATAGTCCAGCTCGCCCCCGACGGGCAGGCCGTGCGCCAATTGGGTGATTCGCAGCGGAAAATCCTCCAGCCGTTCGGCGAGGTAATGCGCGGTGGTCTGCCCCTCCAGCGTGGCATTCATGGCGAGGACCACTTCGTCCACCCCGCCCGCTTCGATCCGCTGCATCAGCGCGGCGATGTTGAGATCTTCGGGCCGCACACCGTCGAGCGCGGACAGGCGCCCGCCCAGCACGTGATAGGTCCCGGTGAACAGCTTCGCCCGGTCGAGCGCCCAAAGGTCCGCCACATCCTCCACCACGCAGAGCGATTTCGCATCGCGGCGCGGATCGGAGCAGATGCCGCAGGGATTGCGCGTATCGACATTGCCGCAGATGTCGCATTCGACCAGCGCCTCGCCGACCTGCGCCAAGGCCTCAAGCAGGGCCGGCAGCGCGCTTTCGCGCCGCTTGACCAGCCACAGAACGGCGCGGCGCGCGCTGCGCGGCCCAAGACCCGGCAGGCGCGCCAGCGCCGTGGCGAGCGTTTCGATTTCTTGCGATGCCATGGCCCTGTAGATAGGGGCCCGGAACGAACAGAGAAAGGCTCCGCCCTCCGCCATGCGCATAATCTTCATGGGAACGCCCGATTTCGCGGTGCCGACATTGCAGGCGCTGGTCGATGCCGCGCACGATGTGGTGTGCGTCTACACCCAGCCGCCCCGCCCCGGCGGACGGCGCGGGCGCGAATTGACGCCTTCGCCGGTCCAAAGCCGCGCGGAGGATCTGGGGATCGAGGTGCGCCATCCGACCTCGCTCAAATCCGCCGAGGAACAGGCACACTTCGCCGAACTGGACGCGGATGTGGCCGTAGTCGCGGCCTATGGGTTGATCCTGCCGAAGGCGGTGCTCGACGCGCCCGAACACGGCTGCCTCAACGTCCACGCCTCGATCCTGCCGAAATGGCGCGGCGCCGCGCCGATCCACCGCGCGATCATGGCTGGCGATCCGGTGACCGGCGTCACCATCATGCAGATGGAAGCGGGCCTCGACACCGGGCCGATGCTGGCCTTTGCCAGGACGCCGGTCGAGGACAAGACGACCGGCGAGCTGACCGAGGAACTGGCCGAGATCGGCGCGCAATTGATGGTCGGCACGCTGATCGATCTCGCCGCGCTGCATCCGCTGGAGCAGGACGACGACAAGGCGACCTATGCCGCGAAGATCGACAAGAGCGAGGCGCGGATCCACTGGTCGCGCCCGGCGGAAGAAGTGGTGCGGCAGATCCACGGATTGTCGCCCTTCCCCGGCGCGTGGTTCGAACTGGACGGCGACCGGGTGAAGGTGCTGCGTGCCGAAAAGGTCGATGGCGAGGGATCGCCGGGCGAGGTGCTGGACGCGCAGCTGACGATCGCATGCGGCGAAGGGGCGATCCGCCCCCTCGAATTGCAGCGCGCGGGCAAGCCGAAGATGGATCTCGAGACTTTCCTGCGAGGAAACAAAGTGGCCGCGGGGACCATTTTCGACTGACCGCATGACCCGCTTCGCTCTCACTCTCGAATTCGACGGAACACCCTTCTTCGGGCTCCAGCGCCAGAAGGATGGGCCGAGCGTCCAGCGGGCCGTCGAAGAAGCCGCAATGCGCGTGACAGGCGAGGAAGTGCGGATGCACAGCGCGGGCCGCACCGATGCAGGCGTCCACGCGCTCGCCATGCGCAGCCATGTCGATATCGCGAAGGACATCACGCCCTTCCGCCTGATGGAGGCGCTGAACGCACATCTACGCCCCGATCCGATCGCAGTGACGCACTGCGAAGTGGTGCCCGACGATTGGCATGCCCGCTTTTCCTGTACGGGCCGCGCCTATGTCTATCGCATCGCCAACCGGCGCGCGCCGCTAACGCTGGAGAAGGACCGTCTGTGGCAGGTGCCGCAGGATCTCGACGCGGCAGCCATGCACCGCGCCGCACAGACGCTGGTCGGCTTGCACGATTTCACCACCTTCCGATCAGTCCATTGCCAGTCGGACAGTCCGGTCAAGACGCTCGACCGGCTGGCTGTCGAGCGGGACGGAGAGGAAGTTCGCATCCATGCCGAGGCGCGCAGCTTCCTGCATCACCAGGTACGCTCGATGGTGGGATGCCTCGCTCTCGTCGGCATGGGGCGGTGGGACGAAGCCCGCGTCGGCGAGGCGCTGGCGGCGCGCGATCGCCAGGCGCTGGGGCTGAACGCTCCGCCGCACGGGCTCTATTTCGTGCGGGCGGATTATCCCGCTCCGCTTGTGTCACCGGATACGGCACCCTAGGCGAGGGGCAAAAGGAGACCCAAGGATGACCACGACAGGCAAGCAACTCTTCACCACGCTCGAAGCGGACGGCACGCTCACGCTCGAAATCGCGGAAAGCACATTCCCCGAACCCAAGGACAATCAGGTCCTCGTCAAGATGGAGGCCGCACCGATCAATCCGTCGGACCTCGCCATCCTGACCGGCGCTGCCGATTTCGAGAATGCGGACTATTCGCCCGGCAAGGTCGTGGCCAAAATGCCCGAACCGTTCAATTCGGGAAGCAAGGCGCGCCATGGCCAGCGGCTGCCGGCCGGCAATGAAGGCGCGGGCACCGTGGTCGCCACGGGCGATGGCGACATGGCGAAGGCGCTGATGGGCCAACGGGTCGCCTGCGTCCCCGGCACCGCCTTCAGCGAATACGCGATCGCGGATGCTACGATGTGCCTGCCGCTGGGCGATCACAGCGCGGAAGAAGGCGCGTCGAGCTTCGTCAATCCGATGACGGCCCTTGGCTTCGCCGAGAATGCCAAGATGGATGGGCAGAACGCCATCCTCCACACCGTCGGCGCGTCCAATCTCGGCCAGATGCTCAACCGCATCTGCCAGGAAGACGGCATCAAGCTCGTCAATATCGTGCGCAAGCCCGATCAGGCGCAGATGCTGAAAGACCAGGGCGCCGAATACGTCGTCGATTCCTCGGAAGGCGATTTCGCCGCTCAGCTGCGCGACGCGATCGACGCGACGGATGCCTTCTACGGCTTCGATCCCATCGGCGGCGGCAAGATGGTCGATCAGTGCTTCAAGGCGATGGAGCAGGTCGCGGTCGCCAAGATGACCGAATATTCGCGCTACGGGTCGAACCAGCAGAAGCGGATGTTCATCTACGGTCGTCTCGACATGGGGCCTACCACGCTGACGCCGAGCTATGGTTTCGGTTGGACGCTGTCGGGCTGGCTGCTGACTCCGTTCCTCCAGAATGCGGGCATGGAGCGCGTGATGCGGATGCGCCAGCGCGTGCTCGACAATCTGACGACGACCTTCGCCAGCTCCTACAAGAAAAAGGTCTCGCTCGAAGATATGCTGACGAAGGACGCGATCCTCGATTATCGCCAGATGAAGACCGGCGAGAAATATCTGGTCACGCCGCAGGCCTGATCGGGGGCCTGAACCCGATCGGTCAATTCCCGTCGAAAGCGCGCTGGATCGCGACGAGGTCGGTGACCTCGTTCGCGATCAGCACCTGCAAGAGCAGGCGCGCTTTCTGCGGGTTGAGCGCGCGCGCGGCGACGAAGCCGTTGCTATCGTCGTCCGGCTCGCGGTCCACCAGCCCCTCTTCCGCGCGACTGGCGCGCACCACGAACACGCCGCAATCCCGCATCCGGCGTAAGGCCGCGCGCACGGCTTCGGGGAAGTTCCCCTCGCCAACGCCCGCCATCACCACGCCGCGGGCCGCCGTGCCCACCATCCGCTCGACCGCTTCGCCCGTCAGCCCGGCATGAGCATGGATCACCGCCACTTCGGGTAATTCGTCCACCCAGGCGAAGCGCGCCGCCGCGCCGGGGCGCCAGGGCGCGCCGAACCATTCGAGCGCGGAGGGGCTGACCAGGCCGAGCGATTCGCGCGGGAAGCCGCGGAACGCTTCCGAACCGCGCGTCCTCACCTTGCGCACGTCGCGCGCGGCGAAGACGCGATCCCCCATAACCACCAGCACACCGCGCCCCGCAGCCTGCGGATCGCTCGCCACCCGCACCGCATTGGCGAAATTGCGCAAGCCGTCATACCCCACCGCATCGGCAGGCCGCATCGCGCCGACCAAAACGACGGGCTTGGTCGCAGGCAGCGTCAGGTCGAGCAGGAAGGCGGTCTCTTCCAGCGTGTCGGTCCCATGCGTCACGATCACGCCCTGGCATGTCTCGCTGGCGAGCGCTTCGAGAATGGCCTCGTGAAGCGGGATCCAGACATCGGGTCCGATATCCGCCGAATCGATATTCGCGATCTGGCGTCCGGACAGGTCCGCTTCCAATCCCAGGGCACCGACATCTTCGAGATAGGCGTCGATTCCGATTTCGCCTGCGCGATAATCCTTGGCAATCGCGGAGCCCGCGATCCCGGCAATGGTGCCGCCGGTGGCGAGGACGGTGAGCCTGGTCGTCATGTCTGTGCCCTAAAATTCGGTGCCCGAACCGGGCAATTGCATTTCATGTCCGCCGCGCTATGTGCACGGCACGCTTCCGATCGGAAAGCGGGCGCTTAGCTCAGTTGGTAGAGCATCTCGTTTACACCGAGAGGGTCGGCGGTTCGAACCCGTCAGCGCCCACCATATCCCCTCAGGTCAGTTCTCTCCACCGTTCGCCCCAGAGATCGCATCATCGATCGCAGCGCGTACTTCGGGATCCGCCCAGTCGAGATCGCCGGTCACACGCCATATCTCGCGCCCGTTCGCATCGTAGAGCACCGTGGTCGGCAGATTGCCCGACAGCGCGAAGCTCAAGGCGGTTTCGGTGTCGAGCCACGGTTCGAGATAAGCGAAATTCCGTTCGGCGAAGAACGGCTCGACGACTTCGGCGCCTTGCAAATCCTGGCTCGCGACGAGGACGCGCAGATCGCCGTCGTAATCGCTCGCCAGATCATCAAGCAGGGGCATCTCCTTGACGCAGGGCGCGCACCAGGTCGCCCACAGGTTCAGCAGAACGGGCTGGCCTTGAAGCGCGCCCAGATTGAGCGTGCGGCCATCAGGGTGCGTCAGATTGACCGCAGGCATCAGCTGCCCCGCCTGGCTGCGGTCGATTTCTCCGCTCGGCGCGGCGGACGTGGTGGCGGGAGTTTCTTGCGCCGGTTCGGCGCTATCCCTATCGCAACCGCCCAGACCGGCTAACAGAACGAGAGCGAGTGTGAGCGAGGACGAACGCGAAAAAGCGGACAAGGCGGGCTCCAATGCGATGTGGGGCGGCAGGTTCGCTGCCGGGCCTAGCGCGATCATGCGCGAAATCAACGCTTCGATCCCGTTCGACAAGGCACTCTGGCGGCAGGACATCGCGGGCAGCCGCGCCCATGTCGCCATGCTGGCGGATCAGGGCATCGTCTCGCGCGAGGACGCCGGGACGATCGATGCAGGCCTGGTCCGGATAGCCGAGGAATACGAGCGCGACGGGGTGCCCGAGGATTGGGATCTCGAGGATATCCACATGACGGTGGAATCGCGCCTGTCGGACCTCATCGGGCCTGCCGCCGGGCGGCTCCACACTGCGCGCAGCCGCAACGATCAGGTTGCGACCGATTTCCGCCTCTGGGTGCGCGAAGCGTGCGCGCGGGCCGAGGCGGGGCTCGAGGCGCTCCAGCGTGCGCTGGTCACGCGCGCCAATGAACACGCCGCCAGCATCATGCCCGGCTTCACCCATTTGCAGACCGCGCAACCCGTCACGCTCGGCCACCATCTGATGGCGTATTACGAGATGGCGCGGCGCGATCGCAGCCGCTTTGCGGACGCGCGGGCGCGGATGGACGAATGCCCGCTGGGCAGTGCGGCTCTGGCCGGAACGGGCTTTCCGATCGATCGCGATGCGACTGCGCAGGCGCTCGATTTCGCAAAGCCCACGCGCAACAGCCTCGACGCGGTATCGGACCGCGATTTCGCGATGGATTACCTCGCCGCCGCCAGCCAGTGCGCGATCCACCTCTCGCGCCTCGCCGAAGAGCTGATCCTGTGGGCCAGCCAGCCCTTCGGCTTCGTGCGCCTGCCCGATACGCTTTCGACAGGTAGCTCGATCATGCCGCAGAAAAAGAATCCCGACGCGGCCGAGCTGGTGCGCGGCCATGCCGGGCGGATCATCGGCTGCGCGACATCGCTGATGGTGACGATGAAGGGCCTTCCGCTCGCCTATTCCAAGGACATGCAGGACGACAAGCCGCCCGTGTTCGAAGCGGCGGGCCTGCTCGACCTGTGCCTTGCCGCCACGGCGGGGATGATCGCCGACAGCGAGTTCAAGACCGAACGGATGCGGCAGGCGGCGGAAATGGGCTTTGCCACCGCCACCGATCTTGCCGACTGGCTGGTGCGCGAGGCGGACATTCCGTTCCGCGAAGCGCACCACATCACAGGCGCCGCCGTGAAGCTGGCCGAAAGCCGTGGGGTGGCGCTGGATGCTCTCCCCCTCGCGGATTTGCAGGATATCGATAGGCGCATCGATGCCCGCGTGTTCGATGCCCTGTCGGTCGATGCTTCGGTCGCCGCGCGCGCATCCTATGGCGGTACCGCGCCCGATCAGGTACGGGCACGGGTCGCCGAAGCGCGCTCGGATCTGGGGATGGAGACATGATGCGCAGCCTGTTCGTCCTTGCCGGAGCCGGATTGCTCGCCGCGTGCGGCCAGCAGGCCGCGCTCGAACCGCCGCCGGGCGAAAGCCTGCCGCCCGCCCCTTACGGGACGGCGGAACGGCCCGAGGCCGAGGATCTGCTCGAACTCGATCCGCAGGCGGCACCGGAACGCAGCGTGGAGCTGCGCCGTCGCAGCGAAGAGCGCGAGGACGATCCCTTCGACCTGCCGCCGGAATGATGCTCACCACCATTTTGTAGCGAGGGGATTTCCCGGGGCGAAGCAAGGCTTGCTCGACAGCGGCGCGAAGCTTCGCCAGAGGCGCCGAATATGGATCACTTTCAGCTTCGCGACGGCATCCTCCACGCCGAGGACGTACCGCTCCCCAGGATCGCCGAAGAGGTCGGCACCCCCGTCTATGTCTATTCGCGCGCCACTCTGGTCCGCCACGCCCGCGTGTTCCGCGACGGGCTGAGCGCGCTCGACAATCCGCACATCGCATTCGCCGTCAAATCGAACCCCAATCTCGCCGTCCTGCGCGTCCTCGCGAACGAGGGCTACGGAGCGGACGTGGTCTCCGGCGGCGAATTGGCGCGCGCTCTGGCGGCGGGCATGAAGCCGGAAGATATCGTCTTCAGCGGTGTCGGAAAGACGCACGCCGAACTGCTCCAGGGACTCGAAGCCGGGATCGGGCAATTCAACATCGAAAGCGAGGAAGAGGGGTACGAGCTCGCCGCGATCGCGCGCCGCCAGGGCGTGACGGCGCGTTGCGCGCTGCGCGTCAATCCGGATGTCGATGCCGGTACGCACGAAAAGATCTCCACCGGCAAAAGCGAGAACAAGTTCGGCGTTCCCTATGACCGTGCCGCCCAGCTCTATGCCGCGCTCGCCGGGGAAGACGGGCTCGATATGCGCGGTATCGCCGTCCATATCGGCAGCCAGTTGCAGAGCCTCGAACCGCTCGAAATCGCCTTCGTCAAACTGGGTGCGCTCATCGCCGATCTTCGCGCCCGCGGCTGTTCGGTCACGCACGCCGATCTCGGCGGAGGCCTCGGCGTCAGCTATCGTGCGGAGGAAACGCCGCCCAGCCCCGCCGAATACGGCGCAATGGTGGCGCGCGTGACGAAGGATTGGGACGTGCGGCTGATGTTCGAACCAGGCCGGGTGATCGCGGCCAATGCGGGCGTGCTGCTGACCCGCGTGATCCGATCGAAGCGCAGCGGCAACGGCCCGCCCTTCGTGGTGGTCGACGCCGCGATGAACGATCTCGCCCGCCCCGCCATGTACGGCGCGTGGCACGATTTCGACGCGGTCGCCCCCGACGGGACGCGCACCACCGCCCATATCGTCGGCCCGATCTGCGAGACCGGTGACACTTTCGCGATGGACCGCGACTGCGACGCGTTGGCGGCGGGCGATCTCGCCGTGTTCCGCAGCGCAGGCGCCTATGGGGCGACCATGGCGTCGAGTTACAATTCGCGCGGCTTCGTGCCAGAAGTGCTGGTGGACGGCGATCGCTACGCCGTGGTGGCCGACCGGATCGCACCCGCCGCGATCATGGAAGCCGAGCGCGTGCCGGACTGGCTGACGTGAACGGATTGCCGCTGCTGCACCGGCTCGAAAGCGCCCGGATCGTCCTGGTGGGCGCGGGCGCGATGGCGGATGCGAAGCGGCGGCTGGTTGAACGCGCGGGCGGAACCTGCGTGAGCGAGGCGGAAGCGCATCAGGCGCGGCTGGGCTTCGTGGCGCTGGAGGACGAACGCGAGGCGGAGGCGGCGACGCTGCGGCTGAAGCGGCTGGGCCTGCTGGTGAATGTCGCAGACAGGCCGGATCTGTGCGATTTCACGCTTCCCAGCGTGCTCGAACGAGGTCCGATAACGATTGCGGTGGCGACGGGCGGCGCGTCAGCAGGCCTCGCCAAGCAATTGCGGCTGGCGCTCGAACGGATGCTGCCCGCCTCGCTCGGCGATCTGGCCACGCGGCTCGGCGAAGCGAAGCAGGCGATGCGCGATCGCTGGCCCGATGGCGGCGAGCGGCGGCGATCGCTCGACAAGGCCCTGGCAAGCGGCGGTGTGCTCGATCCGATGGATGCAGGATCCGCCGAACGCGTTGCAAGCTGGCTGTCGGAAGAAGGCGGCGCGGGCGCAGTCGGAACGGTGGACATCGCGTTGACGAGCACCGATCCCGACGACCTTACCTTGCGCCAGGCACGCCTGCTCGGCACCGCAGACCGCGTGGTGCATCCGCGAGATATACCCGAAGCGATCCTCGTCAGAGCACGTGCCGACGCGGAGCGTGTGCTATCGGATGACTGGTCGGAGGCGCAGGACGGGGACGGTCTGACGGTCGTTCTGCATTTTCAGGCATCCGACGCCTGAGCCGATCCAGCCCTTTGCCTCAGCTAAGCTGACTGCCCTCGCCTTCCAGCGCGTCGAAATAGCGCGCCATGGCTGCGGCACCTTCCTCGCTCAGGTCGATGAAGGCACGGCGGCGGTCCTGATCGTCCTGTTCGCGCACCAGCAGGCCGCTATCGATCATCTGACCGATCCAGCGCAGAGCCGTTGTCGGCGGAACGCCTGCGGCGATGCACAGGGATGTCACCGAAACGCGGCGATGTTCGACCCGCGCGGCAGTAAGGTCGAGCAGGATATCCCACGCCGGATCGGCGAAGAGATCGGCGCCCAGGAATTTCTCGCGCAGGCGGCGCTGGTGCATGATGCGGTGCACCAGCCGCGCATCGGGCAGCGCCGGGCGCGTTCGGCGGCGGGCATCGCCGCTTTCACCACGGAAGCCCAGCGCGGGCGATTCGAGCCGCGCGGCGCCGCTTTCGAAGCGGTCCAGCCGGTCGGACAGGCGCCCCAATTGTTCGGTAAGCTTGAGGAAGGCCAGCCGGTCCTCCTCGTCCATTTCGCGCACACGGCGACCGGGAAGCCGCGCCAGCGCCGCGCCCAGGGCGATCAGCCCTTCCGACTGGCGACCGCCGATCACGATCTGCGGATGCGAGCGTTCGAGGCAGCCGAAAACGTCCTCCAGCGCCGCCTCGCTCGTCAACACGATCAACTGCGCGCCCGCCCTTGCGACCCGCTCGTCCAGCCGGACCAGAGCGGCCATCTCCGCTGCGGATAGAACCGGCGCATCGACCGCCACGATATCGCCCAGTAGGCCGCCTGTATCGTCGTTCAGGCATGACAGCGCGCGCATGGCCTGAACCGCCAGCCCGGCGAGCCGCGCATCCTCCGCGATCCGACGCAGCCGCGCGGTATCGGAACCGAACAGCGACAGGCTACGCGCGGCCAATGGCGCACGGCCCGAACCACCCGGCGAATCGGATTCCGCATCGATCAGATAGGCCAGTTGCGCCATGCATTGCTCTCCGTTCAACGACGAAACGGAAGTAGAACAAAACCGGGTTATGTCAAGAATGGAGGAGGTCCATTCTGGACCTATCGGCTCCTCACGGCCTGATATGGATCGGCGTCCCGTCGGGCACCAGGCTCCAGATCTCGGCGATCTCGCGGTTCGAGAGTGCAATGCACCCGTCGGTCCAGTCGCCCTCCACCCTCTCGTCGAAGGGCATGCCGTTGGGCTGGCCGTGAATGAAGATATCGCCGCCGGGTGAACGCCCGCGCGCCTGCGCATAGGCGCGATCCTGCGCATTGGGGTATGAGACGTGGAGGCTGAGATAATAGCTCGACTGGGGATTGGCGTAATCGAGCGTGTAGCGGCCCTCGGGCGTCTTTTCGTCACCCTGGAAACGCTTGTGCCCCCGTGGCGCGTCGCCGAACTGGAGGCCGCGATAGGTACGGATCGCCTTGCCATCCTGATAGACCCACAGAGTGCGTTCCGACTTGTCGACCACGACCAGATCGGCCTTTTCTCCCGCTCGCGCCTGCTGGGCCAAAGTCGGAGCGCCAGCGAGGACTGCAAGCAGCAACGAAAGAGGGGCGAGGAAGCGCATGATTCCGTCCTAGCCCCTCATGCTTGCAATGTCGTCAATCCCGAAGGTTTCAATCCTCGAACGGGTCACGCATCAGGATCGTGTCGTCGCGTTCCGGGCTGGTCGAAACCAGCGCAACCGGCGTTTCGATCAGTTCCTGGATACGCTGGATATATTTGATCGCATTGGCAGGCAGATCGGCGAAGCTGCGCGCGCCCGCGGTGCTTTCCTTCCAGCCTTCCATCGTTTCGTAGATCGGCTGCACCGCCGCCTGATCCGCCGCATGGCTCGGCAGGTAATCGTAGACCTGTCCGCGCAGGCGATAGCCGGTGCAGATCTTCACTTCGTCCAGCCCGTCGAGCACGTCGATCTTGGTGAGCGCGATGCCGGTCACGCCGCTGATCGAACAGCTCTGGCGCACGATCACCGCATCGAACCAGCCCACCCGGCGCTGGCGACCGGTGACGGTGCCGAATTCATGGCCCCGATCGCCCAGACGCTGGCCGATCTCGTCGGTCAATTCGGTCGGGAACGGGCCGCTGCCGACGCGTGTGGTGTAGGCCTTGACGATCCCCAGCACGAAGCCGGTCGCGTTCGGTCCAAGGCCGCTGCCCGCCGCCGCCGTGCCGCTGACGGTGTTGGAGCTGGTGACGAAGGGATAGGTGCCGTGGTCGATATCGAGAAGCACGCCCTGCGCGCCTTCGAACAGGATTTTCGCGCCCGCTTTCCTCACCTTCTTCAGCCGCTTCCACACCGGCTGCGCGTATTGCAGCACGAAGGGGGCGATTTCGCGCAGTTCGGCGAGCAGAGCGGCGCGGTCGATCGGTTCCTGATCGAATCCGGCGCGCAAGGCATCGTGATGGGCGCACAGGCGATCGAGCTGCGGCTCCAGATCGTCCAGATGCGCCAGATCGCACACACGGATCGCCCGGCGGCCGACCTTGTCTTCGTAAGCCGGGCCGATCCCGCGCCCGGTCGTCCCGATCTTGCCCTTGCCCGCAGCGGTTTCGCGCAGCCCGTCCAGATCGCGGTGCAGCGGCAGGATCAGCGCGCAATTGTCGGCGATCGCGAAATTGTCGTCCGTGATGGTGACGCCCTGGCCTTCGAGCTTCTCGATCTCGGACTTAAGCGCCCACGGATCGAGCACGACGCCATTGCCGATCACGCTCAACGTGCCGGAAACGATCCCGCTGGGCAGGAGCGACAGCTTGTAGGTCGTCCCGTCGATCACCAGCGTGTGGCCGGCATTGTGGCCGCCCTGAAAACGCACCACGGCATCGGCGCGGCTCGCCAGCCAGTCGACGATCTTGCCCTTGCCCTCGTCGCCCCACTGGGCACCGATCACGGTAACATTGGCCATATGCGCTCGCTCGTTCCTTCAGGTGCTCAAACGCGTGCGGCGTTAGGCGCTGGGGCAGAGCGGGGCAAGTGGCGGTGGCGGCAAGAGCGCGGGAAACAACCGGGCGGCCCGGCCATTGATGGGGAAAGGAGACAGAATTTGACCGACTATCCCACTCTCACTCTCAACGACGAGCGCCAGATTCCCCAACTCGGCTTTGGTACGTATAAGATCGACGAAGGCGACGCGCCCGAAATCGTGAAGACCGCGCTCGATGTCGGCTACTGGCTGATCGATACGGCGGCGATCTACGAAAACGAAAAGGGCGTCGGCAAGGGCATCGGCGACTGGTCCGACATCTTCCTGCAGACCAAGATCTGGAACGAAAGCCAGGGGTACGAGCGGACCAAGAAGGCCGCGCAGAAATGCCTTGATCGTCTGGGGCGCGAGCATGTCGACATGCTGCTGATCCACTGGCCCTGCCCCGATAACGGCCTGTTCGTCGAAACCTGGAAGGCGCTGATCGAGCTGCGCGACGAAGGCAAGGCAAAGTCCATCGGCGTGTCGAACTTCCGCGAGGAAGATCTGCGCACAATCATCGGCGAGACCGGCGTCACTCCGGCGCTCAACCAGATCGAACTGCATCCCAGCTTCCAGCAGCGCGAACTGCGCAAGGTGCATGAAGAGCTCGGCATCGTCACGCAGAGCTGGTCGCCGCTCGGCCAGGGCGAAGGCCTCGACAATGACGCGATCGCCAAGATCGCCGAAGAGACCGGCCGTCCGAACAGCGCGGTCATCCTGCGCTGGCATCTCCAGCACGGACTGGTGCCGATCCCCAAGGCATCGAGCCGCAAGCATATCGAAGCCAATTTCGAAGCGCTCGACTTCGAACTGAGCGACGATCAGATGAGCCGCATCGACGCACTCGACAGCGATGATGGGCGCATGGGTCCGCACCCCGCAGAATTGAACTGATCCCTTCCAATTCTGGACGCCGACGCACCCGTCTCCTTCGCCACACGCGATGAGATCGGGTGTGGCGGCGGCAGAAAGACCGGCTGAGAGCTAGAGCGCTACCGGTTCGCTTCCATCGAGACGATGCGTGCAACCGAGCGCAAGCGCGTCATTACCATCGTCGATCGCCGCCACGGTGCGCCAGCCGATCGCGCGCAACCGCGCCGCCACCGAAGGATCGTGGTCGGTCGGCAGGAATAGTGTGTCGCGCGGCGCACCCTCCGCGCTCCCCAACGCTTCCAGCAAGGGCTCGGCATAGAGCGAGAAGCCTGTGGCCGCCTCGTCGCTGCCACGGATCGTATAAGTGCCGCCGCGCCCGATCGCGTTGCGTGCGCCCGCCGCATAGATCGTGAAACCGAACCAGCTCTGATATTCGAAACCGTGCCGCTCGGTCGGGTCCAACGTGATCCGGGCGCGCGATCCGATCCGTTCGACAATCGCCTCCAACCCCTCGATCCGGCTGGCAAGTTCGCCGCCCGCATCGAGTGCCTTGAGCTTGTCCGCCGCTTCCGAAAACGGCCCGGTCGCGTAGAGAAGCGGCAGATAGTCGTGGCCGCCCGCCGCAGCGAGTCCACCCGCATCCTTGGTGTCCAGTTCACGCCGCACCGCCTCGCGCGCCGAGGGATCGAGCGGGAATGCGCCGTCGGCCAGCACATCCACCAGATCGGGCAGCGTGAAATCGACCGATATGTCGGCGAGGCCTGCCGCCTCGAGACTTGCGATCGCCAGCAACACCGCCTCGCTCGCTGCGGCCACTGCATCGCTGCCGATGAGTTCCGCGCCCATTTGGAGGCGCTGGCGGGCGGGATCGAGCTGATCGGCGCGGAGCAGAGCCACTTCGCCCGCATAGCAGAGCCGGAGCGGCCTCGGTGCAGTGGCGAGTCCCGTTGCCGCGATGCGCCCGACCTGCACGGTCATGTCGCCGCGCAGGGCCAGCGTGCGCAGGCTGTCGGGATCGGTAAAGCGCACCATCCGCCGGGTCGCGACACCCTGCATGCGCCCGGCGAGCGAATGCTCGAACTCGATCAGCGGGGGGCGCACCCGGTCGTAGCCGTGGCTATCCATCGTATCGAGCACGGCGCGCATCGCCCGCGTGATCGCAGCCGCACGCTGGGGCAAAGCATCTTCGAGGCCGATGGGGAGAAGATCGTCTTGGTCGGTCATGCCCCGCCCCTAATCGGCGCGGAGGACGAGCGGAAGGCGAAATTCTCCCCGTCGGAAGACGGAAGGATCAGAAGGCCAGCGGCGTGACCCGGCGCACCCCTTCGATCGCACAGGCCTTTTTCACCACATCCTGCGGGATCGGCTGGTCCACGCTCAACAGCAGCACCGCTTCCCCGCCCGCTTCGCGGCGACCCAGGTGGAAGGTCCCGATATTGATCCCGTTCTCGCCAAGAAGAGAGCCGATCCGGCCGATGAAGCCGGGCGCGTCCTCGTTGACGATATAGAGCATGTGGCCGGTCAGTTCGGCTTCGATCCGCACACCGAAAATCTCGGTCAGGCGCGGCGCGTCGCTGCCGAACAGCGTGCCGGCAACCGAACGGTCGCCGCTTTCGGTACCCACGGTCACGCGCAACAGAGTGTTGTACGCGCCTTCGGTCTCGTGCCGGATCGAGCGGATGTCGAGCCCGCGTTCCCTAGCGAGATAGGGCGCATTGACCATGTTCACCGTGTCCGAATACTGGCGCATCAGCCCTGCCAGCACCGCGCCCTCGATCGGCTTGCCCGACAGAGCGGCCGCCGCGCCCTCGCGCTCGATACTGATGCGCGTCAGATTGCCATGCGCCAGCTGGCCCACCAGGCTGCCGAGGCTTTCGGCAAGGCCCATATAGGGCCGCAGTTTCGGAGCCTCTTCGGCGGAAAGGCTAGGCATGTTGAGCGCGTTCGTGACACCGCCACTGACCAGGTAATCCGCCATCTGTTCGGCGACCTGAAGCGCGACATTGACCTGCGCTTCGGTGGTGCTGGCTCCCAGATGCGGGGTGCAGACGAAGTTCGGCTTTCCGAACAGGGGCGATTCCTTCGCCGGTTCGGTCTGGAACACGTCGAGCGCCGCGCCCGCGACCTGCCCGCTATCGAGCGCATCGGCCAGCGCCGCTTCGTCGATCAGCCCGCCGCGCGCGCAATTGACGATCCGCACGCCCTTTTTGGTCTTGGCGAGGTTTTCGCGGCTGAGAATATTGCGCGTCTCGTCGGTCAGCGGCGTGTGCAGCGTGATGAAATCGGCGCGCGCCAGCAGCGTGTCGAGATCGACCTTCTCGACGCCGATCTCGATGGCGCGTTCCGCCGTCAGGAACGGATCGAAGGCGACCACCTTCATCCTGAGACCGAGCGCGCGTAAGGCGACGATCGAGCCGATATTGCCAGCCCCGATCAGGCCAAGCGTCTTGCCCGTCACCTCGACGCCCATGAAATCGTTTTTGGGCCATTCGCCAGCCTGCGTACGCGCATCGGCTGCCGGAATCTGGCGGGCGAGCGCGAACATCATGGCGATGGCGTGTTCGGCAGTGGTGATCGAATTGCCGAAAGGCGTGTTCATCACCACGACGCCCTTCGAACTGGCGGCGGGGATGTCGACATTGTCCACCCCGATGCCGGCGCGGCCCACGACCTTGAGATTGGTCGCAGCCTCGAGGATCGCCGGCGTCACCTTGGTGGCGGAACGGATGGCGAGGCCGTCATATTCGCCGATCACGGCGGCGAGTTCCTCGGGCGTCATGCCCGGCTTTACGTCGACGTCGCAGCCGCGCTCTTCGAAAATGCGCGCGGCGTTGGGGTCCATCTTGTCGCTGATGAGAACTTTGGGTTTGGTCATGATACACTCCGCCCCCTTCCAAGGGGAGAAGACCGGGTGGAAAGATACTCCGCCCCGGCCCCTTCAAAAGATTGAAAATTAAGAAGGTTTTCCTCTCCCGCTGCGGGGAGAGGCGGTCGGGCTAGGCGCCCGCCTTCACCTGCTCGTAAGCCCACTCGATCCACGGGAGGAGGCGCTTCAGATCCTCCTCTTCGACCGTGCCGCCGCACCAGATGCGCAAGCTCGGCGGGGCGTCGCGATAGCCGTTGAAATCGTATCCGACTTCGAGCTTTTCGAGCATGGACGCGATCTTTTTCGGTACGCCCGCCTGATCTTCGGCGGAGAGGCTTTCGTACCAATCGCCCTGAAACACGAAGCAGACGCCCGTATTGGTGCGCTGCGCGGGATCGGGGACCATGTTGCGCAGCCACGGCGTCGCTTCGATCCAGTCGAGAACGATCTTGGCATTGGCGTCGGCGCGTTCGAACATCGCCTTGCGCCCGCCCATCGCCTTCGCCCATTCGAGCGCGTCGATGTAATCCTCGGTCGCCAGCATGGACGGGGTGTTGATGGTGGCGCCTTCGAAGATGCCGGTGTTGATCTTGCCGCCCTTCTTCAGACGGAACAACTTGGGCAACGGCCATTCGGGATCGTAGCTCTCGATCCGCTCGACCGCCTTGGGGCTGAGGATCAGCATCCCGTGCTGCGCTTCCGATCCCATCACCTTCTGCCAGCTATAGGTCGTGGCATCGAGCTTGGGCCAATCCATCTCCTGCGCGAAGACGGCGCTGGTCGCGTCGTTGATCGTCACGCCTTCGCGGCCTTCGGCCAGCCAGTCGGTGTTCGGAATCTTCGCGCCCGAGGTCGTGCCGTTCCAGGTGAAGACGACATCGTTCTCCTGCGGGATCGACGCAAGGTCCGGAATATGGCCGTAATCGGCATCGAGCGTGTTCAGCTTGGGCAGCTTGAGCTGCTTGACCGCATCTTGGATCCAGACATTGCCGAAGCTTTCCCAGGCCGCCACGGTGGCCGGGCGATCGGGGCGCAGCATTGTCCACATCGCGCATTCGAGCGCGCCGGTATCGCTCGCGGGCATAATGCCGACGAGGTAATCCTCCGGCACGCCGAGCATCTCCTTCGACAGGTCGATGGCGTATTTCAGCCGCGCCTTGCCGAGGCTGCTGCGGTGCGATCGGCCGAGCGATTCGGTTTTGAGATTTGACGCGGACCAGCCTTTGCGCTTGGCAGTCGGCCCGGACGAGAAGAAGGGACGCTCAGGCTTGAGCGTCGGTTGGTCAGTCATGTATTCTCTCCTTTCAGAGAGCACGCGCGGCGTTGGGACCGCGTGGCCCGGGGGCGGCAATAAAGTTGCGGCGCGGCGAGTCAACGTGGAATCACGCGCTATCGACAGGGCGGTCTTACAATCGGATGGTCGACAAGCGGATGGAGCGCCTCCGGATCGCCTGCTCTCGCCCCTCGCCAAAAGCGACCCGCTGGCTTATGGCCCGCCGCGATGGATGTGACCGATCTCCGCATCGCCCTGTTCAGCGGCAATTACAATATGACGCTGGATGGCGCGAACAAGGCACTGAACCGACTGGCGGAATATCTTATGCGCCGCGGCGCTGCCCTGCGCGTCTATTCGCCCACGATCGACACGCCCGCCTTCGAACCGCAGGGCGATCTCGTCAGCCTGCCTTCGATCCCCATTCCCGGTCGCTCGGAATATCGCGTGCCCCTCGGGCTCGATGCCGATACGCGCGACGATCTCGCCGTGTTCGCGCCGAACATGGTCCACATCGCCTCGCCCGATTTCAGCGCGCGGGCCGCCGTCAAATGGGCGCGCGGACGCGATATTCCCGTGCTCGCTTCGGTCCATACCCGCTTCGAAACCTATCCGCGCTTTTACCGCATGGGTTTTCTCGAACCGGTGGTGGAAGCGTATCTGCGCGGCATCTACCGCAAGTGCGATGCACTGGTGACGCCTTCGCAAAGCATGGTTGACACGCTGCACGATCAGCACATGCATGACGACGTGACGATCTGGTCGCGCGGCGTCGATCGGTCGATTTTCGATTCCGCGAAGCGCGACCCGGAATGGCGCCGTGGGCTCGGGCTCGAAGATTGCGACGTCGCGATCGCGTTTCTCGGGCGGCTCGTCATGGAAAAAGGGCTCGGCATGTTCGCCGATACGATGGACATGTTGCGCGAACGGGGCGTGCCGCACAAGGTGCTGGTGATCGGCGACGGTCCCGCCCGCGCCTGGTTCGAGAAAGCGATGCCGGATGCGATCTTCGCCGGTTTCCAGACCGGGCCGGACCTGGGCCGAGCGCTGGCGAGCGCCGATATCTTCTTCAACCCCTCGGTCACCGAAACCTTTGGGAACGTCACGCTGGAAGCGATGGCGAGCGGACTGCCCGTGGTCGCCGCCGGAGCGACCGGCAGCGCGAGCCTGGTCGCGGATGGCGAGACGGGCGCGTTGGTCGATGCGGGATCGCCGGAAGGGTTCGCCGACGCGATCTCCCCCTATTGCCGGGACGACGCGCTGCGTCATGCCCACGGTGCGGCAGGCGAGAGGGCCAGCCGCGCCTATTCCTGGGATGCGATCAATCAGGCCGTGGTCGACACCTATCTGCGGCTGCACCGAGAGGCGAAACGGGGCGCGGATCGCTGATCTACCGCAGCACGCCTTTGCGCCGCAGCGACCAGCTGTAGATCAGAAGGAAGACCGCCACGCTCCAGAGCAGGATCGGAAACCATGCGGGCTGCATCGCTTCGAGTTCCGGCGGCATCACCGCACCCGCTTCGTAGATCGTGGTGAGCAGGATGCCCACCAGCGACAGCGCGAAGGCGATCACCGCCAGGCGGCTGCGAAGCAGCAACAGCAAAGAGCCCAGAAACGCGCCGATCGTGCCCATGCCCCAGGCTATTCTTGCCCAGAACGGAAACGCATCGAGATAGGAGATTCCCTCGGGAGGATATTGCATCGCTTCGAACCAGAACGGGCTGCGCAGATTCGAAAAGATGAAATCCGCCGCGCCGATCATATTCCACAACAATGTCACCACGCCGACCACCCAAAGGTGCCATGGCGTTGTCATCCGTCGATCCATCGTCGGCTCCCCTGTTCGGACCCCGACTGTACCTTATCCCAATCGCGCATGATGGCAAATCGGCGCGCCAATGCCTAAGTCCCCATCCATGGCCGACCTTTTCGCCGACGACCTGCCCCAGACCCGCCCTGCCGAACCGCGCGAGGACGCGCCGCTTGCCGACAGGCTGCGGCCCGCCAATCTCGCCGAGGTGATCGGCCAGGATCATTTGACCGGGCCGGAAGGCGCGATCGGGAGGATGGTGGCGGCAGGGCGCCTTTCCAGCATGATCCTGTGGGGGCCGCCCGGCACAGGGAAGACGACGATCGCCCGGCTGCTCGCCGACAGCGTCGGAATGCGGTTCGAAAGCGTCAGCGCGGTGTTCAGCGGCGTAGCGGATTTGAAGAAAGCCTTTGCCGCAGCCGACAAGGCCGCCGAGGCCGGGCAGCGGACACTGCTGTTCGTGGACGAGATCCACCGCTTCAACCGCGCCCAGCAGGACGGATTTCTCCCCTTCGTGGAGCGCGGAACGGTCACGCTGGTCGGCGCGACGACCGAGAACCCGAGTTTCGCGCTCAACGCCGCTCTGCTCAGCCGCGCGCAGGTGCTGATTCTTCAGCGGCTCGATCGTGAGGCGCTGGGACAATTGCTGACCCGCGCAGAAGAGCTGGAAGGCCCCCTCCCCCTTACCGATCCGGCGCGCGATGCGCTGGTGGCGAGCGCGGATGGAGACGGGCGCTTCCTGCTTAATCAGGCGGAAACGCTCTATAACGCGAAGCTCGACGCAGCCCTTGATCCCGCCGCTCTGGGGGCCTTCCTGCAACGCCGCGTGGCCGTCTACGACAAGGACCGCGAAGGGCATTACAATCTGATTTCCGCACTCCACAAGGCGGTGCGCGGGTCGGATGTACAGGCATCGCTCTATTACCTCGCGCGGATGCTGACCGCTGGCGAGGAGCCGCGCTTTCTCGCGCGCAGGCTGGTCCGCATGGCGGTTGAGGATATCGGCATGGCCGACCCGCATGCGCTGGTCCAATGCATGGCAGCAAAGGATGCCTACGAATTTCTCGGCTCGCCCGAAGGCGAATTGGCGCTGGTCCAATCCTGCATCTACCTCGCCACCGCGCCCAAATCGAACGCGGCCTACAAGGCGATGAAGGCGAGTTTCCGCAACGCGAAGGAAACCGGCAGCCTGATGCCCCCGCAGAACATCCTCAACGCGCCGACCAAGCTGATGAAGGAGATCGGGTACGGTTCGGGCTACACTTACGACCACGATGCGGAGGAAGGGTTTTCCGGCGACGATTACTGGCCGGACGAGATGGACGCGCAGACCTATTACCAGCCCGTCGATCGCGGGTTCGAGCGCGAAGTGAAGAAGCGGCTGGATTATTGGGGTAAATTGCGGCGGGAACGGGGTGCGGTTTAAACATTTCCTCGCCATCGACTGGTCGGGCGCGAAGGGGCCGCGCCAAAAGGGCATCGCGCTCGCCTTCGCCGATGGCGAGGGCGGCCCGCCCGTCCTGATCGATCGCGGGCGCGGCTGGGGGCGCGAGGACGTGTTTGCGCTGCTGCGCGACGATCTGCCGCCCGATACGCTGGTCGGAATGGACCTCGGCATTGCTCTGCCCTTCGCGGATTGCGGTGCCTATTTTCCCGGTCTGGAGGATAGTCCAAAAGATGCGCCCGCTCTCTGGGCGCTGATCGACGCGGTGTGCGCAGAGGATTCGAACCTCGAAGCGGGAAGCTTCGTCGCCGATCCGCGCTTCGCACCCTATTTTCGCAACGGCGCTGCAACGGGACTGCATTTCCGCTGCGACGGCGCCGAACATGGCCGTGGCCGTTTCCGCGTCACCGAACAGGCGCAGGCCGGTATGGGCTGCAAACCCTACTCCAATTTCAACCTGGTCGGCGCCGCCCAGGTCGGCAAGTCGAGCCTGACCGGAATGCGTATGCTTCATCGCCTGCGCGGTAGGCTGCCCGTCTGGCCCATCGATCCGCTGCCCGACACGGGATCGGTCGCGGTCGAGATTTACACCAGCCTCGCCGCATTGGAAGCCGGGCGCAGCGTCGCGCGAGCCAAGATGCGCAGCTTCGCCGAATTGAACGAGGCGCTGGCCGTATTGGGATCGCCGCCAGTTGGTGGCGACGGCGCGATCGACGACCATTCTTCCGACGCGCTGCTGACCGCCGCATGGCTGCGCAAGGTGGCAGGAGAAGCCCGTCGCTGGGCTCCGGCGCAGCTTACGCCCGCCATCGCCCGCACCGAGGGCTGGACTTTCGGCGCGCTATGATCGAAGGGCGTTCGCCTCGCGCTTATGACGCATCGGGCCGGTTTAGCTCAGTTGGTAGAGCAGTTGATTTGTAATCATCAGGCCAGGGGTTCGAATCCTCTAACCGGCACCATTTTTGTTTGGGCGCTCGCTTTTGCGAGCGCGATATTCTCACTTCCTTTGGTCGCTGCGGGCGCGCGGTCGCGCTTGCGGTCCGCTGGTCGCGGACCGGTTCTCGGGTGAGCGACAGCGGTCCGACGATCGTCCTTCTGGGGGCGGGTCACGCGCATCTTGGCGTAATCGACGACTGGTTGAAGCATGGCTCGCCGCCCGTACGGACGATCCTCGTCGAGCCGCGTGACGCGATGCAGTATTCGGGCATGGTGCCGGGCTGGATGGCGGGCGAATATCGCGACGAGGAGACCCGCATCGCGCTGGCACCGCTGGTGCGCGAGGCGCGGATCGACTGGCGTCGCTGCCGCGCGGTCGGGCTCGATCCCGTCAGCCGCGAAGTCCTCCTCGAAACGGGCGAGCGCATCGCTTTCGATGTCTGCTCCATCGCCATCGGCGGCGCGGGCCGGGCGGAAAATCTGGTCGGACGCGATCCGCGACTGATCGACATAAGGCCGATCGACGGCTTCATTGAGCGTTGGAGCGAAGCCGAGGACACCGCCCCGCCGCGCCGCATCGCCGTGATCGGCGGAGGCGCGGGCGGTGTCGAACTCGCTTTCGGGGCGCGCAATTCCACGAGCCAGCCCGATGTCTTGCTGATCGCAGGCGAACACGGCCTCATCCCCGGCCATCCCGCCGCAGCCCGCCGCGTGGTGGAGCGCGAGCTGGAAAGCCAGAAAATCACCGTCCTTACCGGCGAAGCGCAATTGGACGACGACGGCGCTCTCACCGTGGGCGACAAAGCGATCGAACCTTTCGACGCGATCCTCGCCGCAGTCGGCAGCGGCGCGCCCTCCTGGCCGCGCGAGAGCGGGCTTCCGGTGGACGAAGACGGCTTTATCCGCGTCGGCCCTACCCAACAGGTGGAGGGCCTTCCCCACATCCTCGCCGCGGGCGATGTCGCGCGGCGCACCGATGTCCGCGTGCGCCATTCAGGCGTGCATGCGGTCTATGCAGGGCCGGTGCTGGCGACAAATCTGCGCCGCCTGATCGCGGGGCGCAGCGATCTGGCGACGTATTCGCCGTTCGGCAAAGACTTCTACCTGTTCAACACCTGCCGGGGCACGAGCATCCTCAGCTACGGCGCCTTCGGCCTGAAGGCGCGCTGGCTGCGGCGGCTCAAGGACTGGCTGGACCGCCGCTGGATCGCGCGCTTCTCAGGCCGTTGATTCCAGGTCCTTAGCTTCCGAGCCTGCTGCGGATCGCGTCCGACAATTCGCGCACCCGATCGGCGTTGTAGCCCAGATCGCTGACGCCGACCCGGCTCGCCGAGCGCAGATCGATGCGACTGTCGGTCACGCGCGCCACCACGTCGTCGCGAAAGCCGTAAGCGAAAGTCTCGGCCACGCCTTCGACCATACCGGTCGCATTGTCGGCGCGGATATCGTCGAGGCCGATTTCGCCCATCGCGGCGACCACGGCATTCATCGCCTGTTCGCGCGTGGCGTTGCCGACCGGGATCGGACGCAGATCGGTGTAATTGGCGGCGATGACGTCGGCGTGGTTCTGCACGGCGAGATCGCCATCGACGCGATCCTTCCACAGATCGAGCTGACCCAGCGGCGTACCGTAATCGACCACGGGGTTCGCGCCCCATTCCTCGCGCATCTGCATCGTCTGCGCCGAAAAGGCGGGCGGATTCCTGAGATCGGTCGCGACGTCATGGATCGGCGGCGCGGCTTCCCCCGCAGCGCGCACGGACAGCAGGCCCATGAAGAGCACGACCGGAATCGCCAGCGCGATCGCGGCCTTCCAAACCGGCCCGCGCGGATTGCCGCGCAGGGCGAGGAACAATGCGATCAGCGCCACCAGCGCCACGATCCCCATCAGCCACGGACCCGCCGTGACCGTCATGAAGCCGAAGCCGGTCTTCCAGCCGATCAGCCCGATCTTCGGGCCGAACACGGCGATGGCGAACCATACGAGCAGCGCCAGCGCCGCCCACAGCGCGTATTTCGGCAGATTAGCCTTCAGATCGCTCATCACCCTCTTCCCCTGTAGGAGGCCACACCCTGATCGGGCAGCCACAAATCCTTCGGCGGAGCAGAGCTCTGCCAGAACACGTCGATCGGTATTCCGCCGCGCGGATACCAGTAACCGCCGATCCGCAGCCAGCGCGGGCGCATCTCGTCGAACAGGCGCTTGCCGATGCCGACGGTCACATCCTCGTGAAAGCCGCAATGGTTGCGGAAGCTGCCGAGGAAGAGCTTCAGGCTCTTGCTTTCGACGATGGTTTCGCCGGGCGCGTAATCGATCACGAGATGCGCGAAATCGGGCTGGCCGGTGACCGGGCAGAGCGAGGTGAATTCCGGCGCGGCGAAGCGCACCATATAAAGCTCGCCCGCTCTCGGATTGGGAACGTAATCGAGTTCGGCCTCTTCGGGAGAGGTGGGGAGCGGCGTGTTGGCGCCGAGAAACTTGGGATCAGGTGTGTCGCCCATGCCGCGCCTCTGCCCGCATCGTGGACGCGGTGCAAGCGAGAGCTTGGCAAGCGCCCGCTTCACTCCCTATTTAGCGCAACTTCGCGAGCTCTTTCGCACCCCAATCCCGAACCGATCCGATGATGACCCGCCTTCTCGCCTCTGTCGCCTTGCCCCTGTTCGTTCTTGCCGCTGCGGCGCCGTCCGGCGCGCTACGGGCGCAATCGGTGCAGGATTTTCAGCTTCCGCCCAATCCGACGCCAACCGCGAGCCCCACCACGCAAGGGCCGGTGGACAGCGAAAGCGGTCCGGTCACGCCGCGCCCCACGCCGACGGCCAGCCCCGCGCCGAGGCCGACTGCCGCCCCGACGCCCGCGCCCACACGGACCCCCGCTCCCCAGCCATCGCCCAGGCCGACACTGCGCCTGCCCAATTTCACGCCGACACCGGCACCGACGCGCGCGCCAGCACCAGCGCCGTCGCGCGTTCCGACCCCGCGACCGAGCGCAGTGCCCAGCCCGGCTCCGGACACTCCGCCAGCACCGACGCCGATTCCGAGCCCCGACCTGCCGCCCGCGCTGGACGACGCGCCGACCACTCCGTTACCGACCGCAACGAGCCCGGCGATATCGAGCGCGCCGACGCCCACACCGGTCGAAGCCGCGCCGGTGGAGACGACCGAAGATGAAGGCGATTCGTGGTGGTGGATCGCCGCCCTGATCGCGCTGGCGGCGGCCGCAGCAGCCTTTGCCTGGACGCGGCGGCGCGCGAACGCGGCCGTGCCCACGATCGAACCGCCTCGCGTGCGGCGCGAAGAGGCCGGGCCGCAGTCCGCGCCGACGCCCGAACCGACACCTCAGCCCCCAGCCGAGCCCGCTGCGGCTCCGGTGCCCGCCCCGACGCCGACGCCAGCTGCTGCTCCGGCCGCCGCAGCTACCGCCGCCGCCGCGCCGCTGCCCCCCATGACCGACGCGGCGAATGGCACGCCGTTCAGCGTCCGCTTCGAACCGCTGCGCCTGTCGCGCAGCGTCATGGCGGCGACGCTGTATTACCGCATCACCATTCTCAATCGCGGCGCCCGGGCACTGAGCGAAGTCGTGCTCGAAGCCGATCTCGCCTCCGCCAGCGGATCGCGCCCGGTCGACGAGCAGGTGCTGGACGAGAACAGACCGCTGACCCCGCGACAGGTGTTCGGACGGCTCGCCACCGGCCAGTCCGCCCGCTTCGAAGGGAGCGTGCAGCTCCCTCTCGCTCAGGCCGACGTGATCCGGCAAGGCAATACGGCCCTGCTCGTGCCCCTGATGCGGCTGCGGGCGACTGCGGCCGATGCGGCGCCTTTCGCGCGCACTTTCGCGGTCGGCCAGGCGGCGGGCAACGGATCGAGCCGGTTGCAGCCCTTCCGCATGGACGAAGGGCTGCGATCGTGGGAACCGCTCGCGCAGCGCGTGCTGGATCGCCCCGCACCGAAATAGGAGTTTGCCGTGGATTCGCTCGTATCGACCGACTGGCTGGCCGCGCATTGGGGCGACGAGGATATGGTGGTACTGGATGCGAGCAAGCACCTGCCCGATGTCGAGCGCGATCCCAGGAGCGATTTCGAAAAAGCGCATATTCCCGGCGCGCGCTTTCTCGATCTCGCCAGCCTGACCGACACCGCCAGTGCGGTGCCGGGCGCCCTGCCCCGGCGCGAGCAGCTGGCCGACCGGCTCGGCGCGCTGGGCGTCGGGACGGACAGCCGCATCGTCCTGTACGACGATTCGGCGATTAAGAGCGCCGCGCGTGCCTGGTTCATGCTCCGCCTTTTCGGCCATGATCGCGTGGCGATCCTCGACGGAGGATGGGCGAAATGGCGCTCGGAGGATCGCCCCGTCGAAAGCGGTTCCGTTGCGCCGGAAGAGGTCGTTTACGAAGCTCGCCCGGAGCGTCCCATCGTGCGGACGAAGAAGGACATGCTCGCCAATCTCGACAGCGGGGTGGAGCAGGTGGTCGACGCGCGCGATGCGGATCGCTTCACCGGGGCTAGTGTCGACACGGTCCACGATCTTCCGGGCGGCCACATCCCCGGCGCGCGCAATCTCTTCTTCTGCGACCTGTTCCGCGAGGACGGCACCTATCGCACCCTTCCCGAATTGCGCGCAGCGGTAGCGAAGGCCGGGATCGAACCGGATCGCCCGATCGTGGCCAGTTGCGGCAGCGGGATGACCGCTTCGGTGGTATTGTTCGCGCTGCATCTGATCGGGCGCGACGACACAGCGCTCTACGATGGAAGCTGGGCAGAATGGGGCGCGGATGCGGATACGCCCAAGGAATTGGGCACGGCTTCCTGATCGGTCCCTCTTGATTTGTGGGCGGCGTTTCTGTCGAAGGGCACGATGCGAAACCCGCCCCGATCCGTGAAGACCGCCACCACGCTTGCCGTTGCGGGCCGCAGCCCCGATCCGCACGTGGTGAATCCGCCAGTCTATCGCGCCAGCACGCATCTCTACGCCGATTGCGCCGCGCTTCGCGAAGGGCCGCGCAAGAACGAGGACGGGCGGTTCTTCTACGGACGGCGCGGATCGCCGACCCAATGGGCCCTGTCCGATGCGCTCACCGAATTGGAGCCGGGCGCGCATGGGACCGTGCTCTATCCCAGCGGGGTCGCCGCGATCGCGGGCGCGTTGATGGCGGTCTGCCGCCCGGGCGATGTCCTGCTCGTGACGGACAACGCCTACGATCCCAGCCGCTCCATGGCGACGGGCCTGTTCAAGCGCCTCGGCGTGGAAGCGCGCTTCTTCGATCCGCTCGATATCGCCGCCTACGAAGACCTGTTCTGCGAGCGGACCCGCGCGGTGTGGCTGGAAAATCCCGGCAGCCTTTCGATGGAGGTCTGCGACATTCCCGAGCTGACGCGGATCGCGCGCGACCGGGGTGCCGTCAGCCTGATCGACAACACCTGGGCGACCGCGCTGGGCTTTCCCGCATTGAAGCGAGGCTGCGATATCAGCGTGCAGGCGCTAACCAAGCATGTCGGCGGCCATTCCGACCTGATGATGGGCAGCGCCACGGCGGGCGAGCGATGGTACAAAAAGCTCCGCTCGACCGCGCAAGAACTGGGCCAGGTGGTCTCGCCCGACGATGCCGCGCTTGCGCTGAGGGGCCTGCGCACGATGCAATTGCGGCTCGAGCGGACGAGCGCCAGCGCGCTTGCCTTGGCCGAATTCCTGCTCGATCGGAGCGAGGTTGCCCATGTGCTGTGCCCCATGCTGCCCGGCGCACCCGGCCATGAGCTGTGGCACCGCGATTTCACCGGCGGATGCGGGTTGTTCAGCTTCGTCCTCAAGGATCGCGACGATGCGGCACGCTGCCGCCTGATCGACGCGCTCGACCTGTTCGGGATCGGCTATAGCTGGGGCGGGTTCGAAAGCCTGGCGCTTCCCGTCGATATCGCGCCGATCCGCGAACGGATGGCGTGGCCGCGCCCGGAATGGGAGGCTGGCGAGGATTGCGCCATTCGCCTATCGATCGGTCTCGAAGACCCGCGCGACCTGATCGCCGACCTCACGCAGGCGTTTGCCGCCATGGATCATCGATGACCGCCCCGACACCGCCCACCCCGACTGCATCCGCCACGCCGGCCATCGAACAGGCCTGGGATCTCGCCCCGCCGGCGCGCGAGGTCGAGACCAGCGTCGCCGCTGCCGAGGGCCTGCGCGAAGCGGTCTCGTCGCAGAGCGATACGGTCGGCGGCTTTCTCGATGCGGTGGATTCGCTGGCGATCAGCGTCGGCAATTTCCGCCTTTCGCTGTGGGACGTCCTCGTCGTCCTGCTGATCATCGTGGCGGTCATTACCGCCGCCTGGCTGCTCAGCAAGATGCTCCAGCGCGTGCTGCGGCGCGTGACCAAGCTGGACGATACGCAGCAATTGCTGGGCCAGAAGATCCTTTCCATCGTCGTCTGGGCAGGCGCATTCTTCATCGGGATCGACCTTCTGGGCATCGATCTGACCGCGCTGGCGGTGTTCTCGGGCGCATTCGGCCTCGCGATCGGTTTCGGGCTTCAGAAGACCTTCGGTAACCTCATCGCCGGGATCATCCTGCTGATGGACAAGTCGATCAAGCCGGGCGACGTCATCGCCGTCACCGACATGGCGGGCCAGGAAAGCTTCGGCCAGATCAGAAAAATCGGCGTGCGCGCGGTATCCGTGACCACGCGGGACCAGCGCGAATATCTGATCCCGAACGAGAACCTGATGGTCAATCAGGTCGAAAACTGGTCCTATTCCAGCAAGAACGTGCGCATGCAGGTCTATGTCGGCGTCAGTTACGAGGCCGACATGGAGCTGGCCGAAAAGCTGATGCTGGAGGCCGCCGTCGACGCCCCACGCGTGCTCAAGGCCCCGCCGCCCACAGTGTGGATGAGCGAATATGGCGACAGCTCGGTCAATTTCGTGATCCATTGCTGGATACAGGATCCCGAAGACGGCGTCGGCAATGTGCGCAGCGCGGTGCTTAAACGGCTGTGGTGGCTGTTCAAGGAAAACGACATCGAAATCCCGTTCCCGCAGCGCGATCTCAACCTGCGCGGCAACAAGCAGTTCGAGCGGCTGGTCGATGCGCTGGCGGAACGCAAGGCCGACGAAAACGGCCGCGCGCAAGAGGATGCCCAAGCCGTCAAGCCGCCGAAAGACTAGCTACCCCGCGGTGTAGCGCTGATTTCAAAAGCTTTGCTGTGCGGCGGCGCATCCATTCTGATTGGCGCCCACGCCTCACCACGCGCATCTTTCCCGCATGGTAGAACCCGGAACAATCCATCTCGTGGGCGCAGGCCCAGGCGATGCCGACCTGCTGACGCTGCGCGCCGCGCGCCTGATCGAAAGCGCCGACCTGATCGTGCATGACGGTCTGGTGGACGCATCGATCCTGGCGCTCGCGCGGCCCGATGCGCGGCTGGTCTCGGTCGCCAAACGGCGTGCGCATCATACGCTTCCCCAGGACGATATAAACGCCCTGCTCGTGCGCGAAGCTCGCAAGGGCCGCGATGTCGTGCGCCTCAAGGGCGGCGATCCCTTCGTCTTCGGGCGCGGGGGTGAGGAGATGGAGGCCGCGCAGGCTGCGGGCGTTCGGGTCGAAATCGTCCCCGGCGTCAGCGCGGCGAACGGCGCGGCGGCGGCAGCCGGCATCGCCCTGACGCATCGCGACGCGTCCAGCATCGTCAGCTTCGTGGCCGGCCAGTGCAAGGGCCTGGCGGAGCAGGACTGGGCGGGCCTTGCGGGCAAGGGCCGTACGCTCGTCATCTATATGGGCATCAAGACCGCGCCGCAGATCGCGGAGAAGCTGATGGCCGACGGCCTCGCCCCTGACATGCCCGTGGCCGTGATCGAAAACGGCGCCCGGCCCGATATGCGCGTGCTGCGCGGCCCGCTGGCGGGTCTGCCCGACATGGTGGAGCGCGAGCGGGTGGTGAGCCCGGCGCTGATTGTGATCGGCGAAGTGACGGCGCGCGACGATATACACGTTGCCGCCTGTGTGGAGGAGTTCGTCCGATGAAGCTTCTTACCGGCAATGATTTGAAAACCGGCGCGGTGACGTGGTGGACCGGCAGCGACTGGTCGATCCATGTCGAGGATGCCGTCGACGTCACCGGCCAGGAAGACGAGATCGCGAGCCGCGAGGAAGCCGCGCGCCGCGTCAATGTCCCCTACGCCATCGATGCCGAGATGCACGAGGGCAGCCCGCGTCCGGCCCATATCAAGGACCGCGTCCGGGCGCTCGGCCCGACCGTGCGGCCCGACCTGACCCTCAAACCGACCGATCCCGAAATCGGCAAGTGGGTGATCTGATGTACCGTTACGACCAATACGACCAACAGATGGTGGATGCCCGCGTGGAGGAATTCCGCGATCAGGCACGCCGCCGTCTCGAAGGCACCTTGTCCGAAGACCAGTTCAAGCCGCTAAGGCTGATGAACGGGCTCTATCTGCAATTGCACGCCTATATGCTACGCGTAGCCATTCCCTACGGCACGCTGTCGGGTGCGCAGATGCGCGCGCTGGCCGATATCGCGGAGAAATACGACCGCGGATACGGCCACTTCACCACGCGCCAGAACATCCAGTACAATTGGATCAAGCTGGAAGATGCGGGCGATATTCTCGCCCATCTCGCCAAAGTCGAAATGCACGCCATCCAGACCAGCGGGAACTGCATCCGCAATATCAGCTCCGATCATTTCGCGGGCGCTGCGGCGGACGAAGTCGTCGATCCGCGTCCCTATGCCGAGCTGCTGCGCCAATGGTCGAGCTTCCACCCCGAATTCAGCTATCTTCCGCGCAAGTTCAAGATCGCGGTGATCGCCAGCGAGCAGGACCGCGCGGCGATGCGGCTGCACGATATCGGGATCAACATCGTGCGCAACGAAGCGGGCGAACTGGGCGCGGCCTTCTATGTCGGCGGCGGCATGGGCCGCACGCCCATGATCGCGCCCTGCATTCGCGACTTCGTGCCGCTGGACCGGCTGGTAACCTATGCCGAGGCGTGCCTTCGCGTCTACAATCGCTACGGCCGGCGCGACAACAAATACAAGGCGCGGATCAAGATCCTTGTCCATGAACTGGGCGCCGAGGAATATACCCGCCAGGTCGAGGAAGAATTCCAGCACCTGCTCGATTCTGGCGTGGAACCGCCCTTCGCCGAGTTGGAGCGCATCCGGACCTTCTTCGCCGATCCCGAGTTCGACGCACACGCGAACGAGGACATCGACCGCTCCGATCCCGATTTCGCCCTCTGGGTCGATCGCAACACGATCCCGCACAAGCAGCCGGGCTACGTTTCCGCCGTCATCAGTCTGAAGCCGGTCGGCGGAATTCCGGGCGATGCCACGGCGGAGCAGATGCGCGTGATGGCCGATCTCGGCGAGCGTTACAGTTTCGACGAATTGCGCGTCATGCACACGCAGAACGTGGTCCTGCCGCATGTCAGAAAGGCCGATCTCCACGCCCTGTGGACCGCGCTCGACGCGGCGGGGCTCGGCAGTCCCAATCTCGACACGATCGAGGATATCATTGCCTGCCCGGGGCTCGATTATTGCAGCCTTGCCAATGCGCGCTCGATTCCGGTTGCGCAGAAGATCGCGCAGCGCTTCGCCGAAACGAAGAAGACCGCCACGCTGGGTCAGCTGAAGCTGAAGATTTCGGGCTGCATCAACGCCTGCGGCCACCACCATGCGGGCCATATCGGCATTCTCGGCGTCGATCGTAAGGGCGTCGAGAACTACCAGCTGTCGCTCGGCGGCAGCGAGGCGGAGGATGTGAGCCTCGCCAAGATCACCGGCCCCGGTTTCGACGAGGACGGGATCGTGGACGCGGTCGAAACCGTCACCGGCGTCTACGAACGCGAACGCGAGGGCGAGGAACGCTTCCTCGACACTTATCGCCGCATCGGAATGGGCCCGTTCAAGGAGGCGCTTTATGGCTGATCAGACTCCCCCCGCCGAAGGACGCGGACCCGATACCGGGCCGGAATCGGAGAACATGTTCCGTTATCGTGATGATACTCCCATCGCGCACGCGGCAGTCACCGTCGATGCGTTTCTCGACCAGTCGAACGCCGCCGCCGTCCGCGTCGAACCGGGCGACGATGCGCGCGATCTGATCCCGCATCTCGAACGCCTCGACCTCGTCGAAGTCAATTTCCCCGCTTTCGGCGACGGGCGCGGCTATTCCTCCGCCCGAATCCTGCGCGAGGCGGGCTACGACGGCGAATTGCGCGCGGTGGGCGATGTGCTGGTGGACCAGCTCGCCTATATGCGCCGCTGCGGTTTCGACGCCTTCGATCCCGACGCGCCGCTCGACCCTGAAGATGTGGAGGCCGCCTTCGCGCGCTGGCCCGAAGTCTATCAGAGCGCTGCCGACGCACGCACGCCGATCTGGAGCAAGAGGCACGCATGAGCGAGATGCGCGCCATCGACCGGCTCGACACGCGGCCCCGCTTTACCGATCAGGACGCGATCCGGTTGAACCGGATGTTTCGCGGATCGGAAACCGAAGACTGGCTGCGCGCAGTGCTCGAAGGCTCGCTGGCGGGCGATGTCGCCATGGTGTCGAGCTTCGGCGCGGAAAGCGCGGCGCTGCTGCATCTCATCTCGCAGATCGATGCAAGCGTGCCGGTGCTGTTCCTCGATACCGGCAAGCACTTCCCCGAAACGCTGGCCTATCGCGACGAATTGGCAGAGCGGTTCGGCCTCAATCTCGTCAATCTCTACCCCGATTTGGAAGAGTTGCAGGCGCGCGACGAGACCGGCCTCAGATGGTCCTACGATCCCGACGGCTGCTGCGATCTGCGCAAGGTACGCCCGCTGGAACGCGCACTTGCCCGCTACGATGCGAGCTTTACCGGGCGCAAGGCGTTCCAGTCCGCGACCCGCGCCAATCTGCCGCGCTTCGAAATCGACACGTCGGACGCGCAGGGGCGGCTCAAGATCAACCCGCTGATCGATTGGGACGCGGACCGGATCGCCGCCTATTTCGAGGAGCACGACCTGCCCCGCCACCCGCTGGTGGAACGCGGCTTCCCCTCGATCGGCTGCTCCCCCTGCACCCGCCAGGTCTCAGAAGGCGAAGACCCGCGCGCGGGCCGCTGGTCGGGCTGGGACAAGGTCGAATGCGGCATCCACCAGCCGGGCGAGGAACCTTTCCTTTAAGGTATTGCGAGCAGGCTCAGAGCCAGCCCTCCGTGCGATACCAGTCGGCGGTTTGCTTGAGGCCTTGCGGCCCCTCGATGCGTGGCGTCCACACGCTGCTCTGAATTGCGCGCGCAGGATCGCAGACCCAGTCCGGGTGCGCCATGTAGCCTGCCCGGTCGGGGGTCAGCTTCGCTTTGTCACCGCGTAAGGCCCTGTCGGCCTTGGCCGCGAGGCGCAGGAGCGGCGCGGGCAGATGCGGCGTGATGACGCGTTTTCCCACCGCGCGGCCGATCAGCTTGGCGAATTCGGCATGTTCGTAGCCGCCCGGTCGTCCATCGTCGGGTTCGAAAATGTTTCCGCTTCCGTCTTGTGCCCCCAGCGCGAGCAAACACCGGGCCAGATCCACGACATGGATGATCGATGTGCGGCCCCTCGGCGGCACCGGCACCACGCCGAAGCGCGCGGCGCGGAAGAGTTCGAGCATATCGTTATCGCGCGGGCCGTAGATGGCGGGCGGGCGCACGATCGTCCAGTCCAATCCGCTCGCTGCGACCCATTTCTCCGCCTCGGCCTTTGAGGCGCCATAGCGCGACAGTCCGGGTTCCCGCGCCGAGAGCGAGGACACGAAGACGAAGCGCCGGACACCCGCATCCTGGCAGGCGCGTAAAAGGTTCTGCGTGCCTTCGACATTGGCCGCGTGAAAATCCGCCGGATCGGGCGCATTGGTGAGGCCCGCGACGTGGACGACCGCTTCCGCGCCCTCGACCAGAGAGGCGAGCGAGGGGCGATCGGATAGCGTCCCTTCGATCCAATCGACACCCGATCGCACAGCCTGCGGACGCCGGGTGAGCGCGCGGATCGCACCATGACCCGCAGCCGCATCGAGCACCGCCTGCCCGACGAAGCCGGTCGCTCCGGTAAGAGCGATCGTCACTCGCGCACCATGTGATCGCGATGGACCACGGCGGCGCGCGGTGCGTAGCCGAGCTTATCGGCCTGCCCGTCTTCGCGAAGCCCCAGGATCGCGCGGCATTCGGTGCTGGTATATTCGACCAGCCCCTGCCCCAGCCGTTCTCCCTTCGGGCCGAAAATCGCCACGAGATCGCCGCGATGGAACTCGCCCTCGACCTCGGTAAGCCCCGCCGCCAGCAGGCTCGCCCCGCCCTGCAGAGCAGTGACGCAGCCTTCGTCGACGGTGAGCACGCCAGCGGGCGCCAACCGGCCCGAGAGCCATGCCTTGCGCGCGCCCTCAGCACCCTGCGCCACGAACAGTGTTCCGATGCCGCGATCCAGCGCGCGGGCCAGCGGGCGATCATGCGTGCCGTTGACGATGGCGAGCGCGATGCCTGCCCGTTCGGCGATACGGGCGGCCTGCAATTTCGCCTTCATCCCGCCGCTGCCGAGGCCGGAGGACGAGCCTTCTCCCGCCATCGCGAAGACCGCAGGGCTGACACCCTCGACCCGGTCGACCAGCACGGCCCCGGGTTCGCGCGGATCGCGGTCGTAGAGACCGTCCACGTCGGACAGCAACGCTACCGCCTCCGCGCCCGCCGCCTGCGCCACGCGCGCGGCCAGCCGATCATTGTCGCCGAAGCGGATTTCTTCCGTGGCGACGCTGTCATTCTCGTTCACCACCGGCACCACGCCCATGTCGAGCAAGCGCGACAACGTCGCGGCAGCGTTCAGATAACGGCGTCGGTCCTCCAGATCGCCCAAAGTCACCAGCATCTGCGCCGCAGTGATTCCGTGCGATTCCAAGGCATCGGCCCATAACCGCGCCAGCGCCACTTGCCCGACGGAAGCCGAAGCCTGCGCATCGGCCAGACTGGCCCTTCCGCCCTTGGCCAGCCCCAACCGGGCCGCACCCAGCGCGATCGCACCCGAAGATACGACAATCACTTCGCTGGTCTGGCGCAATTGGGCGATTTCGTCGGCCAGCCCGGCGAGCCATGCGGCGCGCGGCTCGCCTCGCTCGACCAACAGGGCCGAGCCGATCTTGATCACGATACGCCGCGCCTGACGCAATTGAGCGAGAGTCTCGATCGCCATCACTTCATGGATCCCCGCGATCCGTGCCTCAGTAGCCATTCACAGAGGCGACCATTCGTTCGCCCCTTCGTCCTCGGCGTCCTCGACCTCGCTTCCCTTGGTCTCGGTCGAGGTGCGGTCGGGCAGAAAGGCGAGCACAGCGTCGAGCAGTTCCTCGATCCCCTCGCCGCTGGCACCGGAAACCACGAAGACCCGGTCCGCGCCCGCTTCGCGCAATTCGGCAGCGAAGCCCTCGCCCAGTTCCTTGTCGGCCAGATCGACCTTGTTGAGCGCGATGAGCTGCGGCTTGTCGGCCAGATCCTCGCCATAGGCTTCCAGTTCCGCGTTCACCGTTCGCATCGCTTCCGCCGGATCGTCGCCCGCGATGTCGACCAGATGGATCAGCACCCGGCAGCGCTCGATATGGCCCAGGAACCGGTCGCCGATCCCTGCTCCTTCCGCCGCGCCCGCGATCAGGCCGGGAATATCGGCCAGCACGAATTCGCGGCCCTTGTGGCGTACCACGCCCAATTTGGGCACTAAAGTCGTGAAGGCGTAATGGCCGACCTTGGCGTTGGCGTTCGAAACCTGATTGATGAAGGTGGATTTGCCCGCATTCGGCAGGCCGAGCATGCCGACATCGGCAAGCAGCTTGAGCCGCAGCCACACCCACATTTCCTGGCCCGGAATGCCCGGCTGGTGCTGGCGCGGAGCGCGATTGGTGCTGGTCTTGTAGCTGGCATTGCCGCGCCCGCCCATGCCGCCTTCGAGGAAGACCACCCGCTGGCCGACCTCGGTGAAATCGGCGAGCACCTCTTCCTTGTCCTCGCTCAGCACCTGCGTGCCGACCGGGACCGGGATGACCAGATCGGGCGCACCGGCCCCCGTGCGGTCCTTGCCCATGCCATGCGCGCCGCGCGGCGCCTTGAAATGCTGGGAATAACGGAAGTCGATCAGCGTGTTGAGGCCGGCGACCGCTTCGAAGATCACATCCCCGCCCTTGCCGCCATTGCCGCCGTCGGGGCCGCCATATTCGACGTATTTTTCCCGCCGGAACGAGACCGCGCCGGGCCCGCCTGCGCCGGAGCGGATGAATATCTTTGCCTGATCTAGAAAGTGCATTTTTGTTTGGCCTCAGTCGCCGGCGCGCACATCCGTGCGCTTGGCTTTCCTCGGGCCTTACGGCCCTGCGGGCGCGCGGTCGCGCTTGCGGTCGCCATGCGACCGTGCTCCGCAACTTTGCAGTAAACTGGCAGTAGAGTGACGCTGGCCCCGTCGCAAGGACTACCCAAAACGGTCGGCGACCAGCCGACCGCAAGGCCAAGCGGCCGCCCCGCTGGTGCCCGACCGAAGGGAGTAACAGCACCGAGGACGTTCACGCGGAGGCGTGAACGGGAACAAAGACTCCAGGTTTATCGATGAAATCGAAAAACCTGGTGGAGCCGAGCGGGATCGAACCGCTGACCTCGTCATTGCGAACGACGCGCTCTCCCAACTGAGCTACGGCCCCGTTCCAGGTCATGCGCCGGGCGACACTTGACTTGCCGCCCGGCGGAAGGCGCGCCTTAGCGAAAGGCGCGCAGGCTGCAAAGCCTAATTCGCGGTGCCCGTACTCTGCACCGTGCCTTGCGGGGTATCGTCCTCGCCCGCATCGTTGGGGATCGGCTGCACGATCGGCTGCGAGGTGCGCGTCTCGTCGACCGGCACGACCGGAATGGGCGCGCCCGTATCCGGATCGATCACGCGGGTCTGTTCGGCTGCCGGCGTGGAGAGCGTCGCCCCCACACCGTCGAGCGTGATCACCGGCGCCCGGGCCGCGCGAGCCTCCTGCACCGCGACATAGCCCGGCTGGGACTGGCCGTAGCGCTCACCGTACTGCGCGTCCCATGCCGCCGATTCGCGCTGATAGGTTTCGTATTCCGTGAAGAACGTGTCGAAGGGCTGCTCGAACAGAGCGAAATTCGCCGCCGCAAAGCCGGCTGCGTCCATCTCGGTCGTCGCCAGAGCGCGGTTCGAGATGTCGAGCGCCGTCTGGCAGAAACTTGCACGGGCAGGAGGCAATGCGAAGAAGTTGTAGACCGAAGTCATCTGCGTCTCGCGCGCCATGATCGCTTCACGCCGATCGCGAAATTCCTTGCGATATTCGGCATCGATACGCTCGTTGACGCGCCTTAGATCGCGCTCATTGTTCTGGAGATAGGCGCTGTAGCCCTGCAGGATCGGCTCGTAGCGCGGGCCGAGGCAATTCAGCGCGGCCACGTTCCAGGCGGAACGAAAATGCCAGGTCCGCTCGTCATCGGTCAGATTGCGGTTCACCGTCTGGCGCTGACCGAGCAGATCCTTGCCGGGAATCTCCATGATATAGGCCGCGCCGCCCGGCGGCACCGGACGCAGCGGGATGACTTCGACCGGCGGGGGCGGAGGCGGCGGGGGCGGAGGGGGCGGCGGTTCGGGCGTGGCACAGGCAGCGACCCCGGCGATACCGAGCGTGAGCGTGACGAGGCGTAGCTGTGATTTGGTTGCGCGGCGCATAGTCCGGCGGCCCTCCCGTTTGCGAAAATTCGTAATGGAAACCCGTGTCGCCTTCCGATTGAACGCGGGCTTAAGCAGTAAGCGTTACAAGCCCTTGGCAATAAAGAAAATGCCCGGAACGCGCGAAGCGCTCCGAGCACGATAGACCGAGTCCTGTCTGCGGCAGTCCGCACCCCGAAGGCGAGCGGACCGCACGGATCGCTTATTCGCGATTGCCCATGAACTGCAGCAGGAACATGAACATGTTGATGAAGTCGAGATAGAGGCTCAGCGCGCCCATGATCACGGCCTTGCCGACGAAGTCGGTGCCGCGCAGATACTCGTATTCGCGCTTCAGGCGCTGCGTATCGTAGGCGGTGAGGCCTGCGAAGATCAGCACGCCGATGAAGCTGATGGCCAGCGCCAGCCCGCTCGACTGCAGGAAGATGTTGATGACCATCGCGATCAGCAGCCCGACGACGCCCATGATCAGGAAGGTGCCCATGCCGGACAGATCCTTCTTGGTGGTGTAGCCGAACAGGCTGAGGCCCGCGAAGGCACCCGCCGTGGCGAAGAAGGTCGTCGCGATCGATTCGCCGGTGAAGCGCAGGAAGATCGTCGACAGCGAAAGACCCATCACGACCGCGAAGGCCCAGAACAGCATTTGGAGCGTCCCGCGGCTCATCTTCTGGAGGCCGAAGCTCATCGCCATCACGAAGCCCAGCGGCGCCAGCGCAACGATCCACATCAGCGGCCCGCTGGCGAAGTTCACCGCGAGGCCCGACTGATAGGTGAGCATGGCGACGATGCCGGTCAGCAGCACGCCGCTCGCCATGTAATTGTAGATCGAAAGCATGTGCGAGCGCAGGCCCGCGTCGAATGTCTCGCGACGGGCAACGGCGTCGCCAGCGCGCGGAACCGAGCTGAAGCCGGTCTGCCGCCGTCCGGTGTCGTTCCAATCGGCCATGTGTCGTCTCTCTCCTAGATGCGATCCGTGCGCCCGATGCGCTCTATCGCGGATACCGGCAATATCGGGGTTCCGGCCCCATATTTCAAGCGAAACCGGACCGCTTCGACCCTGCCATGGTTAACGCCTCGCAGGGCTGCTTAAGGCATGCGAGGACGGTGGTTCAAGCTTCCCCGGCGGCATCGACCATGGCAGCTTCGAGCGCGTCCGCAGGGGTCTTTCCGCCCCACAGAACGAACTGGAAAGCGGGATAGAACCGGTCGCATTCCTCGACCGCGATCTCCACGAGCGCCTGCGCCTGCGCCAGGCTCAAAGTGCCCTCGTCTCCCAGCATCGTCGCGTTGCGATAGAGGAGGACGCCGCCATTCGACCAGATGTCGAAATGGCCGAGCCAGAGCTGTTCGTTGATGGAGCCGAGCAATTCGTAGGCTGCGGCAAGCCTGTCCTTTGGCACGCGAATTTCGGGCAGGCAGAGGATCTGGAGCACGCAATCCTCGGCGCGCCAGATGCCCTTCACCTGGTAATTCGCCCAGCTTCCGCGCACTTCGCCCGTGACCTCGTGGGCACGTGCGGCGCATGGCCAGCCCCGCGCTTCGAACAGAGCCGCCAGCATGTCGACCGGCGCCGCATCCTCGTCATTCGCGAAACTTTCCAGCGCTCTCATCGGCCCGATCCCATCCTCGTCATGCAGGCTCAATGCCGAAGAGGCAGGGCGCTTGGCAATCGAGGCCATCGCCGCTGCTGGGGAGAAACCGCGACCGGCTGGAAAGGCCTGTGCAAACGCTGTGCACAAGCCTTGGAAAACACGCGTTCGGGAGGAGTGGCGCCGTTAGTCGAGCGGGTCGATCGCCTGGCCGGAATCGCTGGTGAAGGTGAAACTGTCGATGCCCATCGACTTCAATTTGTTCATCACCTCGCGCGCGGCATCCTTGCTGGGATAGGGACCGGCCAGCAGGCGATTGGCTTCGACCCATTTGGTCACGAACGGCCCCTTCCCGTCGAGCAGCGAATCGGCCTTGCGCGCGATACGGCGCCAGTCGAACTTCAGCGCATCGCGATCGCGCCCGGTGGCGATCTGGACGTAATGGCGCGAAGGATTGGCCGGAGGCTTCGGTTTCGCTTCCGGCTTGGGCGGCGGCGGTTCGGCGCGCTCGCGCGGCGGTTCGATGGTGGTGATGTCCACCGCATTGGCTGGCCGTGGCGCACTCACCGGCTGCGTTGCCGCGAAGGCGGCAAAAGCGTCCGCGACACTTTGCGACGGTTCGGGATCGGGTGCCGGAGCGGGTGTCGACGGCGCAGCTGGGCCCATGTTCTCGGCATTGTCGGCAGGATTCAGCACTGCGACCTGAACGGGATTTTCCGCCGTGATCAGTTGGGTTGCACTCTCATCCGGATCGACTTGCGAAGGGTCGATACGGGCCACCTGGGTGGCCTCTTGGGATGCCGGCGCGCTGGCGGGCGGGAGTTCGAACTGAATTGCCGGAGCGTCCGATTGCGCGCTCGGCGCTGGAGAGGGTGCAGGGCTTGGCGGCGGCGCCGGAGCCGGAAGAGGCGCCGGAGCGGGAGCTGGCGCAGGAACGGGCGCCGGAGCAGGCGCGGAGCGAACCAGCGTGCGATCCATCGGATCGGACCCGGCGGCACGGCGCGCGGCGCGCTCCGCCTGGCGGCGCTGCTGCCGCGTCTGGCGCGCGGGAGCGGGGGTGGGGACTGGCGCAGCGGCAGGTGCGGCATTCGTCCCCATCGGCGCGCCGCTGGGTGCCAGAGCCGCGCCGGCGCCGCGTGCGACGCGCGGATTGGCAGGAGCGTAGCTTGCTATGGCGGCATCGTCGCGCCCGATCTCGTTCGCCCGCGGGAAGGCGCCGAGATTGGCGGCTGCCGCCTGCTGTGCACGGGTCAGGCGAGGCATGTAGCGCAGATAGGGCGCCATCCGTAGCGCCAGATCCGTCGGCATCAGCGCTTCGGCGATCCCCACAGCATCGTCCGCATCGCCCAGAATCGCGAGGCCGAAGGCCCGCGCCCGGAATGCCGAGCGGTCCTCACTCTCCAGCAGGGGGAGCAGCGTGGCTTCGAATTCCTGCCGGTTTCCGGTCATCGCCAGGCTGAGCGCCAGGCGGCGGCGGGTTTCGGGATCGTTGCCCTGTGCCAAAGCCGCGCGATAAAGCGCCTGCGCGCTCGCATTGTCACCAACAAGGTCGAAGGCGAGGCCGCGATCGGCGGCCATCGCCGCTTCCGGGATGCCCGCATTCTCAGCCTCGGCATAAAGCCGCAGGGCTTCGATCGGCTGGCGCTGCAAGGTGAAGCATCGCGCCAGGCCGAGCATCGCGCGGCCGTTATCGGGCGCGATATCCTGTGCACGGGCGAAGAAACCGATCGCGGCGTCGATATCGCCCACTTGCACCGAAGCCTCGCCCGCATCGAGGAGCGCGCTGAGATCGCGTGGCGAACGGGCAAGACGGCGCAGCGCATCGTTGAGATCGGCGGCCTCGCGCGGCGGAAGGGGCTGCACCACGGCCTGCGCGGATACGGATTGAGGCAGGGCGACACCCGCCGCGGCCAGGCCGATGACCGAGGCGCTCAGAAGTGACAGTCGATTCAGTGTTCGCAAACCCGCGCTCCGTTTTCGGCGGGTGCCCGATGCCCGCGCTTTCGTGTCGTTGCGATCGCGACGATGGCGGCCCCGGTCTGGCTAGCGCCTGAACCGGAGCCGATCGTTGCCCGAACGGACCGAACTATTGGTTGTTCTGGCGGCCCAGGAAGCGCGGAATGTTAAGCGCGCCGCCCGTATCGTCGTCGTCATCGTCGCGGTCGTCGGCAGGTCGCGGTGCGCTGCCGCGCGAAAGGTTGGCCATCCGCTCGAACAGCGTGCTGCCCGATCCGCTACCGCCCGATCCGCCAGCCGGACGTGCCGCGCCCTTGCCCTTGTCGCCATCGGCGGTGCTTTCGCCGCTGCCGCGTGCGGGCTTGGACTGGAGGGGGCTGCGCGAGTCGGCGGCCATCTGGTCGTTGCCAAGCTGAAGCTCGTCCTGCGCTCCCTTCCGGCCGCTTTCCGTGCCTTCCGACAGATCGAGCGTCGGACGGCGTCCGCTGTCCCGGCCCCAGCCTTCGTCTTCCATATCGGTTTCAATCGAACGGCTGTCCGTCGGGGACGCGAGCGAGGCGCTTTCCGAACGGTCGAAGCGCTCGGTATGCTCGTTACGCAGGCCCGCCAGCGGATCGACGATGTCGTCCACATCCTCGCCCTCGTCTTCGTCGAAATCCGAATAGGTTGCTGCGGTGCCGCGCGATCCCGCCCGACCGTCATCGGCGTAATTCGCCGAAGTCAGTTCCATCGGAGCGTCATCGGCCTGCGCACTGGACGGCGTAGGAGCCGGCGAGGGGACCGCTGGCGAGGGAGCGGGCGCAGTCGCGAAGCCGCCGGACATTGCATCGCTCTCGGCTTCGGCGGAGAGACCTTCGCTCAATTCGAAGGGCTCCTCGTCCTCCTCTCTCTGGCGCGGCAGGTCGAGCGCGGGGCGCTTGGGCGCGCGCGATTCGGACATGGCGAAGCCGCGCGACTGGCTCGGCATTGCCTGCCCGTCATGCTCGATACCGGTGGCGACCACGGAAACGCGGATCTTGCCGTCGAGATCGGGATTGAAGGCCGAACCCCAGATGATGTTCGCATCTTCGTCCACCAGCTCGCGAATGTGGTTCGCGGCTTCGTCGACTTCGAGGAGCTTCATGTCCTCCCCGCCGATGATCGAAATGATCACGCCCTTGGCACCCGCCATGCTGACCCCGTCGAGCAGCGGGTTGGCGATGGCGCGCTCCGCGGCTTCGAGCGCGCGATTGTCGCCTTCGCCTTCGCCGGTTCCCATCATCGCCTTGCCCATCTCGCTCATGACGGAACGCACGTCGGCGAAGTCGAGATTGATGAGGCCCGGCATCACCATCAGGTCGGTGATCGAACGCACGCCCTGTTGCAGCACTTCGTCGGCCAGTTCGAAGGCTTCCTTGAAGGTCGTTTCCGCCTTGGCGACCAGGAACAGGTTCTGGTTCGGGATGACGATCAGCGTATCGACGTGCTTCTGAAGCTCGTCGATGCCCGCTTCGGCGGCGCGCATGCGGCGCGTGCCTTCGAACAGGAACGGCTTGGTCACGACGCCAACGGTCAGCACGCCCTTCTTGCGCGCAGCTTCCGCGATGACGGGCGCGGCGCCGGTGCCGGTGCCCCCACCCATCCCTGCGGCGATGAAGCACATGTTCACGCCTTCGAGCGCATGTTCGATATCTTCGACCGTCTCTTCAGCCGCCGCCTTGCCGACTTCGGGCCGCGCGCCTGCACCAAGGCCGCCGGTGATGTCGGGGCCGAGCTGGATGCGCTTTTCGGCGGCAGCATTGCTCAGCGCCTGCGCATCGGTATTGGCCACGATGAAATCGACGCCTTCGATCTGCGCTTCCATCATGTTGGCAATGGCATTGCCCCCGGCGCCGCCCACGCCGATCACGGTGATGCGGGGACGCAGATCGTCCGACGAAGCGGGGCCGATATTGATGCTCATTCGATATTCCTCCGGCGAAGACGTTTCGCCCTAATTTGCATGGGATGCATTCTGCCACATTCCGATTCGGCGATGCAAAGGGTTAATCGCCTTTTTTCACAGTGCTAGCTCCTTCAACGGCCTGGCCGCCGCGAGGTGCCTAGAAATACTCCCGAACCGCCTGCAGCACTCTGTTTACGAGGCCGAAACCCGAATAACGCCGGGTCGGCTGATAGCCCGGATCGACCGAGCGGATATCGACCGGATCGTCCGCCGCATAAAGGCACAGCCCTACCAGCGAGGCAAAGCCGGGAGTTGCATGCGCTTCGGGCAGGCCCTGGAGGCGCGGTGGCTTGCCGATCCGCACCGGGCGACCGAGCGCGGCCTGGACGAATTCGGCGATTCCGTGCAGTTCCGCGCCCCCACCTGCCAGCACCACCTGCCCGCCCCGGCTGCCCGAAAAACCCATGTCCTTGAGCGATCGGTGCATTTCCCCTGTGAGGTGCGCCAGCCGATCGGTGACGACCGCGACCAGCTCCGCGCGTGCGATGCGGTTGTGCTCGTCCGCTCCGCGCGCGAGCGGGCCTTCGCCCTCTTCGCCCGGCGCATTGACCGGTATCATCTCGGAGTGATCGGTCGGGCTGGCCATCGCCGAACCGGATACGCATTTCAGCCGCTCCGCCTGGCTGCGACGGATCCCAAAACTGGAAGCGATCGCATCGGTGATGTCGTTCGACCCAAGGGGAATGGACTTCAGCCCCAGCAGCATCCCTGCCGAATGGACCGAGATATTGGTGACTTGCGCTCCGATCTCGATCAGCGCGACGCCCAGCTCGCGCTCTTCCGGCGTGACACAGGCATAGGCGCTGGCGAGCGGACTGGCGACCACCGCCTCGACATCGAGATGCGCGGTCTGGACCGCTTCGATCAGGTTCCTGACCGGCGCGCTTTCGGCTACCGTCACATGGATATCGACGCCCAGCGCCTCGGCATGGAGGCCCGCCGGATTGGCGACGCCGTGCGCCCCGTCCAGCGTATAATGCGCAGGCTGCGCGTGGAGGACCATGCGCCCATCGGGCTGAATGTGGTCGCGCGCGGCATAGAGCAGGTGCTCGATATCGTCTTCTTCGATGCGCCGCCCGCCGATCGCGATTTCGACGCTGGCGATATGGCTCGACAGGCCTGCGCCCGAACAGCCGATCCACACGCTCGACACGCTGGTGCCCGCGCTCGCCTCGGCCTTTTCGAGCGCCTGACGGATGGCGAGGCTGGCGGCGCGCATTTCGGTGACGTAGCCGCGCTTGACGCCTTCGGATTTGCGGTGGCTCGACCCCAGTACCACCATCGCGCCGTTCTCGTCCTGGCCCATGATCATGGCCGAGATGCGGAAGGAGCCGATATTGACTGCGCCATAGGCCCGCGTGATGCGGGGGCCAGCCATCAGTTGTCCGCTCCCGGGGCGGAAGCCCGTTGTTCGAGGCCGTTCATGCTGCAAGGCCCGCCCGTGCAGCGGAAATAGGCCTGTTCGGGCACGCGCATATCGACCGCGACGACCTTGCCGCCCAACAGCCGGTAATGCCCGTCCAGCTTGGCGAAGGAGACGAGCGCGCTCGCCGACTGATCCTCGCCTTCGGGAAGCGCGAGCATCTGGCCGGTCTTGAAGGTCAGGTTCCAGCGGCGATTGCCGACCCATTCGGCCTGTTCGACCTGGGGTTTGAGCGCAGGCGCGGCGTCGAGCAGCAGGTCCAGTTCGCCGACCTGCTTCTGTGCGCCCGGCCCGGCGATGGTGAGCTTGCCCTTGGCATTGGTGCGGCTGATGGGTTCGAGTTCGTGCCCCTCGGCATCGACCAGCATCAACCGGTCGGGCTTGGCGAGGACGGCGTGCTCTTCACGTTCGACGATGTCGACGATCAGCGTGTCGGGAAGCTGGCGCGACACGCGCGCATCCTTGACCCAGCTCAATTCCAGCAGGCGATCGCGCAGCGCATCGAGATCGACGAGAGGCATCGGCTGATCGCGCATGGCGAGCGCGCGTTCGTAAACCGTCAGCTCGTTCATTCGCTCGACGCCCGTCACCTTGACGCGGCGCACCTCGAACCCGGCATCGGACGCGGCTTCGGCCAAACGCGCATTGGCGAGCGCGGGCAGACCGGCCAGGCTGGCGACGAACCACGCAGCGGCAAGCGCCAGCGCCAGGATCGCGGCGACGAAAGCCTTGTGCAATTGCTCGTCCGTAAAAGGCAGCAGGGCCAGCATCTGGTCGAACAGGCCGACCGTGTGTTTCTTGGCGGCGCGCGTCTTCTGCGTCCGATTGCGCGCAGCGGCGGAGCGGCGCACGCCCGGGCTGGTGCGCTTGACCTTAGCCATCGGCAGGAGCCTTCACGGCGAAGTCGCGCAGAGCCGCGGCGATGATTGTCTCGACCAGCTCGCCATATTCCATGCCCGCATGGCGCGCCTGTTCGGGCACCAGGCTGAGCGGCGTCATCCCCGGCTGGGTGTTGGTTTCGAGCACGAACAGGCCGTCTTCGCCCTGTTCCTCGTCCCAGCGGAAATCGGTGCGGCTGGTGCCGCGACAGCCGAGCAGCTTGTGAGCCTTCAGCGCGATTTCGAGACAGAGATCGCGGATCGTCTCGGGAATATCGGCGGGACAGATATGGTCGGTCATCCCGTCGGTGTATTTGGCGTCGAAATCGTAGAAGCCGCTTTTCGGCTTCAGCTCCGTCACCGCGAGCGCACGCGGCCCGTCCTCGAAATCGACCACCGCCGACGTCATCTCGCGGCCCTTGATATAGGGTTCGGCGAGCAATTCGGCGAAATCCTGCCACGGGCCTTTCGCATCGCGTGCGATCGGGTTGCCGTAATTGCCATCCTCGGTGACGATGGCGACGCCCACCGAGCTGCCTTCGTTGACGGGTTTCAGCACATAAGGGCGCGGCAGGGGATCGCGCTCGAACAGGTCTGCGGTCCTAACGATCCGCCCGCCGGGCATGGGCACGCCGTGCGGCACCAGCGCCTGCTTGGTCAGTTGCTTGTCGATCGCAATGACCGAGGTGGCGAGGCCCGAATGGGTGTAGGGCACACCCATCAGGTCCATCATGCCCTGCACCGTCCCATCCTCGCCCGGCACGCCGTGGAGCGCGTTGAAGACGACATCGGGTGCGGACTCCGCGATGCGCGCGGCGACCTGGCGATCCATGTCGATCCGGGTGACGCGGTGCCCGCGCTCTTCCAGCGCCTTGGCGACGCCTTCGCCCGACATCAGCGAGACGGGGCGTTCGTTCGCCCAGCCGCCCATAAGGACGGCGATGTGGAGTTTGCGATCGAGGGTCACGGTCTGCCCACCCGGCGGATTTCCCATTCCAGTTCCACGCCCGAATTCTTGTAGACCCGGCGCTTGACCTCCTCGCCGAGGGTTTCGATGTCCTCGCTGGTGGCGTCGCCGGTGTTGATGAGGAAATTGGTGTGCTTCTCGCTCACCTGCGCGCCGCCCACCGTCATGCCCCGGCATCCCGCCTTATCGACCAGTTCCCAAGCCTTCTCGCCCGGCGGGTTCTTGAAAGTCGATCCGCCTGTCTTGGTGCGGAGCGGCTGCGAGGTTTCGCGCGCTTCGGCGATACGGTCCATCTCCGCGCCGATCGCTTCGGGATCGCCGGGCGTTCCTTCGAAGCGGGCCGAAACCACCACCGAATTGTCGGTCAGCGCCGAATGGCGATAGCTGTAATCGAGCTCGCGCTTCGTCAGCCGCATCAGATTGCCGTCCTGCATGACGACGTCGCAATCGATGAGCACATCCGCCACTTCGCGCCCATAGGCGCCGCCATTCATGCGCACGAAACCGCCCACCGTGCCGGGAATGCCGCGCATGAATTCCATGCCCGCCACGCCCGCATCGCGTGCCGCACTGGCGACGAGGATGCCATGCGCCCCGGCCCCGCAGGTCAAGGTGCACGCGTCGACCTCGATCCCGGCGAAGGGCTTGCCCAGCTTGATCACCACGCCCGGCACGCCGCCATCGCGCACGATCAGGTTCGAGCCGAGCCCCAGCGGCATGATCGGGAGCGCACCGTCGAGCCGTTCGAGGAACAGGATCAGATCGTCCAGATCGGCTGGCTCGAACAGCCAATCGGCATGGCCGCCGGATTTGAACCACACGAGCTTGGCCAGCGGCGCGTCATGCGTCAGCCGCCCGCGCAGGCCCGCAGTCGAGATCGGTGCGCTGACGCCGCCCTCGACCTCGCAATCGGGCGCTTCGCCGCTGTCCCAGTTCAAGGCATCGTCGGGCTGCGTCATCCGCGCGCCCTTTCGGCGATCAGCGCTTCGGGAAGCTCGGCGGCCCAGCGCGTGATGTCGCCCGCGCCGAGGCAGACGATGAGATCGTCCGGCTTCAACTCCGCGCCGAGCACCGCGACCAGCTCGTCCATATCGCCGACGCTGGCGGCGGAGCGGTGGCCGCGGGACTTGAGTCCATCGACCAGAGCCTGCGAATTCACGCCCTCGATCGGTTCTTCGCCCGCTTCGTAAACGGGCGTCACGAACACCTCGTCCGCTTCGTTGAAGGCGCTCTGGAAATCGTCCATCAGATCGCGCAGGCGGGTATAGCGGTGCGGCTGGACGACCGCGATGACGCGGCCCTTGGTGGCCTCGCGGGCGGCACCCAAAACAGCGCGGATTTCGACCGGATGATGGCCGTAATCGTCGATGACCACGGCCTTGCCATCGCCCACCGGAACCTCGCCCGTTTTTGTAAACCGCCGCCTTACACCGCCAAAGCTGGCGAAGCCGTTGCAGATCACTTCGTCCGGGCATTTCATCTCGATCGCGACTGCAATCGCGGCGAGCGCGTTCTGGACGTTGTGGCGCCCCGGCATGGGCAGACGCACGCCTTCGATCCGGCGATCCTCCTGCCCGCGCCGACGCACGATTACGTCGAAACAATTGCCGCCCGCATCGGGCCGGACGTTGACGCCGCAGATATCCGCCTGGAGATTGAAGCCGTACGTCACGACATTGCGATCGCGCACCAGACCGCTCACCGCCTGGACTTCGGGATGATCGATGCACAGGATCGCCGCGCCATAGAAGGGGACATTGTGGATGAATTCCACGAAGGCGGCCTTCACCCCGTCGAAATCGCCATAATGGTCGAGATGCTCGGGATCGATATTGGTGACGACCGCGATCGTCCCGTCGAGGCGCAGGAAGCTGCCATCGCTCTCGTCGGCCTCCACCACCATCCAGTCGCTATCGCCCAATCGCGCGTTCGAACCGTATTGTTCGATGATGCCGCCATTGATGACGGTGGGATCGACATTGCCGCAATCGAGCAGTGCGGCGATCATGCTGGTGGTCGTTGTCTTGCCATGCGTCCCCGCCACCGCGACGGTGGATTTCAACCGCATCAATTCGGCCAGCATTTCCGCGCGGCGCACCACGGGGATGCGGTTTTCGAGCGCGAAGGCGACTTCGGGATTGGTGCGCTTCACCGCGGTGGAAGTGACGACGACCGCCGCGCCCATCACGTTTTCCGCCGCATGGCCGATTGCGATCCGGACCCCGCGCGAACGCAGGCGCTCGACCACCGGGCTTTCCTTGATGTCCGATCCCTGCACGCTGTAGCCGAGATTGGCCATCACTTCGGCGATGCCGGACATGCCGATCCCGCCTATGCCGACGAAATGGATGGTGCCGATATCGGTGGGCACGCCTCTCATGGCTTCGACCTTTCGTGCATGTCGCGCGCCGCGCCCTGCCCCGCAGCCACGCCCTGCGAAGCGCCGCGCGCATTGTTCGCGCCGACGCGGATCACGTCCATCATTTCCGCCCCACCGAAGCTTTCGACGAGATCGGCAAGATCCTGAACCGCATTGGGCCGCCCGCAATTGAACGCCGCATGGGCCGCCTTGCCGAGCCCTTCGGGGCTGTCGGCGATGGCCTTGATCTGCTTGGCGAGTTCCTTGGCGGTGAAGCTGTCCTGCCGCACCATCCGCGCCCCGCCCGCCTTCACCATCTCGCGGGTGTTCGCCGCCTGGTGATCGTCGGTCGCGATCGGAAGCGGGATCAGGATCGCCGGCCGACCAACCGCAGTCAGTTCCGCGATCGTGGACGCGCCCGCCCGTCCGATGAAGAGATGCGCGTCCGCAAGGCGTCCGGCCATGTTTTCGAAATAAGTCCCGAGTTCGGCGGGAATGTCGTGGCTGGAATAGCGCGCGCGGACCGCTTCCAAATCTTCCGGGCGGCATTGCTGCGTCACCTGGAGTCGCTGCCGCAAGGCGGGCGGCAGCATGGCGAGCCCGTCGGGCACCACTTCGGACAGAACGCGCGCACCCTGGCTCCCGCCGGTGACAAGGACGCGGAACAGCCCCTCTTCGCTGAGCGCGGGAAACTCCTCTTCGCGCAGGGCCAGCACTTCGGCGCGAACGGGATTGCCGACCAGATGGACCTTGTCGCCATATTTGGGCTTCAGCCGCTCGACCTGAGGATAGGCGGTGGCGATCGCATCGACCTTGCCCGCCAGCAGGCGATTGACCCGGCCCAGCACCGCGTTCTGTTCATGGACGACGCTGGGGATGCCCATCGATGTCGCAGCCCACAGGGCCGGAAAGGCGGGATAGCCGCCGAAACCGACCACGGCGCTGGGCTGGAAGCTTTCGAACAGGCGCACCGCCATGTTGCGCCCTTCCCACACGGCCATTGCGCCCGCAAACCATTTCACCGGATTCTTGCCGAAGCGCCCGGCGGGCAGGATGTGGGTGGTGAGGAAATCGGGCCGTCCGGGGATCTGCGCGCCGCGTTCGTCGGTGATCAGCGCGACATGGTGGCCGCGCCGCTCCAGCTCGGTCGAGAGCGCGAAAGCGGGCAGCAAATGGCCGCCCGTGCCCCCTGCCGCGAGGACGAAGTGGCGCGCCGCATGAGTATTGTCCGGCCCGCTCATGGATAGATTTCCCGCCGGATCGTGTCGGCCTGTTTCTTCGGCGCGCGGCGTTCGTTCCAGCCGATCACGTCGGCAAGGCCGCGCGTCTCGCGTTTGAGGAAGGGATTGCGCCGCGTTATCGCCAGCAGCAGCCCGACCTCCAGACAGAGCGCGATCGTGGACGATCCGCCATAGCTGATGAGCGGCAAGGTCATCCCCTTCGATGGAAACAGCTGCAGATTGACGAGGATGTTGATGAACGCCTGCCCCGCGAACAGCGTGATCAGGCCCGCACCCGCAAGCAGGGCGAACAGGTCGTCTTCATCGATCAGCTTCATCAATACGCGCGCCACGATGGCGAGATAAACGATCACGACGAGAGCGCAAACGATCAGGCCGAATTCTTCCCCGATGACGGAGAAGATGTAGTCGGTGTGCGCTTCGGGAAGGTTCATCTTTCTGAGACCCAGCCCGTATCCGCTGCCCGTCCAGCCACCCGCCAGAAGCGTGCGCTCGGCCAGATCGACCTGGTCGAAGGCCGTGCCGCCGCCCATGAAGCTGTCGATGCGGTGGCGGGCGTTGTCATAGAGGAAATACGTTGCGACCATGGCCGCCCCGCCGATCCCGACCAGCGCGCCCATGCGCTGGACGGGCACGCCTGCGAGCAGGATCAGCACGAACCAGGCGCCGAAGAAAAGAATGGTGTCGCCAAGATTGGGCTGCATCATCAGGAGCGCCGCGACCACGACCAGCGCCACCGCCGACAGCGCGATCACCGGCAGATTGGGGTCGCGCATCCGCCATGACAGGATCCAGGCGACGGCGATCGCGAAAGCGGGCTTCAGAAATTCCGACGGCTGGAAACGCATTCCGAAATCGAGCCAGCGCCGCGCACCGTTCACCTCCGCGCCGACGATCGGAACGAGGAACAGCGCGCCGAGCATTCCTGCCGCCAGAAGCAGCCCCCCGCGCCGGGCGTTTTCGCGGCTGACCATGCTGATTGCGATCATCACGCCGATCCCGATCGCCTGCCAGGCGAGGTGGCGGTAGAAGAAATAGAGCGGGTCGAGCGTCTGCGTCGCGGTCGAAAGACGGTCCGCACTGGCGGGCGATGCGGCGGCGACGGCCACGGTGCCGAAGGCCATCAGCGCCAGGATCAGGCCAAGCAAGACGCGGTCGATCTCGCGCCACCAGATCGTCAACTCGGTCCAGCGGGAGAGCTTCTGGCCGGGACGGCGCATGCCGGGGCGGGCGGCACCGGGCACGTAGGGACGCTGCATATTCATGCGCTGAGCTCGCTGACAGCCTTGCGAAACGCCTCGCCGCGCTCTTCGAAATCGCGAAACTGGTCGAAGCTGGCGCAGGCGGGCGAAAGCAGGACGGTGTCGCCCTCTTGCGCCGCAGCGGCAGCATCGCGCACTGCCCGCTCGAGCGTTTCGCTGCGCGTTACCGGAACCCGGCCCTCGAGCAGCTCGGCGAAAGCGGGTCCGCCCTTGCCGATGGTGAAGGCGGCTTTCACGTGCGGCAATTCGGCCTCGCACTCGCCCAACCCCGGCTCCTTGGCGAGACCGCCGACGATCCAGTGGATGTTCTCGAAAGCCGCCAGCGCAGGCGCAGAAGCCGCGGTGTTGGTGCCCTTGCTGTCGTTGATGTAGGCGACACCCGAAATTTCGGCGACCCGCTCCATGCGGTGCGGCAGGCCGGAATAGCTTTCGAGCCCGGCGCGGATCTGCTGCCCGGAAAGACCGAGAATATCGCCGACCTCGATCGCTGCCGCGGCGTTTTCGAGATTGTGCGGGCCTTGCAGCGACGGCCAATTCGCCTGTTCGCCAGTCTCGACACCGCGATTGCTCAGGACATCTTCGAGAATGCTGGCTATGGTGCCTTCGGCGAATTTGCCCAAGGCCCGCGCGTCGGTAAAGCGGGCGATGGAGTTCTGACCGCTCGTCTGCATCGCGAGCAGGCGGGATTTGCTTGCGGCGTATTTCTGGAAATCGCCATCGTACCGATCCAGATGATCCGGCGTGATATTCAAAAGCACCGCCACGTCGCAATCGAGCGAATAGGTCAGGTCGATCTGGTAGCTCGAAAGCTCCAGCACATAGACCCCGTCCTCGGGCAAAGGCTGCTGCTCCAGGATCGGCAGGCCGATATTGCCGCCCATCGTGGTGGGAACGCCCGCAGTCTTGAGGATATGATGAACCAGCGCGGTCGTTGTGCTCTTGCCATTGGTGCCGGTGATGCCGACGACCTTGTGCGGCGGGAGAGCCCCGCGGGCCTGCGCGAACAGTTCGATGTCTCCGATCACCGGCACACCGAAGCTGTCGGCATGGGGCTTGATCGGATGGGTGTTGAGCGGAACGCCGGGGCTGACGACCACGCCATCGTAACCGGTAAGGTCCGACTGCAACGGGTCTGCAATGCCCGTGCGACCGACGAAGGGCGCGCGTGCGTCCTCGCGATCGTCCCAGGCCAGCACGTCTGCCCCGCTTGCCAGCAGCGCCTCCACAGTCGCCCGGCCCGATCGCGCCAGGCCGAGCACGGCATAGCGCCTGCCCTTCCAGGCCGGATTCGTGATCACCGCAGCTTCAACGTCGCCAGACCGAGGATCGCGAGCACGATGGCGACGATCCAGAAACGGATCACGACCTTGCTCTCGCTCCAGCCCAATTGTTCGAAATGGTGATGGATCGGCGCCATGCGGAAGACGCGCTTTCCCGTTCGCTTGAACCAGAACACCTGGATGATGACCGAAAGGGCCTCGAATACGAACAAGCCGCCGACGACCGCCAGCACGACCTCGTGATGGGTCGCCACCGCGATCGCGCCGAGCGCTCCGCCCAAAGCCAGCGATCCGGTATCGCCCATAAAGACCGCTGCGGGCGGCGCGTTGAACCACAGGAAGGCCAGCCCCGCCCCCATGATCGCGGCGCAGAAGATCGCCAGCTCGCCCGCGCCCGGCACGTGCGGAATGCCTAGATAGCTCGAATAGTCGACGCGGCCCACGAGATAGGCGATCAGCGCGAACGTACCCGCCGCGATGATCACCGGCATGGTGGCCAGCCCATCCAGCCCGTCAGTCAGGTTGACGGCATTGCCTGCGCCCACGATCACGAAGGCGGCGAAGACGTAATAGAACCAGCCCAGTTCGATGCCGAGATTGTTGAAGAACGGCACGTAGAGAAACGTGTTGATCTGGCCGACCACGATCCAGCTGGCGATGCCCGCCACTGCGAATTCGAGCGCGAGGCGCGTCTTGCCCGAGACGCCCTTGTGGCTCTTTTTCGTGACCTTGTCGTAATCGTCCATGAAGCCGATCAGGCCGAACCCGCCCGTCACTGCCAGGCACGCCCAGATGAAGGGATTGCTGAGGTCCATCCACAAGAGCAGCGAGATGGACATGGCGACGAGGATCATCAGCCCGCCCATCGTCGGCGTCCCGCGCTTGGCGAGGTGGGTCTGCGGTCCGTCTTCGCGGATCGGCTGGCCCTTGCCCTGCCGCACCCGCAGCATCGCGATCATGCGCGGCCCGATGACGAGCCCGATCAGCAGCGCGGTGAGCAGGACGCCGCCCGCCCGCGCCGTCTGATAGCGGACGAGATTGAGCAGCCCTTCGAACTGGAGCCATTCTGCGAGGAGATAGAGCATGCGCGGTCAGCCGTCCCGGCGTGTGAAATGATCCACCAGCTGGCCGAGGCCGACCGAGTTCGACCCCTTCACCAGCACCGCATCGCCTGCGACCACGCCGTATTCCGACAGCGCGCCGATGGCTTCCGCAGCGTTATCGCAATGGGTGAATCCGCCCGCGAAGCCAAGCGGCTGGCCGGGCGCTTTCCCCAATTCGCGCGCCAGCACGCGCATTTCCTCCCCCACCAGCACCGCGTAATCGATATTCGCGGCAGTCAGCGGCTCGGAAAGTTGCGCATGGAAGGCCGCGCCGAAATCGCCCAATTCCTTCATGCTGCCGAGCACGGCGATACGGCGTCCGGCAGGCGTATTGCCCAATTGGGCCAAAGTCGCGCGCATGCTGGCGGGATTGGCGTTGTAGCTTTCGTCGATCAGCAGCGCCTTGCCGCCCGGCGCGCTGATCTGGTGGCGCGCGCCGCGCCCCTTCAGCCCGCCCATTTCGGCAAGCGCCAGTCCGGCGGCAGCCATGTCGCCCCCGGCGGCGCGGACGGCAGCCATCACGCACAGCGCGTTGGTAATCCAGTGTTCGCCGGGCTCCGCCACGGTGAAGCACATCCGGCCTTCTGGATATTCGCAAGTGACGAGCGATCCCCCATTCGCGCTCGGGATCGCATCGAGCAACCGCAGGGTTGCATCGCGCGCACGCCCGAAGCTGACGACCTGTGCGTCGAGCTTATCCGCATGAGCCTTGAGCCGTGCGAAATGCGGGCTGTCCGCCGGGATCACCGCCGTGCCGCCCTTGACGAGACCGCCGAAGATTTCCGCTTTGGCGTCCGCGATCGCCTCTTCGCTGCCGAGATTCTCGATATGCGCGGGCGCGATAGTGGTAACCACCGCGACATGGGGGCGGACATGATCGCTCAGCTCGGCGATCTCGCCTGCATGGTTCATCCCCATCTCGAACACGCCGAAACGGCTGCGCGCAGGCATCCGCGCGAGCGACAGCGGCACGCCGACATGATTGTTGTAGCTGCGGATCGAGCGGTGCGCCTGCCCCCGGCTCGACCGTTCGAGCGCGGCGAAGATCGCTTCCTTGACGCCCGTCTTCCCGACCGACCCGGTGACGCCGACGATCTTGGCGAAAGTCCGCTTGCGGGCGGCGGCGGCAAGCGCATGAAGCGCTTCTGTCGTGTCCGCGACCAGAACGTGAGGATAATCGACCGGCCGATCGACCAGCGCGGCGGCGGCGCCATTGGCAAACGCCTTGTCGAGGAAGCGGTGGCCGTCCATCGCTTCGCCCTTCAGCGCCACGAACAGATCGCCATTGCGGATGTCGCGGCTGTCGGTGTCGATGCCCGAAACCTGGAAATCGCCGCTTGTCGTTCCGCCCGTGACAGCGGCGATGGTCTGCGCGTCCCACAGGGCCAGCGGCAGCCGGTCGGAGGGAAGGATCGGCCAGCGCTTCAATGCGGGATGACGGATCAGGGCAGCGCTCATTTCGTGTTCTCCGCAGTTGTGGCAGCGCACAGCCGCGCAACTTCGACGTCGTCGAAGGGATGGACCCGCATATTCTCTCCCGAGCCGATGATCTGACCCTGTTCGTGCCCCTTGCCGGCGACGAGGACGATGTCCCCCTCGCCCGCTTCGGCGATGGCGCGCGCGATCGCGTCGCGCCGCCCGCCGATTTCCAGTGCCTCGCCGGTGACGCCCTGCATCACAGCGGCACGGATCGCGCTCGGCTCCTCGCCGCGCGGATTGTCGTCCGTAACGATGACGAGATCCGAGCCTTGCGAGGCCGCTTCGCCCATCGGCGCGCGCTTCCCGTGATCGCGATCGCCGCCCGCGCCGAACACGGTGATTAGGCGGCCTGCGACATGCGGGCGCAGCGCCGCGATGGCGGCAGTCAGCGCGTCCGCCGTGTGGGCGTAATCGACATAGACCGGCGCACCGCTCGGCGCGATGACCGCGCGTTCGAGACGTCCGCGCACCGGCTGGAGCCGCGCGACCGCATCCCAGACCCGGTCCGCTGCGATCCCGCTGGCGAGCGCCAGTCCGGCGGAGACAAGCGCGTTCGAGACCTGATAGGCCCCGATCAGCGGCAGGCGGAAGGTACGGGTCTGTCCGTCGTGTTCGACGGTCAGTTCCTGGCCCAGCGCCGTCGCCTCGCGCGCGACCAGACGGATGCCTTCGCCCTGTTCGCCAACCGTGAAGGGGCTCAGGCCGCGCTTTTCCGCATGTTGGATGGCGCGCGCGGTCCATTCGCTGCTGTCGCTTCCGGTCCAGATTACCGCCGTCGCGCCGTCGCTCGCGACCTCGTCGAACAGCCGCATCTTGGCGAGGAAATACTCTTCCATGTCGGCGTGGTAATCGAGATGGTCGCGGCTGAAATTGGTGAAGGCGACCGCCTCGACCGCGATGCCTTCATTGCGGAACTGGGATAGGCCGTGGCTCGACGCTTCGTAGGCGACATGGGTCACCCCTTCGCGCGCCAGGCCGCTGAGGTTCGACAGGAAGGTCACGATGTCGGGCGTGGTCAGCCCGGTCGAAACGCTGCCATCGGGCGTGGTGACGCCCAGCGTGCCGATACTGGCCGCGCGTTCGCCCGCCATGCGCCAGATCTGGCGCGTCATTTCGACCGTCGAGGTCTTGCCGTTGGTCCCCGTCACCGCGACGATATGCGACGGAACGGGAGCGAAGAATTGGGCTGCGAGCTGCGCGAAGGCGCGGCGCGGTTCGGCGTCGGCGATATGGGCGGCGATATGGGCCGCGCCTTCGACATGCGCTTCGGGCCGGGCAACCACCGCCACGGCGCCCGCTTCGATCGCGGCGGGGATGAAATCCTCTCCATTCACGCGCGCGCCTTGGAACGCGCCGAACACGGTGCCGGGCGCGACCTTGCGGTTGTCGATGGCGAAGCCGGTCACTTCGGCCTCGCCATTGGCGGGACAGGCCACGCCCGCCGCGTCGCAGAGCTTCGCCAGCTTCACCGGTTCGCCTCGGGGATCAGCGGTTTGATATCCGAAATATCGATATCGCGCGTGCTGTCGGGCCGCACGCCCAGCATCGGGCCGATGCGCGGGACGAGACGGCCCACGATCGGTGCGGCGTTCCAGGCGGCGGTACGCTGGAAGCTGGAGGCGAGCGTACCCTGCGGTTCGTCCAGCATGGCAATCACGACATAGCGTGGGCGGTCCATCGGGAAGGCGGCGGCGAAGGTCGAAACCAGCGTCGACCGGCGATAGCCGCCCGCGCCCGGCTTTTCGGCGGAGCCCGTCTTGCCGCCCACGCGGAAGCCCGCTGCATCGGCATTCTTGCCCGTGCCGTAAATGGTGGTCGCGCGCAGGATCTGGTTCATCCGCGCCGAGGTCGAGGCCTTGAACACGCGGCGGCCTTCGGGCGCTTCTCCGGGTTTAAGCTTGTGCAGCGTCGCGGGGCGCCAGACGCCGCCATTGACCATCGTGGCATAGGCGCTCGCAAGGTGCAGCGGCGTGACCGCGATGCCGTGGCCGAAGCTGACCGTCATGCTGCGCAGGCGCGGCCATTTCTCGCCCGGCCAGATCGGGAAGCCCTTGGCCGGCAGTTCGATATGCGGGCGTTCGGCCATGCCCATATCCATCATGTACTGGCGTAGCTTTTCCGGGCCGAGCTTGTCGGCGATGCGCGCGGTGACGGTGTTGGAGGAATGAATCAGCGTGCTCGGCACGTTGAGGCTGGCGCCGAGAAAGTGGCTGTCCTTGATCGCGAAGCGCCCGACCTTGACCGGCGAGGCGTCCCAATGGGCACCCAGATCGCGGACCACGCCGGCATCGATCGCCGCGGCGACAGAAAGCGGCTTGAAGGTGGAGCCAAGCTCGTAGACCTGATTGGTCACGCGGTTGAACATCAGGGACGCGCCGCGTTCGTCGATCTTGTTGGGGTCGAATTCGGGTAGCGACGCCAGGGCCATCACCTCGCCCGTGTCGACATCCAACACGATGCCCGCGCCGCCCTTGGCATCGACCAGCTTCATGCCCCGGCGCAATTCGTCCTCGAGCGCGCCCTGCACCCGCATGTCGATCGACAGCGCAACCGGAATGCCCCGGCTCGCCGGATCGCTCAGCTGCTCGTCGAGCACCTGTTCCATTCCCACGCGCCCATGCCCATCCGCCGCGACATAGCCGAGAACGTGGGCCGCCATCGATCCTTGCGGATAGTGCCGGTCGTTTTCCTGGGGCATTTCAAGCGCCAGCTCGCCGATATCCTGCACGCGGTTGGCTTCTTCTGGAAGAACACGGCGGCGCAGATAGCCCGCTTTGCCCGAAGCGAGCTGTTCGGCCACCTTTGCCTCGTTCAGATCGGGGAAGATCGCCTTCAGTTCGCGCGCGATCGTCGCCGGATCGCGCACGAGCGGCGCACCGTCTTCGCCCAATGCCTCTGGATTGAACCACAGAGCGTAGGCAGGGAAGGCCCGCGCCAAAGGCACGCCGTTGCGATCGACGATCTCCCCGCGATCGGGCAGCAGCGCGTCTTCGAGCGAGGTCGCCGCCACCGCACGGTCCGATCCGCCGAGAAAGGCGATCCGCACCAGCGCCATCGTTGCCACGAAGAGGAAAGCGAGCACGATCCAAAGCACGCGCAGCTTGGCCTGCGCCAGCGAGTTCTGGCGGATGACCGCGAGCTGTACGCGCGCCTGCGGCATCGCGGCGCCGAAGCTGGTGCCGCCGGTGGCGCGCGTGATCGGGGAATAGGCGTTCACTGGCCGGTCTCCGCCAAAGCGCTCGGCAAAGCGGGCGAGCGGGCGAGACGCTGGGTCAGATTGCCCGCCGCTTCGTATCCGCCGGAATCTAGATCGCTCGCGTCCTCGCCGTTATCGCCTGCCGTATCGGTATCGGCCATCCATTCGGCGAAAAGACCTTCTTCGGCCTGCGGACGCGCCTTGGCGACGCGAATCGGATCGGGCGCGTCGAGGCCGCGCGGCAGGCCGAGCACGGCGAGTTCCCGCTCGCTTTCGAGATATTGATCGGCGCGCGGCGCGACATAGCCGAATTCGACCGCGTTCCACTGCGAAAGCTGGCGCTGGCTGGCGCGGGTCTGGAATTCGACCTCCAGCATCAGGGTCTGGCGTTCGAGCGCGATGATCTGGCGCTCCGCCAGCCGCACGTCGCTTTTCACGGCATTCACCTTGAAGGTCAGCGCAAGGAAGGCGGCAAGGCACAGGCTCAGCGCCAGCATCCAGCCGATCTGGCGGATACGGCTGCCGTGCGGGCGAGAGGGGGGAGCGCTGGCCATCAGGCTGCTTCCCTCGCCGGGGTGGCACTACGCACCGCGTGCCGCAGGACGGAAGAGCGCGCGCGGGGATTGCGTGCGATCTCGGCCTCGCCCGGTCGGATCGCCTTGCTGACGCGGGTGAAGGCGGGCTCGAAGCTGTCGACTTGGGGCAAGTGGCGCGAGGCGGCAGGCGCGCTCGACGCATCGCGCAGGAAGCGTTTGACGATCCGGTCTTCGAGGCTGTGGAAGCTCACCACGGCGAGGCGGCCGCCTTCGCCGAGCAGGGTTTCGGCTGCGGCAAGGCCCTGTTCCAGCTCGTCCAGCTCGCCATTCACATGGATGCGCACCGCCTGGAAGCTGCGCGTCGCAGGATCCTTCTTGTCGTGCGGCTTGTGACCCAATGCCTTCCTCACCACGCGGGCAAGATCGCCCGTGGTCTCCAACGGGCGCGCGGCCACGATGGCGCGGGCGACGCGGCGCGACTGGCGCTCCTCGCCGTAGAGATACAGCACGTCGGCGATCTGATCGGCATCGGCGGTGTTGAGGAAATCGGCGGCGCTCTCGCCCGTCTGACTCATCCGCATGTCGAGCGGGCCGTCATGCGAGAAGGCAAAGCCCCGCTCCGCCTGGTCGAGCTGCATCGACGAGACGCCGATATCCATGACGACACCGTCGACACAGGCCACGCCCGCGTCACGCAGCGCGGCGACCATCTGGGAGAAGCGGTGCGGGTGGAGCGTCAGGCGGTCTTCGTATTCGGCGACCATCGCCGCGCCGTTGGCGATCGCATCGGGGTCGCGATCGAAGGCGTGGACCTGCGCCCCCTTGTCGAGGATCGCGCGGGTATAGCCGCCCGCGCCGAAGGTGGCATCGACGATCACGTCGCCCGGCTTCGGGTCGAGCGCGGCGATCACCTCGTCTAGGAGGACGGGGATGTGAGGCTGGCTCACTTGCGCTTCGCCTTGGCTTCGGCCTCGGCCACCAGCGCCTGGCAGGCGGCCTTGGCGGCGGCCCAATCGTCGCCCATGCGCATCAGTTCGGCGGGGTTCCAGACGCTGAAAAACCGGCCGCTGCCCTGGAAGAACAGGCCGTTTTCGATATCGGCGAGGCCGCGCAGATAGTCCGGCATGACGAACCGCCCGCTATCGTCGAAGGGAAGCTCGGCGAAGCCGTACAGCTGGCTCGAACGGGTTTCCCGGTCGAAATCGCGCTGGAACTTGAACGCCATCTCTTCCTCGCGATCGAGCTGCGCCTCGAATTCGAGTTTGCGGGACAGGCCGAAACCGACAAGGCAGTTCCAGCGATCGTGCTTGGTCAGACATAGGGTGCGGGAATCGCTGCTTTCCTTCACCGCCTTGCGAAACAGCGGCGGAAGGACATAGCGGCCTTTATCGCCCGCAGGCGAATAGGCTTGTCCGCTATATCCCCCGAAAAGCACCCGCTTCCGCCCCCAAATACGCTCAGGTAAAAATCACCATCTCCACTCGGCACACCTTCCCCGCCGCCGAAAGCACCCACGAGCTTGCAGCGTGCCCCGAGCCGGAGGGCGCGAGACGGATTCGGTCTGTCCGATGTGCCATAGGGAATACAGCGGGAGCGCTGGGGATGGAAGGGAAAAGTAGGGGATTTTTGGGGATTTACCGATAAACTACTGTTTTTGTGTATCTTTCTCTCGGCGCCATCGTAAACGCATTCTTACTTTCGATGCTTCGGTAATCCGCCACCGATCGGCGCAAAAATGCTCGAAATCTGCGGATTTCGGCCACTCTCGCGGGCCATTCACGAGGAAAATGTCTGGAGCGGCGGGAGCCCCCAACCGGCCTCTCCCGCGATTTCCCCGAACCGGGAGTCAGGTGCCGAAGGCGTCGTTCAGGATGCCGTCCAGGGCCGCCTCGCGCCGATCCTCGCCGGAGTGGTCCTCGCCGGAGTCGTCCTCGGCTTCCCCGCCGGCGTCATGCGCCTCGCTCTCATCGAGCACGGCGGCATCGGCGACGAGCAGCGCGCGTCCCTGGCCGATCGTGCAACGCGCCATCAGGCGGCTCTGCGACAGGGTACAATCGGCCTCGCCGCCCTCCTCGCGCAGCCGGAACGTGCCGGCGATCCGCACCGGAACGGTGAGGCCGAACGCCTCGACCAGTCGCTCACCCTCGTCCTGGCCCGAGTCGAATTCGAGCTCCAGCCCCCAGCGCGCAAGGATCGGCGAGAGCAGCGCCACATCGTGCGGGCGTCTCGGGTCTCCCAGCCGGTATTCGGAATGGCGCGTCAGCATGGGATCGGCGAACACGATCACCTGTCCCCCGCCCCTCACCCAGTCGTCGAGAGCGACGTTTTCCTCTGCCGAAAGCGCCCGCGGCTGAGCCAGGACCAGGCGGCTGAGCGGCGCGAGCGTTTCGGGAGTCAGCACGTCGAGCGGTTCGAGCGCATAATCGCGCTCCAGCGCACTGCGCACCCAGTTCATTTGCCGCCCGTCATCGAGGAGGTCGGAAAACTCCACCGCCTCGTTCCAGTAGATCGGCAGTGTGGACATCAGGCCGAGGCGAGGCTGTGCCGTCTGTTCCCGCACCTGTTCCACGCCGGGATCGGCATCGGCATGAGGAGAGCAGGACACGCACGCCAGCAGGCAAGCGACGAGCGCCGTGGTCGCTCCCGGCGAGGAAGCGCGCTTATTGCGGCGGGCTATTTTCGCCTCCACCCTGTTCGGGAAGGATGGGCGCTTCCCCGCCCGCTGGCGTTTCCGGCACCGGGTTGGCCGGCAGGTCGGGAACGACCCCGGCATCGATCAGCGGATCGGAGCGCGTCGGTGTGGCGCTGGGCTGGTTGGTGGCGACCGCTTCGGGAACCGCCGTCCGCTCGGTTTCGTCGGCACGGGTTTCGATAAGATCGATCAGGCCGATCAACAGGAGCGTGCCCGCAAGTCCGGCGATTCCGACTTGGAGCCGCTGGGTCGTTTGCGCGCGCGTTCCGCCCAGCGGCACGGATGGCGCATCGCCCGAAAGGCCGGTGGCGGCGTCGACCGTACGGGCCTTGCGCCGGGGATCGAACAAGCGAGCCATGAAGCCAGATAGGGCGCGCAGGCGCATCGGGTCAATCGCCTTCGCGCCACGCCCTCAACCGCCGAATCAGGCGGCGGGTTCGAGCCAGTCGAACACCGGCAGGTCTTTCGCGCGCAGCCATTCGGGATTGTAGAGGGTAGAGAGATAGCGGAAGCCGGTATCGCACAGGATCGTCGCCACGCGCGGATTTTCGCGGCCCTGTTCCTTCAGATGCCGTCCCAGCGCAATCGCGCCCGCAACATTGATCCCGCTCGACAGGCCGAGGCACAGCCCCTCTTCGCGCAGCAGGCGGCGGACCCATTCGAGCCCCTCTTCGTCCGAAATCCGGAACTGCGTATCGATCGGTGCGCCTTCGAGATTGCCGGTGATGCGCCCCTGCCCGATCCCTTCCGCGACCGAGGAGCCTTCCGACTTCAGCTCGCCATGCGCGTAATAATCGTAGAGCGCAGCGCCATGCGGATCGGTCAGCGCGATCGCTACGGTCTCGTCGAATTCCTTGAGGCCCATGCCGACGCCCGCGATCGTGCCGCCAGTGCCCGCAGCGCAGGTGAAACCGTCGATCCGGCCTTCCAACTGCTCCCACAATTCCTTTGCGGTGCCTTCGATATGCGCCTTGCGGTTGGCGGTGTTGTCGAACTGATTGGCCCAGATCGCACCCTCGGTCTCTTCGGCGAGGCGGCGACTCGTGTGGACGAAATGGTTGGCATCGGAATATTTGGTCGGCGGAACGGTGACCAGCTCGGCGCCCAAAGCGCGCAGCGTGTCCATCTTTTCCTTGGACTGGTTGTCCGGCATCACGATGATCGTGCGGTAGCCCAGCGCATTGGCAACCAGCGCGATGCCGATCCCGGTATTGCCCGCCGTCCCTTCCACGACCGTTCCGCCGGGCTTCAATTCGCCCCGCGCCTCGGCATCGCGGATGATGTAGAGCGCGGCGCGATCCTTTACGCTCGCGCCCGGATTGGCGAATTCGCACTTGCCGAAAATATCGCATCCGGCAGCCTCGCTCGGCCCGGCGAGGCGGACGAGCGGCGTGTTGCCGATCAGGTCGAGCGTATCGGCGCGCCTATTGGCGCTAAGGGGTATGGCAGTCATGCCGAAGAGGTAGGCAGTCGCTCCGGCGGTCGCAAACTAGATGCGCTTGCAGGCCGCAAAGCGATCCGAAATCAGTCTTCCATCAGTCTTCGGGCGCGATGGTCACTTTCAACCCGTCCAAGTCGCCGGTGAAGGGGATCTGGCAGCCAAGCCGCGAATTGGCATCGCGATGGTCGGAGGATTCGAGCAGATCGTCCTCGTCCTCGCTCATGGCGGGCAGCTTGTCCTGGAAGGAAGGATCGATGTGGACGTGGCAGGTCGCGCAGGAACAGCATCCGCCGCACAGCGCCAGCAATTCGTCGAAGCCATTGTCGCGGATCGCCTCCATGACGGTCAGCCCGTCCGCGACGTCGATCTCGGATGTTTCACCTTCGCGGGTGGTTACGATCAGCTTGGGCATTGTCGCGGCCTCGTTCCTGTGGTTTGCCAGTCGCCGCGCTGCTACGGGGCGAGCGCAGTTTTGGCAAGGAGCGGCAGCACGCCGGCATGGGACTGACCGCAGAGCAATTGAGGGACGGGATCGACGCGGTTGCGGCAAAGGAGCCGCGCGTGGCCGATGCGCTTGCCAGAACCGGCTATCCCGAACCGCGCCTGCGCGACACCGGGTACAAGACCCTGCTGCGCACCATCGTCGGCCAGCAGGTCTCGGTCGCCGCAGCGGCATCGGTGTGGACCAAACTGGAGGCCGAATTGGGCGAAGATTTCACCCCCGCCTGCCTACTCGAACGCGATTTCGAAACCTTGCGCGCCTGCGGCCTGTCGCGCCAGAAACAGGGCTATGCCCGCTCGCTATGCGAATTGGTCGCGGACGGAGAGCTCGATCTGGAGAGCCTGCCCGGCGACGACGAGGCGGCGATCGCGGACCTGACCAGGATCAAGGGGATCGGGCGCTGGTCCGCGGAAATCTACCTGCTGTTCGCCGAAGGGCGCCCCGATATCTGGCCGGCGGGCGATCTCGCCGTCCAAGCAGGGCTCGGCAAACTGCTCGACCTGAAAGAACGCCCGAGCGAGAAAGAAACCCGCGCCCTAGCCGAAGAGTGGCGGCCGAATCGCGGCGCGATGGCCATCTTCACCTGGCATATCTACAACAATCCGGCGCTTTGAGCCGACGCATCGAGACGATTAGGGAGAGACACGACATGGCGGACCGCAAGGCTATCTTCATCAGCGGCGGAGGCTCGGGCATCGGGCGGGCGATCGCGATCCGCTTCGGGCGCGAGGGCTGGTTCGTGGGCCTCGGCGATATCGATGCGCATGGCATGGCGGTGACCGAGGATTTCCTCCCCGGCGGCTATTCCTACACTCACAAGCTCGACGTCCGCGATCGCGCAGCCTGGGACGAAGCGCTGAGCGGCTTCGCCATGGCGGCGGGCGGCCGGATCGACGTGGTGGTCAACAATGCCGGTATCCCGCTGGGCGGCACGCTGATGGAGAACTCGACCGACGAGATCGAACGCTGTCTCGACATCAATCTCAAGGGCGTCCTGTTCGGCGCGCAGGCGGCGTACGAGCATTTGAAGAAGACCGCGCCGGGATCGTGCCTGCTCAACACTGCCAGCGCGGCGGGCATTTATGGGACGCCGGGGGCCAGCGTCTATTCCGCCACGAAGTTCGGCGTGCGCGGGATCACCGAAAGCCTCGACGGAGAATGGGCCGATGACGGGATCGCGGTGCGCTCGCTCTGCCCCAGCTTCATCGACACGCCTCTGCTCGACAAGAATCCCAATGCCGGATCCAATCAGGACATCCGCCAGCGCGTGACCGATGCCGGGCTGGAAATCACTCCGGTTCAGGATGTCGCGGATGCCGCGTGGGACGCTGTGCATGGCGACAAACTGCACACGCTGGTGGGCAAGACCGCCAAGCGGCTGGGCTTTTTCAGCCGCTGGATGCCGGGCGTGGTCCGCAAGCAGACCCGCTCCAGCGCCCGCGGCCTGGGATAGGGTCTCGGTTAGAGAAGCGCGCCGATCGCCTTGGCCATCTTCATGTCCTTCAGGGACAATCCGCCTGCGTCATGCGTGGTCAGCGTCACGTCCACCTTGTTGTAGACGTTGAACCATTCGGGGTGATGATCGCGCTTTTCCGCGATCAGCGCCACGCGCGCCATGAAGGCGAAGGCCTCGGAGAAATCGGCGAATTCGAAGCTGCGCTCGATCGCCTTGCCTTCGCGCGAGAGCGACCATTCGGGCAATGCGCGCATCCAGCTGTCGCGTTCTTCCTGGCTCAATTCCTCGACCGGCATGATATGCTCCTGCGCTTGTGGGGTCCGCGCCTTTTGCCTATCGCTGCGCCCCATGCAAGGGGCGGGTCTCACGGCGCGGGAGCTTTATTGCCGCAGGGGCGACCGGCCGCTGTTCGGCGGTCTCGATCTGACGCTGGAGCGCGGCGAGGCGCTGCATCTGACCGGGCCGAACGGGATCGGAAAGTCGAGCCTGATCCAGATACTCGCCGGACTGCGCAAACCGTCCGATTTTCTGGCTACGCATGGCGAGGGTTTTTCGCGCGGATCGGTCGAGTGGTCGGGCTCTGTCGCCCTGCTCGACGGGCGACTGGCGCTGGACGAGGCAGTCACCTTAGACAGGGCGCTCGCCTTCTGGGCCGCGCTCGACGGTTCGGAAAAGCTGACGAGCGAGCATGCCGAGATGCTTGGCATCGAAGCGCTGATGGACGTGCCGGTGCGCTATCTTTCGACCGGGCAGAGGAAGCGCGCCGGCCTCGTGCGCCTGCTCGGCCAGCAGGCCGATCACTGGCTGCTCGACGAGCCGCTGAACGGCCTCGACGCCGATAGCGTGACAGTGGTCGAGCACCTGATTGCCGATCATCGCGCCTCTGGCGGTATCGCGATCGTCGCCTCCCACCAGCCGATCGCAATGACCGATGCAACCGCTCTCGATCTGAGAGATTATTCGTGGTGATCGGAACGCTCCTGCGCCGCGATCTCGCGACGCTGCTGCCCGGCGGAAGGCGTGGCGGTACGCTGCTGCCGCTCCTTTTCTTCCTCGCCGTGGCGATGCTCTATCCCTTCGCGGTCGGGCCCGAGCCGCAAATGCTCGCCCGTACCGGCGGCGGCGTGATCTGGATCGCGGCGCTGCTGGCGGCGATCCTGCCGCTGGAGCGGTTGATTGCCGCCGACTTGGAAGCAGGCATCTTCGATCAGCTATCGCTGCGCGGCATATCCGAGGAATGGGCGATGGCGAGCCGGCTCGTCGCGCACTGGCTGGCCTTCGGGCCGCTGCTGCTCCTCGCAACGCTCCCCGCCGCCGCGCTTCTCGGCCTGTCGGGAGAAACGGTTCGCGTGCTGCTGCTGGGCCTGCTCGCCGGAACGCCCGGCCTAGCCGCGATCGGCCTCGCCATCGCGGCGCTTACCGCTGCCCTGCGCCAAGGCGCGGCTCTCGCCGGACTTATGGTGATCCCGCTGGCGATCCCGATCCTGATCTTCGGTGCAGGCGCCCTGTCGCGCCCGGACACGGCGGGATTAGCCCTGACGGCCGCCATCAGCCTGGGCCTGTGTGCAGTGACGCCGTTCGTCGCCGGAGCGGCGATCAGAGCCGCACGCGAAGGCTGATCGCGCCGTTCAGTAAGGTGGCTTGTCGAGGCCCTTCGGGCTGCCGGTGAAGATCTCGTTCCCGGTCTCGGTGATGCCGATCGAATGTTCGAACTGGGCGCTCAACGATTTATCACGCGTCACGGCGGTCCAGCCGTCGTTCAGCACCTTGGCATGCGGGCGGCCGCCATTGATCATCGGTTCGATGGTGAAGAACATGCCCGGCTTCAGCAGCGGCCCGGTCCCGGCCTTCGCCGCGTGGATCACTTCGGGCGCATCGTGGAACAAGCGGCCGAGCCCGTGGCCGCAGAATTCGCGCACCACGCCATAGCGATACTGGCGGGCATGGGCTTCGATCGCGGCGCCGATATCGCCGACACGAGCGCCCGGCTGCGCGGCCTCGATGCCGAGCATCAGGCATTCGTACGTCACTTCGACCAGCCGCTTCGCCTTGAGCGAAGGTTCGCCTGCAAAAAACATCCGGCTGGTATCGCCGTGCCATCCGTCGAGCAGCGGGGTCACGTCGATATTGAGAATGTCCCCGTCCTTGAGTGGCTTTTCACCGGGAATCCCGTGGCAGACGACGTGGTTGATCGAGATGCAGCTGCTGTGGGTATAGCCGCGATAGCCGAGCGTAGCAGGCGCAGCGCCGCCATCCAGCATCAGCTCGCGAATCTTGTCGTCGATCGCGGCGGTGGTCACGCCCGGCTCGACCATCGGGGCGACCTCGTCGAGGATCTGCGCTGCCAGCCGTCCGGCGCGGCGCATGCCTTCGAAACCCTCTTCGCCATGCAGCTTGATGGTGCCGTCGCGATAGACGGTCTCGCGCCCGTCGATTTCCTGATATTCTGTCATGGCGCGCGATGTAGCGATCAATCGCCCGAAATGCGAGCTTGCTTCTGCGGAGCCCGGCTGAAGGCCTCGACATAGTCGGGATCGACCGCGTCGATGACGGCGGAATCGACCGGAAAGGTAAATTCGTACGATCCCTCGGCATAGGGCCCGGCGACATAGGGGCCGATCAGAATGCCGATCCTGTGGAAGGTCTGCGTGTTGCTCGATCCCAGAAGCACCGTCACTTCGCGCGGTTCGGGACATGTGTTGAAGGCGTTGTCCGACTGCGGATCGACCGCTTCGCCGCGTCGCTTGGCCCGTTCCGCGTCGAGAGCGTCGCAGAATCTGCCCCACAACGCAGTCTTGAAGGCGGCGGCGCTGCGGAACAGGTCGAGCGGGGCGCGGGCGGTATCGGCCCGCTTGTCCCAAACCAGGCTGTCATACCCGTAATTGGGATGCGCCCCGCCGGTATAGGAATAGATCAAGGCCGAAAGGCTCAGCCAGTCGGTAATGTCGGCAACCGTCTCCCATTCCTTTTCCGCAGCGTGAGGGCGAAACTCCCACCCCTCCCCGCGCGAGGCTGCCTGATCCTCCGCCGCCATTGCCTGCGCTTCGCCAAGCGCAGTCTGCGCCTCGCTTTCGAACCGCACCGCCAGCTTGGGAATGGCATTCGCCGCTGCGGGCCAAGTGTGGGAAAATTCGACCCGCTCGTTCTCAAGCTCGACAGCGCCAGGCTCGGCATCGGTATCATTCGCGGTAGCGGCGACCGATCGATCGGTCGTGGAGCCTGCGCCCTCTTCCAGACCCACTTTGGCCTCGTATTCCTGCGCTTCGCTGCAGGCGCCGCTTGCCAGCACACTCGACAGCAGCAAGGGAATCAGGAACAGGCGCATCGGGGTTGGGTTTCCTGTGCGAAGATTGACGTGAGGAAATAGAAGTATGAGCGGCACTATGAACGCGGGCGAAGCATTGATCCAGCCCGATCGCGGGCAGGACGCGATCGCGATCCACCTGACCGATAAGAACGGGTTCGAGGGTTTCGCAAAAGGCTTGAACGCCGCCCAGCGGACCGCACTCGAGGCGCAGAAATTCGACGGGAGCGGCTATCAGACGGCGATCGTGCCTGATGGGGAAAGCTGGTTCGCCGTCGGCGGCGTGGCCGATCCGCAAAGCCTGTCGAGCTGGTGTCTGGCCAAGCTGGCCGAGGTCCTCCCCGAAGGCACCTATCGTCTGGCGAAGGATGCGTCGGGCGGCGATCCCGGCCCGGCCCTGCATGGCTGGCAGACCGCGCAATACGTGTTCGATCGCTACAAAAAGCCGGAAAAGCCCACCGGGCCCCGCATTCTCCTGACCGAGAAGGCAGGCCGCATCGATGCGGTCCGCGCCGAGGCCGAAGCCGTCTGCCTGGTGCGCGATCTGGTCAACACGCCCGCAGAGGACATGGGGCCGGAAGCCCTGGAGGAGCGGATAGAGGCGCTTGCGAAGACCCATAGTGCCACGCTCGAAACAGTGCGCGGCGATGCGCTCGAACGCGGCTACCCCATGGTTCACGCCGTCGGGCGGGCTGCCGCGCGCCGCCATGCGCCGCGCCTGATGCATCTGTCCTGGGGCAAGGAAAGCGACCCCGTGCTGGCCGTGGTCGGCAAGGGCGTCTGCTTCGATTCGGGCGGGCTCGACATCAAGGGCGCATCGGGCATGATGCTGATGAAAAAGGACATGGGCGGCGCGGCGCATGCGATCGCGCTGGCCGGACTGGTGATGCAGGCCGGGCTCAAGGTGCGGCTGCATCTGCTGGTGCCCGCGGTCGAGAATGCGATTTCCGGCGAAAGCTTCCGCCCCGGCGACGTGCTGTCGTCGCGAAAAGGGCTGACTGTCGAGATCGGGAACACCGATGCCGAGGGTCGCTTGATCCTGGGCGATGCCCTGACCCGTGCGAGCGAGGAGAATCCCGATCTGATCCTCGACTTCGCCACGCTGACCGGCGCGGCGCGCGTGGCGCTGGGTCCGGACCTCCCCGCCCTGATGGCCCGCAATGATGCGACGGCGGATGCGCTGATCGCGGCGGGCAAGGCTCATGACGATGCGCCGTGGCGTCTGCCTTTGCCCGAAGCCTATCGTGAATATCTCGCCTCCGACATCGCGGACACCAATAATGCGGCAAGCAACGGCTTTGCCGGGGCCAGCGTTGCCGGATTGTTCCTCGACAAGTTCGTCGGCGAAGGCATCGATTGGGCGCATTTCGATACCTATGCTTGGCGCCCGCAGGCCAAGCCCGGTCGCCCAAAGGGCGGCGATGCCTACGGCCTGCGCGCGGCGTGGCACATGCTCAAGGATCGCTACGGGTCGTAAAAGGACGCAACGCCCGGTCATGCAGCCGAACTTGCGAGCCGCGCCCGAGGCGGCTAAGCGCGCCAGATTCAATCCATCAACAGGTACGATCGCCCGATTTCCGTGAGCAGGCCCGCAGACTATTCGCTTCCGACCGAAACGGTGGGCCTGACCGGTCCGGTGCGCAAACCCGCGCCCGGCACGAAGCCCTTGCGTGGCGATCTGGCGCATATCGCGCTGGCGGGCCAATATCTCGCGACGCAATATGTCGTTCCCCTCTGCCGCAAGATAGGCCCGAACAGCGTCCACTTGCGGCTCGCCATGCGCGAAGACGCGGATATCGGGGCGAGTCTTCCAGCCGGGACGCCTGTCGAGTTGCTCGATTGCGCGGGCGAATGGGCGTGGATCGCCTGCGGACCCGAAGGGCCGAGCGGCTATGTCCAGCTCGGCACACTCGAACCGACGGAATAGCCCATGGCCGACCGGATCTTCATCGACGGCGCCGCCGGAACCACCGGCCTGGAAATTCTCGACCGCCTGAACGGCCGTAGCGAGTTCGAGCTCATCCAGCTCGACGAAGCGCACCGCAAGAGCGCGGAGGCCCGGCGCGAGGCGCTGAACGAGGCGGATATCGCGATCCTGTGCCTCCCCGACGATGCGGCGCGCGACGCGGTCGAACTGCTTGATCCCTCAAAGGGCACGCGCATCATCGACGCATCGAGCGCGCATCGCACCACCGAAGGCTGGTGCTACGGGTTTCCCGAACTTGTCGGCCGCGAACGCGTGGCCGATGCGCGCCGGGTCAGCAATCCCGGCTGCTATCCCACCGGTTTCCTCGGCCTCGTCGCTCCGCTGGTGCGCGAAGGACTTCTCCCCGCGGATTGGCCTTTCACCGTCAACGCCGTCAGCGGCTATTCGGGCGGCGGCAAGGCCCTGATTACGGATTTCGAGAGGGACGACGCGCCGGGCTTTCGCGCATACGGGTACGATCTTCGTCACAAGCACCTGCCTGAAATGCAGGCGCGGGCCGGATTGGAGCATTCGGTGCTGTTCGCCCCTGCGGTCGTGCCGGTCTATCGCGGCATGATCGTGGAAGTACCGCTGCATCTCGGCGCTATGGCGGGCGAACCCCATGCCGACGATCTGCGCGCTAGCCTGGCCGATTTCTACACCGGATCGTCAGTCGTGTCGGTGCGTCGCGACGGAAACCCAAGCGAACTCGTGCTTCAGCGGGAGGCCGAGCCTTGGGACGGGATGGAATTGTTCGTTTTCGGCAATGAGGGCGGCAGCAACGCCCGCCTCGTCGCCCGGCTCGACAATCTCGGCAAGGGCGCGAGCGGTGCGGCGATCCAGAACCTCAACCTGATGTGCGGCCTGCCGGAAACGACGGGCCTGTCGCTCTAGCCTGCCTGTTTTTCAGGCAGCGCTCGCCCGGTGTTTGGGCAGCAGATCGTCGCATGAGGCGATCGGATTTCAAGCCCGGCTCGCCCGACTATGCAAAAGATACCGGAATGCGCCCTTTGCCGCGCGCTTTCGATCCTCTAGGCTCCCTGCCAGCGGGTCGCAACGATCTGGCACGATTCTTGGTAACCGATCCTTAAGGATCGCCCGGATCGGCGAACCGCGCAGCGCCGAAACGCCTTACAGGTTGGGGGAATTCCCGGTTTCATGAAGAAGATCGAAGCGATCATCAAACCCTTCAAGCTCGACGAGGTGAAGGAGGCGCTGCACGAAATCGGCGTGTCCGGCATCACCGTGACCGAAGCGAAGGGGTTCGGCCGCCAGAAAGGCCACACCGAACTCTATCGCGGCGCGGAATATGTCGTCGACTTTCTCCCCAAGGTGAAGCTCGAAGTCGTCGTGAGCGACGATATCGCCGAACGCACCGTCGAAGCGATCGCCGCCGCCGCTCAGACCGGCCGGATCGGGGATGGAAAGATCTTCGTCTCCTCCCTCGACAGCGCGCTGCGCATCCGCACCGGTGAACGCGACGACGACGCCATTTAACGCCGCCATCCAAGCGACATCCCGCCGCAAGGCGCAACTCGAAACCAGCAAGGAAACTGATTACATGAGCAATGCAAGCGACGTCCTCAAGCGCATCGCAGACGAAGGCATCGAATGGGTGGATCTTCGCTTCACCGATCCCAAGGGCAAGTGGCAGCACCTGACCATGGTCGCCAAGACGCTCGACGAGGATCAGCTCGAAGACGGGCTGATGTTCGACGGCTCCTCGATCGCGGGCTGGAAGGTCATCAACGAAAGCGACATGATCCTGAAGCCTGACCTCGAGCGGGTCTATGTCGATCCCTTCAGCGCCGAGCCGATGCTGATCGTGTTCTGCGACATCGTCGAACCGTCGACCGGCGAATGGTATGCCCGCGACCCGCGCACCACCGCCAAGCGCGCCGAGGCATTCCTGCAGTCGACCGGCGTGGGCGACACCGTCTATGTCGGCCCGGAAGCCGAATTCTTCATGTTCGACGATGTCCGCTTCGAAGACGGCTATGCCGGTTCGGGCTACACGCTCGACGATATCGAGCTGCCGACCAATTCCGGCCGCGAATACGAAGCGGGCAACATGGCTCACCGTCCCCGCGCCAAGGGTGGCTATTTCCCCGTCGCGCCGGTGGACAGCGCGGTCGACATCCGTGGCGAGATGGTCTCGACCATGATCGAAATGGGCCTGCCCTGCGACAAGCATCACCACGAAGTCGCCGCCGCGCAGCACGAACTGGGCCTCACCTATTCGACCCTGGTCGAAACCGCCGACAACATGCAGATTTACAAGTATGTCGTGCACCAGGTCGCTCATGCCTACGGCAAGTCGGCGACCTTCATGCCCAAGCCGATCAAGGACGATAACGGTTCGGGCATGCACACCCACTTCTCGATCTGGGATGGCGGCAAGCCGACCTTCGCTGGCAATGGCTATGCCGGCCTCAGCGACAATTGCCTCTATTTCATCGGCGGCGTCATCAAGCACGCCAAGGCGCTGAACGCCTTCACCAACCCGACCACCAACAGCTACAAGCGTCTGGTGCCGGGCTTCGAAGCGCCGGTCCTGCTCGCCTATTCGGCGCGCAACCGTTCGGCTTCGTGCCGCATCCCCTACGGTGCGGGCGAGAAGGCGAAGCGCGTGGAATTCCGCTTCCCCGATGCGATGGCCAATCCCTACCTCGCCTATGCCGCCTTGCTGATGGCGGGCCTCGACGGGATTACCAACAAGATCCATCCGGGCGAAGCGATGGACAAGAACCTCTACGATCTGCCGCCCGCCGAACTGGCCGACGTGCCGACCGTGTGTGGTTCCTTGCGCGAAGCGCTGGAGAACCTGGAGGCCGATCACGACTTCCTGCTGAAGGGCGATGTCTTCACCAAGGACCAAATCGACGCCTATATCGAACTGAAGTGGGACGAAGTCCTGCGCGTCGAAACGACGCCGTGCGCGGCCGAGTTCGATATGTACTATTCCGCTTAACCTTTAGCGGTTAAAGGCCAGCCTTCACCGAGCGGGGCGTCCGGGGCAATCCGGGCGCCCCAATTTTTTGTCCGGCTGCCTTAGGATCCTGTCGCGAGCGGCTTTACTCGGCAAAAAACCATTTTCCTACAGGCCCATTGCGCGCCTACTTGCTCCGCCTCCCTCGATTCGGCGCTGGAGGCCCCCGATGATCCGCAAGCCTCTGTTCGACTTGATCCGCCGCCTGCTCGGCCGCCCCTTTCGGCAGGACGAGGTCGATCTGATCGACGCGGCACTCGACGATCTCGACGATCCGGATTCCAAGTTTCTCCACCCCCACACCATCGGCCCCGGCGGTATCGCGCTGATCAAGCAGTTCGAGGGCTGTGCCCGGCGTCGCGACGACGGAATGGTGGCCGCCTATCCCGACCCCGGGACGGGCGGCGCTCCATGGACGATCGGCTGGGGCTCGACCGGGCCTGGAATCGGACCGGATACGGTATGGACTCAGGACCAGTGCGATGAACGATTCGCCCGCGATCTCGAAGGATATGCCGCCGAAGTCGCGGATGCGATCGGCGATGCTCCGACCACGCAGGCGCAATTCGATGCGCTCGTCAGCTTCCATTACAACACCGGCGCGATCGGTCGGGCGAGTCTGACGCGACTGCATCGCGCCGGCGATCACTCGGCGGCGGCACGCGAGTTTGCCCGCTGGAAATACGCCGGCGGAAGGGTTCTGCGCGGCCTCGTGAAACGCCGGGACGCAGAAGCGCAGCTTTACCGATCCGACCGCTAATCCTTTTCTCGGACGCTCGTCTCGACTCGTCGTTACTGTGGAACCGGGTGCGAAATACGCCGTTGGGTTTCCGATCAGGAGTTAACAAATGCGTATTCTTACCAGCAGTGTAGCGATCCTCGCTCTCGCCGCGACAGGCGCGATCGCCCAAGGAAACGGCAAGGGCAACGGACAGGGAAATGGTGGCAACGATCGCGGCGGCCCGCCCGCCGCTGCCCAGGCCGGACCCGACGCGAAGGGCAATCGTGGAAACGGCAACAATAAGGGCAATGGCAACGCCGAACGCGGCGGTCCGCCGGTTCAGGCCGAACGGGGCAATGGAAACGCGGGCAACCCCAACGCGCGAAATGGCAATGGCAATGGAAACGGCAATGCCGGTGTCCGCACGCTCGAACGCGGCAACGGCCAAGGGGCAGCCAAGCAGATCGAGCGCGATTTGCGCGGAAATAACGGCAACGGAAACGGCAATCGCAACGCTGCGAACAATCGCGGCAACGGCGCGAATGACGGGCGCATTCTCGATCGCACGCTCGACCGGACCCGGGACCGCTATATTCAGACCGAAGGCCGTTATGGCGGAACCTTCGGCTATGCGCCCTCGGTGATCGACGGGTGTCCGCCGGGATTGGCGAAGAAGAACAATGGCTGCCAGCCTCCGGGCCTTGCGCGTCAGCGCGCGCCTTACGGTTCGATCTACCAACCCTCACTTTTCGGGTTGTCGGGTTATGATCGCGGCAATTACTTCTACGACGATGGCTATCTGCTGCGGCGCAGTGGGTCGGATATTGCCGGTTATATTCCCCTGCTCGGCGGTGCGCTGGCGATCGGAAACCAGTGGCCGAATTCCTACGGCAGCAGCAGCCTTCCCGATTATTACGTCGATTATTACAGTCTGGGCGGGCCGCAGAACTATCGTTACGCGGACGATGTGATCTATCGCGTCGATCCGACGACGAGCGCGATCCAGTCGATCGCGGCGCTGCTGACGGGCGATCAGTTCACCGTCGGCCAGCCGATGCCGCGTGGCTACGACGTCTACAACGTCCCCTCCGCCTATCGCGATCGCTATTACGACACGCCCGAAGCCAATTATCGCTACTCGGACGGATATGTGTACCGGGTCGATCCGCAGACCCAGCTGGTGGCCGCAGCCATCGACCTGCTGACCTGAACCGGAGTTTCATAATGTTCAATCGCACTTGGCGCTCTCTGGCGCTCGTCACTCTGCCTGCCAGCCTGGCTCTCGCGGCATGCAGCTCCGAACCGGGGGAAGCCCCTGCAACCGAAGCGACCGATCGGGACACGGTCGCTCAAGCGATCGCCTCTGCGGGCAATCTTTCGACACTGTCCGGCGCTCTTACCGACGCGCAGCTTGCCGGAGTTCTCGATGGATCGGGCAGCTATACGATCTTCGCTCCGACCGACGAGGCGTTCGCGGCCCTTGGCGAAAGCGGCCAGCTGCTGCTCGAAGTGGAACAGCGCCCGCTCCTCGTCGGCCTGATGCGCGAACATATCGTTCCGGGCCACATCACGCCCGACGCAATCGGCCAGGCGATCGACGCGGAAGGTGGCCCCGTCACCATGACAACTATGGGCGGCGGATCGCTGACTTTCTCACGCGAAGGAGACGCGATCAGCGTTTCGCGCGATGGCACCAACAGCGCGACCTTCGCAAGCGAGGGCACGGAAGCCGGAAATGGGGTCGTCATCCCGATCGATGCCGCTCTGATCCCTCAGGGCGCTACGAATGCCGGTGCCAGCGACGAGACCGGTGCCGCCGCTCAGTAATCGCGGCTGATCTCAGCCACCACGCTTTCGCGGCCGATCGTCGATACCGAAGCGAGCAGCGCCAGCCAGCTCGTGATTCGGAATTCGACTTCGGTCGCGGAATAGCCTCTGCCGTCGGTGATTATCTCGACATAAAACCGGCGGCCGAAATTCTTGCCCAGTGCAATTCCGGTTCCGCGATCGAGCGCCGGATCCGCGCTGACGATACGCAGCCGATCGAGCCCGATCGCGCTGCGCAATTGATTGATCGGATCCATCCCGCCCCCACCACGCAAGGACGCGACCGCCGCGCCCAATTGCAGCGCATCGGTAGCGGACAGGTTCGTGATCGATCCTCCGAACAGAAGGCGGGCGAGAATTTCCTCTTCGGGCAAAGCCGGGTTCGAACTGAAAGTGATTTCTGGTTCTTCCGAACTGCCCACGACGCGCACCTCCACCTCGATCCCGTCGCGCTCGCTTTCCGCACGGATATCGAGGCTGGGATCGATGGGGCGCGTGACGTCGAACTCGATCATTCCGCGCGACAATTCGAACCGTGTTCCGGCAAAGGTGTAATCGCCTCGCACGACGCGCGCCTCGCCCCCGATGCGCGGATTGTCCGTCGTTCCGCGCAGACGGATATCGGCGCCCCATTCGCTGTCGAGCCCCATCCCGTCAACGTCGATGCGATTGTTGCCGCGCGCATCGATCAGGTACCGCCAGGGCCGTCCGGGGGCCACGCGCTGGCCGATATCGGCGGGCCGGTTGATCTCGCGCGTGGCGATGCGGGGCAGGCGCATATCCTCGGCAGCCGTGGCAAGCCGCCAGCTCGCGCGGTTGATCCGCACTCTGCCTGCGATGGTCCCGCCGAAACCGTCGGAAACAATTCGCAAGGGGCCGGTCACCGTCGCTTCGATCCCGTTGGCGTCGAGCAGTTTCGCGTTCGCCGCAGCCGCCTTGAGGTCGAGCTTGGGTCCGCGTGCTTCGAGGAAACGGCCCTGCACGCGCTCCCCCAGCCCTTCCAGATCGACCGTTCCGCTGCCCGTGACCGTTCCGCCATTGGGCGCGGTGCCCTTGAAGCGCAGCAGGCGCAGGCGCGATCCGGCGAAATTGCCGCGCACGGCAACATCGCGAATATCCGTGCCCGATAGAGAGCTTCGCACTCGTAGCGCCGTGCTGCGCAGCGAGCCGCGCACGCGCGGGTTGGCAAGCGTACCGGTCACGTCCGCTGCAATGGCAACCGGGCCGGTCAGGTCGAAGGCGTCGACCGCAGCAAGCCTCCACAGGCTCTCCGCTGCGCCCTGATACCGCAATTGCGCCCGCAACGCGCCGCGCCGCAATCGCTCGTCGAGCGTTCCGTCCTGCGGCAATCCGGCAATCACGGCTTGGATCCGTCCGCGCCTGATATCCTGGTTCTCCACCACTACGCGGGCTTCCAGCCGGTTCGCAGTCAGATTGGCAACCAGCGCGAGGTCGACCGGCCGGCTCGACAGGACAAGGCCCGAACGCGTCAGATCGTCTACCTTCACGCGCGCCTGGCCCTGCGGCAATCCATCGGCGCCCTTCGCGAATTCGATCCGGCCCGAAATCGTGCCACCGAGGCCCAAATCGGGCACGGCGATATCGGTGAGCGAAAGCGGCATCTGCGAAAGGGCCAGATCGAATGCGGTTTCGCCGCCTCCGAACCGTCCTGATGCAAGCACGCCGCCTTTGCCGAACTTCACCAGAGTGCGGTCCATTCGCCAGCCGCCATCCTCCAGCTTCGCGAACACGGCGCGGCGCGGCATGGTAATGCGCCGTCCGGCAAATTCGCCCTGCGCCGCCAGCGTGATCCGTTCGGGCGCGATGCCTGCTTTCAGATCCATCGCGAAGCTGCCGCTGCGGCGTCCGGCGATCGAAGCATCAATCGTGCCGCGCCCATTCGTCACTTCGCCCTGCGCAGCGAAGCGACCGATGAAGAGCGTTCCGTAGGTAAGACCCGCGCCGCGCGTAGTGCCGGACACGGTCGAATTGCCATCCGCGATCAGCCCGCGCGCATCGACCGTCGCGCGCGCGATCGTGATCGGAGTGGCACCGCCGAACACCGCGTTGCGCGCTTCCAGATCGAGGTCGAAACCCTGCCCGCCGCCGCGCGGCGCCAGCGCTATCGTGCCATCCAGACCCCCGCCCGCCAGCGCCAGATCCCCGGCAATGCCACTTTCCGTCAGCGTCAGATCGCCGCGCACATTGGTATTCGAGACGCTGAGCCGTTCAATCGCGATCCGCGTCGGCCCGTCACCCGGAGCGAGCACGGTCAGCACGCCGTCGAACGGGCCGAGCGTGGAGCCGCCCTCGGTCTCGATCCGGAAACCGTTTTCGCTCGGCGCTATCGCGAGGCGCACATCTCGCAGCCCCGCGGCAGGCAGAGGATCGGCGAAGACGAGCACAGCCTCCGGCCCGCCAGGCGCAAGCCGTCCTTCGATCGTGAACGGCCCGTAATCGACATGGCGACCCGTCCCGGCCAGCGTCGTCACACCCTGCGCGATCATCCCGTCGAGCCGCGCCGTCAGCTTGCTCGCGGCGACGTTGAGACCGTCGAACCGCAAGGGCGCGCCGGAGCCGAATTGCAATCCACCGCGCAACCGGATCGGCTCGCCCACCAGATTGGCCAGCGTCGCATTCGTCACCGGATTCACCCGCGCATCGAGATCGGCGCGCACCTGCCAGGTTCCGGGTGCGATAGCCGCTCTGATCCGGGCCGAACCGCTCGCCCGCCCGATATCGTCGAAGGCGACCTGCTGAGCGCGCACATCGCCTGCAATGCCGAAAAGGCCGCGCGCCAGATCGCCCTGTACCGCGACATCCGCACTCGCCGTGGGAAACCGCAGAGCGAGATTTTCGGCGGTCAGTCTGCGCCCGCTGAGCACGGCCGTGCCGCGCACCGAGCCATTCGCCAGCCGGGGGTCGAGAAGCGAATTTCCTGTCGTGATGCGCGCCAACCCGGCGTCGAGCGGGAAGGTCCAACGCGAACCGTCATAGCGCGCCGTGCCCCGCTGGACGAGATCGGCGATACGCGTGCCGCCGCTGACCAGCTGTCCGACTTCCAGCGTATGATCGACGGCCAGATCGCGGAACGCACCGTCGATTGTCGCCGCGAGCCGGGCATTCTCCAGCCGAATACCGCCGAACAGGCCGGGATTGCGCAATGTGACGGACAGGGCGAATTCGTCCACGCGATTTTCGGCGAGATCGATCAGCCCTTCGGCCTGCGCGGCGAAGGCGGGTGCCGAGACGGCATAGGTCCCGTCAATCCGGCGATTGTCGATCCGCGCTTCGGCTCTCACCGAAACGGTTCCCTCGAACATGTCCGCCAACAACCCCTCAAGCGCAGGCGCAGGCGTCGCCTGGCCGAGCAGGCCGAAACGCCCGGCGCGATTGGTGATCCGGAAGGCCGCGAAGCGCTCGTCTCCCCGTCGCACCAACAGCGATCCGTCCCATCGGCTCCAGCTGCCATCACCGACGATGCGCGCACGATACGGCGCTTCGGCGCCCAGCAGCCGCGCGATGGCCCCGGTTTCGGGCGCGACGTAATTCAGGCCGAGATCGAAGCGGTCCCGGTCGGGTGCGGCATCGATCAGAGCGGCAAAGCGATCGCCCGATCCCATCGAGCCGCGCGTATCGACCTTCAGCCGACGATCTCGCAGCTGGGCCTCTGCGAGCAGATCGAGCGTCTCGGCCCGGCCGCCCAGGATGCCTTCGGCAAGCGTCAGGCGTTCGATGGCCAGCCTGTCTATCGCGATATCGAAACCGGGCAGGATCGGCCCGTCCTTCTCGCTGGGCAAAAATTCGGGCAGGCGCATCAGCGTGGCGCGCCGCGCGGTGAATTCGTCGATATCGAGCGTATTGCGCAGCCATGCGCCCGGATTCCAGTCCACCTCCGCTTCCGGAATGGTCATGAACGGTCCGGTCGGATCGGAGAGCACCACATCGTGAAGCGTGGCGCGCCCGTAGAGATTGCCCTCGATCCGCCCGATACGGATATTGAGGCCGTTGGGCAGCGTGCGCGCCGCAATACGGTCCGCCAGAAAACGCTCCCCGACGGGTGTGTTCAGCGTGACGACCGCTGCGACGATCAGCAACAGGATTCCCGCCACGATCCCGGCCAGCCATTTCGCCGACCGGCCAGCAATCGCGCGCTTGCGTCCTTTCGGACGCGCCGCATCGTCGGGCGCCGTTTCGACTTCGCGTGGGGGAACGGTCTCCTCGTCCATCAGAACGCCTGACCGAGCGAGACGTAGACTGCGACCGGGCTGTCATTGGGCCCGGGGTTGAGCGGAACACCGACATCGACACGCAAGGGACCGAAGCCGGTGTAATAGCGCAAGCCCACGCCGACCCCCAGCTTGATCTCCTCGAAATCGGGGATCACGTCCGGACTGACCGAGCCTGCATCGAGGAACGGGACGACCGATACCGCGCCGTCGAAAAGCCCGGTGCGGATCCGTGCCTCGATCGCGCCTTCGACCAGGCTGCGCCCTCCGCTGGGGTCGCCCAGAGTGTCGCGCGGGCCGATCTGGCGGAAGCCATAGCCGCGCACCGATCCGCCGCCGCCCGCATAATAGCGGCGCGAGGGAGCGATGTTTTCCAGATCGGTTCCGGGAACGGCGCCGAATGCGACGCGGCCCGCCACCACGACGCTGTCAGTGACCCGGCGATAGGTCGAGGCATCGGTCCGGGCGCGCAGATAGAAGCTCTGCGTTCCGCGATTGCGCGAAACCTCGGGGGACAGATTCGCCGAGACGCGGAAACCTTCGGTCGGATCGAGCAGATCGTCGGTCGTATCGAGCTGGATGAAGCCGGGTATACCCGCGACGAGGAAGGTCGAACGCGGCGCCGCGACGCCATTGACCGCCGGAGGGCGTTCGTCCGTGGCGACCAATTCGACGCCTATCGACCAGCTTACTGGTTTCTGGAACAGCAGCGTCGAGCGCCGCTCATACGTCGCGAGAAGCCCCGCCGTGTTCGCGTCGAAAGCCGGGCTGTCGATCGTGCTGGCATAGGCATCGAGGCTCAGAATGCGGTCGCGCCCGCCGAAATTGTTCTTGCGCAGCCCGACGCCGAGCAATTGTTCCTGCGTACCCAGAATACCGCGCACCTTCAGCGCGCCTTCCGGCGGGAAGAGATTGCGATGCTCCCAGCTCGCCGCGACGCGCACGCCTTCTTCCGAACCGTATCCGATCGCGCCTGCGATGGTGCGCAGGTCGGCGCGTTCGATCCCCACATCCATCGCCACCACGCCCGGCTCGTCTCCCTGCGGCGCGCTCACTTCGCGCGGGTCGATCGTGACCGAAGAAACCAGTCCGGTGGCCGTGATCGCACGGCGCAGATCGAGCTCCAGGCTGCGCTGATAGATATCGCCCGGATCAAAGCGCGCGATGGCGGCGAGGTGATCGCCGGAGAGGAAATCCTCGTCGCTGCTGGTCACCGCGCCGAACACATATTTGCCGCCGGGCGTGACCGGCATGGTCAGATCGCCTTGATTGCGCTCGTGATCGATCAGCAGTTGCGGCTCGTCTATCCGCGCAAAGGCATAGCCGAATTCGCCTAGCGCCGTGTCGAGGTCGAAGCGTTCGGTCTCGATCCGGTCGCTCTGCATCGGATTGCCGCTCTCGATCTCGAAGGCGCGCCTTAAGGTTTCGGCATCTTGCGCCATGGCGAGCGCGCCTAGATCGATCGCGCCGAAGCGATAGCGTTCGCCGGGAATGACATCGAACCGCACGGTAGGATTCGGCGTCGCGCCGTCATTCGCGCTTGCGCCGCCTGGCGCGTTCGTCCCGATGGAACGCGCGATCCGTCCGTCGTAAAAACCGTAAACCCGCAGCAATTCGGTCAGCAATTCCTCGTCCTCGCGAGCACGCGCGGCGAGCTGGGCGATATTCTCGTCGTCGCCGTCCAGCTCCTCGATGGTGGAGAGCGCTTCGAACCGCTCCACGAAATCGCCGCGCTCGGTGAAGGGCGGATCGAGCTGCGGAAAGCCGAGCGTGAGCGAATCGTTGAGGCGCACCAGATCGGCCTCGGTAAAGGCGACATCCGGCCCGGCGACGTCGAGATCGGCGAACTGGATGTCTTCTTCGGGAAGGTCGATTTCGAGCGGCGACAATTGGAGATCGTCCGGCCATTGGACGGCGATCTCCGGAGAGTCGTCCAACGGCGTTTCGGGATCGAGTTCTTCCCCGCCCAAATCCGTCTCGTCCGGACCTTGCCCGAATTCTTCAATGGCCCAGTCCTGCGGGTTCTCCACCGCGCTATCGGGGATCAGGTCTTCCAGGGCGGCGTCGGTCGCCTGATCCTGCGCAGCCAGCGGCATGGCTATGGCGAGGGTGACCATCCCGCTCGCGCAAAGGAAGCGCCCGGCAACCGGACGCAAAATTTTGCCGAAGGTTAGGAAAAGCGTGTCAGCCGACGAAGTCGTAGCGTGCGGATTCCGACGCGTCTGAAGGCACCGCGTCCTTGCAGGCGCGGGCCTGAAGTCGGTCGGCCTTGCGTTCGGGCGAGCGCGAGGCGGTGGCGGAGGCGATGAGCCTCGTCTGCTCCTCATCCGAAATCCGCTCCCATCCCGACCGGGCAAGCCGCTCCAGCGGCCGGAACCTGACCTTGTATTGCATACGGTCCGACCCGGCGACCCAATAGCCGAGATAGACATATGGCAGCCCACGCTCTGCCGCCAACCGCATATGATCCAATATGATATAGGTGCCAAGCCCCGAACGCTCCGCATGGTCGGGATCGTAGAAGCTGTAGATCATCGAAAGCCCGTCGGCCTGCACATCGGTGAGGCAGGCACCAACGAGGCGGCCCGGCCGCCCATCTTCGGTAGGCTCACGATATTCGATGACGGTGCTGGTGACCGGCGTATGCTCCACCATGTCGGCGAAGTCGGTTTCTTCCATATGCGTCATCCCGCCGCCCGGATGGCGAACGGAGAGATATTTCTGCAACAATTCGAACTGTTCTTCGGTCGCCCAGGGGCGGCAATCGGTCGCCACCAGATCGCGATTGGCCTTGATCAGCCGCTTCTGGCTGCTGGACGGGCGGAATTCCGGCGCCACCACGCGCACCGAAACGCAGGCCTGGCAATCGAGGCAGCTGGGGCGATAGGCCACGGTCTGGCTGCGACGGAAACCGATCCGGCCCAGCGCCTCGTTCAGCTCGTCCGCATTCTCGCCGCGCAATTCGGTGAACACCTTACGCTCGCTCTTGCCCGGCAGGTACGGACAGGGCGACGGGGCGGTCACGAAAAAACGGGGGAAGCGGATCGGTGCCGTCACGGCGGGCTGTCTCCTGGGCCTTTACGGACAGGGCGAAGGATGCCGCCCTTGTCTGGAGACATGTTTATGCCTGTTTCGATCCGCCGTTAAAAGGTTCTTAACCACGTTTTCTGCGTAGCCTTGATCCGATGGTCGCATTCGCGGAACGGGACGCGTGGTTAACGGCTGAAAAATCGCCCTCGCGTCAATCGACGGCGACTTCCTCGACCGAATAGCCTTTGTCGCGCAAGGCCGCGACCAGTCCGCGCATCTGCGCCTCGTCCCGGGCCTCGCACTCGATCTCGGTGAACAGCCCCTTGGCGGGCAGCGAGGTGAAGATGCGCTGGTGGTGGATTTCGAGAATGTTGACATTGTGCGCGTCGAACACGCCCATCACCCGGAACAGAGCGCCCGGCCGGTCCTGTAAGGTGATCCTGAGCCGCGCCATCCGTCCGCTGCGCACCAGATCGCGCAGCAGCACATTGGCGAGCAGGCGGGTGTCGATATTGCCGCCGCACAGCACCAGCCCGACCTTGCGCCCGGCGAAGCGTTCGGGATGGTCCAGCACTGCCGCTAGCCCCGAAGCGCCCGCGCCCTCGACCACGGTCTTTTCGATCTGCAGCAGCAGCGAGACCGCGTGTTCGAGCGCCGGTTCGTCCACCAGCAGCACTTCGTCGACCAGTTCCGCGATGATCTGCGAGGTGAATTCGCCCGGCGCCTTGACCGCGATTCCCTCGGCCAGCGTGTCCCCGCCGCAGGCCATGTCCTGCCCGCGCAGATGCGCATACATGGACGGGAACAGCTTGGCCTGAACGCCCACCATCTCGATCGCCGGATTCAGCGCCTTGGCCACCGTGGCCATCCCGCTCATCAGGCCGCCGCCCCCGATGGGGACAACCAGACAGTCGAGATCGGGCTTGGCCTCCAGCATCTCCAGCGCCACCGTTCCCTGTCCCGCCGCGACATGCGGATGGTCGAAAGGGTGGACGAAAGTCAGCCCGCGCTCGCTTTCCAGCTTGCGGGCATGGGCATAGGCCTCGTCGAAGGTCTCGCCATATTGCTCGACCTTGCCGCCCACGCTCTCGGTCTGCATCACTTTGACGGTCGGCGTGGTCGTTGGCATCACGATCGTAACCGGCACGCCCAATCGCGTCCCGTGATAGGACAGGCCCTGGCTGTGATTGCCGGCAGATGCCGCAATCACGCCGCGCGAACGTTGCTCTTCCGGCAATTGCAACAGCGCGTTCAGAGCGCCGCGCTCCTTGTAGGCGGCGGTGAATTGCAGGTTCTCGAACTTGAGCCAGATATCGGCGCCCGTGATCTTGGACAGCGTCTGCGAATGCAGCATCGGCGTTTCCACGATCTGCCCCGCGATACGCCCGGCGGCGGCGCGCACGTGATCGATGGTGAGAAGAGCGGTGGCCTTCTCGGAAGATGCGGTGCTGTCCTGCTGCTGGCTCATGGTCGGTGCCCCTACGGCGCGCGGCCAATCGGCGCAATCGCGCAAAAATGCCGGATGGCTTCGCGCTTAGCCCTTCCGCAAGGCGCCCTTCCCCGATAACCCGTCATCCCATGACATCCATAAAGACCGCCCGCCGTCTGTTCCTCGCCAGCGCCTGCGCGCTCGCGACCGCTCTCACCGCAACGCCCGCTCTCGCCGATCAGCTGATCGAAAATGTCGACGGCGTGCGGATCGACGAGGAGGGGAATATCGACCGCTTTACCGCGCTGCTGATCGACGATGGCGGCCGCGTGAAGGCGGTTTACGACCGGAACGAAAAGCGCCCGCGCGATGTCGATTATCTGCTCGACGGGGAAGGCCGGGTGATGCTGCCGGGCCTAGTCGACGCGCATCTTCACGTGATGCAGCTCGGCATCGCTCAGCTCACGCTCGACCTGTCGGATACCAATTCACTGGAAGAAGCGCTCGATAAGATTCGCCGATTCGCTGCCGAAAATCCCGCCCGCCCTTGGATTTTGGGCCGCGGCTGGAATCAGGAGAAATGGGGCCTCGGTCGCTTCCCGACCGCTGCGGAACTCGACAGTGCGGTGTCCGATCGGCCCGTCTGGCTGAGCCGGGTGGACGGCCATGCCGCCTGGGGCAACACGCTGGCGCTCGAAGCGGCAGGCGTAAGCGCGGCCACCGCCGATCCGGAAGGTGGCCGGATCGAGCGCCTGCCCGGTTCGCGCAAGCCTTCCGGCGTGTTCGTTGATGCCGCCGAAGCGCTGGTCCAGCGCGTCGTCCCCGCCCCGCGCCCCGCCGAGCGCGATCTGGCTCTCTTGCGCGCGCAGGAACTGCTACATTCGATGGGGATCACTGCCGCCGCCGACATGGGCACCAGCATGGACGATTGGCACACCTTCCGCCGCGCGGGCGATGGCGGGCGGCTGACATTGCGCATCATGTCCTATGCGACCGACGCCGATACGATGGAAGCCATCGCCGGTCCGCGCCCGACGCAATGGCTGTATGACGACAAATTGCGGCTCAATGGCATCAAGCTCTATCTCGACGGGGCGCTAGGTTCGCGTGGGGCCTGGCTGAAGCAACCCTATGCCGACGATCCGGGCAATACCGGCCTGCCGCTGATGAGCCCGGCGCAATTGCGCAACGTCATGGTGCGCGCCGCCAGCGGCCAGTTTCAGATCGCCGTCCACGCGATCGGGACCGCCGCCAATGCCGAAGCGCTGAATGCCGTCGCCGATATTTCCGACAGCTTTTCGGGCGATCGGCGCTGGCGGATCGAACATGCGCAGATCGTCGATCCGGTCGATATCCCGAAATTCGCGTCGGCCAAAGTGATTGCCTCGATGCAGCCGGTCCACCAGACCAGCGATCGCACGATGGCCGAAGCGCGCCTCGGCCCGAACCGGCTGGACGGCGCCTATGCCTGGAAGACGATCGCCGCGACGGGCGCAATGCTGGCTTTCGGTTCGGATGCGCCGGTCGAATCGCCCGATCCCTTCGCCGGGCTCGCCGCTGCCTTCACGCGCACCGATGTGAACGGACAACCCTTCGGCGGCTGGCGGCCGCAGGAAGCGGTCAGCCGCGAACAGGCGCTCACCGCCTTTACCGCGAATGGATCCTATGCCGGGTTCGGCGAAGGGCGATTCGGCAAGCTGGTGGTCGGCGAACGGGCCGATTTCGTGCTGGTGGATCGCGATCCTTTGCTGGCCACGCCAGAACAGATCCGCGACACCATGGTGCTCGAAACCTGGGTGGGCGGGCGCCGGGTCTATGCAAAGGATGCCGAATGAGTCTTTGTCTACGGCGTCGGTCGGTCGGGGTTCCGGATCGCGTTAACCTCAGCTAAACCAACCCTCGTCTAGGTCCATGCACGCGATCGGGCCGCACGGGCTCGGTTGCGCCTATGGTGAGATTGTTCGTGTTTGGGAGCGGCCTGACCCGATCTGGGGCTGGTCCGATCCAAAAAGGGGATATCGATGCTTCGCAAGATTTGTTTGGTCGGTGCAGCTGGGGCGATCGCCCTGTCTCCTGTGCTCGCCCAGGCCGAAACGCGCGGTCACGCGCCGATCGAAGGGGAAAGCGCAATCGGCGGACAATCGCCGATCGTTTTTCTCGCCGGGATTGCCGCAGTAGCCGCAGCGATCGTTTTCCTTTCGGAAGATGATGATCCCGTCAGCCCATAATACTTAAATTGTCGCTTTTGGGGCGATATTTAGGTCTTGCATCCAACTCCCACCCTTCCTATCACCGCACATGAACGAGAAACGCTGTGTTCTCCGAAGGAGATTGAAATGAAGATTCGTAACCTCGCTGCAGTTGCTGCTGCTGCCACTCTGGTTTCCGCCCCGGTTGTCGCTGCCGAGCGCAGCGCTGCTCCGGTCGAAGGTGAATCCGAACTCGCCGGCGGCGTCGGTGTGGTCATCGGCGTTCTGGCCGCTGCCGCCATCATCACCGCGGTTGTGATCGCTGCCGACGATGGCGACGACGATGCCGTCAGCCCGTAAGCGGACTGATCATTCCGATTAAGAAAGCGGGGCCGATCGGCCCCGTTTTTTTTGGTCTATCACTGTCGGGCGTTCTGTCGTCGGGGGCAGGACCGAAGCGCGTTCAGCCCATCCCTTCGGTCGAGGATTTCGAAGATCCAAAAGGCGCGCTCGACCGGGTGATCGGATTGCGCGCTCAAGCCAATCGCGCGGCCTGCAACCTGAGACGGACGAATGGACCGCGGTTCAGATAAAGCCGCATTACGAAACGTCGACCGATGAGCCGGTTTCAGAGGCTCTCGGTACTGCCCTTGGACGCATCGCCGCTCTCGTCCTTCGCGTCTTCCTCGCCGCCGGTCTTCCGATCCGCAAGGCGCATCAGGATAAGCGATCCCTCGAACAGCAACAGCAAGGGTATGGCCAGCAAGAGTTGCGATCCGGGGTCCGGCGGCGTGATGACCGCCGAAAGCGCGATCACGAGCACGATGATGTATCGCCGCGCGCCCACCAATTGCTCGCGCGACACGATGCCTGCGCGGTGCAGCAGCAGGAGCAGGACGGGCAGAAGAAAGCTGATCCCGAAGGCGAGGATGAACTGCATCACCAGGCCGAGATATTCGTTCGCTGTCGGCAACGCCTGGATCGCCATTCCGCCCGCTTCGCCCTCGAAGCCGAGAAACCATTCGAACGCAGTCGGCATGACGACGAAATAGGCGAGCGACGCGCCGCAAGCGAACAGCAGCGGGGTGGCCAAAATGAATGGCAGAAATGCCTTCTTCTCGCGCGCATACAGCCCCGGGGCGACGAAGGCCCAGAGTTGGTTGGCGATGATCGGGAAGCTGAGGCAGAAGCCTGCGAACAGAGCCACTTTCAGCTCGACGAAGAACACCTCGTACAGCTTGGTGAAAATCAGCTGCCCTTCCCCGTCGGGGAAGGCGCCTTTCAGCGGCTGGATCAGAAAGCCGAGGATCGAATCGGCGAAATAGAGGCAGATGCCGAAAGCGACGACCAGCGCCAAAACGCAGCGAACCAGGCGCGTACGCAGTTCAATCAGGTGTTCGAGCAGCGGTGCCTGGGTCTCGTCGAGATCCTTCATCGTCCGGCCTCGCCGTTTTCGGGCGGTGGGGGCGGATCGAGCGGCAATTCGGGCTCACCGGCCGCTTCGCCAGACGCTTTGGGCTTAGCGCGCTCGATCGCCGCTTCGGCCCGAGCGTCGGCTTCGTTCGCAACGGGTTCCGGCGCCGGGCCGGGAAGCGGCTCCATTGCCGGTTCTACCGGATCGCTTCCGAACGTCTCGCCGCCCGAACGCGCCATGATCTCGCGATTGCGCTCGCGCCATTCCTTTTCGGCCTCTTCCATTTCCGCTTCGCGGATCATGGCGTCGAGCCCGGTGCGGAAGTGATTGGACATGCGCCGCATCTTGCCGATCCAGCGCCCGGCGGTCCTCAAGGCGCGCGGCATCTCTTTGGGGCCGATCACCACAATCGCAGTGATGACGATCACCAGAAGCTCGGCGGCTCCGATATCGAACATTTACGGGTCCGCCCGCCGTTGCGGATCAGGTGCGGTCCGAAGGCGTGTGCGCCTGCTCGTCCCTCACCGTTTCGGATGCGGGCTTCGCATTGTGCGACGGACCTTCGATCCGGGGCGAATCCCGGTGATCGGACTTGCCGTCCTCCTCGTTCATGCCCTGTTTGAAGCTTTTGATACCCTTGCCGAAATCACCCATCATTTCGGAAATCTTGCCCCGTCCGAACAGGACGAGAATGACGAGAGCGATAATGATGAGCTGCCATGGACCGAGCGACATTTGAGTACCTTTTGCTAGCTGTTCCTCCGATATAGGGGCCCGCGTGCGATTAAGCCAGCGGATCGCGCACAAAACCGTATGTTTCGATGTCAGGCCTCGCCTGCATCCTCGCGATCGGGATCGCTGCCTTCGCCCATGATATCTTCGTACGCCTCCTCCACCGGATCGAGCAGACCGGCGGCGCGCAATTCCGCAAGGCCGGGAAGATCGCGGCGGCTGGAGAGCCCGAAATGGTCGAGAAAGGCGGGCGTCGTCGCATAGATCGTGGGCCGGCCGGGCGCTTCGCGGCGTCCGGCGATACGGACCCAGCCCTCCTCCATCAGCACGTCGAGCGTGCCGGAAGACGTCTGCACCCCCCGGATCGATTCGATTTCGGCCCGGCTCACCGGTTCGTGATAGGCGACGATCGCCAGCACCTCGGTCGCCGCGCGGCTGAGCTTGCGGATCTGTTCGCGCTCCCGCCTGAGGAAATGCGCCAGATCGGGCGCGGTCTCGAAATGCCAGCGCCCTGCCCGCTCGACCAGATGGATACCGCGCCGCTCGTAATGCTCCGCCAGAGCGCGCAGCCCCTCCTTCACCTCGCCGAGCGGCGCGTCGCGCAGGAAGCCGGCAAGCGATTCGGCACTCATCGGCTCGTCCGCCGCGAAGAGAGCCGCTTCGAGCGCGCGCTCCAGATCGGTGCTCATCGTGCGACCCTGCGCAAACGCAGGGGTCCGAAGACCTCGTCCTGCGCCAGCTCCGCCCTGCCCAGTCGCGCCAGTTCGAGCGCTGCGACGAAGCTGGATGCGAGCGCGGATTTGCGCAAGCGCGGTTCGGCATGGGGCGGGAGGAATTCTTCCAGCCGCATCCAGTCGAGCGTCACGCCGAGCATGGCCGACACCCGGTCGAGCGCCGAATCGAGCGTCATCACCGGACGCTCGCGCACCATGTGAACGGCAGGCGCGGTGCGCGCCTTGACCCGGCCATAAGCCTCGATCAGCGCGAACTGGTCGCAGCGCCAGCGCGTCTTGCGCGCGATCTCAAGCCCCTCCGGCCTTCCGCGCAGAAAGACGTCGCGCCCGATACGGTCGCGCGCCATCAACCGCGCCGCCGCCTCGCGCATCGCGCTTAGGCGCTGGAGCCGCAATTGCAGTTTCAGCGCCAGTTCTTCGGCAGACGGCTCTTCCTGTTCGTCCTTCGGCAGCAGAAGCGCGGATTTGAGATAGGCGAGCCATGCCGCCATCACGAGATAATCGGCCGCCAGCTCCAGCTTCAGCGCCTCCGCCTCGTCGATATAGGTGAGATATTGATCGACGAGCGAGAGGATCGAGATCGACCGCAGATCGACCTTCTGGCGGCGTGCGAGATCCAGCAGGAGATCGAGCGGCCCTTCCCACCCGTCCAGTTCGAGATAGAGCGCTTCGTCGGTGCCTAACCGGTCGTTGGCCCTCTCGTCGGCGATTTCCTGCCCATCGGATGCCCGCTGCTCCTCCGCATTGTCGCCGAAGAGAGAGAGCGTATCGCTCACGCGGCGTCCCGCGCGGCGGCGAAGAAGGCATCGCGGCGGGCGATCAGGTCGGCGGTCTCGAACCCTTCAGGCATCGGACCGATCGCATCCATGACCCGATCGAACCGCGCGCGGGCCGAATCGCTTAGATCCGGATTGCGCGCAGCGATGCCCTCCATGTCCGGCATCTTCGCCCAGCAATTGAGCGTCACGTCGCACCCTGCGGCCAGCGCGCATTCGGAGCGCTCGGGCACACTGCCTTCGAGCGCTTCCATGTCGATATCGTCGGTCAGCAACAGTCCGTCGAAGCCGATCGCGCCGCGGATCACATCTTCGATGATCGTCGGCGACTGGGTGGCGGGATGCTCGCCATCCCAGGCGGGAAACATCAGATGGCCGGTCATGCCGAGCGGATGGCCTGAAAGCGCGCGGAAGGGCGCGATGTCCTCTTCAAGCTCCGCTTCGCTCGCATGGACCACCGGCATTTCCTTGTGGCTGTCCACCGTCGCGCGGCCATGGCCGGGCATGTGTTTGAGGCAACCCAGCACGCCCCCACGCGCCATCCCTTCCAGCGTGGCGCGCCCCAGCGCTGCGACTTGCAGGGGATCGGTGCCCAGCGCCCGATCGCCGATCACATCGCTCGTTTCGGGGCGACGCACATCGAACGGCGCGTGGAAATCGACGGTGACGCCCACTTCGGAAAGCTCGCGCGCGATCGCTTCGGCGTTCAAACGGACCGCCTCGATCGCGCTGGCGGGCGCGATCTGGTACAATTCGTCAAAGGCCTGGCCAGCCGGGTAGCGGTTCCATTCGGGCGGTTTCATCCGCGCGACACGGCCCCCTTCCTGGTCGATCGAGATGAAGGTCTTCTCGCGCCCGTGGATCGCCTTCAGCTCGTCGGTCAGCGCGCGCATCTGATCCCGGTCGATGCAATTGCGGGCGAACAGGATGTAGCCGACCGGATCGCAATCCCTGAAGAAAGCGCGCTCTTCAGCGGACAGGCGCGGACCGGCGATACCGAATATGGCAGGTGTCATAGCCGAAAGAATCGCAGCTTTGCCCCCCTGCCGCAAGCATCATAGCAAGCATCGGTGTGGACAGGCCGCGCCTGCCCCTCAGCTATTTGACTCGGCCCTATTTGACTTGGCTCTATTTGACTTGGCAGGGCAGTCCGTCGGACTGAAGCGCGTTGCAGAGGCGACGCGCACCGGCATTGTCGCCGCCCGCCGCCTGAAGCCGGAAGACGGTCCCGATATCGGCGCGACCTTCGACGATGCGATAATCGACGCCCGACAGCGCGTCGGTCTGCCGCTGCAAGGTGCGCCACCCTTCTTCCGCATCCGCCCGGTTGGAATAGGCGCCGACCTGCACCGCCGTGCCGCGCGGCAGGGCGTTGGATCGCGGCGCGGGCGTTTCGGCGGGCGCAGGCTCGCTCGCGGCTGTTTCGGTGGGGGTGGGCGTAACCGCAGGCGCAGGCTCGCTGGCCAGGCGGCCTTCCCGCGCCTGGCCTTCGCCGACTGCGAAGCTGGTATCGCCCGTTCCGGCAAAGGTCTTGCCGCCGGCATCTTCGGGCCGGGTGCGATAGGGCTCGTCCGGCGCTTCCACCAACGAACCGTCCGGCTCGGGCCCGCCTGCGGCGGTCGAATTGGTGAACCACCAGATCGCGCCCACGATCACACCCAGCGCGACGATCATCAGCAGCGCGATTCCGATCAGCTTGGTGGTGTCGAAACCGGTCTGTGTTTGCTCGTCATCCGATTCGAGCCAGGGGAGGCTTTCGTCCCCATCGCCGAAATCGAGCGTCCGGCTGTCGTTAGTGCCCTCCGCGCCCTGCATCACCGTTCAATTCCCTCACATTTCCTCGACGGCTTCGACCCCCAGGATCGCCAGCCCGTTGCGGATTACCTGCCCGATCTGCACCGCCAGGAAAAGCCGCGCTGCGCTCAACGTCTCGTTTTCGGACTGGATCATGCGGAGCGAGGGATCGTCGTTCCCCGCATTCCAGAAACTGTGGAAGGCGGCGGCCAGGTCGCCGAGATAGAAGGCGATGCGGTGCGGCTCGCGCGCGATCGCGGCGGATTCCACCACGCGGGGGAATTGCGCCGCTTCGCGCACCAGCGCCAGCTCCGCCTCGCCCAATCGGTCGAGATGCTCGCCCGAGGGGACGATTCCCTGCTCCTTCGCCTTGCGCAGCGTCGAATGGATGCGGGCGTGGGCGTACTGGACGTAGAAGACCGGATTGTCTTTCGATGCTTCGACCACCTTTGCGAAGTCGAATTCCATCTGTGCGTCGGGCTTGCGGGTCAGCATCGTGAAGCGCACGACATCCTTGCCGACCTCCTCGACCACTTCGGCTAAGGTCACGAAAGTGCCTGAACGCTTGGACATCTTCACCGGCTCGCCGTCGCGCAGGAGCTTGACCATCTGCACCAGCTTGACGTCGAACGGCACGCTGCGCCCCGCCCCTTGCGTCAGCGCGGCGACGGCTGCCTTGATCCGCTTGACCGTGCCCGCATGGTCCGCGCCCCAGATGTCGATCAACGCATCGGCACTTTCCGCCTTCTGGAAGTGATAGGCGAGGTCGGCGCCGAAATAGGTCCATTTCCCGTCCGATTTCTTGATCGGGCGATCCTGATCGTCCCCGAATTGCGTGGAGCGGAACAGGGGCAGTTCGACCGGCTCCCAGTCTTCGGGCGGCGCCTTGCCCTTGGGCGCTTCGAGCACGCCGTCATAGACGAGGTCGCGCGCGCGCAGCCATTCCTCGGCCTCTTCCGGCTTTTTCGCGGCCTGCAACTCCGCTTCGGACGAGAACAGGTCGTGATGAATGCCGAGCAGGGCGAGGTCGGCGCGGATCATTGCCATCATCGCCGCCACGGCGCGGGTGCGGAACAGGGCGAGCCATTCGCTTTCGGGCGCATCGGCGTAGCGATCGCCGAATTCCTCGGCCAGCTGCTCGCCGACCGGGATCAGGTAATCACCAGGATAGAGCCCTTCGGCGAGTTCGCCCGCATCTTGCCCCAGAGCCTCGCGATAGCGGTGGTGGGCCGAGCGGGCGAGCACGTCGACCTGGCCGCCAGCATCGTTGACGTAATATTCGCGCGTGACCGTGTGGCCTGCGAATTCGAGCAGGCCGCACAGCGCATCGCCCACCACCGCGCCGCGGCAATGCCCCATATGCATCGGCCCGGTCGGATTGGCGGAGACGTATTCGACGTTCACGCGCTTGCCGCCGCCCATCGCCGAGCGGCCATATGCATCGCCCATCTCCGCGATCGCGGCGATCTCGCGCCGCCAGGCTTCGGGTTCGATGCGCAGATTGATGAAGCCCGGCCCCGCGATGTCGAGCGACACCACGTCGGGATCGCGCTCAAGGTGCGAAACGATCTTCTCCGCCAACGCGCGCGGATTGCTCTTCGCCTGCTTGGCGAGGACCATGGCGGCGTTGGTCGCGAGATCGCCATGCGCAGGATCGCGCGGCGGCTCCACCGCGACGTTCGCGCGGTCGGTTTCCGGCGGCAGCGAGCCTTCCATTTCGAGCGCGTCGAGCACCGCATCGATCCGCGCGGCGAAATGGGCGTAGAGAGTCGTCGTGTCGGTCATAGAATCGTCCATGGCCGCGCGGTGCCCGCGCGGCAACCAGTGTCGCGTGTCGAATGGCCGGAGCGCGAGGCCCCGATCGGCTTAGCGCGTGGCGTTGTAGGCGAGTTGCTGTTCGGTCAGCTGAAAGCCGATCAGCAATTCGAACGTGGCGCGCTGCACTGCCGCGCGCACCGCCGGATCGGCCAGCGGGTCGAGCGCGGCGTCGGGGTCGCCCGGCTTGCGGCGTCGCGTGATCTGACGGCGGATATCGTCGGGCAGAGTGGCTTCCGAACGATCGACGAAGGCCCCGGCTTTCGCGCTGGCCTGCGCGCGCTCCGCACCGGCGGGGAAATTCAGCGTCACGCTGCCGACCCGCTTGGTCACGATGGCGCTGCCGCCGCGCAGGACGGTGCTGAAATAGGGCAGCGTAACCTGGCGCGCCGCGCTCGTATCGGTCCGGCGGGCGACCACGTCGAAGCTCGCCTCGCTATACACCCGGTCGCCGCTTTCATTGCAGGTCGAGCGGACATTGGTGATCGCCGCGGTCACGTCGATATCGCTGGCGAGCCGCGAATTCGGGCTGCGGAAGGTGGTGATGTCGCCGGTGTAGTCGGGCACGCCCACTGCGGGGCAGGCGGTGCGCACCGCCGTGATGCCGACGCCCTGGTCGAGCACCAGCTCGCCTTCCGAACGGCAGCCCGCCAGAGCGATACCGAGAGCGAGGATCGAGAACAGGCTGGAGCGCGAGGTCATGAGCTGGAACGTCCCTGGCAAATTGGGTCAATACGAAGGCAGCGGACCGGAGCCCGCGAGAAAGCGCTTCCCCTAGCGAGAGCGCGCACAAAGCGCTAGGGGTCGGGTTATGAACGCCCCCTTGCACCCAAGCCCCCTCTCCGCATCTTCGACCGACTCACAGGACAAGCCGCCGCTGGCGCTGCTGATCGCCGCCCCGCGCGGATTCTGTGCCGGAGTCGATCGCGCGATCGAGATCGTGGAGCGCGCGCTCGAGAAATACGGCGCGCCGGTCTATGTCCGGCACGAAATCGTCCACAATCGCTACGTGGTGGATGCGCTGCGCGAAAAGGGCGCGGTCTTCGTCGAGGAACTGGACGAGGTGCCCGATGGCGCGCCCGTTGTCTTCAGCGCCCATGGCGTGCCCAAATCGGTTCCCGCCGAAGCCGATCGGCGCGAAATGCTGTATGTCGACGCCACCTGTCCGCTGGTCAGCAAGGTGCACCGCCAGGCCGAACGCCAGATCGAAAAGGATCGGCACATCATCTTCATCGGTCATGAAGGCCACCCGGAAGTGATCGGCACGATGGGCCAGGTCGAAGACGGGCAGATGACGCTGGTCGAAACGGTGGACGATGTCGCGAAGCTCGATTTTCCCGCCGGGACCGAGCTGGCCTATCTCACCCAGACCACCTTGTCGGTCGACGATACGGCGGATGTGATCGCCGCGCTGGAACGGCGTTTCCCCGACATCTCCGGCCCCAAGGCGGAAGACATCTGCTATGCCACGTCCAATCGCCAGGCCGCAGTCAAGAAAATCGCGCCGGGCAGCGATCTGGTGCTGGTGATCGGCGCGCCCAATTCGTCGAACTCGCTGCGGCTGGTCGAAGTGGCCGAGCGGTTGGGGACGGATGCCTATCTGATCCAGCGCGCATCGGATATCGATCCGGAATGGCTCGAAGGCGTCGGGACGCTGGGGCTCACGGCCGGCGCCTCCGCGCCCGAACTGCTGGTGCGCGAAGTGGTCGACAGGCTCGGCGAATGGCGCACGGTGGAAGAGACCACGATCATGGCCGCCGAAGAAAAGATGGTCTTCAAGCTGCCCCGGCAATTGCTCGACTGATCAGGCGGCGGCGGACGCATGGCGGTCTATACCGATCTCGGCACCGAGCGGCTGGCGGAGCTGATCGCCGCCTACGATGTCGGCGATCTGGTGTCGGCCAAGGGCATTGCCGAGGGTGTGTCCAACAGCAATTGGCTGATCGAAACCTCGGGCAAGGATGGCGGCCCGGGGAAGGACTCAGCGCAAAGCGCGCGGTTCATCCTCACCATGTACGAACGCCGCATCGAAACGGCGGACCTGCCCTTCTTCCTCGACCTGCTCGATCATCTTTCCGCCGCCGACTGCCCGGTGCCGCGCACCATTCACGACCGCGAGGGCGCAAGCTTCCGTATGGTCGAGGGCAAGGCGGTTGCGCTGATCGAATTTCTGCCCGGCGTTTCGCCCACCGCGCCCAGCGCCGCTCAGGCCCACGCCGTCGGCGTGGCCCTGGCGCGAATGCACGCCGCGGCGCAGGATTTTCCCGGCTCGCGCGTCAACGATCTGGGGCCGCAAGAAAACTGCGCCACGCTCGAATCGTGCGGTAGCGCCGCGCTCGCGCAGATCGACCCCGACCTTCCCGAAGTGCTGCCCCGCGCCCGCGCCGTTGCGCAAGCCTGGCCGAGCGACCTTCCGCGATCCATCATCCATTCCGATCTCTTTCCCGACAACGTCCTCATGCTGGGCGACCGGGTCAGCGGCCTGATCGACTTCTATTTCGCCTGCCACGATACGATGGCTTACGATCTCGCCGTGACGCACGCCGCATGGTGCTTTTCCAAGGACGGAAGCCGCTTCGATGCCGCGCTAGGCCATGTGCTCGTCGGCGGGTACGAATCGGTGCGCCCGCTGGGTCGGGACGAGCGCGATGCGCTTCCCCTGCTGGCCGAAGGCGCCTGCCTGCGCTTCGTCGCCAGCCGCGCGCACGACTGGATCGAAACGCCCGCGGGCGCGCTCGTCATCCGCAAGGATCCGATGGACTTCGTGCGGCGATGGAACACCTATCGCGATCTTGGCCAAGAGGCTTTCGCCTGAGGGCGAGAGCGCGCTAAGAGCCCCGACGATGAAACGCGTAGACCTGTTCACCGATGGCGCCTGCAAGGGCAATCCCGGCCCCGGAGGCTGGGGCGCGCTGCTGCGGCTCGGCCAACACGAGAAGGAATTGTCGGGGGGCGAGGCCGACACGACCAACAATCGGATGGAAATGACCGCCGCGATCCGTGGGCTGGAAGCGCTGATCGAACCTTGCGAGGTCGATCTCTATACCGACAGCAAATACCTGATCGACGGGATCACCAAATGGGTCCACGGCTGGAAGAAGCGCGGCTGGATCAATGCCAGCAAGAAACCGGTGCGCAACGCCGATCTGTGGCATGAACTGATTGCGTTGACCGAACGGCACCGGGTCGAATGGCATTGGGTGAAGGGCCATTCGGGCCATGCCGAAAACGAACGCGTGGACCGCTTGGCGAGCGACGCGGCCGAAACCTTTCAGGGCGGCTGAGGGGCGCTAGCCGAAGCGTTCCGGCGCGTAGAGGCCGGCATCCAGAGCGCGCGTCATCGCATCCCGCTCCAGCCCGAGCAGGATCTGCGATGCGAGGCGCGCGGCAGCGGGTGCCGTCTGGATGCCGAAACCGCCCTGCCCCGCAAACCATGCGAAGCCTTCGGCGCGCGGATCGTAGCCATAGACCGGACGCCGGTCGGGCGCGAAGCTCCTGAGGCCCGCCCACCGTCGCTCGACCGCTTCGACCCGCCAGTCGACCACGCCCTGCAACCGGTCGATCGCTTCGGCCACTGCCAGTTCTTCGGGCGCCGCATCGCAAGCCTCGCTCGGCTCCTCGTCATGCGGGCTCAGCCAGACGCGCCCGGCCTCGGGCTTGAAATAGAAGCGCCCCGAAATATCGAGCACCAGCGGCATGTCGGATGGCGGGGCGGGATCGACCCGCAATTGGACGACCGTCCGGCGCAAGGGCTGAATGCCGAGCGGGCGAATGCCGGCAGCCTCGGCGAGTCCGTCCGCCCACGCCCCCGCCGCATTGACGAGCGTGGCGGCACGGAATTGCTCGCCGCTTTCGGAGGCAAGGGTCCAAGCCCCATCCTCACGCTCGACCTGCGCAATTCGGGCTCTCGTACGCAGGTCTACGCCGCGCGTTTTGGCTTGTTGCAGATAATCGGCGTGCAGTCCGGCAACGTCGATATCGGCGCAGGCCGGCTCCCACACCGCGCCGGTCCACTCGCTCCGCAGGCCCGGTATCCTTTCCGCCAGCGCGGGGCGTTCCAGCCGCTCGATCGTCGCGCCGGTATCGCCGAAGCGGTCCATGAACGCATCCAAAGCGCCACGCTTGCCCTCGCGCCCGACATACAGCGCGCCGCGCCGGTCGAGAAAGCCGCGATCTCGAAGGTAAGTGCCCGAAGCCAGCGTCAGCGGGACGATCTCCGGCCCACCATAGCATTCCTCCCAGAACGCGGCGGAACGGCCGGTGGCGTGATAGCCGGGCGCATCTTCGGCTTCGAGCAGCAGGACGCTGGCATGCTCGGCCAGCTCGGCGGCGAGGCTTGCGCCCGCCATGCCGGCGCCGACGATGGCGAAATCGTAAACCGTCACTGGGCCGGTTGGGGTGCGGATACGGGTACTACGCGATCGAGAAACTCGCCGATCGCGTCCATCGCCCTGCCGCGCACGCTATCGGTCTCGCGCAGGATTTCGTGCCGCGCCTCGGGCCCGAATTCGGCCAGCTCGCCTTTGGGCAACCGCGCGATTGCCCGTTTGATGGCGGCGTGGGAGACGAGCTTGTCGTCCGATGTCGCCACGATCAGGACGGGCACGGCGAGCCGTTCGAGGCGGCCGTGCTCGAACAGCGCTATGGTGGAGGCATAGGCGCGTTCGACCCAGCGCCAGCTGCCCGGCCCCATCACCAGCTCGGGGCGATGCTCGCGCCACCAGAGTTCGTCTTCGTAGCGATCGTCGTCATGGGTCAGGAGGTCGCGCCGCCGGGTCGGCATTTCGCCGGGCTTCTCGCTCCATTTCCAGGCCGGACGCGCGGGATCGCCGATCAGCGTCATCAGCTTGGCGATGGGTTGGAGAATGCTTGGCGGCAAAGGCGGCCCGGCCATGCCCAGCATGGGCGCGGACAGGACCACCGCATCGGGATCGACCAGATGTTCGACTGCGGCGCGCAGGACGATATGCCCGCCCATCGAATGCGCGGCGAGCACGTGAGGGCCGGGCGTTGCCGTTTTCCACGCCCGCCAGAAGGCCGCCAGATCGTCCAGCCAGATCTGGAAATCCTCGACATGGCCGGTCGTCGCATCGCCGCCCAACCGGCCCGAGCCCGCCTGGCCCCGCCAGTCCGCCGCCGTGACGCGCCAGCCCGCCCGGTGCCATTCTTCCAGCGTTTCGAGATATTTCTCGTAATGATCCCCGCGCCCGGGAAAGAAAAGGATCGATCCGCGCGCCGTATCGTCTTCTATCGGCCAGTCGATCCGGCGCACCTCGTGCCCATCGGGCGCGGTCCACACCGTCTCGTGCGCCGCGTTCGGGATCGTTCGCCGATCGATCGGGTCGGATGATGCGCTTCGAGTGATCGCCCGCGTCCTTAGGTATGGTTACCGTTTGGTAAGCCGCACCCTGTAGCACGGCCCATCGAAAGGGGCCCCTGTGGGTACGACGCTACATCAGATCGCGCATTACGGACTGCTCGGGGGCTTGGCAATCGCGCTGCTGATCGCGATCGCCACCGACTTGAAGAGCCGCCGCATCTACAATTGGCTGACGCTCTCCATCGCGCTTGCAGCGCCCTTGTATTGGTGGAGCAGCGGCCTCGCACCCTGGCCCGGCATCGCCATCCAGATCGCCGCCGGTTTCGGTGTCTTCGCAGTCTGTTACCTGTTCTTCGTTCTGGGTCAGATGGGCGGAGGCGATGTCAAGCTGCTCGGCGCGCTCGCTCTGTGGATCCCGTTCGACCGCCTCCCCGCCCTCGTCGTGATGATGGCGATCATCGGCTGGCTTCTCACCATGGGCATGGCCGCCTGGCGCGTTCGCGCGTCGAGCGGCGGCGGGCTGAGCCGCGACATGATCGTGTTGAGCGTCTGTTTCGTCATCGCTCTTGCGATCGGTACGATGCTCCTCGGCGGGCTGGCCATGCCGCCCGCTCTGCGCAGCTTCGGCGCCAGCGGCCTTGCCGGAGCGCTCGTGGTCGCGCTTGCGCCCTCGCTCGTTCTGCTGGTCGCCACCCTCGTCTCTTTGCGCGTGATCAAGCGCCACGCCCGACGCATCCAGGTGCCCTACGGTCTCGCCATCGCGATCGCAGGACTGTGGATCATCGCCAGCGATCTGGCGGCGGTTTCCGGCGGCCCCGCGCTCACGGCCTGAATACGCGATGTTAACCACTCACCCTTAAGCCGGAAAACCATACCTGCCCGCCATCCGGGCGCGGGCCATCGAAGGGGGCTTATCAAGCCATGGACAGGAAGAAACTGGCTCTGCTGCTTGTCGCGCTGATCATCGCGGTCGGCACGGCAATGGTCGCGCGGAGCATGTTCGCAGGCGCTTCCGCGCCGCAGGCGCAGGCGGCGCCCGTCGTTCCGACCGGGCCGAAAGTGCTGGTTGCCCAGCGCGCCCTGCCCGCAGGCACGATTATCACCGCCGAATCGATCGGTTTCCAGTCCTGGCCTGCCGAAATGGTGGCCGACGCCTATTTCCTCGAAGGCGAATCGGACCTTGCGAAATTGTTGGGCACCGTGGTGCGCCATCCGATCACTGCAGGTGAGCCGGTCACGCAGGGCTCGCTCGTGAGCCCCGGCGATCGCGGCTTCCTCGCTGCGGCTCTCAGCCCGGGGATGCGGGCCATCACCGTGCCCGTCTCCGCGCAGACCGGCGTCGCCGGCTTCGTCTTTCCGGGTGACAGGGTGGACATCATGCTGACGCAGGAAGTGGCCGGCGTGGAGGGCGCGGCGCTGAAGGCGTCCGAGACCATCATGCGCAATCTGCGCGTGCTCGCCACCGATCAGTCGACCTCGCAGGAGACCGAGAACGGCAAGACCGTGGTGCGTGAATCGCGCACCGTCACGCTCGAAGTCACGCCCAAGATGGCCGAAAAGATCGCAGTTGCGGAAACCATCGGCCAGCTCAGCCTGTCGCTCCGCTCGCTCTCCGACAATCAGTCCGATCTCGAAAGCGCGCTGGCTTCGGGCGATATCTCGATCCCCGACAATGCGACTCCCGAGCAGGAAGAACGCCTGCTGCGCCGTGCGATGGCCCGACCGGACGACAAGATCGGCTCGTTCTCGACCGGCGGCGATGTCTCGCGCTTCCAGCGCTCGACAATTCCGCCGCAGGTCGCGCGCAATCAGGGGCCCCAGCAGATGGGCGGCACAGGTCCGGTGCAGAATGCGGTCGGCGCAGAGCCCGCCAGACCGACCGGACCGCAGGTGCGCATCATGCGCGGCACACAAACCGACGCCGTGGGAATCGACAAGAACGGCCAGGCCGTGCCCGCCGGGGCTGGCACGCGATGAGCCGCTTCAATTCCGACCGTATATCAGGCGAAGCCATCAGGGGGCTTGCAACCATGAAACCGCGTATCTTCAACAAAGTGCTGCCGACCGTCTGGCCCAAGGCGGTCATGGCCGGACTGGCGCTCGCACCGGTGGCCGCCGCCGCGCCCGCCACAATGGCAAACGCCCAGACGGTGGTGCGCCCTTCGCAGGATATCGTCCTGTCCATCGGCCGCGGCGAGCTGATCAACGTACCCGGCGCCATGGCCGACGTCTTCGTCGCCAATAGCGAAATTGCGGACGTGCAGCTCAAATCGCAACGCGCGCTCTACGTTTTCGGCGTCGGCGGTGGAGAGACCACGATCTACGCCAGCAATTCGCGTGGCGACATCATCTGGTCGGCCAATGTCCGGGTGGGATCGAACATCGGCAGCATCGACCAGATGCTGGCCCTCGCCATGCCCGAAGCCAAGATTGCGGTCGCAACCATGGGCAATAACACCGTGCTGCTGACCGGCACCGTCGCCGCCCCGGAAGATGCCGCCGAAGCGCAGGATCTGGTGGAAGCCTTCGTGGGCGATAACACCAACGTAATCAGCCGCCTGCGCATGGCGACGCCCCTGCAGGTCAATCTCCAGGTGCGCATCGCCGAAGTCAGCCGCAGCGTCGTGCGCTCGCTGGGCGTGAACCTCGCCACGGTCGATAGCACGCAGGGCTTCCAGTTCGGCGTGGGCCAGGGCCGCCAGGGCACCTTCCCGCAATACACTCCGGGAAGCCCCGCAGGTTTCGGCGTCAACTTCCAAGAGGCACCTGACGGCGGTTCGCTCGTCACCAAGATCGGCCAGGGAACCACTCTGGGCCTGGCCGGCGAATTTCTCGGCCTCGACATCGGTGCCGCGATCGATCTTGCCGAAACCCAGAACCTCGCCGTAACGCTCTCGCAGCCGAACCTGACCGCGCTGTCAGGCGAAACCGCGGAATTCCTTGCAGGCGGCGAGTTCCCGATCCCGCTCAGCCAAGGCCTCGGCACCACCACCGTCCAGTACAAGAATTACGGCGTCAGCCTGTCCTATACTCCCACGGTGCTCGCCAATGGCCGCATCTCGCTGCGGGTGCGACCCGAAGTGTCGGAACTCACGAGCCAGGGTTCGGTCAATCTCAACGGGTATCAGGTGCCCGCACTGATCACGCGCCGTACCGAAACCACCATCGAACTCGGCTCGGGCCAGAGCATGATGATCGCCGGCCTGCTGTCCAATTTCTCGCAGAACGCGATCGAAAAGGCGCCCGGCCTCGGTGACGTGCCGATCCTGGGCAATCTGTTCCGGTCCACCAATTTCCGGCGCGGCGAGACCGAGCTGGTGATCATCGTGACGCCTTATCTGGTGAAGCCGATGAACGCCGCAGATGTTCGCCTGCCGACGGATGGCTATCTCAAGCCCACCGAGAACCAGCGCATCCTGCAATATCGCGACGCCGATGGGGTGACGGGCGGAACGCGTCCGGAACCGTCGGCAGTGCCCGCAGCTCCGGCAAATCCCGCCATTTCGCGCAAGGTCGAGGCCGAGCCCGTGCTCGCTCAGTCCTACGTTCCACGCAATCGGGAAAAGAGCGCATCCGCCAAGCCCGGCTTCAGCTTCAAGTGAGGGGACCGATCATGCCTTCCCATTTCCTGTCCCGCCCGTTCACGCGTATCGGGGCACCACTCGCCGTCCCTCTGGCGCTCGCGCTGGGCGCGTGCGCGGGAACGGTGAACACGGACAATCGCTCGCTCTATAGCGTGAAACAGCCGGTCGTCGAACGGACCAACTTCGCGCTCGACGTCGCCACCACCGGTGACGGCTTGCCGATTTCGGAACAACGCCGCCTTGCCAGTTGGTTCGAGACGATGGAACTCGGCTATGGCGATCGTGTCGCCATCGACGATCCCACCAGCTCCTACGGCGTGCGTGACGATGTCGCGGCGCTGGCGGGTCGCTATGGCCTGCTGCTTTCCGAAGCGCCGCCGGTGACGGCGGGGGCGCTCGCACCGGGCCAGGCGCGCGTGATTTTGACCCGCTCAGTCGCTTCCGTTCCCGGCTGTCCCGACTGGTCGCACACGGCCGAAGGGAACGATGCGAACGCCACCAATCCGAATTACGGCTGCGCCACCAACGGCAATATCGCAGCCATGATCGCCGATCCCGAGGATCTGGTGCAGGGCAAGCGCGGCACGGGAGAAACCGTTTTGCTGACCTCGACCAAGGCGATCGAAGCCTATCGCGAAGCCGCACCCACGGGATCCGAAGGCCTTACCGAACAGCCTACCACCGGAGGGAACTGACGTGAACGCACCCTTGAAAGTCAATCCCAACGGCGACCGCATCCCCTTCGCCGCCTATGTGTGCGACGAAACCGCGCTCGACACGCTGCGTCCGGTGGTGATCGAGCTCGGCTGGGCACCCGAAAAGTGCAACAAGGGCGGCCTGCGCAACGCGATCCAGTCGCTGTCGGTCAGCGCGAGCCCCAATATCCTGCTGGTCGATCTGTCGGAAAGCGGCGATCCGCTCAACGATATCAACTCGCTGGCGGAGGTGTGCGAGCCTGGAACGATCGTGATCGCGATGGGCCAGGTCAACGATGTGCGCCTGTATCGCGATCTGCTGGCAAGCGGTATCTACGATTACCTTCTGAAGCCCTTGTCGGCCAACACTCTGCGCGATGCGCTGACACAGGCTCAGGCGTCCTTCAACGCTCCCAAGGCGAACGATCCCGATGCGGCCCACAACCACGTCTCCACTGCGGTGGTCGGAATGCGCGGCGGTGTCGGCGCCTCCACTCTCGCCACTTCGCTCAGCTGGTATTTCGCTTCCAAGAAGAACCTCCAGACCGGGCTGCTCGACCTCGACGTGCATTTCGGCACGGGTGCGCTGGCGCTGGATCTCGAACCGGGTCGCGGGCTTACCGATGCCATCGACAATCCGAGCCGCATCGACGGGCTGTTCATCGAACGCGCCATGATCCGCGCGCACGACAATCTCTCGATCCTGTCCGCCGAAGCGCCAATCAACGCGCCGCTGATGACCGATGGAGCCGCCTTCCTCCAGCTGGAGGAGGAATTCCGCCAGGCCTTCGAGATGTCGGTGATCGACCTGCCGCGTTCGATGCTGATCACCTATCCCCACTTGCTCAACGAGGTTAACGTGGTGGTGGTGGCAGTCGAAATGACGCTGGCCTCGGCCCGCGATGCGATCCGCATCCTGTCCTGGCTCAAGAGCTATGCGGCGCACGCGGTCCCGATCGTGGTCGCCAACAAGGTCCAGACCGGTGCGCTGGAAATCAGCAAGGCCGATTTCGAAGCCTCGATCGAGCGCCCGATCGATTTCAGCATTCCCTTCGATCAAAAGACCGCCGCCAATGCCGCCAAGCTCGGCCAGGCCTTCATCGAGGCCAATTCGACGAGCAAACCGGCCAGCGTGATCAAGGCTCTCGGAGAGCGGATCATCGGTGCGAGCGAAGAGGACGCGCAAGGCGATGACGCTCCGCATGCGGGGAAGAAATCGCTGCTCGGCAGCTTCGATCTGAAATCCCTGCTCGCCAAGAAGACCAAGCCCGTACCCGCCACGGCGGAATGACGGGCCGCAGCTTCACGAGATCCGCAATCGCTTCGAACGGAGACACGGCATGGACATGATGCAGCTGGCCCTCTTGCTCGTGGGAGCGATGGCGGCGTTCGGGATCGCGGGCTACGCCTTCGTCGGCCCGTCGCCGAGCAAAGCCTCGCAGCGGCGGCTCGAACAGCTGCGTTTCCGCCATTCGGAAAGCACGGATGCGAAGGTCCAGTCGCAGTTGAAGAAGGCCATCGCCTCGCGGCGCCCCACGCGGCAGGTGATCGCGGGATCGACGTCGCGGGTGGATGCCCTGGCCTTGCGGCTCGACCGGACGGGCAAGGGCTGGACGCTGATGCAATATGCCTATGCCTCGATCGGCCTGGGTCTGGTGATCGCCCTGCTTCTGTTTCTGCGCACCGGCGCGCTCCCGCTCGCGCTGGGCGTGGGCCTTCTGTTCGGTGCGGGCGTGCCGCATTTCATCGTCAATCGCGCGATCAAGAAGCGCACGACGGCCTTCAACGCCAAATTCGCCGACGCCATCGATCTGCTGGTGCGCGGCCTTCGATCCGGTCTTCCCGTTACGGAGACTCTGTCCGTCGTCGCGCAGGAAGTGCCTGGGCCAGTGGGCGAGGAATTTCGCGGCGTCGTGGAACGCATCAAGATCGGTCGCACGATGGAGGATGCTCTCCAGCAGACCGCCGATCGGCTGGGAATCCCGGAATTCAACTTCTTCTGCATCACGCTTGCAATCCAGCGGGAAACGGGTGGCAACCTCGCCGAAACGCTCGCCAACCTGGCCGAGGTGCTGCGCAAGCGCGCGCAGATGAAGCTCAAGATCCGGGCGATGAGTTCGGAATCCAAAGCGTCGGCCTATATCGTCGGCGCCCTGCCCTTCATCGTCTTCGTCCTGATCTGGTGGATCAATCCAGGCTATATCGGGACCTTCTTCGAAAACGAAACTCTGATCGTGATCGGTATGGGCGGGCTCGTCTGGATGTCGATCGGCGTGTTCATCATGGCCAAGATGGTCAGCTTCGAAATCTAATCGCGCAGAACGGGACGAGATCATGGAAAGCCCTGCTGGCCCTACGCTTCTCGGTGTCGACATCATGGTCGTGGGCTCGATCCTGGCCGCCGTCGCCGCGATGGCCGTGCTGTTCGCGATCTACACGGCCGTCACGATTACCGATCCGATGTCGAAGCGGGTCAAGGCGCTCAACGCCCGGCGCGAGGAGCTGAAGGCCGGGGTCGTCACCGCGACCGCAAAGAAACGCCAGAGCCTGACGCGCAAATCGGACACCACAGAAAAGGTCAAGGAACAGCTTGGCCGCATGAAGGTGCTGCAGGATTCGCAGGTCCGCGAAATGCAGCAGAAGCTGGCCTGGGCCGGATATCGCAACCAGGAAGTCGCGGTCATCCTGATCGCGCTCCGCGCCATTCTGCCGATCGTCGTCGGCGGGTTCGCCTTCGTGATGCTCTACATGGTCGAGATCTATCCCGACTGGCAGATGAAGCGAGTGGGCGCGCTCGCGCTGGTGATCTTCCTTGCCTATAAGGGCCCGGAACTGTTCCTGAAAAACAAGGCGACCAAGCGAACCGACGCCATCCGCAAGGGTCTGCCCGACGCGCTCGATCTGCTCGTGATCTGTGCCGAAGCCGGACTCACTGTCGATGCCGCCTTCAATCGCGTGGCCAAGGAACTGGGCCGCGCCTATCCCGAACTGGGCGACGAATTCGCCCTTACCGCGATCGAACTGTCCTTCCTCAACGAACGCAAGAAGGCGTTCGACAATCTCGCTTTCCGCGTGAACCTGGAAGCGGTGAAGGGTGTGGTGACCACCATGGTCCAGACCGAACGCTACGGCACTCCGCTCGCGTCCGCGCTGCGCGTGCTGTCCGCCGAGTTCCGCAACGAGCGCATGATGCGCGCGGAAGAAAAGGCCGCGCGCCTGCCCGCGATCATGACCGTGCCGCTGATCATGTTCATCCTGCCGGTGCTGTTCATCGTCATTCTCGGCCCGGCGGCCTGCTCAATCACTGCGGCGTTCGAATAAACGACCGCAGACGCGAGGTCAGTCCTCCAGCGCCGCGGCGTCGAAGTCGCCCGCCGCTTCGCGCAGACGCAAGAGCATGGATTTCAACTGCTCGCGCTCGCTCTCGTCGAGGGCGGAGAACAGTTCGCGTTCGATGTCGAGCGCCAGCGGCATGATCCGCGCATGGACCGCCCGCCCCTCCGCCGTCAGTTCGAGCAAGTGCGAGCGCCCGTCGGCCGCGTTCGGCTTGCGCTCTGCAAGGGCGCGGCTCTCCAGCGTCTTGCAGGCCCGGTTGACCGGCACCTTGTCCATCAGCGTGATCTGCGACAGGTCGCGCTGGGTCAGCGGGCCGCTATCGCCGAGCACGGCCATGATCCGCCATTCGGTGGTCTTGAGCGCGAAGCGGCGCCGATATTGTTCGGCGATCCGGCTCGACACCGCGTTGGACGCGATGGAAAGCTGATAGGGCAGGAAATCGGCGAGCCGCTGCGAGGTGTGCGGCGAAGGAGATTTGTCGGGCATGAACCCGTCCTACAATTCGCCCGCGCAAGCGCAAGGCCGTCGCAATCGCAACTATCTATATTCCGGCTCGTCCCACCACGGATAGAAATCGGGCATGTCCGCGCTGACCGTATCGGGATAGTCGGGCGGACGCTTTTCGAGGAAGCTGGCGACCCCTTCCTTCGAATCCGCGCTCTTGCCGAGGCGGTAGATCGAGCGGCTGTCGATCCGGTGCGCCATCATCGGGTGTTCGGTGGACGACAGGCGCCACAACATCGCGCGGGTCATCGCGACCGAGACGGCGGAGGTGTTGTCCGCGATCTCGCGCGCCAGTTCGATGGCGGCAGGCATCAGGTCTTCGGGGGCGTGGAGAGAACGGACGAGCCCCTGGTCCAGCGCATCCTGAGCGGAGAATATGCGCCCGGTCATGCACCATTCGAGCGCGGTCTGCATCCCCACGAGGCGCGGCAGGAACCAGCTGGAACAGGCTTCGGGCGTGATCCCGCGCCGGGAGAATACGAAGCCGAAGCGCGCGGTCTCGCTCGCCAGCCGGATGTCGAACGGCAATTGCATCGTCGCGCCGACGCCCACCGCCACGCCGTTGCAGGCGCCGATCAGGGGTTTTTGCGAATTGAACAGGCGCAGCACCACCCGCCCGCCCCCGTCGCGCACTCGCTCGTCGGACAGGTCCTCGACCGGATCGTGGCGCGCGAAGATATTGCCGCTGCTGCCTTCGGGCGTCAGGTCCGCGCCCGCGCAGAACGCCCGATCGCCATGGCCGGTGACGATCACGGCGCGCACGCTGTCGTCCGCGTCCGTCACGTCGATGGCATCGATCATCTCGTCCATCATCGTGCGGGTGAAGGCATTCATCTTGTCCGGGCGATGCAGCGTCAGCGTCGCGATCCCGTCGGCGATATCGAGCTTGATCTGGGTGTAGTCTGTCATCGTCCGGTCCTTCAGAGAGTGTCTCCCCGCCGGACCGTGTCCGGCGGGGATGGTCGCATCAACGCGGCGCCATGCGGATCGCGCCGTCGAGGCGCACGTCCTCGCCGTTGAAATAGCCGCATTCGAGCATGGTCAGTGCAAGCTTGGCGTATTCCTCGGGATTGCCCAGACGCTTGGGGAACGGGACGCTGGCGGCCAGCGCCTCCTTCACCTGCGGCGGCGCGGCGTTCATCAGCGGGGTGTTGAAAATACCCGGCAGGATCGTGTTCACGCGGATACCCTCGCTCATCAGGTCACGTGCGATGGGCAAGGTCATGCCGATCACACCGCCCTTCGACGCGGCATAGGCGGCCTGGCCCATCTGCCCGTCTTCACCCGCGACAGACGCGGTGTTGACGATCGCACCGCGATCTCCGTCCTCGCTCAGCGGGTCCAATGTCAGCATGCCCGCCGCCGACTTGGCGATGCAGCGGAAGGTGCCGATCAGATTCACCTGGATCACGAAATCGAAGGCGGAGAGCGGGAAATGCTTGATGCTACCGTCTTCCTTCGATCGGCTGGCGGTCTTGATCGCATTGCCGATCCCTGCGCAATTGACCAGGATACGCTCCTGCCCGTGGGCCTCGCGCGCCTTGGCGAAACCGGCATCGACATCCTCGTCGCTGGTGACGTTCACCTTGCAGAAGATGCCGCCGATATCCTTCGCGACCGCTTCGCCCTTTTCCTCGTTCATGTCGAAGATCGCGACCTTGGCGCCCTTCGCCGCGATGGCGCGCGCCGTCGCTTCGCCGAGGCCGGACGCGCCACCGGTGACGACGGCGGGAGTGTTGCTGCTGATTTCCATGGGGTAGTCCTCTCTATCTCTCGAAAAATTCGGGTGTAACGGGGTCAGAGCGCCTCGACGATGGTGACATTGGCGACACCGCCGCCTTCGCACATCGTCTGGAGCCCGTATTTCTTGCCGTGGCGGTGCAGCGCGTGGACCAGCGTCGCCATCAGCTTGGTGCCCGACGCGCCCAGCGGATGGCCGAGCGCGATCGCGCCGCCGTGGACGTTGAGCTTGTCCGGGTCCGCGCCGGTATGCTTCAGCCAGGCGAGCGGCACGGGGGCGAAGGCTTCGTTGACCTCGTAAAGGTCGATATCCTCGATCCGCAAACCGGCACGTTCCAGCGCGCGATCGGTCGCGAACAGCGGTTCTTCCAGCATGATCACCGGATCGCCCGCCGTCACCGTCAGATTGTGAATGCGCGCGAGCGGCGTGAGGCCGTATTCCTTAAGCGCCCGTTCGCTCACGACCATGACCGCGCTCGATCCGTCGCAGATCTGGCTGGCGCTCGCCGCCGTGATCTTGCCGTCCGGGCTCAGCAGCTTGACGCCCGCAATCCCTTCCAGCGTGGCGTCGAAACGGATGCCCTCGTCCACCAAGTGGCAGGCCTCGCCCTCCGGCGTCTCGATCTCGACGCCGACGATTTCCTTTTCGAACGCGCCGCTTTCGGTGGCCCGGATCGCCTTCTGATGACTTTCCAGAGCAAAGGCGTCGAGCTGGTCCTTCGAGAACCCGTGCTTGTCCGCGATCGTCTGCGCGCCGGTGAATTGGCTCCACTGGATGCCGGGATATTTGTCTTCGAGACCCGGCGATTTGTAGTGGCCCAGCCCCTCTTTCATATGCAGCATCGCGGTCGATCCCATCGGCACGCGGCTCATGCTTTCGACGCCCGCCGCGATCACGACATCCTGCGTTCCGCTCATCACGGCCTGCGCGGCGAACTGGATCGCCTGTTGCGAAGACCCGCACTGGCGATCGATCGTGACGGCAGGCACGCCTTCGCCCAGCCGCTTGGCCGCCAGCACCGCATTGCGCCCGACCTGCATGGCCTGTTCACCGCCCTGGCTGACGCAGCCCATGACGACATCGTCGACCGCCTGGGCCTCCAGCCCCGTCCGCTCCATCACCGCATCCAGCGTGACTGCAGCGAGATCGACCGGGTGAACCCCTGCGAGCCGCCCCCCGCGCTTGCCCCCGGCAGTACGGACGGCTTCGACGATATAGGCTTCGGGCATCGGTCACTCTCCTCGTCGCGTTTCGGAACGCGTTGCTTTTCAGGACCGGGTTATGGGAGGCTTACGTAAGCGTCAAGTTGCCGATCCGGTTTCCTATCGTGAGGGGGCTCCTGCCACCCGGCGCTTGCAATTGGCGCGGAGCCCGCCCTAGTCATCACGCCATGAGCGAAGCGATCAACATTTTCGAAGTCAACGGCGCGCTGGATACGGCAGGTCTCGCCGAAGAATTCGCCCGCAACCGCCGGATTCAGATCCGCAACGTGCTGACCGATCCGACGGCGGAGGCCCTGCGCGCGGCTCTGGCCCAGACCACCCCGTGGGGCATGGCGTTGCAGGCGGCGGATGGCGAACCGCAGGATTTCCGGGTGGAGGAACTGCGCCAGCAAGCGCACGCCCAGCGTGCTCAGGCGCTCAACAAGGAGGTTCACGAAGCGGCGGCGAAGGGGCATTACTCCTTCCGCTACGCCCGCTATCCCATGGTCAGGGCCTATCAGGAGGGGTGGAATCCCGGCGGGCTGCACGATGTGCTGATCGAATATATCAACACCGAACCCTTTCTCGAACTGGTGCGTCAGGTCACGCGCATTCCAGAATTGAAGAAGGCGGATGGGCAGGCGACTCTGTTCGGCCCGCAACACTTCCTCGGCCTGCATCAGGACCAGCAGCTCGAGGAAGGGTGGCGTATCGCCTATGTGCTCAACATGACAGCCTTGGAATGGCGGCCCGACTGGGGCGGTTATCTGCTGTTCTTCGACGACGATGGAGACGTGATCGAAGGCTTTATGCCGCGCTTCAACACGCTCAACCTGTTCGCCGTGCCCCAGCATCACGCGGTCAGTTTCGTCCCCCCCTTCGCGCCGCAGGGCCGGATCGCGATCAGCGGCTGGTTCCGCGACAGGTGAGCGGCAAATCCCCCCGGCAATGGCTCGAACAGGCCGGAGCCGCGGAGCGACGGGGCGAGCGGGCAGAGGCGCTCGCCGTGATCGCGCAGGCCGTCGCAGACCATCCGCGCGACGCCGCTCTTATCAACGATGCCGGTTCGCTGGCCCAGCGGCTCGGCGAATACGAGCTGGCGGAGGCAAGGTTCGCCGCCGCTCTCGCGCTCGCTCCCGATAACACCGATTTCGCCGTCAATCGTGCCATCGCCCTGACGGCGCTCGGCAGACCGCGCGAGGCGGTGCAAATACTGCATCCGTTCGAAACTTCGGGAGAGCGGATCGCGCGTTATTGGTCGGTGCGCGCCAATGCGGAGCGCGCGGCGGGCATGGCGGCGCAGGCCGGTCGATCCTACGATCGCTGCCTCGCCTTGCAGCCGAACCATCCCCGCGCCCTGCACGGAAGGGCCCGCATCGCGATCGAGCGCGGAGAAGGCGATGCAGTGGCCCGCTTCGATCGCGCTCTCGCCGCCAATCCGCGCGATCCCGATCTCTGGCTGGGAAAGGCGCAAGCACTGGACGTGGCGGGAGACATGGCGGGTGCGCGCGACCTCGTCCAGCAGATCCTGGCACAGGCCCCCGGCTGGATGGACGGCCTGCGGCTGATGGCGCAGCTGAACCTCGCGCAGGGACGCTCCGATTTTGCCGAGCACTACGCGGAGGCCGCCGCCCGCGCGCCGGACAATCCCGCCATTCCCGTCGCGCACGCAAACCTGCTCGCGGTCCACGATCGCTTTACGCAAGCCGCAGACATCGCGACGGAAGCGCGTGGCCGCTTTCCCAACGATCCGTCGCTCGCTTTGCTCGAAGCGAGCTACACCGCCTCTGCCGGAGACGATGGGCGGGCCGAGGTGCTGTTCGCCGCGCTGGATTTGGAGACCAGCGAACGCTGGCTGCAGGAAGCGCGGCACGCTCTGCGCCTTCACGATGTCAGCCGCGCCCACGCTCTGCTCGACCGAGCCGAGGAGGAAACTCCGTGGAGCGTCAGCGGGTGGGCCCTGCGCGGCCTCGCCTGGCGCCTTTCGGACGATCCGCGGGCGGAATGGCTCTATCGTCCCGATGAAACGATCCGACCGCCCCCCCTTGGCGGGGCCGACGATCTGATCGAACGCGCCGTCGCGGTCCTGCGCGATCTGCACCAAGGCTCTCCCCTCCCGCTCGGCCAATCGCTAAGAGGCGGCACCCAGACGCGGGGGCGCTTGTTCGATCGTACCGAGCCGGTTCTCGCGGAACTGCGCCAAGCTATCGAAGGCGCGGTCGAACGCTATCGACAGGGCCTGCCGGATGCGGATCCCGAACATCCGCTCCTTCGCCATCGCGATGCCGGTTTCGCTCTCGCCGGATCCTGGTCGGTTCGGCTGACCGGAGGCGGCGATTTTCACATCGCGCATATCCACCCGGAAGGCGTAATCTCGTCCGCGCTCTATCTCGTCGTGCCGGACGATGCGCATGGGCCAGATAAAAGCGGCTGGCTCGAACTCGGCCGCCCGCCGCCCGACATGCGCCTCGACCTTCCCCCCATAGCGACGATCCAGCCCGAACCAGGCCGGCTGGCGCTGTTTCCCAGCTATCTCTTTCATGGCACCACGACCTTCGGTAGAGCCGAACGAATGACGGTCGCCTTCGACGGCGTGCCGCGCGACCAGGGGCCGCAGAACTGAGCGGACCGAGAATGGCGTATGGGGGAAAACGATATGGCGCAGGCAAGCGAACAGGCGGCGTGGAACATGTTCTGGGAACAGAACGCGCGCGGTGGATCATCCGGCTGCCTCCCGCATAGCTGGCAGGCCATCGAACAGGCACAGAAAAAGGCCTGGCAGGCCTTCGCAGCCCAGATCCCGAAAAATGCCAAACTGCTCGATCTGGCGACCGGCGACGGCCGCGTCCCGGCCTGGATCGGCGCGGACCGTGCCGATCTGGAATGCCACGGGGTCGATCTCGCACCCAGCCTGCCCCCGGCCCCGCCGGGCGTTACAGTGCGCGGCGGGGTGCCGATGGAGGAGCTGCCATTCGAGGCTGCGAGCTTCGATGCGGTGACCAGCCAGTTCGGGTTCGAATATGGCGACACCGCCCGCGTCGCGACCGAGATCGCGCGAGTGCTCAAGCCGGGCGGAGGGATCGGGCTGATGATGCACCGTGGGGACGGGCCGATCGTCGCGCATAACCGCACTCGGCGGGCCCAGCTCGAATGGGCGTTAGAGGAAAAGGCGATTGTGGCGAAGACGCGTCAGTCGATCGGCACTGGGTCCGACCTTTCGCCTGCCCTGCCCTATGCGACCGAAACGGCCCAGGAAGGGCTGGAGCAGTTTGGTGAGAGTTCACCCGCATGGGAAATCCCCGAGGCCGTTCGACGCACTCTGCTGATGGGCGCGCGTGCGGGGCGGCAATTCGTACTCGACACGCTGAACGCGATCGAGGCGCAGGCAGGAAACGAGATCGGCCGCATAAAGGCCCTGATCCGCGCCAGCGCCGTGGCCGACGATCGCCAGACGATCGAGGATGGCTTCGCATCGACCGGCATCGAACTCGTCGAATCCAAGACGATCGAGGACGAGACGGGCACCGCCTTCGCCGGTTTTGTGGTGCTGACCAAAGGGTGACCTAACCTAAGAGATCGGGCGAACCTCACTTAGCGGTTTGTACTGACTTTCAGGACATAAAAAAGGGCGGCGGACCGAAGTCCGCCGCCCCTCTTTTTCTGCTTTCTCAGCCCGCGGCTTAGAACCGGTAGGAAGCCGAGATGAAGAAGTCCCGACCCAGCACGTCGAAGGTGCTCGGATAGGTGTTCGCCTGTTCCTGTTCGAAACCGAGGAGCAGCGAGTTGACGTCGTTCGTCACGTTGAGCCCAGCGTCGAGGATCGGCGTGGTCGGCAGCGTGTCGAAAAGGTTGTTCACACCGAAGTTGAGAACGAACCGCTCGCTTGCCGCGAACGAGAAGGCGAGGTCGAGCAGATCGTAGCTGTCGATCGATTCGGCCGGATTGCCTTCCTGTTCCACGCCGTCGAGGTGACGCCAGCGCAGCGAGGTCGTGATCGGACCGTCGATGAACGAAGCGCGGCTGGTCCACTTGAACTCAGGCGTCGGCTCACCGCAGTTTCCGCCGAAGAAGCCCGCGCACTCGAACTCGTTGGTCGGGTTGCTGGCATCGGGACGGAAGAACGAGCTCTCATTCCAGGTTCCGAGGAAGGACAGATCGAGGCGCTGCTCACCCGTGTCGGTGAAGACCGAGAACGGAATGTCGAGCCCGTAGTTGATCTCGAGATCGATACCCGAAACGCCGAGCGACGCGATGTTCGCACCACCCTGGAGCGGCGGGTTGGTACGAGTGAAGGCACCATTGGCATCGCGGATACCGACGAAGCCCGAGCACTGCGGCGAGGCCAGATTCTGAACCTGATCGAAGCAGATGTCGAACGCGGTCTGAAGCGAGATCGTGGTGATCGCATCTTCGATCTCGATGTCGAAGTAGTCGGCCGTGATCGTCAGGCCCGGAACGAAGCTCGGCTGCAGGACGACACCGAAGGTGTAGCTGGTCGAGGTTTCTTCGGACAGGTTCGGGTTACCGCCGAAGTTCGTCTGGATCTGCGAGTCGGGCTGCACCAGCGAAGGCACGCCCTGGAACAGATTGCCCGCCGGAACGCCGCTGTTGACGCACAGCTGACGGATCGTGGCGTTACCCGCATTCGCACGGTCGGCACACGGATCGATAGCACCCGGGAAGTTCACCGCTGCGCCCTGGAAGAGCTCGGCGATGTTGGGTGCGCGGATCGCGCGCTGATACTGACCACGCAGGATCACGTCGGGGATCGGTTGGAATTCGACGCCGCCCGCGTAGGTGAACACGTCACCAACGGCTTCCAGCGAGTAGTCGGAATAGCGACCTGCGCCGGTGAGCTCGAGACGAGCCGAACCGAATTCGATCGGAATGTTCAGCTCGGCGAACACTTCCTTCACATCGTAGCTACCCGAGGTCGGCTGACCGGCGTTGAAGCCCTGAACGTCGCCCGAAGCCAGGAACTGGTCCGGCGTGAAGTCGGCCGAAACCTTGCGGTATTCGGTACCCAGAGCGAAGCCGACCGGAGCCGAGTTGGCGCCGATGGCGAAGTCGCCGAACGTACCCGAGATAACCGCAGAGGTAACCTGAAGCGTGGACGTTTCACCGTTCTGCGCCTGGACGGCGAAGGCGTTGACCTGCGCGTCGGTCAGCTGGTTGGCACCGAAAATGTTGATCGGGATCGACGTGCCGAGGTTACCCGTCAGACCGTCGATGAAGCGCGACGTCGAAGCGTTGCCCTGCTGGGTCTGGAAGTTGCGGGTACGAGCGAACTGATAGTACACGTCGTAGTTCAGGTAATCCGTGATCGGACCGGTTACCCCGCCGAGGACGCGGAAGGCGTTGCGCTCGTCGAGATTATTACGACCGCCGACCTCTTCGAGGCGACGACGAACCTGAACGTTGACCACACCGTCACCAGCCTGCGTGCCGGTTTCGGCAGCGTCGAGAGCACGGAACGCGGCCAGCTGCGACGCGGTCAGGAACTGACCGATGCGGTCGAGCGGAAGACCGACATTCACTAGGATCGGCGTCGCAGCCAGCTCGGCTGCAACACGGTTATTCACGAAGGTGACTTCGGTGTAGAAGGTGTTGCCACCACCGACATCGAAATCAGCATAACCACCGATCAGGTACCGTTCCTGCGGAAGCTGCAGGTAGTTCACCGGCGCATAGTTGTAGAGATCCTGCGGCGTCACATACGGACGCAGCTGGCCCGGAGTCCCGAAGATGCCGAGATTGTTCGCGCCGAAGCCGGCCGCGAGACGAGCGGCAGACGGAGCGTTACCCTGATAGGTCAGGCGGGTTTCGGGCGGAAGCGACGAACCGCCGGCAACCAGCGTTCCCGCATTGTTGTCACCGTTGAGGGCGACGGAGGAGAAACCGCGATCGCCCTGGAAGATCGGCTTGCGGTTGTAGTACTCGGCAAAAACCGTCGCGTTGCCGCGACCGTCAGCGAGGCTCGTTCCGATGGCACCATGCACTTCGTAACGGGCGCCGTCTCCACGCTCAGTGAGGTTGTACTGGCCACCAAGCTCCACGCCATCGACCTTGCGAAGGCGGAAGTTGACGACACCGGCAAGCGCGTCGGAACCATAAACGGCCGAGGCACCGCCGGTCACGACGTCAACCGAATCGAGCAGGAAGCTCGGAATGGTGTTGAGGTCGACGATCTGGTTGGTGTCGTAAGACAGGTAACGGCGGCCGTTCACCAGCACCAGGGTGCGGTTCGATCCGAGACCACGCAGGTTCAGCGTAGCAGCACCGTTGCCGGGGTTGTTCGAGAAGGACGTCGTGCCCGGAACCACCTGCGGCAGAGTGTTGATCACGTTCTCGACGTTGACCGTACCCGAGAGCTTGAATTCCTCGTCGTTGACGACGGCGATCGGAGCTGCGGTTTCGACGTTGCGGCGTGCGATGCGCGAACCGGTGACGACGATCAGACCTTCGGCTTCATCGGGAGCGGCCTGCAGTGCGGGCTCCTGATCGGTCAGGTCATCGGTGTTGTTGGTGGCGGTAGTCTGAGCCGCCAGCGGAGCGGCCATCATGGCACCCGCCATGATGGTGCCGGTCAGCAAAGAGGCCTTGGTGAAGCGATAAGACATTGCAATCCCCTCATATGCGGGAGGCCGGAGGGCGTCCCGATCGCATGAAAACGGATTCAGACATGTGTCCGAATAGGGGCCCTCTATGATAAGGGGCTCGTATCGGGCAATGCATCCCACACCTTCGCAGATGCGGAAGCTTTCGAGTGTGACATTCGAGAGACACCGCCTGCACCCCCTCTCCGAGGTCGCCGGGGATAGGCATAGTCGAATTTTGGAAAAGCATTTAAGGCGTTACAGCTCTGATGGAGATTTACGAATGACCCGCGCCATGAACGTCGCAGCCGAAAGCACCGAACCCCCTCTTATCCGTTCGCGAGCCAGCACACGTTCTGCCGCGGCGATGCTTCTATTCGCCAGCCTCGCTTTCGCCTCGCCGACCTCAGCTCAAGATGGCACTGGAGAGAAGGATTTGCTCGCAGAACTGCAAGCCTGTCGCTCGATAGCGGTGCCGGCGGAGCGCCTCGCATGCTTCGACCGTGCTTCGGCTACGCTCGTCGAGGCGCGTGACAGCGGCGAGGTGCGTCTCGTCGATCGCGAGGAGATCCAGCAGACTCGGCGCGGCCTGTTCGGCTTCACCCTGCCCAAACTCGACATCTTCGGCAGCGGGAATGACGATGAAATCGACATGCTGGAATCGACGATAACCGGGGTCAGCCGCTATGGTCGCAACGGCTACCGGATCAAGATCGAGGAAGGAAGCGTCTGGCAAATCGACAGCGCTCCTTCGCGCCTTCGCATGCCCAGGCCGGGAGACGAGATCGTGCTTAAGAAGGCCTCGCTTGGATCCTTCTTCATTCGAATCGCTGGCCAGATCGGCGTGAAGGGGAAGCGCGTGGAATGAACGCGCCCCCCGTCCGATAGAGGGCTGGGCAACGGATCAGCCTGTGCAGCGATCCGGTATTTCAGCAAGCGCCACGCAAGGGTGTTGCAATTGTGTTACTGATACCGTGCAATCATGCCGGTCATGCAGCATTCATCACCGCCGCGCTTGCCTTGCCTCTCGCCTCTATGCTTGTGTCCTCAGGCGGGTCGGAGCAGACCGACCTTCTTGTAGGGGATAATCCAGATGAAAACCACCTTCGCCACCGCGCGAGGCCGCGCCCTTCTTTGCGCGGGCGCAAGTTTTGCCGCACTAGCCCTTTCCACACCTGCATTCGCCCAGAATGCCGAAGACGACGGTACCGTCACTCCGGATTGCGCCGATGTGGACAATGATGGCGAATGCGATCCGTCAGCCGATGCCGGTGCGGGCGCGACGAGCAGCGGTCTGATCATCGTGTCCGGTACGCGTATCGCGCGGCCGAACCTCGACTCGCCGGTTCCCGTCACCTCGGTCGAGGCGTCGGAAATCCTCGACGATGGCGCCATCTCGCTCGGCGACGCGCTGAACGACCTTCCCTCGCTGCGTTCAACGTTCTCTTCGTCGAACTCGCAGCGCTTCATCGGCACGACCGGTGTGAACTTCCTCGATCTTCGCGGCCTTGGAACGAGCCGCACGCTGGTCCTCGTCAACGGTCGTCGCCACGTCACGTCGAGCGCGGGCGACTTCCAGGTCGACGTCAACACCATTCCCTTCGAACTGCTCGAGCGGACCGACATCATCACGGGTGGCTCTTCGGCCGTGTACGGTTCGGACGCCATCGCCGGGGTGGTGAACTTCATTCTCAAGCGCGACTTCGAAGGCCTTGAACTGAACGCTCAGGCCGGCATTTCCGAGCGTGGCGACAATGGCCGGTATTCCACCAGCCTCGCCTTCGGTCGCAATTTCGCGGACGGTCGCGGCAACATCGCCCTCGTCGGCGAATACAGCAAGATCGAAAGCGTCCTGAATTCGCAGCGTCCCGAAATTTCGGGCTTCGGACGGGGTTTCCGGTCCTTCATCACGGTCGATAGCGACACCGAACTGACCAATTCGGACGGCAACCCCGACACGATCCTCGCTGATCGTCTGGTGTATGACTTCATCTCCGAAGGCGGTACGGTCGCTTCGTTCTGTCGTCGCGGCTTCGAAGCTCGTCAGCCCACCAGCTGCCCGACCGGCAATTCCTTCGGACGGTATCGCTTCGGTCAAGACGGCCGTCTCTTCTACGAGACCAATGGCCCGATTTTCGGTAGCTTCACGCAAGGCGGGACCGGTTCCACTCTCTCGGACGGTTCGCTTATTCCCGACATCGAACGCTACAACATCAATCTGCTCACCCATTTCGATGTCAGCGATGCGTTCCGCCCCTACCTCGAAGCGAAATATGCTCGCATCGAAGCCCTCGGCCAGGGTACGCCGACCTTCTTCAACAGCTTCTGTGGCGGCCTGAACGGCCTGTCGGGCCTCGATCCCAGCTGTACGAACGGCCTGACCTCCCCGCCCTTCTTCATCCGCTTCGACAATCCGTATCTGAACCCGGCCGATGCGGCGGTGATCCGGAACAACGTTCAGGGTGAACTGCTCCGGGCATTCGGTGCAGGTGGTTTGACAGCGGCATCGCAAGGCTTCTTCATCAATCGCAACAACAGCGATTTCGGCACCCGCAATGACAGCGTCGTGCGCGAAACCTATCGTGTGGTTGCCGGTGTCGAAGGCGATATCGCGGCCAACACGCGGTACGATGTTTCGTTCAATTACGGTCGGTTCGAAAGCGAGCTCCTCGCTCAGAACCAGATCATCTACCAGAACACCCGTAATGCTCTCGACGCCGTGCGTGCCCCGTCGGGCCAGATTGTCTGCCGTATCAATGCGGACGCCGATCCCAGCAATGACGATCCGGCCTGTTCGCCGCTCAATGTCCTCGGTGCCGGTGCTCCGAGCCAGGCCGCGCTCGATTACATTCTTGTCGACGCTGGGCTGAGTGAGCGTGCGGAACAGTACAACGCGCTCGCCTATATCAGCTCGGACAGCTCTTCGTTCTTCGAACTTCCCGGCGGGCCAATCGGCGCGGTTCTCGGCACCGAATGGCGCCGTGAAGAAGCCTTCTCCGAGCCCGACGAACTGTCGGCGAGCGGGGCGACGTTCTTCAACGCGTTCCAGGTGTTCGATCCTCCGGCACTCGAAGTGTTCGAAGTGTTCGGCGAACTCAGCCTGCCGCTGCTTGCCAACGTTCCGTTCTTCAACGAACTGACCGTTTCCGCAGCCGCTCGTTACTCGGACTACAATTCGGGTGCCGGCAACACCGGTGGTGTCTGGGCCTATAACGGCAACCTCGTCTGGGAGCCGGTCGACTCGCTGCGTCTGCGCGCGAACTATTCGCGAGCGGTTCGTTCGCCGACTCTGAGCAATTTGTTCTCGCCGCCGACGGAAAACTTTCTATTCCTGAACGATCCCTGCGACGCCGACAACATCCAGAACGGCACCGCCACCCGCGAAGCTAACTGCCGCGCCGCCGGTGTTCCGGTCGGGTTCCAGGATCCGGTGACGGGCAACCGTTCCGTGCTCCAGGGCGGTAACGATCTGCTCGAAGCGGAAAAGTCGGACAGCTACACCATCGGTGCGATCTTCCAGCCGGACTTCCTTCCCGGGTTCACCGCCTCGGTCGATTACTACAATATCGAGGTGGAAAGCGTCATCGCGAACATCAGCGGTCAGCAGATCCTGACCAACTGTTTCGATGCGCCGTCGCTGGACAACCGGTTCTGCCCGCTTATCGCTCCGCGTCTGCCCGATGGCTCGCTTGCGAACACCAATGCGATCAACATCGCGCCGATCAACTACGCGAACCTGACCGCCGAAGGCATCGACTTCGACGTTCGGTACACGAAGACGTTCGACAACGACGATCGGATCAGCTTCCGCGTCTTGGCCACCCACGTCATCGACCGGACGAACTTCCTCGACGTCGACAATCCCGATCTGCCGAATATCGTCAAAGGCGAACTCGGCGATCCGGAGTGGCAGTTCAACTTCAACGCGTCGTATCAGACCGGACCGATCTCGTTCAGCTATAGCTGGCGCTGGATCGACTCGCAGTACATCGGAGCTGCCGAAAACTACATCCCGTACACCACGGAATGTATTTCGGACGGTGCCGGTGGCGGCGTAATACCGCGCACCACCACCAGCTGTACGGTCGGCGAATTGGTGACTGCACCCCCGGCCAATCCGGACTTCACGGCTGAGCGCAAGTATCCGGTCAAGGCGTTCCACGACATTCGCTTCGGTTACGACGTGAATGAAGAGTTCACCTTCTACGCCGGTGTCGACAACCTGACCGACGAACTCCCGCCCTTCGGCCTGACGGGCGCAGGCGCTGGATCGGGTATCTTCAGCAATACCGGTCGGTACTTCTATGCCGGGATCACCGCCGACTTCTAAGTCAGCCGGAGAGATCCGCTCAAAACCAAAAGGGCCCCGGGAGACCGGGGCCCTTTTTCGTTATTGCTTACGCAGTCGAGGGCGTGATGGTCGGAACGTCAGGCGTTTTACTCCACCGCCATCTCCAGCGCCCCGTCGCCTTCGTCGATCCTTACCGAGCTGCCATCGGGCACTTCACCGCGCAGCATCTTGTCGGCGAGCGGGTCCTGCACATAGCGCTGCACCGCACGTTTCAACGGTCGCGCACCATAGACCGGGTCGTAACCGACCCTCCCCAGCCAGCGCTTCGCCGCTTCGGTCAGGTCGAGCGCGATCTTGCGATCCTTCAGGAGCTTCTGGACTCGCGCGACCTGGATTTCGACGATCGGGGCCATGTGATCCTGACCGAGACGGTGGAACAGGATGATCTCGTCCAGCCGGTTGAGGAATTCGGGGCGGAAATGGCCGCGCACCACGTTCATGACCTGCGGTTCGACATCCTCGACCTGCTGGTCGTCGGTCATCTGGGCGAGGAACTGGCTCCCGAGGTTCGATGTCAGGATGATCAGCGTGTTCGAGAAATCGACCACCCGGCCCTGCCCGTCCGTGAGGCGTCCGTCGTCTAGCACCTGCAACAGCACGTTGAAGACGTCGGAATGCGCCTTTTCGACCTCGTCGAAAAGCACCACCTGATAGGGACGCCGACGGACCGCTTCGGTCAGCACGCCACCTTCTTCGTAGCCGACATAGCCCGGAGGCGCGCCGATCAGGCGGGCAACGGCGTGCTTTTCCATGAACTCGCTCATGTCGATGCGCACCATCGCCTGGTCGTCGTCGAACAGGAATCGGGCGAGCGCCTTGGTCAGCTCGGTCTTGCCGACGCCGGTGGGGCCGAGAAACAGGAACGAGCCGAGCGGCCGATTGGGATCCTGCAAGCCCGCGCGCGCACGGCGCACCGCTTTCGACACCGCATCGATCGCCTGCGATTGGCCGATCACCCGCTTGCCGAGAATCTCTTCCATCTGGAGCAACTTCTCGCGCTCGCCTTCGAGCATCCGGTCCATCGGAATACCCGTCCAGCGGCTGACGACGCCCGCGATGTCGTCCTCGGTCACTTCTTCCCTGAGAAGCGCGTTCTCGGCCTGGCCGGATGCTTCGTCGAGCTTCTTTTCAAGCTCGGGAATACGCCCGTAAGACAGCTCGCCCGCCTTCGCGAGATCGCCCGCGCGCTGCGCCTGTTCCAGCTCCAGCCGCGCCGCATCCAGCTCTTCCTTGATCCGCGCTTCTGCATGGATCTTGTCGCGCTCGTTCTGCCAGCGCGTCGTCAATTCGCTCGACTGCTGTTCGAGCTCGGACAACTCTTTTCGTAGCGCGTCCAGCCGATCGCGGGACGCTGTGTCGCTCTCTTTCTGGAGCGCCTGCTCCTCGATCTTCAGCTGGATGATCCGCCGGTCGAGACCTTCGATCTCTTCGGGCTTCGATTCCACTTCCATACGGATGCGCGACGCCGCCTCGTCCATCAGGTCGATCGCCTTATCGGGCAGGAAGCGGTTCTGGATGTAGCGGTTCGAAAGCTGCGCCGCCGCCACGATCGCACCATCGGTGATGCGCACGCCGTGATGAAGCTCGTATTTCTCCTTGATGCCGCGCAGGATCGAAATCGTATCCTCGACACTCGGCTCCTCGATATAGACGGGCTGGAACCGCCGCTGGAGCGCGGGATCCTTCTCGACATATTTCTGATATTCGTCGAGCGTGGTGGCGCCGATGCAATGCAACTCGCCGCGGCTGAGCGCCGGCTTCAACAGATTGCCCGCATCCATCGAGCCTTCGGATGCGCCCGCCCCGATCAGCGTGTGCATTTCGTCGATGAAGAGAATGATCTGCCCGTCCGCGCCCTTCACCTCGTCGAGCACCGCCTTCAGCCGCTCTTCGAACTCGCCGCGATATTTCGCGCCTGCGATCAGCGCGCCCAGATCGAGCGACATCAGCGTACGGTTCTTCAAGCTATCCGGCACGTCGCCATTGGCGATCCGCAGGGCCAGACCTTCCGCGATCGCGGTCTTACCCGTGCCGGGCTCGCCGATAAGAGCGGGATTGTTCTTGGTGCGCCGCGCAAGGATCTGGACGGTGCGACGGATTTCCTCGTCACGGCCAATCACAGGGTCGAGCTTGCCGTCGCGCGCCGCCTGCGTCAGATCGCGGGCGTATTTCTCCATCGCGTCATAGGCCTGTTCGGCGTTGGCGCTGTCCGCCCGGCGCCCACCGCGCAATTCGGTGATCGCAGCCTCCAGCTTGGCCGGATCGACCTGCCCGGCCTTCAGCGCCTGCCCCGCCGAGGTCGTGGTGGCGAGCGCCAGCGCGACCAGCAGCCGCTCCACCGTCACATAGGAATCGCCCGATTTCTGCGCGATCTGTTCGGCCTGGTCGAGCACGCGCACCGCATCGTTATCCAGCCCCGGCGTCGCCTGCGCGCCGCCGCCCGTAACCGCCGGAGTCTTTGCCAGCGTCGCGTCCAACTCGTCTTCCACCATGCGCGGCTGGCCTCCCGCACGTGCGATCAGGCCGGACGCCATGCCCTCGCTATCCTCGATCATCGCCTTTAGGAGATGCGCGGGGCTGATGCGCTGGTGGTTCATGCGAATCGCAACGGTCTGCGCGGCCTGGAGGAAGCCCTTGGCGCGGTCGGTGAACTTTTCGAGATTCATGGGCGGCTACCTTTGATGCTGTGTCTCGAACGATATGGTGTTGCCATTCCGCAACACAAGTGTGGTCTAGATATTCTCAAGCCACAAGGGTGTGTTAGTCGAATATAGGACCCGCATTCCGGCTGGACAGTCCCTCGGGCCAAAATTTTCCGGCACCGGGCTTGTTCCTGCGCTCCGCCCGTCTAGGCAGGGCGCAGGAGAGATTTGCGATGAAAAGATGGTTGCCGCGCGTCGGCTTTGTCCTGCTGGTCTTGCTGATGGCGGCTTTCGTCGCTCTGGCCACGTGGGAGCCTTTCTTCGCCCGGCAGGATACCAGCGGCAGCTCGTCCGGCCGGATCTACAGCGCGGAAATCATCCGCGACGAATTCGGCGTGCCGCACATCTACGGCGAAACTGATGCGGACGTCGCCTATGGCGTCGCCATCGCCCATGCAGAGGACGATTTCTTCACGCTGCAGGATGTGATGGCGATGAGCCGGGGACGCTATGGCGCGATCGCGGGACAGGACGGGGCGCAGGTCGATTACGTCTATCACCTCCTCGACGCGCGCGGCACGGCGGAGCGGCGCTATCCAGACCTTCCCGCCGATACCCGTGCCCTGTTCGAAGCCTATGCCAGCGGCCTCAACCAGTTCGCGGCCGCCCATCCCGACGAGCTCAAGATCGCCAATCTCTTCCCCGTCGACGGAACGGACGTGGCGGCGGGCTTCGCGCTACGCCAGCCATTCTTCTTCGGGCTCAACAATGTCATCGGGCCGCTGGTGGCGGGCGAGGATTTGCGGCCGGAATTCGGCCCGCCGATCATGCCCGATCCCACTGCCGCGGACGACGGCATCCCGCCTGCCCGTGTGATCGAGGATACGGCGGACCATAGCGCCGCCGCCCGGCCCGAACCCGCTCGCGCGCCCCTCCCCCTCGGTAGGGACGGCGCGCTGGCAGGCTCCAACGCCTTCGCCATCGCGCCGGAGAAATCGGGTGGGCCCACTCTGCTCGTCTCCAATGCACACCAGCCCTGGCGGGGCGGCGTCGCCTGGTACGAGCTGGTCGTCGAAAGCGGCGAAGGCTGGCATTATGCGGGCGCGAATTTCCCCGGCAGCCCGTTTCCCTTCCTCGGCCATAACGAGAATCTCGGCTGGACCAACACGGTCAACCGGCCCGACATGGTCGATGTCTACGAGCTCGTGATGGACGATAGCGGCACGCGCTACCGCCTCGGCGACCGCTGGCTCGAACTCGAGGAGAAGACCGTCACTCTCCCGGTCAAGATGGGACCACTGGTTCTGCCGATCCGCCGCACGGTCTATCGCAGCGTCCACGGGCCGGTCATCAAGAACGACAGGGGCGTCTTCGCCTTCCGCTATGGCGGGATCGACAATCTCGGCCAACTCGATGCGTATTACCGGCTGAACAAGGCAGAGGATTTCGAGGAATGGGAGAGCGTGCTGGCGCGCATGGACATCCCCAGCACCAATTTCATCTACGGCGATCGCGAGGGCAATATCGCCTATATCTACAACGCCGCTCTGCCCGACCGGAAGCCGGGCGTGGACTGGCGCGGCATCCTTCCGGGTGACGATCCCACGCTGATCTGGACAGGACCGGTCGCCTACGACCGCCTGCCGCGCTATTTCAATCCGGCGAGCGGCTGGCTCTACAACGCGAACAATGCGCCCTACACCGCCGCCGGGCCGGGCAGCGACCTGTCGCCTGACGATTTCGCACCTGAACTGGGCGTCGAGACCAAGCAGACCAATCGGTCGCGCAGGGCCTGGAAACTGATGAGCGAATCCAGCCTGATCGACCGATCGCAGCTTGAGGAGATCAAATACGACACGGGCTACGAGCGGAGCGGCTATCTCGCGCGCATGTTCGCGGAGATGGAAGCGCTCGACCTTTCGGATGCGCCCGAGCTGGCCAAGGCACGCGACCTGTTGCTGACATGGGATTTCACCGCCGACAATGTCGGGAGCGCGGATGCGCTCGCCCTGCTGCTGGTGCGCGATTTCATGTCGTCGGAATACCAGAACAATCCCTGGCCCGATGCGCGCGAGGAACTGGCCGACGCGGTCGAACATCTCCAGACTCATTTCGGGCGGATCGATCCGCCGATGGGCGATCTGCTTCGGCTGCGCCAGGGGCCGGGGCCCTATGCCGTCGATCTGCCGCTGGACGGAGGATCGGACACACTGCGGGCATCCACCACCTGGGATGTCGCGGATGACGGGCGGCTCGCCGTGCGTCACGGGGACAGCTTCATCCAGTTCGTCGAATGGCAGGACGGGCAGCGAGTCCGTTCGGAATCGATTCAGCCCTTCGGCGCGGCGACCACACGGCCGCAAAACCCGCATTTCACCGATCAGGCTACGCTGTTCGTCCAGCACCGCTTGAAGCCGGTGCATTTCTGGCGCGAGGATGTCCTCGCGAATGCCGCGTCTCGAAAGCGAGTGACGAATGCCCGCTGACGCGATACGACTTCACTTTAAGCTGTTGTCTGGCTTAACGAAAATCTTGGGGGACTGACCATGCGCATAAAATCCATTCTTGCCGCGAGCGCCGCATCGCTCGTGCTTGCCGCCTGCACCACCACTGCAACCGATACGGACATGGCGCGCACGTCCACTGCCGCCGCGCCGATGGCCGATGCGGGCGACATGACGACGGCGGAGCCTGCCGAGCTCGCCTCGCTGATCGACGAAGTCGAAATTCCGTACGAGAAGTTCACGCTTGAAAACGGACTGGACGTGATCGTCCACACCGATCGCAAGGCACCGATCGTGGCGGTCGCGGTGTGGTACAATGTCGGCTCGAAGGACGAGCCCAAGGGCGAAAGCGGCTTTGCCCACCTGTTCGAACACCTGATGTTCAATGGATCGGAAAACGCGCCGGAAGACTATTTCCAGTATCTGCAGGAAATGGGTGCCACCGATTACAACGGCACCACCAATTTCGACCGCACCAATTATTTCCAGACCGTCCCCACCGCCGCGCTGGAACGCGCGCTGTGGCTCGAAAGCGACCGCATGGGCTATCTGCTCGGCGCGGTGACGCAAGCGAAGCTCGATAACCAGCGCGGCGTCGTCCAGAACGAGAAGCGCCAGGGCGACAACCAGCCGGGCGGGCTCGTCTTCTACGAGATCGTCAACACGCTGTTCCCCGCGCCCCACCCCTACGATCACACGCCGATCGGTTCGATGGCCGATCTCGATGCGGCGACGATGGACACGGTGCAGAACTGGTTCCGCGACAATTACGGCCCGAACAATGCCACGCTGGTCCTTGCCGGCGACATCTCGCCCGAACAGGCGCGCCCGATGGTCGAGAAGTATTTCGGCCCGATCGCGCGCGGCCCGGTCAACGAGCCCGCCATGGCCGAAATCACCGAGCTTCCCGCCGATGTACGCACCGTGATGAAGGATCAGGTGGCGGCCACCAACATCGCCAAGTACTGGACCGCGCCGGGCATGCTCGATCGCGAGCTGACCGCGCTCACCGTGGGGATGCAGATCCTCGGCGGCCTTGCCTCCAGCCGTCTCGACAACGCGCTGGTGCGTGACGAGAAGCTGGCCGTCGGTGTCTCGGCCGGCAATTTCAGCTTCCAGCGCGTCGGGATTCTCAATGTCGGTGCCACTGCGCGCCCTGGCGTCGATCCGGCGGTCGTGGAAAAGCGCCTCAACGAATTGGTCGCCGATTTCATCCGCACCGGCCCGACCGAAGACGAAGTGCGCCGTGCCGCTACCAGCACCGTCTCCAGCACGATCCGTGGCCTCGAACAGGTCGGCGGTTTCGGCGGCAAGGCCGTCACTTTGGCCTCCGGCGAAGTGCTGGCCGACGATCCCGATTATTTCGCCAACCAGCTGGAAATCCTCGCCACGCTGACGCCGGGTGAAGTTCAGGCCGCGATGCAGCGCTGGATGACCCGCCCGGGGATGACGCTGGTCCTCGAACCGGGCGAGCGCGAAGGCAAATACGCCGAAGCCGCCTCCGTCGCCGCCGAGCCGACCGCTGCCGAAGAAGCGGCTGCCGAAGAGCAGATCACCGTCACCAAGGTCCGGCCCAAGCCGCCGATCTCCGGCACGGCGGAACTGGACTTCCCCGATGTCCAGCACGTGACGCTCGCCAATGGGATGCGCCTCAATTACGCGCAGCGCGACGCGGTGCCGGCGACTTACGTTACCATGTCCTTCGATGCGGGCAGCGCCGCCGATCCGCGCGACAAGCGCGGGCTGGAATCGCTGGCGCTGGGCCTGTTCGACGAAGGCACCACCACCATGACCTCGCAGCAGATCGCCGAAGCGCGCGAGCGGCTTGGGGCCAGCATTTCGACGGGAGGCGGCGCCGATCGGTCGAGCTTCACCCTGTCCTCGCTCTCCGCGAACCTGGTGCCCTCGCTCGAACTGATGAGCGACATCATCCGCAATCCGGCCTTCGCCGAGGCGGAGATCGAGCGAGTCCGCAATCAGCAGCTCACGGGCATCCAGCAGGAACTCCGCACGCCGCAGAGCATCGCGGTGCGCGCGCTGGCACCGCTCGTCTACGGGGCGGACAACCCCTATGGCGGGCCGGGCAGCGGCACCACGGAATCGGTCCAGTCGATCACCCGCGCGGACATCACCGGCTTCAAGGATCGCTGGATCCGGCCCGATAACGGCCAGGTCTTCGTCGTTTCCGACCGTCCGTTGAACGAGATCGTCTCCGCGCTGAACGCCGTCTTCGGCGATTGGCAGGCGCCGAACGTGGCGAAAGGCACCAAGAGCTTCGGCAGCATGGCCGCCATGCCGACCGAGCCGCGCATCGTGCTGATCAACCGCCCGAACTCGCCCCAGAGTTTCATTCTGGGCGGACAGCGCACGCCGGTCGATCCGCGTGAGCCGACCTATGTCGACTTCCTCAACGCCAACAACGCGCTCGGAGGCAATTTCCTCGCGCGCCTCAACATGAACCTGCGTGAGGACAAGGGCTGGAGCTATGGCGTGCGCGGCGCGCCGCAGACGAACGAGAACGCGGTCGGCTATCTCATCTCCGCCCCGGTCCAGGCGGACCGGACGGGTGACGCGCTGGCCGAGCTGATCCGCGAAACGGGCGAATTCCTCGACAGCGACGGTGTCACCGATGCCGAGCTGGAGCGGATCGTCACGGCGCAGATCGGCGAATTGCCGGGCCAGTTCGAAACCTCGGGCGCGGTCCTCGGCGCGATGCAGCAGAACGCGCTCTATGGCCGTCCCGACAATTACTACGAGACGCTGGCGGCCCGTTACCGCGCGCAGACGGGTGAAAGCCTCGATGCCGCAGTCCGCGCCGCGATCGATCCGGACCGCTTCGTCTGGGTCGTGGTCGGCGATGCGAGCGTGGTGCGCCCGCAGCTCGACAGCCTCGGTCTCGACATCGAAGTGCGCGAGATGGGCCAGTAAGGTTTGGGCAATCGCGCTTATTGACATCCGTGTCAGCAAGCGCGATTGAACGGGCCGTAATTCGAACTGCCTCAACCTTTTTCTTCAGGAGAGCATACATGTCCGTAGCCGGAACCTACGATACCGTCGTCAAGAGCCCGATGGGCGACCAGAAGGGCACCTTCACCGTCGTCCCCGGTGACGATGGCAACACCTTCACCGGCTCGATGGCCGGCGGCATGGGCTCGATGGACGTCAAGGACGGCACCATTGCGGGCGATACGCTCAAGTGGAAGATGGACATGACCGTCCCCATGCCGATGACGCTCGATTGCGAAGCCACCGTCAACGGCGACCAGATGACCGGCAAGGTCAATGCGGGCGCATTCGGCGACATGGCGCTGACTGGCGAACGCCAGGGCTGATCGCCGTCGAAACGACACATAAGGGGCCGCCGGAGCGATCCGGCGGCCCTTTTCGTTTGCGCGCCGTCGATCGATGCGGAACCGGCAAGCCCTCTCGCGGCTTGAGAAAGTAGCAATGGACGACGATTTTCCCGACACTTTCGATTCATCCCGCCACCGCGCCGTACCCAGCAGCCGGGTGGCGCGCCTCGGCACCTTCGGGCGGCTGGCGGGCGGTGTGGCGGGCGGCGTTATCGGTGAAGGCGCACGCCGACTGGCGCGGGGCGAACGCCCGAAAATGCGCGACTTGCTGCTGACGCCCGGCAATGTCGGCCGGCTTGCGGACCGGCTGTCACATCTGCGCGGGGCGGCGATGAAGCTCGGCCAGATGATTTCGATGGATGCGGGCGATTTCCTGCCTGCCGAACTGGCCGCGATCATGGCGCAATTGCGCGAGCAAGGTTACCGCATGCCGCCCAAGCAACTCGGCGATGTGCTGGCGCGCGAATGGGGCGCAGACTGGAAATCGCGCCTCTCCGCCTTCGACGCGAACCCCATCGCTGCCGCATCGATCGGCCAGGTCCACCGCGCACGGCTGCCCGACGGGACCGAGCTGGCGATCAAGGTGCAATATCCCGGTGTTGCCGAAAGCATCGATGCCGATGTCGACAATGTCGCGACGCTGCTGCGCGTTTCCGGCCTGCTGCCACGCGAACTCGATCTCGGCCCGCTGCTGGACGAAGCCAAACGACAATTGCACGAGGAGGCCGATTACGAGCGCGAGGCGGGCGAGATGCGCCGCTTCGCCGATTGGCTGGAGGACGATGCCCGTTATCACGTTCCGCGCCCGATCGAGGCGCTGACGACGTCGCGTATCCTGGCGATGGAATTCGTGGCGGGCGAGCCGATCGAAGCGTTGGAAACCGCACCGCAGGCGCTACGCGACACGGCGATGCGCGACCTGATGGCGCTGGTGCTGCGCGAGCTGTTCGAATTCGGCGCGATGCAGACCGATCCCAATTTCGCCAATTACCGCTACGACCGCGAAAACGAACGCCTGGTCCTGCTCGATTTCGGCGCGGCGCGCGATCTGAAGCCCGACACGGCGGGAGGCTATCGCGCCATACTCGCCGCAGGATTGGCTGAGGACCGCGCGGCTGTGCGCCGCGCCACCATTGCGGCGGGCTTTCTGGGCGAAGCGGCGGCGGAGCGGCACGGCGCGCTGGTGGATCGCATGATCGACATCATCGTGACCGAAATGAACCGCCCCGGCCCCTTCGATTTCGGGGATCGCGCTTTCGTGGCCACCTTGCGCGAACAGGGCATGGAAATGGCCGCCGACCGGGCGACCTGGCATATCCCGCCGGTGGACACGCTGTTCGTCCAGCGCAAGATCAGCGGCACTGCGCTCCTCGCCGCGCGCCTGAAGGCCCGCGTGGACGTGCGCGATCTCGTCCGGCCCTACGTCACGACATGAAAAAGGGCCACCGGATCGCGCCGACGGCCCCTTTCTTTGTCGCGAACGGATCGGATCAGTCGACGATGTCCATCTCATCGATCAGCGCGTCGGCGCCATCGACCTTGTCCATCACCCACAGCATGTAGCGCGTGTCGACATGGATGGTCCGCGTGGTCTTGGGGTCGAAATCCCAGTCCGAATTGACGCTTTCGTACGTCCCGTCGAACAATAGCCCGACCAGCTCGGCCCGCGAATTGAGCGTCGCCGAACCGCTGTTCCCGCCGGTCGAATCGAGGTCGGATAGGAAGTTCACCGGAACGCTGCCGATGCTGTCGAGCTTGTAGGGCCCGTAATCGCGCTGGCGGATTTCCTCCAGCTGCTTGGCAGGCGCATTGAAGGGCTCCTCGCCCGTGTCCTTCTCCAGAATGCCTTCCAGCGTCGTGAAGGGCAGATAGGCCATTCCGTCACGCGGCACGCCGCCCAGCACCTTGCCATAGGTCACGCGCAGCGTGCTGTTGGCGTCGGGATATGTGACGACGCCCTGCGAGCGCTGCCAGTCTGTGATGGCTTCCATATAGGTCGGGCGCACCGCCAGCATCCGGCCCGCGCGCGCTTCGCCCTCGGTCTCCTGCGCCCGCTCGTAATCGTAGAGCGCCACGGCGAGCTTCATGAAAGGATCGCTGCTCGCTTCCAATTGCGCGGGCGTCGCATCCATCAGGGCCAGCCGTTGTTCGGCCGTATCGAGATCGGTCTGAGCGTAATAGCCATCGAGCCGCTGCGACAGCGCGGCGCGATCGACTGTGCCGGTCAGCCCCAGCGCCCGGTCGAGAACGGCCACGCGCTCGCTCGCCGGTTGGTCGAGATACTGGTCGAGGAACAGCATCCATTCCGCCTTGTCGACCGCCGGGTCATAGCGCCGGTCGAGCGCCTGGAGGCCCTGGCGGAAGAACGTCATGTCGCGTTCCTGAAAACCCGGATCGCGCTGAGCATCGGGCTTCTGGCGCTCCTTCGCCAGACGATACAGGCGCTGCGCGGTGCTCAGCATCTGCGAATTGGTGGCGTAATTGTAGAGATAGTCCTCCCGCGCCGCTGCCGCGCTTTCCGCGCTCAGCGCCTGAAGCTCGCGCACCGCACGGCCATATTGGGCGCGGGCACGATCCTGCGCGATCCAGTCCGCCAGCGACGCTTCGCGAATGCGGCGCCGGTCGATCAGGCCAACGCGGCGCGCGCCTTCGATCTGCCCGCGCAGATTCTTCTCGTAATTGTTGAGGCCAGCGAGGCGCGATTCGTATTTCACCCGCGCGTCCGATCCTTCGGGCGCGGTTTCCTCGATCGTGTCGATCCACTCGTTGAGCATCGTCACCATCGTCGGATACTGCCAGCCGAAGGTGTTCTCAACCTCGGTCAGCGTGGCGTAGCGCGAGGTCGAGCCGGGATAGCCCGCAGCCATCACGAAATCGCCATCCTCGAGGCCGGCGCGGCTCACCTTCAGATGGTGCTCGGGCTTGAACGGCACGTTGTCGGGCGAATAGTCCGCAGCCGTTCCGTCGGGCGCGACATAGGCGCGGTAGAAGGCGAAGTCGCCGGTGTGGCGCGGCCACATCCAGTTATCGATATCGCCACCATATTTGCCGATCGAATCGGCAGGCGCATAGACCAGCCGCACGTCGCGCACTTCGAGGCGCTTGATGAGCTTGTATTGGTCCCCGCCGTAGAAGCTCGCCACGAGGCAACGATAGCCTGCGTCCTGCTCGCATTCGGCAGTGATGTCCTTCATGCGCTGCTCGATCGTGTCGTAACGCGCATTGGGCGTGAGGCTCTCGGTCCCGGCGCGCATCCGCTCGGTCACGTCGCTTTCCGCGACCGTCACGTAGATCCGCGAACCCGGGGCGGCCTGCAATTCGGCGCCCTTGGTCTTGGCGAGGAAGCCGTTTTCGAGATAATTGTTCTCAGCGGTGGAATTGTACTGCACCGATCCGCGCGCGCAGTGATGGTTCGTCACCACCAGCCCTTCGGGCGAAACGAAGCTGGCCGAACAGCCACCCAGAGAGACGATCGCGCCCATCGGGAAGCCGGTGAGGTCGCTCAATGCCTCGGGCGAGATTTCGAGGCCCGTTTCGCGCAGATCGGCGGCGATTTCGGGCAATTGATCGGGCGTGTACATGCCCTCTTTCGCGGCGGCGGGCATGGCGATGGTGGCAGCACCGGCGAGCAGCGCGGCGATGGTAACGTGTTTACGCATGATATGGATCGGTTCCTTTCCCCGACGCGCTTTAGGGGCGCGTCCTGCGGCATGGGCTAGGCCGATCGCGGACGCGCTTCAAGCGAGCTTATCGGCGAGCGACTTGAGCGCTCTACCGGGGTCGAGCGTCAGATATGCGCCCGCACCGCCTGATAGGCCGCCGCCGCCACCGTGTTGGCGAGATTGAGCGAGCGTACCTGGTCGGATCGCATCGGCAATTTCACGAGCGCATCGCGATGGGCGGCCAGAATCGGCTCGGGTATCCCCTTGGTTTCGCGCCCGAACACCAGATAGGCGTCCGCCGGATAGTCGGGTTCGTAGAAGCTGCGGGTGGCGAATTCCTCGAACAGGAACATCTGGTCGCCGCGCGGCGCGCGCTCGGCCATGAACGCCTCCCACGAAGCGAATTCGACCAGCCGGATATGCTGCCAGTAATCGAGGCCGGAGCGCTTCACGCGCTTGTCCGAAATCTCGAAGCCGAGCGGGTGGATCAGCACCAGCTCCATATCGAGCGCCACACAGGTGCGCCCCACCGCGCCGGTGTTGCCGGGGATCTCGGGCTGGACGAGGACGATGGAGGTCACTTGGTGCCGCTCGCCGGTATGATAGCCCTGACAGTGTAGTCCCCTGGCGGAAGCAACAGCGGAATATCTTCGCCGGGTTCCAGATAGACACGGTCCATCGGCACGGCGGAAAAGGGATCGCCCGCCCGGAACGCTTCGACGATCAGCGGCCCGGCGCGGTTGCGCAGCTCTGGCGGCAGGTTAACTTCGGCGTCTCCGACCTCGCGCCGCCACATTGGACGGCCGCGTTCGAAACGCGCCACCGGCTGCGACAGGACCAGATCGACCAGCCCCGCGGGTTCGTCCTGCGGCAGCTCGGCGAGGAACGGCAAGCCGCCATCGCTCCGGCAAAGCGTCTGCGAGACCGTGAGCGGATCGATGCCCGTCAGCGCCTTGAGGCGCGCCGCCATCCAAAGGTTCTCGCTTCCGTCTCCGTTCGGAAGCGGCACCTCGCTCGCATGCGAATAGCCGACATGCACGATCAGCTTTTCTTCCGGAGCCATTGTAGCGAGGATTTGCGCCAAATTGGCTGCCTGCGCGGTTTCGCGCGCGCGGATCGACTCGGTCATGTCCGCATCCCGCCCGGCGGATTGGCTTTCGGTTTCCTCATAGGCAACCAATCGGCAACCCAGCGACCGCGCCAAGCCGATCGTTCTGCCGAAAGCGGGTTCGCGCGAATAATAGCCGTCCTTCGCAGCAGCCCATCGGAGTTCGGGATGCGCATCGATCGGATCGACCTCATCCTCGGAATTGCTGAAAGTCTCTGCGGCGTAAACGGTAAAACCGAGCGGTCGAAGCGCCGAAAGTAAGCGGGCGACCGTGTCGCGATGGCGCGTTACCGTGTGGCTTTCATTGACGATAACAACCCGCGTATCGGCGGCCTGCCGCACGATTTCGGCGATCGCATCGTCCATACCCGAAACCGCCGGTCGCGCAGGGATACAGGCCTTGGCGCGATATTCCCAGAAACCAGTCAGCGCAGCGCGATCCTCGCGCCCCAGCATGGACCATTCCTGGGTGACCATGCTCTCGTGATCGGTGGCCGAGGGCACCCGATAGAGAAACGCCTGATTCGTCCGATCGGCGGGTATCGAAGCGCCCGCCAGCGTGAGAGTGACCGGCGATCCGGTCGGCTGGACCGTGGCACATGCAGCCAGCGCGAACGCTCCCAGAAGCGATGCGGCGCGGGCCGCGATCACCCCAGCCGGTCCTTCAGGATCTGGTTCACCACTGCCGGATTCGCCTTGCCTTGCATCGCCTTCATCGTCTGGCCGACGAAGAAGCCGAACAGCTTGTCCTTGCCGCCGCGATATTGTTCGACCTTGTCCTGATTGGCGGCGATGATGGCATCGACCGCTTCCTCGATCGCGCCGGTGTCGCTGACCTGCTTCAGGCCCTCCGCATCGGCGATTTCCTCGGGATCGCGGCCGGTCTTGAGGACGATCTCGTAGATCTCCTTCGCCTGCCCGCCCGAAATCTCGCCCTTGTCCTGCATGGCGAGGATGCTCGCCTGCGCTTCCGCCGTCGCGTTGGCGGGATCGGCTTCGTCGCCCAGCGACTTCATCACGCCCGGCGCCACGGACAGCGCCCAGTTCGCGGTCTGCGTGGCGACCTCGGCTTCGGGCTTGCCGATCTTTGCCGCCACCGCGCCCAGCAGCGTTTCGAAGCGGGCATAGGTTTCGACCTCGGCGGTCAGCTCACGCGCATTATAGGGCGTGAGGCCCAGCTCGCTTTCGTAGCGCCGCCGCTTGGCGTCGGGCAGTTCGGGCAGCGAGGCGCGGCATTCGTCGAGGAAGCTTTCCTCCAACTCCAGCGGCAACAGATCGGGATCGGGGAAATAGCGGTAATCGTGCGCGTCTTCCTTCGATCGCATGGTCCGTGTGGTGCCGGTGCCGGGATCGAACAGGCGCGTTTCCTGATCGACCGTGCCGCCATTTTCCAGCACATCGACCTGACGATTGGCCTCGTATTCGATGACCTGCATGACGAAGCGCACGCTGTTGACGTTCTTCGTCTCCGTCCGCGTGCCGAATTCCTCGCCCGGCTTGCGCACGCTGACATTGACGTCCGCGCGCATCGAGCCTTCTTCCATGTTGCCGTCGCACGATCCGACATAGCGCAGGATCGCGCGCAGCTTACGCACATAGGCTCCGGCTTCGGCGGGGCTGCGCATATCCGGACGGCTGACGATTTCCATCAGGGCGACGCCGCTGCGGTTCAGATCGACATAGGACATGGTCGGATGCTGATCGTGCATCAGCTTGCCCGCATCCTGTTCGACATGGATACGCTCGATCCCGATGATCTTGTCCTGCGCGATGCCGGCTTTCTCGTCCGCTTCGATCAGCAGCTGCCCTTCACCCACGATGGGGTGGTAGAGCTGGCTGATCTGGTAGCCCTGCGGCAGGTCGGCGTAGAAGTAGTTCTTGCGGTCGAACCGGCTGTAGCGGTTGATCTGCGCCTCGATCGCCATGCCAGTGCGCACTGCCTGGCGGATGCATTCGCGGTTCGGCACCGGGAGCATGCCCGGCATTGCGGCATCGACGAGGCTGACCTGCGAATTCGGCTCCGCCCCGAAGGCGGTGCTGGCGCCCGAAAACAGCTTGGCGGCGCTCGTCACCTGCGCGTGGACTTCGAGGCCGATCACGACCTCCCATTCGCCCGTCGCGCCCTGGATGCGGTACTCACTCATCGTCCATCACCTTACCGTCGGAATCGAAGCGCGCCTCGCCGGTCTCGCCCCGGCTTGCGACCCAGATCGGGACCACGCACAAAGTCACAAGAACCGCGATCGACGCGATCCATTCGACAGGGCCCCAGCCTAGCACCACCAGGCCTCCGGCTTCGCCGCGAACCCGGCCCGCTGTTCGATCGCGAGGCCTGCGTTCAGCACGCCCTGTTCGTCGAAAGGCTTGCCCACGATCTGGAGGCCCAGCGGCAGGCCGTCCGCGTTGAGACCTGCGGGCACGCTCATAGCCGGAAGCCCTGCGAGGCTGGCGGGCACGGCGAACACGTCGTTCAGATACATGGTCAGCGGATCGTCGTTGAGCGATCCCAGCGGGAAGCTCGCCGTCGGCGTCGTGGGCGCGAGGATCGCGTCGCATCCGGCCCATGCGTTCTCGAAATCCTTGGCGACAAGCGCGCGGACCTTCTGCGCCTGCGTGTAATAGGCGTCGTAGAAGCCTGCGCTGAGCACATAGGTGCCGATGAGGATGCGGCGCTTGACCTCGTCTCCGAACCCGTCCGCGCGCGTGGCGGCGTACATGTCCTGCAGGCCCGCCCCGTCCGGCAGATCGCGCAAGCCATAACGCACGCCGTCATAGCGGGCGAGATTGCTGGAGGCTTCGGCGGGCGCGATGATGTAATAGGCGGGCAGCGCGTATTTGGTATGCGGCAGGGAGATATCGACGATCTCGGCCCCTGCATCGCGCAGCCATTCCTTGCCCTGTTCCCAGCTGTCGAGGATTTCCGCGTCGGTCCCGTCCATGCGATATTCGCGCGGGATGCCGATGCGCTTGCCCTTGAGATCGGCGTCGAGCGCGTCTTCCCAGTTCGGCACGTCCATCTGGAGGCTGGTCGCATCCTTGGGATCGAAGCCCGCCATCGCTTCGAGCATGATGGCGCAATCTTCCACGCTGCGCGCCATGGGCCCCGCCTGGTCGAGGCTACTGGCGAAGGCGACGACGCCCCAGCGGCTGCAGCGGCCATAGGTCGGCTTGATCCCGGTGATGCCGGTAAAGGCGGCGGGCTGGCGGATCGAGCCGCCGGTGTCCGTGCCGGTAGCCGCAGGCGCGATGCGCGCGGCGACCGCGGCGCTGGACCCCCCGGACGATCCGCCCGGACTCATCGCGGCATTGCTGCCCTCTTTACGCCAGGGCGAGGAGACATTGCCGAAATAGCTGGTCTCGTTAGACGATCCCATCGCGAACTGGTCGAGATTGAGCTTGCCGAGCATGCCCGCGCCCGCTTCCCACAATTTTTGGCTGACCGTGCTTTCGTAGCGCGGCACGAAGCCTTCGAGGATGTGGCTGGCAGCGGTCGTCTGCACGCCGTCGGTGCAGAACAGATCCTTCATGCCGATGGGCACGCCGCCCATTTTGCCCAGATCCTCGCCCTTCGCGCGCTTCGCATCGATGGCATCGGCAGCGGCCAGCGCATGATCGGGCGTGGTGACGATGAAGGCGTTCAGCGCGCTCGCCTGTTCGACGGCAGCGTTAAAGGCTTCGGCGGCTTCGCGCGCGCTGAAATCGCCTGTGGCGATCCCGTCGCGCAGGGCCTTTACGCCCAATTCGGTCAGGTCGGTCATATTATTCGATCACCTTGGGCACGCCGAAAAAGCCGTGTTCGGCGGCGGGCGCATTGGCGAGCACATCCTCGCGCCGCCCGCCCGCGGTCTGGGGAATGGCGTCCACCTCGTCTTCGCGCAGGCGCAGCGTGTTGGGGATGACGGCGGTCATCGGCTCGACGCCGGTCACGTCGACCTCTCCCAATTGCTCCACCCAATCGAGGATGTTGTTGAGTTCGGGCACCATGCTGTCGAGCGCATCGTCGCCCATGCGGATGCGCGCCAGGGAGGCGATCTTCGCCACTTCGTCTCGTGTAATCGACATGGTCAGCGCGTTAGCCGCGCCGCCCGCCACCTTCAAGCGCGAGCTTGCGATCCCGGTCCGATCGTTTCGATTCGCAGGTGTACCGCGATCACTCGCTCGGGGGAGGCGGAGGGGCTGCGCCCTCAGCGCCCGGCGCGCCGGGTGCACCCTGCATCTGCAGCGCCTGTTGCAGCGTCTGGAGGCGGCGTTCGAAATCCTCCGCGCTCATCGCTTCGATCAGTTCGACTTCGAAGATCAGCGGCGAATTCGGCGGGATCGGCGATCCGGGGGGCGGCTCCGCTCCGTAACCCTCGTCGCCCGGAATGGTCAGCCGATAGGTGCCGCCCGGCTGCATCTGCTGGACGCCTTCGGAAAAGGCCGGGAGCATCCGGTCGAGCGGAAGCGGCGTGCCTTCGGGGAAGATGCCCTGGACCGGCAGCGGGATATCCTGCGATTCGTCGAACACCGTCCCATCGGGCAGCGTGCCCTTGTAGCGCACGAACACGACGTCATTGGCACCCGGCGTCGGGCCGGAACCGGCGGTCAGTTCTTCCAGATCCGCCCCTTGCGGCATCGCGGCCCAGGCCAGTCCGGCGCCGAATACGATGGCGGCGAGAATGCCGAGCCACAGCTTGGCAAGCGAGCCCTTGGCGATGGGATGGAGGGGAACGCGGGTGATCTCGGTCATGGAAACACTGTCCTGCAACGGCCCCGAAATTCGATGGGGCCCGATACGCAAAAGGGCGCGGATGGCTCCGCGCCCTCATGGCTTTTCTGCGTCAGGCGCGCAACGGCTTACTTGATGCCGTCGCGTTCCATACGCTTGCGCTCCAGCTTGCGGGCGCGGCGCACGGCGGCGGCCTTTTCACGGGCGCGCTTTTCGCTGGGCTTTTCGTAGTGGCGACGCAGCTTCATTTCGCGATACACGCCTTCACGCTGCAGCTTCTTCTTGAGCGCGCGCAGGGCTTGATCGACATTGTTATCGCGAACCATGATCTGCATAAAACTTCGATACCTCGACTAACGGGCCAGAGCCCGCAGCGCGGGGTTCGCCTCCTTGAAACGATTTCGCCAGACTAACGAAAAACGTGCCGAATCCGTTCCGGATCGGCCCTATCGGCGCGCTGTTACGGATTCGGAGCGCGAAATGCAAGCCGCTAGATCGCCCGAAACCCGCATCAGCCGGGATGACGGCTGGCTCGCATGGCGCTAGGGAGAGGCCCTATGTCCTCAACTTCCTCCTTCTCCCCCACCGTCGCCACGCTGCATGTCGCCATCGGCGGCGCGGTGGGCGCGGTGCTGCGCTACCAGCTAGGGCGCGCCATGACCGTCTGGCTCGGCGGGCCCGCCATGTCGATATTCCCCTGGGCGACGCTGGCCGTCAACGCGCTCGGCAGCCTGCTCATGGGTATGCTGGCGGGCTGGCTGGTACGCCACGGCGCCGTCGGATCGGGGCAAGGCAGCGAGCAATTGCGCCTCCTGCTCGGCGTCGGCCTGCTGGGAGGGTTCACCACTTTCAGCGCCTTCAGCCTCGAAATGGTGCTGTTGATAGAGCGCGGCCAGTTCGCGCTCGCCGGACTTTATGCGATCCTGTCCTTCGCGCTGGGCATCAGCGCGCTTCTGTTCGGCCTGACTGTGATGAGGAGCTTCGCGTGAGCATTTCCGACGAAGTACGCCAGTTCACCGTTGCGGCGGACGATGAGGGCATCCGGCTCGATCGCTGGTTCAAGCGGCATCTGCCGCAGATCGGCTTTGCCACGGTGGGCAAATGGGCGCGCACCGGCCAGATACGCGTGGACGGCAAGCGCGCCAAGCCCGACGATCGGCTGGAGACCGGCCAGATCATCCGCGTCCCGCCCGGCGGCGAGGCGACCGGCCGCCCACAGCGCCAGCGCCGCGCCTTGAGCGACGACGATGTCTCGCTGGCGAAGGACATGGTAGTGCTCGAAACGAAGGCCGCCCTCATCCTCAATAAGCCACCCGGCCTCGCCACGCAGGGCGGCACCAAGACCACGCGCCATGTCGACGGTCTGCTCGATGCCTATGCGGGCGAGGACGATCCGCGCCCGCGCCTCGTCCATCGGCTCGACAAGGATACCAGCGGCATCCTCCTGATCGCGCGTACGCCGGGCAGCGCGGCCTTTTTCTCCAAGCGTTTTTCCGGGCGCAGCGCCAAGAAGGTTTACTGGGCGCTTGTGGTCGGCGTTCCCGACATCCGCGAAGGCACGATCGACGCCCCGCTCGCCAAGCAGCCCGGCTCGGGCGGCGAGAAGATGCATGTCGATCACGAAGGCGGCCAGCCCGCCAAGACCCGATACCGCGTGGTCGAAGCGGCGGGCAAGAAAGCCGCCTGGCTCGAACTGGAACCGATGACCGGGCGCACCCACCAATTGCGCGTCCACTGCGCGGCGATGGGCCATCCGATCGTGGGCGATGGGAAATATGGCGGGCAGGACGCTTTCCTGACCGGATCGGTCAGCCGCAAGATGCATCTGCATGCGCGCCGCCTGATCATCGACGAGCCGGGTGGCGGCACGGTCGATGCGACCGCCGACCTTCCCGAGCATTTCGCATCGTCGATGGATCAGCTGGGCTTCAATCTCTCGCTCAGCGACGCGGCGCCTCTGCGCGAGGATACGGTGCCCAAATCGCGCGAGGAAAAGAAACAGGCCGCACGTCAGCACGCCAAGCAGTACCGCAAGGCCCGCCGCGGCGAACGCAAGACGCGCGTGACGTCGAAACCGGGAAAGGCCGCGAAGAAAGCCGGTGGGAAAACCGGCGGCAAGCCGGGCGGCAAACCTGCGACCCGACCCTCGGCCAAGGCCGGAGCCAAACCGAGACCCAAGCGCTGATGAACCCTTCGAGCAAGACCCACTGCGTCATCTTCGATTGCGACGGCACGCTGGTGGACGGCCAGGCCTCCATTTGCGAGGCGATGGAGACGGCCTTTGCCGGAGCCGACCTCGCCCCGCCCAGCCGCAACGCGATCCGCCGCATCGTCGGCCTCAGCCTGCCGCAGGCGCTGCGCGAGCTCGTGCCCGATGCCAGCGACCGGCAGCGGGCCGTAGTGGTGGACGGATACAAGAGCGCCTTCTTCGCCGCGCGCACCGAAGGGCGGCTGCACGAACCTCTGTTCGACGGAATGGAGGACCTCCTCCGCCGCCTGCATTCAGGTGGCCGCACGCTCGGCGTGGCGACGGGAAAGAGCGACCGGGGCCTTGTCTCCTGCCTTCGCTCGCACGGGATCGCGGATCTGTTCGTCACTCTCCAGACCGCCGACCGGCACCCTTCCAAACCGGATCCCGCGATGCTCCAGGCTGCTCTGGCCGAAGCGTCCAGCACACCGGAAAGCGCCGTGATGATCGGCGATACGAGCTTCGATATGGAGATGGCGCGCGCTGCCGGCATGCGCGCGATCGGCGTGTCATGGGGCTATCATGCGCCGGAGGAATTGCTGGAATTCGGCGCCTGCGGCGTGGCGAACACGATGGCCGAGCTGGAAGCGCTGATCGATGGCTGAGCGGGAGAACGGCCACGATCCCGCAATCGGTCGGTATTACCTGCTCCAGCTCGTGCGCGTGGCCTGCGCGGCGGTGGTCCTAATCGGCGGCATGGTGATGACGGGCACGATCGACGCACCGGCATGGCTCGGCGCCCTGGCGCTGGTGGCAGGCGCGGCGGGGTTCTTCACCCTGCCCAACCGGCTGGCGCGCCGCTGGCGGACGCCCGACGCATGAAACGCTTCTACACAGACGTGGCGGTCGCCTCGCGCGGCGATGGTTTCGCCGTGCTGCTCGACGGGCGACCGATCCGCACGCAAGGCGGCGGCGTCGATCAGATCGTGCCGAGCGAGGCTTTGGCGCAGCGACTGGCGAAGGAATGGGCCGAACAGGGCGAAACGATCGAACCGGCCCGCTTCGTGGCGCGCGATCTGGCCGATCACGCTATCGACACGGTCTCGCCCGATCCGGCGAAGACCGTCGAAATGCTCCTCGCTTACGCCGACACCGATACGCTCTGCTATCGCGCCGAGCCCGACGAGCCGTTCTGGCACCGACAGCAGGCCGTATGGGAGCCGCTGGTGGCCGAGATGGAACGGCGCGAGGGTGTGCGGATGGAGCGCGTCAGCGGGATCATCCACCGTCCCCTGAAGCCCGACACACTGGATCGTCTGCGCGCACGCCTTACCGTGCTCGATCCGTTTCAGCTTGCCGCACTGGAAACCGTGACCGGCCTCGCCGCATCGCTCTGCATCGGCCTAGCCGCGCTGGAATCCGAGGCGGATGGCGACGCGCTGTGGGATGCCTCAAATCTCGAAGAAGACTGGCAGGCCGAACGCTGGGGCGAGGATGCCGAAGCCGCAGAGCGCCGGGCGCATAGGCGCGATGCCTTTCTGGCGGCAATGGATTTCGCGAACGCCGCCCGATCAGCGTGAACGCCGAGCCAATCGGATCGACGGACCCAAAACGTTAAAGGTTTTGCGTTAGCCGGCCCCCGCACGCCGACGCTGTAAGCAGGAACCGACCATCGATGCCGCAAGCTTTGCTGCCCTTCATCATGAATACGATGATTGCGGTCATGCTGGCCGCGAGTTTTCTGTTGATCGCCTATCTTAATCCAAAGGCCCGCGCGGCGCGCTGGATCGGCCTCAGCTTTCTGTTCGGTGCGATGGAGCCGGTCTCCAACATGGCAGTCGTCTTCGGTGCCGACGCTCAAACCATGCGGATCGTCGCCACAGCGTGTTTCCTGACTGGGCTGGCAATCCTGTCGCCCGCCCTTTCGCTGTTTCACGGAAGCAGGCCCATGTGGGCAGCTGCCTTCTGTCTTATCGCTGCCGGCATGGCCTATCGGATCGCAACGCTCGACACGCCGCGCGATTACCTGTGGTATCAGGTCGGCTTTCAACTGTGCTTCGCGCTCCCTGCCGCGCTGTGCGCCTTTACGGTTTGGCGTCACGCCCGCGCGACAGCGCTCAATCGCGTGCTGTTGTGGCTGTTGGCGATTACCAGCCTGCATTTCCTGCTCAAGCCGCTGGTCGCCATGCGCTGGAACACCGGCGCGAACGAGGCGGAGTTCGCGAGTACGACGTATGCGATCGTGTCGCAGGTCAGCTCCGGCCTCCTGCTGTTGGGCATCGGCCTCTTCATCCTGATTTCGGTCCTGCAGACGGTCGTCCAGACCAATCACGCCGAGGCGAGGCACGACCACCTTACCGGCCTGCCCAATCGGCGCGCGTTGCAGGAAGTTTTCGATGCGCTTGTTCAGGCCACGCCACAGCGGCCCGGACGGGACTTCCTCGCTATATTCGATCTCGATCATTTCAAGCGCATCAATGACAATTGTGGCCATGATAAGGGCGATCAGGTTCTGCGGGAAATCGCTGCCTGCCTGGACCGCAACCGTCCTGCTTCAGCCCATCTCGCGCGCATTGGTGGCGAAGAATTCATCTTGCTGCTTGCCGACCAAAGCATGGAAGGCGCAGCGTCCGTCTGCGAGACCCTTCGCCTTGCGGTTCGACAGCTCGCCTTGCCGGATGTCGACCGCCTTACGGTCAGCATCGGCCTGGCCACGATCCGCGCCGATGACAGCCTCGCGGAGAATATGCGCCGGGCCGATCAGGCTCTGTACGCGGCCAAGAACAACGGCCGCGACCGGTGCGAATTCGCATCGCCTGAAACCAGGCCCCGGTTATCCCTGGTCGGCAGGTCAAGCTGACGCGCACGATAAACGCCTGCGCCGGATCGGAATTACAATCTTGTAATTGGCTAAGCGTCGCGACCTCGGCTTACTGCGCCCCCCTTTGTTCCGGACAATGGTCCGAGAAAGGGGTTGCAGATGGAAGTCGATGTCAGGGAAATTCCGGGGCCTTGGGACTTGGGTTATGCGCTCGACCGGCATGTGGTGCGTAGCGAATATACGGGCGACAACGAAGAAGGTCGCCCCACATTCGACACCACTTACACGGAAGCAGGCAATGCGCTGCACCAATTGAAATACAAGCAAGGCTGGAAACTGAAGCACGACATCGCCGGCGTGCTCGACACGCACATCATGCCGAAACTTCCCGATATCGACCTGATTGTGCCGATCCCCGCCTCGACCAAGCGCCCCCGTCAGCCAGTGGACGAAATTGCCAGGGCACTTGGCGAGCGTGCCGGGATCCGCGTCGGCAGTCATTTGATCGAGATGAAAGACCCTTCGTCGGTGGCACCGAAGCTGAAAAGCCTGACGACGAGAGAAGAAAAAGACGCGGTTCTCAAAAATCGGTTCAAGATCAATGTCGCCGCGCCCGTACCCAAAGGCGCGAACATACTCCTGCTCGACGATCTGTTCGATACCGGCGCGACGATGAGCGCGGTCTGCACTCTCTTGCAATCGCATCCGAAGGTCGCGAGAATTTACGCCGTCGCCGTCACCAAGACAGGAAAAACATGACCACAGTCTTCATCGCGGGATCGATTGCGATCAAGCGCCTGCATCAAAAGGTGCGCGAGCGGATCGAGAACGCGGTGGCAAGCGGTCTGTCCGTCGTCGTCGGCGATGCCGACGGGGCGGATGCGGCGATACAGGACGTGCTGGCATCGCTGAATGCGGACAAGGTCACGGTCTATTGCAGCGGCGAAACCCCGCGCAACAATCGCGGGCAGTGGCCGGTTCATCAGGTCTTCCCCCTCGCCGCGCCCGGCACACGCGCCTTCTTCACAGCCAAGGACATCGAGATGGCGCAGGATGCCGATTATGGGCTGATGATCTGGGACAGCAAGAGCACCGGCACCTTGAGCAATGTGCTGGAATTGCTCTCGCGCGAGAAGAAATCGGTGGTCTTCGTCAACAAGGCGCAGACCTTCGTAAAGGTGGCGAGCGTCGCGGATTTACGCGATCTCGTTACTTACATGTCGGACCATGCGCGAATGAAGGCGGAACAGAAGATCGGCCTGACGAAACGCATCGCCGCGCTCGGTCAGGTGCAGATTTCCTTGCCGATGTAGAGCCGGGCGGCCGAAAAGGCGCCCCTCAACCAACCCAGGCCGCGACCTGACCGGCGACCTCGTTCGCCGCCTGGTTCAACGCCGGGCCAACGCTGGCAACATCGGCGGTCACGCCCGGCACGCGCGCTTCGAAGCGGCGTGTCTGGACCTGCGCGCCTTCGCCCGGGCGGACCGCGTCGAACACCACGACCACACTCTGCGAACGGACATCGTATCCGAACTGGCGCAGCGTGCCTGTCAGCCGGTTATCGGCCAGGACGCCGGGATCGTCCCCGTCGATCACCACACGGTTGCTGCGGGTGCGGATGGTTTCGGCAATCAGGCGACGGAACAGGCGGGCAGGCTGTTCGACCCACACCGCGTCCTGAAGATAGGCGAGGCTCGTGTCGTCGATCTGCACCGGCACGCGCGTATTGCTGAGCGAAGACGGCGCTTCGAATTCCTGAAGTACCAGCGCCGAGGCATCGGAGCCGCGCGCGCCCGTATCGGCGGGTGCGGTGGCCGTGGGCGTGAGCGTCAGGAGCTGGTCCGGCACGTCCGGTCCGAAGCTGAGGCACCCGCCCAGCAACAGCGCGGGGGCCAATCCGGCAATAAGGCGAACGGAATTCATCGCGGGATATCCTCTCACGGCTCGTAATCGGGCAGAGGTTGGCTCGACAGCAAAGCGCCCGCGCCCTGTTCGTCGATCTTTTCGGTCACATCGCGCAGCGCCTTGCTGGTCGCGCGCAGATCGCGCAGCGTCGCTTCGGCGGCGGGCAGCGTGCTTTCGGTCAGCTGGCGCGTGGCCGGACGCGCTTCTTCGAGCGTCTGTTCAAGCGCTTCGGCAGCACCGCTGGCGGATGTGAGCGTGGCGCGCAATTGCGCCGCGATCGCTTCGCCTTCCTGGTTGATGATCCGGTCGGTGGAGCGCGTGACGGTCTCGAACTCGTTCAGCGCTTCGCCCGCTTCGCGCAGCGTGACCTGCAATTCGGTCATGGTGCGTTCGATCTGCGGCGTCGCGCTGGCGAGGTCCGCGCTCATGCGGTCGGTGTTGCGCAGGATGCCCGCGATCGAGGCCTGATTGTCGTCCGACAAGAGCATGGTCAGCCGCTCGGTCAGAGTCGCCAGGCGTTCCAGCAGCAGCGGCGCGTTGGCGAGGATCTCCCCGAATCCGCCAGCCTTGGGAGGGATCACCGGCACGCCTTCGGTGCAGGCGGTGGTTTCGCAAGTGATCGGCGGCTGGCCGCTGCGCGCACCATCCAGCAGGATAGTGGACACGCCGGTAAAGCTCGACTGGATGGTCGCGGTCGTACCGACCAGAATCGGCGTATTGGGCTTTACCTCGATGCGCACGCGCACGAATTCGGGATCTTTTTCCCACAGGACGATATCGCTCACCTGCCCCACCGGGACGCCGGTGAAGGAGACCTGCGATCCGGTTGCGAGGCCCGAAACCGAGGTCTTGAAGAAGATATCGTATTCGTCCCGGTCGCCCTGGCCCAGACGTGCGAGCCAGATGACGAAGGCCGCCAGCGCGGCCAGAAGGACGAGGGTGACGACACCCACCCAGACGTGATTGGCACGCGTTTCCATTGGTTAGGCCTTATCCTTTCCGGCAGGCGGATTGTCCAACGCTTTGATCGTCTGCGCGGCTATCGGCTCGTCCATATGCCTGCGCAATTCGTCGAGCGCCTGCGCAGTCAGCGCTGCGCGACCGCGCGGGCCGTTGAAATATTCCTGGATCCATTCGTGATCCAGTTCCATCAGATTGGGAACGGTATCGACCGCGATGACCTTCTTGTCGGCCAGTACGGCAACCCGGTCGCAGATCTCATGCAGGCTGTCGAGATCGTGCGTGATCAGGAATACGGTGAGACCGAGCGCTTTCTTCAGTTGAAGCGTCAACTGGTCGAACGCGGCCGCGCCGATCGGGTCGAGGCCTGCGGTCGGCTCGTCGAGGAACAGGAGTTCGGGATCGAGCGACAGTGCGCGCGCGAGGCCGGCGCGCTTCTTCATCCCGCCCGACAGTTCCGACGGGTATTTGTTGACCGCCTCTTCCGGCAGGCCCGACAGCAGCACCTTGTAACGCGCGATATCGTGCATGAGCTCGGGCGAGAGGTCGGGGTAGAATTGCTTCAAGGGGACTTCGACATTCTCGCCCACGGTCAGCGTCGAAAACAGCGCCCCGCCCTGGAACAGCACGCCCCAACGATCGCGAATGCCCAGCGCCTCGTCCGGATCGGCATCGGTGATCGAGCGTCCGAAAACCTTGATCGATCCTTCGGTTGGCGGTTGCAACCCGATGATCGAGCGCATCAACACCGATTTGCCGGTGCCGGAGCCGCCGACCACGCCCAGGATTTCGCCGCGCTTGACGTTGAGGTCGAGCCCGTCGTGAATGGTCTGATCGCCGAAGCGGTTGACCAGCCCCTCGACCTGGATCGGGTATTCGCCGCGAAACCGTTCGTGCCGACCCACGCGCTCGTTCTGGCTTTCGCCATTGTCGGTGCTCGCTTCGGCCATCACGCCCATCCAACCCGAGTAAAGAAGACTGCAAAGAAAGCATCGAGCACGATCACTGCGAAGATCCCGGTCACCACCGCCATGGTGGTGCGCGTTCCGACCTGCTCGGAATCCCCTTCCACCTGCATGCCGTTATAGCAGCCCGCCAGTGCCACGATCAGCCCGAACACCGGCGCTTTGATCATGCCGACATAGAGATCGTAGGGAGGAACGACTTCCTGAATGCGCTGGAGGAAATTCCAGAACGGAATGCCCAGCATCAGGTCCGACACCACCGCCCCGCCGATGATCGCCATGACCGAGGCGTAGAAGCCCAGCAGCGGCATCATCAGGATGGCGGCGAGGATGCGTGGGATCACCAGCGCTTCCATCGGCGCGATGCCGATCGTGCGCATCGCGTCCACTTCCTCGGTCAGCTTCATCGTGCCCAATTGCGCCGCAAAAGCGGAGCCGGAACGGCCCGCGACCATGATCGCGGTCATCAACACGCCCAGTTCGCGCAAGGTGATCCGGCCGACAAGATTGACCGTCAGCGTCTCTGCGCCGAATTGCTGTAATTGCACCGCGCCCTGCTGCGCGATGACGATACCGATCAGGAAGCTCATCAGCCCGACGATCGGTAGCGCCTTGACGCCGACCAGTTCGAGCTGGCGCACCAGCGCCTTGCCACGGAACCGGCTCGGATGGCGGATGACACTGCCCGCGGCGAGAATCAGCGCACCGAGAAAGCCGATTACGCCGCGCGCACCGTGGCGGGCGTTGTAAACCTTTTGCGAGAAGCTGTGATAGACCCGCTGCCCCAGCGGTTCGCGCGGCGAGCTCACCTCGGTATCGGTTTCGTGGCCGCAGACGGCGTCCATCAGGCGCTGCGCACGCTCGCTCGCGCCGACGATTTCGGCTTCGTGTTCCTTGGCGAGGTCGCAGGCGATCCAGGCACCGACAGTATCGATTTCCGACACATCCGAAAGGTCGATTTTCGAGACCGGGCCTTCGACGGCGTAGATCCCGTGCTCGATATCGGAGACGGAGGATACGAGATAGGGTCCGGAGAGGGCCAGGACACCATCGTTGATCGCGAATTCGGCCGTGCGCTCCATATTCCCGCGCCTATGCGGGCTTTCGCGCGGTTTGCCAAGGGTTTCGGCGTGTGTGCGCCAAGTCGGTACGCCAGCGGACGCCGCCGCGTACCGGACTGTCCGGGCCTCTGGTGGCCTTGTTTCGCCAGTCGCGCAGGGCGCTGGCGTCCTTGTGTTGCCAGTCGCGCGGGGCGCTGGCAAAGGCTCCGCCCATGAGCACCGATCTTTCGAAAACCTTCGACCCCGCCGAAATCGAGGCGCGCTGGTACGCGCACTGGGAGGAAAACGGGCTTTTCCGCCCCGAACGCCCCGACGCCGAAGCCTACACTATCGTCAATCCGCCGCCCAATGTGACGGGATCGCTCCATATCGGCCATGCGCTCGACAACACCTTGCAGGACATCGCGATCCGTTACGAGCGGCTGCGCGGCAAGGATGCTTTGTGGGTGGTGGGTACAGACCATGCCGGGATCGCGACCCAGATGGTGGTCGAGCGTCAGCTGGAAGCAGCGGGCGACAAGCGCACGAATTATGCGCGCGAGGATTTCGTCGCCAAGGTGTGGGAGTGGAAAGAGGAATCGGGCGGCACCATCACGCGCCAGCTGCGCCGCCTCGGCTGTTCGATGGATTGGAGCCGCGAACAGTTCACCATGGACGATCATTTCAGCCGCGCCGTGATGCGCACTTTCGTGCAGCTGTACAAGGATGGGCTGATCTATCGCGACAAGCGGCTGGTAAACTGGGATCCGAAGCTCAAGACCGCGATCTCCGACCTCGAAGTGGAAACGCGCGAGGTCAAGGGCAGCTTCTGGCGCCTGCGCTATCCGCTGGAGGACGGCGTCACGCTGGCCGATGGGCGCGATTATATCGAGGTTGCGACCACACGGCCCGAAACGCTGCTCGCCGACATGGCAGTGGCGGTGCATCCGTCGGACGATCGCTATGCGAGCGTGGTCGGCAAGCATGTCGTCCTGCCGATTACGGGACGCCGTGTCCCCATCGTGGCGGACGAACATGCCGATCCCGAATTGGGATCGGGCGCGGTCAAGATCACGCCGGGCCACGATTTCAACGATTTCGAAGTGGGCAGGCGCGCAGGGATCGCGGCGGGCGACATGCTGAACATGTTCGATGCGGACGCGCATGTCTGCCAGACTTCGGACGGGCTGGTGCCCGGCGACCTCGTCGGCCTCGAACGCTTCGCCGCGCGCGACGAGGTGGTGGCGCGGATGAAGAAACTCGGCCTGCTCATCCCGCACTTCACCGAAAAAGATGGCGAGCGCACCGAACACGATGCCGAGCCGCGCACCATTCAGCAGCCCTTCGGCGATCGCGGCGGCGTGCCGATCGAACCCTGGCTGACCGACCAGTGGTATGTCGATGCCGAGACCCTGGCGAAGGATCCGATCGAAGCGGTGAAGTCCGGCGCGGTCGAGATCGTGCCGAAAAGCTGGGAGAAGACCTTCTTCAACTGGATGGAGAACATCCAGCCGTGGTGCGTCAGCCGCCAGCTGTGGTGGGGACACCGCATTCCCGCCTGGTACGATGGCGACGGAAACGTCTTCGTCGCCGAGACGGAGGAAGAAGCCCAGGCGCAGGCGGGCAGAGGTGTGGCGCTGACCCGCGACGAGGACGTGCTCGACACCTGGTTCAGCTCCGCCCTGTGGCCCTTCGCTACGCTCGGCTGGCCGGAAGAGACCGAGCTCGCGACCAAGCATTACCCCAATTCGCTGCTCGTTTCGGGCTTCGACATCCTGTTCTTCTGGGATGCGCGGATGATGATGATGGGGCGCTATCTGACCGGCGAAAATCCGTGGCCGCGGCTCTATCTCCATGGGCTGGTGCGCGCGGCGGACGGTGCCAAGATGTCGAAATCGAAGGGCAACGTGGTCGACCCGCTCGGCCTGATCGAGCGCTACGGCGCCGATGCGCTGCGCTTCTTCATGGCGGCGATGGAAAGCCAGGGCCGCGACATCAAGATGGATGACAAGCGGGTCGAAGGATACCGCAACTTCGCCACCAAATTGTGGAACGCCACGCGCTTCTGCCAGGCGAATGGCATCGGCGCGAGCGATACGATCGCCGCACCGACCGCCACGTTGGCGGTCAACAAATGGATCGTCGGAGAAGTCGTCGAAACCCGCGACACGCTCGACAAGGCGCTGGCGGAGCTGCGCTTCGATGCGGCGGCGAACACGATCTACCACTTCGTGTGGGACCGGTTCTGCGACTGGTATCTGGAGCTAATCAAGGGCCAGATCGACGACGAGACCCGCGCGGTCGCCGGGTGGGCGCTCGACCAGATTCTGGTCATGCTGCACCCCTTCATGCCCTTCATCACGGAAGAATTGTGGTCGAAGCAGGTGGACCGCGCGGACTATCCCCTCATCACTGCCAAATGGCCCGAGCCCGAGGCTGAGGTGGACGGCGAAGCCAAGGCGGAGGTCGATTGGCTGATCGCGCTCACCAGCGCGGTACGCACGGCCAAGAATGAACTCGGCATCGCGCCGGGTGCCAAGCTCGAAGCCTATTGCCCCGCTCCGTCCGCGCTGGCGCGCAAGGTCGTGGAAGAAAACGCCGCCTCGATCGAGCGGCTCGCGCGTCTGACGCCGATCCGCTTCGCCGATGCACCCGCAGGCGCGGCGATGCAGGTCGGCGCGGGCGAAGACGCTTTCGTCATCCCGCTCGAAGGCGTGATCGATATCGACGCGGAGAAAGCCCGCCTCGCCAAAGCGCTCGAAGCTTCGCGCAAGGAAGCGAAATCGCTGGAAGGCCGGCTCGGCAATGCCAATTTCGTCGAACGGGCCAAGCCCGAGGCGGTCGAGAAGGCGCGCGCCGATCTCGCCCACCACACCGGCGAGATCGAGCGAGTGGAGGCGGCGCTGGCCCGCTTGGGTTGAACGAGCTGTTGCCGATGCCCGCCCTCCCCTTCTGCCACAGAGCCGCATCATGGCGCTGACGCTCGCCACCGACGATACCGGCGGGCCGGAAATCTTCGCCTCGGTCCAAGGCGAAGGGCCCAGCGCGGGCATGCCGGTGGCGTTCCTGCGGCTCTCGCGCTGCAACCTTGCCTGCGTATGGTGCGACACCGCCTATACCTGGCATTTCGAGGGCGATGATCGCCCGCATCGCAATGGCCGGACATTCGATCGCAAGGCCAATCAGGTGACGCTGGACAAACGGGACGTTGCGGAGCGGATCGCCGCTTTGGGCCAGAAACGGCTCGTGATCACCGGGGGCGAACCGCTGCTGCAGGCTCCGGCGCTCGCCAAGCTGCTCGATCTGCTTCCCGATATCGGCGTGGAGATCGAAACCAACGGCACGACCAAAGCCCCGCCCCACCTCGATGTCCGTATCGACCAGTTCAACGTCAGCCCCAAACTGTCGCATAGCGGCAATCCTGCGGAGCTGGCGCTGATTCAGGAACGGCTCGACGCATATGCCACCGATCCGCGCGCTTTCTTCAAATTCGTGGTCGCGAGCGAAGACGACGTGAACGAAGCCGCCGCGATCGTGCGCCGCCACACGATTCCGCCCGGGCGCGTATTCCTGATGCCCGAAGGCACCGACAGCGCCACCCTGCGGGCGCGCGAGGAATGGCTGGTGCCGCTATGCCTCGACCACGGCTTCCGCCTCAGCGACCGGCTTCATATCCACCTCTTCGGAGATACCAGGGGGACGTAGTTTGTTTTCCGCACGCCTCCGGCGCGCGATATCCTCGCTCCCTGCGGTCGCTGCGGGCGGGCAGTCGCCCTTGCGGTCGGCTGGTCGCCGACCGAGCTCCGCCACCAAGCCCTCAGACCGGGAATAGCCCGGTCCGCGACCAGCGGACCGCCAGCGCGACTGCGCGCCCCGCAGGTGCCCGACCGAAGGGAGAATTAGCACCGAGGATGAACCCGCGGAGGCGGGTTCGGCACTTAACTACTCGCCCGCCAGCGCGCCACGATCCGTTCCACCTGGTCTTCTTCCCCGCCTGCCTGATTCCACAGCTCGACGAAACTGGGATCGTCAGAGGCAGGACGCTTCGATTCTTCGAGTGTGTCGAAGCTGACCCTGATCGGAATCGCCACACCCTCGCCGCAGACGATGCATTCGCGATTGCGCAGCGCCGGTATCGAATCGAGGAAACCGCGCGCGCCTTCGGGCATGGCAGCCTTGACGAAGGCCTGATCGCGTTCGTTGTTGAGGCGCATCGAAATGATCGTGCCGCACTGCGACAGCACGCCTTCGGCCAGATCGCTCGGCCGCTGGGTGACGAGGCCCAGCGAAATTCCGTATTTGCGCCCTTCCTTGGCGATACGGCTCAGGATCTTGCCGACCGACGAACCATCAGCGTTCTTCTCGTTCGGCACGTAACGGTGCGCTTCTTCGCATACGAGCAGGATCGGGCGCGTCTTCTCCTCGCGCCCCCAGATCGCGAAATCGAACACCAGGCGGCTCAGGACCGCGACGACCGTGGCGGTCACGTCGGACGGAACGCTCGAAACGTCGATGATCGAGATCGGCTTGCCGCCGCCAGGCATGCGGAAGAGCTTGCAGATGAAGTCCTTCATCGTATCCGCCACCAGCATGCCGGAGAACATGAACTGGTAGCGTGGATCGTTCTTGATCTCGTCCAGCTTGTTCCTGATCCGCATATAGGGTGCCGAATTGGTCGCCTTGTCGAGCTTGCCCATCGCGTCCTGCAACGCGGCGCCCAGATCTGAGAGCAGATAGGGGATCGGCGAATCGACCGTGATCTTGCTCAGCTGACTTGCAAGGCGGCTCTTCTGTCGGGCGGCCAGAAGGCATTTGGCCAGGATGTCGGCATCGATCTGCCGCTCGTGGCCCTCGCTGTTGAGGAACACTTCGCAATGTTCCTCGAAGTTCATGATCCAGTACGGCATCTGGAGATTGGAGACGTCGAAGATATTGCCCGCCTCGCGAAACGCCGCAGAATATTCGCCGTGCGGGTCGATCATCACGATATGGCCGTCGGGCGCGGCTTGGCAGATGCGATGGAGGATCAGCGCGGCACTGGTCGATTTGCCCGTCCCCGTGGAGCCGAGAAGCGCGAAATGCTTGCCCAGCAGGGCATCGATATAGAGGCCCGCGCGGATATCCTTCGTGGGATAGACTGTTCCGATCTGGACCGAACTGCGCCCGTCGCTGGCATAGACCTGCCTTAGATCCTGCGTCGTGGCAGGATAGATCATGGCACCGGGAACCGGATAGCGCGTGACGCCCCGCCGGAACCCGTGAAGCTTGCCCGTGAGCTTCTCCTCCTTGCCTTCGCCAAGGAAGTCGATGTTGGCAACGATGGAACCTTCGGCACGCCGATCCTGGCGCTGATCGCGCACGCTTGCCAAAAGCCAGCTATCGCCGACGCGGATCTTGATCTGGCTACCGACCTGTCCGGTCATAGCGATGGAGGGGTCGGAATCGTCCGCGCAATCGGTGAGCCGCTGAATATCGATCGCGATCTGCGATCCGGCGCCGGCTACTTCGAGCACCACGCCGATGGGAAGCGCGGCGTTTTCGCCGGGAGCGGGCGCGACCGGCTTTTCGGACGTTTCCGAGGGAGGTTCGGGCTTTGAATGCGGCGTTTCCACCACCTTCGCGCGCGGCGGCTGCTTTTCCGCATCGACCTGGCGCAGTCGGTCGCGCAGGGCCGCTGGACGGGCGGGCTGGGCCTGGTCTTCGAAATCGCGCTCCGTGGCCGGGTCGAACACCCGAAAATTCCCGCCTCCCACATCCGTCATACGAAAACCCTTTGCGCGCCCTCTTGGTCTAGGGTCCGCTATGGATCGGGAGCGGTTAAGAACGGGTCAATATCCACAACCGCGCTGTGTCAAGCGTCAGATAAGCGCGAAAAAACGCCCCGCTGCCCAGCCCATCCCGATCGACAGGATAACCGCGACGAGCCCATATACGAGGCCGTGGCGATTGGCCGAGTTTTCGACGAAGCGTTCGAAACCGACCTTGCGTACGGCGACCTCCGCCGTCGCCGAAGCGAGCACGCGCCCGCGCGAAATCGCGAAGGTTTCCGCCGTGTAGATGCCGGTAGTCACATTGGACGGCAGCTCGATCCGCGCCTGATACAGCACCTCCTCGCTGATCGTAACGCCGCCGACCTGTTCCTTGTAAAGGCCCTGTCGCGTTTTGAGATCGACCAGCCCGGCGGCGAAGCGCGCCTGTTCCTCGGTGTCGATGACCCCGCTGGGCGAAAGCTGGATATAGGACGTCCCGAATTCGTAGATCGCGGCGGTCTTCTCGTCCACGATCTGCTCGATCGGGCGCGAGGACGCGACGGCGAAGAAGCTGGGGGCGGAACGGAAATCGGTGTCTTCGGCATTCAGCCAGACACCGGCAATCCGCTCCTTCTCGCGGACCCGGATAGGCTCGGACGGGCCCTTCAGGACCACGACGATATCGTACAGCCCGCCGGTGCGCTGGGCGATCGGATCGATGATCGCGCCGAAAAGAAGCAATTCGGTGCCGGTAAAGCCCTGGCGAACCTGCACCTCGTGCTGCGACACTTCCGGCACGAGTACCGGATCGCGCTGGCCCATCGTCAGGACCGCGAAAAACAGGAGCAGCCAGGCTCTCACAGGCTGTCGACCGTGTAGATTTCGTCCGGCTGGACGAACAGGCCGAAGAACATCCGCACGGCGATCACGAGCACGATCACCGCCAGCACGATGCGCAGTTTTTCAGGCGCAAAGCGCGCCGCCACCTGCGTGCCCATCTGCGCGCCCGTCACCGATCCGATCAGAAGCAGGCCGACCAGCACGATATCGACCGCCTTGGTCGTCAGCGAATGCATCATCGTCGTCACCACGGTCACGAACAGGATGTTGTAGAGGCTGGTGCCGACCACGACATTGGCGCTCATTCCCAGGATGTAGAGCATCGCCGGGACCAGGATGAAGCCGCCGCCCACGCCCATCAGCATGGTCAGCGTGCCGACAATAACGCCCAGCAAAAGCGGGGCGAGCGGCGAGATGTAGAGGCCCGAGCGATAGAAGCGCCAGCGTCCGGGCAGCGAGGCGACCAGCGGATGGTGGCGGCGACGGCGCGGTGCGGCGGCATTCGGATCGCCGCGCAACGCCTGCCACGCCTCGCGCGCCATCAGCGTCCCGATTGAACCTAATAGAACGACGTAGAGCGCGTTGATGACCACGTCGATCTGACCGATCGAACGGAAGAAACGGAACAGGAGCGATCCGATCCCCGCCCCAATCCCTCCGCCTGCGACCATGACCGCGCCCATGCGGTAATCGACGCCGTTGCGCTTGGAATGCGCCAGCACGCCCGACACGCTGGCCCCGGTGACCTGAGTCGAAGCGGACGCGGCTGCCACGGTGGGCGGCACCCCGTAGAATATCAGCAGCGGTGTCGTCAGAAACCCGCCGCCCACGCCGAACAGGCCCGAAAGTATGCCCGTGATCCCGCCCAGCAGCACGATCCAGAGCCCGTTGACGGACAGGTTCGCGATGGGGAGGTAGACGTCCATCCTCCGGCTCTATCGCAGGGGAGGCGGGCTTTGAAGTACGCCGTTTCAAAATCCGGTCGAAAGCGTCACCGCCGCGCCCGATCCCGGCTGCGCATCGCCCGCGATCCGAAACCGGTAGTCTGCGGACAGCCAGACAGGCGATCGGCCAAGGCGTAACGCTACGCTGGCGCTCGGGCCGATATCGAGCCGCCCCGCGCCGCGCTGGACGCCGCCCCAGGCCCCCGCCCCGATGGAGATCTCTCCCAGATCGAACCGCGCGACCGCGCGTTCGCCGACGATCTGGGCATCGGCGAAGGCCGTGGCCGATTGCCCGCCGACATATCCCGCCTGCGCATAGCCGCGCGCCGTCAGCCCGGTTTCGCGGTCGTCGCTGTAAAATCCGGTGGTCGCGAAGACGGCGGGGCGCACCAGCGTCTCTCGCTGCGAGGCCTCGCCCTGACGGGTCACGCGCGCTTCGGCGTGGAAACGCAGAGGCAGACTCGCCACAGGCTGCGCGCTGACGCCGAGCGCGACATCCTGTTGCGTGGGCACCTGAAGAGCGGCGACGAGCCGCCCGTACAGTTCGGGCCGGGCCGCCTCTTCAGGCGCGAGCGCGTAACGCAGCACAGCTCCTGCCTGGCTGGCTCCGTAAGTCGCAAGCGCGGGAGCGACTAGCGCAGAGGGGGAATTGCCCGCTCGGTTGAAGATCCATACATCACCGCTAATTCTATTCCGAGAGGCCGGACGATAGGCCGCTTCATCGTAAAAGATGGGAAGAGTTCGGAAATCCGTTCCCGCGACGAGAAGCGACTCTCGCATCGCCCGCGATGGTTCGGCGATCGGGATCGGCCAGAAACCTCGCGGTCCAGGATCACCGGACGGGGCTTGGTCCACCAACCTGGTGCGGGCAATTTCGCCGAAAGTGAAGGATGGCTCGATGCGCTCGGCTCGTATGAACCGCGCACGCGAAGGTCTGGCTGGTATCGCGATTTCGGGCGCCTCGCTGCCGTGCGCGAAGACCTGAAGCGGGGTAATCGGTCCGGCGAGAGGCTCGACCGATGGGCTAGGGAGTGGCGGAACGGCTTCGAACAGCGGTGTCCAGAACGCCGTGCGTAGGACGGTATAACCCGCGAGCAGCGAGACGATCGCCACCAGCGGTTGGCCCCGCTGCTTCGCCGTCGTCATATCAGCTGCCTTCGCGCCTGTCGGGACCAGGCCCTGCGGAAACATCAAACGCGGGTTCATGGAAGGCAGGATGATCGCGATGCTCGGTCTTTTCCCACACCACGGGAGCCCCGCGCAGAGTGCGGAGATAGGCGAAGAGGGCCCGCCGCCCGGCAAGAATGGCAATGAAGTTCGAGACCGGAATGCGGATGACGGCCAGCATGGCCTCGCGCCAGCCGAATTCCCGCCCCGTGAAAGCGGCGCGGACAACGGCTCGCCAGACAAGAGCGGCGAAGTTCGCGATCAGAAGCATTCGGAGCACCGGACCGGGCGCGACCGGTCCGATCCTGCCCAGCGACCGCACTGCCCAGCTTACCGCGATCGACAAGAGCAGGGCATATGCCAGGAACAGGAGCAGGGCGGCCAGGGGCCCGCGCCGGTCGCGAAGATCGAACCAGCGCCGGGCGAAACCTCTGCCCCAACCCATCCGGTCCCAGCCCAGCAAGGCGATCCCGTTTATCCACCGCGTCTTCTGCCGCACCGATTCTCCGATCCTCCCGGGAAAATAGGCTCGCGTTGCGATCAGGCGCCCTTCTATAGTCCGCATGCGCAGAAATCGCGTCCGCAGGCCCATCGCCGCGATATCGAGCCCGAATTCGTAATCCTCGGTCAGCGAATCGGCCGCGAAAGGCCCCGTTTCCCCCCGCATTCGCGCGACCGCACGAATTGCGTCGCGTCGCACGGCGCATCCGACGCCTGCGCCCGGTACGCCCGCCCCAAGACCATCGCGCACGGCCATGGTCTTGCCATGGGCCTCGCAGAATTCATCCGCATAATGACCGGCCACGAAAGGCGATCCGGGCTTGGGCAAGGCCAGCACCGGCAATTGGACGAAAGCCGCATGGTCGAGCGCGAGGTCGAACAGCTTGAGCGCCAGGGGATCGACCATATCCTCGGCATCGTGGAGTACGACCATGCGGACCGTTCGCCCCGTAGCCGTCTCCTCGTCTTCAAGCGCTTTGTAGAGACAGTTCAGACAATCCGCCTTGGATGTCGGCCCCGGCGCGGGATTGACGACAACGCGCACGCGGCAATCCTGCGCGGCGAGCGAGCGCGCGGCAGCCAGGGTTTCGGCATCGTTGACGTAACAGCCGATATGGATCGTAAGCTCGGGATCGGACCAGACCGTGAGCGCATGGGCAACGGTGGCACCGATAACCCGCGATTCTTGCCAGCAGGGAATGAAGACTGCCACCCGCCCGCCGAGCGGATTGGTGGAAAGCTCTGCCGCATCGATGCGTCCGGTACCTATTCTGCGCGTAATGCGCAGCCACAGATAGGCAATATCGACGGCAAATTCGTCAAGCGTTCCGATCAGAAAGAAGATACCGGCGAACAGCAGCATCTCGTGCTGGAGCAGCATGAACCATTCGCCGCCTTGAAAGGCGTCTGTCAAAGTAATTGCATGCCCCCAACACGCCCCCCCGTTCTTGCCGCCCAATTCTAATACGCAATCTGCGTAGCGGCAATACTAGAAAGTCGCAGGGGAAAATGCGAGCGGTTGTCGGCGGCGATCGCTATCGATCGATCTGCCGCCGACTAAATCAGGGCCTCGCCCCCCCGATGGCACGAACGCCCCTACCAGGTGCCGGTGTTTTCCATGCTCGCCCAGGGCTCCCGCGGCGGTAGATGGCCTTCCTGCAACAATTCCACCGAGATCCCGTCGGGCGTGCGCACGAAGGCCATATGGCCGTCACGCGGCGGACGGGCGATCGTGTGCCCGGCATCCATCAGGCGCTGGCAGGTCGCGTAGATATCGTCGACGCGATAGGCGAGATGCCCGAAATTGCGGCCACCGGTGTAGTCTTCCGGCGCGCTGCCGTCTTCGGCGGGCCAGTTATATGTCAGTTCGACCTCGGCCACGCCCTCCTGCCCTTCGGCGGCGAGGAAGATCAGCGTGAAACGGCCCTGTTCGTTGTCGAACCGGCGCATTTCCTTCACGCCGATTAGGTCGAAAAAGGCAATGGTCGCATCCGGATCGCTGACCCGGATCATGGTGTGGAGATATTTCGTCATACTCGGTCCCTTCGTCTAGGCCTGCCAGATGGGACCCATGACGGGACGGCGAAAGGGGCGGCCCGTAAGGACCGCCCGACTTTCTTCGATACGCGAACTATCTCAGAAGCTTGCGCTGAGCGTGACTACGAAAGCGTCGTCGACGAAATCGTAAGCGCCCGGCGCAATGTCGCCTTCCGCACCGACATAGGCCGCGCTGAGCGTGAGCGGACCGTAGATATTGGCCTCCGCCCCGATCGACCAGTCGAACGCATCGCCATCATCCGTGAAGGTGAGGAAGCCGTCGGTGTAGCCGAGATGCCCCGTCAGAGTGACCGGCGTATTCGGAATGCCGACGCCGACATCGCTGTAGACGTAGAGATTGTCCGTTCCGCCGAGCGAATCCTGTTCCGGCGCATAGGCGACGCCGACCGTGGTTTCGGCGGGTCCGAGGGTGAAACCCAACGACGAATAGAATTCGACGTAATCGAAGTCTCCCGGCCCCGCGTCGGGATAGAGATAGCCGATAACCCCGACATCGAGTGCCACACCTTCGCCGACATCACCGCTCCAGCCGCCATAGACGTCGAGCTCGATATCGCCGAAGCCGACCGTATCGTTATCCAGCGTGGAGGCCCAGGTGCCGACGTAGAAGCCCGATTCGTGGCCCAGGTCGAGGCCGCCCTGAACGGCCACGTCGCCGCCCGACAGATCGACACCGCGGAAGCGGTATTCGCTGGTCAGCGCGACATTGGCGGAAAAGGTAATAGGACCTTCGGTTTCCGCTTCGACTTCGTCGGCGGGATTGACGGTCTGAGCAGCCACCGGGGCTGCGAAGGCGAGGCTCGCCAAACCAAAAAGCGCGGTCGGGCCGCGAAAGGACGTGCGCATGACAGACTCCTGTATGTGTCGCTTCGTCCCACCTGCAATCCGCCGGGCCCCTTGTTTTCGAGCGGGGTCCTCGTCCGGATCGGAAAGCTTGTTTCATCAAATTGGGGTCAGGCGCAAGTTTCGATCCACAGCTTTTCGCACTTGCAACAAATTGCGTGGCAAATCTGCAACTAACCGATGGGGCAGAGGGGCGCGATGGCGGTTGCCGTGCCACGCGCCCTCCCCTATGTGCCTTGCGCCGGGCTCCAGGGTCGCCACATGCCAGCCATGATAAAAGCTCTCAGCAAGATTTTCCGCTCAGACAAGGCTGTCAAGCCGCTCCCCTCCGTGCCCGAGGGCGAGCGTTATTACGTGATCGGCGATATCCACGGTCGCTGCGACCTGTTCGAAGCGCTGGTGCAGGCGATCGAGCACGATGAAAAGGACTGCGAGGGCACCAGCACCATCATCCTCCTCGGCGACCTCGTCGATCGCGGGCCCGACAGCGCGGGCGTGATCGCCATCGCGCGCGCGCTCGAAAACCAGCGCCCGATGCGGTTCCTCGCGGGCAATCACGAGGAAATGTTTCTCGAAAGCTTCGAGGATCGCAAGGTTTTGCGCCATTTCGTCAAGCATGGCGGGCGCGAGACGATCATGAGCTACGGCCTCACGCGCAAACAGTACGACGCGCTGGAACTCGCCGAATTGCAGGACGAGATGCGGCGTCTGGTCCCGCAGGAGCACCGCGATTTCCTCGCAGGCTTCGAGGACATGGTCGTGATTGGCGATTTCGTCTTCGTCCATGCGGGCATCGATCCCGCGCGCCCGATCGAGGACCAGTCCGGCAAGGATCTGCGCTGGATACGCGAGCGCTTCCTCAACAATGTCGGCCCGCTCAGCCATGTGGTGGTGCACGGCCACACAATTTTCGAAGACGTGCAGGACAAGGGGCACCGCATCGGGATCGATACGGGCGCCTTCCGCACCGGCATCTTGACCGCGCTCGTCCTTGAGGGCACCCAGCGTCGCTATATCCAGGCCGTCGAGCGTGACGGTACGATAACCATCCAGGACGGGTAGACGACATGAAAATAGCAATGGTCGGTTCGGGTTATGTCGGGCTGGTATCGGGGGCCTGCTTTGCCGATTTCGGCCACGAGGTCGTCTGCATCGACAAGGACCAGTCGAAGATCGACCGCCTCCATGACGGGATCATGCCGATCTACGAGCCCGGGCTCGATCAATTGGTGGCGAAAAATGTCGAGGCCGGACGGCTCACCTTCACCACCGATCTGGCCGAGGGGATCGGGGGCGCTTCCGCGATCTTCATCGCGGTCGGCACGCCGAGCCGCCGGGGCGATGGACATGCCGACCTCTCCTTCGTCTATGCCGTCGCCGAAGAGATCGGGGCGAACCTGTCTAACGATGCGGTGATCGTCACCAAGTCGACCGTTCCGGTCGGCACGGGCGACGAAGTCGAACGCATTCTCAGGGATAGCGGCGTACAGCACCGCTTCGCCGTCGTCTCAAATCCGGAATTCCTGCGCGAAGGCGCCGCGATCGGCGATTTCAAGCGGCCCGACCGGATCGTGATCGGGGCCGAGGACGATTTCGGGCGCGACGTGATGCGCGAGGTCTATCGCCCCCTCTTCCTCAACGAATCGCCCATTCTGTTCACCGGCCGCCGGACCAGCGAGCTGATCAAATACGCCGCCAACGCCTATCTCGCGACCAAGATCACCTTCATCAACGAGATGGCGGATCTGTGTGAGAAGGTGGGCGCGAACGTTCAGGACGTGTCTCGCGGTATCGGGATGGACAACCGGATCGGGTCCAAATTCCTCCACGCCGGACCGGGCTATGGCGGATCGTGCTTCCCCAAGGATACGCTGGCCCTGCTCAAGACGGCGGAAGATTACGACAGCCCGACGCGGATCGTGGAGGCGGTGGTCAAGGTCAACGACACTCGCAAGCGCGCCATGGGCCGCAAGGTTCTGGACGCCATCGGCGGGCATGACGGCGCGCGGGGCAAGAAGGTCGCGCTGCTGGGTCTGACCTTCAAACCCAACACCGACGACATGCGCGATTCGCCTGCCATCGCGGTGGCGCAAACGCTGACCGATGCGGGCGTGGACGTGGCGGCCTACGATCCGGAAGGCATGGAGCTGGCAAAGCCCCTGATGCCCGACGTCACCATGTGCGCCGATCCCTACGAAGCGATCGAGAATGCGGACGCGGTCGCCATCGTCACCGAGTGGGATGCCTTCCGCGCGCTGGACCTCGACCGGGTCAAATCGCTCGCCAAGGCGGCGGTCATGGTGGATCTGCGCAATATCTACCGCCCCGACGACATGCGCGAGCGCGGCTTCGCCTACACCAGCATCGGGCGGGAATAACCCAGTCCGAGAGGGCGAAGGCGGCGGGCCGCGATCAGTCGATCACGCGCCCGCGCACCATCACCCAGTCGACGTCTTCCAGCACGGTCACATCGGCGAGCGGATCGCCGTCCACCGCGATGATGTCCGCCGAATAGCCGGGCGCGAGCCGCCCGATCTCGTTTTCCATTTCCAGCACGCGCGCCGCCATGGTCGTCGCGCTCGCCAGCGCTTCGCGGTCCGTCATGCCCTGCGCGCGCATCAGGGCGAACTCGCCTGCATTGCGGCCATGTTCGAACACGCCCGCGTCGGTTCCGAAGGCGATCGGCACGCCCCAATTGCGCGCCTTGCCCATGAAGGTCTGCGCCACATCGGCGACTTCGCGGATCTTGTTTTCGACCACCGGGGTGTAGATTCCCTGGCCCAATCGTTCGGTCACGCCCTTGAACGCCATCAGCGTCGGGATCAGCACCGTGCCGTTCTTCACCATCTCGCGCGCCGCCGCCTCGTCGAGATAGGTGCCGTGCTCGATCGTATCGATACCCGCCCGGCTCGCCGCCTCGATCCCGCGCGCGCCGTGCGCGTGGGCCATCACCTTGAGGCCGAGGGAATGCGCGGTGTCGGCGATGCTCTTCATCTCGCTATCGGTGAAATGCGCTTCCAGCCCGCGTCCCTGCTGGCTGAGGACGCCGCCGGTCGCGGTGATCTTGATCGTATCCGCTCCATTCTGGCTGGCGCGGCGCACCTTCGCCGCGCATTCGACCGCGCCGGTGCAGCTGTAACCGCTCGACAGGATCTCGTTGATCTCCGGCAGGAAGCCGGTGACGTCGCCATGTCCGCCGATAATGGCGAGCGGCGGCCCGGCAGCCACGATGCGCGGGCCCGCGATCAGTCCTTCTTCCGTCCCGCGCCGCAGAGCAAAGGCCGTCTGCTGCGCGCTGCCCGCTTCGCGCACGGTGGTGAAACCGGCCAGCGCGGTCAGGCGCGCATTCTTGGCGCCGACCACCACGCCCCATTCGGCGGGCTCGACCGCTTCCTTCCAGAAATCGCCGCCCGGATCGCCCGTCAGGTGGACATGCAGATCGATAAGGCCGGGCAACACCGTCTTGCCCGGCAATTGCACCAGCGTCGCGCCATCGGGGGCCGCCTGCCACCCGTCTGCGATCGAGACGATGCGCCCGTCCGTAACGGTGATCGTCGATTGACCGAGCGGCGGCGCATCGGGCGCGACGATCACGCGTTCGGCCTGGATCACGGTTGTATCGGCCAAGGCCGGGGCCGCGATCATGGCGAGCGCGGTGGCGGACATGAAACGGGCGATGGATCTGGTCATGCGGTCTCTCCCTCTTGAGCGAGGCTTGTGCCGCGATGGACGGTGCCGGGCAAGCGCCGGTTTGCCATCGGGAGCGGCATCGGTATGAAGGGCGGCAATGATTTCAACGGAAACCGGAACAAAGAGGATCGCCACACCGATGAACCGCAAGCTCGTTTTCGCCAGCCTGTTCGCCAGCGCATCGCTGATTGCCGGGGCAGCAAACGCCCGCCCGATGACACCCGAAGACGTCGCCAAGCTGGAAAGCGTGGGCACCATCGCGGTTTCGCCCGATGGGCGCCGGATCGCCTACACCACCGCCAGCCTGCCCGATGTGACGTCGGGCGAAGCGAATGGGACGACGCAGCAGCAATTGAAGCTTGCCACCGGGCCCGAGATGGCGCGCACCTTTCTGCCCGACGATGTCAGCGTGGGCGGCGTGGAATTTTCGCCCGATGGCCGCATGATCAGCTTCCTTTGGACCAAGGATGGCGAGAAACGCGCGGTCTGGGGCATTCCGGTCGATGGCGGGGCGCAGCGCAAGCTCGCAGAGGTGGATGGCGTCGGCGTGTCGAGCTACGCCTGGTCGCCCGATGGCTCGATGATCCACATGCTGACCGCCGCCGCCGAGGATACCGAGCGGGCGTCGCAGAACAAGGCCGGTTTCAACGCCATCGTCTATGAGGAAGAGGCGCGGCTCAACCGCCTGTTCTCTGCCCGCGTGGGCGAAGAGATCGACGAGAACCCGCGCGCCGTCACCATCCCCGGCTATGTCAGCGCGTTCCATGTCGCGCCCGATGGCCGCATGGCCGTGGTCGAAAGCGCACCGACCCCGCAAATCGACGATGCCTATACCTCGAAGCGCGCGCATATCATCGACCTTGTGACCGGCGAGATCACGCGCGTGGTCGAAACGCCGGGCAAGCTCGGCGATATCGAGATTTCTCCCGACGGCCGCCAGCTTTCGATGATCGCGGGCGTGGACGTGAACGATCCTGCGGACACGACTCTGCATCTGGTCGACGTTTCGACCGGCCAGTACCGCGCACTCAATGCCGGCATGCCCGAAGCGGCGGTGGATGCCGAATGGCTGGCGGACGGACGCCTTGCCGCCGTGATCCACAAGGGCGCGCAATCCGCGCTGCGTCTCTACAACAACGATGGCAGCGTTGCGGGCGAATATCCCGGCGGCGAGCTGATCCTGACCGCTGTCGAGGCAAATGGCGGCACCATCGCGGTGGAAGCCAACGCCCCGCGCCACCCGACCGAATTGTTCACCTGGAACGATGGCGGCTTCACCCGCTGGACCACGCACAATCCCTGGCTGTCCGAAATCGATTTCGGCAATCAGCGCACGGTGACCTACACCGCGCGCGACGGTCAGGCGGTCGAAGGCGTGCTGATCGAACCCGTCGGCGGGGCGCCGCGCGGTGGCGCGCCGCTGATCCTCAACGTCCATGGCGGGCCGGAAGCGCATGAGAGCAATGGCTGGCAGACCGCCTACAGCAAGCCGGGCCAGGTCGCCGCGGGCGAAGGCTATGCCGTGTTCCTGCCGAATTATCGCGGATCGACCGGCTACGGCACGGCGTTCTCGAAGCAGCATCAGGGCCGGTACACCGATCCCGAATTCACCGATCTGGTCGATGCCAAGCGCGCGCTGGTCGCCGAAGGGATCGCCGATCCGGACCGCGTCGGTGTGACCGGCGGCTCCTATGGCGGCTATGCCACCGGCTGGTCCGCCACCGCGCTCAGCGACGAGTTCGTGGCGGGCGTCATGTTCGTCGGCATCTCGAACCAGATCAGCAAGTTCGGCACGACCGACATTCCGTACGAAATGTACAATGCCCACAGCCTCGCCTGGCCGTGGGACGATTGGCAGAAGATGCTGGAAGTCAGCCCGATCTACCACGTGGACAAGGCGAACACGCCGCTTCTGATCATGCATGGTGCGGAAGACCCGCGCGTGGCGCCGAGCCAGAGCTACGAGCTCTATCGTTCGATCAAGGTCAGAAAGCCCGACGTGCCGGTGCGTCTGGTGCTGTATCCGGGCGAAGGCCACGGCAATTCGCGCGCTGCGGCCCGCTACGATTACAATCTGCGGATGATGGACTGGTTCGACACCTATCTGAAGACCGGCGACCGCGACGCGGAAATGCCCGGCCCCCGGCCCGCCCTGGCCGAAGGGACGGTCGGCACCGGATCGGGCGAAGACTGATACGAAAAGGGCGGCCCCGGGGCCGCCCTTTTTTATTGCCGTAGGATCGGCGCCTAGAAGGTGTAACCGATCCCGATCGCCGCGAACCATTGATCGGCATCGCCGCGGATCGACGTGAAGGGGGTGTCCTCTGCATCGCCCAGCAAGTGCGAATAGCCGCCGATCCCGATCAGCGACACGCCCCCATCGGCGAGATTGCCGCCGAGATCGTAAGCCACCAGAAGATTGGTGCCGACCTTTTCGAACCCGCCTTCGGCCTGGAAACCGGGCAGTTGCGCGCCCACCGGGAGGTTCGGGTTGCCGGGCGCGACCGAATAGTAATAATCGGCGTAATCGTCGTCGATATAGGTCGCGCTGGCGGACAGCGAGACCGCGATAGCCTGGCTGAGCGGGGTGAAATACGCAACGCTCGGCGAAATCTTCATCCCGTCATGCGCGCCCGCGACATCCCACAGCGCATCGACGTTGAAGCTCAGGCTGTCATAGGGATTGAGCACGGCGGGAAAGGACAGCCCCACGGTCGGCCCCACTTCGATCGCAGTGTCGAGCTCGCCATAGGCGGCAACGACGTCGTCCTCGATATCGTCGATATCGCTGCGATCGGTGTTGATGCTTCCGGCGATGCCGAGCGAAAAGTTCGGCCCGCCGTCCATCTCCGCGTTTAGGAAGTTCAGCGCGACGCCGCTGGGGCGCGGATCGATGTCGATCCCGCGATAGGATCCCTGCACGACGGGAAACACGAAGGTGACGTAATCGTCCGACCCCGAATAGCTGGCGGCATAGCCCACGCCGACGCCGACGCTGAGATAGTCGCCGTCGAAGACCGTTTCTTCCGGTCCTTCTGCAGTGACGCCGGGCTCGCCCTGGTCCTGTGCGCTGGCCGGAGCAGCCAGAGTGGAGGCGATGGCGAAGGCCGCCACGCCGGTGAAGAATTTCGTAACTGTCATGATCGATCCCTCGGTCTGTCTTGTGCGCGTAACGGATTGCCGCGCGTCTCGTTCCTGTCGGCTGGATGAATATCTTGCCTGCGCGATTGCTGCCCCGGCGCGTTGCGCCTACCGGATAGGGCGATGAGCGCATCTGCGATCGACCTCGCCATCGTGGGCGGCGGGCTGGCCGGTGGCCTCACCGCGCTGGCCGTCCATCGAAAATATCCCGAACTGGATGTCGCCCTGATCGAAGCGGGCGACAGCTATGGCGGCAATCACCGCTGGAGCTGGTTCGAAAGCGATTGCGGCCCAAAAGGCGATGCGCTGCTCGGATCGTTCGAGGCCAAGCGGTGGACCGGCGGAAACGAGGTCAGGTTCCCGCGCCATAAGCGCCGTCTCTCGGCCGATTACCGTTCGCTCGACAGCCGGGATTTCGACGCAGGGCTTCGCCGGTGCCTCCCCCAAAGCGCGCTTCATCTGAATGCGCGCGTGACGGCGCTGGCGCCGGACAAGGTCACGCTGGCAGACGGGCGCTCGATCGCGGCGCGCCGAATTCTCGATTGCCGCGATGCAGCCCCCTCTCCCCATCTCACCGGCGGATGGCAGGTCTTTCTCGGCCAGCATCGCCGGATGGACGCACCGCATGGCGTGACCCGGCCGGTCATCATGGACGCGACCGTCGATCAGATCGGCGGCTATCGCTTCCTGTATCTCCTGCCTTTGAGCGAGACCGACCTCTTCCTCGAAGACACCTATTACCAGGACCGCGCCGAATTGGACGCGCCGGCCTTGCGCGAGCGGATCGAGAGCTATTGCGCCGAACGCGGCTGGCAGGGCGATCTCGTGCACGAGGAGACCGGCCTTCTTCCCGTCATCACCGGTGGCGATTTCGACGCGCATCGCGAAGGCCTGGAACAGCCGGGGATCGCTTTGGCAGGAGCGCGCGGCGGTTTCGTTCACCCGCTCACCAGCTACACCGTGCCGATCGCGGTCCGCACCGCGCTCGCCGTGGCCGATGCGGTCGGCGGGATGGATGGGCCGGACCTCGCCGGTTTCGTCGCCGCGCGCGCGCGCGACCATTGGCGCTCGACCGGCTATTACCGCCTGCTCGGCAAGATGCTGTTCGATGCCGCCGATCCTTCGGAACGCTATCGCATCTTCGAACGCTTCTACACTCTGCCGGAACCGCTGATCGAGCGGTTCTACGCCGCCAAATCCTCCCCGCTCGACAAGCTTCGCATCCTGTCGGGCAAACCGCCGGTTCCCATCCGTAGCGCAGTGGCCGCCCTGCTTGGCAAAGGCGCCCCACTCGTCCAAGGTGACAAATCATGAACGCCCCCATAATCGAGACCGCTCGCCCCTCCTCGTCCGTCACGCCCACCGGCAAGACCGCCTGCGTCGTCGGCGCGGGATTCGGCGGGCTTGCGCTGGCGATCCGCCTGCAATCGGCGGGTATCGCCACCACGGTGATCGAGGGCCGCGACAAGCCGGGCGGCCGGGCTTACGTGTGGGAGCGTGACGGCTTCACCTTCGATGGCGGACCGACCGTCATCACCGATCCGGCCTGCCTTCAGGAACTATGGGCACTGTCCGGCCACGACATGGCCGAGGATATCGAGCTCGTGCCCGTAATGCCGTTCTATCGCCTGCAATGGCCGGACGGGACGCTGTTCGATTATTCGAACGACGAGGACAATCTGTTCGACGAGATTGCCAAGATCAATCCCGCCGACGTCGCGGGATATCAGCGCTTCCTCGAATACAGCGCAGGCGTGTACGAGGAAGGCTACGTCAAGCTGGGCCATGTCCCCTTCCTCGATTTCAAATCCATGCTGAAGGCCGCGCCCGCTCTCGCGAAAAAGCAGGCCTGGCGCAGCGTCTATTCGATGGTCTCGCATTTCATCGAGGACGAGAAGCTGCGCGAAGCGTTCAGCTTCCACACGCTGCTGGTCGGCGGCAATCCGATGAAGACCAGCGCGATCTACGCCCTGATCCACAAGCTGGAAAAGGATGGCGGCGTATGGTGGGCCAAGGGCGGCACCAATCGATTGATCGCCGCCATGGTGACGCATTTCGAAAGACTGGGCGGCACCGTCCGGCTCGACGATCCGGTAGAACGCGTCCACACGCTCGGCACCCGCGCGACCGAGGTGGAGACGAAATCGGGCTTCAAGCAGCGGTTCGACGCGGTCGCCAGCAATGCCGACATCATGCACAGCTACAAGGACCTTCTCGGCCAGTCCAAGCGCGGCAAGGATTATTCGAAGAGCCTGTCGCGCAAGAGCTTTTCGCCCAGCCTATTCGTGGTGCATTTCGGCCTGGAAGGCACCTGGCCGGGCATTCCGCACCACATGATCCTGTTCGGCCCGCGCTATAAGGGCCTGCTTGACGACATTTACGGCGGCGGCGTGTTGCCGGCCGATTTCTCGATCTATCTCCACCACCCCAGCGTGACCGATCCCGCCATGGCGCCCGAAGGGATGAGCACGTTCTATGCGCTGGTTCCGGTCGCCCATATGGGCAAGCTGGCGGTCGATTGGGAAGAAATGGGCAAGCAGCTCGAAAAGCGCGTGCTCGACGAGATCGGCAAGCGGCTGATCCCCGACATCCATGATCGGATCGTGACCAAGTTCCACTACACCCCGCGCGATTTCGCGACCGATCTGAATGCCCATATGGGCAGCGCCTTCAGCCTCGAACCCGTCCTGACGCAGAGCGCCTGGTTCCGCGGCCACAATCGCGACGACGTGATCGACAATTTCTACCTCGTCGGCGCGGGCACGCATCCGGGCGCCGGCATCCCCGGCGTGGTCGGCAGCGCGAAAGCGACCGCAGGCCTGATGGTGGAGGACTTGGTCGGGTGATCCTCCCCGGAATGGGGAGGGGGACCAGCCGCAGGCTGGTGGAGGGGCACCGGGCATGATTACAGGCCCCCGCCCGACCATAAAACGCGCCCGGAGACTCAGGAGCGAGATGAGCCTGCCCGAGGTGACGCTGTGGAGCGAGCTGCGAAAACGTCCCGGCGGATTTAAATTTCGTCGCCAGCACTCCGCTGGAGACTACGTGCTCGACTTTTATTGCGCGAAGGTGAAGCTGGCGATCGAGATCGACGGTCGTGCGCACGACTGCGCTCCCGCAGCGCTTCGCGATGCCAACCGTTCAGCATTCCTCAAAGCGCGCGGCGTCGCTACGACGCGCGTTCCGGCAAGGGCGGTACTTGAAGATGTCGAGCCGGTCGTTATGCGACTGGTAGAAATCTGCAATTCTCGATCGGAAATATCGATGGTGCCCCTCCACCATGCTGCGCATGGTCCCCCTCCCCGTACCGGGGAGGATTTGTGACTCTTCAACGCCTCGCCATCTATTGCGGCTCCGCCACGCCATCCGATCCGCGTTATATCGAACTCGCCCGCGATGTCGGTGCCACGCTGGCGCAGCGCGGGATCGGGGTCGTCTATGGCGGCGGCAGACTGGGTCTGATGGGCGCGGTCGCCAAGGGCGCGCTCGATCATGGGGGCGAGGTGATCGGCGTGATCCCCGAAGCGCTCGCCAATTCGGAAGTCGCCAATACCGACTGCAGCGAACTCCACACGGTCGGCGGCATGCACGAACGCAAGCAGAAATTCACCGACCTCAGCGACGGGTTCGTCACCATTCCCGGCGGCGTCGGCACGATGGACGAATTGTGGGAAGCGGTCAGCTGGGCGCAATTGGGCTATCACACCAAGCCGGTGGGCCTACTGAACGCCTTCGGGTTCTACGACCATCTGATCGCCTTCAACCGCCATATGGCCGATGTCGGCTTCGTGCGGTCCGCGCATCAGGGGATCATCCTTGCTGCCGACACGTTAGGCAATTTGCTCGACCAAATGGAAAGCTACGAGCCCCATACGCCGATCTTCAACATGAAGGCCTCCGACCTCTGAGCACCGAGCGTCCCCTCGTATCCTCGCGTTTCATGCGGGACACGCCCGTCCAGGCGGGCGGCGGTCGCGATCGTGCGTCCATGGTGGCGCAGGCCAGGCAGGCGATCGAGGAAGGCTCGCAGAGCTTCGCCGCCGCGTCCAAACTGTTCGACCAGAGAACGCGCGAGCGGGCTTGGCTGCTCTATGCCTGGTGCCGCCGGTGCGACGATATCGCGGACAATCAGGACAAGGGCGGCCCGCTGGGCGATCAGGGCGATCTGAAAAGCGCGGAAGATCGCGTGCAGGCGATCCGAGTCCTCACCCGCCGCGCTTTCGCCGAACAGCCGACTGCCGATCCGGCCTTCGACGGCTTCGGCATGGTGGCGGACGAATGCGGACTGACCCCGGATATGGCGAACGATGTCATTTCCGGCTTCGCCCTCGACGCGACCGGATGGGCGCCGTCGAACGAGCGCGACATGCTGCGCTATTGCTATCACGTCGCGGGCGCCGTCGGGGTGATGATGGCCAAGGTGATGGACGTCCCGGAAGACGATGGCGACACGCTCGACCGGGCATGCGACCTCGGCCTTGCTTTTCAGATGGCGAATATCGCGCGCGACATCGTCGAAGATGCCGATGCCGGGCGCTGCTATCTCCCCGCCGAATGGCTGGCGGAAAAGGGCTGGGAACAGGGCGAACACGCGCTGCCGGAAAACCGCTTCGAACTCGCCAGCCTGATGCCGCGCCTGATTGCTCTGATGGAAAAGCACGAGGCGGCGGCGCGTTTGGGCGCGGCACGCCTGCGCTTCCGCCAGCGCTGGGCGGTGTTGGCCGCGGCGAACATTTACGGCGCGATCGGGCGCAAGGTTCTCGATCGCGGGCAACTGGCCTGGGACCGCCGCGTCGTGGTGCCCGGTTACGAGAAAGCGTGGCACGTCCTCACCGCCTTCGGCCAGGCGATCGCCAACCGCTCCGAAGGGCCGGACGAGCCGATTATCTGGACCCGCCACGATTATCGCCCCGTCGCGGGCTGGTAGCTCGCCAGAAGAGTTGGCTTTTGTCCGCATGCGGGCTAGCCGAACGGCATGATCCAAAAGCTTCTGATCGCCAATCGCGGCGAGATCGCCTGCCGTATCATCCGCACCGCGCGGGACATGGGTATCGCCACCGTTGCGGTCTATTCCGATGCCGATGCAAGGGCGTTGCATGTCCGTAGCGCGGACGAAGCCGTGCATATCGGCCCCTCCCCTGCGGCGGAAAGCTATCTCGTCGGCGAAAAGATCATCGCGGCGGCGAAGGATACCGGGGCGCAAGCGATCCATCCGGGTTACGGCTTTCTGAGCGAGAATGCGGGCTTCGCTCAGGCCGTGATCGATGCAGGGCTGATCTGGGTCGGCCCGAAACCGTCGAGCATCGAGGCGATGGGCCTGAAGGACGCGGCCAAGAAGCTGATGCGCGAAGCGGGCGTGCCGGTAACGCCGGGCTATGACGGCGAAGACCAGAGCCCCGAGCGATTGAAGAAAGAGGCCGACGCGATCGGCTATCCCGTGCTGATCAAGGCGGTCGCGGGCGGCGGCGGCAAGGGGATGCGCAAAGTCGACGAGGCGGCGCAGTTCGAGGAGATGCTGCAAAGCTGCAAGCGAGAGGCCAAGGCCAGCTTCTCGAACGACGAGGTGCTGCTCGAAAAGTGGATCACCTCGCCGCGCCATATCGAAGTGCAGATTTTCGGCGATTCCCACGGCAATGTCGTCCACCTGTTCGAACGCGACTGCTCGCTCCAGCGCCGCCACCAGAAGGTGATCGAGGAAGCCCCCGCCCCGGGCATGGATCCGGAAACCCGCGAAGAACTGTGCGCCGCCGCCGTGCGCGCCGCCCAGGCGGTGGATTACGAAGGCGCCGGGACGGTGGAATTCATCGCCGATGCCAGCGAAGGCCTGCGCGCTGACCGCATTTTCTTCATGGAAATGAATACAAGGCTTCAGGTCGAACATCCGGTGACCGAAGAAATCACCGGCGTCGATCTGGTCGAATGGCAGCTGCGCGTCGCGAGCGGCGAAGAAATCCCCCGGACGCAGGACGAGCTGACGATCGAAGGCCACGCCATCGAAGCCCGCCTCTATGCCGAAGATCCTTCGAGCGGCTTCCTTCCCAGCACCGGCCCGCTCGACTGGCTCGATCTGGGCGTGGAAGGCCGGATCGAAACGGGCGTGGAGGAAGGTGACGAGATTTCGCCGCATTACGACCCGATGATCGCCAAGCTGGTCGCCTGGGGCGAGGATCGGGACGACGCGATCGACGCGCTGGTCGAAATGGCCGAAACGGCGGAAGTCTGGCCGGTGCGCACCAATGCCGCCTTCATCGCCAACGCCCTGTCCGATAACGATTTCGTCGCTGAACGCCTCGACACCGGCTTCATCGCCGACAAGGGCGACGCGCTGATCCCCTCGGGCGAGCCCGACGAGGCCGTTTTGCGCGGCGCGGCACGCATCGTTATGGTTTCGAACGACGATCAGCCCGAAGCCCTTGCCGGGTTCCGCCTTAACCGCGCACCGCGCCATGCCGTGGCGCTGTCGCATCGCGGCAAGACTCATCTGGTGGAGCTGGACGACACGCCTTTCGAGCCTTCCTTGACCGGCTTTTCCGACGGCACGCGCATCGTCGTGTTCGACAACGGTCAGGCGTTCGGCTTCGAGACCGAAATTCGCGGGTCCGGCGCGGCCTCCGCCGCCGATGGCGCTATACTGGCCCCGATGCCGGGCAAGGTGATCGCTGTCGATGTGAAGGAAGGCGACAACGTCAAGGCCGGTCAGCGCCTTATGGTCCTCGAAGCGATGAAGATGGAACACGCCCTCACCGCGCCGTTCGACGGAACGGTGAGCGAACTTTCCGCCAGCGAAGGCGGGCAGGTGCAGGTGGAAGCGGTGCTGGCCGTGGTGGAGCCGCTATCCGAATAGAGGGGTCAGTCGGCCTCTGGGCGCGGCGCGCCGAACAATTCGCCTTTTTCGCTGAACAGCACGAAGATCAGGCTGAGCACGGCAGTGATCAAAAGCGCCGTCGCCAGCGGGCGTGCAGTGCCATCGTACATAAATCCGATCAGCGCACCCAGCCCGGCCCCGGTCGTCAACCGCAGGAAGCTCTGCGCCGAGCTGGCTGCCCCGGCGATGTGCTTGAACGGCTCCATCGCGATCGAACCGAAATTCGCGCCGATAAATCCGAGCAGGGCCATATTGGCTGCCATCAGCGGCACGAAGGTCCACAGGCTCTCGTCCGGCTGATTCGCGAACCACAATTGCGCGCCTGCGACGGCGATGAAGACGAACAGCGCCGCATGGCTGACCCGGCGAGCGCCGAAGCGTTCGACGATGCGGCTGTTGGACCAGTTCGCGATCGACATCGCGCCCGCGCACATCGCGAAAATCAGCGGGAAGAGATCGCCCGCATTGAAAGCCTCGCCGATCAATTGCTGCGAGGAATTGATGAAACCGAACAGGCCGCCGAAGACCAGCGCGCTGCCCAGCGTATAGCCGATCGTGGCGCGCAGGGTGAGCGAGTGGCGCATATTGCGCACGATCACGGGCAGGCGGATCGGCACGCGGTCATCCTCGTGCAGCGTTTCCGGCAGCTTGGTATAGACCCATACGGCCATCACCGTGCCCGCCGCCGCCATGGCTGCGAAAATCCAGCGCCAGCTGCCCGCGATCTCCAGAATACCCTGCCCGATCGTCGGCGCGATGGCGGGGACGATCAGGAAGATCACGAAGATCAGGCTCATCATCCGGGCCATCTTGTCCCCGCCGACGCGATCGCGGATGATGGCGGGAGGAAGCGCGATGATGGAGGCTGCGCCGAAACCCTGGATTGCGCGCAAAATGACGAGGGTGGTGAAATCGGTCGCCAGCGAACAGGCTATCGACAGCGCGATATAGATGCCGAGGCCCACGAACAGGACCGGGCGACGCCCATATCGGTCGGCAAAGCTGCCCGGCACCAGTGCGCCGATACCCGCACAGATCAAATAGGCACCGACGACGAATTGCCGGCTATTGCCTTCCGCCCCCAGAGTGCTCGCCAGATTGTCCAGCGCGGGGAGGATGGAATCGATACCGAACGCATTCAGCGCCATCAGCAGCGCCATCATCCATATCAGCGAGCGTTCGCTGATATGGGGACGCCGAGCCGCTTCGGCCCTCGGGCGCTCGCCCGTCGCTAGCTGTTCCGTTCGCATCTGCACAAAGCGTCAGGTGGCGGCTAAGGTTCCGATTTGCAACTCGGCTCGCTATCTATTCCTGCATGGGCGATTGCGGTTCCGACAACGATGATGACGAGGGTGCGCCCGGCAGCGGCCTGCGCAAGATCATCCATGTGGACATGGATGCCTTCTTCGCCAGCGTCGAACAGCGCGACAATCCGGAACTGCGCGGTCGCCCGGTCGCAGTCGGCGGATCGAGCGGGCGCGGCGTGGTCGCCGCCGCCAGTTACGAAGCGCGCAAGTTCGGCGTAAAGAGCGCCATGCCCAGCGTCACGGCGAAACGCCTGTGCCCCGATCTGGTGTTCTGCAAGAGCCGGTTCGACGTCTATCGCGAAGTATCGCAGCAGATCCGGGCCATTTTCCATCACCACACCGATCTGGTCGAACCGCTGAGCCTCGACGAAGCCTATCTCGACGTGACCGAAGATCGGCTGGGGATCGGTACCGCCACGCGCATCGCGCAGATGATCCGGCAGGAAATCCGCGCCAAGACCCAGCTGACCGCGAGCGCGGGGGTCAGCTACAACAAATTCCTCGCAAAACTGGCCAGCGATCAGAACAAGCCCGACGGGATCTGCGTCATCAAACCGGGAATGGGCGCGGATTTCGTACAAAGCCTGCCGATCCGCCGTTTTCATGGTGTCGGTCCTCGGGCGGAAGAAAAGATGCAGCGGCTCGGTATCGCCACCGGCGCGGACCTCGCGGCCAAGGACCAGGCCTGGCTGACGGCGAATTTCGGCAGTTTCGGAGAATATCTCTACCGCGCCGCGCGGGGGATCGACCTGCGCCCCGTCCGCTCAAGCCGGACGCGCAAATCGGTGGGGGGCGAGCGCACCTTCCACGAGGACCAGCACGCGCCCGAGGATTTGCGCGCCACGCTGGAGCGGATCGTCGATATCGTATGGGAGCGGATCGAGCGATCGCAGGCGCGCGGGCGGACCGTGACGCTCAAGCTCAAATACAACGACTTCACGCTCAACACACGGGCGAAATCGGTGCCGCATCTGGTCGGCGACAAGGCGGAATTCGCCGCGATCGGGCGCGAATTGCTGGAAAGCGAATTGCCGCTCCCGCGCCCGATCCGCCTGATGGGCCTCACCCTGTCGTCACTGGAAGGAGTGGAAAAGGGCTCGCGGCGCGAAAAGGCGGCGCGGTCGGCGCAGCTTTCGCTGCTCTAAAGCGTCAGGCGCCGCGGACCATGTTCTTGGGATCCTGAAAAAAGCGCAGCCGCGCGGAGGTGTGCGGGCTCAGCGGTTCAGGCAGCGAATGGGTGGGGAAAAAGCGCGCTTCCACCACTTCGCGCCGGTCTGGCTTGGGCACATCATGCGTGACGCATGTGACGACATTTGCCGTGTGGGGCGATCCGGAGATTTCCTCTTCGAACTGCCCGACCAGGAAGATCCCGTCGCATTCGCAGCCGGTTTCTTCCTTCAATTCGCGCGCCGCAGCCTGTTCGACCGTCTCGCCCTTGCGAATGCCGCCACCGGGAAAATACCACGCGCGCGGACCATAGCTGTGACGGACCAAGAGGACGCGACCGTCGAGATCGCGCGCGATCATCGACACGCCTTCCAGCGGCGTCTTGCGCCAGCGCCGCCACCGGTCCCGCAGCTTGTGCGCAATCCGCAGAAACCGCCGCTGCAGCGCGCCGGACATCAGGTGAAGACCGTGACGGGCTGATGTGCCGCACCGAAAAGGCGGGCGATCGGCAGGTCGTTCTCGCCAGCCAGAGCGGCGTCGAGAACCGGGCGCTTGTCCTCGCCGCGCGCGACCAGCACGATCTCGTCGCTGGCGAGCAGAGCGGGCAGGGTCAGGCTGATCCGGTCGAAGGGCGCTTCGGGCGGCAGCGGATCGGGTGTCAGCCGCACGATCGAGCGATCTTCGTCGATCTGGGGATCGGTATTGGGAAACAGCGAGGCGGTGTGACCGTCCGCGCCCATGCCGATCCAGGCGAGCGCGAAATGCGGGACCTGTTCCATGATGGTCAGCGTCGCGACCTCGGCTCCCACCCGCTCGAACAGGGCACGCAGCTTGCCGGTATTGCTGGCCGCGTGATCTTCGGGAACGACGCGGTCGTCGTTCGGCCAGACCACCAGACGTTCCCATGGCAAGTCGCGCGCGATCAGGGTCTCGATAATCGGAAACGGCGTCGAGCCACCGGGTACGGTGATCGCCACCGGCCCGCCGCGCTCGAACGCCGTTTCAAGTCTGTCCGCAAGCCAGTCGGCTATGGCGTCATCGGTTTTTCCGTTACGGATTGTACGGTCGCTCATAGGACGGCGATACTCGCGATCTCCCCAAGCGCCAACCCGTCTCCGGCCTTATTTCGACGTCTGGTTGAGGAACCAGATCCGCTCTTCGCACTGGTCGGCCCAGTCGTCCACGATGCCGCTGGTCGCATTGTCACCGGCTTCCTCGGCCGCCTCCTTCACCTCTTTCAGGCGCTTGTGGAGCAGCTTGTTGCCATCGCGCAGTTCGATCACCATCGCGTCGGGCGTGATCGTGACATCGTCCTGATCCTCGATCCGCGTCTGCTTCGCGACCGATCCGATCGAGGTCAGCGTGTATTCGTCGTTCTTGCGCACACGCTCGCCGATGTCGTCCACCGTGCCGAGCAATTGGGCGGCCTGCTCGTCGAACAGAAGATGGAGATCGCGGAAACGCGGACCGGCGATATGCCAGTGGAAATTCTTGGTCTTGAGATACAGCGCCAGCGTATCGGCCAGCGCGCCGTTGAGAGCGGTTACGAGAGCGGTCTTCGAGTTGTTGCCAATATCGGCCATCATACATCCTTCATTCAGTCGGTAAGATTGTCGTTTATCCCAACGAGAATGCCGCCAGTATGTTTCAGGCGGTTTGCACATCGCAGTGATCGGCTGGATCGATCACCCGACAATTCCGCGCGCAGTCAGTCCGATCACGATCGCGGCGACTACTATGATCGTCCCTAAAGCCAGGCGCACGGGGCGCAGCGGCAAGCGTTCGAGCGCCGCGCCTAAAGACCAGCCCAGCGCGATCGCGGCCGCCCCGCCCACCGCTCCGCCGACGCCGGTCAAGAGCGGCGCTCCGCTGCTTGCCGCCAAAGCGAAGATGACGAAGCGCGGACCGTCCGAAACCTGGCGAGCGAGCAGAACCAGCGCGATAGCGCCGAGCGAACGGGTCGGTTCGAGCAGGCGTTTCTCGCGATTGGGCCAGAGCAGTTCAAGCCCTGCCAGGCCGAGCGCGAAGGCGACCAGCATCGTTTCCGCCGCATCCGAGATCATCGCGTCCACGACCCCTCCGGCCCACGCCGCCAGCGCCCCGGTCAGGACGGCGCAAGCGATCCCGATCACGAGCAGGGGAAGGCCGCCCCGCTGCGCGCCCGCGGCTCGTATCCGCGCGACGAGCAATTGGTCCCGCCCGCCCAGCGCGGCAATCACGGTCAGAACCAGAGCGATAAAGAAGCTGCCGCTCATGAACTATTTCCATCGCTCCAGCTTGCACGGCTTTCGAAATTGGCTATCGTTGAACTGTAGGAGAACCACGTCGTTACTCCGATCACCAAGGCGATGATCGGCAAGGCAATCAGCAGACCTCTTGTCGATAAAGACACGACCGATACCTTCGCAACTACGTTTCAAGCCAGGCGCAGCATCGTTCCGACACCGTTTTGACGCCGACGATACGGATAGTTTCGCCAAGGCGACAGGCCGATGCCAAGCCGGATAAGACGCTTAAGCGACGGCTGCGCACGCGACCCTATCGAAATAGAATTTTTCGAAATCCTTAGCGCTCATCGGTTTGCCGAATAGAAAACCCTGCACGATCTGGCAGCCCATCGCCTGAAGTTGCTCTGCCTGTTCGAGAGTCTCGACCCCTTCCGCAATCAAACCCACGTCAAGGGTGTCGCTGATGGCTACCATCCCGGCGACGACGGCACGATTATGCGGATCGTCCGCGATATTCTCGACGAACCGGCGGTCGATCTTGAGCTGCGTGATCGGAGCGCGCGTCAAGGTTGCCAGCGAGGCGAAGCCGGTCCCGAAATCGTCGAGGGCGACCCCTACCCCGCAGGCTACGAGATCGTATAAAGGGCCGATGCTCGCCCGGTCGAAATTCAGCGTGATCTTCTCGGTAATTTCGAGCTCGATATCCTGTGGCTCCAGACCATGATGGGCAAGTGTGCGCATCACGTTACCTTTCAGCGAGGGAGCATGGAACTGCGCCGCGAATAGATTGACGCTGATGCGCGGTAATTTCAGTTCGGTCTTGCGCCAGGCAGCCAATTGACGACAGCTTTCGTCCAATACCCATTGCCCGACTTCGAACGCCACCAAGTGGGTTTCCAGCACGGGCATGAATACCGCAGGTTCGATCAGGCCCAATTCCGGATGTCGCCACCGCAAAAGAACTTCCGCTCCCGTCAATTGCCGGGTCGAAAGATCGAATTGCGGTTGAAAGAACAACTCCCATTCGTCGCGCTTGCTTGCCAGGATGAGCGCATCGTTGATCTGACGCCTGGCTGCGATGTCAGCACGCATGGCCTGATCGAAGAGCTTGACCTTGCGGCCTCCGCTTCGTTTTGCCTGAAACATCGCGCGGTCTGCCAGCGCAATCAATTCTTCGGCGTTATCGCTGTCCGTCGGGCCGAACGCGACGCCTATGCTGGCGAATATCTGAAGGCGATGCCCGTCCACGCTGAAGGTCTTGCTGATCCGACGCATCAGGCCATCCACCGTATTTTGGATGTCGGGCAGCGGCGCATCAATCGGCACCGCAATGGCGAACTCGTCTCCGCCCAGACGCCCGATGATCCAAGAGGGGGCCGCGATCGCCTTAAGCCTCAGCGCGAACGATTGCAGCAATGTATCACCGACCGGATGGCCGAGAGAATCATTGATACTTTTGAAATTGTCCAAATCGATCATGAACACGGCGACGCAAGCGCTATCTTCAAGGCTGCGGGCCAGCTCGTGTTCGAAAGCTTTCTGGCCCAACAGCCGCGTGAGCTGATCGTGCGTGGCCCGGTGTTCCAGTTTCGCCTCGGCAGCGCGCCGTTCGGTGATGTCGGTCATGAAGGCGCCGAAATGCATCTCTCCGCCCGAGTCCCAGCATGCAAGCGAAAGTATTATGGGAAATTCCGTTCCGTCGGCTCTGATAGCCATGACTTCGACGGTTTGCCCGATGAGAGAGGAGGAGCCACCACCAGCCACGCGCCGAAGCCCGGCACGATGCGCATCCCGAAACCGCTTCGGAATGATGATCTCCATCGATTTGCCGATTGCTGCGGACGATTGGATCCCGAACATTCGTTCCGCGGCGTAATTCCAGCTCGTTATCTTGCCTTCCGCATCGGACGTAACGATGCCAATGCCGCTGGCCTCTGTGAGTTTCTCATGATCAGCTTGTGAAATCGACCCGCCCTCATTCTTTTTATGGCGGTGTGCTTTACTGTCTCTTCCTTGATAGACCCTGCCGATATACATGAGAAAATTTTCCACTCCGCTCCGAGTCTAAGACGGAGCACACTCTCACATGTTCCTTAAGTTTCTGAAAACAGGCTATAATGCGTATTTAACGAAAGTTGGCGCGTTCCCGCGTATCCGGTGGTGGATGGCAAGCGCTTGGCGGGGCGAGCGGGGATCGACGATGCCTCTAAAAGCGCGTGCTCTTTGCTCGTTTATGCATCGGCTGAAGCGCTCTGCCGGACGCGTCTCTTCCGTCGCTCGAAACGGCGTGATGCGCCTTCCGAGTTCGCGATCTTAAGAAGCGATTACCAAGGATGGAGCGAGAGCGAGAAAATGGACGCACTTGTTCGTCCGAGACTTCTGTATCGATCAGCCTATTTTCGGTTCTCTAGAAGGCGTTACGGTGAACCATGACAGTCGCGGTCCGCAGCATTATGATGAGGTCACGGCTAAGCGACCACCCATCGAGATATTCCAAATCTGCCGATAGCCGATCGGTCAGGTCTTCGTGCTTCGGTGTAGCGCCGCGATAGCCACGAACCTGAGCAAGTCCCGTAATACCCGGTTTCACCGAATGGCGGAGCCAGTATCGCATATCGATTTCCCAGAAAAGCGACGTACCCGCCCGTGATCCGAGCGCGTGCGGACGCGGGCCTACCAGAGACATATCGCCTTGCAGAACATTGAGAAGCTGGGGAAGCTCATCGATACTGGTGGCGCGTATGAAGCGGCCCACGCGGGTAATGCGATCATCATCGCGAGAGGCGGATCGCGTCCCGTCACGATCCGTGGACTCCACATACATGCTACGGAACTTGAAGACATCGAAGAGGCGATTGTGGCGCCCCATCCTTTGCTGTCTGAACAAAATCGGACCGGGACTATCCAACTTGATTGCCAAGGCGACCAGAAAAAACACCGGGCTCAGCAGAACAATGAGCGGGGCGGTGATGGAAAGGTCCAAGACGCGTTTCCCAACGCGCGCAGGCAAGTTCATCGGCCCGATCGAGACCTGCAGGGTCGGCCATGGTTCGAATGGACGTACGCGCCAGCCGACGATATCGAAAAGCTCTGGCATGACGAGCTTACCGTCACAGGCTGCCGATCGGAGATAGAGCGCCCACGCCGAGCGGCGCTCGGTAGGACAGGAAATAACCACCCGATCGTAGGGCGCGACCAGGCCTGAAAAATTGTGCAGACTGACCGGATTTTCCGGATCCGGACGAAAGCCGAAGCGGTCTGCACGAGCGAGGTCCCATCCTTCCGGGACCTGTACGGGCAATCCATCTTCGATAACCAAGCGGCGCTCTAGTCTGATCTTCAGCAGATCATTGGCGATATAGAGAAGCGCAGCTCGACCCGACCAGAGAAAAAACGGAGTTGCGATAGCGATCGTCAAGAAAAGGCTGCGAGACAGAGATGACGAAGTCTTGATCGAGAAGAAAACCAGCAAAACGAGAGCTATCGAGGCGAGCCACGCTTGGGTGATGCGTCCAAGCGACTTGGGAATCGAAACCAAAGAAGAGGACAGATATCCTCCCGCATAAAAAAAGCTAAGCAGAAAGATGCCACCCAATGCGAGCAGCATTGTTGTATCTTCGGACCGGAACATGCCGCCATTCAGAAATAGGTTTGCCGTCAGGAAAGCTGTGCCGAGCATGGCAACATCGACGCCAAGTGCCGCAGTCCAAGCTAAGGCACGCCATGCTCCATTGTTTCGCTGGGGCCCGGAATGCGCGACTACAGCAGGATCAGCGCCACCCCCCATCACTTCCCTGATTTCCATCGGCCACCCTTCTAGTCTTCGAAGTGTCTTCGAATTTACAAATTCTTGAAGGCGACCATCGGATGTTATGTATTTCGACCGCTCGTGACCCGCTTCATAGCGTCCCCGAGCCAACGGGCCGAATCCATTTGTTCTGATTTTAGATGGCTGTCTTAAATCGGGAAGACTTTTGATGCAAATGTTACCTGTCGCCTCCTCTCCAGAAGACGATGGCAAAAAATCGCGTCAGCAACACGCATCCCGCGTGCGAAAGCTCTGGCATAGCCTGAGTTATGCGCAAAATATCAGATCATTTTAATATCTTAGGCGAAAATCAGGAATAGGCCCACTACCACCCCGACAAGGGCTACATACCCCGCAAATCTGGAAACCAGATATTCGGCCCTTTGCCATCTGGGAGCTTCCCAGAGCGGACGCGGCGGCGCCCTCCCCTCGCGGTGGTGAGTTTTTCCATTGATGTACGACACGATTATTCCTCTCTCCGTGCCCCACATATTCAATCTCGACCTGAGAAAGTCAAAGGCGAAAGCGTGAACATCCGGTGCAAAACCCATTACGCTTTCGAGTAAGAAAAGTTTCAGGCTGCGCGATTCGCTGGGATCATCCTACGGGCTAGATCGCAGTTGCGTTTGCCGCTGATTACCCTCCCGTCCGCTTTTGATGCTATTCCGCTTCGGCTTCAGTGGGCCGCGATTACAGGCGATAGCGAGATCATTCTGAAATATAAGACAAAAGGACGGCCCCGCTCTTCGAGATCTAGTTTGTCGGATTCTTATACCTTGACCCCAAAGGCAGTTAACGATAGTTTGCCTAGTCAATTTACAGAAGGAACGAAGACGTTGCCTTACTCCGCTACGAAAATCGGGATCGGCGTGAGCATGGTGCTTGCCACCGTAGGGATTTCGTCCTCCGTCTCGTCTCAGGATGTCGATCCCGCAGTTACCGAATTGACACCGGCGGCGTCTGCGCCTCAGGAAGCACCTGACGGCACCCCTTCAAGCGTCGATGGCGAGTCTGCTGCCGAGGGCGACTTGCCCGATCCGGCCGGACCGGAAGTGGAACGCAGGCGCAGCTTCTTCGGGCCTGCTTTGGCTCTGCTTGGCTTGGCGGGCGCCGGCGGCACTGCGGCGGCGTTGGCAGCTGGCGGTAGCGACGCAAGTCCGCAGTAATCGCAACACTGATACGCGGGCGAAATTCGTCCTGTGAGAGTCAGGCCGATTCAAGCCTAGACTTGCGGCGCGGAATTGCCGTCATGTAATGCAACCTGATTCACATACACTGCACTTGGATTCCAGGTAGTTACGGCGGTCAGCAGGCCGTTTATTACCTCAGGGTTCAACAATGCGCTTTGCAAATCCGTGTCCTTCAGGCTCGATATGGCGAATTCGGGCGGCACAGGATTGGACAATGTTTTAGAACGCTGGCTCGCCGCCAGAATGCCGACCGTCGTGCCGAGCTTGAAGTCCGCGATCCGGATCTCCCCGCCGACCCTGTCGACATACGGTTTGCTCCAAATCACGCCTTCATCGGGTTGAGATAAGACGCTCGGCAAGCCGGAGGCTGACGCGCCGGGTCCCGAGGAACCAATCTCAGCGCTGGCTAAAGCCATCTCATACGGTTGCGCGGACTGCCGACGCTCCTCAACATATTTTGCGGCTGCGAGTGTCACGTTTTTGATGCGCCGCCCTATCCCGGGATGGCCGATCGGTATGTCGTACCAACGGATCCGGCCCGCCTTCTTTAAAAAGATTGTCGCTCCGTCGATATCGTAGCCCGCACGCAAAAGCATGGAAACGGCATGTTCGTCCGCAGCGATTTCGAGGTTCTTTGAATTGCTCGCCGAACTGGTAACGCCCGCCCCGCCCTTACGCGACGCAGTGAAAATCGTTCTCGTCGGTTCCGACGGACCGGTATGGTCGAGAATATTGTGCGACATCTCGTGAGCCACCACGAAGGCGAGCTGATCGTCCGTCGTCGCCAATTCCATCATGCGAGTTGTCACAGCCACGAAGCGCCCGTCCGTCCACGCATTCAAGGCCCGATCCGGCATTACGGTCACTTGTCCGCCGCAGCCGGGTTCGCCGACGAGATGCAGGGAAATCGTTTCTCCCGCCCGCTTCACATCCACATCTACCAAACCATCGGCGAGGGCTTCGGAAAGGAAGAAATTGAAATGTTCAACGCGATCGTAGGAAGCGGATCGACCGATTTGCTCCAACGCGAAAGCATTCATCGGAAAACCATCGACTGTGATGATTTCGTCTCCGCGTTGAAATCCCGACAGGGAGGCGGCGCTTTCAGGCACTAGATCGCGAACACCGAACCCCATCTCCAATTTGTAATGGGCGGTGATTTTGGCGCGATCGCGTTCAGCGTAGCTTGCAATGTCATGTATGAGCAGCCCGGACATCATTTGCGGATTTGTGCACAAATCGGCGTTTGCGCGCGCCAACCGGTACCCAACAGTCGCAAGGCGTAGATCGTTGCTGGGACGCGTATCGCTTGTTTCAGCGGCTTCGCTCGACCGTGCTTGGGCGGCATCGACGCCAGCAAGGAGACAAATTGCCGCCGCGCTTGCGCCGAGGAGCGACCAAATCGGACTGGAGCGAAGCATGTGGAAATGTCCTGTTTTGCAACAGGAGCCAGACTAGAAAACAACCCGATAAGGTCTGTTGAAGTGTTATGGTAAACTGGCGTAAACCTTGCCGAGCCAGGTTTCGAAAAACACAGAAGCTTGGCGACTTCATCCGATGAATTGATACCAAGAGTTTCCGTACAAAACTGGCAGTTAAGCTCGGTTTCCTTGGGGAGGATGAATTGCGGCTGTCGGTAGGGGGAATTGAAGCGGCTATGCCTTCGGACCAGCGATTTTCACGGATCAACGCGGGGTATTTCGCCATCTGCCTCCTATTGGGCGGCGCCGGGGCTTATTACCCTTTGATCCAGTCGGTTCTGGAGCTTGGCGCGCTCGCACTTCTGTTCATCACGCTTCCTCGCCTGCGCGGGATTACGACCGTGCCGATCGCAAAAGGCTTGCTTTTGCTGATGACGGCCTGGTTCGCGCTGATACTTTTGCAACTCGTCCCGCTTCCCCCGGCAATCGGTTTGGATCTGCCCGGTCGGTCCTGGGCAATTGCGGTGCAGCGCGAAATATCGCTCGCGGATTCCTGGCGTCCGCTCAGTCTCGCGCCGGATCGAACGGCCCGCACTCTTCTCGCCTCGCTGATACCGGCCGCAATACTGTGCGGAACCCTGACCCTGAGTAAAGATGGGCGACTGCTGCTGTGGCGCGTGGTGATAGCTGCCGCACTGGCGGGAGCCATTGTCAGCGTCGTGGAATTTGCGACTGGCTTCTCCTTCAGCCTGTGGGCCAACTCGACGCGGAATGCTGCCTCGGGACTATTTACGAACCGCACCCACCATGCGGACATGATGCTCGTCGGCATCATCGCCTGCGGTGTGGAGGGGGCCGTGCGATCAGGGGCGCGCTGGGAAAAAAAATGGATGCTGCTCGCCCTGACAGCTCTTTTCGCCTTCGCCCTGCTCATAACGAAGTCCCGGTCCGGTCTCGTTCTCCTGCCCCTGGCAGTCTTCGCCGCATTGTTTCTGGCAAGGCCAGCTGAGAAGCGAGGCCCATGGCGTTACCTTTCCCTGGGTGCTGCGATCGGCCTGATCGCGATGCTTCTCACCCCCACTGCTGACCGCGTCCTCGCGCGGTTCGCTTCGTTAGGAGATAATCCGCGTTACGGGTTCTGGGCCATGACTGCCGAAGCGATCGGCGATACGTTTCCTATTGGCACGGGGCTCGGCACCTTTCGCAGCCTCATCCCCGTCTGGGAGCCTTTAAGGCTCGTCAATCCATACTATCCGAACCACGCGCATAACGATTATCTCGAACTGGTGATGGAAGGGGGAGCGCTCGCCGCCCTCCTGCTCGCGGGATTGATTGCGATCGTCGTTCGCGCTCTGCAACACCATCGACGGGTGGGGAATACGGCGGGGCGTAACCCCATATTTCTACTGGGTGGATTTGCAGTCGTGCTCATCCTCGCGTTGCATTCGTTTAACGATTATCCGCTGCGCATGACGGCACTGGCAGCGGCGGGGGCGTTTGCGCTGAGCCTGCTCGCCCTGCCCCATAAGGCTCGGACACGGTCCTTCAAAAGTTCCGCAGCGGCCATTGCCAGCGCAATCGTGGTCCTAAGCCTATCGGCTTTGTCCGTATCCTTCGCTCTCTCAATGCGCGCCGAAATTCGCGATCCGCAAAAGGCTGTCGCGCTACAGCCCTTCTCGTCGACCGGTTGGATATCGCTCGCCTATGCCCGCCTGACAGAAGATCGCTGTAACGAAGCAAAGGAAGCCGCTGTACAGGCGCTGCGAATTGCGCCGGCCAGCAGCACCGCGCTGGCCGTGCTGGGAAGCTGTGCGTGGCGATCCGGCGACGAGGCGTCGGCTGCAAGATGGATGGCTCTCGCAGAACCTCTCGGCTGGCGTGACATCATCGTTCAAAGCTGGTTGGCCGATCAATCCCTGCAAGGCGAAGACCGGGCGAAAGCGACGCCTCATCTCGATGCGCTGCTTCGCATGGACCCTGAGAACCCGATTGCGGGCACGACGATGATGTCGCTCCTTGCCGATCGCAACGGCCCGGACGCCGTCGCCGAAGCGCTGGGCGTCGCCCCTTCCTGGCGTCACGATTTCTTCGAAAATTATCGTCGAACGGGCGTAATCTCCGCTGCGGGGACGGTGACGCTCGTCGAGGGTCTGTCGCAGTCGCCGACGCCCGTAACCGAAGCCGAGCGGAGCACGATCATATCGGGATTGCAGGCGCGTGGTGAAACCGCTGCCGTCCGCCGTCTTTCGAGCGGCCTTATAGACAATGGGACCTTTTCGAGCGGGTCCGGCCCCTTGCCGAACCGAGCTCGCTCATCGCGTGACTGGCGATCGGGCACGGCATTCGGAGTAAACGCCGTCATCGGTGAGATCGAAAACCCGTGGGATGGAAATGCTCTAATTGTGTCCGACCGTGGCATCGGGACCGGGACCATTGCCGAACAAACCATGACGCTGGCTCCCGGGCTCTACCGCCTGCGACTGGCGATCAGGCCGCAGGCCTCGGTCTCCGCCCTCCCCGAGTGGCAAATCGTCTGCCAGACCTCGCCGGACCGTAGAGCACCTTCGTCGCCCTTGAACGCTCGGTACGACACCGCTCGAGACTCATGGCAGTCTCTGACAGCTGAATTCGTAGTGCCGGAACGCGGATGCACGACGCAGACATTGCAGTTCGTGGTCGCTGACCAAGCCCGCGATCCTGCGATCCTATATCTCGACTCAATCGAAATCATCAGCCTGCCGGATTAAGGCAAGCCGTTCAGGGCACCATTGCAGGGAACGTTGCAATGCACAATCGAAAGAGTTAATACTGGTGTCCGGACCAAGCGGGGGTCGGGATGATCAGGTATAGTTTGATCGCTGTTGCTATTTTTAGCGCGGCAATTGGCGGCTGCGCCAACAACAACGTCGGCGTTGATGTTCCGCGCGGTGATGCCGCCTATGCGCTCGTCCCTGCGGCAAGCGCTTCGCGTCAGCTCAAGGAATACCGGATAGGACCGCTCGACAAGATCGACGTTACCGTGTTCCAGGAGCCCGATCTGACGATGAAGGGGCTCACGGTCGATGCATCCGGCCTGATATCGATTCCGTTTGTCGACAATGCGCAGGCAGCCGGCCTCACGGCTCGCGAACTAGCGCGCTCGCTGGAAGATGAGCTGCGTTCCCGCTATCTGCATCCGCAGGTTACGGTGACCATAACCGAATCCGTATCGCAGCGTGTCACGGTCCAGGGCGAAGTGGACGAGCCTGGAATTTATCCGATAGCCGGTGCCACCACCCTGCTTGGAGCGATCGCTCTGGCCAGCGGAGAAACCGACGTTGCTGCGACGCGAGACGTCGTCGTCCTCCGCACGATCGATGGCGAGCCCAAGGCTGCGGTGTTCGACATTCAGCGTATCCGCCAGGCGCAGGACCCCGATCCCCTGATCGAAGGAAATGATGTCGTGATCGTCGGCTATTCCCGCAGCCGCGGGCTTAAGGAAAACATCCTGCTCGCCGTGCCGGTCCTGAACCTTTTCGCCCTGTCGGCGGCCCGTTTCTGATGGGCTCCACCGTGCAGACGGCGCCTTCGGCCATCCATCTCGATCAGCCCGACGATATCTTCCTCATCGAAGACGATGCCGAGCGAGAGCCGCGCCAGTGGATCGATCTACGCTCGATCTGGGCCGCGATCTTTCGCAATCGCTTCGTCATTCTCGCCATTTTCGCGATAGCCCTGCTGATCGGCGTGATCGGCGTGCTGCTGACGACCCCGATCTATCAGGCGCGCGCCAGCATTCAGATCGACCAGCAGGCGGCGCGCGTTCTCGGCACGGAAGAGCAGGAGCCGATGCCGATCGGGACGGAGGTCGACCGTTTCCTGCAAACGCAGATCGACATTCTGAAAAGCCAGTCGCTGGCGCAGCGTGTGTCGCAAAGCCTCGGCCTGGCGACGAGCGACGCCTTTCTGGAGGCGATGGGCGCCGATATCGACGAGCGCCTGTACAGCACGTCGCGCGAAGAGCAGGTGATCGAGGTCCTGCAAGAGAATATGGGCGTCAACCTGCCGCCCAATACGCGTGTGATCGAGATCACGTTTTCCAGCCGCGATCCCGAACTCGCCGCCAGGGTCGCCAACAGCTATGTCGAGAACTTCATCTCCGGCAATATCGAGCGGCGCTTTTCGACCACATCGTATGCGCGCAATTTCCTGGAAAACCAGCTTGAGAAGGCCCGCCAGCGGCTCCAAAACTCGGAACAGCAGCTCAACGAATATGCGCGCGGTGCGCGGTTGATCGATACGTCCGGAACCTCTTCGGAAGGAGGATCCACCCGCTCGCCGACCGTGGCAAATCTGATGCAATTGAATCAGGCCTACGCCTCCGCGCAGGCGGCCCGCACCATGGCCGAACAACGATGGCGCCAGGCCCAGGCCACCAATCTGATGGATCTGCCCCAGGTCCTGTCCAACGGGACCGTCATGGCTCTGGCGGAACAGAAGGCCGAACTGACCGGCACGCTCGCTTCGCTGAGTGAACGCCTGACCGCCGACCATCCGCAAGTGGTCCAGGTGAATGCGCAACTGGCCGAAATCGACCGGCAGATGAGAGCCATCGCCAGCAGCGTGCGCGCCTCAATCCGCAACGAATACGAAACCGCCGCGCGCCAGGAAAACGCCCTGCAATCGCAGGTTCAGGGCCTCGAGGCCGATACCTATTCCGAACAGGATCGCGGCGTCCGCTACAATATTCTGCGGCGCGAAGTGGACACCAACCGGGCGCTCTACGACAGCCTGCTCAATCGCTTCCGCGAAGTATCGGCCGCCGCCGGGGTCGTTCCCAACAACGTGACCCCTGTCGACGAGGCGCAGGTGCCGCGCCGCCCGATCCACCCCAATATCAAGCTGTTCGCGCTGGCCGCGCTGCTGGCGGCGATCGCCCTGTCGGTGATTGCGGTGTTCGCGCGCGAATGGTTCGACGATACGATCCGCTCACCCGACCAGTTCGAGGACAAACTGCGCCTGCCATTGCTCGGCGCGGTACCCTTGGTGCGCGACGGCGATCCACGGACCGCTCTTCGCGAACCGCATTCACCCTTGAGCGAGGCGTATCACGCGATCCGCGCGTCGATCGAACTGTCTTCCACCAGCGGGATCCCGCATACGCTGCTGATCACCAGCAGCCGCAAGGGAGAGGGCAAGTCGACCACCGCGCTCGCGCTCGCCCAGGATATGGCGGCGACGGGCGGCAAGGTGGTACTGGTGGACGCGGATCTGCGTGCACCGACGCTCCATCGTTTCGTTTCCACTGCGGGCGAGGATAGGCCTGCCGGCCTGTCCGACCTGCTGGTCGGTCGGCGCACGCTGGACGATGTCCTGCATGACGGCCTGGAAGGCGGCGAAGCGGAGGGCGGGACAGGGCGGCTCAAGCTCCTGTTCTCGGGACCGATCCCGCCCGATGCCGCCACTCTCCTGTCGGGCGAGGCGCTCGGCACCGTAATCGATCAATTGCGGGAGCGGTTCGAGATCGTCATCCTGGACGCGCCTCCGGTCATGGCGCTGGCCGACGCGATCCACCTGTCCGCGCACTCCGATGGCGTGCTGTTCGTGACCGAAGCGGGTGGCGCGCATTTCGGCCAGGCCAAGGGCGCCCTGCGCCGCCTCCAGCGCGCCTCAGCCCGACTGATCGGCGGCGTGCTGACGAAATACGACGCGCGCAAAGCGGGGTATGGGGAAGACTATTACGGGTATGACTATTCCAACAAATAGACTGAAGTTAGCTCCAAAGCTTCGCCGTTACGCTAGGAGGCTTCAGTCACCTATCGATCCTTTCCTGCTAATCGGTTTAATACTACTGACTGCAAGATTACTCGTGGATGTCGCGAGGTGGACCGGCACAGAACGAAGTCGAGAAATTGAGCTTACTTTAAGTCTCTCTAACGGAACCCTTTATTTTTTACTCTTGTTTTGTCTAGTGGCGAGCATCGCGGCGATAAGCTCTGGCTTCCGCTTTAAACCGGGAGATGCATTTAAAGCGTTCTCTCTGCTAATTGCATGGATCGCAACAACGTCCATTCTGGGGTCAACAGCGCTTAAGGGTTTCCTGCAATCGACCAGCCTTCTGGTTGGTGTATTGACATTGTCTGTCGCCTTCCAAAAGCTTGGAAGGGTGAGATCACTTCGTATTATACGAAGAATTATCTTGGTCATTAACGCTTTCAGTCTGGTAAGCTACTGGGCGTTACCCCAGTTATCTCGTTTTCGTAATTGGGACTTGAGTATAGGCGCTCGCCTCAATGGATTGACAATGCATCCAAATGTTTTGGCTATCTCAGCAGTTCTTCTCGCCATAATTAGCTTTGAGCTGAACGCAAACAAAAGGTTGAGCGGCCAAAACTTAGCGATTACTCTTATCTTAGTCCTAGCGGTTCTAGCTTTAACCCAAAGCCGAACATCCATTTTGGCGCTTATTATCACAATGATATTTTTATATCTGAGCCGCGGTAAAGAGCGAATAATTCTCACTGTTCCTGTAGTTTCCTTTTTCGGGTTCTTAGCTTCTCTTGTTATGATTTTTCCTGAAACGATGGCTGCATTTACCCGATCTGGAGACGTAAGCGAATTAGTCACCCTGACTGGACGAACGGTGGTATGGGACTACTCATGGAAGCTGATCGATAAATCGCCCCTCCTTGGCTATGGCTATGGCTCCACATGGTACATATTCAATGAAGCTGCGAATTTTCTGTCCCTATATACCCATGGGTATATCTTTCCTCATTCCCACAACCTTTACATCCAACTAATGTTGAATGGGGGTTACCCCGCACTCGCATTATTTTTTGTATTTATCTTCGTAAGTTTGAGGGCCTGTATTTTATACAAGAGTCCTTTTTCGTTTGCCCTCATTATTATGTATATCTCATTTTCATTTTCCGAGGCGGGCGGATTCTTCATGTATTATGACTTTTATTTAATGCCGCTCGGCCTCGCGATTGCCGAATTGGGTTATAGGCAGGCGTTTGCACGGAAGCTGAAAGCGTCCTCCCGGCGACGTCTGATTCGGGTTAATCCGGCTAAAACGCACAGGCGCATTGCGCGAGCCTGACGGGGCGCGATGTGTGTTACTTCATCTGAGGGGGCATTCCGTGATTACAGTATCGGTTATCATACCAGTAAAGAATCGGCCCAATTTATTGAGCAAAGCCGTTCACAGTTGCTTTTCACAAACTCATAAACCGGATGAAATAATTATTGTCGATGATGGGTCGACTGATACAACGGAAGAAATTATTGCGTTACTGAAGACGGAGTCGGATAGCGTTCGCTCGCTTCATAACGAAACGAGTGTCGGTGCAGCGAAGGCTAGAAATCAAGGCGCAGCGGCGGCTACCGGCGAATACTTGGCGTTCCTCGACTCTGATGATGTTTGGCATCCGACTAAAATCGCAAGACAGCTCGATCTCGCGCTCACTCACAGAGAGTCACCGCTAATTTGTTCAGGCGTGACCTACGTTTACGCTAATAGACCGCCCAAGGTCGTGAGGGCGAAAAGCCTTATCACAAGAAGTGATCTCGAGTACGAAAATAGAGTAGTTACATCTACTGCATTCGTCCACGCGGAGAATTTCGCAAAAGTAGGAGGGTTTGACGAATTCCTTCCGAACTGTGAAGATTGGGATCTTTGGCTTAGACTTGCTAATCTGGGTGATATTCGAGGTGTACCGGACACCCTGTGCGATTTTACGTTTGTGGCGCCGAATAAATTGTCACGGAACGTAGAGAAATTGACAGATGGCCATAAGCAGGTCTTTGCTAGAATTGCGGAATCAGTTACCCCGGATCGAGAGAGAGACGTCAAAGCTAATCATGCTCTGACTCAAGCTTCGAACGAAATACTTATTGGACAGAACTATCTTGCGGGGTTTCGCTCCATAGCTAACGCGCTTCGTTTGCGCATTTCGTTCTCGATACTGAAAAGGACTGCTCGTTTGTTCGTACTCACGCTCTTGCAGGTCAGCCACCTTCGCAAGGAGTAGTGGTTTCCGTAAATTGGATATTTCTTTCTGAAACTCGCCTATTTCTTCTGGTCCGGGGTTCGCAACTGGGGCACGCGCCTGGGCGGCGTGGTGCTGTTCCTGATCGTCGCGCGCATTCTGAGCGGGCACGAACTCGGCCTGTTCAGCGCCGCCATCGCCATTCTCGCCATCGCGGAACTGTTCGCCGATAACGGGATCGGCGATGCCGTGGTGCAGGCGCGCAAGCTGAACCCGGGCGCTCTGAGCGCGGCCTTTCTGGTCAATCTGGGGGCCGGGATCATTCTCGGCATCCTGCTGTTCGTCTTCGCCGAGCGGCTGGAGATATGGTTCGATGCCGATGGCCTGGCGCCGCTGCTGCGCGTCCTGTCGCTGGCGCTGGTCCTCAACGCGGCGAGCTATATCGCGCAGTCGATCTTCCGGCGCGAAATGGCCTTTCGCTGGCTGGCCGTGCGCGCGCTGATCGCCACGTTCATCAGCGGCGCGATCGGCGTGACCATGGCGTTGATGGGATATGGCGCGTGGAGCCTGGTGGCGCAGGCGATCATCCTGGCGACCATCAATTGCGCACTCATCTGGTGGCGCGCGCCGTTCAATCCGCTGGTGCGCCCCGATTTCGGTGCGGCGAAGGGATTGCTGCGTTTCGGCCTGTCGCTGCTGACCGGGCGGGTGCTGTATTATATCGGCACCCGCGCCATCGAACTGGTCCTGCTCTACCGCCACAGCGCCACGATCCTGAGCTATTACGTCATCGGATCGCGGCTGTATTTCGTGCTCGCCCAGATGATCATGGCGGTGCTGATCGATGTGAGCTTCGCCACGCTGTCGCGGATCGCGGATGATCGCGTGGCGCTGCAGAACGCTTTCCTGCCGATGATCCGAACCGCGTCCATCGTGGCGGTGCCGATCTTCCTCGGGCTGGCGGCGGTCGCGCCCGAAGCATGCGTGGTGGCGTTCGGCGACAAGGGAGAGGAGGCGGCGGTCTATCTCCAGATCGTGGCGCTGTTCGGCGCCTTGCAGGTGACCCAGCACTTCCTGTCGAGCATGTTGGGCGTCGTGGGCCGTCCCGGCGTCGCCACCGCGATCCTCGCGGTCCGCGCGGCGCTGGTCGCTCTGGTCGTCCTGCCGGGATGGGCGCTCGACCCGGTTCAGCTCGTCCTGCTGAGCACGGCGACGCTGCTGATCACGCTGCCTTGCGATTTCTACGCGTGCCGACGGGTCGCCTCGCTCGGCACGATGGCGATCCTGAAGGCGATCGCTCCGGCCTATCTCGCGGGGGGAGCCATGTTGCTGGCGGTTCTCGCCGCCCGCTGGGCCCTTGCGGGACAGGTTCCGGACGTTTTCCTGCGGCTGGCGGTGCTGGCCGGGATCGGCGCGCTGACCTATGCGGTGTTGCTGTTGCTCTTCGCGCCCAAACTCGTGCGCTCGCAGATCCAAGCCATTCGCGCCCGTATTCGCGGCAAGGCGCGGGCGGCGGGCTGAACGGTTTCGCGCAAAAACAAAGGTGGGCGAGCTGCGGCCCGCCCGCCCACCACAGGCGATCGCGTCAATTCAGGTTCCACGCGGGACGCGGATCGGCAATCTTGCGCAGGATCGGAGATCCGATCCTGACCGTCCCGGTGCCGCCCGCGCCCGTATCGAAGAACAGGCGCACGACGCGCGAGGCCCAGCGCAGCATGGTCGTGCCGGCGGGAATTTCCATCCGCGTCGTCAACCATGTCGATCGACCCGGCACGCTGGCGCTGTTTTCCGCAGTCCACAGATAGCCTGTATCATAGGCATCGTTGAACAGAGCCGCCGGCCCTTCACCTGTATAGAGGCGGCCGACCCAACCCGCCCACTCGTCGAACTCCACCGGCACGTCCATCTGGATCCAGTCGCCGCTTGCGAGGCCGAGCGAGGAGAGGGAGGGATTGGCGGTGCAGCGGAAATCGAAATACTGGTAATCGCTCGTGTCGCCAGGTGTGTTGGTTACGCTGACGATCTGGCGCTCGTTTTCGGGCGAGAGAACCTCCTTCGCGCCCACGGCGGTGGACTGGCCGCGACCGCGTGTCAGAGTCATCCCGGTCGCCACGGTGCCGCTGGCACCGGCTCCGAGAGTGCCCGAAACGCCCTTCAGCCCCTTGCGGATGAAGAGGTTGTCGGCGGCAAGAGGGTCGAGCGCGGCGCGGGCATCGCCATGCGTCACCATCGACCGAAGGATCGGCGGCAGGATCTCCGCCCGTAGCGCGCTCATCCTGATATTCGGATGGACGCCATCGGTCTCGAACAGCGCGCGGTCAGCCGATGCTGTCCCGTCGATCGCCACGGTGTCGCACAGCTTCACACCGGGTCGGGCAGCCTGCGCCCTGATCCACGCGTTGACCGCCTCGAGCGTCGAAAAGCGTGGATCGCCCTCAGGCCAGTCGAATCGCCACGCCACGCTTTGCAACACGACCCAGACGCCATGGCTGGTCAGCAGCGCGATCTGCCGGTCGAGCGCAGCTATGATCGTGGAAGCCGAATTGTCCGTACCATGAGCACCGCCGACTCCGGAATTGATGTCGTTGGTCCCGATATCGAGATAGACGATGCCGGGCCCGCGATTGAGGACATAGGGGGTTCGATTGATCGATCCGGGCACGCTCGATGTGGCTAGAAGATGCTCGCCGCCGATCCCGTGGTTCGCGCCGCCGGTCGCGTTGAACAGACTGGGCTTATCCTGTCCGAATGGCGCATCGGGCATGGCGAAAATGTCGAGATTGAAGCGCCCGTCCAGCGCGGCGATCACAGGCAGGACGCCGCGCGCACGCTCTTCCGTCCCGCTTATGGTGGAGCCGGAAAAATTCGCGCGATAACCGCGCTGGATGAAGCTGTGGCCCAGGCCAGCGATTTTCGTGCGATTGGGCAAGGGGAGCGCGGAGGGATCGAGCGGTGGAACGCGTGGCACGGGGGCGGCCTGTCCGCCGCCGAAGAGGATCGGAGCCGTCCCGACCGCCTGTGCCATCGCCATATGGCCCGCCACCAGTCCGCTTGCGCCGACGAGCCCGCCGACAAATTGCCGCCGCCGCATCAGGGCACCCGCGCGAGGATGGCGTTGCAAGCGCTCGATCCGCTCGGGGGCGCAATATCGACGACTGCGCCCGATCCCAGCGAAACCAATGTGCCCCCTCCCGTATCGCTTGTATTCAAGCTGTGCAGCGCCAGCATCGTCGCCCCGTCCGGCCCGCGATAGCGCAGCACCAGAGCGCCGCCATTGTAGGACGCGCAGGACTGCGACAGCGCATAAATGCCGCCATAAACGGTTGCGGGCGCGGCGGGTGCGTTCGCGGTTACGAGCTGGAACGCCTCCTGCTTGGCGGCCGTGGGCAGCGGTTCAGTCGAGCTGGCGGGCACGCAGCTGCCATCCGCCTGGGCAATGCAAGGGGCGTAGATCGGGGCATAGCCCGCCGGCGCCTCGATACGAGGGGCCGTCATCTGCGCTGCAAGCGGGAAGAGAGATGGGATGGGAAAGGCCGCCGCGACAATCATCGCGAGGGAAAGGGGTTTGGACGCTAGCATATCGGTATCTCCATTTTTGGAGTTCCCTATATGTTCCATAAAACCGCGTGTAGGAAAGCTGTTTTTCGAAGCCCCCCCTTGATCGTCAGCGATCGTCAGCCGCGCGCCGTCGTTGCCAATGCATCGCGATATTCGGAAACCGGCAGTTCCCCGCGCGCGACCAGCGCCGCCCCGACCAGCGTCTTGCGTCCCAGCGCCCACAGCCCGGCTGGCGAAGAACCGCCATAGCGACGAATCGCAAGCAGCGCCCCGCCGTAATATTTCGCTCGGATGGAGGGATCGAAATCGCGATGTCCGATCATGCGCGCATCGACGAATCGCGCCGTGCGCGCTTCCCGAAACGCGCGGAGGGCAAAACCGGTATCTTCTCCGCTGCGTGCCGGAGTGCCGAGCCCCAGAGTCTCGTCGAAGCGGCGGACCGACTTCAATATTCGCCCGCGCAGCAGCACCGTGTTAGACGATGCAAAGGACAGCACCTGTTGCAGCGAAGGCGTTTGCCATGGCGCATCGGGCTGCCACGTCGCCGCCGACCCATAGCGGCAGAACCACAGGTCGAGATCGCGGTCATCTCGGAACGCATCGTATACGGCTTCGAGCGTACCGGCCGGATACCAAGCATCGTCATCGGGGAAGCCGATCAAAGCATCGTCGAGATCCTCCTGCGCCAGAACGGTCTCAAGCATGCGATTGCGCGCCACCGATAAAGGCAATTGCGCCGTGTCCGATGTCACGCGGACATCGCCGGGCACGCCGATGCTATCGACGCTCGCCGCCGGATCGTTACAGCATTGGAGCAGCAGATGGTGATCGACCAGCGCTTGGGGACGAGCCTCGCGGAAGGCCGCGACCGAAGCGAACAGCCGCCGCAATTCTTCGTCCCGCCCGCCTTTGGCATTGGCGGTGGTAATCAGGATGACGCGATCGGAACTGCTCATAGGGAAGCGCCTTCCGAAGGGGATGTGAAAGTGTCGGGCGAAGAGCCCGGAGGCGTCGCCGGCGGCTGATCGGCCGACAGAAACCGACCGTAATGGCCGACCTCGATATCGCTTCTCACAATCTTGGCGGGATTGCCCGCGACGATCGATCGCGGCGGCACATCGCGCAGCACCACGGCCCCGGCGGCCACGATGCTGTTGTCGCCAACCCGCACACCCGGCATGATCAGGCTGTGCGCGCCGATGAAGCAATTCTTCCCGATAATGGTGTCCCGATAGATCCCACGTGTGCGATCGTGGCACAGGATCGATGTGCGAAAGGCGATATAGGTATGGGCGCCCACATGGACGCCCTTGGGGTAGGTGCGATCCATCTTGGCCGACAGCGACATGACCACCGTGGGATCGATGGTCATTCCCCAGAAGCGATTATAGAACGCGATCCGCGACCGATTGAGCGAGCGTTGCAACCAAAGCAGCTTGTTCAGGCTAGGCATGGATGAAATCCCGTAGGAAAGTGGTAAGCGCCGGCAGCTTGGGCCCTTCGCCGAGATGGAAAGGTTTGAGATCGGGGGTTTCGAGATGCGCGGCCAGCTCAGTCTCGTCCATAGCGACGTAAATCCCCTCGCGCGCTTCGACTGCGGCAACGGTCGCCAGTTGGTGCTCGTTGCGATGCTCGCCCAGGCTGGCGCGGCGCGGCATGAGGATCAGCGGCTTGCCCAGCCTGCCGGTGCCCAGGATCGTGCCGATGCCAGCATGGCCCACGATCACCGAAGCATCCCGCATCGCCCCGTCGAACTCCGCTGGCGCCATCGCCGCGAAGGTTTCCATATGCGCGTAATGGGCTCCGGGCTCACAGGTCTGGGCGGTCACCTTCAAGCCGCGTTCGCCGGCGATCCCATCCAAAGCCGCCAACATTCTCGGGAACGGCAACTGCGTTCCGACCGTGGCGAAGATCACAGGACCGATCCTTCGTACCGGCCGCCTTCGCGCAGCGCGACCTCCGGCCATTGCGACAGCCATTCGGTGGCATGCCGCTTGGCCTGGCGTCCGGCCATCGACGGCTCTTCCGCATTGGCGATACTGTCGATCCAGATCGTGCGCGTGCGCATCCGGCGCGCCAACATCATGGCCAGCACGCCGGGAAGCGCCCCCGTCGACACGAGGACATGCGGCCGTATCTTCAGGAGAAGCACCAACAGCTTCGCAGCGCACAAGGCTGCACGTAGCGGCTCGTGGCGGTTGCAATCGGGCACGATATGCACACTTTCGAGCCCGGCGCGCTCGCCAAGCCCTTCAAGCGTCGTCACGAAGGTGATCTGCGTGCCTTCGAAGGCGCTCCGCAGGAGCATCATCTGCTCCCAATGGCCCCCTCCGGAAGCCACGGCGACGACTCGGCGCTTTTGCCCCACGCGTGTCAAAAGGCCACCGTTTCACAACCTGAAACGTGCATTCCCCTGTATTTTCCGAACACTACCAACCACCCCATTGGATTGCTTCGCCGACCCCGGAGCCAAACCTAATTTCTCAATTTAACTTTGGCTTGTTCGCTGACATATTTGCGGCTGGACGATGGATCCGTCAAGGCAGGAAGACGGAGATTGAGCGTCTTGGCCTGGTAACATGGGAGGCAGATTGCGGTTTGCCAGAGGCCAATCGTGCTCGCCACACGACGCGCGTCCCTAGGGTTTGGGGGCGATTGCTGGCTCCGCGATTTGCGATCGAGTAGGCTCGGGCACGAGAATTTCTGCCTAAACAAAAGTAAAATCACGATAAACAGGATAGATTACTCAAGATGACGCCATCCAGAGTGCTTGTGCTGGTCACGGGCGGTGCTGGTTATAGCGGGAGCCATGCAGTGGCCGCGCTGCGCGATGCGGGCTGGGATGTGGCGGTTATCGACAATCTGCGGACGGGCTTTCGCTACGCAATCCCGGACGACGTGGCATTTTACGAAGACGGCATTGAGAACAAGGCCCTGAAGACGCAGATTTTCTCCGAGCGAGGTATCGGTGCGATCATGCATTTCGCTGGGTCGATCATCGTGACCGAATCCGTCGAAAAGCCGTTGAATTATTATCGCAACAACACAGTGAATAGCCACGGACTGGTTACCACCGCGATCGCGGCGGGGATCCGGCATTTCATCTTTTCGTCAACCGCGGTGGTTTGTGGAAGTCCGACCGCAATTCCGATCGGGGAAACCCATCCGACCGCGCCGATCAATCCGTATGGCAGGTCCAAGCTGATGACCGAGATGATGCTCGCGGACACGGCTGAAGCGCACGTTTTCAATTTCTGCGCACTGCGATATTTCAACGTCGCCGGCGCGGACCCCGATCTTCGAACCGGGCAGTCCACGGCGGGGGCGACCCACCTTATCGAGGTCGCGGTCGAGGCGGCGTTGGGCAAGCGAGACTATGTCGCGGTCTATGGCACCGATTACGATGCCGCCGACGGCACCGGCGTGCGGGGAACCTTCGGCTCTGGTCAGCGAAAATGCATCTATCCTGCGCGAGCTGAAATGGCAGCCGCGCCATGACGATCTGGAAACGATCATTCGTCACGCGCTCGCGTGGGAACGTAAGCTAAGCGAGATGCAAACAGGGCGTTGATGCCGCCCCCTTTCGATTGCAGCGCAAGTCCTATCGATTGGCCCGGCCGCGACCGGTCCAACCATGCTGTTTTCGCAGCTATCGGGAGCGGTCAGATAATGGCTGACGCCGCGAGTACGGCGCACACGGCCAGCGCCGCATATCCCGTCCAGCGCGATAAGACCGCTTCGATGTCCCGCAAGCGCGTGGTGATCGGAAGGACCGGGGTGGCGAAACCCTGTGGCCCACGCGCGGCGGCCGCAAACCCTTCGGCACGGATGAATTGTTCATGGTCTTGATGCATCATGGATCGGGTCCTCCAAATGCATGGTGCACGTCGAAAATTAAAATTTCGTATAGAACCAGACGCGGTGCGAGTTGGAAACCGGCGCGCTTCTCACCTGACGTTCGAGGGTCGGTTCGATCGCACACAGTAGAGCTTCGGGAAAAGCCTGCCCAAGCCTTCAACCCTGCTCGCGGCCATGAGTGAGCATTGCCGTCCCGTTCATACTCCTCGCGCCGCGTATCGCGTGGGCACGGAACTCGCACCTCGGCTGATGTGAGAAATTGGGTGAAAACTAAGAGCGACGAACCGCGCATCACCGCCTCAAAGAGTGCGGTTTTCTGCGGCTGTCTCAGGACAATGGAGCGGGTAGCGAGAATCGAACTCGCGCGTCCAGCATGGGAAGCTGGCAGGCTACCATTACATCATACCCGCGTACTGGCACCCTTTGCCGTGGGGGATTGGTTGCGTCAATCGGGATCGAGACGTCGAACGCATCAATGATGGCCCGAAGGCGGAACGGGCGCGCCCGGCAGGCTTTGACAGGGGGAGAGCTTGATTTCGCGCCGCCGTCCGGCAAGAGCGCGACCCAGAGGAGAATACAATGCGTCATATCGATCACGTCATTTCCGGCCATTCCGGTGGCCCGAACGGCAGTGGCGGCGGCAGCGGCCGCTCGCACAAGGTCTGGAACCCGTCCACCGGCGAGGTTCAGGCCGAAGTGCCGCTTGGCGATGCCGATCTGCTCGCAAAGGCGGTCGAAGTCGCCAAGAAGGTTCAGCCCGAATGGGCCGCAACCAATCCCCAGCGCCGCGCCCGCGTGATGTTCGAATTCAAGCGGCTGGTCGAAGAGAACAAGCAAGCGCTCGCCGAATTGCTGTCGAGCGAGCACGGCAAGGTGGTGGACGACGCGCATGGCGATGTGCAGCGTGGCCTCGAAGTGATCGAATATGCCTGCGGCATCCCGCAAGCGCTGAAGGGCGAATATACGCAAGGCGCGGGGCCCGGCATCGACGTCTATTCGATGCGCCAGCCGCTCGGTATCGGGGCGGGGATCACGCCGTTCAATTTCCCGGCGATGATCCCGATGTGGATGTTCGGCATGGCAATCGCGGCGGGCAACGCCTTCATCTTGAAGCCCAGCGAGCGCGATCCGAGCGTTCCCGTGCGCCTCGCCGAACTGTTCGTGGAAGCGGGCGCGCCGGAAGGCCTTTTGCAGGTCGTCCACGGCGACAAGGAAATGGTCGATGCCATCATCGATCATCAGGATATCGCCGCGATCAGCTTCGTCGGATCGAGCGACATCGCGCAATATATCTATTCTCGCGGCACCGCGAACGGCAAGCGCGTGCAGGCCTTCGGCGGCGCCAAGAACCACGGCATCGTAATGCCCGACGCCGACCTCGACCAAGTGGTGAACGACCTTGCAGGCGCAGCCTTCGGATCGGCTGGCGAACGCTGCATGGCGCTGCCCGTCGTTGTCCCGGTGGGCGAGGATACCGCCGATCGCCTGCGGGAGAAACTGATCCCCGCTATCAACGCTCTGCGTGTCGGCGTCTCGACCGACAAGGACGCGCATTACGGCCCCGTCGTCACGCCCGAACACAAGCAGCGCATCGAACAGTGGATCGACACCGCCGAGAAGGAAGGCGCCGAAGTCGTGATCGACGGGCGCGGCTTCTCTTTGCAAGGGCATGAGGACGGCTTCTTCGTCGGCCCGACCCTGCTCGACCGGGTGACGACCAAGATGGAAAGCTACCAGGAAGAAATCTTCGGCCCCGTGCTCCAGATCGTGCGCGCCAAGGATTTCGAAGAGGCGGTGCGGCTTCCCAGCGAGCACCAATACGGCAACGGCGTCGCCATCTTCACGCGCAACGGCCACGCCGCGCGCGAATTCGCGCACCGGGTCAATGTCGGCATGGTCGGCATCAACGTGCCGATCCCGGTGCCCGTCAGCTATCACAGCTTCGGCGGCTGGAAGCGTTCCGGCTTCGGCGATATCGACCAATACGGGCAGGAGGGCCTGCGGTTCTGGACCAAGACCAAGAAGGTGACCCAGCGTTGGCCCGACGGACTTGGGGGCGGCGGTGACGGGTCGAACGCGTTCGTCATCCCGACGATGGGATGATGGCGATGCGCAATCCCTCTCTTCTCGGCGCCGCTGCGCCCTTCGCTTTGACACTGGCGGGCTGCGCAGCGACGCAACCGGGCGGTCCGATCGAAGACCGCGAGGCAGGCGTCGCCAGTGGCAGCGAATGCACCGCCGAGCGCACTGAACGCTTCATCGGTCAGACCGCGTCGTCCGAAACCGGCGCGGCTATTCTTGCGGCCACGAATTCGCGCACGCTGCGCTGGGGGCCGCCCGACAGCATGTTCACCATGGATTACCGCCCGGACCGGGTCACCGTGATGTACGACGCCCAGTCGCGGATCACGGAAATCCGCTGCGGCTGAGCACGGCTCCGCCCCTTCCCACCGACAATCTCCCCCGCTAGAGCCCCGCCCATGACCGGACAATTTCAGCTTACTTCCGACCAGCTCGCCATTCAGGAAATGGCGCAGCGCTTCACTGCCGACAACATCACGCCCCATGCCGGGGAGTGGGACCAGACCAGCCATTTTCCCATCGACGTGATCAAGCGAACCGCCGAACTCGGCTTCGGTGCGATCTATGTCAGCGAGGAATCGGGCGGCATCGGCCTGGGGCGCCTCGAAGCCGCGCTGATCATGGAGGCGATGGCCTATGGCTGCCCCACAACCAGCGCCTTCATCTCGATCCACAATATGGCGAGCTGGATGATCGACCAGTTCGGCGGCCAGCACGTGAAGGACAAATACCTTCCCGACCTCGTCACCATGGACAAGGTCGCAAGCTATGCTCTGACCGAACCGGGCAGCGGATCGGATGCGGCGGGCCTCAAGACCAGCGCGGTGCTAGACGGCAATCATTACGTCCTCAATGGCACCAAGCAGTTCATTTCGGGCGCGGGCTATAACGATGTCTATGTCGCCATGGTCCGCACCGGCGAGCACAAGACGAAAGGCATCACCTGCCTTGTCATCGATAAGGACACGCCCGGCGTCAGCTTCGGTAAGCCCGAAAAGAAGCTCGGCTGGAACGCCTCGCCCACCGCGCAGGTAATCTTCGAGGATGCGCGCGTGCCAGTCGAGAACCGGGTGGGCGACGAAGGTGAAGGGTTCCGCTTCGCTATGATGGGGCTCGACGGCGGTCGCCTCAATATCGGCGCCTGTTCCCTGGGCGGAGCGCAACGCTGCCTCGACGAAGCGATAAAATACACCAAGGAGCGCCAGCAATTCGGCCAGCAGATCGCCGATTTCCAGAACACCCAGTTCATGCTCGCCGACATGGCGACCGAGCTGGAATCGGCGCGTGCCCTCCTCTATCTCGCCGCCGCCAAGGTCACCGACGACGCGCCCGACAAATCACGCTTCTCCGCCATGGCCAAGCGGCTCGCCACCGATGGCGGATCGAACGTGGTCAACAACGCGCTGCAATTGTTCGGCGGCTACGGCTATCTCAAGGAATACCCGATCGAACGCTTCTGGCGCGATCTGCGCGTGCATTCGATCCTGGAAGGCACCAATCAGGTCATGCGCATGATCGTGGGCCGGGACCTGCTGCGGCAGTAAAACAGATGACAGACGACATTTTGATCCGCACCCATGGCCGTGTCGGCCATATCTCGCTCAATCGTCCCAAGGCGCTCCACGCGCTGACGCTCGACATGTGCCACGCGATGAGCGCGGCCCTGTCGAAATGGGCGGATGACGACCAGATCGAAGCCGTGATCCTCGACCATGCCGAAGGGCGCGGCTTCTGCGCGGGCGGGGATATCAACCTGCTGCGGCATTCCGCGCTCAACGATGGGGGGACAAGCGGGCGCAAGTTCTTCCACGACGAATACCAGCTCAACCATCAGATGATGACTTATGCCAAGCCGATCGTGGCTTTCATGGATGGCGTCACGATGGGCGGCGGGGTTGGCATCGCCTTGCCCTGCAAATACCGCGTCGCGACCGAGAACACGCGCTTCGCCATGCCCGAAACGGGCATCGGCCTTTTCCCCGATGTCGGCGGCGGCTGGCACCTCTCGCGGCTCGGCGGGCGGCTCGGCCAGTTCCTGGCGCTGACCGGCGCGCGGCTGGACGGGGCGGAGTGTTTGTGGGCGGGTCTCGCCACGCATTACCTGCCCAGCGAAATGGTGGCCGAAGCCAAGGCGCGCATCCTCGACAAGCCGGGGCGGATTGCAGGCGTGCTTTCCGAAATGGTCGGCAGCCCACCCAAGGCGCGGATCGAGGAGAATGCCGACAAGATCGCGCGGCATTTCGCGTCCGACAGCTACGAGGATATCCTCGCCAGCCTGGAAGCTGCCGATACAGATTGGGCGGCCAAGGAGCGCGACACGCTCGGCACCAAGAGCCCGCAGACCTGCAAGGTGGCGCTACGCCAGCTGAAGGAGAGCGCCGATCTCACCGATTTCGCCGACAATATGCGGATGGAATACCGAATCGCCAGCCGCGTTCTGGTGCGACCCGATTTCGCCGAGGGCGTACGGGCGGTTATCGTCGACAAGACCAACGATCCCAAATGGAACCCGCCCACGCCCGAGGAGGTGAGCGAGGAGCTGCTCGACAGTATCTTCGCCCCGCTTCCCGAGGGTCAGGAATGGACGCCGCTGGTTTGATCGTCTTCCCAGCGAACGCTGGGATCTCTGTCCGCTTGGCCGGACTCACCCCAAAAAGATCCCGGCCCTCGCCGGGATGACGGAGACTTGAATTGGCCGATTACGAAACCATCACCGTCGAAACCGATGCGCAGGGCAAGAGCGGCGTCACCCTCATCACGCTGAACCGCCCCAAGGCGCTGAATGCGCTTAACTCGCAGGTTCTCGAAGATCTGATCGAGGCCTTCGCCGCCTATCAGGCCGACGAGACGCAGCTTTGCGCCGTCCTGACCGGATCGGGCGAAAAGGCCTTCGCGGCGGGCGCGGACATCAAGGAAATGAGCGAGAAGGAAGCGGCCGACTTCTATCTCCAGGATTTCTTCGCTCCCTGGACCAGCGAGATCGTGAAGAAGACCCGCAAGCCCTGGATCGCGGCGGTCAACGGCTTCGCCTTGGGCGGCGGATGCGAGCTCGCCATGATGGCCGATTTCATCATCGCGAGCGAAAACGCCAAGTTCGGCCAGCCCGAAATCAATCTGGGCGTTGCTCCGGGTATGGGTGGATCGCAGCGCCTGACCAAGGCGATCGGCAAGTCCAAGGCGATGGAAATGTGCCTGACGGGCCGGATGATGGGCGCCGAGGAGGCCGAGCGCAGCAATCTGGTGGTCCGCGTGGTACCGCATGACGAACTGCTGGCCGATGCGCTCAAGACCGCCGCGACAATCGCCAGCAAGCCGCCCATGGCAGCGATCGCCAACAAGGAAATGGTCAACGCCGCCTTCGAGACCTCGCTCGATCAGGGCCTGATCGTCGAACGCCGCATCTTCCAGATCCTCGCCGCAAGCGAAGACAAAAAGGAAGGCATGGCGGCCTTCGTCGAGAAGCGCGAGGGTAAGTGGAAGGGTCGGTAATCCTCAAAGGCCTTGGCCTGTTGATATTCGGCGCGATGTTTGTCTGGTTCGGTATCGACGGTTGGCGCCATCGCCGACAAGAACGGATTTCCCTTATCGAAGCAGCTATTCTCAAGGCGGGCGGAGACGACAATCCATTACCGCTGAATCGATGGGACCGGATGATGGCATATGTTCAACCGGTCCTGATGCTCATATTCGGACCGATGATGATACTGTTAGGGTGCTTGGCCCTTTTTGGCCTGACTGGAGAGAGAACATGAAAATCGCCTTCATCGGCCTCGGCAATATGGGCGGCGGGATGGCCGCGAATCTCGTGAAGGCGGGGCATTCGGTGAACGCCTTCGACCTGAGCGCGGACGCGCTCGACGCTGCGAAGGCGAATGGCTGCACGCCCTTCACCGATGCGGGCGAGGCCTGTGCGGATGTCGAGGCGGTCGTCACCATGCTGCCCAATGGCGAAATCGTGAAGTCGGTCCATGAGGGCAGCGTGATCGGCAAGGCACCGGCAGGTGCAGTGCTGCTCGACTGTTCGACCATCGACGTCGCTACCGCCAAAGAGACCACCGCAGCTGCCGAGAACGCGGGCTATGCGATGGTCGATGCGCCCGTTTCCGGCGGGATTGCGGCGGCGAATGGTGGCACGCTGACCTTCATGGTCGGCGGCAGCGAGGAGGCGTTCGAGCGGGCGAAGCCCGTGCTCGAAGCGATGGGCAAGGCAGTGATCCACGCAGGCGATGCAGGCGCGGGGCAGACGGCAAAGATCTGCAACAACATGCTGCTCGCCATCACCATGATCGGCACGTCCGAAGCGATGAAGATGGCCGAGAAGCTGGGGCTGGATCCGCAGAAATTCTACGAGATCTCGTCGCAGTCCTCGGGCTATAACTGGTCGCTCAACGCCTATACGCCACTACCCGGCGTGGGCGTCGAGAGCCCGGCGGACAACGACTATCAAGGCGGCTTCGCGACCGCGCTGATGTTGAAGGATCTGCGCCTCGCGATGGAGGCCGCCGAAAATTCCGATGCCCCCGTGCCGCTGGGCGCGCGTGCCGCCTCGCTCTACGAGGATTTCGCGGGTGCCGGAAATGGCGGGCTCGATTTCTCGGCGATTATCAAGACCTACAAGTAAGCGCTGTCGATCAGGTCGATCACCCGCGCGAGCCATTCGCGCGGCGCTTTTCTGCGCCCGATATCGGCGACGAATTCCTGCCCCCGCGCCACGCTTTTGAGCCGCCCGCCCGGCAGCCAGCGATCCGCGCGGTCGTGATAGCTGAGGCCGCCGGGTTTGAGCCATCGGGGTCGGTTCCAAAGGCTCGGCGGGCCTTCGGGCACTGTCAGGCGCAGCGCATCGCACGCGGTCTGCGCCACGCGCCCCGGCCCGCGATAGATCGTGTCGTTCTTCCCATGCATGGCAAGTGCGTGCGGATGACCGAGCGTGACGAGATCGTCGGGCACGCCGTCTGCCAGCGCGACCATCTCATCGACCTTCAGATATCCGAAAATGCGATGATGCGGTGTTTCGCCCTCCTTGCGGAACAAGCCGAAGAAAACGAACACGTCGCCCCGCCGCACCCCCTGATTGGCAAGATGGGTCTGCGCCGCGCCGACCTGCCCGAAAACGCAGGTGCCGTTGTCGAGAAACATCGGATCGTGATGGCATAGATCGTCCGGCCCGACCCGCCCCCGGCTCGCGCGCGAGGCATGGTCGCCCAGCCCGAGATCGGCATAGCTGGTGTGCGAGTCCGCGCCTGCCGGGATCGGAAGGCTGAGCGGAAAACCGCCGTTAAGGCCATCCACGATCGGCGAAGGCCCGCCGCCAGATCCGCTGTCGAATCCCTTGCGGCTGAAGACGATCCTCATGCCGCGCGGGACGTCACCGACCGCCGACCTCGCTCCTGACGGCACGGCCACTCGGCGCGAGCTCGCCTTCCCAGGCCAGCAGAGGCTTTCTCGCCGCCTGCGTTTCATCCAAGCGTCGGCGCGGGGCATAGTGCGGCGCGCCCTTCATGCTCTCATCGCCCGCGATCGCGCGCTCGGACACGCTGCGCAGCGCCATGATGAACTGGTCGAGCGCGGCTTTGCTTTCGGTCTCGGTCGGTTCGACCAGCATCGCGCCGTGGACGACGAGCGGGAAATACATCGTCATCGGATGATATCCCTCGTCGATCAGCGCCTTGGCCAGATCGAGCGTCGAGAGCCCTTCGGCAAAGCCCTTATCGCCGAACAGCGCCTCGTGCATGCACGGCCCGCTATGCGCGAATGGCGCGTGCAGCAGGTCTTCGAGGCTGCGCAGCACGTAATTGGCGTTGAGCACGGCGTCTTCGGCGACTTGCCGCAACCCATCCGCCCCGTGGCTGAGGATGTAGGTCAGCGCGCGGGTGAACATGCCCATCTGCCCATGAAAGGCGGTCATACGCCCGAAACTGCGCATCTTGCCGTCGAAATGCTCTTCGGAGAAGTTGTCCGCGTCCTCCTCTTCGACCAGATGCACCACGCCGTCCGCGGTTCGCGCGGTATAGGGCAGCGGTGCAAACGGGCTGAGCGCTTCGGACAGCACCACCGGTCCCGAGCCCGGACCGCCGCCGCCATGAGGCGTCGAGAAGGTCTTGTGCAGATTGATGTGCATCGCATCGACGCCGAGATCGCCGGGGCGCACCCGGCCGACGATGGCGTTGAAATTCGCCCCGTCGCAATAGACGTAACCGCCCGCCGCATGGACCGCGTCGGAAATCGCCTTCATATCCCGTTCGAACAGGCCGCAGGTGTTGGGATTGGTGATCATGACGCCCGCGACATCCGGGCCGAGCCGGGCCTTGAGCGCTTCCAGATCGACGCGCCCATCCGAATTGGCGGGAATGTCTTCCACCCGATAGCCCGCAAAGGCGGCTGTGGCCGGATTGGTCCCATGCGCGCTTTCGGGCACCAGGATGACTTCGCGCGCATCGCCCTTGGCTTCCAGCGCGGCGCGGATACACAGTATACCGCACAATTCGCCATGCGCGCCCGCCTTGGGGCTCATCGCAACGCCGTGCATGCCGGTGAGCTTGATGAGCCAATGCGCCAGCTCGTTCATGACCTCGAGCGCCCCGCGCACCGTATCGACCGGTTGCAGCGGATGCACATCGGCGAAGCCCGGCATCCGGGCGACCTTCTCGTTGAGGCGCGGATTGTGCTTCATCGTGCAGCTGCCGAGCGGGAAGAGCCCGAGATCGATGGCATAGTTCTGGCGGCTTAGGCGCGTATAATGGCGCACCGTTTCCGGCTCGGTCAGGCCGGGCAGGCCGATCGGTTCGCTGCGCGCGAGCTTGCCGAGGCGGCTCGGCACGTCCTCCGCAGGGGTCGGTGCCGCGGGTTGTTCGACGCCCGCCAGATCGAGCCGCGCGGCGAAGCCGAAATCGACGCCGGTCGTCTCGGTATTGCCGATCTCGAAGATCAGCGGCTCCTCCAGCATCAACGCGCGGTTTCCGGTGACGGTGTCCGGCCCGCTGACGGCATTGTGGCCTTCGACCGGAGTACCGGGCTTCCAGCCGGACTTGTTGGGCGCGTTCATGCCAGAACTCCTTCCAGAGCGGAGGCGAGCGTTTCGATATCCTCCTCGCTCGTCGTTTCGGTCACGGCCACCAGCAGGCCATCGGACAGCGCATCCTTGCCGGGGAACAGGCGGCCGAGCGATACGCCCGCCAGCACGCCGTCATCGGCCAGTTTGCGGACCACCGCGCGCGCATCCTGCCCGATACGGATGGTGAATTCGTTGAAGAACGCGTCGTTCAGCACGCTCACGCCCGGCACCTTCGCCAGCCTGTCCGCCGCGATGCAGGCGAGGCGGTGGTTCTCCGTCGCCAGCGCGCGCAGGCCCTTTTCGCCCAGCAGCGTCATGTGGACGCTGAAGGCCAGGGCGCAGAGGCCGGAATTGGTGCAGATATTGCTCGTCGCCTTCTCGCGCCGGATATGCTGTTCGCGGGTCGAAAGCGTCAGGACGAAGCCGCGCTTGCCCTCCGCGTCCACCGTCTCGCCGCACAGTCGGCCCGGCATCTGGCGGACATGCTTGGCGTCGCGCACTGCGAAGAGGCCGAGATACGGCCCGCCGAACTGAAGCCCGACGCCGATCGCCTGGCCTTCGCCCACCACGATATCCGCGCCCTGTTCGCCGGGCGATTTGATGGCTCCCAGCGCCACCGGCTCGGTATTCACGACGATCAGCAGCGCGCCCTTGTCATGCGCGGCATCGGCGATTTCCTGAAGGTTCGGCAGGCGGCCGAGGATGTCGGGATATTGCACGACCACGCAGCTGGTCTTGTCGTCGATCCGGGAGATCAGGCCGGCATTGTCGGGTTCGGACTGCAAGGCAGGGTGCGCCCCGGCAATCTCGTCCTCGGTGAATTTCGCCATGGTGCGTACAACCTCGGCGTAATGGGGGTGCAACGCGCCCGAAAGCACCACGCGATCGCGCTTGGTGATCCGCGCCGCCATGGCCACCGCTTCCCAGCAGGCGGTCGAGCCATCATACATCGACGCATTCGCCACCGCGCAGCCATAGAGGCGCGCGACCTGGGTCTGGAATTCGAACAGCATCTGGAGCGTGCCCTGCGCGATTTCCGGCTGGTAGGGCGTATAGGCGGTCAGGAATTCGCCGCGCTGGATGATGTGATCGACGCTCGCCGGAACGTGGTGGCGATAGGCCCCCGCCCCCAGAAAAAACGGCGCGTCGGCTGCGGCGAGGTTCTTCTTGGAAAGCCGCCGCATATGCTTTTCGACCGCCATTTCGCTGGCATGCATCGGCAGGCCTTCGATCGGGCCGCCGAGCCGCGCTTCTTCGGGAACGTCGACGAACAGATCGTCGATCGACGAAGCGCCGGTTTTTTTCAGCATTGCCGAACGGTCGGCATCGGTCAGGGGTAGGTAGCGCATGTTCTATTCCCGTCGTCCCGGCACGAGGCCGGGCTGTGCATTTCCAAGCTGGCTTCCAGACCTCAGAGCCCGTCGCAGAAGCTCTTATAGGCGTCGGCATCCATCAGACCGTCCAACTCGCCCTTGTCGGCGATGGTCAGTTTGAAGAACCAGCCGGATTCCTCGGGCGAGGAATTGACCAGCGCGGGATCCTCGTCGAGCGCATCGTTCGCTTCGGTGACTTCGCCGGTGATCGGCGCGTAGACGTCGCTCGCCGCCTTGACGCTTTCGACCACGGCGGCATCCTTGCCCTTCGCGACCTGGCTGCCGACATCGGGCAGTTCGACGAAAACGATATCGCCGAGCTGGTCCTGCGCATAGGCAGTGATACCGACGGTGGCGGTATCGCCCTCGACGTCGATCCATTCGTGTTCTTCGGTGAAATAACGAGCCATCGGTCAGTTTCCTCTGTGATAACGATGGGGGACGAAGGGCAGCTTCGCGACCTTCGCGGGCAGACGCTTGTTACGAACCTCGACGGTGAGTTCGGTTCCCGCTTCGGCATGGCCGCTCTTCACGTAAGCCATGGCGATCGGGTGGCCGAGCGTGGGCGAGAATCCGCCGCTGGTGACGCGGCCCACCTCGTCCTCGCCGTGATAGACGATGGCGCCCTCGCGCGCAGGCAGGCGGCCTTCGAACACCAGGCCGACGCGCTTATCGGCACATCCCTGTTCCAGCTTCACCGCGCAGGCGGAGTGGCCGATCCAGCCGCCGCTTTCGCGCCGCGTCTTGGTCAGCGCGAAGGTGAGATCGGCAGTGACGGGATCGATCTCGGCCGTGAGATCGTGGCCGTAGAGCGGAAGGCCCGCTTCCAGACGCAGCGAATCGCGCGCGCCCAGTCCGGCAGGACGCACTTCGATTTCCGCGCAGAGGCGATTGGCGAGCGATTCGACCAGTTCGGCCGGGACCGAAATCTCGAACCCGTCCTCGCCGGTATAGCCCGCGCGGGTGATCCGTAGCGGCCATTCTCCAAACTGGTAGAGAGTGGATTGCATGAAGACGAGATCGTCGGGCACGCCGCGCATCACCCGGCCCAGCGCCGTCGCCGCCTTGGGGCCCTGAAGCGCGATCAGCGCCTGCTCGTCCATGTGAGTGAGCGTGACATCGTCGGACAGATGTTCGCGCAGATGGGCGATATCGTCCCACTTCATCGCGCCGTTGACGACCACGTAATAGGCCGGTTCGCCCCAATGGCCTTTGGTGCCCGCCTCTTCGTCGCCTTCTATCCAGGGCGTGGCGTTGGTGACCATCAGATCGTCGAGGATGCCGCCCTCTTCGTTCAGCAGCAGCGAATAGCGCACCCGGCCCGGCTTCAGCGAAGCGATCGCGCCGGGCAGAAGTTTTTCCAGTTCCGCAGCGGCATTCTCGCCCGTGACCATCAGCTGGCCCATATGGCTGACGTCGAACAGGCCCGCCTGATCGCGCGTCCAGTCGTGCTCGGCCACGATGCCGCCGCCCTCATCCTTGTTATACTGGATCGGCATCTCATAGCCCGCGAAGGGCACCATGCGCGCGCCCTTCTGGCGGTGCCAGGCGTCCAGCGGCAGAGTCTCGGTGGTGTCGGGCGTATCGCCGGTGTCGTCGCTCATATCAGGCCCTGCAAGCATGGCGCACGCCGGGACGGCGCGCGTATGGATCCATGCCCCCTCTGTCGGGATACCTGAGAGACTGACGCGCGGCACAGCCTTGCGCGCTTACCCCTTCGGTGGTTCCGCCCCCGATCATGGATCGGGCGGAACGCTTTCCAGAGTGTCGACGGCGCGCGCGGTCCCTATCGCCTGAGAGTTTCCGGGGCGGTTGCTCCTTCGGCGCCGCCCGGCCACCCGAAAACGGCTGACCCGGCGAGCTCTCCCGCGCGCACCCGCCGCAGAATCGCTCCCACGGCAGACCGGTATCCGGTGAACGCTTCGTGCGCGCCGGTCAATCGGCAAACGGCGTCGCCAAGCGGTTTTGCACGCCGTATTCGCCCTAGGCGTTGAGCCACAGCAGGTAGAGCGCCGACAGGACGATCCAGCCGCCGTCGAGCGTCTTCAGGCGCTTCGCCCCCAGCCACATTGCGATCGGCCGCGCGAGGAAACCGCCGAGCATGGCGGCAGGCGCGGCAAGCAGGACGACTTCCCACACGATCGTGCCCGCCTCGATATGCCACACGCTGCCTGCGATCACGCTGATGGCGGAGATAACACAGGCCGCACCGGTGCATAGCAGGACCGGATAATGGCGGATGAAGAGATAGAGAGCGACGAGCTCGCCCACGCCGACCGAGAACAGAGCGGTGATCGGCCCGCCAACGAGGCCGATCGCAGCGAGCATCGCCAAATCCCCAGGCGCGAGCCGGTCCCGTTCCGCACGGCGGGCGTTCACCGTCCAGGTCGCGGCGATCAGGGCCGTGCCGAGGAGGATCGAGAACGCCTTGTAGCCGAGCAGGACGGCATGCTGATCGAAGCTGCCCAGTCGTTGCGTCAGCAGCATGCCCGGCACGGACAGCGCCAGCCCCCCGGCGACCACCAGCGCGAAGTCGCGCGTGCGGACCTGCGCTTCGAGCGCGCGAGGCTCCGGCTGATGCAGCAGCCGGTCGGTCCAGCGCAGCGCCCCCATGCTCATCCCGAAGCTCTGGATCGCCATCGACACGCCGACCACCTGCAACGGCGTGAGCGCCATCACATCGAGTTCGCGCAAGGCGTTGAAGACGGGCACGAACACCACGCCTCCGCCCGTGCCCGAAGTATTGGCGATGATCGCGCCTGTCAGGCCGACGCCGGGGAGAAACCACAGGCTCCCCATCAGGCCGCGCGACACCGGCACCAGCAGCCACAGCGCGGCATAGGCCGCGAGGAGCAAGGCACCTCCGATCAGGACCAGCCGCCCGGGCGGCAGTCGGCTCAGTCGAGATTGGGCCGCAGCCATCGTTCCGCCGTGGCGAGATCGACGCCGCGCCGCTCCGCATAATCCTCGAGCTGGTCGCGCCCGATGCGCGCGACACCGAAATATTCGCTTTCCGGATGGGCGAAATAGAACCCGCTCACCGCTGCGGTCGGCCACATGGCGAAATTTTCGGTCAGGGTCAGCCCGGCGTTTTCGGGCGCATCGAGCAGATCGAACAGGATCGGTTTCAGGGAGTGATCCGGGCAGGCGGGATAGCCCGGCGCGGGGCGAATACCGCGATACTCTTCCTTGATCAGCGCCTGATTGGTGAGCTGTTCGTGCGGCGCATAGCCCCACAGATCGGTGCGGACATATTGGTGCAGCCGTTCCGCGAAGGCTTCCGCGAACCGGTCCGCCAATGCCTTCAGCAGGATGTCAGAATAATCGTCCTTGTCGGCGCGGAAGCGCTCCGAATGCGGATCGATGCCGTGGATGCCGACAGCGAAACCGCCCATCCAGTCGCCCGCCGGATCGATGAAATCAGCCAGGCACATATTGGCCCTGTCGCGCGATTTCTGGACCTGCTGGCGCAGGAAGGGAAGCGTGACATGGCCGCTGTCAAGGTGGAGCGTGATGTCGTCCTGATCCCGCGCACACGGCCAGAATCCGCAGACGCCGCGCGCGGTCAGCCATTTCTCCGCGATAATGCGATCGAGCATGGCGTTGGCGTCCGCGAACAATTGCGTCGCGGTCTCGCCCACCACCTCGTCGTCGAGGATCTTGGGATAGGTGCCGTGCAATTCCCATGCGCGGAAGAAAGGCGTCCAGTCGATATAGTCGCGCAATTCCGCCAGATCCCAGTCGGGGAAGACGTGGCGCCCCGGCTGGAGCGGCGGCGCGGCCTTGTCCGAGAGGTAGACGTCGCAGAAATTCGCCCGAGCCTCTTCGAGCGACAGCAGCACGCTTTTCGACTGGCCCTCGCGCGCCCTCCTCACCTTGACGTATTCGCCCGCCGTATCGGTGACGAAATCGTCGCGCTGAGTGTCCGACAGCAGGCGGCTGGCGACGCCGACCGCGCGGCTCGCATCGAGGACGTGGATCACCGGGCCTTCATAGGCCGGATCGATCCTGAGCGCAGTGTGCACCTTGCTTGTCGTCGCCCCGCCGATCAGCAGCGGCATGGTCATCTTCGCGCCCTGCATTTCCTGCGCCACGGTCACCATCTCGTCGAGCGAAGGAGTGATCAGGCCAGACAGCCCGATCATGTCGGCCTGGTTCTCGTTGGCAGCTGCAAGGATCTGCGACCACGGGACCATGACGCCCAGATCCACCACCTCGTAGCCGTTGCACTGCAACACCACGCCGACGATGTTCTTGCCGATATCGTGCACGTCGCCCTTCACCGTGGCCATCACGATGGTGCCCTTGGCCTTGGCGCCAGGCTCTTTGCTTGCTTCGATGAAGGGGATGAGGTGCGCGACCGCCTTCTTCATCACGCGCGCCGATTTGACCACCTGGGGCAGGAACATCTTGCCCGATCCAAACAGGTCGCCGACCACGTTCATCCCGTCCATCAGCGGGCCTTCGATCACTTCGATAGGGCGGCCGCCTTCACTGGCGAATTGCTGCCGCGCTTCCTCGGTGTCGGCGACGACATGCGCGTCGATCCCCTTCACCAGCGCGTGTTCCAGCCGGCGCTTCACGTCCCAGCCGCGCCATTCCTCGGCCGCCTTCTCGTCCGCCGCGCTTGTGCCGCGATAGCTTTCGGCAAGGTCGATCAGTCGCTCGGTCGCGTCGGGACGGCGCATGAGGATCACGTCCTCGCAGGCCTCGCGCAGGGTCGGGTCGATCTGGTCGTAGACGTCCAGCTGCCCCGCATTGACGATCGCCATGTCGAGCCCGGCGGGAATCGCATGATAGAGGAACACCGAATGCATCGCGCGGCGTACGGTCTCGTTGCCGCGGAAGCTGAAGCTCAGATTGGACAGGCCGCCGCTGGTCTTCGCCTTGGGGCAGCGCTGCTTGATCTCGGCCACCGCCTCGATGAAATCCAGGCCGTAACGGTCGTGCTCCTCGATCCCCGTCGCGACCGCGAAGATGTTGGGATCGAAGATGATGTCCTCGGGCGGGAAGCCGATCCCGACCAACAAATCATAGGCGCGCGAACAGATTTCGACCTTGCGCGCCTTCGTATCGGCCTGCCCCGCCTCGTCGAAGGCCATGACGACCACTGCCGCACCGTAATCGCGGCAGATACGCGCGTGATCGAGGAAGGGCTCCTCGCCCTCTTTCATCGAGATCGAATTGACGATCGGCTTGCCCGATACGCATTTCAGCCCCGCTTCGATCACGTCGAATTTCGAACTGTCGACCATAACCGGCACGCGCGCGATGTCGGGCTCGGCGGCGATCAGCTTGAGGAAAGTGGTCATCGCGTGCTTCGCGTCGAGCAGGCCTTCGTCCATATTGACGTCGATGATCTGCGCGCCGTTCTCGACCTGCTCGCGCGCGACTTCGACGGCGGTCTCGTAATCGCCCGCCATGATCAGCTTCTTGAAGCGCGCCGATCCGGTGACGTTGGTACGCTCGCCGATATTGACGAAACGGGCGGTGGAAAGATCGCTCATGGAAATATCAGACCTATTCGAGATCGCGCGCGAGCACGACGTCATCGTAAAGAGTGCCACCGACATCGAAGCGGCGCGTGGCGATCTGGCGGAAGCCGTGCTTCGCATAGAAGCCGATCGCGCGGTGATTGTCGTCCTTGACGCCCAGCAGCAGGCGCGAGTGCCCTGCCGCCCCGTCAATTGTGCTGGTCAGCAGGCGCGCTGCCGTATCGCCGCCATGGAAGCGCGACAGAAGATAGATCTTCTTCAGCTCGATATCGCCGGGCTCTGCGGCATCCAGTTCGGGCTCCACCAGCAGCGCATAGCCGACCGGCGCGCCGTCGAGTTCGGCCAGCCAGGCCCGCGCTCCGGCGGCGAGGCCCGCGCGCAGATGGTCGGGCTCGTGATGGCGGGCGCAATGCGCCACCAGCGCCTCGCCATCGATCAGCCCCGCAAAGGTTTCGAGAAAGGTCGCATCGGCCACCAGCGAAAGGCGCGCCGCGTCCGTCGCGCTCGCCTCGCGAATGGCGATATCGGGTCGGGCGGTTTCGCTCATGCCGCTCCGATCACGCCGCGATCGTGAAGGATTCGAGCCCGGCCAACTGCATATTGGCGTCGATCTCCGGCACGGTGCGCGGCGTCACGCCTTGGACCGCGCGCGCCATCGCCGCGATATGATCGGGCGTCGAACCGCAGCAACCTCCCAATGCGTTGATCCGCCTGTTGTCAGCCCAGACGCGGGTCAGCGATGCGGTCGTTTCCGGCAGCTCGTCATATTCGCCCAGATCGTTGGGGAGGCCGGCATTGGGATAGGCCATCAGATAGGTGTCGGCGATATCGGACAGGAGCTGGACATGCGGGCGCAATTGTTCGGCACCGAAGCTGCAATTCAGCCCGATCGTCAGCGGCTTTGCGTGGCGCACCGTATACCAGAACGCCTCCACCGTATGGCCCGACAGATTGCGGCCCGAAAGATCGGTGAGAGTCAGCGAGATCATCAGCGGAATGTCGGTACCAAGCTCGCGCTCCAGCTGCTTGACCGCCATGATCGCGGCCTTGCAATTCAGCGTATCGAACACCGTTTCGATCAGGATGAAATCCGCCCCGCCCTCGATCAGCGCGGCGCATTGTTCGCGATAGACATCGACGATGGTGTCGAAATCGACCTCGCGGAAACCGGGATCCTCGACATCTGGGGACAGGGACAGCGTCTTGTTGGTCGGCCCCACCGCGCCCGCGACGAAGCGGGGGATACCGTCCTTCGCGCTGGCCTCGTCCACTGCCTCGCGGATGATACGCGCGGCGGACACATTGATGTCGCGCACCAGCCCTTCGGCCCCGTAATCGGCCTGGCTGATGCGGTTGGCGTTGAAGGTGTTGGTGGCGAGAATATGCGCGCCTGCATCGATATAGCTGTCGCAGATTTTACGGATCACCTGCGGCTGCGTCAGATTGACGAGGTCGTTATTGCCCTTCTGATCCGCGTTCAGCCCGGTATCGCCCGCATAATCTTCGGGCGAGAGTTTCGCGCGCTGGATTTCGGTGCCGTAGGGGCCGTCCTTGATCAGGATACGCGCCTTGGCGGCGGCTGCGAAGGCTTCGCGTTTGGTCATGATGCGACTTTCGGACGCAGGCCGAGCATGTGGCAGATGGCATAGCTCAGCTCGGCGCGGTTGAGAGTGTAGAAGTGGAACTGGCGCACGCCGCCTGCATAGAGGCGGCGGCAGAGTTCGGCGGCGATGGTGGCGCTGACGAGCTGGCGCGCTTCGGGCTTCTCGTCCAGGCCTTCGAACAGGCCCTCCATCCACGGCGGGATCGCCGTACCGCAAAGGCCCGACATCTTCTGGACCGCGGCGAAGCTCATCACCGGCATGATGCCCGGCACGATTTCGCCTTCGATACCCGCCGCCGCTGCGCGGTCGCGAAAATCGAAGAAACATTCCGGCTCGAAGAAGAACTGCGTGATCGCACGGGTCGCCCCGGCATCGAACTTGGCCTTGAGATTGTCGAGATCGGCCTGGCGATCTTTGGAATCGGGATGCATTTCGGGATAGGCGGCGGCGGAGATTTCGAAGTCGCCGACCTTTTTCAGGCCCTTGATCAGATCGACCGCGTTCTCGTACCCGCCGGGATGGGGAGAATAGCCCTTGTCGCTGTCGGGCGCATCGCCGCGCAGGGCGACGATGTGGCGGATGCCCTCTTCCCAGTAATGGCGCGCCACCGCATCGACCTCCTCGCGCGTCGCGGCGACGCAGGTGAGATGGGCAGCGGCGGGAATCTGCGCCTCGTTCTGAATGCGAACGACCTGTTCGTGCGTGCGCTCGCGCGTCGAACCGCCTGCGCCATAGGTGACCGAGACGAAGCGCGGGTCGAGCGGCTTCAGCGTCTCGACGCTCTGCCACAGCGTCTCGCTCATCTTCTCGCTCTTGGGCGGGAAGAATTCGAAACTCACTTCGATATCGCCAGCGAGGTCCGAAAACATCGGCGCTTCCAGCGCGCGCTGCGCTTCTCGCATCTGATTGAGAGTCGGGCTCACGATGCGGCCCTCCTGTCGATGCGCGAGGCCTCGTCATGGGCCAGCGCAATCCAGATCTTCACAACCAAAGAACCTCCGTCGAGCGATATGGGGGGCCGATGCGCCAGTCCGGCGTCGGTCAGCAGGGTCTGCATCTGCGCATCGGTGAAACCGAGGCGCGCATGGGCGTGGCGCTCGCGCAATTCCTCCCGGCGATGCGCGGCGAAATCGACGATCGCCACGCGCCCGCCAGGCCTCAGCACGCGCGCCGCTTCCGCTATCGCCAGCGCAGGATCCTGCGCGAAATGGAGCACCTGATGGAACAGGACGGTGTCGAAGCTGGCATCGTCGAAAGGAAGATGGGCGAAATCGCCTTGGACCAGTTCCACGCGCTCCGTCGGCAGATGTTGAAGCTTGGCGCGTGCGACGCGCAGCATGGCGAGGCTCTTGTCGAGTGCCACGATGCGATCGGCGGAGCGGGCGAACAATTCCGCCATCCGGCCCGTTCCGGTGCCGATATCGAGCAGGCGACCGAGCGGATCTTCGCCCAGAGCCGCTGCCAGCGCATCTTCAACCTGTTCGTCCGAACTGTGGAGCCGCCGAACCTCGTCCCAATCCCCCGCATGCTCGGCAAAATAGGAGGCGGCCTCCTTCTCTCGCGCAGTGCGGATCTGGGCGAGCTGGCGCCGGTCCTGCTCGCACACGGCGCCGAAATCGCGATCCTCGCCCTCGCAGGCCTGGAGCAGTCCCTCGATGCGTTCACCCACCGCGTCCGAAACATCGCCCCCGTGGCGTGCGCGCAGGAAAACCCAGCTACCTTCCTTGCGCCGTTCGACGAGACCGGCGGCGCTCAATATCCCGACATGGCGCGATACGCGCGGCTGGCTCTGCCCGAGAACCTGCGCCACTTCGCCCACCGATAGCTCCATTGAGCCGAGCAGGCGCATGATCCGCAAGCGCGTCCCATCCGCCAGAGCCCGAAAGATCGCCTCGATGTCCATCGGACGCAATATAAAGATATCTGCAAGTCTGTAAATCGGCTTTCAAGTCGATGGATTTGACTGCGCGCGCGGCAAGCTGAACAATCGAAAACGATGGAAAAACCGTCTGTTAAACTTCCTTCCCCTATCGGATGGAAACGCTTCGGCCTGCGACGCGATGATTCGCGGGGTCATGTCGATTGGCGCTCGGATCACATGCGAAGGGTGGGGAAAATGCTTTCAGCGATGCAAATCGACACGAAATTCTCGCGACCCGCAGCGGAGGTTCGCTGAGCCTTGCCGCTGACTGCCGCCCTGCGATCCAATCTGCTGCACTTCGTCGAGGATCTGTTGTCCTACATGACGACGGCGGAAAAGCGCGGCCAGCTGGAAACGGCGATGCTGCCCTTGCGGGAGAGTGAAAATGCCCTCGATCATCAAACGCTCCGCAAGCTACGCGCGGGGCAGGTTGGGACAGTCATTGGGCCACGCTCGCCCGCAGAGGCGACGGAATTGCAGCGCCTTGCGGTTGAAGAGACACGGCTTGGCATTCCCCTTCTCTTTGCCGACCGGATCGACGAGGCGGCCTGGCCTTCTCCTCTTGCCATGGCAGCGAGCTGGGACGTCGAGGCGGTGGAAAATCTCGCACGGCACAAGGCGATCGAAGCCAACACGCGCGGCGTGACATGGGTCGCGGCACCGTCTTTCCGCTCCCTTGCCACGACCTCACGCTATCGGTCCTCCAGCGAGTTCACTTTTCTGGCACGGTATTTGCGCGATGCGGTCGTGCGTGGGCTCTCCGGTAGCGAAAATGGCAGAGATCTCGCTCGCTTCGGCCATGCCCTGGTTCTGCTGCGCGATGGCGATCTTGGATCGTCCGGTATCACTCGGCCGGACGATGAGCCCACGGAGGCGCCTAGCGAAGCTTTCATCGGCCGCGACTTTTCCAGCTGGCATGCGGATGTGGGTGCGGATGGTCCGAAGCTGGATCAGACGGTCCGCCGAATCCTGATGGCAAAGGCCCAGCTCGGCCTGTTCCGCGATCCGTTCAAACGCGTCGAAGGATCCCGCCTGGCCGTTTCGGGAGATTACGCCGCCGCAAGAGCCGCGCTGGCCCGCAAGTCGATGATATTGCTGCGCAACGAAGACTCCGTACTGCCCCTGCAGGTCCAGTCCGAGCCGGTGCTGTGCGTCGATTGCGGCAGCGGCATGGGCGAGGCAGTGGGCGAACGGCTCGCTGCGCGAGGCATCGCGTATCGCAAGTTGACCGGGCTGGCCTTGCGGCAGGAAGCCCTCGATCAGCCGAACGCGCTTTTCGCGGCAGATGGCATGGCGATCGGTATCGCCGCCAATGCGGCATCGCGCGCGCGGGCAGTGATGCTGTTCGTGGGCGAGGCGGATTGCGAGCCCGGCCCCGGCCTGCCGCGCCTCGGCCCGGCGGCGAAGGCCTTGCTGGCCGGGCTGGTGCACGCCAACGCGCATTGCTTGCTCATATCGGCGACCGCGCTGCCGCTCGATCCGACATGTCTGCCCAAGGATCTTGCCGCGCATCTGCATGCCTGGTCGCCGGAAACCGGCTTCGAGGAGCCCATCGCCGCAATCCTGACCGGAGAGAGCCCACCGCAGGGCAAGCTTCCCATGGCGCTCGGCGAGCCGGAGCAGCCGCAGTTTCATCCCTTTGGCCACGGCCTGACCTACGGCACGCTCCAATCTTCGCCTCTGACGGTCGAATTCGGCTGCGACAGCGTGATCGCGCATGTGAAGCTGACCAATCCGCACCCCCATCCGGTCTGCGAAACGGTTCAGCTTTATGTACGCACACCCCACACGCCGGACCTACGCCTGCGGGGTTTTCAGCGTCTCGAAGTTCCCGCAGGAGGCAGTCAAGAAGCGCGTTTCCAGCTAAGCGCCGCGCATCTGGGCGAGGCAAATGACAGTGCGCCTTGGCGGGTTCAATCCGGACGGTTTGCGATTTCCATCGGGTGCGACAGTGTGTCGGGGCAAACCGGCGAAGTAGATATCCCCGCCGATCTGGCTCGCGCGATTTCGGTCCCCGCGGCGTTACGCGGCTTGGACTATATAGGGGCCAGAAACAGCGGCTGATCTATTCGTGGCGAAGCGCGTCGATCGGGTCGAGCTTGCTGGCCCTATGGGCGGGATAATAACCGAAGATCACGCCCATGATCGCGCTGAATACGAAGCTGACGATATTCACGACCGGATCGAACAGGAACGGCAGGTCGATCGCATTGGCCAGCGACATCGACAGGCCGAGCGCCAGCAATATGCCGAGCAGTCCGCCGAAACAGCACAGCACCACCGCTTCTGTCAGGAACTGCATTCTTACCTCCTTCGCCAGCGCCCCGATGGCGAGGCGGATGCCGATCTCGCGCGTTCGCTCTGTCACGCTGACGAGCATGATATTCATGATCCCGATCCCGCCGACCAGCAGGCTGATCGCGGCGATCACGGTGACGACCGCCGTCATCGTGCCGGTCACGTTGTTGACCGTCTCGTTGATATCGGCGGTATCGACGATGTTGAAATCGTTGGCCTCGCCTTCCTGGATCACGCGGCGTTCGCGCAGCAGGTCGATCAATTGCTGCTGGATCGAGGAATTGGTGTAGGAATCGTCGTATTTCACCACGAAGAACTGGACGTTGCCCGATCCGGTGAAGCGCCGCTGCACTGTCTTCAGCGGCATGAACACGACGTCGTTGGCATCCTGCCCGCCGCCGCCTCCGCCGGAAGACCGCTCCCCAACCGTGCCGATCACCTGGCAGCTGACATTGCCGATCCGCATCTGTTCGCCCAGCACTTCGCCCTCGACGAAGATCTCGTCGACCACCTTGGTGCCGAGGATGCAGACCGCCTCGCCGCTTTCCACTTCCTGAGCGTTGAAGCTGCGTCCTTCTTCCACGTCGATCGATTGCGCGGCGAAGAATGCGGGATCAGCGCCCTGGACGCTGGTGCGCCAGTCCTGCCCGTTGTGAAATGCAGTCGCGCCTGCCTGTGCGGTACCCGCCGCGCTCACGACGCCGGGTATTTGCCGCTCCACGGCGCGAATGTCGTCGTCCTCGAACGGCGGCGGGGCGCGGCCTTCGACGCTTTCGGGAAACACGATGAAGACGTTGGAGCCCAACCCGGCGATATCTTCCTGCACATCTGCGGTCAGGCCCCGCCCCAGCGTCACCATGGTGATCACGGCGGCGACGCCGATGATGATCCCCAACGTCGTCAGGAAGCTGCGCAGCAGATGCCGCCGGATCTCGCGAAAGGCGAGCAGCAACGTGGCGCCGAACATCCGCAGCCTCATGGCCGCACCTCCGCCCCGGCTCGCGCGCCCGCCTCGCTGCGTTCGACCAATCCGTCACGGAAGTGGACGATGGTACGCGCGAAAGCGGCCATCTCTTCCTCGTGCGTCACCATCAGCACGGTGATGCCCGTTTCGCTGAGGCCGCTCAGAAGTTCCATGATCTCGACCGATCGTTCGGTGTCGAGATTGCCCGTCGGCTCGTCCGCCAGCAGGACATCGGGATCGGTCACGAGCGCGCGGGCGATGGCGACGCGCTGTTGCTGCCCGCCCGACAATTCAGCGGGCGTATGGCTGGCCCAGGGGAGCAGCCCGACCTTGTCGAGCGAGCGCTCCGCCGCCTCGCGCCGCGCCTTCTTGGTCTCGCCGCGATAGAGCAGCGGCAATTCGACGTTTTCGAGCGCGCTGGTGCGGGCGAGCAGGTTGAAGCCCTGAAACACGAAACCGAGATAGCGGCGGCGCAGCATGCTGCGCTGATCGCGCGACAGCGATTGCACTTCGACCCCGCGAAACCGGAACGTCCCGCTGGTCGGCGTGTCGAGGCAACCCAGAATGTTCATCGTGGTCGACTTGCCCGAACCCGATGGGCCCATCACCGCGACGAAATCGCCGCGCGCGATCGACAGGTTCACGCCCTTCAGCGCCTGGAACGCCGCCGCCCCGGTGCCGAAGGTCTTGGTGATCCCTTCCAATTCGATGATCGGTGCATCGCTCACGCTACGGGAATGCCTCGCGTCACTGCGGCCCCGCCGCGATGCCGGTGACGACGTTCATGCCGCGCTTCAGCTCCTCGGACGCGACCACGGTGAAGCGCCCGTCGCTCTGGCCAGTGACGACCTCGATACCGCGCAGGGATCCATCGCTTTCGACGACATAGACCGTCTGGCGGCTGCCCACGCCGATGCCGGCTTCGCTTTCCTGCTGGAGCCCGATATTGGGATTGCCGAAGATGCCGCCGCCCTCGTCCTCGCTCTCGGGCTCGAACCGCAGCGCGGCGTTGGGCACGAGCAGACGATTGCCGGTGCTCTGCGTCGCGATCGTGGCGGTGGCGGTCATGCCGGGGCGAAGCAGGCCCTGCGGATTATCGACCGTCAACCGCGCTTCATAACTGACCACGGACTGGCCCTGCTGCGCGCTTTGTTGCTGCTGGGTCTGCGAGACCGTGTTCGAAGCGAGGTCGACCCGCTCCACCTGCGCCGGGAAACGGCGGCCGGGATAGGCATCGACGGTGAAGGTCGCGCGCTGCCCCTGCTCCACCTGGCCGACATCGGCTTCGTCCAGATTGACGCGCAATTGCATCGTCGCGAGATTTTCCGCGAGCACGAACAGCGTCGGCGTGTTGAAGCTGGCAGCCACGGTCTGGCCCGGTTCGACCTGCCGCGCCAGCACCACGCCGGAAACGGGCGCGCGGATAACGGCGCGCTGCGACTGGGTCTGCGCGGTCGAAAGCTGCGCTTCCACTGCCGAGGCGTTGGCGCGTGCCGAGGCGACCGCCGCCTGCCCGCGGCGTACCGCAGCGACGGCCTGCTCCATTTCCGCATCGGAAGGCACGCGCCCGCCGGACAGCCGCTCCACCTCGCGCAACCGTTCTAGCTGCGCGCTGTCGGCAGAAAGCGTCGCCTGCGCCTGCGCGATCTGGGCGCGCGCGGCGTTGAGGCTGGCACGGTTCTGGTCGATCTGATCCTGAATCACGTCCGTGTTGATGACGGCCAGCACCTGGCCGCGCGTGACCTGGTCGTTCACATCGACGAGGATGCGATCGATCCGTCCCGATATTTCAGAGCCCACCTCGACCTGATTGGTCGGGCGCAGATTGCCCGTCGCCGTCACGGTCAGGTCAAGCGAGCGCGACACGACTTCCGCCGTCACGTAATTGGGCGCAGGCTCCTCGCCCATGCAGCGCGAAAGGGCGAAGACCAGCAGGATCGCCACGACGATGCCGCCCCAGACCCGCTTGCGCCTGTACCATTTGCGCGGCTTTCCGGTGTCGAGATAGCTCTCGATTTCCTCTTGTGGGCTTGCGGCTTCGGGATCGCTCATTCGGCTGTCCTAGCTTGGCCCTGCGCCGCATAGGGTGCGGGCAGGGGAAAATCGTAATCGCTCGCGCTCCATCCGCCGCCCAGCGCCTGGGTCAGGCGGACGAAGGCCGTGGCGCGATCGGCCTGAGCGCCCACCAATTGGTTGCGCGCGGACAGAAGCTGGTTTTCGACCACCAGCAGCGTCTGGAAATCGGTGAGGCCGGCCTCGTACTGGCTGCGTGCGAGAAACGCGGAATTCTCCGCCGCGTCGAGCGCTTCTTCGGTGATCGCCACCCGCTCGTCCGCCGTGCGCTGATCGACGGCGGCAGTCTCGACCTCCTCCAACGCCGACAATACAGTGCGCTCGTAACTGGCGAGCGAAGCCTCGGCGATCGCCTCGGCGCTGTCGATCCGCGCCCGCGTGCGCCCGCCATCGAAGATCAGCTGAGTGAGGCCTGCGAACAGATTGCCGGTGATGATGTCGAACAATCCGCCGAGCGAGGTCGCTCCGGTCGCGATCGTCCCACTGATGCGTGCGGCGGGCAGCAAATCGGTCCGCACCACGCCGATACGGGCCGCGGCGGCGATCAAATCCGCTTCCGCCGCGCGCAGATCGGGGCGGCGGCGAAGCACATCGGCAGGTGCGGCGAAGCCGGAGGCGGCGGGTGGCACCGGGACCGGCTGCGGTTCGGTTTCGGTCAGCGCTTCGTACGTCCGGCCCGGCGGCTCTCCGATCAGCGTTGCGATGGCATTGGCCCGGGCGACGAGATTGCTTTCGAGAAGCGGGATCGTCGCGGCGGTCTGCGCCCGCTGCGCCCGCGCCTGCTCGACATCCAGACTGGAGACCAGCCCTGCCTGATTGCGCCAGCGCGCGAGTTGGAGATTGTCGTCCTGAAACACTAGCGTCGAACGTGCGATGGCGAGCTGTTCGGCGAGCGCGCGCGCCTGTACCGTCTGGATCGCGACCTGGCCCACGATCAGCCGCTGAACGTCCGCCAGCGAATAGCCCGCCGCCGCCAGATCGGCGCGGCTGGCGGCAATCTGGCGCGAGATGCGGCCGAACAGATCGGCTTCCCAGGCGATATCGGCACCGACGCTGAGATCGAATTCCTCGCGCGCGAAATCGCCCACATCGCGGCTCACGCCCGCCCTGCCCGATACGTTCGGGAGATAGCCTGCGCGCGCCAGACGCAATCCGGCCCGCGCCTGATCGAGGCGCGCGATCCCCAGCGCAATGTCGCGATTTTCCGCGATCGCCTGACGGACGAAATCGTCGAGCAGCGGATCGCCTAGAGCGGTCCAGTATTCGGACAGATCGACAGCGATCGGCGCAGTGTCGGAAAAGGCCCAATCGGCCGGAACGGGCACGGAGGCTTCCTCGATCGCCCCATCGCGCGTCCCCGCGAATGTCGCACAGCCGCCCAGCGCCAGCGTCGTCAACGCCAGCCCGCCCCTACGGAACAGCCTGCCCACCCCCGTTTTCAAATCGAAATCACCCCCAAATTCGCCCCCTTTTCACGATCCTTCGCCAATCGCGCAAGTCCAAAGCCGACCCATTTTTTAATCTAAACACGAACGATTACGTCGGTCAGGCGTGCATCGGCGGACATGCGACAGTGTTCGATGAGCCACCCCCACGGCTACTTTCAGGACATCTTGGCGAACGGGTTCGGATGGCCTATCGCGCCCCTGCCAGGGGGCTGGGCAGCCGCGGCATTTCGATGTCGAGGAAAGTCCGGGCTCCACGAAACGAGGGTGGCGGGTAACGCCCGCCAGAGGCAACTCTAGGGAAAGTGCCACAGAGAGCATACCGCCGATGGCCGGCCACGTACCGGAACAGGCAAGGGTGAAAGGGTGCGGTAAGAGCGCACCGGGGCTTCGGCAACGCGGCCCGCATGGCAAACCCCACCCGGAGCAAGGCCGAATAGGGGCGGCGCGCCGGCTCGTCCGGCAGGGGTGTTTCGCCCCTGGCCTTCGCGCTGCGACCGCCCGGGTTGGCTGCTCGAGCCGTGGAGCGATCCACGGCCCAGACGAATGGCTGCCGCCGCAGATACGGTCCGCCTGTCGGATACCGTCTGCGGATACAGAACCCGGCTTACAGGCCCCCTGGCATCTGCAATCCGCCGCCGTTCGAATTCAGCCGAAGATCGCGGCGCACTGCATCCCGTCCAGCACCTGCTGGCCGTCCGTGTTCCACAGCCGCAACCGCTCGCTCGAATACCCGCCATCGGCGTGCTGGCTTGCATTCTGAGACAGCCACCAGCCATCCTGCGTCCGGGGTTCGGGGTCGAGCAGGTTGAAGGACCAGTTGATCGAACTGAGCGGCCCCGGGCGCTGCATCGCGCGCACGGCGCCGGGCGGCAGCACGTCGCCAAGCAGGATAAGCTCGGACACCGGATCGAGCCCTTGGCGATCCGTCACGCGCGCCCAGCGCTGCACCACCGGCTCGCCCGGCCCGCGCTGGTCCTGCGCCCGCCGCAATTCGAAATTATTGCGGATGAAGGCCGGACCCTTGTCGGCGAGGACCGTCTCGTTCTCTTCCGGTCCACCGGGCCAGTCGGCAAGCTTTTCCGCCGGGTGGACCGCATTGGACTCGCGCGCGGCGCCAAACAGCCAGAAGGCGGTCAACGTGCATTGTCCTTCACACCAGATCTCGCTGCGGACCTGAGTGACGTTGCGCCCCCGCCGCACGATCTCGCGCCGCAGATCGACCTCGCCAGACGAAGGCGCGACGAAGGCGATCTGGCCCGCACGCAGGGGCGGCAGATCGGGAAAGGCCCGGATCGCGGCAGTATAGGCGATGAGCGCGGAGGCGCCTCCATAGAGCGTGCGGCCCTGCATCCAGTCTTCGGCATCGGGAAGCGTGCAGGAACCGCCTTGCGCGGTGATCGGAGCGAGTAGATCGGCAATGGCCATCCGGTCGCCATAGCGCGCCTACCGTCGAGGTCCAGCCCATCCGAGCTTCGCCCACATCACGAAACCGGAAAACAGGCGATTGCCTTAGGGCGCGCCATTCGCTAGGGGGCCGCTTCCCTGTCGCGCGCGCTTCGAGAGAGGCCTCCGGTGGCAAGGGACGAGGCCCGATGGCGGAGTGGTTACGCAGAGGACTGCAAATCCTTGCACGCCGGTTCGATTCCGGCTCGGGCCTCCATAATTTCCCGGTTCATGCCGGGCTGGAATGCCGCTTTAGCTCAGTTGGTAGAGCACATCATTCGTAATGATGGGGTCACGTGTTCGAGTCACGTAAGCGGCACCACCACTTTCACTAGGAATAATTCGGTAGATCCGGTGGAATTGCCGTAGCATTCAACCACGAATGCGGGTCCTGTCTGGGACACATTGGCTGGAACCATGACCGCGAGCCTTGCGCCGCCGACCCAAACTCCGAATTGCGTTTTCGCCGATCGCCCATTCGTTCGACCAACGCCGCTCTTGAATACAGGCCTTCGACAGCCGCACCAATTCGCCGTGAAATGGTATTCCCGCGACCTATCCTTCGCCCCCATTCAATAAGAGCCGCACCATTGCGTCGCTCATTCGGCGGGTGATTTCGTCCGTCGGATATGAGGTCGACAGAGCAGCGAGCGCGGAGGCGACGCGATCGGGCTGGCCGAGCGACAGGTTGAGGATCACGAAGACGATCGTCGGGTCTCTGATCGGAACGATGCCTGCGTCGATTCCCTGCTGGATCAGCGGGCGAGCCCCTTCGTACAGGGGCTTGAGCAGTCGTTCCGAGACGATGTCGCTGCGCGGCGGCGGCTCTACGCTGGCACGCGCGACGAAGCCGCGCAGGTCCGGATGGCGCTCGTAATAGCCCGCAGTCATCCCGATCGCGAGCCGCAGCCTTTCGCGCAATGGCGTCTTCGCGTCCTCGGCCATCGCGGTCAGCGCGGCGATATTCGGCGCGAAGGTCTCTGCAAGCAGATCGACGCAGGCGAGCCACAGCCCTTCCTTATTGCCGAAATGGACCGCGACGAGGTTGGGTGCCGCCCCCGCGCGGCTCGCGATCATCCGCACGCTCGCCGCCTCGAACCCATAATCGGCGAAGCACCGCGTTGCCGCACGCAACAGCGCATCGCGCCCTGCGGGAGCATCCGCCGTGCGCCGTCCGCGGCGCGGGGCCAATCCGTCTTGACCTTCGCTCATCATACTTCATATATGTACGGACGTACATATAATGCCGGGTCAGGTTTTTCGGGCGAAAGGATCATTCTCATGCGTCATGGTATCACCCGCCGCGCCGCGCTTTTCAATCTTTCGGCAGCATCGCTCATCGCATTGCCCGGCTGTGCGCCGATCCAGCCGGACCCGAATTCGCGCGAGGATCAGCTGACCGGCGCGCTCGACGGGACGGTGATCGACGCGTTCTTCTACGCCTTCGGGCCTTACGAGTTTGCGCGTTCGATGCAGGCGCTGTCGGGCCAGATCGACGTCGGCGATACGCTGGTATCCGAAGAGGCGCTGGCCGATGCTGCGAAGCGGGCGGGCGATGATACCAAGGTGCTCATCAACCGCCACATCCACGTGCGCGATCTGGCAGACGAGCGCATCCGCTCGGTTACCGCACCCAATAACGACACGCTCTATACCTCAGCGGTGCTGGAGCTTTCCAAGACTCCGGTGCGCCTGACGCTGCCCAATTCGGGCGACCGCTATCTGTCGGTGGCCTTGATGGACATGTTCACCGACCAGACGATGGTCGGTCACGCCGAGAATGGTGGCAGGGCGGGGACCTACCTTATCGTCGGGCCCGACAGTCCGGTGAAGGACGGCCCCGATGTGATCCGCATGCCGTCGAACGATGTCTGGCTGCTCGCGCGCACTTTCGTGGCCGGGGTCGACGATCTCGATGCCGCGCGCGCGGTGCAGAGCGGGATCGTGGTGGAACCCGTGGACACGAAGGCGAAGCCGCGCCTGTTCAACACGGTCGCCCCGTCCGAAATGGAGCCGCGCAGCTTCCTCGCGCTGACCAACGAAGTGCTCGGCCGTTCACCGAGCCACCCGCAGGTCGCGCGCGCCGCGACGTTTACGGACAAGGGCATAGTTCCGGGCGACACGAGCGTATGGGACGGCCTCTCCCTGCGTTCGCGCGCGGCCTGGAATGCTTGGCTGCCCCGCTCGCTCGACATGCTGCGCAAGGGCCTCTCGCGCTCGCAGGATAGACCGGGCTGGAATGCGCCGCCGCTGATCCTTGGCGATTACGGGAATAACGACCTGGTCCGCGCCGCCATCGCGTTGATCGGCTTCGGCGCGCTCAAGACGAAGGACGCGCGCTATTTCCGCACCGAGACCGATGCCGCGGGCGATGCGCTGAGCGGCACGTCTTCCTACCGGATGGTGATCCCGCCCGCAGGCGTGCCGGTGAAGGCGTTCTGGTCGCTCAGCGTGTACCAGCCCGATGCCGACGGGCGGCTGTTCTTCTTCGAGGTGCCCATCGACCGGCACTCGATCAATTCGGGCTCGTCCGATCTGGTCAAGCGCCCGGACGGATCGATCGGCCTCCACCTCTCGCGCGAGCGCTCGGAGGAAGAGGACGTGGTCTGGGTGCCGACACCCGAAGGACCGTTCGAAGCTATCTTCCGCACCTATCGCCCCGCAGAGCCGGTGATCGACGACAGCTGGAGCGTGCCGTCGCTGGAAAAGCAGAGATAAAAGTCCCGCCTCTCGACGCACGGAAAGCACGCCATGATTGTCTGCTTCCCGGCCCACAAGCTGCTAGTCGGCAAAGCGCCAATTCCGGGTATTCGCCCCCTCCCCGAGCGTCCCGAAAAGCGCGCCTTAAGCACGGCCTCGCAACTGAGCGAAATGGTCCGACAATGCCTGGAAAGCAGCCATGTTGGTTCTAGGACGGACGCGGCTTTGGCTTCGGCGTGGCTGGCTCGGCTTCGTAGACCAGCCACGTTACCATATGGGCCTGCTTCTCGGACCTTGGGCTGCGTCCCTTTGGCGAAGAAGCGGGGCAGTCGCGATCATCCGGCCACCGCTTGCGCTTCACGGTCTAGAAAAGGCCGTCGTCGTCGTCATCAGCATCGCCGAACAATCCATCGCAAGCATCCTCGACTGGCACGTCCAATTCGGCTCCTCCCGGCACGTGCCGCCGATGGACCTCGCGTTCCTGCGCCATGGAATAACGCCCGGCGATTTCGGAAAGGATCGCGGTAATCGCGTTCAGCGCTTCGGCAGAGGGGGCCGCCTCCTCCCCATCCGAAATCCCCTGCGACATCGCAGAGAGGAATTCGCTTGCGACTGTCATGTCGCGCTCGAGCGACAGCTCCTCGGCCAGGTCGGTGTCGACGCTGTCGAGAAGGGCTATCAGATCGACCGCCTCGAGCCTGCCCTGCTCTATTCCGCTTTCGTTACTGCTGCATCCCTGCCTGACGATCGCCAGCGCGTCCGCAAGATCGGGCCGCGTTTCCAGCGTCGTGGTGGCCTGAATCGCCGGGCCGACCCTGGAAAGATTGGCGACCAGTTCGATCATGCCCTCCAGCGCCTCGCCCAGCTTGACGCAAAGGCAATCGATTTCCTTGGCGATCACGAACACGGCGCGCCCCGTATCACCGGTCCGACGGCACAGGACGAGCATGTTCATTGCGATATTGCGGACATCGATCCTGAGATCGGAAAAGATCTTGAGCTTGAGGCCCAACTGGACCAGCGCTTCGGCCACCGCGCCCATGAGAAGACTGGATTGCCCATCGGTTTCGCGGAGCCGGGTGGTCAGGCCCTCCATTTCCGCGATATTGTATTCGACCTCCTGGAGAAGCGTACGCTCCCCCCTTTCGGCATCGCCTGTCGAAGCCTCGTCTTCCATCAGGGACACCAGCCGTTCGGTCAGCGGGCCGATACCGCGCAGCGATGTCAGCAGTGTCGTGGACCCGGTGGTGAAATCCATCGCCGCCGCATCCAGCAGATCCGCCAGAAGCCGGTGGATGTGCGCTTGCACCGCGCGAACCGCATCTTGATCGGAAGCGATCGGAGCGGTGTGCCGGTCGAGAATTTCAAGCGCTTCGACCACATGCTCGATCCGCTGGCGCGTGCTATCACCGACCTGCAGCGCTCCGAGGACGAGCGCGACTTCGCCTTGGATCTGCTGCGCGATCGTCAGGACGCTTGCTGCCAGATTTCCCATCGCCTTCATGTGGTCGCGAAGCACCAGCGCATTCTTCGCCAGCAATTCGGGCACCGCAGGCACGGTCCGTGCGCATTCGAGGCGGAGCGGTTCTATCAGCTGGTCGGCATCCGACAGGCTGGGGGCCAATGCCTTCAGCGTGTCGGAAATTGCGCCCAGATTCTCGCGACCATACGTCACCCGGCTGCCGATATCGGAAACAAACCGAACAAAATCGTCCTGCCCCTGAGAGGCGATCTTCGTGTTCACGCCATAGATTTCGAGTGCGTAGAAGAGGTTCTGCACTTCTTCGACCCGGTTGCAGAGCATCGTCGAATCGTTCCTGGCCGTCTGCAGATCCCCCTCGCGGGCCTGCAGCTTTTCCGGCAGGTCGGTCAGGAGATCCGCCATGCCGGTCAGCGTCGCGACAGCCTCATCCACCGCATCTTCGTCCAGCGCGCCGCTGATAGCCTTGAGAACCGCGATCAGACGGTCGATCGTTTCGATCGCGGTCATCAGGGTTCTGCCTGCCGCGACGAAGCGGACGTCCATGCCCGCCGCCAGCTCGCTCAGATCGTGTGCCAGGCGCCGGGTCGAGCGTGGCTCTTGCCCAGCGCATGGCACCCGCGTGGCGGTTTCGAGAACGGGTAGAGCGCTGTGATAGGTCATCGTTCGGTTGCCCGTAAGAGTTCGTTGGCGATGTGGCCCAGCGGCACGATCCGGTCGGCCGCGCCACGGGCGATCGCTTCCTTCGGCATACCGAAGACGACCGATGTCGCCTCGTCCTGAGCGACAGTGCGCGCCCCGGCCTGCTTCATTTCGAGCAAGCCGCGCGCCCCATCGTCTCCCATGCCGGTCATGATGATGCCGACCGCATTCGACCCGGCGGTGCGGGCGGCAGAGCGGAACAACACGTCCACCGATGGCCGGTGACGCGAGACCAGCGGCCCTTCGCGAACGGACACGTAATAGCGCGCGCCCTGCCGCTCCAGCATCGTGTGGCGCAGACCGCCAGGCGCGATCAGCACGTGGCCGCGCATTACCGTGTCGCCGTCTTCCGCTTCCTTCACATCGACCTTGCACAGCGTGTTGAGGCGCTTTGCGAAAGCCTTGGTGAAGCTTTCGGGCATGTGTTGAACGATCACGATACCGGGCGAATTGGCCGGCAACGCCTCCAAAACTTCGCGCAGCGCTTCGGTGCCGCCGGTGGAGGCACCGATGCACACCACCATTTCGGTGGTGCGACGCATCGCATTGGCGCCCGGGGGCGGCATCATGGCATCGGCGGTCAGCTTGGCCTGGGGCGCTGCGTCCTTGCGGGCGGCGGAACGGCGGCCGAGGCGCGCCTGCGCCGCGCCCTTCACCGTTTCGCGGATGCGCATGTGCGATTCCAGCAAATGGTCGGCCACACCCATGCGCGGCTTGAGGATGATGTCCACGGCGCCCGCTTCCAGCGCCTGGAGCAGCGTTTCGGACCCTTCCTCAACCAGCGATGAGCACATCACCACCGGCACCGGGCATTGGCTCATCAGTTTGCGAAGGAAGGTGATCCCGTCCATGCGCGGCATTTCGACGTCCAGCGTCACCACGTCGGGCAATTCGGCCTGAATATACCGTGCGGCGGCGAAGGGATCGGATGCGGCGGCGATCACCTCGATGTCCGGGTCGGCCGAAAGGATCGAGGTCATCGCCTGACGGACGCTGGCACTATCGTCGATGACAAGGACGCGGATGCGTTTTTGCGCCATGATCGTCAGACCTTCTGAAATGTAGTGAAGCCCACCTGGCGCAGCGGCAAGTGCATGTCGGCGATGGTTTCCGAATGCCCGAGCATGATCCAGCCGCCCGGCTTCAAATTGCGGCACAAACGGCCCAGCACCGCTTCCTGCGTGGGCCGATCGAAATAGATCAGCACGTTGCGGCACAGGATGATATCCATGGGATCGCCCACCGGATAGCGCGCATCCATGAAATTGAGCTGCGCGAAGCCGATGGCCGATCGCAGGGCCGGAACGATGCGAACGTCTCCGCTGCCGCGATCAACCGGCTCCATCACATATTGCCTGCGCAAAGCCGCCGGGGTGGGATCGAGCAGCGCGCGCGGATAGATGCCGCGGCGCGCGGTTTCGAGGACGTCGCTGTCGAGATCGGTGGCGAGGATGCCGTATTCGGGTCCACCGTGCCGCGTTGCGAAATCGTCGAACACCATCGCCATCGTATAGGCCTCGGCACCCGTGGAGCAGCCTGCGCTCCAGGCGCGCAGGCGGCGAATGCCCGCAGCCTTGATCGCAGGCAGAGCGGTACTTTCCATGAACTCGAAATGCTTGGGTTCGCGGAAGAAATCGGTCTTGTTGGTGGTGACCGCATTGAGAAGAAACTCGGTTTCGCTGCTGGCGACTCCGCTTTCGAAAACGGCTTCGCAATACGCGTCGAGATCTTCCAGACCCGTCGCCCGCACGCGTCGGCGCAAACGTCCTTCGAGCATGGTCTGCTTGGTCTGCGGGATCTTGATCCCCGACAGGTCCTGAATGAGTGCCGAGAGCCGGGCGAAATTCTTCGGGGACATGCTGTCCTCGGTCATCGGCCTTGCGGCAAGAGCAGTATTAGGCATGGAGCGTTATCCGAAGAGCACGGGCGACGCCCCTGTGGAGCCGACGCTACGCAGATTGCTTTAACTCGGCGAAAGGCGCCCGGCGGGCAGCTCAGGCTGCCTGAAGGCCGGGAAGAAGGCTTGCGTCCTCGCTGGAGAAGAATGCGGCCAGGTTCACCAGGATGACGAAGCCGTCATCCTGCCGCACCACCCCTTCGATATAGTCGGAACGCCAGCGCATGCCGATGTCGGGGGCAGGCTCGATCCGATCGGCCGGAAAGGCGCTGACGGCCAGGACACGATCGACCACCAGCCCCAGCGCGACATTGCGGTCCGCCAGCGTTAGATCGACGATCAGGATGCGGGTTGCCAGGGTCGGCTCCTGCACGGGAAGACCCATGCGGGTGCGCAAGTCCACCGTGGGAATGCCCGCCCCGCGCAGCTCGGTCAGGCCCAGGAGCCACTCGGGCCCCTGGGGCACGCGAAACACCGGCGCATAGTCCAGTATTTCGCGCACCATCCCGACAGAGACCGCGAAGACCTCGTCTCCGAGCCCGAAGGTGACGACCTGGGTTTCGGACCCGCTCGTCATGCCGCCTGGCCGAATTGAGCGTCGTCTTCATCCGGTCCGCCGCTCGACAGATCCAGGGCGAAGCCGCGCGCCCGATCCTGCTGGTGTGCCACGCTGCCCGATTTGAAGCCGGGTGCCTTGGCCTTGGCTTTCGCAGGAGCGAGCTTGGCAGCCGCCTTTTTCGCCTTGGGAGCCGCGACAGAACCCGCCGCATCCTCGGCGGAGACCTGGAAGAAGGCGATCGCCGTCTGAAGGTTCTCGGCCCGGCTTGCCAGCTCCTCGGACGTGTTCGAGATCTGCTCGGACGCGGTGGCGTTCTGCTGGGTCACGGTATCGAGCTGCTGAATCGCCTCGTTGATCTGGCTGGCGCCGATATCCTGTTCGCGGCAGGCGGCGCTGATCTCGGAGACGAGTTCGGCGGTGCGGCGGATATCGGGGACCAGCTTGGTCAGCATCTCGCCCGCTTCGGTGGCGGCGGTGACGGTTTCGGTCGACATCGAGCCGATTTCCGCCGCTGCGGCCTGGCTGCGTTCGGCAAGCTTGCGCACTTCCGAAGCGACCACCGCGAAGCCGCGACCATGTTCGCCCGCCCGCGCCGCTTCGACTGCGGCATTGAGCGCCAGGAGATCGGTCTGACGTGCGATTTCCTGCACGATCTCGATCTTTTCGACGATGGTGCGCATCGCGCCGACCGCCTTTTCCACCGCGACGCCGCTTTCCTGGGCATCGGTGGACGACTGGCGAGCGATCTTCTCCGTCTGGGCGGCGTTGTCGGCGTTCTGTTTGATGTTGGCAGCCATCTGCTCCATCGAGGCGGAAGCCTCTTCGGCGGAGGCGGCCTGTTCGGTCGCACCTTGCGAAACCTGTTCCGCGCTGGCCGACATCTGCTGGCTGCCCGAGGCAACGGCATCGGAAGCCGAAGTGGTGTCGCCGATGACCTTGCGCAGGCGATCGACCATCGTGGCCACCGCTGCGAGCAGGCTGTCGCGATCGTTCGCTTTCACGTCGACATCCACGGTCAGATCGCCATCGGCAACCTGACGCACCACGTCACGGACCACGGCGGGTTCGCCGCCAAGCTGTTTGAGGACCGAACGCGTCACCAGGAAGGCGGCACCCACGCCGATCGCCAGAGCGATGGCGATCAGGACCATGAACATCGTACGAGCGCTGTTGAAGATCTCGTCACCCAATTCGCTGGCAGCTGCTCCCCCATCGATGTTCAGTTGCACGATGGTGTCGAGCTTTGCTCCGAGATCACGATACATCGGGACCGAAGACGTAAGCAGGTTCTCGCCCTCTTCAAGCTGGTTCTGTTGAACTAGGACCATCAATCGATCGTGCATCTCTCGATAGCGGGCAAAGCCTGCCACGTAGGCATCGTAAGCTGCCTGTTCTTCGGAGGAAGAGATCAGAGCTTCATACTCATTCTGAACCTTTTCGAGTTGTTCCAGGCCTTCGGAGATGCGTTGTTCTTCATCTCGCATTTCGGCGGCGGTATCCGCTTGTATGTATCGATATTCGCGGACGCGAAGGTCGGCCATGCCAGTATTCATCCGGTGGGCATGATCCATAGAGGGCAACCAGTTTTCGGTGATGACCGTCGATTGATCGTTGATGGAACTCATTTGCGTGATGCCGAGCCAGCCGAGCGCTCCGGTCAGGAGCAGGATGGCCGAAAAGGCAGCCGCCAACTTCGCTTTAAGTGTCATGTTCATGGCTGTTCACCTGGTTCGAAAAAGGAAAACGGGAAAAATTATCTACAAAAAGAACGATCTAAGCGGCCGCAGCCATGCCGGGTGCGACAGATCGCAAGGTCGGCTCGAAGATTGCGGGAAGATCGGGAATGACGATGACGCCTTCGCCCCGTCGGGCGAGGCAGCGGACATGATTGCGATTCCAGCGCATCCCCACCATTGGCGGCTCTTCGCAGGACGACGGGGCGATAGCGGCGACTTCGAGCACCTTGTCGGCCCGGAAGCCGAGCCAGTGCTCTTCCCCGTCGATCGCGGTCTCGATCACCACGATGCGGCTGTCGATGGTCGCCGGCGATGCTTCCATGTCGAAGGCCAGTCGCAGGTCCGCGAGCGGGATGATCTTGCCGCGAAAATTGATCACTTCGTGAACCAGTGCGGGCGTGCCGGGCACCGGGGTTGCCGCGATCACGTCGAGAATTTCCCGCACCATCGTCGCTTCCAGCGCGAAAACCTCGCTCTGGAGTTCGAAGTGGAGGAATTCCTCACCGTCCGGTGATTTTTCGGATGTCTGGTCGGTCATCGGTCTATCCGGCGGCCTGAAGCCGCTCCTCCTGTTGCTGGGCGAGGGAGACGAGCTGGGGCACGTCGAGTATCAGTGCGACGGTGCCGTCCCCCAGAATGGTCGCCCCGGAGAAGGAGGCGGCGCTGCGGTGGAAGGCGGACATCGATTTGATGACCGTCTGATGGTTGCCGATGATCTGATCGACCACGAGGCCGACCCGTTCCGCACCGGTCGAGACAACGATGATCTTCTGATAGGGATCGGGTTTCGTGCCGCTGGCGAACACTTCGCGCAGTCGCAGGAAGGGCACCAATGCGCCGCGCAACGAGATCAGACTGCGGCCGCGATGACGCATATCGTCTTCCAGAGACAGCTCGATACATTCCTCGACGCTGGAAAGCGGGATGACGTATTGCTCCTCGCCCACGCGGACGAGCAGGCCTTCGATAATGGCCAGCGTCAGCGGGATGCGCAGCGCGATGGTCGATCCCTCGCCCGGTTCGCTGGCCACTTCGATAGTGCCGCGCAGGCTTTCGATGGTCCGCTTGACCACGTCCATGCCCACGCCGGGTCCCGAAAGATTGCTGACCTGTGCCGCAGTCGAAAAACCCGGATGGAAGATCAGCTGGAACAGCTCCTGATCGCTCAGCACCTGATCGGGCTTGATCAGGCCGCTTTCTTCCGCTTTGGCACGCACGCGATCGCGGTCGATCCCGCGCCCGTCATCGCGGATGGTGATGACGACTTCCCCGCCCGCCTGATGCGCCGAAAGCGTGATATTGCCCGATTCCGGCTTGCCGGCGGTTCGGCGCTGATCCGGCGTTTCCAGCCCGTGGTCGCAGGAATTGCGGACCAGATGGACGATGGGATCGAACAGGCGCTCGATCACGGTCTTGTCGACTTCGGTGCCCTCGCCCTCGGTCGAAAGGGCGATCGCCTTGCCGGTTTCCTCCGACAGATCGTGGATCAGGCGGCGGAACCGGCCGAACAGGGTCGATACGGGAACCATGCGCATCACCATCATGGTGTCGCGCAATTCGCCCGAAAGCCGCTCGATCTCTTCCGAAACGGACCGCAAGGCGAGATCCACATTGCCATGGGCGATCTGCGACAGGCGGCTTTGCGCAATGACCAGCTGGCCGACCCGGTCCATCAATTCGTCGAGCCGTTCGGCAGGCACGCGCAGCGTATCTCCCGCAGCCTTGCCGGGCTGTGCCTTGCCGTCCGCCGGCGCGGCACCGGCGGTGGCGTTCGTTTCGGCGGAAGCCCTACCTGCCTCGCGCGTCGAAGAAGACGGCTGTTCCAAAGCCTTCTCGCGTTCCGCGCCGATCGGTTCGATCGACAATTCCATGTCGTCCATCACGAAGATAAAGACATCTTCGATATCGTCCCGGTCGATCGCGCCCTTCAGCGTGACGTCCCAGCCGAGATGGCATTCGCGCGGGTCCAGTTCGGCCAGCGGCGGAATCCTGTCGGTCAGCAGCGCGATTTCGCATTCGCCAAGCTCGCGCAACTCGTCGAGCAGGAAGAGCGGGTTGGTACCGTTCGCCATGCAATCGGCGGGCAGGCGGAAGCGTACGCGCCACCCACCGGCCTCACCCGCGCCGGGCGTCTCGGCCTGCGCCCCCCCTTGATCCGAAGCGTCTTGATCCGAAGCGCCTTGATCCGAAGCGGCGGCAACGGCCTCGCCAAGCTGGGCGAGGATGCGGTTCTGCTTCTCTTCGTCGACTTCGCCAGCCACCAGCGCCCGCATCCGATCCTGCGCGCTCAGTACGATGGAGATCAGTTCCGGCGTCGCCGCGACCGCGCCCTTGCGGACCTGATCGAAAGCGCTTTCGCAATGATGGGTGAAGCCCGCCAGATCGTCGAACCCGAACATCGCGCCCGAACCCTTGAGCGTATGCAGCCCTCGGAACACCGCGTCGACGAGATCCTTGTCGTGCGGATTCTGTGTGAGGTCGAGCAGAGCCTGTTCGACTTCGTTCAGGACATCCGCCGCCTCGACGCGAAAGGTGTCTGCCGGATCGGGAAAGCCGGGGCCGCTCACCGGCCGAGCACCTTGCGCGCGACCTTGGTCAGCTGCTCGGGCACGAAGGGTTTGACGAGCCAGCCGGTCGCGCCCGCCGCCTTCGCCTGCGCCTTTATGTCGGCATCGGATTCGGTGGTGAGGAAGATGATCGGCACACCGGCCTACGCGGGCTGCTTGCGCAATTCGCGGATCATGGCGAGGCCGTCCATCTTCGGCATGTTCAGATCAGTCACGATCATGTCGAACTTGGTCGCGCTGGCCGTGGCCAGGCCCTCTTCGCCGTCACCCGCTTCCGTCACGGTGTATCCGGCACCGCTCAGCGCGATGCGAATGGCCATGCGAATGGACGGGGAATCGTCGACCGTGAGAATGGAAGCGGTCATTGGGTAGCATCTCCATGGAACCAGAAATCGATATCGGCGGGTGTCGCGGACTCGAGAAAGCCCGCGCGCTGCAGAAGCTGCGCGACGGGCTGGGAAGCGGGATGGGAAAGGCCGATTTGCCGTCCATCGGCGGCAGCCGCCTTGCGAGCGGCTTCAACGAGCTGCACGAAGCCAAGATCGACGATCTCCACATTGCGAATGTCGAATTCGATCGCCCCGTCCCGCGCGAACGCGGCGGTTACATCGTCATGGATTTCGCAAATGCTGGAGAGCGTGACTTCACGCGGAAACGGCACCGATTCTCCGGCGCGAGACACAGCTGACTTGTTGATTGAGACCCGTCCTGTTGCATTCGCAGTGCTAGGACAGAAAGGTCTAAAAGGTGGTTAAAACCGGCTTGCCGCCGAAAATTTTACTTCGGTTCAGAGGCAATCCATGAGGATAGCCCTCGAGATGGCTAAAAAGCGTGACTTTTAGGGTTTCGAGCTTCGGCAGACCCGGAAGCGGTCAGAAAAATTTATTTGCAAGCCGTAAAAGGTGACGTCCGAAGGCTGCCTTCTGAAAACGGCGCATCAGGCCCTCGCCTAGGCTCGCAATTGTGCGTCAGCCGGGTCTTTCCGCTTCGAAGATTATGGATCAGGCCTTGGCGGTAGTGCGCAGGAAACTATCCGCGGCCCGGTGGCCGTGAGCCGTGTATCGAAGGTCAGCGCCGGGCCTTTGGTTCGGACCCGGCGCCTGATTCGTTCATTTACGGCGTTGTGGCGCGGTTGGGGGCCGTGTCTGCACGTTCCGAAAGGCGCTTGGCGGCGTAGCCACCGGCCAGGATCGCCAGCATGCTGGGGAGGCTGAGGCGCGCGATGAGCGAGGTGGCGACCACGCCCAGGGCTGCGCCGGTGGCGCCGCCGACGCCGCTGGTCTGCTTGGCCAGTTTGTCGCCCACGAAGGCGCCGATAATCTTGCCGATCATTTCGAATTCTCCTTTAAAGGATTGAACGGTGTATCGGCGGGCCGGTTCCGGATCGCGGTTCAGGCGGAGGCGGTGCGGTTTTCGCGCGGGACGTCGAACGAGCGGACGTAATCGCCCAATTCCTCGTGCACGCGCTCGGGCGTGAGGCCGAACTGTTCGAGGCTGTAGCGGTGGGGGCGGCGCTTCAGCGCGTTCGAGCGCTGGATGAAGTCCTCCATACCCGTCACGGCGGGCTCCATGTCGAGATCGAGGAAGCGATAGACCCGCTCCATCGTGCCGCGCCAATCGGCGTCCATCGCCTCGTACTGGACGTCGATCATGCGTTCGGCGGGAATCGCGGCGCGCGCGGCCCGCATCCGCTCGATCTCCAGCCGCGTCTTGCGCAGCCATTCCTCGCCGATCGTCTTGGGATCGACGTGGTCGGAATAGATGATCGTCTGGTTCCAGGCGAGCGAGGCGGCGCTGCCCACCACCGCTTCGGGATCGCGGTGGGTGAAGATCAGGCGCGCATCGGGAAACACGGTGAGCAGCGCGGGCAGGTCGAGCATGTGCTGCGGCGTCTTCAGTATCCACGGGCGAATGCTGGAGACCTGCTGCGACCAGCCGATCAGGCGCAACAGATCCTTCATGTGGCGATAGGCGGGCGTCGCGTCCTCGCTCTCGCACCAGCGGCCATAGCTCGGCACATGCCACTGCGCTTCGTGCTTCATCCCCCAGAAGCTGGCGACGAGGAGGCCGAGCTCTTCTTCGGGCTCGAAGGGCCCGGTCGGATGGATCGAAAGCGTGCGCGGATTGGCGAGCCGGGCGACCTTCATGATCCGGCTGGCGAGGACGGGGCGGAAATCTTGCTTTTCGCCCTTCACCACCTCTTCGAATTCGGGGCGCGGCACCGGGCTGATCGTCTCGAAGCTGCGCATGTGGCTGAAGCGATGATCGGCGGCGAGCAGTCGGTGCAACCGCGTGGTGCCGGACCGCATCGGGCCGACGATGACGACCGGCCGCTTGACCGGACGGGCGAGAATCTCGGGATGGCGCGCGAACCACCATTGCGTCAGCAGGCGATCGCGCAGCACGTGATGGAACTGTTTTTCCGCCGCGAGCTTGCCCGCCGGATTGAGCCGCGCTTCGGCGTGGATCGACTGGAGCAGCACGTCGAGCGGGCGTTCGAACCAGGGATCGCCGAAATTCTCGAGCCCGGTGGCTGCGCGCGCTTCGGCCATCAGATGGGCTTTCTCCAGCCGCGGCGGATCGACCAGCCCCAGTCTGCGCCCCATTTTGACGGCAGCATTCAGACCATCGATGAATCGCGTCCGCTTCGGCGGGTCGCTGGGAAGCGGTTTCGGCGTGGCTTGCAAGTCTGTTCTGCCCAATCTGCTGCAATCGTCCCCGACGCATCGCGCCGACCGACCATAGGGTGCACAATGCGCAGGTTCGGCCAAGGTGCCCGCCCCGCCCTCATGCAGGCCAACCGCAGGGTCTGGCAAATCGGATAGGGAGCGGGCATAGGCCCAAGCCATGCACGACATCGCCTTCATCCGTCAGAACCCCGGTGCGTTCGATGCGGGGCTCGCCCGGCGCGGGGCCGAACCGCAAGCGGATCGCATCCTCGCCCTCGACGCGCGCCGCCGCGAAACGACCACTGCATTGCAGCAGGCGCAAAGCCGCCGCAACGAAGCCTCCAAGGCCATCGGGCAGGCGATGGGCCAGGGCGACTCCGACAAGGCCGAAGCGCTCAAGGCCGAAGTCGCCGAGATCAAGCAGCGTATGCCGGAAATGGAGGAGCAGGACCGCACGCTCGCAAGCGAGCTGACCGATCTTCTGGCGCGCCTCCCCAACCTCCCCGCCGAGGATGTGCCCGAAGGCGAGGACGAGGATGGAAACGTCGAAGTGTCGCAATGGGGCGACCGGCGCGAATTCACCTTCGAGCCCAAGGAGCACGCCGATCTCGGCCCGGCGCTCGGCCTGGATTTCGAGACCGGCACCAAGCTGTCCGGCGCGCGCTTCACCTTCCTGCGCGGCGACATGGCGCGGCTCCACCGCGCGCTGGCGCAGTTCATGTTGGACCGGCAGACGCGCGAGAACGGCTATACCGAATGCAATCCCCCCGTGCTGGTCAACGACGATGCGATGTACGGGACGGACAAGCTGCCCAAGTTTGCCGATGACAGCTTCCGCACCACCGACGATCGCTGGCTCGTCCCGACATCCGAAGTTCCGCTGACCTATTCGGTTGCAGGCGAGATCCTCGACGATCTTTCGGACCCGATCCGCATGACGGCCCATACGCTCTGCTTCCGGTCCGAGGCCGGATCGGCCGGGCGCGACACGCGCGGTTTCATCCGCCAGCACCAGTTCGAAAAGGTCGAGCTGGTCAGCATCTGCCGCCCCGAAGACAGCGAGGCCGAGCATGAGCGGATGACGCGCTGCGCCGAAGGGATCCTCGAAGCGCTCAACCTGCCCTATCGCCGCATGCTGCTGTGCACCGGAGACATGGGCTTCGGCGCGAAGAAGACCTTCGATCTCGAAGTCTGGCTGCCCGGCCAGAACGCCTGGCGCGAAATCAGCTCGTGTTCCAACACCGGCGATTTCCAGGCGCGGCGCATGAACACCCGCTACCGTCCGGAGGGATCGAAGAAGACCGAATTCGTCCACACGCTCAACGGATCGGGCCTCGCTGTCGGGCGCACGCTGGTGGCGGTGTTGGAAAATTGCCAGGAAGAAGACGGCAGCGTGGTCGTTCCCGAAGCGCTGCTGTCCTATATGGGCGGGGTATCGCGGCTGGAGGCGCAGAGCCGATGAAGATCCTTCTCACCAATGATGACGGCGTCCACGCCCCCGGCCTCGAAGTGCTGGAAGCGATCGCGCGCGAATTCAGCGACGATATCTGGATCTGCGCGCCGGACGAGGAACAGTCCGGCATGGGCCACGCCCTCACGCTGACCCGGCCCGTGCGCCTGCGCCAATATGGCGAGCGGCGCTTCGCCGTGACCGGCACGCCCACCGATTCCGTCACCATGGGCCTGCGCAATGTGATCGACGGCGTGCCCGACCTGATCCTGTCCGGCGTCAATCGCGGCGCCAATCTGGGCGACGACATCACCTATTCGGGCACCGTGTCCGCCGCCATCGAAGGTGCGCTGGCGGGCGTCCGCTCGATCGCGATGAGCCAGGTGCTGGGCCCTGTCAGGGGTCGCGAGGACGGATCGCGCGAGGATTACTTCGCCGCGGCGCGCGCCTGGGGGACCAAGGTGCTTGCCCCCCTGCTCGACACGCCCCTGCCCGATCGCACGCTGGTCAATGTCAATTTCCCCGCCCTCGCCCCCGATGCGATCAAGGGCATCCGCGCGGTGCGGCAGGGCTTTCACGATTATTCGCGCGGCACGGTGGTCGAAGGGCGCGATCCGCGCGGGTTCAAATATTACTGGTTCGGCCTAGAAGCGATCGAGCATACGCTGGACCACGGCACCGATCTGGAGGCCATCGACGAAGGCTATATCGCGGTCACGCCGCTCCAGCTCGATCTGACGCACCACGCCTCGCTCGGCGCATTGGCGGACCGGTTCGCGTAATGAGCTCGGACAAGCAGGTCGACCGGATCGTGCAGCAGCGCAAGCCGCGCGCCTATCGCGGCCCGCGCCACAAGCCGCTGCGCCGCGCCGTGAAGCTGCCAGTCTGGGGCGATCTCGGCATCCGGCTGGGCCTGGCCCTGCTCCTCATCGCCATCGTGGTCATGATCCACTGGTGGGACCGCGAAGGGCTGGTCGACAATCTCGACGGCGAGGTCAGTTTCCTCGACGTGATCTATTTCACCATGATCTCGATCACCACTACCGGGTTCGGCGATATCGCGCCGATTTCGGACCGGGCGCGGCTGGTCGAGGCGGTCATCGTGACGCCGATCCGCTTCGCCGTCTTCTTCATCTTCGTGGGCACCGCCTACAATTTCATCATCAAGCGCAGCTGGGAGAAATGGCGCATGGCCCGCATCCAGGAGCAATTGTCGCAACATATCGTGGTGCTGGGCTTCGGCATTTCCGGATCGCAGGCGGTCGACGAACTGATCGAGCGCGGCACCGATCCGAGCTGCATCGTCGTGATCGACCCCAGCGAAGAGCGGCTGCACGACGCCGAATCGCTGGGCTGCAACGTGATGGCGGCGGACGCCACGCGGGACGAGACGCTGAAGGCGGTGCACATCAACCAGGCGGCGAACGTGCTGGTTTCCGCCGGGCGCGACGACACTTCGATCCTGATCGTCCTGACCGTGCGCGCGCTGGCACCCTACGTGCCGATCAGCGTTGTGGTCCGCGCAGACGACAACGAATCGCTCGCGCGGCAGGCTGGGGCGAACATCGTCATCAACCCCGTGCGCTTCACCGGCCTGCTGCTGGCCGGCAGCGCCAAGGGCGAACATATCAGCGAATATCTCTCCGACCTCGCCAGCGTTTCGGGCCGCGTCCATCTGGTCGAACGCAAGGTGACCGAAGACGAATGCGGCAAGTCGATCGGCGAATTGTCGAGCGGCGGGCGGGGCCTGCGCGTCTATCGCAACGGACAGGCGCTGGGCTTCTGGGAAACCGAGTGCCAGGCCCTGCAGACCGGAGACGTGATCGTGGAAATCGTGCCCACGCCCAATGGCGAGAAAAAGGGCGACGGCGCGGACTGAAACCGCCCGCATTGCGCCAACAGTAGCGCCCGGCGCGCTAAGGGTGTAGGGGCGCGCCGGAAAAACCCCGGACACTGCCATGAACACCCCCAACTCCACGGCCATTCCCGACCAGAAGAAAGTCGGCATGGTCTCGCTCGGCTGCCCCAAGGCGCTGGTCGATTCCGAACGCATCCTCACCCGCCTGCGCGCCGATGGCTACGCGATGAGCCCGGATTATGCCGGGGCCGACGTGGTGCTCGTCAACACATGCGGCTTTCTCGACAGCGCCAAGGAGGAAAGCCTCCAAGCGATCGGCGAGGCGATTGCGGAAAACGGTCGCGTGATTGTGACGGGCTGCATGGGCGAAGAAGCCGATGCGATCCGCGCGGCGCATCCGCAAGTGCTCGCGGTGACGGGCGCGCACCAATACGAACAGGTTGTGGACGCGGTGCACACCTTTGCACCGCCGTCGCAGGGGCCTTTCGTCGATCTGATCCCGCAGCCGGACGCGCTCAAGCAGCGAAGCGATAGCGCAAGTGAATACGTGAAATTAACGCCGCGCCACTACAGTTATCTCAAGATTTCAGAGGGTTGCAATCACTCCTGCGCCTTCTGCATCATCCCCGATCTGCGTGGAAAGCTCGCCAGCCGGCGCATCGACGCGGTTCTGCGCGAAGCGGAAAAGCTGGTCGCGGCGGGGACGAAAGAGCTGCTGGTGATCAGCCAGGACACCAGCGCCTATGGCGTCGATACGCGCCACGAACAGCGCGACTGGAAGGGCCGCGAAGTCCGCGCCCACATGACCGATCTCGCCCGCGAACTGGGCGGCCTGCGCACCGCAGACGACGCTCCGCCCTGGGTACGGCTGCATTACGTCTATCCCTATCCCCATGTCGATCAGGTCATCCCCCTGATGGCAGAGGGTCTGCTGACGCCCTATCTCGACATTCCGTTCCAGCACGCCGCGCCCTCGGTCCTGAAGCGCATGAAGCGCCCGGCGAACGAGGCGAAGGTGCTGGAAAGATTGAAGAACTGGCGCGCGATCTGCCCCGATATCGCGATCCGCTCCAGCTTCGTGGTCGGCTTCCCCGGCGAGACGGAGGACGATTTCCGCTATCTCCTCGACTGGCTGGAAGAAGCGCAGCTCGACCGGGTCGGCGGCTTCCGCTTCGAACCGGTCGAAGGCGCACAGGCCAATGCGCTGCCCGATCAGGTGCCCGAGGCCATCAAGGAAGAGCGCTATGCCCGCCTGATGGAAGTGACCGAGCGCATCTCCACCGCCAAGCTCCAGGCGAAGATCGGCAAGGTTCTCAAGGTGATCATCGACGAAGTCGGCGCGCCGGACGAGGATGGCGATATCGGCGCCACCGGCCGCAGCCAGGCCGATGCACCGGAGATCGACGGGCAGGTGTTCCTGCGCGATGTCGGCGCGGACGTGGCGCCCGGCGACATCGTCGACGTCGCGATCGAGGATGCCGACGCGCACGACCTGTACGGAGTGCCGGCGACGCGCCGCTAGAACCTTCGGGACCGTTCAGCGTGGATCAGGCGTTCATGCGCTAATGCGCGCAGTCATGAAGCCTTTTCCCGCCTTTCTCCTCGCCGTTCTCGCCGCCTGCGGGACCGCGAATGCTCCACCTAGCGAGGGGCCGCGCGAAGGGAATTCGACCGTCAACGGCCAGGCGCCGGTCGCGACCACGGGTCTCGACGCCACGCGCATGCAGGCCGCGATCGCGCAAGCGGAACGCCTCGGGCCGCTCAACGCCATGGTCGTCATGCGCGACGGAGAGACGCTTTACGAAAGCACTTTCAACGACGGCCCGCCTTTGTCGCGCGCGGTGAATATCAAATCCGCCTCCAAATCCGTGTTGTCCGCTTTGGTCGGTATCGCGATCGAACGCGGCGTTCTGGAAGGGGTGGACCAGCGGGTGGTCGACGTGCTCGGCCCCGAGGCCGCCGCCAACTCCGATCCGCGCATTAACGATCTCACCGTCGGCCATCTGCTGTCGATGCAGGCTGGACTCGAACGCACGTCCGGCGCGAATTACGGCGCGTGGGTTTCCAGCAGCAATTGGGTACGCGATGCGCTGTCCCGCCCCTTCGTGGCCGACCCGGGCGAGCGGATGCAGTATTCGACCGGGAGCAGCCATATCCTGTCCGCCATGCTGACTCGCGCTTCGGGCCGTTCCACGCTCGAGCTTGCGCGCGAATGGCTGGGCGAACCACTGGGGATCGAGATTCCGGAATGGCTTGCCGATCCGCAGGGTATCTATTTCGGCGGCAACGATATGCGGCTGACTCCAAGCGATCTCGCTCGTTTCGGCGAGCTTTACCGGCTGGGTGGAGAAATCGACGGCCAGCGGATCGTGCCCTCCGACTGGATCGAGGAGAGCTGGACGCCGCGCACCCGCTCGCCCTGGAGCGGAGAGAGTTATGGCTACAATTGGTTCCTGAGCCAAGCGGGCGAATATGCCGTCAATTACGGCTGGGGTTATGGGGGGCAGATGGTCTTCGTCGTGCCGGAACTTGACCTGACCGTGGTCATGACGTCGGATATCGATGTCGAACGGGGCAGCGACCATATCGGCGATCTGCGTGCATTGCTGCGCGATCATATCGTCCCGGCAGCCGCGGCAGGCGGCGATTTCACGCAAAGCTAGGCCCGATGCACTGCACCACGATCCTCACTGTCGATACGCCCGGCCGCGCGATGCTGGAGATCACGGGCGACGTCACGGACTGGGTGAGCGGCTCGGGTGTCATTGAAGGGCTTCTGACGGTCTTCTGCCGTCATACTTCGGCCAGCCTCGTCATTCAGGAGAATGCGGCTCGCGCAGTCCGCTCCGATTTTCTCGCCTGGCTGGACCGCATCGCGCCTGAAGGCCCCGATTACGACCACGACGATGAGGGGCCGGACGATATGCCCGCCCATCTCAAGATGGCGCTGACGGGCGTTTCCTTGGCAGTTCCGGTGGTGGGCGGTCGTCTGGCGCTCGGCACATGGCAGGGCATCTTTCTCGTCGAACACCGGGCCCGGCCGCATACTCGCGAGATCGCGCTCCATCTTTCCGGCGATCGACCGGACGAATTAGCGAAACCCTAATCCCCCTCACGCGTAAGGAGAGCGTGAGTATCTCCATCCATACCCGTTTCGCGTTCTGCCTCGACCGGCCGACCGACGTCCTCCTCCAGTTCGAGGCGGCGGAGATTCCGGAACACGAGATCCTGTCGAGCACGCTCGACATGACCGCGGCCGAGCATCGCGCGCATGTTCCCGCTCAGGACGATATCGGCACGCGCATCTGGATCCGCGCCGAGGGCGATTTCGAAGTCGATTACCGCGCCGAGGTTCGCCCCTGCCGCCAACTGGCCAAGCTCGAAACGCTCCAGCCCATCCTGCCGCACGACATGCCGGGCGAAGCGGTGCAGTATCTGTTCGATTCCCGGTACTGCCCGGCGGACAAATTCCAGAACTTCGTCGAGGCGGAGTTCGGCGGCACGACCGGGGGCGCGCGGATCGCGGCGATCAGGGACTGGATCGAGGCCAATTTCTCTTATCAACCCGGCGTCAGCGATGCGCGCACCGACGCGCTCGACAGTTTCGTGGAACGGCGCGGCATCTGTCGCGATTACGCCCATGTCCTCGTCACGATGGCCCGCGCAAGCACGATCCCCGCGCGCTATGTCGCGTGTTACGCCCCCGGGGTACAGCCGCCCGACTTTCACGCCATCGCCGAAGTGTTCCTGTCCGATCCCGAAACCGAAGGCGGCGGGACCTGGCAATTGGTCGATGCGACCGGAATGGCCGATCCGGCGGAAACGGTGAAGATCGGCGTCGGGCGCGATGCCGCCGATGTCAGCTTCCTGACCAGCTTCGGTCCCAACCAGTTCCGGCGCAGTTCGGTCGAGGTTTCGCGCACGACTTGAAGATAGGCTCTCGGATCGGGATGATGAATATGTATGCGACGTGCTGGTCTCGCGCGAGCCAGACTGATAGCCCGGCGACACAAAATCAGGGGAGACGAGAGAATGGGCTTCACGGCTGACCGGCTGCTTCTGTTCGGAGCCACCGGCGACCTGTCGCAACGCATGCTCCTGCCGTCGCTGTGCGCGCTGCATGCGGACGATCTGCTGGCACCCGATCTCAAGATCGTCGGCACCGCAAGATCCGAGATGACGACGGCGGAGTTTCGCAATTTCGCCCGCGAGGCGCTGGAAAAGCATTTGCCCGCCGGGCGACGCGGCGGCGTCGGCACATTCCTCAACCGGCTGACCTACGAAGCCGTCGATGCGACGACGCAGGACGGATACGATCGCCTGGCGAGCCAGGTCGATGGCGATCGCGAAGGACTGGCGATCTTCCTGTCGACTGCGCCCAGCCTGTTCCAGCCGACCATTTCCGGGCTCGCGCAAGCGGGGCTGACGGGCGAGCGAGTGCGGATCGGGCTGGAAAAGCCGCTCGGCACCGATCTCGCCTCAAGCCAGGAAATCAACGATGCGGTTGCGGCCGAATTCAGCGAGAACCGGATCTACCGGATCGATCATTATCTCGGCAAGGAAACGGTGCAGAACCTCCTCGCCCTGCGTTTCGGCAACATCCTGTTCGAACCGGTGTGGAATTCCAATTATATCGACCACGTCCAGATCACGGTGGCGGAGACGGTCGGGCTGGAATCGCGCGTCGCCTATTACGACGACAGCGGCGCCCTGCGCGACATGGTGCAGAACCACATGCTGCAACTCTTGGCGCTCGTTGCGATGGAGCCGCCGACCAGCTTCGACGCGACCGCCGTGCGCGACGAGAAGGTCAAGGTGCTGCGCGCCCTGCGCCCGGTCGCGCCCGACGACACGGTGACCGGCCAGTACCGCGCGGGCGCGGTCGGCGGGCAGGCGGTGCCCGGCTATGACGAAGAATTGGGCAAACCGTCCGACACCGAAACCTTCGTCGCGATAAAGGCGCATGTCGACAATTGGCGCTGGAAGGGCGTGCCCTTCTACCTGCGCACTGGCAAGCGCCTGCCCGAACGCGTGACCGAAATCGTAGTCCAGTTCCGCTGCATCCCGCATTCGATCTTCGCCGGGCGCGGCGCAAAGACGTTGCCCAACCGCCTCGTAATCGGAATCCAGCCCGAAGAAAACATCCAGTTTTCGCTGATGGCGAAAGTGCCCGGCCTAGACCGCGAAGGGCTGCGCCTGCGCCAAGTCCCGCTCGACGTGACGATGCCGCACGCCTTTTCCGACAAGGTGCGCCGGATCGCCTACGAACGCCTGCTTCTGGATCTCATTGAAGGCGATCAGACGTTGTTTGTGCGGCGGGACGAGGTCGAGGCGCAATGGGAATGGATCGACGCGATCCGCGCAAGCTGGGAAGAAGGCGGCGAACAGCCCAAGACCTACACATCCGGGAGCTGGGGCCCCAGCGCCGCAATCGCCCTTACCGAACGCGACGGAGTGAGCTGGCATGACGAATAAGCCGCTGAACAACACCATCCACCGCGTGACGCAGCGCGTGATCGACAATTCGCGTGATGGCCGCCGCCGCTATCTCGATCTGATGGACCGCGAGGCGGATCGCCAGCCCGATCGCACGCAGGTTTCGTGTTCCAACCTCGCCCACGCCTATGCCGGCGTTCCCGAAGACCAGAGCGCGCTGACCGCTGCCAAGGGCCCCAATATCGGCATCGTAACCGCCTATAACGACATGCTGTCGGCCCATCAGCCCTATGGCCGCTATCCCGAGAAGATGAAGATCTGGGCGCGCGAGGTCGGCGCCACGGCGCAGGTCGCGGGCGGAACTCCGGCGATGTGCGACGGGGTGACGCAGGGCGAGGACGGGATGGAGCTGTCGCTGTTCAGCCGCGACGTTATCGCGCTCAGCACCGGAGTGGCTCTCAGCCACCAGATGTATGACGGCATGGCCCTGCTCGGTATTTGCGACAAGATCGTGCCCGGCCTGATGATCGGGGCGCTGCGCTTCGGCCATCTGCCCGCGATCTTCGTGCCCAGCGGCCCGATGCCGAGTGGGATCCCGAACAAGCAGAAACAGGCCGTGCGCCAGCTCTATGCGGAGGGCAAGGCGGACCGGGCGCAATTGCTCGAAAGCGAGATCGCCAGCTATCACTCGCCCGGCACCTGCACGTTTTACGGCACCGCCAATTCCAACCAGATGATGATGGAGATGATGGGTCTCCACGTGCCCGGCGCGGCATTCGTGCCGCCGGGTGTCTCGCTGCGCCAGCAGGTTACGCGCGCTGCGGTGCACCGCCTGGCGGCAATGGAGCGCGAAGGAGACGATTACCGTCCGATGGCGAAGGTCGTCGACGAAAAGGCAATCGTCAACGCGGCGATCGGCCTACTCGCGACCGGCGGATCGACCAATCACGCGATCCATATCCCGGCAATGGCGCGGGCGGCGGGGATCGCCTTCGACTGGACCGATCTCGCCGAACTGAGCCGTGTCGTGCCCCTGGTCGCGCGGGTCTATCCCAATGGATCGGGCGATGTGAACCATTTCCACGCCGCGGGCGGCATGGCCTATGTGATCGGCACGCTGCTCGACGACGGGCTGGCGCATGGCGACATCCTGACCGTTTGGGATGGCGGGTTCGAAGCCTATGCCAGGGAACCGGTGGAGGCCGAAGACGGCCTCGAATGGCGCGATCCGGGCGACAGCGGCGATGCCGAAATGTTGCGCCCCGCCAGCGATCCGTTCCAGGCCGATGGCGGGATGCGGCTGGTGGAAGGCAATCTCGGCCGCGCCTGCTTCAAATCCTCCGCCGTGGAGCGCGAACGCTGGACGGTGGAGGCGCCCTGTCGCGTCTTCGAAACACAGCACGCGGTCAGCCAAGCTTTCTCCAAGGGTGAACTCGACCGCGACGTGGTCGTGGTCGTGCGCTTCCAGGGCCCGCGCGCCAACGGCATGCCCGAATTGCACAAGCTCACGCCCGCGCTCGGCGTGTTGCAGGATCGCGGTTATCGCGTGGCGCTGGTCACGGACGGGCGCATGTCCGGCGCCAGCGGCAAGGTACCCGCGGCGATCCACTGCACGCCCGAAGCGCTCGGCGGTGGGCCGCTGTCGCGCCTGCGCGATGGCGACATGGTCCGCGTCTGTGCCGAGACCGGCGAATTGTCGACCACTGCCGATCTGTCGGGCCGCGAGCCCGCTCCGCATACCGACGATCAGGTCGGCGTCGGGCGCGAACTCTTCGCCATGTTCCGCATGAACGCCGATGGGGCCGAACAGGGAGGATCGTCGATGCTGGCGATGGCTGGATTATGACCGATCTCGTAGCCGTGGATATCGGCGGGACTCATGCCCGCTTCGTGATCGCCAGCGTGGCGGAAGATGGCTCGATCTCGCTTGGCGAGCCCGAAACGCTCCACACCAAGGACCATGCCAGCTTCCAGACCGCGTGGGAGGATTTCCGCGAACGGTGCGGCGGGTCGCTGCCGCCGCGCGCGGCCTTGTCCGTGGCGGGGCCGGTCGGCGGCGAAGTGATCCGCTTCACCAACAATCCCTGGATCATCCGCCCGTCGCTGATGCAGTCCAAGCTGGGCGTCGATCAGTTCACCATCGTCAACGATTTCGCCGCCGTCGCCCATGCGGTGGCGCGCGCGCCCGACGATCAGTTCCTGCACATTACCGGCCCCGATCGCCCGTTGGCGAGCGAAGGCACGATCAGCCTGATCGGCCCCGGCACCGGCCTCGGCGTCGCGCATCTCTGGCGCTCGGGCAGCGAATATCGCGTCACCGCGACCGAGGGCGGACATATCGATTTCGCACCCCTCGATTCGATCGAGGATGCGATCCTCGCCCGGCTGCGCAAATCGCACAACCGCGTCTCGATCGAACGCGTCGTCTCCGGCCCCGCCATCGGCCCGATCCGCCAGACCCTCGCGGCGATGGAAGGCCGTCCGGTCACGGAAGAGGACGATGTGACACTCTGGACACGCGGGATGGAGGACAGGGACAGCCTGGCCGCCGCTGCCGTCGATCGCTTCTGCCTCTCGCTCGGCAGCGTGGCGGGCGATATCGCCCTGGCGCAGGGCGGGTTCGGCGGCGTCGTGATCGCAGGCGGGCTCGGCTATCGCCTGCGCGACCATCTGCCGCGTTCGGGCTTTGCCGAACGCTTCCGCGCCAAGGGGCGCTTTTCCGAATTGATGGCGGACATTCCCGTCAAGCTGATCGTCCACCCCCAGCCCGGCCTGTTCGGTGCCGCCGCGGCCTTTGCCAAACAGCATTTGGAGACCGTTTCGTGATCTCATCCGACCGCACAATCGCCGATATCATGCGCCTCGCCCCGGTCGTCCCCGTGATCGTGGCGGACGATGTGGAGCATGCCGTCCCCCTCGCCCAAGCGCTCGTCGCAGGCGGATTGCGCGCGCTGGAAGTGACGCTGCGCACTCCCGTCGCGCTCGACGCGATCCGCGCGATGAAGCAGGTCGATGGCGCAGTGGTCGGCGCGGGCACGGTGACCAATCAGGAAGATCTCGCCGCGGTGATCGAAGCGGGCGCGGAATTCGTCGTCTCGCCGGGGCTTACCGAACCGCTGGTCAAGGCGGCGGCGCGCGAGCGCGTTCCCTTCCTGCCCGGCATCGCGAACGCAGGCGATATCATGCGCGGGCTCGATCTGGGGCTCGACCATTTCAAGTTCTTCCCGGCCGAAGCATCGGGCGGCCTCCCCGCCCTCAAAGCCCTTGCCGCGCCGTTCCATCAGGTGCGCTTCTGCCCGACCGGCGGGATCGGGCCCGACAATGCCAAAGACTGGCTCGCTTTCGATCCCGTCCTGTGCGTCGGCGGCAGCTGGGTCGCCCCGCGCGGCAAGCCCGATACGCAGAAGATAGCGGCCATGGCCCGCGAGGCGGCGGAGCTTTCGGCATGAGCATCGCATTGAAAACCGTCGCCGATCTGGTCTCTCGCCTGCGCGAACTGCATCGCCGCACGCAGGAGACCCCGCTGTTCAATCCGGTGTTCCAGCTCTCGCTCGACCTGTCGCGCGCCATTGAGGCGGGCGAATTGTCGCTCGACGAGTGCGAGGTGCTGCTGGGCGAACTCGAATGCGAATCGATCAAGAGCCGCGCCGGGCGGCTGCGCACGCTGGTCGCACCCGTCACGCCCGAGGCGAATGACGACGCCTTGAAGGGCGACAGCGCCGATTTCGCTGCCTTTCGCGAGCGGTGGGAGAACCCCGCCCTCCACGCCGTGTTCACGGCCCACCCCACCTTCCTGCTCCCCCCGGCACAGACCGACGCGGTGGCGCAGGCCGCCAGCAGCGATGCGCCCATATCCGACGCGCCTTGCGCCGCCTCGACCGAGCGGCGGGCGATCACACTGGGCTACGAACACAGCGAAGCGATGAGCGCGATCGCGCGCGCGCAGGATGCTCGCGACCGGATCGTCGGCACCGTGCTGGGCGAAGCGGCGGAACGCTGGAGCGAGGATTGGCGCGCCCTCCAGCCGATGCCGTTCCGCTTCGCCAGCTGGGTCGGCTACGACATGGACGGGCGGACCGATATCAAATGGTACCATTCGATCGGCTTCCGCCTGGCCGAAAAGGCCCAGCGGCTCGAACGCTACGCCGCCTCGCTGAAAGCGATCGACAGCGGACACGGTTTGGCCGGGAACCTGTCGCGCGCCGCCGATGAAGCGCGCGCCCGTGCTGAGGATTTCGCCAGCGACCTGACCGAACCCGAAGCGCTTTCCGCCGCTGCCAATCGGCTGACCGCCGATCATCCCGACAAGCTGACCAGCCTCGCCCCGATTATCGAGGCGCTCGAAGAAGAGGCTGAGGACGCCGCGAGGGACCGTGCCATCGCGCTCAAGACACTCGCCGCCGCCATGCGGGCGGACGGGCTGGGCATGGGCTGGATCCATTTCCGCGTGAATGCCAGCCAACTCCACAATGCGATCCGCCGCCGGATCGACCCGGACAATACGCTCGATCTCGCCAGCCAGGGCGCGATCGCGGTGCTGCGCGACATCCTCGCCAAGGTGGAGCCGCTCAGAAGCAATTTCGGCGCGCTCGCGATCGAAAGCAGCACGGCGATCCGCCAATTCCTGGCGATGGCGCAGATCCTCGAACACGTCGATTCCGACGCGCCAATCCGTATGCTGGTGGCGGAATGCGAACAGCCCGCCACCGTGCTGGCCGCACTCTATTTCGCCAAATTGTTCGGCATCGCGGACAAGGTCGATGTCTCGCCGCTGTTCGAAACCGAAAACGCGCTCGAACATGGTGGGCGCTTCCTCGACGCGCTGCTCGCCGAAGACGCCTTCCGCGAGTATGCGCGGGCACGCGGCCGCATCTGCATCCAGACCGGGTTTTCCGATGCGGGCCGCTTCGTCGGCCAGGTTCCCGCCAGCCTCGCGATCGAGCGCCTGCAAGGGCGCTTGGCGGACGCGATGGCGGCAAACGGACTGACCGACACCGCCGCGCTCATCTTCAACACCCACGGCGAAGGGATGGGCCGCGGGGCACATCCGTCATCCTATGAAGACCGGCTCGCCTGGCCGTTGAGCGAATGGGCGCGCCGCCGCTTCGTGCGCGCCGGGATCCGGCTGGAACCGGAAGCGAGTTTCCAGGGCGGGGACGGCTATCTGTTCTTCTCAACCCCCGAACTCGCGCTGGCCACGCTGACCCGGATCGCGGAGCTCCGCCCGTCGGAAACCGATCCGGACGTGCCCGCCGATCCGTTCTATCGCCGCACCGATCTCAGCCTCGATTTCTATCGCGCGGTCCGCACCCACCAGCGCGAACATCTCGAAAGCCGGACCTATGCCCGCGCCGTGACCGCATTCGGCCTCGGCCTGCTCAACAGCACCGGCAGCCGCGTCTCGCGCCGTCAGGGCGATCTGTCCCGCGATCGCGAGATGAGCCTGCGCCAGATCCGCGCCATCCCGCACAACGCCATTCTCCAGCAACTCGGCTATCCGGTGAACATCCTCGCCGGGATCGGTAGCGCGGCTGAGGGCAATTACGAGGCGGTGGCCGAACTGCTCGAATCGAGCGCGCGCGGACGCCAGATCGTGCGTCTCGTGCGCGCGTCCAACGCGCTTGCCAGCATCAAGACGATGGCCGCCTATGGCGAGCTGTTCAATTCCGCCTATTGGGCGAGCCGCCCCTATCGCGGGACAGAGCCGCATCTGGCCGCCGCATGCGAGATGCTGGCCGAATACCTCACCAAGGACGATCGCAACGGGGTGTTCCGCCGGCTCGTCTCGCGCCTGCGCGTCGATGGGCTTAAGCTGCATCGCCTGCTCGACATGCTGCCCGACGAAAACCCGCTGGACGATCGCGAGGATACGCGGCGGATCATCGGCGCACTTCAGGCGCTGCGCCTCGCCCTGCTCCAGCACATGTTCCTGCGCGCGGTGGCCATCCCGCCGTTCAGCCGCGCGAACGATGTCGACCGGAACGACGTGCTGGAAATGGTCTTCACCCTGCGGATCGACGAGGCGCTGAAGGAATTGCGCCGCGCCTACCCCACCAGCTTTCCCCGACCCGATGATTTCGACCTCGATGCGACGAGCGATTATCCGGATGGGGCAGGCGAAGGGTACAGCCAGATCGGGCGGGACTATATCGATCCGATCGAACGCGCGCATGCCCTCAATCTCAGGATCGGCATCGCTATCGCCAATCTGTTCGGCGCGCATGGATAGGTCTTAACCCTACCGGTTAACCCTCCGGTTGCAGCTGTCCCGGCATAGGCCGCATTCTCGCGCGATCTGGATTTTCGCGCGGGTGAGAGCTATATGGTGCCTATGAACGCAACGGTGAAATGGATCGGCGGCGGAACCCTTGCCCTGGCCTTTGGGCTGGGCGCGCTGGCGTTCGGCAGCACCATGCTCGACAGTCCGGCGGTGGCGGAAGAGACCGCGCCGCTCGCCGCCACGTCTGCGCCTTCCGCTTCGGAAAAGCCCGTCGGCGTTCATGGCGCGCTGGCCGCGAAAACTATCGCAGATATCGAGCGGCGCGCGAACGAGCCTTTCGTCATTAAGAGCATTCTGCCCATCGAAGGGCCGATGAAATACGGTGAATGGCACTGGAACACCGATGCCGCGCCCGAAACCGGCAAGCTGGTCGTGACAGTGGATCTGGAAGCGCGCACCGTGTCGGTCTTTCGCGACGGTTACGAAATCGGCGCGGCTGTCGCCATGCTGGGGACCGAGCTGCACCCGACGCCGACCGGTAAATTCCCGATCCTGACCAAGGAACGCCACAACGTCTCCGAAAAATACGGCAACGCACCCATGCCCTGGACGCTGCGCCTGACATGGGACGGGATCGCCATCCATGGCGGGTCCGAAGTCGAAAACGGTTATGCCAGCCATGGTTGCATCGCCGTGCCAGATCAGTTCGTGTCGAAACTGTTCGACATCGCCAAGAAGGGCGACACGGTGATCATCACCAATGGCGAACGCATCGGCGTGGGCGACAGCATCGCCAGCTGATCGCTACCCGGTCCGGCGCGGCGGTTCGGCTGCGAAGGTCCAGACATCCTTCCTCGCGCGCGCCATCACACCGGCCAGGGTGCCAGCCCCGCCCTTTTCGAGTTTGGCGATGGTATCCGCGACTTGCGACAGTTCGGCCTCGCCACCGAATTCAGCGATGATCCGCTGCACCACGCGCTTGCGAATCAGGCTTGGCCCCTTGGGACGGTAGCGCAGGGCGCCTTCGTGCCGCTCGACACATTCGGCCCATTCCCGCGCTGCCAAGATGTCGAAGGCTTCCTCCGCTTCGGCGATATGGGCTGCGCTTACGGCCAGGGCGGTGACATCGATCCAGTCGCAATCCCGCAACGCCTCGCGCATGCGGACGCGATCGAAACGGCGATCCGCATTCGAAGGGTCTTGCACCGGATCGACACCTGCCGCCACAACGACGTCCATAAGCTCGGCACGACGCCAGCCCAGCAGCGGTCGCACCAACGCCGCTGTGCCGCCCGGAATTCGAGTGGAAGGCCGCACCCCCGCCAGCCCCGAAAGACCGCTGCCGCGATTGAGGCGCATCAACAGCGTCTCGGCCTGATCATCTGCATGGTGCGCCGTGGCGATCGCCGAGAGACCGCGCGCCGCCGACCATTCGTCCAGCGCCGTGTAGCGCGCCTGCCGCGCCCGATCCTGCGTGTTGCCGGGTGCGACTGCGACAGACAGTATGGCATGAGGGATGCCCAGATCGACGCACAGGCAGGCGACGAAATCGGCCTCCTGCGCACTTTCCGCCCGGAGGCCATGATCGACCGTCGCCGCTTCGACCCGGCCCGGCAGCGCCGCGCGAGCCAGCAGCAGCAGCGCCAGACTGTCCGGCCCGCCCGACACCGCGATACCCAGCTTCGCGTCCGCCTGCTCGATCCCGCTCCAGACAGAAGCGAGATCGCGCGCGAAACGCTGGATCAGGCGTGGGTCGGGCGCGCTATCAATTACAGGTGACTTTCGCGCGGTTCGAATCGTACTGGCTCTTCAACCGCCCGGCGGAGAGCGCCGGATAGGTCTCGTTGAACTCCGCCAGCGCGATGCAGGCCCGGCTTTCATCGTCGAGCGCGATCATCGTTTCCGCAAGGTATAGCAGGCTGTCCCCGGCGCGGGCCGCAGCCTTGTCGGCCTGGTAATTGCGCAGGAACCACGGGGCGGCTTCCTTGGCCTTGCCATCGTCGAGATAGGCCCGACCGAGAAGGTTGCGGCCATAGCTGATGCGCGAATGGTTGGGATAGCGTTCGACGAACATCGTCAATTGCTGCTGCGCTTCGGGATAGAAGCCTGCATCCCACAGGCGGAAACCATAGGAATATTCGTCGTCGCCCGCATCATCGGTCTGAGGCTTGGCGATCGCCTGAACTGCGGCCACACGCGCGGGATCTGGCCGCGCAGCGGCTGCCGGAGCGGGCGTGGTTGCCGTAGAACCCGATGCGCCGGTAGAAGAAGGCGCAGGCAGCGCCGCCGAAGAGCCGCCACGGTTTTCGAGCGCTTCAACCCGTTGCGTCAGCTCACGCACGGCGAACGAGCCTTCCTCATATTGCGAGGTCAGCCGCTGGATTTGGCTCTCCAGCGCATCGAGACGCGCCAGGATATCCGTGACGGCGGTGGTCGAAGGCGTTGCGACGGTCGCAGCGTTCTGGCGCGGCTGACCGGTGATCTCCGGCTCGAAATAGCGGCCTTCCGAACCCGGAAATACGCGCCTTTGCAGCGCGCGCACTTCGGCTTCCAGCTTGCGCAGGCGCGCTTCGTCATTGTTGTCCTGCGCGAAGGCAGGCACCGGCGCCGCGAGAACCGCGAGCGCGCCCGCCCCTACAGTAAGGAAGCGCGAAATGCGCGCGATCGTTGCCATCTCAATCCCTCCAGCCAAAATGCTTAACGAAGCGGTGCCGTATCCGCGCTTTGCTGTCGAGGGGATGAAGCGCCTTATCCCATCCGCTCTGCGCGTTTGCGGCCTATTGCGCGCCCGGCTGCGCGGCGATCGGCGTACCAGCCGGGCTCGGCGAAGCGCTCGGGGCCGGGTCTTGTCCGCGCGTCAGCAGCGCTTCGGCGGAAACCGGCACGTCGCGCACGATCTCGTCCTCTTCGGACAATTTCGGCACCGGACGCCCGCCGACCGTGATCGCCAGGGCGTAGGGCCGGCCAGTCCAGACCTGCGGCCCTTCGGCATCGCGCGGGATGGTGAAGCTCTCCCCTTCAGCCATTTGCGCCTGATACAGCTCGGCACCCGACGCATCGTAGAATTTGACCCAGGTATCGGGCATTTCCGACGTGAACACGACCTCCGCATTCGGATCGATCGCCGGGGTGGCGGACGCATCCGGAGCCGCGCCGGTTTCTGCCGCCGCGACCTGCGTTTCTTCCTGAAGCGGTGCCGGGCCGAGGCCGGGCGAGAAATAGGTGCGATAGAAAGCGAAGCCGCCGATCAGCAGCAGGACCGCTGCGAGCGCGCCCAGCCATGCGAGCTTGCCCGAAGGGACGCGCGCCGGATCGCCGGGTTCGAACTTGGCCGGGGCCGCCCGGCCCTGCGTCTCGTCCTCCGCCAGTTCGGCGCGCACCTGATCGAGGATCGCCCGCTCGTCCAGATCGAGCATGCGGGCGTAGCTGCGCGCAAACCCTATCGCATAGGTTCGCGATGGCAGATTGCCGTAATCGCCCGCCTCGATATTTTCGAGATGGCGTTGGGGAATACGCGTTTCGGCGGCGACCTGCGACACGTCGAGTCCGCGCGCCTCGCGCGCAGCGCGCAATTGCGCGCCTGCGGTATCCGGCGCAGTCGCACTGGCCGTTTCCGGCGTGAATTCGCCGTGATCCTGTCCGTCGCCGTTCGATCCGGCGAGAGTTTCGTCCTGCATTTCGTCCCCGATAGACGGTGTGACCCCGTTCCGCATACCAAAGCGGCGCGGAGGCCGGCAAGTCAAGCGCAGTGACGTCGGCCGGACCTCATCGATCGTCAATCGGTGTCGATATCGCGCTCTGCCGCCCAGTGGCGCAGGGCAGCGCGCATATCGGGCGGCGGGCTGGCCAGCCAGGTCTGCATAGCGGCGGTGATCTCGGCCAGATCGACCTTGCGGACCAGTTCCTTGATCGGACCGACGGAAGCGGGCGTGATCGACAGGCGGCGGATGCCGATGCCCAGCAAAGCCAGCGCTTCCAGTCGCCTCCCGCCCATTTCGCCGCACACGGCGAGGTCGATTTCGTGCCCTGCCGTTCCGCGTACGACCCGCGCCAGGAAGCGCAGGATCGCCGGGCTCAACCAGTCGTAGCGTTCCGCGAGCTTGGGATTGGCGCGGTCGGCGGCGAACAGGAACTGGGTCAGGTCGTTGGTGCCGATCGACATGAATTTGAGGCGCGGCAGCAATTCGTCGAGCACTTCGGCGAGCGCTGGCACTTCGAGCATCGCGCCGTAGCGGATGTCCTCGGGCAGCGGCTTTCTCTGCTTGCGCAGCCAGTCGAGCTGCTCGTCGAAGACCAGCTTGGCCGTGTCGAATTCCCACGGTTCGCTCACCATCGGGAACATGACGTTGAGCGTGCGCCCCGCCGCCGCTTCCAGCAGGGATCGGGCCTGGGACTTCATCAATCCCTCGCGCTCCAAAGCGAGCCTCAGCGCCCGCCAGCCCAGAGCCGGGTTCTCGTCATGCTCCGCGATGTCGGAACTGAGATAGGGCACCGCCTTGTCGCCGCCGATATCGACGGTGCGGAAGATCACCGGCTTACCCGCCGCCGCGTCCAGCACGTCCTTGTAAAGCCGCGTCTGCCGGTCGCGCTGGGGCAGGGTTGAAGAGACCAGGAACTGAAATTCGGTGCGGAAAAGGCCGACGCCGTCCGCCCCGCTCATCGCCAGCGCGCTCATATCGTCGCGCAGGCCTGCATTCATCATGACCGTGATGCGCGTGCCGCAGCGGGTGAAGGGTTCGACGTCGCGCAGCTCGGCATAGGCGGCCTGCCGCTCGCGCGTCTTGGCGAAGCGCATGTCGAAGGCTTCGCGCATCTGCGGCGAGGGGCGCAGCGTGATCGCGCCGTTATCGGCATCGACGAGGATTTCCTCCCCGTCCGAAACCCGTCGCATTAGACCCTTGGCGCGCCCGACCACGGGAATGCCCATCGCGCGGGCCACGATCACCATATGCGCGGTGAGCGAGCCTTCCTCCAGCACCACGCCCTTCAGCCGGCGCCGATCGTATTCGAGCAGTTCGGCCGGGCCCAGATTGCGCGCGACCAGCACGGAATCGCGGCGCAGCCCCTGCCCCGCCGCCGTGCCGATCTGGCCCGAAACGATGCGCAGCAGGCGGTTCGACAGGTCTTCCAGATCGTGCATCCGGTCAGCCAGCAGGGGATCGTCGATCTCCCGCATGCGCATACGCGTGCGCTGCTGTACGCGCTCGATCGCGGCTTCCGCCGTCAGGCCGGAATCGATCGCTTCGTTGATGCGACGGCTCCACCCTTCGTCGTAGGCGAACATGCGATAGGTTTCGAGCACCTCGACATGCTCGCCGCCCTTGCCGAATTCGGGCTCCTTGCCCATCGCGTCGATCTGGTCGCGCATCTTGTCGAAGGCGCGATAGACGCGCTGGCGTTCGGCCTCGATATCGTCGGCGACGACCTGCGTGATCTGGACGCGCGGCTGGTGGAACACCGCCAGTCCCGCGCCCAGCCCCTTGACCAGCGCGAGCCCTTCGATGATTTCCGGCCCGGTCTCGATCTCGCCCAGAAGCAGCGCGTGCTCCTCGTCCACCATCTCGGCATTGGCGATCAGTTCGGACAGGACCATCGCGGTGGTCTGCAACGCTTCGATCTCGACATCTTCGTAGCGGCGCGGATCGACATGCTGGACGCACAATGTGCCGACCGCGCGTTCGCGATGGACGATCGGGACGCCGGCGAAGGAATGAAATTTCTCCTCGCCCGTTTCGGGGCGATAGAGGAAGTCGGGATGCGCCTTCGCCTCGGCGAGGTTCAGCGTCTCGATATTGCTGGCGATGATCCCGTTCAAGCCTTCGCCGAGGCCCAGCTTGGTGACATGGACCGCTTCGGGGTTGAGGCCGCGCGTCGCGTAGAGTTCGAGCACCCCTTCGCGCAGAAGGTAGATCGAGCAGACTTCGCTATCGAGGCTTTCGCCGATGATCTCGACCACCTGATCGAGCTTGCCCTGCGCGTGCATGCGCGAGGCCATCACCTCGTGCAGGCGAGTCAGAATCTGGCGGGCGCTGGCGGCGGCGGTCATGGCATGCTGCTATAACACGCTATGACGATTTGGAAGCGTATCGTCCGTCCCAGCGGACGGGGCCCGCCCCGCCGCCGCCGCGCTTTCCTGTTCGATCGCTCAATGGGCGGCGATTTCTTCCTTCAGCCTGAGCTTCTGACGCTTCAATTGCTGAACCATCGCCACATCGGGCGCGGGCCGCGCCTGTTCCTGTCGCAATTTCGCTTCCAGGCCGGCATGCTTGGTACGAAGGGCATCGATATGGGATGTTTGCATCGGGCAATCTCCTTTCAGGGTCGAAAAGCCGTTACGGCATCGACTCGCCCCTGCGGAGCGAGCCGCGCCATGCAAATGAAACACACAGATCTTAATTTGGTAACCCCGCATATTGCAAAAATGGCCGAGCTGTCCGATTTGACCGGCGAGCCGAGCGGGTCGGTTATGGGGATATCGCGATGACCGAGCAGGAGCTGAGGAAGCGGCTGGAAGGGCTGCGCAGCGAACACCGCGATCTCGACGCGGCGATCCACGCCTTGACCGAGGCGGGCGCGCGCAGCGGAGCGATCGACCAATTGCAGATCGCGCGCCTGAAGAAGCGCAAACTGCGCATTCGCGACCAGATCGCCGTGGTGGAAGACCATCTGATCCCCGACATCATCGCCTGATCGCCGCCTTTCCCGACATGGCCCGACACGGGCCTGCGTCCAATTCGGGGACGCTGCGGTCAAAGCGGTGGAAATCGCCGCATCGTACCCTTACCTCGCAGGCATGACGATTTCCGCAAGCGCCAGGCGCCAGATCATCGAAGATGTCTATCAGGATGCGCTCGTGCTGGCGGACGAAGCGCGGGCGGCGTTCGATTCGCGCAGCGGTGCGGGGGCGATCGATCTCGACGAAGCGGCCAAGGTCGCCTTCTCGATCGAAGGACTGCGCACGACCACCCGCCTGATGCATCTGCTCGCCTGGCTGCTCAACCAGCGCGCGTTTCTGGATGGCGAATTGAGCGAAGCCCAGGTGCGCAAGAACGGTCGGCTTCCCGAGGAACGGCCCGCCCTTCCCGGCATGGTCAGGCGGCTCGATGCGCACACGCAGGATATCGTTCGCCAGAGCGTGCATCTCTACCAGCGGGTCGAACGGCTCGATCGCGATTGGAACGCACCGTCGCGCGATTCGGCGAGCCCGGTCGGCGCGATGCAGGGGCGATTGCAGCAGGCCTTCGCCGGATAATGCCAACGGCGGGCCGGGCCGGATAGCGGCCTAGACCGCCGCCAGCGCCTTGCGCCAGCGGACCAGTCGCTCGGCACGCGCAGCTTCGTCGATCCGCGGCGAAAAACAGCGGGCGGCGCCGCGCATTGCCTGCGCTGCATCGTCGAGCGTGGGATAGAGGCCCGCCCCCACCGCCGCGCAGAATGCCGCGCCCAGCGCCGTCGTCTCGACGAAATCGGGCCGTTCGACGGCAATTCCCAGCATGTCCGCCAGATCCTGCGCCATCCAGTCATTGGCGGCCATGCCCCCGTCGATGCGCAGCATCGACCAGGGCGCGCCATCGGCGGCGAAAGCGGCGGCGAGATCGTGAGTCTGGTGCGCCATCGCCTCCAGAGCGGCACGGGCGAGCTGCGCGCGGCCGCTGGCAAAGCTCAGACCCGCGATCACCCCGCGTGCCTCCGGCAACCAGTGCGGCGCGCCGAGCCCGGCCAGAGCGGGCACGATCAGCACTTCGCCGCTATCGGGAATGGAGCGGGCCAGTTCCTCCGTCTCGGCGGCGCTGGCGATAAGACCCAGGCCGTCGCGCAGCCACTGGATCAGGCTGCCCGCGACGAACGCCGCGCCTTCGATCGCGTAAATGCGCTGCCCGTTCGTCTGGCACAGGACCGTGCCGAGCAGGCGATGGGTCGAGCGCGGGATGGCCGCGCCATTATTGGTCAGGACGAAGGCGCCCGTCCCATACGTCGCCTTGGTCTCTCCCGGCACCAGGCAGGCCTGGCCGATCGTCGCGGATTGCTGATCGCCGACCAGGCCGCAGATCGGGATCGCGCGCCCGAACCATTCGCTGGAACATTCCGCCAGCGGGCCATGCGTATCGACCACGCGCGGCAGGCTGCTGCGTGGCACGCCGAACAGGTCGCACAACCCCGCATCGAACTGCCCTTCGTCGAGCGGCAGGAGAAGCGTGCGGCTGGCATTGCTCGCATCGCTGACATGCGCCCCTTGCGCCAGTTTGAAGACCAGCCAGCTTTCGACCGTTCCGAAAGCGAGGTCGCCCCGCTCGTTCGCGCCGCGCACCGCCTCGTCGTTATCGAGCAGCCAGCGCATCTTGGTGGCCGAGAAATACGGATCGAGCAGCAGGCCGGTTCTCGCCTGGACCTCCGCCTCTTGCCCGCTCTCTTTCAGCGTGGCGCAGAAATCCGCCGTGCGGCGATCCTGCCAGACGATCGCGCGCGCCAGCGGTTCTCCGCTTGTCCTGTCCCACGCCACCACGGTTTCGCGCTGATTGGTGATCCCGATCGCGGCCACACACGCCCCGTCATCGCCGATGGCCTCGCGCGCACAGGCGAGCGTCTTGTCCCAGATTTCGCCCGCGTCGTGTTCCACCCAGCCGGGACGCGGATAATGTTGCGTCAGCTCGCGCTGCGCCGTGCGCACCAAAGTGCCGTCGGCGGCGAACAGGATGGCGCGCGTCGAGGTCGTGCCCGCGTCGAGGACGAGGATATGTTCTCCCATGAAAGCTCTTGTGGCGCGCCACGCACGATTGCTCAAGCGCGGAGCGATCCGGCGTGACGGCTCGACACGCTCCCTCCCCGCCGCCATAGGCAGGGGCATGGCTGGTCTTCCCCCGAAACCCTGGCCCACCGGCGAAGCGATGACGCTCGAACCGCTGGTGCGCCGCGTGCTCGCTCCCAACCCGTCGCCCTATACCTATACCGGCACGCAATCCTTTATCGTGAGTGCGGGCGAAGGGTGCGCGGTGATCGATCCCGGCCCCGATCTTCCCGAACATGTCGAGGCGCTGCAGACCGCGATCGGCGAGGAGACGGTGCTCGCCATCCTGTGCACGCACACGCATCGCGACCATTCGCCCGCCGCCCGCATGCTCGCCGAGCGGACCGGAGCGCCCGTGATGGGCTGCGCGCCGCTGGTCCTTGCCGATAGCGGTGCGCGTGCCGATGCGTCCTTCGACCGCGACTACGCGCCCGACCGGGTGATGGCGGATGGGGAGGCGATGTCCGGTCCGGGCTGGACTCTGACGGCGATCGCCACGCCCGGCCATGTCTCGAACCACCTGTGTTTCGCTCTGGAAGAGACCGGCGCTCTCTTCACCGGCGATCACGTCATGGGCTGGTCCACCAGCGTCGTGGTGCCGCCCGATGGGGACATGGGCGATTACATGCGCAGCCTCGAAAAACTCTACGCGCGCGAGGACCGGGTCTATTACCCCGCCCATGGCGATACGGTCGGAAAACCGCGCCAATTGGTGCGCGGGATGATCGGCCATCGCCGCCAGCGGGAGAACCAGATCCTGCGCCTGCTCGGCGAAGGACCACGCAGCGCGGCACAGTTCGTGCCCGCAATGTACAAGGGGCTGGACGAAAAACTGCACAAGGCGGCGGAGATGTCAGTCACCGCGCATCTCATCGATCTGGAACGCCGCGGGCTGGTCGCTCGTTCTGGTGAACAATGGCGAACGATCTGAAAACGCGCGACGCGCGCGGCACCGACAGCGATATCCTGCCCGGCACGAGGCGCGAACAGAACCTCGCCAAGGTTCAGGCCGTGCCGTGGCTGATCGTGATCGCGCTGCTGGCCGCCGTCGCCTTCCTGACTTATCGCGCGTTCTTCTATCAGGAAGAGGGCGATCCGGTGGGCAGCGCCATGCTGGCCTTCGAGAAACAGAATTCGCTCACCGTGTTCAGCTCGCGCTTCGAAGTCGTCGCCGAAAGCGAGGATACGCGCGGCGTGATGGGCGTGCCCGTACTGCGATCCCGCCAGGCGACGATCGTTCCGGCGAGCGTGGAATACCGGCTCGACCTGTCGGGCATGGAACGAGGCGATTTCGTCTGGGACGAGGCGGGCGACCGGTTGACCGTAACGCTGCCCCAAATCCAGACCAGCCGCCCCAATATCGACGAAGGTGCCGCGCGTGTGTTCACCGAAGGCGCTTACATAACGCGCGACGCGGCGCAGGATCTCGCCCGCAACAATTCGCAGCAGGCCGAACGCAAGGCCAGCGCCTTTGCCAAGAATCCGGAAATCCTCGCCCTCGCCCGGCAGGCCGCACGCCAGGCGGTGCGCCAGAATTTGACGATCCCCTTACAGGTCGCAGGCTATGACAATGTGACGGTGGATGTCCGGTTCGAAGGGGAAGATGCCGCTTCCTAAACGCGCCAGCTCTTGAACGCGTCAACTCTTGAAACCAGCAGGCGCGGAACGCCCTCGCCCTCCGCTCCGTTGCCACTATAAGCGCCCCAATCAATCCTTACGGGAAACCGAACGCCATGACCGCCGAAACCAGCCTGCCGACCGGAACCGACCTGCTTGCCGAGATCGACCGCCTCCGCAAGGAGAAGAACGCGATCATCCTGGCGCATTACTACCAGACCGCGCAGATCCAGGACCTTGCCGATTTCGTCGGCGACAGCCTGGAACTGTCGCGCAAGGCGGCGGAGACCGATGCGGATGTGATCGCGTTCTGCGGCGTCAAGTTCATGGCCGATACCGCCAAGATCCTCAGCCCGGAAAAGATCGTGGTCCTGCCCGACATGGACGCCGGCTGTTCTCTGGAAGACAGCTGCCCGCCGGAAAAGTTCAAGGCTTTCCGCGAGGCGCATCCCGATCACATCGCGCTGACCTACATCAACTGCTCGACCGAGGTGAAGGCGCTCTCCGACGTGATCGTCACCAGTTCCAGCGCGGAAACGATCATCAGTCAGATCCCCGAAGACCAGAAGATCATCTTCGGGCCGGACCGTCACCTGGGCGGATATCTCAGCCGCAAGTTCAACCGCGAAATGCTGCTGTGGCCGGGCGTTTGCATCGTGCACGAAGCCTTCAGCGAGACCGAATTGCTGAAACTGCAGCAGCAATATCCCGGTGCCCCGATCGCCGCGCATCCCGAATGCCCGCCGACGATCATCGACCATGCCGATTATGTCGGATCGACCAGCGGCATCCTGCAATTCGCCAGCACGTTCGAAGGCGACACGCTGATCGTGGCGACCGAGCCGCATATCATCCACCAGATGGAAAAGGCGCTGCCGGACAAGACTTTCATCGGCGCGCCGGGCGCGGACGGTAACTGCTCGTGCAATATCTGCCCCTACATGGCGCTCAACACGCTGGAAAAGCTCTATACCTGCCTGCGCGATCTGGAACCGCGCATCGAGATCGAGGAAGGCCTGCGCCTCAAGGCCAAGCAGAGCCTCGACAAGATGCTCGAAATGGCAAGCGGGACGATCGGCAAGGGCGATCTGGGGAAGATCTAACGCTCCAGTCGCTCGGTCAGCATATGCGGGGTCGCCATGCCGAAGGCGAGCGCGATCGCGATCGACAGTGTCAGATGACCGGTCCAGACCAGCGCGGCGATCCCCAGCGCGCCCAGCGTCGCGATCAATGTCGGCAGCGCGACTGCGCGCCAGACCGTGCTGCGTCCGTAATTCGCGATCTGGCGCTGCTGGACGGGTATCGCATGCGCGGTCAGGAAGATCAGACCGACCGCGAGCACCGGATTGAACACGACCGTGGCGGCCAGCGCGATGACCGCATGGCCGAAACCGCGCAGGCCCCGCACGAGCGCCCATGCCGCCGCGCCCGTTCCCGCCACGCCGAGCAGGGCAAGCACGCGCACGATTAGCACAGGCACGTCGCCGCCCACGATCATGGCGAAGACCTCGCCCGTCTCGCCGGGACGGAACAGCGCGCTGCCGCCCACAGCCAAACCCGCAATAGCGTAGCGGGTCACGGGGTCGAACGCGCAGTCGCTACGGGCGAAATGCCAGGCCGACAGAGCGAGGAACAGTGCGAGCCCGGCGAGCGGCGCGAACAGGAACAGCGCAGCGACGGCGGCTCCCGTCACCAGATAGGCGGCGGCGTGAACCAGTTTGATGCGCGCGATCCCGCCTTCGTTCTCGTCTCCCGCGCCGTGGGCCAGGCCCATCACGAAGAATACGAGCCCCGCCAGTACCGCCCAGCCATCGCCTGCGATCTGCGCAACGACGCCCAGCGTCACTGCCGCCCACGACAAAAGGGCCCCGGCATCGTGCCAGGGCCCCTTCGGTTTGGCTGTGCGGACGCGCCGCAAGCCGGTCAGTCGCCGCGGCTCGACGCCACGCTCGACCCGAGCGGAGAGGTCTCCAGCGCTTCGGCGGCAGGCACATAGCCCTCCAGCGCGCTGCGGCGCAGGACATAGCGGCTGAGGATGATGCCGTAGATCAGCTTGGACGAGATGTCCGCGATCGAGAACAGCAGCTGGCGCACCACCACCACGTCGCCGGTGAAGCCAAGCTGCGGCAGGGCGTAGGCGATGGGATAGAGGCCCCAGGTGGCGAGGAAGTACCACCAGATGTTCTTCGGCCAGGTCTGCAATTGCGCCGGGCTGGTCTGCACGCCGCGCGTGATGACGCCGCGCACTTCCACGATCAGCCACACGAAGAACACGGTCGAAATGACGCCCCAGAGATTGAGACGGCTCCAGTCGCCGGTTTCGCCGAACTGACCGTAAAGGCCGGTCCAGATCATCAGCACGCCGGGAATGATCATCCGCGCCGCACGCTTGTGCAGTTCGGGGCGCGGCAGGCCGAATGCGATGGCAAGCTGCGTCAGCAGGATCGGGACCGTGATGGTCCAGTTGCCGTAGCGGAAGGCATTGGTGAAGCTCGAATTTTCGGCGAGCGGACGGTACATTGTGCCCACCAGCTCGTAGCTTTCCTGCCACAGGCTGAATTCGCGCATCAGGCTGAGCCCGGCAGACGCCATGACCACTGCCGACATGATCGGGACGATGCGATAGCGCGGCGCCAATTGCCACGCCATCGCGAGGAAAAACAGGATGAAGGCGAAATGCGCGCCATAGCTGACCATCAGGATCAGCGAACCGGCCGTGTACTGGCCGGAGGTAAGCGCAACCAGGTTTTCAATACTGCCGAATTGTCCGGCGAGATCGGGAGAGACCATATCTGTGCCCCTTGAAGATTGACGAAACAGGACCGCGTGCCCTTCCCACCGAAAGGCCGCCCCGCTTGGAGGACGAGACACAGGGTATGCGGCAACCAAATCCGCGCTGCGCGGTTAGGTTCCTCGCAAGCGTGCGATAAAAGGGGGCCGGGCTATGCTTTCAGGAAATCCGATTACCGGCCTGTTCGGCTGGATCCTTCACCGTCTGGTGGCGAATTACTGGTTCCTGGCGCTCTGGGCGGTCGTGGCGGCCCCGCTGGTTTTCGGCGCGATCCTGCATTTCGACCGCAACGGGCTGACCGGCTGGATGCTCGACAACGGCCTGTCCCCCGTGACGACGGCGGATGCGGCGAAGGAAACCGCGGGCATCGTCGCCGGGATCGACGCCGCGCTGCTGACCCTTTTCTTCTCGATCTCGCTACTGGTGCTCACGCTCGCGGCGGGCAATCTCGGCGTGAGACTGATCGATCGCTGGCTGAGCAAACGCTTGGTCCAGGTCTCGATCGCAGGGCTGACCTTCACCACGCTGTTCTCGGTCCTGACGCTCGCCGCGATCGATTCCGAGGCCGATCTGGCGCAGACACCGCTGGCGACTATCACGGTGATGCTCGTGCTGCTTGCGATCAATCTGGCCATGCTGGCCGTGGCGCTGCACGATCTGGGTCGCACCATGTTCATCGACAAGGCGATCGACGCGCTGGCCAAAGATGCCCGCACGCCATCGTTCGAGGTCGTCGGCGTCGAACGCTTCACCGGCGAATTCACCCAGCTTCTGCCCGCACCGCGCAGCGGCTATGTCGAAGGCGTCGATCTGGACGAGCTGGAAAAATCGCTGAAGGATCATCCCGGTATCGTCCGCATCTGCGTGGCGCCGGGGCAGCACGTATTGGCGGGGGAACCGGTCGCCGCGCTCGAACATCGGCTCGACAATCCTAAAAGCGTCGTGAAGAGCATTCCCATCGGGCCGTTTCGCAGCAACAGCCAGGGCACCGTCTTCCAGATCCGCCTGTTGGTCGAAATCGCCGCACGCGCCCTGTCGCCCGCCATCAACGATTTCTACACCGCGCTGGCAGCGGCGGATTCGCTGGCCGAAGTGATTGCAGGGCATAGCGGGAACTGGGTCGATGCCGACAAGATACCCGCGCGTGCCCACTGCCCGCAGTTCGAGCTGCCGGGGCAGGACTTTCACGGCCTGTTCGCAGACCCGCTCGCCGCGTTCCGCCAGGCCGCTGCCGATTATCCATCGGTTGCGATCCGTATGACCGACAATTACCGCCGCATCTGTGAACCGCTGTTCGCCCAAGACCCGGACAAGCGCCAGGAGGCTCTGATCGACTTTCTCTACGACGAAGCGAAATCCCTGACCGAACATGCCGCCGCGCGCGCTCAATATCCACGAGATCGCCGCGACATCGAAGCCGCGTTCGAAGGATTCAAGCCGATGCGCATGGCCGGACGGGACGCCGCTGCCACCGACGAGCGAGCAGCCGATACGATCGACGCGGGGCCAGTCGCATGATGGCACGTCTCAAGACGATCTGGCAGAGCATCAATGCAAGCTACTGGTTCCTGCCCGCCGTTTTTTCGCTGCTGGCGCTCGCAGCGGCCACCGCGACTCTGTGGCTCGACCGCAATGGCTGGTCCGATGTGGTCTCCCAGACGAGCTGGCTCCAGCCTGCGCGTCCCGATGGGGCGATCAATATGCTGACCGTGATTGCGGGCACGATGATCGGCGTGGCGTCGACCGTGTTCTCGATCACGATCGCCTCCGTCGCCTATGCCAGCGGCAATTACGGGCCGCGCCTGCTTACCAATTTCATGGAAGATCGCGGCAATCAATTCAGCCTGGCGACCTTCATCGGCACGTTCGTCTATGCGATTACGGTGCTGCGCGCGGTGAGGAAGGCGGAGGAAACGCCGCTCTTCGCGACCGAACCGACCGCCATGTCCGGCTTCGTGCCGCAGATCAGTCTGCTGACGGCATTCGTACTGATGCTGCTGTCGATCGCGGTGCTGGTCTATTTCCTTAATCACGTGCCCGCCTCGATCCGCGTCAACGCCGTGCTGGAAGGGATCGGCGGGCGCCTGCTCAGGGATATCAAGCGCCTGTTTCCCGAAGAAAACCGGGGCGAGCGTGCCTTGAACGCACCCGAAGGCGTGCCGATCATCGCGCACGAGACGGGGTATGTCCAAGCGATCCAGTTCGAAGCGCTCGAACGCATCGCCCGCAAGGAAAACGGCAAGCTCAATCTGGCGGTACGGACGGGCGATTTCGTTCACCCCTCGATCGCGCTCGCCTATTGGTCGGACCTCGACGCGATCGAAGATTGCCCGGACGACGAAGTGCGCGCCTGCTTCGGAACGGGCGCTATGCGCACGCCCTCGCAGGACATGCAGTTCCTGATCGACGAGCTGGTGGAGATCGGGCTGCGCGCCCTGTCGCCCGGCATCAACGATCCCTTCACGGCCATAACCGCCATCCACTGGCTAGGCGCGGCGACCGCCGAACTGGCGCGTCGCAATTTGACGCGCAGTTTCGCCGAGGACGGGGAGGAGCCGCACCTCGTCCTGCTGGATGACGATTTCGAACATTTCCTCGCGCGCGGCTTCGGCGCGATCCGCAGCGGTGTCGCCACCAATCGGATCGCAACGCTCGTCATGTTCGACACGCTGGTAGACGCCACAACGACGCTCGACGACGAGAGCCGCCGCACCGAGATCCGGCGCGAGGGGGAAAGGCTGGTCCGCCAGGCGCGCGAACACCTCGCCGGGCCGGAACTGCTGGCGGTGGAAGCGCGCTATCAGACCTTCATCAATGCGGTGAAGCGCTAGCGCGCGCGGATCGGAACCGCCTTCGCCGTCCGCGCCAGCAGCAGCGCCGCCCCGACCAAAACCATCCCGACGATATCGAGCCCGCCCAAAGTCTCTCCGAACGCGAACCAGCCGACCGCCGCCGCGATCGCTGGCTGGGTCAGCAGCGCCAGACCGATAACGAGCGGCGGGAAGTGACCGAGCGAATAGACCAGCAGACCTTGCCCCACGATCTGGCTCGAAATCGCCAGCGCGACGACCGGCGTCCAATCGCCCGGCCAAACCGGCTCTCCCAACCCGATTGCGATCAGGAGCAGCAGCGGTGCAGCGGTGATGCAGACCAGGAGCAGTACGCTCCACTGCCCGATTTTCGCCCGCGCCTTCTGCGCCGGAAGCAGGTAGAAAGCGTAGCATACCCCAGCAAACAGGCAGAACAGATCGCCGAGCGCGCTCTGTGTCGATATCTCGAGGCTGCGCCCGAGCAATATACCCGCGCCCGCCAGCGCCGCCGTGATGCCCAGTCCTTCACGCCCGGTCGGTGCGCGGCGCAGCGCGATCAGGCCCCACACCATCAGGATCACGCTGCCCGCATTGCCGAATAGTGTCGCATTGCCGAGCCGGGTGCGCTCGATTCCGAGGTGCCAGCTGCCAAGATCCAGCGCGAAGAACACCCCCGCCACCACCGCCAGCAGCGCGACGCGCCGGTCGATCGGATGCCGCGATTTCTCGCGCCAGGCGAACAGCGCGATCAGAGGGATCGGTAGGAACAACCGCCAGAACCCGGCGCTGACCGGGCCAGTATCCGCCAGCCGCACCAGCCACGGCCCCAGCGCCAGCGCCACGTTTCCGCCCAGCAGCGCAACGAAATGCCATGCACCGGGCTGAAAGGCATTCTTGTCCGCCGCGTCGCTTGTGTCGCCCATGACCGGCCCCTAGCTCCCCTGCCAGACATGACCAGCAAAAAGGATTTGGTCCCCATGCACGACACCTTGTTCCAGCCCCTGCGCTTCGGTGCGCTCGAAGCGAAGAACCGCATCTGGATGGCGCCTCTCACGCGCGGCCGTTCGACTCAGCCCGGTTCGATCCCCAACGAGATGATGGCGACCTATTACCGCCAGCGCGCGTCCGCCGGTCTCATCATCAGCGAAGCGACCGGCATCAGCGTGGAAGGCCTAGGCTGGCCCGCCGCGCCGGGTATCTGGAGCGAGGAGCAGACCGAAGGCTGGAAGCAGGTGACGAAGGCCGTCCACGACGAAGGCGGCCAGATCGTGCTCCAGATGTGGCACATGGGCCGCCTGGTCCATCCCGATTTCCTCGGCGGAAAACCTCCCGTTTCCGCCAGCGCCACCAAGGCCCCCGGCCATGCGCACACTTTCGAAGGGCGCAAGGATTACGAAGCGGCCCGCGCGCTCGAAACCGACGAAATTGCGCGCGTGGTCGACGATTATCGCAAGGCCGCCGAAAACGCCAAGAAGGCCGGGTTCGACGGCGTGCAGCTGCACGGCGCGAACGGCTATCTTGTCGATCAATTCCTGCGCGACAGCACCAATTTGCGCGAGGACGAATATGGCGGTAGCGCCGAGAACCGCACGCGTTTTCTGCGCGAAGTACTAGAAGCGTTGGTGGGCGTCTGGGGCGCGGACCGCACCGGGGTGCGCCTGTCCCCCAATGGCGAAACGCAGGGCTGCGACGACAGCAATCCGGCCGAAACCTTCGGCGCGGCGGCTCGCGTGGTCGAGGATCTCGGCCTAGCCTTCCTTGAACTGCGCGAGCCGGGCCCGGAAGGCACGTTCGGCAATACCGACGTGCCGAAGCAGAGCCCGCTGATCCGCGATATCTATTCGGGCGCGCTGGTGCTCAATAGCGATTACAGCGCGGACGAAGCGGTCGCGGATATCGAAGCCGGACGCTGCGACGCGGTCAGCTGGGGGCGGGACTTCATTTCCAACCCCGACCTGCCCGAACGCTTCCGCACCGGCGCGGAGATCGCACCGAACAAGGGCGTGCCGCAATCGTGGTACGGCAAGGGGCCGGAAGGCTATATCGACTACCCGAAACTGGGCGAATAGCCGTATCGCTTCCCCGCCGGGCTTGGCTCGGTGGGGAAGCCCGTTTCGGGCTACTCCGCCTGCTCGACCTCGGCCTCGACCGCCTCTTCCGGTTCGCTGGCCGCATCCGTCTCGACCTCGGTCGAACCTTCCGCCGAAGAGCCCCCCGAGCCCGAACCCGACCCTTGGGACGGCGATTGCGAACGGAGCGTGTCGAGCGGGAGCATCTCGTCGCTGATCGTGCCGCCCAGCACTTCGCCTTCCGCCGTGGCGCGGCCATCGTCTTCGACGGGCGGCGGCGCGCTTTCGCTCTCGCACGCGGCGAGGAAAGCACCGGCCGTCACGAGAGCGGCGAACTTAGCGAGTGGGCGCGTGATCATGGCAGGGAGCACTCTTTTCCTTCCAGCGCGGCGAGGAAATCCGGTCCGCGCGCGAGCAATGCCTCATCCCAAGCCTCGGGCGCAAGCGCGATGCCGAGCGCATCGAGGCTCGTGACGCCGAATTCCTCGATCCCGCACGGCACGATTCCGGTGAAATGCGAGAGATCGGGAGTAAGATTGACGGAAAAGCCGTGCATCGTGACCCAGCGCCGCACGCGCACGCCGATCGCGCCGATCTTGGCCTCGCGCCGGTTCGGATCGTGGCACCAGATGCCGACCCGTCCTTCCGCCCGCCACGCCTCGACGCCGATATCGCCCAAGGTCGCGATCACCCAGCCTTCCAGCGCGTGGACGAAACACCGCACGTCGCGTCCGCGTTTCGTCAGGTCGAGCAGGACGTAGCCGATCCGTTGCCCCGGTCCGTGATAGGTGTAGCGTCCGCCCCGCCCCGCTTCGACCACTTCGAAACGCGGATCGAGCAGTTCGTCTTGCGCGGCACTGGTGCCGGCGGTGTAGACGGGGGGATGCTCCAGCAGCCAGACGAGTTCCGGCGCCTCGCCCGCCGCGATCGCGCGATTGCGCACATCCATTTCTGCAAGCGCATCGCGATAGGGCACTTGCTCGCTTTCGCGACGGATTTCGACGGTTTCGGGCCAGCGATCGGACATCGGCGATTGCGTGGCAATGGCGGGCACGCTTATCAAGGGGAAACGCAAGCCTAAGGATATGGAATGAAACTCGACCTCAGCGCCGCATGGGATGGCGCGATGAAGATGCTGGCAGCCAATCGCGAGATGGTGCTGGTTTTGGCGGGCGTGTTCTTCTTCGTCCCGTATCTCGCCTTCGCGCTCTTTCTACCCGATCCGATGGGCCAGGCGGGCGCTTCCGGGGCGGAGCCCGACATGGATGCGGCGTCCGCAATGATCGTCGCATTCTATGCCGAATACTGGTGGGCGCTTCTGTTGCTCGCTCTGATCCAGGCGATCGGCTCGATCGCCCTGCTGGCGATACTCGGCGATCGCGATCGCCCGACCGTGGGAGATGCGATGGGGCGCGGCCTGCGATTCCTCCCGACCCAGATCGGAGCCCAGATCCTGACTGGATTCGCAATTCTTGCGCCGCCCACCATCGGAGTTGCTTTGGGCGCGGCAATCGGATCGGAAGGGATCGCCGGCCTGCTCGGGCTGCTGATGCTGCCGGTGACGCTCTATCTGCTGGTCAAATTCTCGATGAGTTCGCCAGCGATCGCGATCGAGCGGATCATGAATCCGATCACCGCGCTGGGTCGGTCGTGGCGCCTGACCAAGGGCAACAGCTTCCGGCTGTTCCTGTTCTATCTTCTGCTCGTCGCAGCCTTCACCGTGCTTTCGATGATCGCGACGCTCGTATTCGGCCTCGTCTTTGCGCTGGGCGGCGAGCATGTCGCTTTGATCGGGCAGGCGCTGATCTCTTCGCTCATCAATGTCGGCTTCGCCTGCGTCGCCTATGCGGTGCTCGCATCGCTGCACCGGTGCCTGTCGGGGCCCGCCGCTACCGCGACGGTGCCGACCACGCGGGAGGACTGAGCCGGGCGAGGCCGATCAGTCGTCGGCGCGCTTCCAGCCCCAGAACAGCTTGCAGGGCAGCACGTTCAGCGGTTCGAAACCGCTGTCGATGTGGCGGAAATGGCGCGCCATGAAATCGCGCGCCCGGTCCGAGAACTGATAGACCAGGAACGCTCCGCCGACGCGCAGCACCCGGTGCGTCGCCGCCGCGATGGCGGGGCCGACTCCGTCGGGCAGAGTCGAAAACGGCAGGCCCGAAAGCACGTAATCGGCGTGCTCGTACCCATGTGCCGCGACAATCTCCTCGACATCGGCGGCCGAGCCCAGCACCGCCTGGAAGCGGCTGTCGCGGATCGTCTTCTTCAGATAGTCGATATAAAGCGGATTGGTATCGATCACGATCAGCGCCCCGTCGCGCTTCAGCCGATCGAGCACGGGCTGGCAGAACGTGCCGACGCCCGGGCCGTATTCGACGAACAGATCGCATTCGTCCCACTTCACCGGCGCCAGCATCTTTTCGATGGTGAAGCGCGAGGATGGGATGATCGAACCGACCATCTTGGGATGCTGGAGAAAGCCGCGGAAGAACACGCCCCATTGGCCGAACAGCCGCGCGGCGCGCCGTTTCATATCGCCACGGGGAAGCGCGCGGGCTCCGGAATTGTCGCTCAAAGAATAGACCCTTATCGACGGTCGGGCACGGCCCGGTAGGCGCGCAGCGATACAGTTTCGATGCAGCATTGCAAGCATGGCCCGCCGGGCGTAGCGCCGCAAGCCATGTCCGAAAGCGATCGCGGCCCTTCCGCGGCTCCTCCTCCACCCGCCCTTCCCGGCTCCATCCCCAGGGGGCGGATGGCGCTGCTGTTCATGGTCATGCTGACGACGGCGGCAGGCAACACCGCGATGCAGTCGGTCATGCCCTCCATCGGCACCGCGCTGGGCATCGCGGACGTGTGGATCAGCCTCGCCTATAGCTGGTCGGCCCTGTTGTGGGTGGTCTGCGCCCCGTTCTGGGCGGGCCGGTCGGACCGCAGGGGCCGCAAGGCGATGATGGCGTTGGGCCTTACGGGCTTCGCAATCAGTTTCTCGCTGTGCGGATTGATGCTGTGGCTGGGCCTGTCGGGCTATCTGACCGCGTTCTGGGCGCTGATTCTGTTCGCTGCCGCGCGCAGCCTTTACGGCGGTTTCGGCAGCGCGGCGCCCCCTGCGGTGCAGGCCTATGTCGCCAGCCGCACACCGCGCGCCGAACGCACGCAGGCGCTGTCGCTGATCGCCTCGAGCTTCGGGCTGGGCACGGTGATCGGGCCTGCGCTCGCCCCGCTGATGGTGCTTCCGGGCGTCGGCCTGACCGGTCCCTTCGTGATCTTCGCCCTTATGGGCGTCGCCACGCTGATTGCCCTGCGCCTGCGCCTGCCGAACGACGAACCGCAATTCGCCGCCAAAGGAGGCATGTACGAAACGCCCTATTCCGGCAGCCCGACCGCCGATCCCGTCGAGACTTCGGAAGAGGACGAGGACGAGCCCTATGTCGAGCCGCATAAGCTTCGGTGGTTCGAAGCGCGCTTGCGCCCATGGGTCATAACCGGCCTGATCGGCGGGCATGCCCAGGCGATGGTATTGGGGATCGCAGGCTTTCTCGTGCTCGACCGGCTGGGCCTGCGCGCCACGCCGGACGAAGGGACGGGGCCGATCGGCCTGGTGCTGATGGCGGGCGCGATTGCCACGCTGCTGGCGCAATGGGGCCTGATCCCGCGCTTCAATCTGGGCCCGCGCGCCGCGACGCTGTCGGGCATCGCAATTGCCGCCTTCGGTGTCGCCATGCTGGCCGTGGCAGGCACGATCCACACCATCGCACTTGCCTTTGCGATCGCCTCGCTCGGTTTCGGCCTGTTCCGGCCCGGATCGACCTCGGGCACATCGCTGGCGGTGACGCGCGCCGAACAGGGGCAGGCGTCCGGAATCACCGCCTCGGTCGCAGGAGCGAGCTATATCTACGCGCCCGCGCTCGGCGTTTGGCTATACGGCCATTCGGACTGGCTGGGCTTCGGCCTGATCGTGGCGCTGTGCCTGATCGTGTTCGCTTACGGCTTCTTCGCCCTGCAACAGGACAGCGATCTGACCCGCAACCGTTAGAGGATTTCCAGCACCCGATCCTGCGGCCGGCACAGGCGCACGCCCTTTTCGGTTTCGACCAGCGGGCGTTCTATGAGGATCGGGTCGGCCACCATCGCGGCCAGCACCTCGTCGTCCGAAGCTTGGGGCAGGCCGCGTTCCTCGGCATCGGTACCGCGCAGTCGCAATCCCTCCTGCGGCGAGATCCCGGCATCCTTGTAAAGCTGCGCCAGCTTGGCGGCGGAGGGCGGTTCCTTCAGATATTCGATCACCATCAGTTCGACCTGCGACAGGTTTTCGAGGATCGTGAGCGTCTTGCGCGATGTGCCGCATTTCGGGTTGTGCCAGATCGTCGCGTTCATCGTGTCCTCCTTTAGCGAATGCGCGGTCGGTGTGCTCAGCCGCCTAATCGAGCCAGACGATCACTGAAAGAGCATTCAGCGAAGTTTTCCCGGGAGATTGACAAGACAGCACTTGCAAATGCGAATAGCTCTCAATAGCAGCACCGGCGATCGTTGCAGCTTACAGACGGGATATTCTTTCATGCGGCACTCCGCCCTTCGCTCCGCGCTCCTTCTCGGAACCGCACTCGCGGCATCGCCTGCCCTTGCAGACAGCGCAGACAGCGCGGACGCCGCAGCCCAGCCCGAGCGCACCTACCTCCCTGCCGAAATCGTCGTCAGCGGCAAGCGCGAAGGCTATGGCAATGAGGACGGATCGACCGCCACCAAGACTCCGACGCCGCTGATCGACGTTCCCCAGGGCGTAAGCTTCATCACCGAAGACCAGCTCGAAGATCAGTCGATCCGCCAGCTGAACGAGGCGCTGCGCTATGTCCCCGGCGTCAGCATGGAAAGCGGCGAAGGCCACCGCGACGAAGTGTTCATTCGCGGCCAGGAATCGACCGCCGATTTCTATATCGACGGCCTGCGCGACGACGCGCAATATTACCGCTCGCTCTACAATATCGAGCGAGTTGAAGTGCTGAAGGGCGCCAATGCCCTGATCTTCGGGCGTGGCGCGGGCGGCGGCGCGGTCAATCGCGTATCGAAGACCGCGATGCTCGGGCGTTCGGGTATCGGTGGCCAGGCTTCGGTCGACAATTTCGGCGCCTTCGCCATTCTGGCTGACGCGAACCAGCCGCTCGGCGACAATGTCGCGCTGCGCCTCAACGCGACGTACGAGGAATTCGACAACGATCGCGATTTCTACGAAGGCCGCTTCATCGGAGTCTCGCCGACGCTGACCGCCGCGCTCGGCCCGCAGACCCGCCTCTACGCGACCTACACCTATGACGACGATGCCCGCGTCACCGATCGCGGCGTCCCCTCCCTCGGCGGGCGCCCGCTGATGGGTTATGACGAGACCTTCTTCGGCGATCCCGACTTCAATCGCGCCAGCGCCGAAACGCATATCGGGCGGGTTCGCCTGACGCACGAATTCGCGCCCGGCCTGTCCGCCAACGCCACCGTGCAATACGCCGATTACGACAAGATCTACGCCAACATCGTCCCTTCCGGCACGAACGGCACCACCGTTTCCTTCGGCGGATACGAGGATGCGACCGATCGCGAGAATCTGATCGGCCAGGCTAATCTCGTATGGGAAACCGCAGGCGAAGGCTTCGAATCGACACTGTTGCTCGGCGTCGAGGCGGGCAGCCAGGATACGGTGAACGCGCGTCGGACAGTGTCCTTCGCGTCAGGCAACACTGCTCCGCTGGCCGATGTAATCGCCCTGCCTGCTTTCTCTCTCAACCCGGTTTCGCGCTCGCGCGACAGCCAGCTCGAAACGCTGTCCGCCTATGTGCAGGAACAGTTCGAAATCGGCGGCGTGGTCGAACTCGTCGCGGGGCTGCGCTATGATCGCTTCGATCTCGATACGCGAGACCTGATTTCGGGCGTTCCCGGCAATCGGGTGGACGAAAAGGTGAGCCCGCGCGCCGGGCTGATCGTGAAGCCGAGCGAGCGCGTGTCGGTCTATGCGAGCTATGCGGAAAGCTTCCTGCCGCAGGCCGGCGATCAATTCGTGATCCTGTCGCCCGGCGATGCGCGCTTCGATCCGGAGAAATTCACCAACTACGAGCTCGGCGTCAAAGTCGCGCCGATGAACGATCTCCTCGTCACCGCCGCGATCTTCCGGCTCGACCGCACCAAGACGCAGGCGCCCGATCCCAGCGGGTCCGGCCTGACCGTGCTGGCGGGCGAAAGCCGGGTGGAAGGCTTCGAACTGAGCGCGGTTGGCGAGATCGCGTCCTTCTGGCAGGCCAATATAGGCTACACCTATCTCGACGGCGAATTGCGCAACGACTCCGATTTCGGGACTGCCGGTGCGCGCCTGCAGCAATTGCCCAAGCACCAGATCGCGGCCTGGAACCGCTTCGACCTGACCGAGAAGTTCGGCGTGGGCCTCGGCGTAATTCACCAGTCCGAACAGTTCGCCAGCTTCAGCAACACGGTGGTTCTGCCGAGCTATTGGCGGGTCGATGCCGCCGCCTATCTGACGCTGACCGACCGGATCGGCGTGCAGCTCAACATCGAAAACCTGTTCGACGAGGATTATTATCCCTCCGCGCACGGCAACAACAACATCCAGCCGGGCGATCCCTTCACCACTCGGATCGGCGTACGGTTCGAGATGTAATCGGCGGGCCTCGCGCTAACGCTGAGGCGGCGTCAGCGCAGGTTCCTCCTGCGCCGCATCGGCGGCACCGATACCCGGAGGGGGCGCGGCAGTGACGCGTTCCTGACGGCGCGCGACGCGCCCGGCCCGCTCCATTGCGCGGACCAGGCGCGGATAGACGCCGCAGCGGCAGATGTTCGGGATCGCGGCCTTGATCGCCGCTTCGTCGGGCGCGGGATTATCGGCGAGGAGCGCGGCGGCGGCCATCACGATGCCGGGCGTGCAGAACCCGCACTGGATCGCCTGTTCCGCGACCATTGCTTGCTGCACCGGGTGAGAGCGATCGCGCGAGAGCCCTTCGATCGTGGTGACGAAGCGCCCTTCCGCCTCGGCGATCGTGATCAGGCAGGCACGCAGGGCCTCGCCATCGACATGCACCATGCACGCGCCGCAATCCCCATTGCCGCAGCCATATTTGGTGCCCGTCAGATTGGACGCGTCGCGCAGCGCCCACAACAGGGGCGTATCGGGATGCATCAGATATTCGACCGGTCGGCCGTTCACCGTCATTCGGGACACGCCGCGCTCCTCGTCCTGTAACCCCTTGGCCTTTCGCACGGAGCGCCACGATCGGGCAAGATCGCCGCTTCCCTATCTCCCATGCCCCGGCTAGGCGCCCTTCGATGAAAGATAGGCCCCAAGACACGCGCGGCAAGCTGACGCGCGGAAGCATTCGGGGCCATCTCGTCACCCAGACCACCCCGATGATTATCGGCGTCGCGGCGATCATGTCGATCGGGCTAGTCGATGCCTATTTCATCGGCCAGCTCGGCCGGACCGAGCTGGCGGCGATCTCCTTCATCTTTCCCATCAGCGTCGCGCTCACCAGCATGGGCGTGGGGGTGATGGTGGGCATCAATTCGGTCGTCGCGCGTGCGCTCGGCGAAGGGGATTGGGACAAGGCGGCGCGGCGGGCCAATTTCGGCATGGTCTTCGCGGTCACGGTCGGCGTGGTCCTGGGGCTGACACTGTTCGCGCTGCTCGATCCCCTGTTCGCCCTGATGAATGCGGACGCAGCGACGCTACCCTTCATCCGAACCTATATGCAGCCCTTCGCTCTCGGCTTCCCGCTGCTGATGACGATCATGGGGATCAACGGCACGCTGCGGGGCCAGGGCGAGGCGCGCAAGACCAGTTATATCTCGGTCTGCTACGCGGCGGCGAATTGGGTGCTCGACCCGATCCTGATTACCGGGGCATTCGGTATCGAGGGGCTCGGCATCGTCGGCGCGGCCTATGCCACGCTGATCGGATGGGCCATCGCCATCGTGCTGGGCCTCTATCTGATCCGCAAGACCGACCTTCCCCTCAATCCCGCGCTCATCCGCGAAGGCCGCATCGGCGCGCCGCTCGCCGCGATCGCGCGCGTGGCGGCTCCGGCGGCGTTCTCCAATTCCATCAACCCCATCGGCCTTTCGGTGCTCACCGCGCTCGTCGCGATCGAGGGGCAGGCGGCAGTGGCCGGTTTCGGTGCGGCGGGCCGGTTGCAGAGCTTCGCCACGGTTCCCCTGCTCGCTCTGTCGGGTTCGATCGGGGCCATCGTCGGCCAGAATTGGGGCGCATCGCAGTTCGAGCGCGCGCGGCGCGCCGTCCGCTACGCCTTCGGCTTCTGCATGGTTTACGGGCTTGCCATTGCCCTCGTCCTGTTCGGATTCGGCGAACGTTTCGCCGGTCTGTTCAGCGACGATCCGGCGGTCGTCGCCCAGTTCGACGCGTATTTGGAGATCGCGGTGTGGGGCTATGCCGGGTTCGGCCTGCTGATAACCGCCAACGGTGTCCTGAACGCAGTCGACAAGGCAAGCCTCGCATTGCTCCAGAGCTTCGCGCGTGTCTTCCTCGTCATGATGCCCTTTGCCTGGCTGCTGCGCGGATCGTGGGGCGCCGATGCGATTTACGCGGCAGAACTCGTTGCCAATCTTGCGGGCGGCGCGCTCGGTGCCTTCATCGTGTGGCGCGTGCTGCGCGCCAAGGGCGACAGGAGCGCCGAAGCGGACTGAGCACCCTTACGCTTCGTTAACCATCGACAGGCATAGAGGCAGCCCTACCAAGAGGGGCTTGCTGCGCAATGGACGATCTTCTGGCGGACTTCGTCGCCGAAACCCGCGAAATGCTGGAGGCCAGCGGCGGTGAGATCGTCGCTTGGGAGGCCGATCCCAGCGACCGCGCGCGCCTCGATGCGATCTTCCGCTTCGTCCACACGGTGAAGGGCAATTGCGGATTCTTCGATTTTCCGCGCCTCGAACGGCTGAGCCATGCCGCCGAAGATGCGCTGGCCGAAGTGCGCGGCGAGCGACGCCAGGCCGACAGCGCGCTGGTTTCCGCCGTGCTCGCCATCATCGACCGGATCGGCGAGATGACCGATGCGATCGAAGCCGGGCGGGAGTTTCCCGAAGGCGGCGACGATGCGCTGATCGCGGCACTGGAATATGACGATAGCGAGCCGATGTCGCCATCCGCTCCTCTTGGCACGACTGCCGAAGACGGCGCCGCATCGGATCGCCCCGCGGCCGCCCGTCCGCAAACCGTTCAGCGCTCGATCCGCCTTCCCGTCGATCTTCTGGACGAGGTCATGAAAGGCGTGTCCGACCTCGTCCTGGCGCGCAACGATTTGGCGCGACGCCTGCGCGAAAGCGACAGACAATCGACGCTGGAGCAGCCATTCGAGAGGCTTTCCGCCCTCCTTACCGGCGTACGCGAATCCACGACCCGGATGCGCATGCAGCGTCTGGAACATCTCTTCAGCTCCTTCCCCCGCCTGGTGCGCGACCTTTCCAACGAGCTGGGCAAGCAGGTGATGGTCGATTTCGAAGGCAGCGATGTCGAGCTCGATCGCGAAATGCTCGAAATGGTGCGCGATCCGCTCACTCATATCGTTCGCAACGCCATCGACCACGGGATCGAGAAACCGGTCGAACGCATGATGGCCGGCAAACGCGAGATCGGCATGCTGCGTTTTGCCGCTCGTCAGTCCGGCAACCAGATTTCGCTGGTGATTTCAGACGATGGCAATGGGATCGACACCGATCGCCTTGCCGCCAAGGCTCTGGCTGCTGGCCTTCGCACGGCCGACGAGATCGAAGCCATGGACGAGCGCGCCAAGCTCGACCTCATTTTCGAACCCGGCCTATCCACCGCCGACGAAGTGAGTTCGGTTTCGGGTCGCGGTGTTGGGATGGACGTCGTGCGCGCCAACATCCTCAAGGTCGGCGGATCGATCGATGTTTCGAGCACGCCGCAAAACGGCACGTCCTTTTATCTCAAATTGCCTCTGACGCTTTCGATCATGTCGTCGCTCACGGTGGAAACGCGCGGGCAGATCTTTGCCCTTCCCCGTTCCTTCGTCGACGAGATCGTGTTTGCGCGCACGCACGAGGCGGAACTTGTCCGCGCAGGCGAAAGCCAGCTGCTGACTTATCGGGATAAGCGCATTCCCTGCATCGCGCTTGAGGAAGTACTGTTCGGGCCATCGGCGGAGCCGCTGGACTGGAGCCGCAAGAAGATGCTCGTCATCCGGCTTGCGAGCGACGATGTGTTCGCTCTGGGAGTGGATCAGGTGATCGATCACGAGGACGTGGTGATCAAGCCGATCGCGCCCGTGATCGTCAAAACCGGCCTCTATGCCGGCACCACCCTGCTTGACGATGGGCGACCGATGATGCTGCTCGACATGCCCAGCATCGCTGCCATGCACGGGCTGGTCGCGGAAACGCGCGGCCGTTCGCGCTCCGATCGCGAGGAGGGGGATGTCGCCGAGACCGCTCCCAGCTTCTGTGCCATGCTGTATCGCGGCTTGGATGGACGCCAGCGGGCCGTGCGCCTCGATCTGGTGCGCCGCATCGAAACGATCGCCCGCAGCGCCATCGATATCGAAGGCGGTCGCGCGCAGATCGTAATCGATGATACTCTCGTCCCCCTGGTCGGCCACGAAGCGGGCGAGCTTCCGCCATCGGAATGCCGCCTGCTTCGCCTTTCCGATGGGCATGGCGAGCTGGCGCTGATCGTCACCGAAGTCCTTGACGCGATCGACCTGCCGCAGGAGTTGCGCTCAGCCGAGGGCAATCCCGACTACGAAGGCATCGCTTTGGTCGATGGGCAGCCGATCCCCTTGATCGACGGGCACCGCCTGTTCGCCCGTCACGACCGGCCCGTGAAAGACTGCGCGCAGCCGACATGCCGCTTGCCCCATGATAGCGAATGGGCCCGCACAATTCTCGAACCTCTCGTCGTTGCCGCAGGCTATACCGTGCTGCGCGATGGGGACCAGCGGAGCGATGTCCGCATTCTGATCGACGAGGATCCATCCGCACAGCAAGACGCCGACGCCGCGCTCATTCATCTTCGCAGCAGCCGCGAAGCGAGGGGCGCTGAAGACAATTCGATCTATCGTTACGATCGCGAAGCGCTGCTGAAAGCGCTTGCGAGCCTGCGTCGGGAGAACGCTGCATGAAACGCTTGATGCTCCTCTGCACGATCGCGGGCCGAAAGGCTGCGATACCCACACAGGACGTCAGCTCGGTGATCGAGATCGAAGCCGTCGCCCCCGTTCCGGGCACCCCGCCCCATGTCGCGGGGCTGACCGCTCTTCGCAGCCAGGCCCTGACCGTGATCGATTGCCGGGTTGCGATGGGCTTCGAGAGCGCGGGCGATCCGGTCGGCAGCCGTGCCGCCGTGATCCAGCAGGATGGCCACCTCTATGCCTTGGTGGTCGACGATGCATCCGATGTCGAAGAGGTCGAGAGCGAGGTGGAGCAGATCCGCGGCGGCTTCGGACCCCAGTGGGAAAGAGCGGCGCTGGGTCTGGTGGAAACGCCCGGCGGCCCGGTCGTCGTTCTCGACGTTCCCGCGCTGCTCGGCCTTCGCCAATCCGAGGCGGCTTAAGGCAATGGTTACGGTTGGTTGTTACTAAGAAGGCTCAAGACGAGAAGATCCAATGGCAAACACATGGAAACGCAAGGGCGCCTGAAATGAGAACCTGTCTGGTCGTGGACGATTCGCGCGTGATCCGCAAAGTCTCGCGGCATATTCTCGAATCGCTCGATTTCACCGTCGAAGAGGCGGAGAACGGCAAGCTCGGCCTCGATAAATGCGTCGAAGCGATGCCCGATGTGATCCTGCTCGACTGGAACATGCCGGTGATGACGGGAATCGAATTCATCGTCCATCTGCGCCAAGTGCCCGGCGGCGACAAGCCCAAGGTCGTGTTCTGCACGACCGAGAACGACGTCGCCCATATCCGCGAAGCCATCAGCGCCGGGGCGGACGAATACGTCATGAAGCCCTTCGATCACGAAACCCTGCAGATAAAGCTTCAGCTCGTCGGCATGGCCTGACCGTAGCCTAGAGGATTCGCCATGGCCTCCGTAATACCCACCAGCCAGTCCAGCCATTCCCGCGCCACGCCTTCGCCCAAACGCGTGACCGACGATATGGTGCGCGTCATGCTGGTCGACGATTCGCTGACCGTGCGGACCGTCTTTTCCCGCATGATCCAGCGCGAAGACGATCTCGCGGTCGTCGCCGAAGCGGGCACGGCGGAAAAGGCGCTTTTCGCCCTTCGCAGCACCGAGGTGGACGTAATCCTCCTCGACCTCGAAATGCCCGGCATGGGCGGATTGGAAGCGCTCCCCAAGCTGCTCGAAGCCGCTAAGGGCGCACAAGTTCTCGTCGTGTCGTCCCTGACCGAAGATGGGGCGGAACACACTCTCACCGCTCTGTCGATCGGCGCGGCCGATACGATGCTGAAGCCGCGCCCGGGTGGTTTCAACGACGATTATCGCGATGCGCTGCTGACGAAGATCCGGGCGCTGGGCGGCCGCGATGTCAGCACCGAAACGCTTTCGCCGCGTACCGATCCGGCACCCGCCCCGCGAGCGATCCCGGCGAAGGCGCGCGAATCGCTGCCACCCCATGTCGTCGCCATCGGCGCCTCCACGGGAGGCATCCATGCGCTCAACCTGTTCCTGCGGCAGCTGCCGCACGATTTCGACCTGCCGATCCTGATCACGCAGCATCTGCCGGAAAGCTTTGTTCCGGTGTTCGCACGGCAGATGGAACTCGCGGCTGGACGCGAGGCGGTCCTGGCGGAAGAGGGAACGGCAATCCGTCGCGGCCGGATCGTGATCGCTCCGGGTACGGCGCATATGATCGTCAAGCGGATCGGCCCGGCCTCGGCATCGTGCAGCGGCGTGGTGACGGCACTGGCGCATCATCGCACCGCCAATGGCTGCCTTCCCTCCGTCGATCCGATGTTCGAAAGCATTGCCGAGGTTTACGAGGGGCACGCGGCCGCCGTTCTGCTGTCGGGCATGGGCCGTGACGGTACGAGCGGCGCCGAAGCGATCGCCCGGTCCGGTGGCAGCCTCTATGCCCAGGACGAGGCGAGCTGCGCGGTTTGGGGCATGCCCCGCGCCATAACCGAAGCCGGTCTGGCACGCGCCGTCGCCGAACCCGCAAAGCTCGCCGACGCAGTCGCGCAGTCGGTTCGTGCGCCTGCCGAGCAGGGCTGACATGACCGCCATCGACGCATCCCATCGGATCGTCGCAGACCTCTTGCGGGCGCGTACCGGCCAGCATCTTTCGGACGAGCGCATGTGGCGGGTTCCCTCCGCACTGGCTGGCCTGTTTCGGGCGCGGCGCATTTCCAATGTCGACCAGCTCGTCTGCTTGCTTGCGGAACCCGACGCAGGCGATCTCGCCACCGAGGTCGTCGACGCCCTTCTCAACAACGAGACCTATTTCTTCCGCGACGGCGCCTTCTTCGAACGCCTCTCAAACACGGTCCTTCCGACATTGTTCGAACGGCGTCGCAAGACGAAGCGCATCGCCATCTGGTCGGCCGGCTGTTCGACAGGCCAGGAAGCGCTCTCGCTCGCCATGTTGTTCGCCGACGATCCGGTGCGCTGGCGCGACTGGAAAATCGAGATCGTCGGCACCGATATCTCGACCAAGGCCATCGCCAAAGCGAACAAGGGCCTTTACTCGCAATTCGAAATTCAGCGCGGCATCGACGTACATCGGATGCTGAGGCATTTCGACGAAGGTGCGAACGGGTGGCAGGCGAAATCCGAGCTGCGGGCGCTTACGCGGTTCCAGCAAGCCAACATCCTTGCCGCCCCTCCTTTGGCACACGGTTTCGATCTTGTCCTGTGCCGTAACGTTCTGCTGTATTTCGATGCCGCGACGCGCGCCGAGGCGTTCAAGTGCCTGGCCCGGGGCATGGCACAGGATGGCTGGCTGATGATGGGATCCGGCGAGACAACCATCGGACAGACCGCTCTTTTCGAATCATCGGACGAGGGAGCGAACCTTTATCGTCATTGCGGGGGCGAGCTTTCTTTCAAGGAGCACACCCGTGAAGCGCTGGTCGGCTGACGGGAACGCATCCCAGCCATTTCGCCAACCTGTCGCAAAGCGCTCTTCGGTCTTCCGATCGGACGGTAAATTGCGGCTTAACCTCTTTTTAGCGCCTGACGTTCTAGGGGAATCGATAGCCGTCTTTTGCGGTTGTGCCAGGCGAGGAACCAAGTGAGCAGATCGCAGACCAGGTCCAGGGCCGCGATGGCGAGGGGAGCGGCAGTGCATCGCCCCATCATCTCGATCGTGCCCCTCGCCCTGATCGCTTCGCTGGCGATTGCGACCGCTCTGGCATATGGTTTCGCAATGCATTTTACGCCCGGTGCGGGCCTGCCTGGCTGGATGTTGCTGGCAGGAGGTATCGCGCAGGCATTGATATTGGCCGCCCTGATCCCGCTTACGCTCAGGCATGCCCGCAATTTCGAACTGCTCGCCAAACGCGATGCGCTGACCGGCCTTCCCAATCGCGCCGGGCTGCACGCCGAATTCGCCCAGATAGCCGCTCTTGCGGATGGACAGGAAGAGATCGCGCTCGCCCTCATAGATCTGGATGGGTTCATGGCGATCAATGATCGCCACGGGCACTCGATGGGCGACAAGGCAATCTGCGAGACCGCGAAGATTCTCGTCGATCTATGCGGCGAGGAAGCCCGAATCTATCGCCTCGGGGGAGACGAGTTCGCACTTGCCAAGGCCGGCCCCCTCGCCGCGACGCTTCTGGAAGGAATGGCGCGCAAGATCATCGAACGCTTGTCGAAGCCGCTTTGCGTCGATGGCACGCGCCTGACCGTCGGTGCCAGTATCGGTCTTGCGCGCATGAGCGCATCTGACGATGCGTCCAGCTCGGAAATGCTTCGCCGCGCCGATGTTGCGATGTACGAATCCAAGCGCGGCGGGAAGGCGCGCTGCACCTGGTTCGATACGCAATCCGACGTGTACCGCGAAGCGACCCGAGTCATGGAAGAGGAATTGCGCGGCGCTCTGGCGCGCGAACAGTTCCGCCTGCATTATCAGCCGCTGGTCGATTGCGGCACGCAGCGGATCGTCGGCGTCGAGGCGCTGCTACGCTGGAACCGCCCCGATGGAGCCCAAATCCCGACCGGTCAATTCGTCGCCGTCGCCGAACAGTCGGGGCTGATCGATCCGCTCGGCCTTTGGGTGCTGCGCCGGGCCTGTGTCGATGCACTCGACTGGAACGGCATCAAACTGTCCGTGAACCTCTCGCCGGTACAGCTGAAAAATCCGGAATTCCCGATCCAGCTCGGCCACATCCTCGAAGAAACCGGCTTCGCGCCGGAGCGGCTGGAACTGGAGATCACGGAGAATTGCCTCGTCGTCAATCCACTGATCGCGGAACGCTGCCTGGCTATGATCCATGGGTTCGGCGTTAATATCGTGCTCGACGATTTCGGCACCGGTTACGCCTCGATCGGGTTCCTGCGCCGCTTCCGCTTCGAAAAGCTGAAGATCGACCGCAGCCTCGTCACCCAGGCGGATACCGATGATGCCAGCCGGGCCATGATGCTGTCTTCGATTACCGTCGCGCGGGCCATGAAGATGGATGTGACGGCGGAAGGCGTCGAAACCCTGGAGCAGGCCGAGATGGTACGCGCTGCGGGCTGCGATCAGATCCAGGGCTGGCTTTATTTCAAGGCCATGCCCGCCGAAGCGATCCCGCAGCATCTCGACAGAGTCGCACAGATCACGCCCCCCGCCCGTTCCGAACCCGAACCGATCGGTTCTCTCGAAAGCAAGGTTGCATGAGCGCTTTAATGGACATGGTCGGCAATCCGATACCGGAAGAAGAAGTCTCTCCTCCGCAAGAGCTCGCCACCGATTTCGGGCATGCAACGCGCAGTGGGCCTTTCGCCCGTTTCAAGGACGCCCTGGACGAGCGGTACCGGCGACTAACGGTTGCGCAGAAGATCGGCCAACTGACCCTGGCCAGCGCTGCCGCCATCATGCTGACCATCGCCATGATGGTCGTTGCAGCGACCGTCGCCCTCGACATGCGCGACAGCCGAACGGCGTTCTCCGCCACCCATGTAGCCGCGATCGAGATCGAAAGAAGCGTCGAACAGGCGCGGCTATACGGTCAGCGTTTCGCGATCAGCGGTTCGCCCGAAGACATGGGGCGCGCCCGGACCGCCCTGGATGGCGCAGAAGAGGATCTCGTCATAGTGCGTGAGGTCGCCGAACGTTACGGCAGCGGCCAGATCTCCGCGATCGCCGATCTGACCGACCATATCGAGAGATACAAAGGCGAGCTGTCGGCTCTGGAAGCGGCATATGATCGCGATGGAACGGGCAATCTGACCCAAGCGCGCGCAGAAGACATTTTCAGGAGCGGCGAAGGTCTTATCGCCGAAGCGCAAACAATTCGCGATGCCCTGACCGCCCAGATGCACCAGTTGGACGGCCAATCCGCCGCCGTCATCAATTGGCTTGCAATCGGTTTTGTCGTCATCGTCGCCTTAGCGTTCGGTCTGATTTTCACAACGTCGCGTACAGTCACCAAGGACATGTCCGGCGCACTGACACGCCTGACCCAGACCGGCCTCGAATTGTCCAAGGGCAATCTGACGGTCTCGATACCGGGATTGCACCGCAAGGATGAAATCGGCCAGATGGCCCGATCGATGAAGCTATTCGCTCGCGCGGCGCGGAAGTTCGAAGTCGCGAAGCAGAAGGAAGCAGAACGCGCCAAGCTGCAACTTGCCGAACGCGCCGACCTGGAGCGCGAGCGTGAAGAGGCTCGTGCGCAGAAGGAAAAGGCGCTGCTCGACCTTGCGAAGACCTTCGAGGCCACGGTGGGCCAAGTGGTCGGCAGTGTAGCTGCTGCCGTCGGGCAGTTGCAGACGACCGCCGATCACATGGCGAACGCCGCCGACCGATCGACCGATCGGACCGGAAAGGTCGTGGGCGAAATGGATCGCGCCGCCAACGGAGTCGTCGCCGCTGCCGCAGCGTCCGATGAATTCGCGCTCTCCATCGGCGAGATCGGACGTCAGGCCGGCCAGTCGGCCGAACTCGCCCGCACTGCCGCTCGCGCCGCAGAACAGGCGGACGGAACCATCTCGAACCTGTCCGTCTCCGCGAACGAGGTCGGCCAGGTCGTCGAGCTCATTCAATCGATCGCACGACGCACCAATCTGCTTGCACTCAACGCATCGATAGAAGCGGCCCGCGGAGGCGAGGCCGGGCGTGGATTTGCCGTGGTCGCGAGCGAAGTGAAGGAACTCGCCTCGCAGACCAGTCGCGCGACCCAGAGTATCGCCGATCAGATCCGCGCGATGCAGGACAGCACCACTGCCAGCGTCGCCGCCCTGCGATCAATCGCCGGGCAAATTTCCCAGATGGAAACCAGCGCGGTTTCCATCGCCACTGCGGTCGATCAACAGACTCTCGCCGGGCAGGAACTGGCGCGCAATATCGACATCGCCGCTCGAGGTACCGATGCCGTGTCCGGCCTGGTCGGCGAGGTTCGCGAAACTTCGCTGGCGACCGGCAACGCGGCCGCGCAGGTTCTCGCTTCGGCCAACGAACTGGAAGGCCAGGCCAACATGCTGCGCGGCAAGGTCGATCACTTCCTGGCACAGGTGCGCGCCGGATAGGAAATCTTAACCCAGCCGATTTAGTAAAATACGTAAATCGGCTTGGAGAGATATGTTCATGAACGCGTATTCGACAGTGCATCTCCCCGCCCAATCTCCCGACGACGCTCTGCAGACAAGCATCGATCCAAGCTTGCAGTCGGATTGTCTGCAAGGCCAAGAGTCCGCGCTTTCCTCGTGGTTCTTGCGAAAGTCTCTGATTGGACAGGCGCGCATAGCAGCGCTTTTCATGGTGGCCGGGCTGGTGATCGTCGCCAGCATCGATCTGCTCGCGCTCAACTTCCCTTCGATGGCTACGGTCGCCCAGCCGCTAATCCTGATCGTAGCTGCAATCTGCTGTATTCTGGGATTCGTGGCCCTGCGTTTCATCGAACGGCGGATCATCGAACCCTTGGAAGACCTTTCGAGCGATCTTGCCCGAATGGCCGCAGGCGAGGCGGACGTCCGGCCCTGGCATACTGGACGGGCCGACATTATCGGCGACATCGCGCGATCGCTGGAAGCCTTTCGCGTCTCGCGCGAACAGCTGGACCAGCTGATCGAAGCGCGCGCCCGATCGGATGCCGAGCGCGAGAGCGAACACATCGAGGCAGACGCGCTCGCCGAACGCATTCGGCAGGAAACGATCGACGGATTACTGCTCCAATTCCAGTCCTCCATCGGCCACGTCGTGCAGGGGGTCGCCTCCGCATCTTCCCAATTGCAATCGACCGCGCGCGAAATGGCCGAAACTCTCGACGAGACCATTCTTCACACCGATCAGGTCGCCCAATCGATGACCAACTCCCGCAGCGGAACCACTGCCGCCGCGGCCGCATCGGACGAATTTGCGATGTCGATCGGCGAGATCAGTCGCCAGGCGGCCAGTTCCGCCGATCTGGCTCGCGAGGCGAGCCTTGCGGCAGGGCAAGCGGACCAGACCGTTTCGAACCTGCTGTCGTCCGCCGATCAGATCGGCCAGATCGTCGAGCTGATCCAGACGATCGCGCGCCGCACCAATCTGCTCGCCCTCAACGCGTCGATCGAGGCGGCGCGCGGCGGCGAGGCGGGACGCGGTTTTGCCGTGGTGGCGAGCGAGGTCAAGGAACTGGCCTCGCAAACGAGCCGCGCGACGGAAGATGTCGCTGCCCAAATTCGCGAAATGCAGGATTCGACCGGCGAAAGCGTGGCAGCGCTGCGAACGATCAACGGTCAGATCAAGCAGCTGGAATCTAGCGCGGTCTCGATCGCGACGGCGGTCGATCAGCAGACGCTCGCAGGCCAGGATCTGGCGCGCAGCATCGATCTGGCGGCGCGCGGTGCGGACGAGACATGCGACCATATCGAGCGCGTCCGCGCTACCGCCGCCGCCCATGGCAGCGCTGCGGGCCAGGTTCTGAACTCGGCCACCGAGCTGGAAAGCCAGGCGAGCACGCTGACCAGCAAGGTGGATGGCCTGATCGCCCAAATCAGAGCGAGCGAGGGGAAGCGGGCCGCAGCCTAGGCGTTCCCCTCAGCCGTCCCCCCTCGCCCGTTACTCTTCGACCGAAACTATCACTCCCACCAGTAGGGCAGGCGGCGCGCATCGCCGGTGACGACTTCGTTCATGGTGCGCGCATCGTAGAGCCGCCCGCCCAGCATGACGCGTTCGATATCGTCCGAATTGCGGATATCCGCGCTGGGATCGGCGGTGAGGATCACGAGATCCGCCAGCTTGCCGACTTCGAGCGAACCGATATCGCGGTCCATGCCGAGCGAGCGCGCGGATTCGATCGTACCCGCGCGCAGCGACTGCACCGGGCTCATCCCGCCGCGCACGAAGCTCCACAATTCCCAATGCGCCGCGATGCCCGATTGCTGGCCATGCGCCCCGATCGAGACCTTCACGCCGCGTTCGGCCAGTTTCTTGGCCTCACGCGCGGCGTTGTCGTCCACGAAGGCCCATTCCGGCGCTTTGGTCCGCCGTGCGGTTTCCGCCAGCAGCATGCGCGGCGGCGTGTGGATCAGTAGCGGATTGTCGAACACGTCGGTCGCCTGGCGCCAGTACGGATCGGCGGCGAGGCCGCCATAGGTGACGACCAGCGTCGGCGTGTAGTTCGTCTGGCTCTGGCCAAAGAATTGCAGCACGTCGTCATACATCACGTCGACCGGGATGTTGTGCTCCAGCGTGGAATTGCCGTCCGCGACGAGATTCAAATCCATCCCGAACAGCGATCCGCCTTCGGCCACCACCAGCATGTTTTCCGCCCGCGCGGCGGCGACGACCTGCTGGCGCTGTTCGCGGCGCGGCTGGTTGTAGTTCTTGACCGAGATTCCGCCCTGCGCCTTGATCCGGCGCACATGGGCCAGCGCGTCCTCGTATCCGTCGATGCGGGCATAGACGCTGGGCGCCTTGGCCCCGTAAATGATCTCGCCGGTCGAGAAGATGCGCGGGGCAAGCAGCGTGCCCGCCCTCTGGCGCTCCGCCGCGGCGAAGATCGAGCTGGCGCTGGATGACGGATCGTGGATCGTCGTCACGCCCATGGCCAGCTCCTGCACCGTGGACCAGTTCTGCTGCGGCACTAGATCGCCGACGCCCTGGGGGCCGTGGGCATGCGCATCGACAAGGCCGGGCATGATGACCCGTCCAGTGGCATCGACGGTCCGCGCGCCCGAAGGGACCGGCGTGCTCGCCGCCGGGCCGATCGCCGCGATCCGGTCGCCCTCGATCACGATGGTGCCGTTCTCGATCACGCCCGCCTGATCGCCGGTCATCGTCAGGATACGCGCGCCGGTGATCGCCACCGTGCCGGTCGGCTTGTCGGCACGCACCGTGCGGGCGAGCGAGATGCCGGTTTCGGGCGGAACGAAGCTCTGCGCATTTTCAGGCGCGGGCGCCTTGCGGAACATCGCGGCGGTGGTGGCGCGATACATCGTCGGCCCCATCGACCAGTAGACGGTCGATCCGTTATCGGCCCACCCGATATAGTCCGCCCCGCCCTTGCTGGCCTTGACCACGGGCAGCGAGCTTGCCTTTTCGCCCACCGTCACTGCCTGGCCGCCCGGCAGGATGGGGACGACGAAGACTTCGTAATTCTGCTTGAACGCGACATGCTCGCCCGTCGGCGAGACGCGGAAATCGTTGGCGAGATCGCCTTGGGCGTGGACGCGCTTGGCCTCTCCGTTCAGATCGGTGGAGAGCAATTGCAGATTGCCGCCCTCGCGCCCCATCATGAAAATGCGGTCGTTCGCCGCGCCGAACTGGGGCACGCTATTTCCGCGCGAGACCAGCTGCGGCGTGCCGCCACTGGCCGAGACGCGATAGACGCCCGGATTCTCCGAAAATTCCGGCGCGGTCAGATATCCGCCCTCGCGCTTTTCGAACACGATGGTCCGCCCGTCGGGCGAAAATTGCGGCACGGCGTAATGGCCGCGCATTTCGGTGACGGTGCGCTGGTTGCGGCCGTTCGCGTCCAGAGTGACGATCTGGCCGAGCCCCTGATCCGTCCAGCGGACATAGGCGATGCGTTCGCCATCGCGCGACCATGCGGGCCAGGCCTCGATCGCCTCCCCATCATCGGTCAGCCGCCGCGCTTCGCCCCCGGCGGCATTCTTCACGTAAAGCTTGCCGAGGCTTTCGAACACGATCCGGCGACCATCGGGCGAAAGTGCGGCGAATTTCGGGATCTTGGTCTCGAAACTGTCGGGCGCGACCGGGATCACAGGATGGGGCGCATCGGCCACGCTGCGCGTATCGTCGATCGCGAAGGGGATCACCCGCGCTTCGCCTCCCATGGCCGGGACGCGGCGCAGCTTGCCGCCTGCCCAGAACACGATTTCGCGGCTGTCGGGCGTCCAGTCCATCCCCGGATAGACGCCATAGACCGCCCAGGTCTCCTGCAAATCGAGGTCGAGCGAATCGTAGATCATCCGCTCCTCCCCGCTCGAAAGATCCTTGACCCAGAGCTGGGACTGGTCGCGATCACGGCGCACGAAGGAGAGGTATTTGCCATCCGGCGACGGCTGCGGGCGGACCGATCCGCCATAGCCGGACACCGCCGTGGTCACCTCGCCCGTCGCCAGATCGTATTTCTCGATCTCGAACAGGCTCTGCTGCGAATCCTGCGCATACTGGAAGATCGCGCCGGGGCTGACATTGCGGGTGTAGTAGATCGCGCTGCCATCGGGGGCGTAGACCGGCTCGCCCAATTCCTTCTGCAAGGACTCGCTCGCGCGCTCGACCAGAGCGACGCCACCGCCGCCCGAAATGTGATAGAGCCAGACCTCGCCCGTACCCGCCGACCGTTCGGTGGTGAAATGCTTCTTCGCCGCGATGTAGCGCCCGTCCGGGCTCCAGGTCGGCTGGTTGAGGAGGCGGAAATTCTCCAGCGTAACGCGCCGCTTGTCCGACCCGTCCGCATTCATCACCCAGATATTGTCCGCGCCGTTCCGGTCCGAGGTGAAGGCGATCCGGCTGCCATCGGGCGAGAAGCGCGGCTGGATTTCCCAGGCCAGCCCTTCGGCGATCCGGGTGGGCGTGCCGCCCGTAATCGGCATGGTGTAGATGTCGCCCAGAAGCGCGAAGGCGAGCGTGCGCCCATCGGGCGAGACATCGACATCGATCCAGGTGCCTTCGTCGGTGCGGATGGGGACCTGGCGGATGGTGGCACCGCGTGGGTTGGTGATGTCCCATTTCTCTTCGCCCGCGCCGGGCGTGGCCTGCGGAACCGCAGGCGCCGCCTCCACCGCCTCGCCGGTGCCCTGCGCGGGCAGTTCCTCGTCATTCTGCGAAGCGTCGACCTCCTGCTCCTCGACCGGATTGGGCGAAGGCGTCGGCTGCTGCGATTGGGCGAAGGCGGCTTGCGCTACGAACAGGCTGGCAAGGACGGTGGCGACGGTGGTTTTCATGTCTCTCTCCCCTGGGGTCGCCGCCGGTCTAGGCGCACCCGCATGAGATGCAAAGTCACTCGTCGATCTGCGCCAACACCTGTTTTGCCCGGCTCAGGTGCGGGCGATCGAGCATCCCCTTGCGCCAGCCGATCGTGCCCGCGCCGGGATTGTCCGCGAACAATTGCACGATCTCGCGCGCTTCGGCGATTTCTTCCTCGCTGGGTGCGAAGGCGCGGTTGATCACCTCGACCTGTGCGGGATGGATCGCGAGCATCCCGCGATACCCGTCGCGCTTGACCATCCGCGCGCGCTTTTCGAGGCATTCGAGATCGCGGAAATCGCCCATGATCGTCTCGATCGGCGTCACGCCCGCCGCTGCGGCTCCCAAGAGACAAAGCGAGCGCGCCAGCTCGAAGACCGGACGATAGCTGCCATCTTCGTTCATGCTGTCTGCCGCGCCGAGCGAATCGGACAGATCCTCCGCCCCCCAGCTCATGCCCGTCAGCCGCGGTGCCCCGCGATACTCGCCGGTCGTGAACATGGCCGCCGCCGTTTCGGTGACGAGCGCCATGACAGGCGTCGATCCAGGCTCGATATCGTTTGCCTGCTCGCGCTCGGACAGCAAGGCATCCAGCTGTTCGACGTGATGGCGCCCTTCCGCCTTGGGCAGGACGATACCGCCGGGGCGTGCAGGCATCACGGCGTCGAGATCCTCCGCCGTCCAGTCCCCGTCCAGCGGATTGACCCGCACCCACAGGCGCGCGCGATCCTGTTCGTTCGCGCGGAGAAATTCGGCGACCATGCGCCGCGCTTCGGGCTTGTTGGCGGTGGCCACCGCATCCTCAAGATCGAGGATGACGATATCCGCCGGGCCACCTGCGGCCTTTTCCATCTTGCGGGCGCTGTCGCCCGGCGCGAATAGCCAGGATCGCGTTTTGGCAGGGGTCGGGGTCGGGGCGGGCATGGCGGTCTCCGTTCGAAAGGGAGGACCGCCGCTATCAAGCGCGGCGTGTCGTGACCAGCCCGCGCGCGAACCTCAATCGGCGATCACGATCGAAATGCGCCGGTTTCGCGGATCGGTCGGGTCGTCCTTGATCAAAGGTTCGGTGTCCGCGACGCCTTCGATCCGGCGGAAGCGGCCGTCCGCGACGCCCTGGCGCATCAACGCCTGCCGCGTGGCTTCGGCCCGCCCTGCCGAAAGCGACCAGTTATTGACCCGCGTCGTATCGCGATACTTCAGCGCATCGGTATGGCCGCGAACGATCACTTCGCCCATTTCGGGTGCCACGGCCTCTCCGATCAGATTGAGCAATTCGCGCGCATCCGAAGTCAAGACGGTCGTGCCGAGCGCGAACATCGAGAAATCGGCGTCGTCGACCAGATCGATCCGGATACCCTCGGTCGTGTCGACCATGCGGACCTGGCGCATCAGTTTCTTGAGATGCTCTTTCTTCGCAAGACGCTCGCGAGCACGTTCTTCGATGCGCTTGATCTTGCCGGCGCCTTCCTTCGGGCCACCAGTCGCATCGCGGGGGACGGTAAGCGTCTTGGTTCCCGTCTGTCCGGCGGCGTGGGGGTAATTGTCGACATCGGTCAGCGACGAGCCGCCGAGAATGCCATCCGCGCCCGCGCTCTGTTCCTTGGTCTTGACCAGAGTGGGCGTGAAATAGTCGGCGAGGCCCTTGCGCTGGTCTTCGGTGGTCGCGCCGAGCAGCCACATCAGCAGGAAGAATGCCATCATCGCCGTCACGAAGTCGGCATAGGCCACCTTCCACGCGCCGCCATGATGCCCGCCTTCGACGACGGTAATCTTCTTGACGATGATCGGAGCGGGATCGTTGCGCCCCTCGGACGCGCTGGCCATCTCAGCGGCCCCTGAGCGCGTCGAGCAGTTCGTTCAGCCCGGGGCGGATATGATGGCCGAGGCCCGAGCGGGCGGATTCCACCACCAGCGGCTGGGGATGGCCATAGAGCGAGGCGATGATCACCTGCTTCACCGCGTGGAAGATCATCTCGTCCTGTTCGAGCACCTGCTTGAGGCGGCCCGCCAGCGGCGCGACGATCCCGTAAGCGAGCAGCACGCCGAGGAACGTCCCCACCAGCGCGGCGCCGATCATCTTGCCGAGCACGGCGGGCGGCTGATCGATCGAACCCATCGTCTTCACCACGCCGAGAACGGCCGCGACGATGCCCAACGCGGGCAGCGCATCCGCCAGCGTCTGGAGCGCATGCTGCGGTTCGTGCAGTTCGTGGAAATGCGTTTTCATCGCATTGTCCATCACCTCTTCCACGGCATGCACTTCGAGCGTGCCGGACGAGACGACCAGCAGGGTCAACGTGTCGCTGATAAGATGGACCAGCGGCTTGTTGGCGAGGATATTGGGGTATGCGCTGAAGATGGCGGAATTTTCCGGCTCGGTGACATGGCTTTCCAGCGCGACGGGGCCATCGTTCTTGAGCAGCTTCATCAGCTGGCTGGTCAGCGCGATCGCATCGATATGGTCCTGCTTGGTATGCTGCGGCCCCTTGAAGATCTTCTTGAAAGCCGCGCCGATCGCTTTGAGATGATCGAGCGAATTGCCCGCGATCATCGCGCCGATCGCGGCGCCGCCGATGATCAGCATTTCGAACGGCATCGCCTTCATGACGGGGCCCAGGGAGCCGCCGCTGATGGTGAACCCGCCGAACACCATGACGAGCAGAACGACTATTCCGATGATCGCGTACACTGGACTAACTCCATCAATCTATTGGTCGGCCCGCGCGATCAGCGCAGCATCGAGAAGAGCGAAAGGTTGGAAAGCTTGACGAAGCTGGCCTGCGTCGCTTCGAGCACAGTGAGCGTTTCCTGAAGTCGCGTCATGGTAAGCGCGATATCCGCCCCGCCGACATCGCCCTGTTCGGCGGCGACGCGTTCGGAATTCTTCTCGCGCCGCTCGTCCATCAGCTCGACCCAATTGAGCCGCGAACCGATCATGGTCTGCGCCGTGGTGACCTTTTCCAGACCGACATCGAGCGACCCGAGTGCCGCCGAACTCGCATCCGAGGCCGCCGTACCGCCCGCATTCAACGCGGCGGCGAGATTGCCGAATACCTGGAACAGGTCGGTCGCGCCATTGGCGTCGGTAAATTCGAAAACCTGCGGCCCGGTCAGCCCGGGCGTCACGGTCTGGCCCTCGCCGATTTCGAGCGGATCGACGGTATTCGTGCCCACGAAGGTCGCCACGCCGGCAATATTTTCGTAGGCCGCACCGCTCGCCTGCCCGCCCAGCAGCGCGTGCCCGGCGGCATTGCGACCGTTGGCGAGCAGCAGGAGATTTTCAGAAAGGGTGCCGATTTCGGCACCGATCGCGGCGCGCTGTTCGTCGCTCAGCGTCTGGTTGCTGCCCTGCACGGCCAGTTCGCGCACGCGGATCACGATATCGGCGACCGAATTCAGCGCCTGATCGGTGAGTTGAAGGTCGGCCTGGGCGAGCTGGGAATTGCGATTGTCGACTTCGGCCAGGCGTTCGCCGCGCGCCAGTGTGCGAAGGCGCGCCGCGGCCACGGGATCGTCGGACGAGCGTTCCAGCTTTTCGCCGCTGCCGATCATCTTCTGCAGGGACTCGGCGCGATTGCGCAGCGTGCCGATCTGGCTCGAACTGCGCTCGTAGAAGGCTCCGGTGCTGAGATTGATCATCGGCCGATTCCAAGCAGAGTGTCGAAGATGTCGCTGGCGGTTTGCATCGCCCGGCCCGAAGCCTGAAAGGCCTGCTGGAACCGGATCAGATTGGCCGCTTCGGTGTCGAGATCGACACCGGCTTGCTGTTCGAGCGAGATGCGCGCGGTGGACGCGATCGTTTCCAGTGCGCTCTGCGTGACGGTGCGACCCGAAACCTTGCTCGACACGTCGAACAGCAGGCTGCTGAAGCCCTGAATCGGGTCGTTCACTTTCAGCGCTTGGCGCATGGCATCGAGATTGCCTGAGTCCCGACTACCCGCGGGCTGCCCGGCAGGCGCGGTAGCGAGTAGCGCCCCTTCCGTAAGCGCGACTTTCAATGTGCCAGCGCTGTCCCCGGTAAAGAACGGTTGGCCCGCATTGCCTTTGAGATCGACGCCGCTCTGTTGAACGCGGTTCATCTCATCGGCGAAAGATGCAGCAAGCCCGTCCAAGCGCTTTTGTGCGCTGGCAAGGTCCTCGAGCGCAAGAACAGCTCCGCCCAGATTTCCGCTCGTCGGTTTCGTGCTCTGGCCGTTCACCGCGAACGTCGGAACTCCTTCGATGAACCCAGAGATTTCGAGTTTTTGCGCGGTTCCGCCTTGAACGAAGCTAACTTCCGGACTGCCCAGCGAAACCGCGACGGTCCCGTCCGGGGCGAAACTGGTCTTTATCGAAGCCAGGCCCGCGAGCTTTTCCAGCATCAGGTCCCGCTGGTCGAGCAGCGAGGCGCGATCGCTCGATCCCGGCCCTGCGCGGTTCATCCGCAGATTGATCCGCGCGATTTCCTGGCCGATGATGTTCGCTTCGCTCACTTCGGCTTCGGCGTCGAATTGCAGGCCGTTGCGCACCGCATCGAACCCGTCGGCGGTGATGTTGAACTTGGCGGCCAGCGTTTCGGCCTCGCCCAGCACCGCCGCGCGTCGCGCGGGATCGACGGGATCGCCCGCCAATTGCTGGAGCGATGCTTCGAATTCGACCATCGCATCGTAGACGCCCGACTGTTCGAGCGCGCTTTCCATGTTGCGCAGGCCCTTCAGCTCGATATCCGCGCGCGCCAGATCGCCGCCCGTCCGGCGAACCTCGCCCTGTAGGAACGGATCGGCATTGCGCCGGATTTCGGCGATGCGCGCGCCCGATAGCGAGATGTCACCGACCCGGCCCACCCCGCCCGCGGCGGAAACCTCCTCCAGACGCAGGCTGCGGCGCGAATAGCCGTCGCTCGATGCGTTGGCGATGTTCTGCGCCGTCACGTCGAGCGCGCCGCGCGCAGCGCGAGCTCCGCTGACTGCAATGGAGAGAAGGTCTGATGCCATCAGCTATCATCCTGCGGCAGGAAACGAGAGAGCTGGCGCTCGATCGCTTCGGCGAAACCAAGTTGTCCCGATTTCGAGACGATGTCGGCGAATTGCGAATCACGCATTTCGGCAAACGTCTTTTCGCCTTCACCCCCGAATAAATCGTTACCGCCGAAATCCGTGGCGCGGGCGCTGGACAGCATCTGGCGCAGCAGGATCGCCTCAAACGCCTGCGCGGCTTCCTTCAGCCCCTCTTCGGGAGGCTTGATCGGATCCGCCGTCGAAAGCGGTCCTGCTGCCGGAGAAAGGCCGATCGGACTCATATGATCACCAGTTCCGCAGTCAGCGATCCGGCCTGCTTCAAGCCTTCGAGGATCGCGACCAGATCGGCGGGGCTGGCGCCCAGCGCGTTCAGTGCGTCCACCACTTCGGCGAGCGAGGCGCCCGGACCGATCCCGGTGACGTAGCTGCCTTCCTGGCGCGCGGTGATCGTGGTGTCGTCCTCGATCGCAGTCTGGCCGTTTGCGAAGGGCGCGGGCTGGACGATCTGCGGGTTCTCGTCGATCCGCACCACCAGGCTGCCATGGCTGATCGCGGCAGGGGCAAGGCGCACGGCGCTGGAGATCACGATCGTGCCGGTGCGGCTGTTGATGACGACCTTGGCGGCGCGTTCGGCGGGCGAGACGTCGAGCATCTCGATATTCGCCATCAGCCCGGCGCGGGTATCCGCTCCGGTCGGCATGGCGAGCGCCAGCGTGACGCCGTCCTCGATCCGCGCCATGCCGGGATAGGCGGCGTTGATCGCGTCGCGCACCCGCGTCATGGTCATGAAATCGGCCTGAAACAGATTCCAGCGCAGCACTTCGCTGAAGTCGAAATTGCTGGCGACGGCGGCTTCCACGGTCGCCCCGTCCGCGATGCGGCCCACGGTGGGCACGTTGACGGTCAGCTTGGACCCGTCCTGCCCGGACACGCCCAGACCGCCAACGGCGAGATTGCCCTGCGCCATGGCGTAGACCTGCCCATCCGCGCCGTAGAGCGGCGTCATGATCAGCGCCCCGCCGCGCAGGGACTTGGCCTTGCCCATGGTGGACACGGTGACGTCGATGCGCTGGCCGGGCTTGGCGAAGGCGGGAAGTTCCGCCGTGATAATGACGGCGGCCGCGTTCTTGAGCGCGGGATTGACGCCGGGCGGCAGCTGCAGCCCCAGCCGCCCGGAAACGCCCCGCATGGCCTGTGTCAGATAGGCGAAATTGTCATCGCCCGACCCGTCGAGGCCGACCACGATGCCGTAACCGGTCAGCTGGTTCGAACGGACCGAGTGGAACTGGCCGAGGTCGCGCACGCGCTCCGCCATGGCGGGAACCGGCATCACCGCCGCGATGGCGGCGAGGACGAGGAGGAGTTTGCGGATCTTGGGGAAAGTCATCTCCGAGCTCCTCAGAATGGGGTCACGACGGAGAAGAAGCGCGACAGCCAGCCCGGACGGCCCGAGCGCTGGATCGCGCCTGCGCCCGAATAGGAGATGCGGGCATCGGCCACGCGGATCGAGGGGATGCGATTATCCTGGTCGATATCGGCCAAGCGGACGATGCCGGACAATTGCACCCATTCGTCTCCCTGGCTCAGTTTCATCAGCTTTTCCCCGCGGACCAGGGCCGTGCCGTTGGGCCGGACCTCGGCGATAGTGACGGTCAGGTCCGCCCGGATGGAGCTGGCCTGCGATGCATCGCCCGATCCATTGAACGACGCATTGGCACCCGCATTAAGATCGGCGGGGTCGATGGGCACGAAGGCGGGCAGGTCCAGGCTGGCGCTGCCGCCGCGCTGCGTGCTGCCGCTGGTGGATTTGCTGGTCTGAGTGCGTTCGACGAGAACCACGGTGATCAGATCGCCGACGCGCGATGCGCGATTGCCGTAATAGAGCGGCGCGTAGCCCGCGCTCGCATTGTAGATCGCCCCGTCGCCCGATGCGACATAGGAAGGCGGCGCGGGCGGCGGCGGCAGGGCCGCCTCGAAACCGACCGGGCGCGTACCGGCACCGCCACAGGCGGCGCACATCAGCGCCAGCGGCAGGGCGAGGACACAGGTTTTGACGGGAGCGTTCATGCGTTCGGTCCTCACAGGGTCTGGTTGGCGTTGCGCAGCATCTCGTCGACGGCGGAGACCATCTTGGAGCTGATTTCGTAGGCGCGCTGGCATTCGATCATCTCGACGAGTTCCTCGACGATGTTGACGTTCGAACCTTCGAGCATGCCCTGGCGGATATTGCCGCGCCCGGCTTCGCCGCCCGGGCCGAGTTCGGCAGCGCCGCTGGCACCGGTCTCGACCAGGAAGTTGTCGCCGATCGCCTGGAGCCCCGCCGGATTGGTGAAGCGCGCGACCTGGATCTGGCCCAGTTCCACCGGCTCGCCCTCGCCCGCCAGCGTGGCGGAGACGATCCCGTCCGGCGAAACCGAGATTGCGGTCGATCCTTCGGGCACGGTGATCGCGGGCTGCACGGCATAGCCCTGCTGGGTGACCAGCTGGCCTTCCGCCGAAAGGGTGAAATCGCCCGCGCGGGTATAGGCGGTGCGCCCACCCGGCATCTCAATCTGGAAATACCCGTCACCGTCCAGCGCCAGGTCGAAGGCGTTGCTGGTGGTGTTGAGCGTGCCCTGCGTCATGATCTGGCTGGTCGACTGGACCGCCACGCCGGTGCCCAGATTGAGGCCGGTGGCATAGGCCGTCTCACCCGAGCTGCGCTGGCCCGCGACGCGTGCGTCCTGATAGGCGAGCGTGGCGAAATTCGCGCGGTCGCGCTTGAAACCGGTAGTGCCGACGTTCGCCAGATTGTTGGCGATGACGCGCATGCGCGAATCCTGCGCTTCGAGGCCGGTGCGGGCGACTTGCAGTGCTGATGTGGGCATTGTCTAATCCCTTTTCGAAATGTCCGGGGTCGATTAACCGAGGCGCATCAGTTGCGCGCCGCTCTGGTCGAGATCCTTGGCGGTGGAGAGGAGCTTGCTGCGCATTGCGAACAGGCGCTGCGCATCGATCATGTCGACCAGGACCTCGGTCGATTTGACATTGGATTGTTCGAGGGCGCCGACCTGGACCGTGGCTTCCTGGTCGGTCGGCAGGATGCCGCCGCCTTCCACTCGAAACAGGCCGTCCAGCCCCTTCGCGATCGGCGAGCCCTGCCAGGTGGCGAGCTTGATCCGGCCCACTTCGGCGGGCGGCGCATCGGGCGCGGCCAGATTGGCGACCGTGATCGTGCCATCGGGCGAAATCTCAGGATTGGCGCCCGGAGGGATCGTGATCGGCCCGGTCTCGCCCATGACCGTGCGCCCGTCCCCATTGACCAGCAGGCCGGTGGCCGAAACCGAGAGATCGCCGCGGCGGGTATAGGCTTCGGTGCCGTCTTCGGCCTGCACCGCCATTAAGGCTTCGTTGGCGATCGCGATATCGAGCGACTTGCCCGTTTCTATGAATTCGCCCTGTGCCATGTCCGCCCCGCGCACGGCTGCGGTCTGCATGGCGCGCGCTTCGTTGGGCATGCCCTGCAAGGTGACGGGGCGCTGATCGAGCAATTCGGCGCGGAAGCCCAACGTGTTGGCGTTCGCCATATTGCTGGCGACCACGCGCTGGCGATCCATCGACGCTTTCATGCCGGACAAGGCGGTGTAGATCAGGCGATCCATTGATAATCTCCGATTGCGGGAGCCCGGTCAGCCGGGCTCCCGCGAAGGATCAGGTCCGCAGGTTGATGACGGTCTGCGAGATCTGGGTGGCGGTATCGATCGCCTTGGCATTGGCCTGGAAGTTGCGCTGGGCGGTGATCAGCCCGACGAGTTCTTCCGCGATATCCACGTTCGAACGCTCCAGCGCGCCCGATGCGATCTTGCCGAACGCACCCGATCCGCCCGTGCCGTAAACCGCCCCGCCCGAAAGGCCGGTGGCTTCCCAATTGGCATCGCCCACCTTCTTGAGGCCGGTCGGTGCGATGAAGCTGCCGAGAGCGATCGCGCCCACGGGTTCGGACGTGCCGTCCGCATAAGACGCCGAGACGATCCCGACTTCATTCACCGTGACCCCAACGAAATCGGAACCGTCCGCGTTCTGAGCCGGCAGGACCGCGTCCTGCAGCGTGTTGATATCGGGATCGCCATTTCCGTCCAGCGCGAACAATTGCAGCCTGTTGTTGGAGGAATCCACAATTTCGCCTTCGCCGTTGAGCGAGAACGATCCCGCTCGGGTATATTGCGTCGTATCGTCGATGGGAGAGCGGGTGGTGAAGAAACCGTCGCCGGTGATCGCCAGGTCGAGCGCGGAACCGGTCTGTTCCACCGGGCCGAGCGCGAAGTTCTGCGTGATCGACTTCACCGAAGCCCCGATCCCCTGGATCATCTTGGGATTGCTGAGCGAGGTGCCCGCGACGATTTCGGAAAACTCGGTCCGGCTGCGCTTGAAGCCGTAGGTTTCCGAGTTGGCGATGTTGTGCGCCAGCGTGCCGAGCGAGGTCTGCGCGTTCTTGAGGCCGTTCAGCGAGGTATAAAAGGACATCGAATTACTCCTGTCGGAAAAAGGGGGCTCAGAGGCCGGAAGCGGATTGAGCGGATTCGGTGGTGACGATCAGCTGGTCGAGCTTGTCCGCGATCCGCTCGAGCATTTCGTTGGTTTCGGCCGACCCGGCGAGCGCGGAAAACTGCGCCATCTGCGCCAGCATGTCCTTGTTATCGACCGGTTCGAACGGATCCTGCTGCTGCATCTGCACGGTCAGCAGCTTGAGGAAATCGCCCTGGCCGAGCGCGTCCATGCCGCGGCCCTGCGTCTGACCCAGCGTGCTGGATGCCGCATTGGAGATTGCGGGGTTGTTGGAGATGGCAACCATCACTTCATCCTCATCGTTTCAAGCATCAGCTGCTTGGCGGTCGAGAGAGCCTCGACCATGTTGGAGTATTGGCGCGAGGCTTCGAGCATCTCGACCATTTCGGCGTTCTCATCGACCGGGGCTTCCCAGACGTCGCCGTTCTCGTCGGCCAGGGGATGGCCGGGATCGTGGCGGCGGATCGGCGCGACATCTTCGCGCACCACGCCGCCCACGCGAACCGACGACATGCCGGTGGCGTTGTTCAATTCTTCGGCGAAGACGGTGCGCATGGGGCGATAGGCTTCCGCCTCGCTGCCCGCGACCGAGCCGGCGTTGGCGAGGTTGGAGGCCGCCGTGTTCATACGGACGAGCTGCGCGGACATGGCGCGGTGGCCCATGTCGAAGAAGGAGGTTGGACCGGCCATCTCTTATTCTCCCCTGATCGCGCGCGTGACGGTTTCGACCCGTCCACGCAGGAAGTTGAGCGTGGCGGTGTAGGCGACGGCGTTTTCCGCAAAGGCGGTCTGCTCGGTCGCCATTTCGACGGTATTGCCATCGAGGCTCGCCATGGTGGGGATGCGGTACTTGACCGCGCCTTCACTGGCGCGCTCCGCTTCCACGCCGCCGAGACGCGCCTGAAGCGCGCTGCCGAAATCGACGTCGCGCGCTTTGTAGCCCGGCGTCGCCGCGTTCGCGATGTTGGAGCCCAGCACGCTCATGCGCTGCGACCGGATTTCCAGGGCAGCGCCGTGGATACCGAACAGTCCTTCGCTCATATGTGCCTCCCGAATGATGCCCGAACGAGCCAGGCGCGATTGATTACGCGAAAGGGGTAAGCAACAGGCGTGCCAAACCCTGCCACGGGCAGTGAAAGCGGCATTCGGCAAGGAGAAACGGCAAGGGTTTGCCGGAAGGCGGCAAATGTCGGCCACGGGGTAAATCGCCCGTTTTCCGGGCCGTTCTTCCTCCCGAGATTTTGTCGCGTACGTCCAATCGCGTACGTTCAGGGGGCAGGGAGATCGCCCGTCATGCAACACTGGTTCGATCCCATCGCGATCGCTATCGTTTTTCTGGGTACGCTGGCCGCGGCCGTGCTGCGCTGTGGGCTCGTCGATGCGCGTTTCGCGCTCGCCACCCTGCGCAGCCTGACGCAGCCCGCCTTCGATCCCGTCAAGGCCAAGGCCGAAGTCGCCAAGCAGCTCAACGATATCGCCACCGACGGATTCCTTCGGGCCGAGGCCCATCAGTTCGGTGACACGGAATTCGACCGGCTTGCCGAAATCATGATCAGCCAGCGTTCGGCGGAATCGCTCCACGGGGAACATACCAAATATCGCCTCCGCCGTGCCGACGTGGCCAACCGCGCGACCCGCTTCCTCGACTGCGCTGCGGAACTCGCGCCGGTCATGGGTCTTGCAGGTACCCTGATCGCGCTCGGATCGGCGCGCGGCGGCGCGGTCGTGACCGAAGCGGTCGCCGGAGCACCGGCGAGCGGCCTGGTCGATTCCATCGCCATGGCGGTCGTGACGACGCTTTATGGCCTTCTTGCTGCCAATTTCCTGTTCGCCCCCCTTTCAAACGCCGTCCAGCGGCGCGCCCGGGCTGAAGAGCGCGACCGCGATGCCGTGCTCGACTGGCTCGAAAAGGGCGTGCGCCGCATCGACAGGGGCGCCGCCTCTCTGGACAAGAAAAGCGATACCAAACCGGGCAAGGGCAGCGAGGCGAAGGCCGCATGATCGCGCGTCTGGGATCGGGCTGGCAGACGATCACCGCCGATCTGGCGTTGATCCTGTTTCTGGTGACCGCGCAGGCAAGCATCGCCGATGCGGAACGCCCAAGCGCGCCCCCTGCCCCCTCGGTTGCGAAGAGCGAGACCAAACCGCTCGTGCCGCACGCCGTCGAAGGATCGGGCACTGCGGTATTCCGTCCCGGCACCGGGCTCGACCTTGCTGCATGGCTGGCCGAAACCCATACCGACGACCGCCAGAGCGTGACTGCGATTGTGCGCTTTCCTGCAGACGGACGCGCCGCCGCGCTCGACCGGGCGGAAACGCTGATGACGGCGCTGGACGCTGCGGGCGCACGTGCCCGTCTGGTCGTCGAACCTGCGCGAGAAGCCGAAAGCCTGGTCGTCATAGGCTATGAAGGCGCGCCCTGACCGAATTCGATCGAAGCTGGCACGTCTCTTGCTGTAATCCGCGCATATCCCTTTCACGCAAAGGATCAGACATGCGCCTTCTCCATTCCCGTTTCCGGCATGCCGCCATCGGCGCTGCCATTTTCGCCGCGCCTGCGTTTGCTGCCACCCCGATGGATCTTTCGATCATCGACCGCGCGGTGGCGGATTTCACCGGCGCGGCCCAGGGCCAGCCGGGCGGCGCCAAGCTGCCGGTCGATCGCCGCCTGCGTCTCGATCCCTGCGACGGTCCGCTCGATCTCAGCTGGTTCGGGCGCGATCAACGCTCGGTCCAGGTGGTCTGCCCGCAGCGCGGCTGGAAGATATACGTCGCCGTCGATGGGGCGTCGTCGGCCCCCGTCTACGGCAACGGCTACGGCAATGGCCAAGCACGATCCGCTTCGGGGCAGACGCTGGTCAATCGCGGCGAAGGCGTGACGATCCTCGCACGCGGCAGCGGCTTTACTCTGACCCGCCAGGGCGAAGCTTTGGAGTCCGGCGCACAGGGCGATTGGATCAAGATCCGCCCGGTCGGCGACAAGAAGGCGACCCTGCGCGCGCAGGTCTTGCGGCCGGGTCAGGTCGGCATGGAATTGCCGTAGCGGCAAAAAAGATTGCCGGGCCGTTAAAATCGGTTCGGCGGTGCCGTTCTACTGATCGAACAGACAGCGGAGCGTTACCATGCGTATCGGATCAGTGGACCTTTCGGGAGTTATAGCGCGTACCAACGCGAACGTGACTCCCGCTGCCCGCGCCGCCTCTACTCAGAATGCGGCCAGCGACACCCGTGGGGCCCAGGCCCCGATCTCGACCTCGGTTTCGAATGCCGGACCTTCCGCGCCGATCGATCAGGATCGCGTAAAGGAAATCCGCAAGGCGCTCGAAACCGATAGCTACCCTCTCGTTCCCGCCGAGATCGCCGATGCGCTGATCGCGGCCGAACTTTACGGAAAGATCGCACGATGAGCCGCACCAAGGAAGTGATTGCCACGCTGCGGCAAATGATTGCCCTTCTCGAAGGCGAACGGCAGGCGCTTGCCGCCATGGATCTCGACCGGATTTCGAACTGCACGTCCGGCAAGCTGCAAATCTGCGAAAAGCTGGAAGCGGTGGAACGCGGCGACTTGGACGAGGAATGCCTTGGCCTGCTCGACGCGGTCAAGCGCCTCAACGAGATCAACCGTCGCCTGCGCAATCTGATCGCGACGAACGTGCAGAGCCGCCTCAGCGCGCTCACCGGTTCGGGCCAGGCCTATGCCGCGGCGCCGCGCACCGCCTATCTGGCGGCCCACGCCTGATCCCTTCCGCCCATCAGGCGATTTGGCACGTCTTTTGCTGACATGTCCCGGCAACCAAACCGGGAGGCCCTGTGCCAACTATCAGTCCAGTTCAGACCAGCAGCGTCCAGTCCGCGATCTCGCGGGCGTCGCAGCGCACCGGAGTCGATTTCGACTATCTGGTGGCGCAGGCGCGCCTGGAATCGGGGCTCGATCCGTCCGCCAAGGCGCGCACCTCCAGCGCGTCGGGCCTCTACCAATTCATCGATTCCACCTGGCTTAGCACGCTCGACCGGCATGGCGCGAAGCATGGCATGGCCTGGGCGGACGATGCGATCGGTCCCGGCGGCCGCGTCGCCGATCCCGCCACGCGATCGCACCTGCTCTCGCTTCGCTACGATGCCGACACCGCATCGCTCATGGCGGCGGAGCTGACGCGCGACAACGCCAACGGCCTGCGCGCGCATCTGGGGCGCGAGCCGCAGCCGCCCGAACTCTACCTTGCCCATTTCCTCGGCCTTGGCGGCGCGCAGCGCTTCCTCGGCGCCCTCGACAGCAATCCGAACCAGTCCGCCGCCGCGCTGATGCCGCAGGCGGCAAGCGCCAATCGGTCGATCTTCTATTCGGGCGGTGCCCCGCGCTCGGTCGGCGAAGTCATGCAGGTGATGCGCGACAAGGTCGCCGCCGCTTACGGGCAGGAGGGCTTCCCGCAGACCTTCTCCGCCAGTCAGCCGCAATTTGCAGGGTTCGTGCCGCCTGCCAGCTATACCGCGCACAGCGCAGCCTTCGCCAATGGCGGCAAGGCGCCCGCACCGGCTCCGTCCGGCCCAGTCCAGCGCGCCTCCATGGCGGATACGCTGCGCGCCACCTTCGCCGGCAGCGATCCCATCTCCAACCGCGCGACCGAAAAAGTCGCCGCGGCCTACGGTAAATTCAAGGCCTTCGGATTATGACATTGCGCACCGCCTTCAGCCCGGCGCTCGCGCTGCCGATCGGGATCCTCACCATCATCCTGTTGATGGTGATGCCGATCCCGGCGATCCTGCTCGACCTCTTCTTCGTACTCAACATCGCGCTGTCGGTCTCCGTCCTGATGGCGGCGATGAATGCGCAGAAGCCGCTCGATTTCTCCTCCTTCCCATCGGTGCTGCTGTTCGCGACGCTGCTGAGGCTCGCGCTCAACGTCGCCTCGACCCGCATCGTGCTCCTGAATGGGCATGAAGGCGGCGCGGCGGCGGGCAAGGTGATCGAGGCATTCGGCGAATTTCTGATCGGCGGCAATTTCGCCGTGGGCATCTTCGTCTTCCTGATCCTGATGATCATCAATCTGATGGTCGTCACGAAGGGCGCGGGCCGCGTGTCGGAAGTGTCGGCGCGCTTCACGCTCGATGCCCTCCCCGGCAAGCAGATGGCGATCGACAGCGATCTGGCCGCAGGGCTGATGACCGCCGAAGAGGCCAAGGCCCGTCGGCGCGAAGTCGCGACAGAGGCCGATTTCTACGGTTCGATGGACGGTGCCAGCAAGTTCGTGAAGGGCGATGCGGTCGCAGCCCTGTTGATCCTGCTTATCAACGTCATCGCAGGGCTGGTGCTCGGCATGACCAGCCACGGCCTGTCCGCGGGCGAAGCGGGCGCGCTCTACGTGACGCTGGCCGTCGGCGATGCGCTGGTCGCCTCGGTCCCGGCTCTCCTCCTCTCGATCGCCGCCGCCGTGATCGTGACTCGCGTTTCCGACACGCGCGACCTTACCGGACAGATCGGCGGCCAGTTCGCCGACCCCAAGATCTGGCTGCCGGTCGCTTGCATCCTGTTCGCCATAGGCTGCATCCCGGCCATGCCGCAGATGATCTTTCTGCCCCTGTCAGGCGGGGCCTTCCTGCTCTGGCGCGGCCTGAAGAACCGCAAAGCGATCCAGGAAGCCTATGTCGAGCCGGTCGCCGCACCCGATCCTTCGAAGATCACGATCGACGAAGTGACCGACCAGACGCTGGTGACGATCCAGCTCGGCTATGGCCTGATCCATCTCACGGACGAAAAGCATGGCGCCCCGCTGATCGCGCGGCTCACCGGCCTGCGCAAACAGATGTGCCAGAATTTCGGCTTCGTCGTTCCGCCCTTCCGGATCGAGGACAGTTTCGACGTCGATCCCGAAGCCTATCGCATCACGCTCGGCGGGACGCCGATCGGCAACGGGAAATTGCGTGCCAACCGGATGCTCGCCATCGACACCGGCGACGTCATGCACAGCCACGCCGTTCCGGGGGAAGCGACCGTCGATCCCAGCTTCGGATGCCCGGCGCTGTGGATCGAAGCGGGCTCTCGCGATCTCGCCGTGGCGGAAGGCTATCTGGTGGTCGATGCCGAAAGCGTCATCGCCACGCAGCTCAGCCAGTTGCTGGCCGGCCGCGCACACGACCTGCTTGGTCCGGATCAGGTCCGCGATCTGGTCGATTTCCTGCGCGATCGCCATGGCCAGCTGATAGAGACCGTGACGCCGCAGCCGCTGTCGCTCGCCGCCCTCACCCGCGTGCTGAAATCGCTGTTGCTCGACGGAATATCCCTGCGCCATGCGCTGCGCATCTTCTCCAGCCTGTCGCAGGCCGCCCAGCAGACGGCGGAGCACGACCGCCTGATCGACCTCATCCGGTCCGATCTCGGCTCGATGCTGGTCGGCGACGTGTGTCCGCCCGACGCGAAACTGCCCGTCATCACCCTCGCCGCCCAGCTCGAGGAGATGGTGGTCAGCGGAATGCAGGATCCTGCAAGCGGAGAGATCATCATCGAACCCGACCTCGCCCGATCCATCGGCGAGCGGATCGGCGCCATCCTTCAGCAGCGCCATCCCGACGACACGCGGCCCGCCCTGATCGTCCAGCCGCGCGCCCGCCGCGCTCTGACGAGCCTGCTGAAGCTACGCGCGCCGGGCGTGCTGGTGCTCTCGATCAACGAACTTCCCTCGGCCCAGCCGATCGAGGTGATCGCGGTCATCGGCGGCGAAAGCCCCGAAATCCCGGCTGACCAACCCGGCACCGACCCCACGGCCTACAGCCCCGAAATGGAGACACTCGCGGCATGAAGCACGACCATTCCTCCTTCACCGCGCAGACCACCGCGAAGCGGGCTTACGGCACCGATGCGACGGCGCGGATCGCGCAGTTCATGCCGATGGTCCGCAAGCTGGCCTGGTATTACGAAAGCAGTTGCGGCGGATCGCTCGACGTCGACGACTTGCAGCAGGCGGGCCTGATCGCGCTGACGGAATGCGCCCAGCGGCACGACCGGCCCAATGACGACGGATTTGCCGCCTACGCCAAGATGCGCGTGCGCGGCGCCATGATCGATCTGTTGCGCAGCCAGTCGAATCTGGCGCGCGGAGCCGCGGCGCTTGGCCGCCGTATCGAGCGCATGGCGGACGAATTGCGATCCGAATTGAAGCGCGAGCCTTCACCCAGGGAACTGGCGCGCGCTCTCGGCCTCTCGCTCGATGAATTGCACGAGGCGCGACTGCAGCTTTCGACATCGACCCACTCCATCGATGACATGTATTCCGACAGCGATGCCGCGTTCAGCAGCGACGAGCCCGACGCCGAAGCCAATCTGTTGCAGGACGAGGACCGCGAGGAACTGATCCACGCGATCGCCGCCCTACCCGAGCGCCTGCAACTGGTCATCAAGCTGCACTTTGTCGAGGAATTGAACCTTACCGAAATCGCCGCGATTCTCGACATCAGCGTGCCGCGCGTGCACCAGCTGAAATCCTCCGCGCTCGACAAACTGCGCTTGAAGATCGCGGGCGATAGCGAGGACTGACGTCCTATCTCGCAATAGGCTGTCCGGTTCCTTCGGGCCGGGAGGAAGTAAGCAAATCCAAGGCGTCGCCTTCGACGGCGATGCGGATCGCCTCGCTGGTGCTCGTCACGTCCAGCCGCGCCATGAGATTGGCGCGATGCGCCTCCACCGTGCGAGGACTGATATCGAGGTGGCGCGCGATCGCTTTGCTGGTGCCGTGATCGAGCATGCAGGCAAGGATTTCGTGTTCGCGCCGGCTCAACCGTTCGATCTGCGCGCGTGCCAGCGCGGCGCGCCGGCGCTTTTCGATCCTGGCGGGCAAATCCGGAGCAATTGCACGATATTCGCTGAGCACGTCTTCAGCCGCCAGAGGGAGCGAAAGATAGGACGCGGCCCCCGCCTGCATCGCCCGCACTATTTTCAGCCGACCGGGCCTCTCCGAATACGCGATGGCCGGAAGGCAGGAGGTGCGATCGACATGCTCCATCACCATCGGGACCGAATTGTCCCGGTCATGGACGAGGATGAGCCCGTCATCGGGCGTATAGGCTTCGAATTCCGCAAGCGACTCGAACGGTTCGGCATGGGCATCGTGCTCGGCCAGAGCGCGTCCGATCTGCGTGCGCCGGGCGGAATCGCCATCGATGACGAATATCTTGAGCATGCTCGCCTCCCCTCCTTCGCCTGCCGTCCGGCAGCGCAGTTGGCATGCGAACGCGCCTTTGCGCCACGCAGCGCACGAGGCTCAATTTCCTTTTTTTGATGAATTTTCAAGCAAAAGCTCGACCGAAGGGCCGCAATCGGCTGGGACGAGAGGTCTCCCGGCCCGCGTTCAAGCCGCGAACGCAGTGGCGATATCGCGGAAATCCTGCTTGAGTTCGGCGATGCGCTGCAGATCGACTGTGCGGATCGAATCGAGCAACAGGAATTTGGCCGCGCCGTAGAAATGCAGCAGGCTATCGGCCATCGCAGCGTTGCGATCGATACCCAGCTCGAGCGCGGTCAGCGCCGTGATCGCGCGAGTCAGCGACCGGCTGCGCGCGGCACGATCTCCGCGCATTTCGGCAAATTCCAGGGCCCCCAGCGTCTGAATGAAATCCTCGATGCAGAACAGGACCAGGTTCTCGCGCGAGCTGCCCATCAGGCGCGCGTCGAAATCGGCTTCGCGATAGGCGTCACGGGGTTTGGTGCGGGCCAGCATATCAGTTCTTCTGCGAATTCCAGACGTCGATCTGCGATTGCAGGAACGACAGTGTGGATTGCGATGCGGCGACCTTGCTGTCGACCTTGGCGAAGCGGGCGACCATGGTGCTGCGCAGCGTCTCCATTTGTTCGGTAAGCTTTTCGAGATCGCGATCCACGGTCTTCGCTTGCGACTGGTAGCGCGCGATCGAGCCGCCCAGCGAGCCGGGATTGGTCGATGTCGTATTCGCGCGGGCGATCCGGTCGATGGTCGAAAAGACGCCGTTGATCCCGGTGGTGAACATGGCCGAGACGCCGGCGGCATCGCGTTCGATCGTTTCCGTCAGACGCTTGGTATCGAGCGTGAAGCTGCCGTCCCGACCGATCGACAGGCCCAGTTCGGCCAGCGTGCGCGGCGATCCGGCAGGCGCATTGGGCATGATCTCGATCGTACCGAGACCCGACAGGGTCCGGCTGAGCCCGCGCGCGCCTGTGTCGCGGGCCAGGTCGCCGCTCTTGGGATCGACCGCTTCGCGCAAGCTGCCCACGATTTCATTCAACGCGCCGGTGATGTCCTGCATCACGCTGGTCAGCGCGGATTTGGAATTGGAAAACGATATCGTCGTGGGCGCGCCAATATTGGTGGCCGTCAGTTCCAGCGACAGGCCCGGCGCAGCGCTGGCGATCGTGTTGCTGGCGCTGCTGCGCGCAACGCCGTCGAGCGTGTATTTCGCATCGGCCGAGGCCTGCACCAATCGCGCGGGATCGTCCCCCGGACGCCAGGCAAGCGCGGAAAGGCCGGGCTCTGCGGCATCCTCCGCGACATCGATCACGAAGCCGTTCTTTTCCCCTTCCGCCCCCTTGATGACGAGCTGCGCGCCCGCATCGGTCTGGGCGACATAGGCCGAAAGCCCGGCATTCTGCGAATTGATGGCCCCCGCCACTTCGGACAGGGTCGCGCCGGGCGCGAAGGTGAGTTCCAGCGGCGTGCGCGCCGTATCCTCGGTAAAGCCGGCATTGGTGGTCGCGCCGAAGCGGATCGTCATCGTGCCCGCACCCACGCTCGCCGTCGCGCTGGCATAGCTGGGGGTGGTCATGGTCTGGGTCTTGGCGATCTGGGTGACTTCGAGCGAGTAAATGCCCTTGCCCTGCCCGCCGACGGGTGCCGAGACCTTCGCGACGGCGGAATTCGTAATGCTCGGCGTGGGCGCCAGATCGCCGGTCCGCAGTCGATCGCCCAGCGCGCTGGCAAACTGGCTCAGGGAGCTTCGGATCGATCCCGCAAGCGAGATCTGGCGTTCCAGCGTTTCCGATTTCTGCGTCAGCCGCGCATTGCGTCCGGCAAACTGCGCCTCCGCCAATTGCGAGGCGAGCCCGGTCATGTCGATACCGCTGCCTATGCCCAGCGAATTGGCGATGTTTGAGGCGGAGACATTCATAGGTTCTATAACGGCGCTGCCGCTTCAGGATTAACCGCCTGAGCCACCGATACCCGCCCTTCTGTATCGAAGCGCAGCGCTTCGGGCACGTCGATTTCAGGCATCAGCGGCGTCTCGCCGCGCTTGAGGCTCATGACATAGGCGAGGACAGAAGCGATCGCGCCATAGAGATCCTCGCAGATCACCTGGCGTTCGCGCGTGGTGTAATAGACGGAACGCGCCAGCTGCGGATATTCCAGCGTCGGCAATTCCATCTCGCGCGCCAGTTCCTTCATCGCCATCGCCTTGTCGCCGCGTCCCTTGGCAAGGACGATGGGTGCGGACGCCTTCATGGGATCGTAGGTCAGCGCGACCGCGAAATGGGTCGGGTTGGTGATGACGAACTGGGCATCGCGCATGGCGCCCGCGACGGAGCCGGTGGCGATATCGCGCTGGCGCTGGCGGCGCGCGGCCTTCATTTCGGGCGAGCCTTCGCTTTCCTTGTTTTCGTCGCGCATTTCCTGATGCGTCATCTTGAGGCGGCCCTGCTGGCGCACCCACTGAATCGGCAGATCGACCAGCGCGATGATGACCAGCCCACCCGACAGCGCGAAGATCAGCGAGACGATCGCGTCCCAGGCGGCCGATAGCTGGGCGGACAGATTGCCCCGCCCCAATCCGATCAGCGTCTCCATGCTGGAATACCACCACCACACGGCGATCGCGCCCAGAAGAACGATCTTGAGCAGGCCCTTGCCCATCTCGATCGCGCCCTGGGGGCCGAACATGCGCTTCAGCCCGTTCAACGGATTGATGCGATTGCCCTTGGCCTTGAGATTGTCGGTCACGAAACGGCCTCGTCCGAAAGCGAGCTGGGAAATCAGCGTAACGATGATGACCGGCACGGCCAGCGTCAGGATGGCGGGGACCGTCAGCAGAAGGCCTTCCATCAGCAGCGTCTCGGGTCCGAAATCGCGCAGGTCGCGCACGTCGAACTGGAACGCCTCGCGCGCCAGGCCCTGCAGGTCGCCCAGTAGCCATGGTCCGGCGAATGCCAGCCAGGCTCCGCCCAAGATCATCACCGCTGCCGTGCCCGCATCCTTGGAGCGCAGGACGTCGCCCTTCTTGGCGGCATCGGTCAGCCGCTTTTCTGTCGGTGCGAAAGTCTTTTCGCCTGCGGGCTGCTCGCTCATGGTGCCAAGATACTTTCGGTCTGATCGAGCCCGTCGGCAACGAGGCCGGTGAACTGATCGTAGATCAGCGGCGCGGAAATGATCAGCGCCGCCATTCCGGCCAGAACGCCTGCAGGCAGACCCAGCGCGAACAGGTTAAGCGAAGGAGCGGAGCGGCTCAGAATGCCGGTGAGGACCTGCACCAGTAACAGGATCAGCGTGACGGGCAGCGCGATCCGAAGCGCGGTCTCGAACATGAAACTGGCGAAACCGGCGATGGCGGCGAAGCGTTCGGGACCGAGCCAGGTCTGACCGGGCGGAAAAGCGTTATAACTTTCGGTTACAAGGGCGATCCAGTGCAGGTGCGCACCCGTTGCAAGGAAGATGAGCGTCAGCACGATGATGAAATACTGGCCGAAGGCCGTGGTCGACCCGCCCGAGCTCGGATCGGTCGTCATCGCCATGCTCATCCCCATGCCCCCGCTGATGAGTTCGGCGGCCACGGTCGGCGCGGCGAAAGCGAGCTGGAGGATGAAACCGAGGGCAAGGCCCACGATCACTTCGCCCGCGATCGCGAGCATGCCTTCGGCGCTGATCAGCGCTTCGGGCGTCTGCACGTTCGGCATCCAGATCGACACGAAGATGGCAAGCGCCCCCGTCATCGCGACGCGCACTGCCACGGGTACGGCGGACGCTCCGAAAAAGGGCGCGGCAAGCAGGGCGGCACCGAGGCGCGTCATCAGGAAGACAACCCGCCACATGTCCTGCTCGAGAGCACCAAGTCCGAAGTCGAGCCCGATCACGCGTCTGGTCTCAGCCGCCCATCCGCGCGATTTCGGCGAAGATATCCTGCGTGAAATCGCCCACCAGCGCCATCATCGAAGCGCCCAGGATGACGAGCACGAAGGCCACCGCACCCAGCTTGGGGACGAAGGTCAGCGTCTGTTCGTTGACCGAGGTCGCAGCCTGAACGAGGCCGATCACGAGGCCGATGGCGAGGCTCGCCAGCAGGATCGGAGCCGCTACGAGCGCTGCAATCCAAAGCATGCGATCGGCCATAGAGAGAAGAAGGGCACTTTCATCCATTGTCGGATCATCCAAAACTTGAGGCGAGCGAACCCATCAGCAGCGCCCATCCGTCGACCAGGACGAAGAGCAGGAGCTTGAAGGGCAGCGAAACGATCATCGGGCTCATCATCATCATACCCAGGCTCATCAGAACGCTGGACACGACGAGGTCGATCACGAGGAAGGGAAGGAACAGCATGAAGCCGATCTGGAAAGCGGTCTTCAATTCGCTGGTCACGAAGGCGGGCAGCAGGATCGAAAACGGAACGTCCTGGGGCGAAGCGAACTGGCCCGCATCGGCGATGTCCGCGAACATTTCGAGGTCGTATTCGCGCGTCTGGCGGATCATGAACGCATGGAACTGGTCGCCCGCCCGCTCGATCGCGACTTCCGCGCCGATCTGGCCTGCGGAATAGGGCGCGATGGCGGCTTCGTTCACGCGGTCCAGCGTCGGCGCCATGATGAAGAGCGAGAGAAACAGGCTGATCCCGATCAGCACCTGATTGGGCGGCGATTGCTGTAGGCCTAGGGCCTGGCGCAGGATCGCGAGGACCACGATAATACGCGTGAAGCTGGTCATCATCAAAAGAAGCGCCGGCAGAATCGTCAGCAGGCCCATCACCAGCAGCAGCTGGAGCGACAGGCTCAGCGGTTCACCACCGGCGCCCGAAAGCTGGCCGAACGCACGGTCGAGCGCGCCCGAGACGGCGGTATCGCCGCCGGTGGCCGCAGCGGTGCCGACCTGCGCGTTGACCAGCGTGGGGTAGCTCAGCGCGACGAGAGCCGCGCCCGCTTTCCAAAGGCGTGCGATCACTGGACGATTTCCTGCGAGATGGCGGGTTCGGCCGAGTGCTCGGATGGGCGAGCAGGCGCTTCGGCGAGGCGGGTGAGGCCGCCCTTGGAGGTGGAGACGAGGATTTCGCGGCCGTGAAATTCGATCACCGCGAGACGCAGCGTGGGCGAAAGCATGGTCGTCTCGACGATACGCACCGCCTTGGTTCCGCCCGAAGGCGCACCGAACTGGCCCTGCATCTTCTTGGCGAGCTTCAGCGTGCCCCAGATCATGAGGCCGATCAGCGGCAGCAGGACCAGAAGCTTGAGGACGTACCAGAACATCAGATGGCTTCTTCCGGGTTCTGGACGGGCGCGGCAGTGATGGGAGGAGCGCGGCGCTCGGACGAGGCTTCACCCGATGCGCCCACCAGCTCCAGCACTCGGATGGCGAAGCGATTGCCCTGCGCCACGACTTCGCCGCGCGCGATAAGCTTGCCGTTAACCATAATATCCAACGGGTCGTCGGTAAGCCGGTCGAGTTCGATCACGCTGGATTCGCCCAGTGCAAGAACATCGCGCAGGCGCATGTTCTTGCGGCCCAGTTCCACCGTCAGGCGGACGTCGATATCCTGGATCAGGCTGAAGCCGTCGTTCAAAAAGGACATGTCAGAGATTCCCCGTAAAGTTCGTATGCGTGAGTTCCATGGCGACCCGGTCGTCGAGTTCGCCGACGGTGCCATGGGCGATGGTGGTGTTGCCGATCAGGACCGGAACGTTGCGCTGGAGGGCGACCGGGATCATCGATCCTTCGGCCAGCTGCGCGATGCGCGAGATCGCCATCGGCACGTCGACCAGCACCGCACGCAGCGGCAGATCGACATTGCCGATCGCCGATCCATCCAGCCCCCGCGCCCCGATGGAACGACCGGTAGCAGGCGAGACGGCGCGCGAGCCGACCAGCTCGATCAGCGTCGACTGGCACAGTGCGAACCGGATTTCCCAGCCGGTGGCCGCGCCCTTGGGCGTCGCGGTGAGCGTGGCGGTCCAGACCTTTTCCGTCCCCGCGATGGGCATGATTTCGTGCGCGTGTTCGCCGGTCGCGCTGAGCGCGAATTCGCGGCGGTCGCTGGCGCGCTGGAGAAGGGAATTGATCTTGCCTTCGAACTGGCGCGCGAAGCAGGCCGCCGAAGAAGGCAGGGTGTCGCACAACTCGTCGACTTCGCCCGTACCGCCAAGGATCCGTTCGAACTGAGCGACCAGCGCGCCCACATTCGTCGAGACCAGTGCGCCGCGCGTATCCTGGCCGAGCGAATAGAAGCCGTGCAATCCGCCCGCGCCCAACTGGGCCAGCCAGTCTGCGGCGGGAACCGTCGCGATCGATCCCATCGCCACCGTCAGGCCGCGATTGTCGCACAATTCGGCCAGCAGCGGCTGCGCCTGATCGCTGATCTGGCGAACGAGGCGTGCGAATTCGGTCTCGAGATCGACCGGCGTCGCGGCGCGGCTCAACAACTCGTCGCAATGACGGGCAGCGCGCTTCGCTGTCGCGGTATCGGGGAAGTTTTCGGAGATCATTGGACGATGAAGGACCGGAAGTAGACGTTCTCGACGCCGCCGAAGCCCTCACGCTCCTCCAGCACCTCGTTCATCGCCTTCGTCAGGCGCTGTTGCAGCTCTTCCTTGCCGCGCACATCGATGAGTTGCATCTCGTCGGTGGTGGCCAGTTCGGCCAGCACGCGCGAGCGCAGCGCCGTCTCGTGCTCCTGCAGCCACATCAGCACACGCCCGTCGTAATTCGTCGAGGCGGCCAGGCTGACCTGAACCAGAGCGCTGCCACCGGCGAGGTTCGAGGTGAATTCGTCAGTGAAGTTGTAATAGGCGGTGCGATACTTGCTGCCGCCCGTGCCATGGACGACCTTGACCTTGTCCTTCTCGGCTTCGGCAGCACCGAAGGGATAGGGATCCTCCTCGCCCTTCAGGACGAGCTTGGGAGTGTCGTCTTCCTTCTCATGGCCGGCATCGCCCAGCATACCCATGGCGAAAGCGCCGTAAGTGCCACCGCCGCCCGCCCCGAGCAGGACGAGCGCGATCAGCGCTTTCTTCATGAAGCCCCCCTTCTTCTTGGGCTCTGCGGTGTCAGTTTTCGCGTCGGACATGATCAATCCCTGTGTTTAAACGTGTCTATCTGTGGTCAGGCGTAGCGGCCGTCATCGCTGGCGGACGGACGGTCGGAAGCGGCGGGGTTGCGAGCATGAAGCGGCTGGCCTTCGGGCCGGGTGCGCTCGCGGCCCTGGCCCTCGCGCTGCGACTGCCCATTGTTCGAAGCGGCCTGACCCGAAGTGTCGGCGGTGCCGCGATCGGCTCCGGCAGCGGACTGGCCCGCACCATTGCCATTGGTATGACCCTGCGCCGCACCCTGCTGCGCTTCGAAGCTGCGCTGCGGGCCGCGATCGCCGGCAAGGGCGGCGGCGCGCTCATTGGCAAGCGCCGCGGCAAGGGCGCGCTGCGCCTCGCCATCCTTGGCTGCGACTTCGACCTGAAGCGTATCGCTGATCCGGTCGATGGCGATCGAAAGCTCGCCGAATTCCTTGTGCATCACAGCCATGGCCGCCGTCGGCACGACGCCGAAATCGCGGGCGGCGGAGAGGCGATCGACCATGCGGGCGATCGAGTCGATGGCTGCGAAGGCGTCGGGACGGGCAAGATCGGCGGCGCGCGTAATCGCCTCGGTCCCGGTCGGCGTACTGGCCGGAGCATTCGGCGCGGCGATCGCGGGTTCGACACGGGGCATCTCGGCAGGGGCAGCGAGACGGGTGGGAGCCTGGACGGCTTCGACCGGACGCGCGGTGTCCGCCTCGCCTTCGGTTTTCGCGGAAGCGACGGGTGCGAGGGCGGCGGCCTGGGCGACAGGGCCCGGCTTCGCATCGCTCTTGGCCACCATCGGGGAAAGCGCCGTCGCTGCGGCGGCGGTCTGCGCCCCGGTTTCGGACGAGGTCGCGAGGACGGCGCGGGTAGCGGGAACCGGCGCGGGTGTCGGAGCATCTTCGCCCGTGCTGAGAATACGGCGCGCAGTTTCGCTGGCCGACACCGGAAGGTCCACCACAGCAGCTTTCTCGACGCGTGCGGACATGGCCACCGAAGTCGTCGGTGCGGCTGCGATAGTGATGGCGGAAACCGGCGTGTCGGTGAGCGATTGCGTCGAGGCGGTCGACAGGGCCGAAGCGGCAGCAAGAGTGCCGACAGGCGACGCGGTAGCAACAGTGGCGAAGGGCGAAACGGCGGCAGGAATGCCGACAGGCGAAGCGGTCGTCGAGGCGGTCGACACAGCCGAAGCGGCAACAAGAGCGGCGACGGGCGAGGCAGCGCCAGGAGCGCCAAAAGACGAGGCGGCAGGAAGCGTTGCGAGGTTCGCGGCCGGAGAGATCTTCGATTCGACCGGCAGGACATTTGCTGTCGGCGTCGTCAAATCCGCCGCGGGATTCTGCGCAGATACCGAAGGCGTTGCCTGCGCTAGGGCCGCGCCTTGCGCCAGGCGCGCCGCGTCGAGGCGTCCGACGGGCAGTTCGACGATTTTCGCCGTCATGGAGGCCGGTGTGTCCAAGATAGTCTTGGGAGTGCCAGACGCATCAAGCGGTGCATCGTCTTCCGCCCCAAAAGCCTGCAACGAAGCGAGGCCCGGCAGCGAGACCGGCAAGACCGGCAAGACCGGCAAAATCTTGCCGCTTTCTTTGCCGCTTTCCTTGCCGCTTGCCGCCAGCGCTTCCTGAGCTGCCGGCGGAAGGAGGCCGACAGCTTTGCCGTCGCCTTCGATCGGCGCGATCTGGACCAATTGATCGAGCAGGTTCGCAAACCCGTCGAAAGCGCTCTTTCCAGCCTCTTCTTCGCCCGAAAATTCGGCGGAAAAGCTCAGCTTGGAAGGCGTTTCGAGCGAGGTCAGAAAGGAGAGCGAGTTGATCATCGTATATCCGTGTGGCTGTCACGGATATTCTATCAAGAAGCGTGCCAAACCGGCACGGCCCACCCTCTAAGACTGGGAAAGATGAGAGACGATGGCCTTGACCAGATCGCGGCGATCCTCGAACGCGCGCTTGCGTCGCCGTTCCGCCGCCGCCAGATCGCCCAGTGTCGCGTCGGATCTTTTCTCCGCTTCGGCGGCTTGTTTTGAACTTACGGCGACGAGATGTTCGAGCTGGTCCTGCATCGCCTTTCCGCTGCGCAGGTCCATGCCGGTCAGCGCATCGTCCTTTTCGGCGTAATAACGCGCCAGCGATCGGGTGCGCTCGGCCACCCCGAACAGACGTTCCCGCAGGGCTTCCGCCTCCGACGCCGCGAGCGCGGAGCGGCTTTTTTCGACCGTACGGACGCGCTCGATCAGTCTGGCGCGCTTCAGCTTGCGCTTGTCAGGCGGCATGGGCGAGCAATTCCAGCATCTGATCGGCCGCTTGCGACAGCGTCACCTGGTCTCGCGTTCCCTGCGACAGAAAATCGACCATGCGCGGATGCAGCGCGATGGCCTCGTCCAGCAGCTTGTCCGTTCCCGGGCGATAGGCGCCCATCATCACCAGATCGCGGTTCGCCTCGTAGGCTGCGGTCAGCGCGCGGAAACGGCGCGCGATCTTCTCGTGATCGGGCGGCACGATGTCGTTCATGACGCGGCTCAGCGATGCGCCGATATCGACCGCCGGATATTGTCCGCGCTGCGCGATCTCCCGCGAAAGCACGATATGTCCGTCGAGAATGGCGCGCGCCGTATCCACGACCGGATCGTTCTGATCGTCTCCATCGGCAAGGACGGTGTAGATGCCCGTTATCGATCCGCCGCTTTCGGCGGAGTTTCCGGCGCGTTCGATCAGCTTGGTGATCGTCGCCAGGGCGGAAGGAGGATAGCCCCTCGCCGCGCCAGGCTCGCCCAGCAGGATGCCGATCTCGCGCGCAGCGTGCGCCACGCGTGTGAGGCTGTCCAATATAAGGAGCACGCGCTTACCCTTGGACCGCAGATGTTCGGCCATGCTGGTCGCCAGCATCGCTCCGCGTAAACGCAGATTGGCTGCATGATCGGCGGGTACGGCCACGATGGCGGTGCGCGCGGCGCGTTCCCCGCCCATATAGCGGTTGACGAAATCGGAGACTTCGCGCGCGCGTTCCCCGATCAGGCCGACAACGATCGCATCGGCATCCGCCCCGTGGACGATCATGTCCATCAGCACCGATTTGCCGACGCCCGATCCGGCCATGATCCCGATCCTCTGCCCCACTCCGAACGTGGTCAGTGCGTTCAGAGAGCGGATCCCGACATCCATCGGTTCGGTCACGCTTGCCCGGTCGAGCGCATCGACCCGGTAGCCACCTGCGGGCCAGGACACGGTCGCGCCGACCGGCCCTTTGCCGTCGATGGGGCGCCCTGCCCCGTCCACCGAACGACCGAGAAAATCCTCGCCCACGGCCAGCATTCCGGGACTGCCTTCGGGCCTGACCACCGCACCTGGACGCAGCAGGACCGTATCGCCCAGCATCATCATCATGGTGTGGCCGTTGCGAAATCCGATCGTCTCGGCCCGATGTTCGACCCCGCGGCCCTGTGCGATGGCGCAGAGCGTGCCGATCGGAACGCCCAGGCCGGACACTTCGATCAAACCCCCGTCGCAGGCCACGACACGACCGAAGCGGCGCGGCGCGAGATCGAAACTCCCGCCGCCGGCGCATTCTTCCAGTGTCGCCTCTATCAGGGCACGCATGAATCGAGCGCCTCCGCAATTGCACGGCGCCATTGTTCGGGACCGTCCTCGACACCGCCATCCTCGGTTTCGACCCGCAGCCCTCCGCGCTCGACGCTGGGATCGGGCACGAGTTCGAGGGCATCGGAGACACTGTCCTTGACCAGCGCGAGATCGTCCGGGTGGATGAGGATCGTCCTCTCGTCATGGCGGCGCTGGAACATCGCCGCAGCCGCTTCGATCCGGCGAGCGAGCCCGTCTCGATCGAGCGCCAGCGGCAGAACCGCATCCTCGCAAAGGGCAAGAACGGTGGTCCTCAGATTTTCGCGCAACGCAAGCGCGCTTTCGGCATCGAAGCGGGCAAAGGCCAATTCGATACGAGCGCGCTCCTGACGTTCGCGCATCAGTTCCGCCTCGGCTTCGGAACGTGCGGCAGCGTGCCCTTCGCGATATCCAGTGCCATAGGCATCGGCGGCAGGATCGACCGCGACCGGTTCGGGAGCCTCCGCTTGCGGGGTCCGAGTATATCGTACACTCGGCGTGAATGCGCCGGGACGACCAAGGTCCGCGTAGGCGATCCTAGACATAGTCGTCGCCGCCATCGCCCATGATCAGGTCGCCGCTTTCGATCAGCTTCTTGGCGATCGCGACGATATCCTTTTGCGCCACGTCCACTTCCGATTTGCGAACCCGGCCGCGATTTTCGATTTCGTCGCGCAGGCCGTCGGCCGCGCGGCTCGACATGGCCGCGAAGAAGAGGTCGCGCTGCGGCTCTTCCAGCCCCTTCAGGGCCAAAATGAGGACGTCGCTTTCGACTTCGCGCAGAAGCGTTCCGATCATCTTCGTATCGAGCGCGAACAGATGCTCGAACTTGAACATCTCGTTCTCGAGTTCCTTGGCGAGATCCTTGTCGATCTCGCTGATCGAAGGCATCACGCGCTGTTCGACACTGCGATGCGAGCTGTTGATGATCTCCGCGGCCTGGCGAACCCCGCCCATGGTCAGCGGAATCGCACCGTGCAGCCTTTCGATCTTGGCGTTGAGAGTCTGTTCCAAGATGCCGATCGCCTGGCGCGAAACCGGGCCCAGCCGCGCCACGCGGTGCAGCACCGGAGTATGCAGATGCTCGGGCAGCGCCGAAAGCGCAGCCGCCGCCACGTCGCTGTCGAGCTGCAGGAGCAGCACTGCGATCGCCTGGGGGTGTTCGTCGGCCAGGATCTCGCCGATGATCTTGGGTTCCAACCAGCGCAACAGGCCGAGCGCCGGCTGGCTCATTTCCTGTTCCTGGGGCGCAACCTGACGCATCAGGTTTTCGGTCTTCACTTCGCCCACCGCGCCTTCCAGCATACGGCGTACATTGTCGATGCGGCCATGAGCGGAGATGCCCTTGCCTTCTGTCGAATGCGAGAAGCCTGCAATGGCATCGGAAATCGCACGCGGTTCGATTTCGCCCATTTCCACCATGGTGGTGGCGATCTGGCGCAATTCGTCGGGCGTAAGCTGGGACAGGATGCGCGAGGCATCTTCTTCCGACAACAGCATCACCATGATGGCGGCCTTGTCGGCGCCCAGCAGCGCGGGCACCGCAGGTTCGGCGGAGAGCGCGGTATCCGGCTGGGGGATATCTGACTGGATCATGCCGGTTGTCCCTGCTGAGTATTGTCGGCGAGCAGGCGGCGCAGGGCGAGCACCGCGTCGTCCGGATTCTCACGCGCGATCCGCTGGGCGAGTTCGATCTGCGCATCGAGCGCTTCACGATCGAGGCCCGGCTTGCTTTCGGGAACGAAAGTTCCATCCGGTCCCTCGACCAGCAGCGTTTCGTCGCTCTCGCCTTCCTTGACCGGCTCCATCCGGCCCTTCAGCGCCTTGATCGCGGGGCGAACCGCCAGCAGCAGGACCAGCAAAACCGCCAAGATCGCGACTCCATTGCGCACCGCCATGGCGAACCAGCCGGTCTCGTAGAAGGGAATGACTTCCTCCTCGACCTTTTCGAACGGGCGCATGATCACGGTCACCTGATCGCCCCGGTCGGCCCGCGCGCCCACGGCGGCAGTGACCAATTCCTTGACCTTGTTGATATCCGCCGCGCTCGCCTTGGCCAGCGCCGCCTGGTCGATCGCCACGGCGACCGAGAGATATTTGATCGATCCCGGCGTCAGATTGGAGACCGAGACCTCGCGGCCCATCTCGTAAACACGCGTGGCGCTGCTCTCGCCCGTACCACCGGCCTCGGCCTGCTGGCCGTCTTCGGGAGCGCGCTGTTCGGCCTCCGCGTCGGCAGGAGGGGTGTTCGCGAGCACGCCGGGAATGCCGCCCGCCGGGCCGCCCGCAGTTTGAGATTGCTGCGTCGTCTCGCGGCGGATCGTGCCGTCCTTGTCGTAGCTTTCGCGCGCGGAGGTGACCTCGTTCATGTCGAGCTCGACCTGGACCTGTGCCGAGAACGCCTCGGTCCCGAACATCGGGGCGAGCAGCTGATTGACCTGCGCGTTGAGCTTGCTTTCGAGCTGCGCCTGAAGGTCGAGCCGTCCGCTATTGGGATCGCGCGGCTGGGTCAGAAGTTTGCCGTGCTGGTCCACCACCTTGACGGATTCCGTCCCCAGCCCCGGCACCGATGCGGCGACGAGGTTGGTGATGGCGGTGACCTGGCTGTCGGTTAGCTGGCGCCCGCGCGCCATGCGCACCATGACCGATGCCGAAGGATCGACATCTTCGCGCACGAAGACCGAGCGTTCGGCCTTGGCGAGATGGACGCGCACCGCCTCCACCCCGTCGATTTCCATGACGGTAAGCACCAACTCGCGTTCCTGCGCCGCCCGCAGGCGATCGCCTTCCAGCGTCCGGCTGGCGCCCATCGGCAGGTTTTCGAGCATCTGCTGCCCGCTTTCGGGCGCGGCGAGCGAACCGTCCGATGCGACCAGCATGCGCGCACGATACAGATCGTCCTCGCCCACCGTCAGCGCGCCGGAATTGTTGTCGATCGTGTAGGCGATGCCCGCCGTATCGAGCGTTTCGACCACGCTGGCACGTTCGGCATCGTCGAGCGAGGAATACAGCATGCGCTGCGGTGCCGGCGACATGGCCGCCCAGGTCAGCGCCAGAACGCCGAGGCCCGCCGTGCCGGCGAACCAGGGGAGCATCTTCTTTACGCCCGGCTGCGCCGTCAGCGCCTTGGCGCGATCGACGATCGTGCCGCCGCTGAGATTGGCCGACATGCCCCCGTTACCTTGTGCGGGCATCGTGGCGGGAACGAGGTCGCTCATCTATCAGATCCCCATTCGCATGGTTTCCTGGTACGCGGACAACAGCTTGTTGCGCACCTGGAGAGTTGCTTCGAAGGCCACGCCCGCTTCCTGGCGAGCCAGCATGACCTTGGCGATGTCGGTCGTCTCGCCGCGCTCGTAGGCTGCGGTAAGTTCGCCCGAGCGGCTCTGTGCCGCATTGACGCTGTCGAGCGCACCTTTGAGCGAATCTCCGAAACTGGTCGGCTGGGCCTGCGTTGCGCCAACGCCGCCTGCCTCGGTCGGCGCCGCCGGCTTGGCCTGGTGGAGATCGGTCAGAACCTTCGACCGATCGATGATCTGCTGGCGCATGGCGATGATCTGTTCGATCGATCCGCCGCCGCCGATGCCGCCTACCGGGTTCATCGTGCCGCTCCCATAGCGATGCCGGCTTCACGGAAGGACGCCAGACGATAGCGCAGGGTGCGCTCGCTGATGCCCAGCGCACGCGCGGCATTCGCGCGGTGTCCGCCGACCGATTCAAGAGTGTCCATGATCGCGCGCGCTTCGCTGAGCTTCACGATCTTCGAAAGTTTCGCCGGAGCGGCTTGGCCCTTCGCGTCGGCCACCGCCTCCATGGCGTCTGGCATGGTAGCGGCCGGGGCCGTCTCGCAGGCGACCGGGCGCGCGGCCATGTCGAACACGATGTGTTCGGGCGCGATCTCGCTCTGGCCCTGTGCAAGCAGAAGCGCGCGCCGCATCACGTTTTCCAGCTCGCGCACATTGCCGGGCCATGCATAGGCACGCAGCGTGTCGAGCGCGGCATCGCCGATCCACGGCATCGCTTCGCCCTTGGGTGCATGGCGCAGCAGCATGGTGAAGGCGAGCGGAGCGATATCAGCCGGACGCTCGCGAAGGGCAGGCATGCTGACGGGAAAGACGTTGAGGCGATAGAAAAGGTCGGCACGGAAGCGGCCCTGCTCGACTTCGTGGGGAAGATCGCGGTTGGCGCAGGCGATAATGCGTACGTCCACCTTCACCGGGCGGGTCGCACCGATGGGGACGACTTCGCCTTCCTGAAGCGCGCGCAGCAGCTTGGCCTGCAGCGACAGCGGCATCTCCGCGATTTCGTCGAGCAGCAGCGTACCGCCGTCGGCCGCGCGGAAGAACCCCTCGCCAGCGGCATTGGCGCCGGTGAACGATCCCTTCTCGTGACCGAACAGCATGGCTTCGAGCATGGTTTCGGGGATCGCAGCGCAATTGACGGCGATGAACGGCTTGTCCGCCCGGTCGCTGCGCGCATGGATAAAGGTCGACAGGACTTCCTTGCCGGTGCCGGTCGGTCCGTTGATCAGGACGGGAATTTCGGTGCGGGCCAGCCGATCGGCCAGCGCGATGATCGAAAGCATGGCGGGATCGGCGGCCACAGGGCCCTGACCGGCATAGATCATCGCGACCAGCGCGGCGATGCTGCTTTCGGCGTTGGGGTCCTTATAATAAAGAGTGCCGCCCTGCCCCGACCGCGAAAACGCCGCCGCGTCCGATCGCGCCACCACGATGCTGCGTGCATCCCGGTTCGCGCTCGTATCGCTGTCATCGGCCAGCGTAACCGGTCGCTTCATGAACAGCGACGACGCGATTCCGGCGAGCCGCGAGTCGAGCGACCCGTGCTTGCGCGAAAAACTCGTGGTCTTGGTCAGTCCGTGCATTGGTGCCCCCGATTGGAATGTCTTAACGACATGAAGGCTTTTGCCCCCTCGACGTCCAAGGAATGGATAATTTTAGACCTCGTATTTTTACGTAGTGGGCTGCGAAACCGGCAAATTTCTGCCCCGGCAAGGCTTAATACCCGGCAAGAATGGTCGGTCTGTGTCTCGGCTGCCGCATCCCGAGGGGGCAGTGATCGATAGACCAGAAGGATTTTTGCCATGAACGTGATCAACACCAATATCGGCGCGATGAAGGCCACCAACTCCGCCAACGCCGCCAGCAAGATGCTCGGTTCGGCGATGGAGCGCCTCTCGACCGGTAAGCGCATCAACTCCGCCAAGGACGACGCCGCCGGCCTCGCCATCGCCACCACCATGACCTCGCAGGTTCGCGGCATGAACCAGGGCATCCGTAACTCGAACGACGGTATCTCGATGGCGCAGACGGCCGAAGGCGCACTGAGCGAAGTCACCAACATGCTGCAGCGCGTTCGTGAACTGTCGGTTCAGGCCGCTTCGGAAACCTATTCCGCCGACGACCGCAACAACCTGCAGACGGAAATCGACGCGCTTCAGACGCAGATGACCAACGTCCTCACCAACACCGAATTCAACGGCAATAAGCTGTTCGACGGTTCGGCCGGTACCTCTGGCGTCGTGAAGATCCAGACTGGCGCGAACTCCACCGACACGGTCAGCATGACCTTCTCCGACCTCTCGGCCGTTTCGGGTGCCACCTACAGCGTGGCCGGTGCCGACGGTACGGCAGCGACCACCACGATGGCCACCGTCGATACGCAGCTCGACACCATCAGCAGCGCCCGTGCAAGCCTCGGTGCCTCGCAGAACCAGCTCGAATCCGCCGTCAACACCATGACAACCGGCGCGACCAACCTGTCCGACGCCCGTTCGCGGATCGAAGACACGGACTATTCGGCCGAGACGACCTCTCTCGCCAAGGCGCAGATCCTGAGCCAGGCTTCGAGCGCCATGCTGGCCCAGGCAAACCAGAGCCAGCAGAGCGTCCTGTCGCTGCTGCGTTAATAACACATCGATCACCCGATTGGCGAAAGGGCCCGTCACTCGAAAGAGTGGCGGGCCTTTTGGCATGTCTACTCCTAAAGCGGGGTTTCCTTGGTGCCCTCGTAATTCTACCAAAGCAGCTTTGCGGACGGAGCCAATCCGACATGTCGCTCGCGATCGGCGGGACCGAAAATTCGCTACGCATGGCTTGCGCTTAAGCCTTCCGCGGAAATTTTTTCAGCTTTCGGAAAGCGCAGCCATAAGATTGTTTTTAAAGGAAAATAAGGATCGCCTTGGCGGTCTTTTGGTTAACCGACGCGGGAAATTTGTAAACCATAGGGTTAAACCACGTTCGATCCTGCCGGTCTGGGTTCTGATCGCGGCGTCCAGACCGAAGCCGTGATCTATTAGATCAAAGGATTTTCGCCATGAACGTGATCAATACCAATATCGGTTCGATGAAGGCCGCCAACGCAGCGACCGCCGCCAGCAAGACGCTCGGCACTGCGATGGAGCGCCTGTCGACCGGCAAACGCATCAATTCCGCCAAGGACGACGCCGCAGGCCTCGCCATCGCCACCACCATGACCTCGCAGGTGCGCGGCATGAACCAGGGCATCCGCAACGCGAATGACGGCATCTCAATGGCGCAGACCGCCGAAGGCGCGCTGGGCGAGATCACCAACATGCTCCAGCGCGTCCGCGAACTGGCAGTCCAGGCCGCTTCGGAAACCTATTCCGGCGCCGACCGTGCCAATCTCCAGACGGAAATCACCGCGCTGACGGACCAGATGACCAACGTCCTCGCCAGCACCGAATTCAACGGCAACAAGCTTTTCGACGGGACCGCCGGCACCAGTGGATCGGTCCAGATCCAGACCGGTGCGAACGCTTCGGACACGGTGACGATGACTTTCAGCGATCTCACCCCGGTTTCCGGCGCGACCTACGACGTCACGGGTACGAACGGTACCAACGCGACCAACACTATGGCGACCGTCGATACGCAGCTCGGCGTCATCAGCGGCGCGCGCGCCGGTCTCGGTGCGGCGCAGAACCAGCTCGAATCCGCCATCAACACCATGACGACCGGATCGACCAACCTGTCAGATGCGCGCTCGCGAATCGAAGACACGGACTATTCGGCCGAGACGACCGCTCTCGCCAAGGCCCAGATTCTGAGCCAGGCTTCGAGCGCGATGCTGGCCCAGGCCAACCAGAGCCAGCAGAACGTCCTGTCGCTGCTGAAATAAGTTACGATCGGTCACCCGATTGGCGAAGGGGCTCGTCGCTCGAAAGGGCGGCGGGCCTCTACGCGTAGACGACGCTTTCGCTGACCAACCCGGACCCACTACGTAGGATTACGTAAGCCTCGGGAAGCCAACCTTGGGGATGATCTGGCAGATATCGAGCTGGAGAACCGGAACATCCATGCTTTCGACCGCTTATCAATCCCTGCCGGATCGTCCGGACTGTTCGCGCCGCGCACCGCGCACGAACATGTTCGTGATAGCCGACCTCGCCAGCACCACGGCGAGCGGGAAGGTCAAGATCCGCAACATGTCGGCAAGCGGCGCGATGATCGAAGGACCTGCCCTGCCGCCATCTTCCGCGCATTGCCGCATACGACGCGGCGGCCTCGAACTGGAAGGCGAAGTCGTCTGGGTGGTCGGCAATCGCGCAGGGATACGCTTCGATGGGACTGCCCATGTCGCCGACTGGCTGCCCAATGGAGGGCGCACCCAGAGCGACGTCGATCGCGCGGTCGCCGAAGCGAAGAACGGCTGTGCCACGCACCAGGCCTCCGAACCCCGCCAGCCCGCGCCGCTGATTTCCCGCCCGGTCGATGCCGATCAGGCCGCAGAAGTTGCAGACCAGCTCGAAAGGCTGGCCGATGCACTGTCTGGCGATGCCGAGGTCGTGATGCGCCACATGAACAGGCTGCAAGCGCTCGATCTCGCCGTGCAGACCCTTCGCAAGCTTGCCGATCAACGCTGATTTCTCGGTCGGAACGGCTACGAGCATCTCCAACTCTTGGCCCAGCCCGCCTGCACTGCCATGATCGCTCCCGAAAGCCCTCCAACGCGAAGTGGCTAACGATCGGGAGAAAGACATGGCCGGGCCGCTGACGGGATTGCGCATCGTGGAATTTGCCGGGATCGGGCCGGGTCCGTTCTGCGGCATGATGCTGGCCGATCACGGCGCTCAAGTGATCCGGATCGACCGCGCGAGCGGATCGCGTGGCGGATCCTCTCCGGTCAGCCGGGCGGACGTGCTGGCACGCGGACGCAAATCCATCGCGCTCGATTTGAAAAACGCCGAGGGCGTCGCGCTGGCGCGCAAGCTCTGCGCGACGGCGGACGGCGTGATCGAAGGGTTTCGCCCCGGCGTGATGGAGCGGCTGGGCCTTGGCCCCGACGAGCTGCTCGGCGACAACCCCAAACTCGTTTACGGACGGATGACCGGCTGGGGACAGACCGGCCCCTACGCGCCCTATGCCGGGCACGACATCAATTACATCGCGCTTGCGGGCGCACTGGCGCATTTCGGGCGCGAGGGTGAGAAGCCGACGCCGCCAATCAATATGGTCGGCGATTTCGGCGGCGGCGGGATGATGCTCGCCTTCGGGATGGTCAGCGCTCTGCTGAATGTCGCGCGCGGCGGGAAAGGACAGGTGATCGACGCCGCGATGACCGACGGGACGGCAGTGCTGATGGGCATGATCCACGGCATGAAGAATGCCGGGGTCTGGAAAGAAGAGCTGGGCGTCAACACGCTCGATACCGGCGCGCATTTCTACGACACGTACGAGACCGCGGACGGGAAATACGTTTCGGTCGGATCGATCGAACCGCAATTCTACGCCCAATTGCGCGAGCTTGCGGGACTGACCGAAGACCGGGATTTCGACGCGCAGCACGATCCGTCCAAATGGCCGACGCTGAAAGCCAAGCTGACTGACCTGTTCAAGACCAGGACCCGCGCGGAGTGGGACGCGCTGATGGAGCACACCGATGTCTGCTACGCGCCGGTGCTGACGATGAGCGAGGCGGCAGAACATCCCCACAACCGCGCCCGCGAAGCCTTCGTGACGATCGCCGACCACGTCCAGCCCGCCCCCGCCCCGCGCTATTCCGAAACCCGCCCCGAAACGCCCGAACCGGCTCCGATGCCGGGTGACGATAGCGAGGCGGTGTTGAAGGATATCGGCCTGAACGCGGACGAGATCGCGAGATTACGCGAAGCGGGCGCGGTCGGCTGAAGCGTATTCAGACGTCGGGCAGGTTCTGTTCGGCGAAGCCCCAGCCCGACAAGGCCTTGGATTGCGCGCGGTCGAGCAGGCGCTTCGCGTCACCGATGCGGAATTCCTGCGGGGTTGCCATGTCTTTCAGCTCGTTCCAGCTGACCGGCGCCGCCACCGGCGCGCCGCTGCGGGCGCGGACGGAATACGGGACGACCGCCGTCGCGCCGCGCTGATTGCGCAGCCAGTCGATGAAGATTTTCCCCTTGCGCTGGGCCTTGCTCATCGTCGCCGTGAAGCGTTCGGGCTGGGCCAGGCTAAGCGCTTCGGCGAAGCGGCTGGCGAAATCCTTGTGCCTTTCCCAATCGTGTCGCGGCGTAAGCGGGACGACGACATGCACGCCCTTCCCGCCTGAAAGCATGGCGAAGCTCGTAAGACCCAGATCGGCCAACCGGTCGCGAATGTCGCGCGCGGCCTTCTTGACGTCGCCGAAACCGAGCCCCTCGTCGGGATCGAGATCGAAGATCATCCTATCCGGCTTTTCGACATCGCCGGTGCGCGCAGCCCAGCCGTGGAACTCGATCGTGCCCATCTGCACGCATTGCAGAAGCCCGCGCCGGTCCTCGATATAGAGATAATCCTCATGCCCCCCGTCCTTCTCGCGGATGGGCACATGCAGCACGCCATCGCCCATGCCGCCGCTGTCGTGCTTCTGGAAGAAGCATTTCTTTGCCCGGCCCTGCGGACAGCGCACCAGGCTGATCGGACGGCGTGCGGCGAAAGGCAGCATCAGGCCGGAAACAGCCGCATAATAATCGGCCAGATCGCCCTTGGTCTCGCCGCCGTCGGGAAAGACGACCCGGTCGCGGCTCGAAATCTCCGGAAGCGTATCGTCTCGAGATTGAGCGACGGGCTTTTCAGGCACGACCTCCTCGGCTTTCTTATCGCTTCGAAGGCCCAGAAAACTTCCGTGGCGCACATTCCCGTCGGCGGTGAACTCGGCAAAGGCGATTTCGGCCACCAATTTCGGCGTGAGCCAGGTCACTCCGCGCGCGCTGGCCTTGTCCGTTTCGACCGGCGGCGTCTTGCGCTCCAGCCGCTTCATCTTCGCGGCCAGATCGTCCAGATCGTCGTTGGAAAAGCCCGTTCCGACATTACCCTTGTAAATCAGCTCCTCCCCCTCGTGCTGCGCGAGCAACAGCGAGGCGAAGGGCCGTCCCTTGGCGGACGATTTCTTCCACCCCACCACCACGAATTCCTGCCGCCGCGTGCATTTGACTTTCACCCAGCCCTTGCTGCGCCGCCCCTTGTAAGGCGCGCCGACGAGCTTGGAGATGATCCCCTCCTGCCCCGCATCGCACATCGCCCGGTAGAGCTTCTCGCCCGCGCCGATGACGTGGTCCGCGACATGGATCGGCGGCTCCGCCTCGGCCAGCAGCGCTTCGAGGCGTTCCTTGCGCTCGATATTGGACATATCTGACAGGTCCTCGCCGCCGAGTTCGAGCAGATCGAAGGCGTGCAGCGCCAGCTTATCGCCCTTCGCCTGCGCGCCCTTCCCACGCTTCAGGACCTTTTGCAGGGTAGAAAAATCGGGATTGCCGGAGCTGTCGTAAGCGACGATCTCGCCATCGATCAGGCAGCTCGGCAGGTCGAGTTCGGCCAGTGCTTCTATCAGAGGCGCGAATTTGTCGGTCCAGTCTTTCCCGCTGCGCGTGTAGACGCGGACGTCTTCGCCCTTTGCGGCGACGAGCGCGCGGTAACCGTCGAATTTGATCTCGTGCATCCAGCGATTGCCGGTCGGCACGTCGTCGACCAGCGTGGCGAGCTGGGGCTTGCGGAATTTCGGAAGCGGCGCATCCGGTCGGGCACGTTTGGCCTTGCCCGCATTGCGGTCCGACGCCTTTTCCATCTGTTCGAGAAAGGCCTGTTTTCCTTTCCCTTCGAGCGAATATTCGCCCTCCTTGTCGGCGGCGATTTCCGCCATCGAGCGACCGGTGAGGACGCTCGTCAATTCGCGGTCGACCAGAGCATCGCCCTCTTCGGCATGCTCGTCGTCCAGCTTGCGCAGCAGCCAATTCTCGCGTTTTTCACCCGATTTCTTTTTCAGGCGGATCAGCAGCCATTCGCCCTTCATGCGCTCGCCATCGAGAGTGAAATGGAGATGGCCCTTATCGATATCCTTGGCGCTCTTGCCCTCGACCGGCGCCCAGCTCCCGCGATCCCACAGCATCACGGTGCCGCCGCCATATTCGCCCTTGGGGATCGTGCCTTCGAATTCGGCATAGGCCATCGGGTGGTCCTCGGTCCGCACCGCCAGCCGCTTGATATCGGGATCGGGCGACGGGCCTTTCGTCACCGCCCAGCTTTTGAGGACCCCGTCCACCTCCAGCCGAAGATCCCAGTGCAGCCGCGTCGCATCGTGCTTCTGGACGATGAAGAGATCGCCGCTCTCGCTCGGTTTGGCCTTGCCCGCAGGCTCGCTCGTCTTCGCGAAATCGCGCTTCGCGTTATAGGCGCCGAGCGGATCGGTCTTCGCCATGTCAGGCGGACTTCTTGGCCTTGCTCTTGGATTTCGAGCTGCCCTTGTCGTCCCCAACCGATTTCTTCAGCGCCGCCATCAGATCGATCACGTTGCCGCCCGAACCGCCCTCGGGCTCGTCGACGTCTTCGATCACCTTCTTGCCGCTCTTCGACTTTGCCTTCTTGTCGATCAGCTTCTTCAGCGCCTCGACATAGCGATCCTCGAATTCGCCCGCATCGAAGGGGGCGCTTTTCTGGTCGATCAGCGTTTGGGCGAGGTCGAGCAATTCCTTCTTGGGCTTTGCCTCTTCGATCTCGGAGAAGAAGGACTGGCCCTTCCTCACCTCGTCGGCATAGCGCAGCGTTTCGAGGAGCAGGCCCTTGCCGCATGGTTTCAGAGCGACGAGCTTTTCGCTCCCCCTGATCGAGAGCTGCCCCAGCCCCACCTTGCCCGCCTTGCGCAGCGCTTCGCGCAGCACGATGAAGGCTTCTTCCGCCAACTCGTCCTTGGGCGCGACGTAATAGGGTTTTTCGAAATAGAGCGGGTCGATCTCGCACGCATCGACGAACTGGACGAGTTCGAGCGTGCGCTTGCTCTCGATCTTGACCGCTTCGATCTCTTCGTCGTCCAGAAGGACGTATTCGCCCTTCGAAACTTCGTACCCCTTGATGATATCGTCGCGGTCGATGGGCCCGATGCCGGGCACGACCTTTTCATAGGAGATGCGCTTGCCGCTTGGCTCGTGGATCTGGTTGAAGCGGATCTTGGCGCCGGATTTCGTCGCGCTGTACATTTCGACCGGGATCGAGACGAGCGCCAGCCTGATCTGCCCCTGCCAATAAGCCCGTGCCGCCATATCCCGTTTCCTCGCGCGTCTGTCCTTCAGCCGGATAAGCGCGCAGGCTGAGCGATAGGTTCCTCGCAGGCGCAAAGGCGCAATCAGTTATTTGCCGCCTCCGCCCGCGCGGAGCGGAGCCGCTGCGCCATATCCTCCAGCCCCACGAAGACCTGCTCCTCGTCTGTCTGCCCGCTTTCGAGCACGCTCGCGACGGAAAGCTGGATCTGCGTAACAAGGTCGACCTTTTGCAGGCTTTCCATGTGCGCGCGGATAACCGCGGGATCGCGCGCCAGCTCATAGGCGAGATCGTTGAGCAAGCGCGAGGCGATCCGCAGCTCTTCGGCCAGAGCGATATGAAGCGGGTCCGCGCCCTGAGTATCGGGAATGGCAAATTTCTCCTGGATCATTTCGCACACGCCTTCATGACTTCAGCAGCGAGTTGCCCGTCGGGGACCGGCTGGACAGCCTGCCCGCGTTTCAACTCGTATCCCCCGGAGCCGTTAGCGCGGAATACGTGCGAGCGCGCTTCGCCAAGCACGCTGGCCGCGCGATCGGCATCTTCACCCGGAGCGGAGAAGACCACGCCGACCGCTTCCGCGCCGGCCGCCTTGGCAGCGGAGGCGAACAGCAGCGATGCGCTGGGCCGCGCCCCGCCGACCGGGTCGCGCGCCATCAGACGACAGCGGCCACCGGGCCAGGCGTCGATCACCACGTGCTGGTCCGATCCGGGCGAAAGCAGGATCTTGCCCTGCTCCATCGCCGCTCCATCGCTCGCGATCGAAACCGACGGGGCAATTGTGCCTTCGAGTTCTTTCAGCAGCGCATCCACCGCCGCCTGGTCGACGTTCTGGAGCGCCACCAGAATTGGCGGGCAATTGTCCGGAAGCGTCGCCAGAAAGCCCTTCAGTGCGCCCACCCCGCCGCTTTCGCTGCAAGCCAGGAGCAGCCTCCCGTTCCAGTCAATCGGCGAAATCGCGGGATTGGATGAAGCCGCCGACGCATCGATCTTGGTGAGTTCGCTCTCGCGAGCGGTCTTGATGCAGGCGGCGACCTCTTCGATCACCTTTTTCATCATGTCGGGAGGGCCGACGGGCTTCGGAAAGCAGCCGATCGCGCCCAGACGCTTGGCTTCTTCCGTATCTCCCGCACCGTCGGAGGTTCGGGTCGAGAACATGATCACCGGCATGGGCTTGGTAGTCATGAGCTCTTCGAGAAAGGCGATCCCCGACATTCCCGGCATCTCGACGTCGAGCGTCAGGACGTCGGGGCGCAGCTCGGCGATCTTCGCGCGCGCCTCATCGGCGCCATCGGCCTCTCCCACGACGACGATATTTCGGATTTCTTCCAAAGCCGAAGTGATGAGCGTTCGCATCATGCGCGAATCGTCGACGACCAGAACTCGTGTTTCAGACATTTCGGGATCTTTCGATGGACGGCGGATTCAGGTCAGGCAGCGTCGGCGAGGGCGGGCGTGTTCGCGAGGCGATCCAGCGCGATGACCGAGATCACTCGATCGTCGACCGTGGCCAGCGCTTCGAGCATGGTCTGGGTCTGCGACTCGTTCGAACTCGGCGGCGGCTGCAACTGGTCCTGAGACACGGTGACGATATCGTTGACCGCGTCCGCGATAATGCCCTGAAGCTGATCGTTGATCGAGGTGACGATGATGACATGCCGTTCGTCGGTTTCGGTCGCGCCCCAGCCCAGCTTGGACTTGAGATCGATCACCGGCAGCACCACGCCGCGCAGGTTTACCACGCCGCGCACATGCGCATCGACATTGGGGAGCGGAGTTGCAGGCGACCATGCCCGGATTTCCCGAATGGCCATGATATCCATTCCAAGGGTCTGGCCATTGATCTGAAAGGTGATGAGCTGACGGTTCATGAGCGATATCCTGTCGGTGATGCGATCTGTTGACGAATGGGCGAGCCGTTCAGTGAAGGACGCGCCTTATGGCTGCCGCCAGCTTGTCGGGCTGGAAGGGCTTCACGATCCAGCCGGTGGCACCGGCACTGCGCGCGCGCTGCTTCTTTTCGTCGGAACTCTCGGTGGTCAGGACGAGGATCGGCATTTCGCGGCAGCCATTGCCGCGCACAGTCTCGATCAACCCGAACCCATCCATACGCGGCATGTTGATGTCGGTGATCATCAGGTCGGGCGTCAGCCCTTCCAGCTTTTCGAGGGCATGGACGCCATCTTCCGCCTCTTCGATCTCGTAGCCGAGATCGGTCAATGCGGCGCGCAACAGCATGCGCATACTGGGCGAATCATCGACTGTGAGTATCGTCTTTGCCACCGGATGGTCCTCGTTTCGGTAAGATGGATCAGAAAAATTCAACGTCGCCTCCCTCGGTCTCGGCCGCTTTGGGAATGGACGCTGTCGGGATCGGCTGCGGAGGCGCCGAATTGATCGTGCGACAGCGCGACAGGCCAAGACCCGGTCGGAAATCCACGCGACGCGCCAAGGTGCCGCCCACGTCCTCTCCGACCAGGGGGATTTTTTCGTTGCGCAGGAATTCGCGCGCAAACGCGATGTTCGATGCGCCGATATCCTGAAAGGCGGCATGCATGCGCCCGCCTCCGAAGATGCGCGCCTTGAGACGATGGCGCATCGCGCCGACCCGCAACATGTCGTTGATCAGGACTTCCATAGCGTGGACGCCGTACCGCTGGAATGTTCCCGGATTGGCGTCGGTGCCGGTGGCGAGAAGATAGTGATTGAGCCCTCCGATCCGCGCAAACGGATCGTAGAAACAGGTCGCGACGCAGCTTCCAAGGATCGTGGTAAACACCACGTCGTCATCGCCGCTGACGCGGGCTTCCCCTTGCGCGACCGTAATCTTGCGCAGGCCATCGCTCGATCCGGCGCGCGTCATGCCCGACACCATTCGAGAGCCCTGGCGCCGATCTTGCGGAGCGAAAGCTGCTCCGTAACCGCGCCGCGGGCGTGGGCTTCTGCGGGCATGCCGTAAACGACGCTGCTCGCGCGGTCCTGTCCCAGAGTCATCGCTCCAGCCTGTCGCATTGCGAGAAGTCCGGCTGCCCCATCATTGCCCATTCCGGTCAGGATCATGCCGAGGGCGTTGGGCCCCGCATAGCGGGCCAACGAATGAAACAGACGATCCACCGAAGGACGATGGCCGTTGACCTTGTCCCCTTCGAGCAATCGGCAGTGAAGGCGTGCCGAGGAGCCCGCAATTTCGAGATGTTGCAGGCCGCCAGGCGCAAGCAAGACCTTTCCGGGCGTAAGCACTGCCCCCGGACGCGCCTCTTCGACCTTGGGCGGGCACAACCGGTCGAGGCGATTGGCAAAGCTCTTGGTGAAGGTTTCGGGCATGTGCTGAACGATAACCGTCGGCGGGCAGTCGGCCGGAAACTGGCGCAGGATTTCGATCAGCGATTCCACTCCGCCGGTCGAGGCGCCGATGCCGATCAGGCTGTTCGGGCGCGCACGGTAGCCTTCTACAACCTTTTGCGTGGTGGCGCGCCGCTGGCCGAAGCCGGCCGAATTGCGGGCCTGCGCAGCGGTAAGAACGAGGTCGATCAGGGAAGACTTCGATCCGCCATCGCGCCGGGCAAGAAGATCGCTCTTGTCGAAACATCCGATTGCGCCGAGTTCCAGCGCGGTTAGGCTTTCCTCGGCTCCCTCGCTGGTGAGCGAGGACACCATGACCGTCGGCGTCGGACGCAGTGTCATGATCCGTTCGAGGAATTCGAGACCGGACATGCCGTCCATCTCGATATCGAGCGTTATCACGTCCGGATCGAGCGCCTTTATCATCTCGCGCGCTTCCTGCGCGCTCGACGCGACACCGATCACCGAAATCGCATCGCTGCGTTCCAGTTCGGCTTTCACCAGCTGCTGCATGGTGCGGGAATCGTCCACGATGAGGGTGCGGACGGCCATCAGGCGATCTTCCGGAACGATGTGCGGCCGACGCTTTCGAACTGGCCCGCAACCGAGGAATCGAGGCGTTCGGAATGGCCGATGCACAGGAGGCCTCCCGTCTCCAGCCTGTCGGCGAGACGGGTCTGCAACCGGGCCTTGGTCGGGCCGTCGAAATAGATCATCACGTTGCGGCAGAAGATCGCATCGAACTTCGTGCGGATCGGCCATTCCCCAAGCAGGTTCAGCGCGTTGATGGTGAGCGCTTCGCGCAGCATGGGATCGACCTGAAAGCCGGTACCGTGTTGCTTGAGCCAAACCTTGGCGAGGGGCGCAGGAACCGGTTCGACCGTGGCAGCCGGATAGGCGCCTTCGCGAACGGCAGCCAACGCCGTCCCGCAAACGTCAGTCGCCAAAAAGCGAAAATCCTTCGCCAACAGCTTTGCCGCTCCGCTGCGATCGGACCCGAACATGGCCATTAGCCACGTATAAGGCTCTTCCCCGGTGGAGCATGCGGCGGACCACAGCCGGACTCGGCCGCCCACTTCCAGCCGTGATTTCAGCTCGGGCCAGAGCAAGCGGTTGAAATCCTCGAAATGGTGGTTTTCGCGGAAGAAGAAGGTGTGATTGGTCGTCAACGCATCGATCATTCGTCCGCGTTCGGAACTGTCGGTGCCGATCAGGCGGATATAGTCCGCCACGCTATCCAGGCCGCAGGCTCGGACGCGCGGCGCAAGGCGACCGTAGACGAGTTGGGCCTTCGTCTCGGGCAGCAGGATACCGACCTCTCGGTAGGCGATATCCGCCACCGTGGCATGATCGTCCGGGCTGAAGGCGAATTCGCGCTGCCGGGGTGCGAGACTGGCGAGGGCGCTCATGCAGCTTGGGCCAATTTGGCCACACCACCGCGCGTGTTGCAATATCCGGCGACGAGCTCATGGGCGTCCACGATAAGCGCGACCATCCCGTTTCCGAGGATGGTAGCTCCCGCCACACCGTCGATCGGCTGGAAGTTCGCCTCCAGGCTCTTGACCACTACCTGGCGCTGATCGTTGATGGCATCCACCATCAAGGCGACCTGCCCGTTGTCGCTATCGACCACCAGAAGCACGCATTCGAACGGATCGCGTGGCTCATCGTCGATGCCGAGCGCCTGCGCGACCGAAATTATCGGCACGAAATTACCGCGAACGTTCAGCAAGGAGCTCGACTGTCCGTAGGCTTCGATCGTGTCCGGGGTGGGACGCACGTTTTCGATGACATGGGAAAGCGGGATGACCATGGTCTGGCCGCCGACCGTCACCACCATCCCGTCCAGAACCGCAAGAGTCAGCGGCAGGCTGAGCGAAAAGGTCGATCCCTTGCCGGGATTGGAGGAAATGGTGATCCGACCGCCGAGCGCCTGAATGTTCTTGCGGACCACATCCATGCCGACGCCGCGGCCGGAGATATTTGAAACCGTTTCAGCGGTGGAGAAGCCGGGCGCGAAGATCAGCTGGTCGATCTCCTCGTCGCTCAAAGCGGCGTCTCCATGGACGATCCCGCGCTCGATGGCACGCTCCAGAACCTTCGACCGGTTGATACCGCGGCCATCGTCGCTCACCGCGATCACGATGCGTCCCGACTGGTGGGTCGCCGACAGGCGGATGAGGCCTTCGGGGCTCTTGCCCGCTTCCAGGCGGCCTTCGGTCGATTCCAGACCGTGATCGACCGCGTTTCGGATGAGGTGCGTCAATGGTTCGCCGATGCGTTCGATGACCGTCTTGTCGACTTCGGTCATCTCCCCTTCGAATTCGATCCGGACCTTCTTCTTCGTTTCGGCCTCGAGATCGCGTATCAGGCGCGGGATGCGGCTGTAGACGGTCTTCATCGGCTGCGCGCGGATCGCCATGGTCGATTCCTGCAATTCGCGCGTCAGCAGCTCCAGATCGCTCAATTCATCGGCCTGCGCAGCATCGCGATCGAGCAATCTCTGCGACAGCATCGCCTGCGTGATCACGAGTTCGCCTACCAGGTTCATCAAACGGTCCAACCGGTCGAGATCGACACGGATGGTCTGTGAAACCGGGGGAGCAACGGGGGCCGGTGGCGCAGCTTGCGCGATCGGCGCGACCGGTTTCACCTCGGTCTGAGGCTTGCTCGCTTGGGCCACGGCATCGGATGGCGCAGCGACCGCTGGAGCTTCGACGGGGACGGCGGCAGGCTTTTCGACAGGTTCGGTTGCGCCTGTGGGGGCGCTTTCGGCTTCGGTTGCGTTTTCCGCGTCTTCGATTTGCGAAGCCGTAGGCGTCTCGACTTCGCCGGCGACATCACTGTCGGCCTCGATCGCGTTCGAAGCTGGGCCGTGCGTCAGGCTGTAACAATCGCCGTCGAGGAATTCGAACACCGCGCGGATCTCATCTTCGGCGAGCGATGACGGCATTTGCATCGTCCAGCGCAGATATCCGCAGGAAACGTCCAGCTTCTCGAGCGATGGCAGCGCATCGGTCAGACATGTGAGCCCCGTCGCGCCCAATCCATGCAGTTCGCGCAGGACCAGCAAGGGTTCACCGCCATTTGCGAACGCACCGGAGCCGGGCGTGTACTCGAGGTGCCAGCCTTCCTCGTGTGAAACAGTCGCTTGGTCGCCATCCACGCTCTCTTCGGCGGATCCAGCGCCGAAGTCGGGAAGATCGAGCATCGCCATGAGATCGTCGAACCCATCGCCGCCCTGCCCTTCATCCGTGGGAACGTCCGAGACTTCCTCGTCCGCGCCGGAGGCTTGGGCAGGTTCGGACGGTCCCTCGCACCGGGCGGTCAGCCGTTCGAGCATCGCGGCATCGTCCGGGGCCTCGACATGATCGCGTGCGCTGGTCACGTGATCGGAAAGGATGTCGAAGGCGCCAAGCAAAAGGGACAGCAGATCGTCATCGAGCGCGATTGCGCCACTGCGGACCAGGTCGAGAAGCGACTCGTACTGATGAGCGTAGGGTTGCAGCCGCTCCAGCCCGAATGCGCCAGCTCCACCCTTGATGGAATGGACGTGGCGGAAGATCGTGTTGATCGTTTCGGGATCACGCCCGCCGCCGCTCAGTTCAGCGAAGCAGGCTTCCAGGCCGACAAGACCTTCTTCGCATTCCTGAAAGAAGATCGCCTCGATTTCGTTCATATCCATCGTCAGGACCTATCGATCAATGGAGGATTGGGCCGTCGACACCGGCGAGGTTCGCCATGTCGGAGAGCGGGTCGGAGAAGCCTTCGATCGCGAAGGCAAGGCCTGCGTCCGTTGCGGTGTTCCGCCCTGCGAGAAGAACCTGCAGGCCGGCCAGGCCGATGCGCTCGACATTCGATGCGTCGATCGCGATTCGATCCTTCGCATTGATGCGTTCCAGAAGCGCTTCGGCGATCCGCTCCGCCTCTGCGGCGTTAATGACTGCGGGCAATTCGATCATCTTGCGCTCCTGGATTCGAGTTTCACATCGCCTGGCTGCCGGGGCCCGCTCTTGCCGAACCTAGAATTCCGACCAGTCATCCTCCGCCGCAACGGCTCCTCCACCTGCTACCGCACGTTTGGTAACCGACGGGTTAATTGCGGGGGCTGCCGGTGCCGGACGTGCGATCTTGGAGGCGCGGGCCTGCAATTGATGAACCGGATTGGTCGATCGGCTGCGCCGATTGTTATCTGCCGTCCGGAAGTGCGAGATGTGCTCGTTGAGCGCCCGCGCCTCGTCCGCCAGATTGCGTGCCGCAGCAGTGGCCTGCTCAACCATGGCCGCGTTTTGCTGCGTGACCCCATCCATTTCGGACACGGCGGTATTGATCTGCTGAAGGCCGGTGGATTGCTCGTTCGCAGAGCTTGCGATGCCACCCACCAGATTGGCGATCTCGGTAATGCGGGCGATGATTCGCTCGAGCGCCTCGCCAGCCTGGCTGACCAGTGCGACACCATGTTCGACCTGGTCGGTCGACGCCGTGATCTTTTCCTTCACATCCTTGGCCGCTTCGGCAGAACGCTGGGCCAGTGCGCGCACTTCGGACGCGACCACTGCGAAGCCCTTGCCCGCATCGCCCGCCCGTGCCGCTTCCACACCGGCATTGAGAGCCAGGAGATTGGTCTGGAACGCGATACCGTCGATCACGCTGATGATCGCGCCGATTTCGGTGGATGCGCGTTCGATCCCGTTCATCGAATAGACCGCGTTGCGAACGACCTCGCCGGATTTCTCGGCTTCGTCGCGGGTCTCGATGACGATGGTGTTCGCCTGACCGGCGCTGGCGGCCGCCTCGCGGACGATGCCGGTAATCTGGTCCATCGCCGCAGCGGTTTCCTCAAGGCTCGCCGCCTGTTGTTCGGTGCGTTGCGAAAGGTCGTCGGATGCCTGACGGATGTCGTCGGAACCGTTACCGATGCTGTTGGCGGAATCCGTGATGGCCGCCATGGTTTCGCTGAGCGCTTCGAGCGCACCGTTGAAATCCTTGCGCAATTGTTCGAAATTTTCCGGAAATTCCTTGTCGATGCGATAGGTCAGGTCGCCCGCAGCCAGTCTCTCCAGTCCCTTGCCGAGATCCGATACGATGCGCTGGCTGTTTTCCGCGTCCTCGCTCACCTTTTCGGCGTTGCGGCGAAACACCGTCATCGCTCGGGCCATCCGGCCGACGCAATCGCGGTTATCGGTAAAAGAGACAGGGCTATGCAGATCGCCGTCGGCCATGGCTTCCATGCGCTCGACCGTTTCAACATAGGGGTCGCAGATCAGTTTCTTACACCACAAGCCGACCGCGAGGATCACGCCGATCTGTCCAAGATGAACAAACAAATAGGCCGTGGACAGACCATCGTGCAGAATTTTGGAGACGATAGGCACTGCCGCCAGCGCGACCAATATACCGATCACGATATCGAACTTGCGCCGCATGGGGGCGTGCCGGCGGAACCAGGTGAGCATTCGGGTATCTCCTTCGCTATCGCGACCGAGTGAAATTTGTTGTTTCGAATGCCCCCCCCAATCGCTGGGAAAAGAAAAAATCACGTTAATCACGCAATTCTCGAATTTGGGCGATGTCGGCAAATTTTTGGATTTAAATATCTGTCTAAAAAGGATATTTTTTTCAGACCACCCACGGCCTCACCGAAAAAACTTGGACAAAATCGACACCAAATTAACCATAGCGCCCTCGCGGGAGGCAATTCGGTCCAAAATTTTGGGAACCTTCGGAGCCTGTGCGCGTAATGCCGAGTCGCGCAGCCGCTTTGCGAATGTCAGCTGCCCGGCGCCGATCGTCTTGCGGCGTTCAAGAGCCCTCGCCCGATAACATGCGCCTGGATCTCTCCGGCACCTTCGAAGATATTCAATATCCGCGCATCGCACAGGACGCGGCTGATCTCGTATTCCAGCGCATAACCATTGCCGCCATGGATCTGCAGGGCGTTATCCGCCGCCGACCAGGCCGTGCGTGCCGCCAGCAGCTTGGCCATTCCGGCTTCGATATCGCACCGCTTGCCCCAATCTTTGCGCCGCGCGGCATCATAGGTGAGTTCGCGCGCCATGACGATTTCGGCGGCCATCACGGCAAGCTTGTCGGAAACGCGAGGGAAGCCGAGCAGGGGCTGGCCGAACTGGCTGCGCTGGACGGCGTAAGCCAGGCCGAGATCGAGCGCATTCCAGGCCACGCCGATGGCGCGCGCGGCGGTCTGGATGCGGGCTCCTTCGAAAGTGTGCATCAGCTGTTTGAAGCCTTTGCCTTCCTCTGCGCCCAGCAATCCGTCCTGCACAACCGCAAACCCTTCGAAGCCGAGCGTGTATTCGCGCATACCGCGATAGCCGAGGACCGCGATCTCCTCGCCGTCGATACCGGCATCGGGAAATGGATCGTCCTGCGTGCCGCGCGTTTTTTCCGCGAGCAGCATCGAAAGGCCTCCATGCCCGGGCCGGTCGGGATTGGTACGGACCAGTATGGTCATCAGATCGGCACGCGCCGCATGGGTGATCCATGTCTTGGAGCCTTGGATGCGCCAGCCTCCTGCGTCGCTGACTTTTGCCCGCGTCCGAACCGAGGCAAGGTCCGATCCCGCGTCCGGTTCGGTGAACACGGCGGTCGGCAGGATGCTCCCATCGGCGAGACGGGGGAGGAATTTGCGCTTCTGTTCTTGCGTACCGTTGGCAAGGATCAATTCACCGGCAATTTCCGATCGGGTTCCCAGCGAACCGGCACAGATCCATCCGCGCGACAATTCTTCCGAAACGAGACACATCGCCAGCTTGCCGAGGCCGAGGCCGCCGTGCTCGGCCGGAATACACACCCCGAACACGCCCAGCTCGGCCATTCCTTCGATCACTTCGGAAGGGATGAGGTCGTCCGCCAGATGCCAACGATGCGCATGGGGCGCGATCCGCGCTGCGGTAAAGCCGCGTATCTGCGATCGAATCAGGTCGAGCGTCTCGTCCCGAAAGCTTTCGCAAGGCCTTTCCCCCTCCGCCAGTCGACGGGCGAGATCGGCGCGGTTCGTCGCCGCATCCGGATTATTGAGGAACCGGTCGACCGCCGTGTCTCTGGCAAAGTCGGACGCTGCGTCGGCTAAACCGAATTCGGCAGGGCGGACGATTTCGGACTGGCTCATCGCGACGCCATGGGCGATCTGATTGCAGGTTTCGCCGAACCCGACGCGCAGGATCAATTCATCCATCGGAGTCCATTCGCCAGCGTCCCGAACGCTGCGCGCCCACGCGGCGGTGGCGGCCAGCGCCTCAGCCAAAGTCGCATACCATGCGAAACCGTGCAGCGCGCGTTGATGGCGGTCGGCACGCTCGGGCTCGACAGTTCCGGCAGGGGCGACGAACTGCATCGCTGCTTCGCGGATCGCCGAAACGAGGCATTCCGCCTTGCGCGCTACCCTATCCGCTTCCTCGACCCAGTCCGTCATCACTACCTCTCCGCCCATCCCTTCATCGCTAGACCTGCATGATAGACGGCACAAGGAAGGGCTGGCCATCGCGCGTCAAGCTTGGCAACGAACCGTCGCGCGGACTCAAGTCAGGGATACGCTCCAACGCATGTACGATCTTCTCTCCGGCCTCTCCATCGTCGAAGCATCCAGCTTCGTCGCCTCGCCCACCGCAGGTCTTTATTGCGCGCAGATGGGTGCGGAGGTCATTCGGGTGGATCATATCGCGGGCGGGCTCGATTACGATCGCTACATGCTCACCACGGAAGGCCGCTCGCTGAGTTGGGAAAATCTCAACCGGGCGAAGAAATCGGTCGCGCTCGACCTGAGAGGCGAAGAGGGGCGCGAATTGTTGGTCGAACTGGCGGCGCGCACCGCCAATCTGATTACCAATCTGCCCGAAAAAAGCTTCCTGTCGCATGACGCAGTCAAGGCGGCCCAGCCCGACGGAGCGGACGAACTCGTCAGCGTGCGGATCATGGGCTGGCATGACGGGCGCCAGGCAATGGACTTCACCGTCAACGCCGCCAGCGGCTATCCGTTAATGTGCGGGCCGGAGGATTGGGACGATTGCACCGCACCGCCGGTCAATCAAGTGCTCCCCGCCTGGGATTTCATTACCGGGGCCTACAGCGCCTTCGCTCTGCTGGCCGCCCTGCGACGCCGCGACGCCACCGGACAGGGCAGCGAGGTGCGCGTGCCGCTGGGAGACGTGGCCATGGGCACGGTCGCGAATAGCGGGGCGATGGCGGAAATGCTCTATCGCGGGGCAGATCGTGAACGCTTGGGCAATGCCATCTGGGGGGCGTTCGGCCGCGATTTCCGCAGTCGGGACAATGTGCGCTTCATGGTCGCCGCCCTGACCGCCAAGCAATGGGCCGGGCTTGTCGCTGCATTGGGCCTTGCGGACGAGATCGCGACGCTCGAAAGCGAGCTCGGCGTACACTTCGCGGATGGAGATGAGCCGCGCTTCGAACACCGCCATCGCCTGTTCGCCCTGTTTCAGGCCCGCGCGGCCCAAATCGACTGGGCGGACCTGTCCGCGCGCATGACCGAGGCGGGCTGCACGTTCGAACGTTACCGCACCATGCATGAAGCGGCGAACGATCCCGAACTGGTAGCGAACAATCCGCTGTTCGGCCCTTCGCCCGCCAATCCCAGCGGCTTTTCTTATCCCGCGCCGCGCAGCTTCGCCAATCTGCCCGCCGAAGACGCCGGCGATCCCGCGCCCGCGCCGTATCTCGGCCAACACACCGAAGAAGTGCTGGCCGAAAGGCTCGGCCTCGCCTCGGGCACGATCGCCGATCTGGTCGATCGCAAGATCGCCCGCCTGTCCGACGAAACCACCTGATCCCATCCGCCAATCGGAGCCAATCGCATGACCAATCTTCGCCGCGTCGCCATCTGTTCACCCCTGCGCACGCCTGTCGGCGCGTTTCTCGGCACGCTCGCGCCCATCGAGGCGGGCGAATTGGGCGCGATCATTATCAAGGCGCTGGTGGAGCGCAGCGGCGTCGATCCCGAGCGTGTCGAGGATGTCGTCTTCTCTCAAGGCTATGGCAGCGGCGAAGCGCCTGCGATCGGGCGCTGGAGCTGGCTGGCGGCAGGCATGCCCATCGAGGTTCCCGGCTTCCAGCTCGACCGGCGCTGCGGCTCGGGCCTCCAGGCGGTCGCGACTGCGGCGATGATGGTCCAGACCGGCGTTGCCGACTGCGTGCTCGCGGGCGGGGTCGAGAGCATGTCGAACGTCGAACACTACACAACCAAGGCCCGCCACGGGGCGCGCTTGGGCGATATGGTGTTGTGGGACCGGCTGACGCGCGGGCGGTTGATGAGCCAGCCGATCGAACGCTTCGGCGTCATCACCGGCATGATCGAGACGGCGGAAAACCTTGCCAAGGATTACGGCATCTCGCGGGAGGCTGCGGATGAATTCGCCGTGCGATCCCACCGGAACGCCGCCGCCGCGTGGGACGCGGGCCACTTCGACGACCAACTGGTGCCTGTCGAAATCCCACAGCGTCGCGGCGATCCGGTGGTGTTCGCAAAGGACGAAGGCTTCCGCGCCGATGCCAGCATGGAGACGCTCGGCGGATTGCGTGCCATCGATGGCAAACGCGACAAGGACGCCATCGTTACGGCGGGCAATGCCAGCCAGCAGAACGATGCCGCCGCCGCCTGCCTCGTGGTGGCTGAAGACAAGGTCGAAGAACTCGGCCTCGAACCGATCCTGTGGTTCCACAGCTGGAGCGCAGCAGGCTGCGACCCGTCGCGCATGGGGATCGGCCCCGTCCCCGCCGTCGACCGGCTGTTCGCGAAAAACGGGCTCGGCTGGGACGATATCGGCCTGATCGAATTGAACGAGGCTTTCGCGCCCCAAGCGCTCGCCGTGATGAAAGGCTGGGGCTTTTCGGACGACGACAGCCGCCGCGATATCGTCAACGTCAACGGCTCGGGCATCTCGCTCGGCCATCCGATCGGCGCGACGGGCATCCGCATCCTTGCCGACATGGCGTATGAGATGAAGCGACGCGAGGTTCGCTACGGGCTCGAAACCATGTGCATCGGCGGCGGCCAGGGCATGGCCGCCGTGTTCGAACGCGCGAACCCTTGATCCGAGGGGATTAGGCGCGCAACAATGGCGCGCGATAGGAGAGACACATTATGGCGACCCAGCCCGATATCGACCTGCACAGCGAGGACGAAGCGTTCCGCACCGAAGTGCGACAATTCCTTTCGAACCATTTTCCCGACGAGCTGAAGGGCAAGGGCAACCTCCTTTCCGCCGTCGAGGGGCCTACGGATGAAAGCGATGCCGAGCGCAACTGGCGCGAAGCGATGGGCGAGCGCGGCTGGGGCGTGCCGACCTGGCCCAAGGAGTATGGCGGCGGTGGCCTCACGCGCAAACAGGCCGCCATCCTCAACGAGGAGATGGCGAAGGCCGGGGCATACAACCCGATCGGCGGCATGGGCGTGATGATGTTCGGCCCCACCTTGCTCGAATACGGCAACGAGGAACAAAAGCACGAGCATATCCCCCCGATCGCGCGTGGAGAGGTCCGCTGGTGCCAGGGTTATAGCGAACCCAATGCCGGGTCCGATCTCGCCAATCTCCAGACCATGGCAGAAGACAAGGGCGATCATTACCTCGTCAACGGCCAGAAGACATGGACCAGCGGCGGCCAGTGGGCGGACAAGTGCTTCTGCCTCGTCCGCACAGACCGTAGCGACAAACACAAGGGCATCAGCTTCCTGTTGATCGACATGGATGCGCCCGGGGTGGAAGTCCGCCCGATCCAGATGATCAGCGGCGCGAGCCCGTTCTGCGAGACGTTCTTCACCGATGTGAAGGTGCCCAAGGGCAATCTCGTGGGCGAGGAAGGCCAGGGCTGGACCATCGGCAAACGCCTGCTCCAGCACGAGCGCACGAACCTTTCGGGCGGCGGCAGCATGGCGCGCCTGATGGGTGCGAGCCTGTCCGACATCGCGAAGAAATACACCGGGACCGACGCCAATGGCGAGCTTGCGGACAAGGTGCTGCGCGACCGGATCGCGGATTTCGACATTCGCTGGAACGCCTTCCTCCTGACCGCGCGGCGCGCGGGCGAGGAGAGCAAGGCGCAGGGTGGCGTTTCCGAAATCAGCTCGGTTCTCAAGAAGCTCGGCACCAAGCTCGGCCAGGAACGCGCCGAAATGCTGATCGAGATCATGGGGATGCAGGCGCTCGGCTGGGAAGGCGAAGGCTTTTCCGAAAGCGAGCTGTCGGGCACCCGCGCCTGGCTGTTCGGCAAGGCGACGACGATCTACGGCGGATCGACCGAAATTCAGAACAACATCATCGCCAAGCGCGTGCTCGGCATGCTGGACCATCAGTAAGGGAGCGCGATCATGGCGGTACTGAACGAAGAACAGGAAATGCTGCGCGACATGGCGCGCGACTGGGCCACCGAGAAAAGCCCGGTAACCGAATTCCGCAAGGTGCGCCGCGAAGGTGCGCCGGAAGCCTACGACCCCGCCGCCTATGCAACCATGGCGGAAATGGGCTGGACCGGGGTCATAATCCCGGAAGAACACGGTGGGTCCGATTTCGGCTGGCTATCGCTCGGCCTCGTGGTCGAAGAGCTCGGCAAGACGCTGACGGCAAGCCCGCTGATCGCCTCGACCCTGGCTGCGTCCGCGATCCTGCTGGGTGGGAGCGAGGAGCAGAAGGCCAAATGGCTGCCCGGTCTCGCAGGCGGCGAAATCAAGGCGACGCTGGCGATCGATGAAGGGCCCCGGCATGGCCCTACCGACTACAAGACCGGCGTATCGGATGGTCGGATGACCGGCACCAAGGCCTTCGTCCACGAAGCGCACGGTGCGGATCTGTTCGTGGTTGCCGCCGCGGACGGGCTCTATCTGGTCGAAGCTGGCGAGGGTGTTTCGCTATCGACCCGCAGCATGGTCGATAATCGCAATCATGCGGAAGTGACCTTCGACGGCGCGGCTGCCGACAAGCTGGCGAATGGCGGCGAGAGTCTGCTGGACGACGTGCTCGATCGGGCGCGCGTGCTGACGGCCTGCGAGATGCTGGGCATGGCGCAGCAGGTGTTCGACAGCACGCTCGATTATCTGAAGCAGCGCGTGCAGTTCAATCAGGTGCTCGCCACCTTCCAGGCGCTGCAGCACAGGATGGCCGATCTGTTCGGCGATCTGGCAATGATGCGCTCGGCGGTCGAAGGTGGGCTCCAGGCGCTCGACAGCGGCTTCGGCGTTGCGCGCGCGGCGACCATCGCCAAGGCCGAAGCCAATCGCGTGCTCCACACGATCAGCCGCGAAGGCGTGCAATTGCATGGCGGCATGGGGATGACCGACGAATACGATGTCGGTTTCTATCTGAAGCGCGCCCGCGTGCTGGAGGCGAGCTGGGGCGGCACCGCCATGCTCAAGAACCGCTTCGCGACTTTGTCCGGCTATTGAGGAACCGCTTGGCGAGCCTTTAGAACAGGCTCGCCAAGTCCTTTTTCAAAATCTTGCCATTGGCGTTGCGCGGCAGCGTGGCTCGCGTGAACGCGATCCGCACCGGCACCTTGAAGCGGGCGAGGCGCGCCGCGACCCATTCGCGCAACTCCTCCTCGCTCGCGCTCGTACCGGGGGCGAGATGGACCACCGCCGCCGGTTCTTCGCCCAGCTGCTTGTGCGGCAGGCCGATCAAAGCAGCGTCGGTAACGGCGGGGTGATCGTAGAGGACGTTCTCGACTTCGGACGAGTAGATATTCTCCCCACCGCGAATGATCATGTCCTTGGCCCGGTCGGCTATGTAGCACCAGCCTTCCTCGTCCAGCCGGGCGAGATCGCCGGTCCGCACCCAGCCGTCGACGAAGGTCTCCGCGCTCGCTTCGGGCTTGCCCCAATAGCCTTTCACCACCATCGGCCCGCGCGCCCATAATTCGCCGATCGCGCCGGTGGGCAGTTCGGTGCTGCCGTCCTCGCTCATGATCTTCAGGTCCGCCACCGCCACCGGCGGGCCGCAGCTGTCGGGGCGGTTGAGATAGTCTTCGCCCGAATGTCCGGTCACCGTCGCCATGGTTTCGGTCATGCCCCAGCCATTGCCGGGCAGCGCGCCGAATTCCTGGTGGATCCGGCGCACGAGCTCCGGCGCGGCGGGCGCGCCGCCGTAAGCGACCGCTTCGAGGCTGGAAAGGTCGTATTTGTGGCGCTCGGGATGTTCGATCAGCTGCCAGGCGATGGTCGGCACGCCGCCCGTCAGATTGACCTCTTCGCGCTCGATGATCCCGAAGGCCTCCACCGGATCCCATTTGTGCATGAAGATCAGCGTGTTGCCCGCCACGATGGAGCCCATCAGCCCCGCCGAGCAGGCGGTGACGTGAAACAGCGGAATGACGGTGAGGCTGGTGCGCGGCATCGGGTCCGGAAGCGCCTCGCCCCGGCGCAGCACCGAGAAGGCCGAATTATAAGCGCTCGACAGGATGTTGGTGCACAGATTGCGATGCGTACCCAACGCACCTTTCGGACGGCCCGTAGTGCCGCTGGTGTAGAAGATCGTCGCATCGTCGTCCGGCGCGATGTCGACATCCGGCAGGGTATCGCAGGCGAGCGAGGCATACTCTTCCGACCTGCCGATCAGCCTCTCCAGCATGATCGTATCCTCGCCCGGATTGTCCGCGCGGGAGACGATGACCGTTTCGAGCGCCGGGCATTCCGAACGGTACGGCGCAATCCGCTCCCACCGCTCGGCATCGCAGATCAGCAGCCTGGTGCCCGAATCCTGCAGTCCGTAGGCCAGCTCCTCGCCCGTCCACCATGCGTTGAGCGGCACGCAGATCGCCCCGATCGTCACGGCTGCGAAGAATGCGACGGGCCATTCGGGCAGATTGCGCATGGCGAGAGCGACGCGGTCGCCCTTCCCCACGCCCTTCGCCTGCAACTCCGCCGCGAGCGTCGCCACGGCGCGGAACCAGGCATCGTAGGAAACCCGCTCGCTTTCGTAGACGAGGAAGTCCCGCTCCCCATGGGCCTCTCCCGCCTGGGCGACGAGGCGCAAATTAGCGGGTGCGTTCTTCCAGATCCGGGTCGGCACGCCGGAAATCACCGCCTCGCCCATCTCGAAGCGCTGGCCGGGCGCGGTCAGGATATTGCGACACTGCGCGCGGCTCATCGCCGGCCAATTTTCAGGGGCTGCCCACCCGTGAGGTGCCATAAAACTCGCCATATCTCTCTCCGCCTCGTCTCGGCTCTATCCGGTAGCACGCGGTTCGACCATTCCACAGCGCTTGATTTCAGCCTAAGAAATGATCGGGTTAGCGCCGTCAGCTGTAATTTTGCGACAGGACGAGTTCGGAACGCGGCGCGAAAGCAAGTGTGCGGTTGCCGGATACGCGAAGGCGGCCTACCCCTTCGAAAACGCGAGGGGAGAGGGCGCGCATGAAACTGGCGGATGCGGAAAGCCGCGGCTTCGATCCCGAGCGTCTGGCGCGGATCGACGACTTCATCACAGCGCAGTATATCGACACGGGGCGCCTCCCCAATGCGCAGCTGCTGATCGCGCGCGAAGGCGATCCGGTCCATTTTTCGCAGTTCGGCCATCTGCGTGCGGAAGGCACCGCCATGCGCGAGGATGCGCTGTTCCGCATCGCCAGCATGACCAAGCCGGTCACGTCAATCGCGTTCATGCAGCTTGTCGAACAGTGCAAGGTCGCTCTCGACGATCCGGTCGCGCGCGTATTGCCGGAATTCGCGGATTTGCGCGTCTATGCCGGCGGCGGCGGGTCGATCCCCTTCGCGCCGGGCCAGAGGGCCGAGCCGATGCGATTCGTCGATCTGCTGACGCATATGAGCGGGCTGACCTACGGTTTCCAGAACCGCACCAGCATAGATGCCGCCTATCGCGACGCCCGCCTCGACATGCCGCGCCGGGGCCTGGATTCGGACGAATACATCACCGCGCTCGCGAAACTGCCGCTGGAATTCTCACCCGGCGAACGATGGAATTATTCCGTATCGACCGATGTGCTGGGCGTCGCGGTGGAGCGGCTTTCGGGCCTGAAGCTGGGCGACTATTTCGAGCGGCATATCTTCGCCCCGCTCGAAATGACCGATACCGGTTTCGATGCCGCCATCGACCGCGCCGATCGCCTGGGAGATGCCTGGGCCTATACGCCCGGCGGTGCGCCCCGTGTCATCGACAGCGCGGAGCGGAGCCGCATGCTCGAACCGGCCGAATTTCATTCCGGCGGCGGCGGGCTGATCTCGACGATCGGCGATTACCACCGCTTCTGCACGATGCTGCTGAACCGGGGCACGCTGGAGGGAGCCCGGATCGTCGCGCCGAAAACGCTGGATTTGATGACGGCGAACCATCTGCCGGACGATGCCGACCTCACGCGGATCAGCCGAAGCGCCTTCAGCGAAGCCAGCAATGCAGGAAGCGGGTTCGGCCTGGGATTCGCCACCGTCATCGATCCGGCCCGCACGCTAATGCCCGCCAGTCGCGGCGAATTTTATTGGGGCGGCGTCTATTCGACCGCCTTCTTCGTCGATCCGGTGGAGCGGATCACGATGGTGTTCATGACCCAGCTCTACCCATCGTCCACCTATCCCATCCGGCGGCAGCTGAAGACGCTGATCTATTCCGCCCTTGTCCGCAGCAATTCCCGATGAACGCGCAATCGGGGCGGCTTGGCACCACGAGAACTCGGCGTCGGCCCTGTCTGAGGAACACGGCGCATAACGGGAAAAACACAATCGATAAGTCGGCGCTGCAGAAGGCGGAGTGATCCGTCGCGGGCGATTACGGCAGGGAAGGGATACAATCACATGGCGACCACGGCTCCGGCACCGACACCGGCTGGAGTAGCAGAAGAGGTCAGTCCGCGCGCGCGGCAGGTCACTCTGTTCCTCCTCACCGCGACCTATTTCTTCAGCTATATGGACCGGCAGATCCTCGCCATCCTGCTGGAGGACATCAAGGCCGACCTGCTGCTGTCCGACACGCAGCTGGGCCTCCTCTCCGGCCTCGCCTTCGCGATCTTCTACGCCACGCTCGGTATTCCGGTGGCGGCGCTCGCCGACAGAGTGAACCGCGTGAACATCATCTCGGCCGCGCTGGCGGTGTGGAGCGGGATGACCGCGCTGTGCGGCCTGGCGCAGAATTTCACCCATCTGCTGCTGGCGCGGATCGGGGTCGGGATCGGCGAGGCGGGGTCGAGCCCGCCCAGCCATTCGATCATCGCCGATCTGTACCCGGCGGAAAAGCGCGCGCTCGCGCTCTCGATCTATTCGCTCGGCGTGACGCTGGGCGCTGCCGCGGGGCAGATGTTCGGCGGAAATCTCACCTATTTCTTCGATTGGCGCACCGCCTTCATCGCCATCGGCCTGCCGGGCGTCGTTCTCGCCATCGTGGTGAAGCTGTTCGCCACCGAGCCGATGCGAAAGGCCGAACCGGGCGCGGTAGAGGCAACGCGAATGCCTTCGATCCGTGAAGGCTTCCGCTCCATCTTCGCCGACCGCGCGGCAGTCTGGCTGGTCGCCGGCGTGACCCTGACCTCGATGATCGGATACGCGCTGACCGGCTGGACGCCCGCCTATCTGATCCGTTCCTTCGGCCTCAACACGCTGCAGGTCGGCAATATCGTGGCGCCGCTTCTGGCGGTGGCCGGGGTGGCGAGCGGATTGGGCAGCGGCTGGCTGGCGAACCGACTGGCCGATAAGTACGGGATGCAGGCGCAGCCCCTGATGATCGCAGGGCTCAAGACGCTGGCGCTTCCCTTCCTGATTATCTTTTATCTGGTCGACAATGCCTGGATAGCCGTGGGCGTGTACTTCATCGCCGTCCTGTTCCAGTCCTGCTATCTTGGGCCGACCTTCGCGATGATCCAGACGCTCGCCCCGCTTCGGATGCGCGCCGTCTGGGCCGCGATCACGCTGCTGGTGATCAATCTGATCGGCCTCGGCATCGGTCCGACGCTGGTCGGGGTCATATCGGACCTGTTCGAGCCGCGTTTCGGCGATCAATCGCTGCGTTACGCCCTGCTGGTCATCGCGGCGTTCACGCCGATCGCCATCGGATGCTATTGGCGCGCGAGCGTCATACTGCGCAGGAGAGCCGCTGCCGCGTGATGCCGCCAGCCTGCGCGGACGTCCCTGCGCAGACGTTCATGGGCCATAACGAGATCCGCCGAGCGCCTGCCATAACAGCACGCGCGCCCGGCGCGCGCGACCGATTGCCGCAGCGGCGCGCTCGCCACTGGCATCGGCGGCCCGCCGCGCTTCGATGACGGCGAGAAAGTTAGCCAGGCCCGCTTCGAAACGCGTGTTGGCGATGGCCGCTGCGCGCTGGGCGATATCGCGCTCGGCTATGGACGCTGCGGCCTCGGCATCGGCGGCCTCCACCAGACCGTAAGCCGCCTCCGCATCGCCGAGCGCTGTAAATACCGCGCCGCGATACGCTTCGAATGCCGCGCGTTTGGCCGCAACGGCAGTGTCGATCTCGGCTTCGATCCGCCCGAAATCCAGCAAGTTCGCGGCCACCGACGCTACGAGCGATGCGATCACGGAATCCGCCTCGAACAGGTCGCCGACACCGAATGCGAGCAGCCCGATTGCAGCACTGAGATCGAAACGCGGAAAGCGCGTCCGGGCGACCGCTGCGAGATCGGCGTCGGCGGCGGAAAGCTCTGCGGCGGCGCGGACGACGTCGGGCCGATTGGCGAGCAGTTCGGAAGGAAGCGCCGGAGGAGCCGGCGGGAGCGGTACCGCAGGCCCTTCCTGTTGCAGCGCCGCACGCACCTGCGCCCCACCCTGCGCGGTGAGCGTCACCAGTCGGCCGAGAACGCGCGCCCGTTCGCCCGAGAGCCTTTGCAAACGGCTGCGCGAGGCGGCGGCCTGGCTCTCCGCACGCACCCGGTCGAAGCCGGGCGCGATCCCCGCGCGCTCGCGCACTTCGGCGAGCCGGGCCAGTTCGCCCACTGCCGCAAGATCGCTTTCCAACTCGGACTGGCGCGCTGCAAGCGTGCGCCAGTCGATCACTCTCGCCGCGATCTCGGCGATCAGGGCCTGTCGTACTGCCGCCGCCCCGGCGGATGCGGCATCGACACGAAGCAGCGCAGCCAGCTCCTGCGCGCGCAAGGCGCCGAAAATGTCCGGATCCCAGCGCGCGGTCAGATTGGCGGCATAGCCGACACGCTCGTTATCTATTTCGACGCCCGGTGGGAGATCCGTACCGAATTGCGCGGGGTTGGTCCGCTGCCCAGTGACCGAAACGCTTGCGCCGATGTTCGGCAAGCGCTCGCTGCCTGCGCGGTCGGCTCCGCCGCGCGCCTGCTCGATCCGCGCCAGCGCTTCGCCAAGCGTGGGCGATCCGGCCAGCGCCTGTGCCGCAAGACGGTCGAAAGCGGGATCGTCCTTTGGCAGCAGGGCCGCGAGCGATCCGGCCTCGTCCGAAGGCGTTGCGTAAAGATAGCTCGCGGGTAGAACCGGGACCGGTGTCGCGATTTCGGGCGGTGGACCGGCGACGCATCCGGCGAGCGCCGCAGCGGCCAGCAGAGGTACGGCGCGGATCACCGGGCGGACCTCTTTGCCGGGATCCAGGCATCGACCTGCTGGCCGACGCGGAACGTTTCGCGTGCATCGTCCGGCAAGGCGTAGATCACCTGCAACACCCGCACATCGACGCGTTCCGCAGCCGAATTGGTAAGCGAGCGTTTGGGCACGACCAATGGCTCGGCCCGTACGAAGCTCGCCTTCACCCGCGTATCGGATGCCCCGCGCGGATTGACCGTCGCATCAGCCCCAAGATCGGCGCGCGCGGCCTGCTCCTCGTCGATGTCGATCCGCACATGCAGCGGGCGCGTCTCTCCCATCTCGATGAACGGTTGCCCTCCCCCGCCCATGGTGGACAGAAATTCGCCCGGACGGATATTGACCGCAAGAATCTCACCCGCGATCGGCGCGCGTACGGTCGCCCTACCGATCTCGGTGCGCGCGCTGGAAGCCTGGGCCTGGGCGCTGTCGAGGCGTGCGCGAGCGGCGGACAGACGCGCCTGGGCCTGCCCTCGCCGTTCGCGCGCGGCGGCGGCATCGCCTTCCGCCCGGATGACTTCGGCCTGACTGACGGCAGCGGGATCGGAAACGTTGCGATAAAGCTGCAACTGGCGAGCGGCGGTCGCCTCGGCAGTCCGCGCTTCGCCAATCGCCGCCTGCGCCTCTGCAATAGCCGCGCGTGCCTCTTGAATCGCGGTCCGGGTCTCGCTCGCCCTCGCTTCCAGAGCGCGGGTGTCGACCACGAAGAGCGGCTGCCCCTTCTCGACGAAATCGCCCGGGCGCACGCGCAGATCGGCGACGAGGCCGGCCAGCGCCGTACCGATCTGGACGAGTTCGCTCGACGGTTCGACCACGCCCGAACCCGCGACCCGCGCATCGTTGGCGAGCGTGGCGGGCGCGGTGGGCGGTTCCCCGGTCGGTTCGGCAAGCTCGCGATCGGGCAGGCCGAAAGCGATATAGGCAGCTGCCACGAGCAGCCCGATCACGGCCACGATGGGCAGCACCTGGCGCGAAAAGCTGATATTCGAAGGCAGCAGAGCCATCTCAGTGATCCTCCGGCATGAATGGGCCGTCATGCGTGATACGACCGTCCTCAAGCACGAGAATGCGGTCGGCGAGGTCGAAGATACGGTTGTCGTGTGTGACGATAATGCAGGCGCGGTCTTCGGCCAGCGCTACGTCGCGCAACAGGTCCATCACGCGCCGACCGGACGTGGCGTCGAGCGCGGCGGTGGGCTCGTCGCAGACGACGAGGCGCGGTTCGTGGACGAGCGCGCGGGCGATGGCGACGCGCTGTTGCTGGCCGCCGGAAAGCTGGTTCGGCAGCTTGTCCGCCTGACTGGCGATATTGAGCTTTTCCATCATCGCGACCGCCCGCTCGCGGGCCTCTTGGCGGTCCATACCGCGCGCGATCAGAGGGACAGCGGCATTGCTGGCCGCGTCGATCGCGGGGATGAGATTGTACTGCTGGAAGATGAAACCGATATTCTCCAGTCGGAAGCGGACCAGATCGTCGTCGGACAGACCATAGATCGGAGTGCCGAACACCTCTACGCTGCCCTCGGTCGGCCACAGGATGCCGCACATGATCGGAATCAGCGTCGTCTTGCCCGACCCGCTCTCGCCGACCAGATAGGTCAGCTCGCCCGGCGCGACGTCGAAATCGATGCCGTGAAGGACGCGGATGGTCTGCTGACCGGCGAGGAAATCGCGGGCCACGTCGCGCACCGATATGGCGGCCTGACGATCGCCCCCCGCGCTCACCGGAACACCGCCGCAGGTTCGGTCTTCATGACGCTGCGCAGGGCAAGCCAGCCCGTCAGCGCGATAATCACGATGATGGCGAACAGGCTGATCAGCGGAACCTGCCAGGGGATATAAAACCCCTTGAAGGTCGGCTCACCGGAAAAGCCGAAAATGAACAGCACCGTTCCCACGACACCTAGTCCATATCCGACAAATCCGACCACCCCCGCCTGTACCGCGACCATGTGCCGGATTGTGCCATTGGTCACGCCGATGGCCTTCAGGGCACCGAACTGCTTGATGTTGTCGCGGATGAAGAGGCTGAAGGTCAGCCCGACGATCGCCACGCCGACGATGAAGCCGAGCGCCACGGTGATTCAGAAATTGGGCGGAATGCCCGTGTTCTCGATGATAAAATCGACTCCGTCGCGCGCGAACTCGTCACGGGTGCGGGCGCGAAGGCCGGTCTGGCTTTCGATCCGCTCGACCAGATCTTCCGGCGACACGTCCTGCGCCTTGCCGACCAGTACGAAGGACAGGCGGTTGCGCGTGCCCGGCACGTAATTCAGCGCGCGGCTGTATTTGGTATAGAGCGTAACCTGGCTGGTGAAGCTCGGAATTGCGTCGACAATTCCACGGATCACGGCGCGCTGGTCGTTAAGCTCCAGACGCTGGCCGATCGGGCTTTGGTCGGGGAACATGCGCGTCGCGCCGACATCGTCGATGATCACGCTATCGGGTTGCGACAGAACCTCCGGGGTTCCTTCGACCATGTTTTTCGGCAGGCCGATCAGCGTGGCATCATCGACGCCCACCACCGTCACACCCTCCAATTCGCCGCTTCCGGTCCGCACCGAAGCCGACGCGCGGATATGCGGCACCGCCCATGCCACGCCGGGCACGCCGCGCACTTTATCGAGCGCGGTCGAAGGCATCGGATAGGCGACCTCGGTCGTCCTGCTGACGGGGTCCATCACCCAGACATCGGCGCTCGACACATTGTAGACCCCGCTCGACCCGCGTTCGAGGAGATTCACGAAGATGGTAAGCTGCTGGGTGATGAGAAGAGTGGAAAAGGCGATGCCGAACAGCAGGCCGTAGAACTTCTGCGCGTCGCCGGTGAGCATGCGGATCGCGATCCAGTTCATACAAACGCTCCGTCGCCTCTCTTGCCAAGACCGGTCGCATAGCTCATTAATGAACGATTGCGTTCAGGTGAGCGGAGCCGTTCAGATTGGCAAGTGACGAAACAGGATCGATGCCAGTCAGAGCCGGCAGGCCTGCCAGCGAGACGAAGCGAAAGGCCATCGTCGATGCGGCAGTCGCCAGCTTTTTCGACCGTGGCTACGCGGCGACCTCGATAGAGCAGGTCGCGGCCGTAGCCGATGTTTCCAAAGTCACCGTCTATAACCAGTTCGGTGACAAGCGCGGCCTGTTCACTGCGGCTGTCGAACAGGAATGCGAACGGATCCGGGGATATTTCACCGTGCCGTCAGTTCCGAACGGCACTCTGCGCGAACGCCTGACCGAGATCGGGAAAGCGATGGTCACATTCCTCTCGCGCCCGGAGATGGTTCAGTTCGAGCGCCGTATCGCGGCGGAAACCGAACTCGACCCGGCGGTCGGTGCAACGTTCCTTGCGGCAGGACCGCATCGGATGAAGGAAGCATTCGCAGCATTGCTGACATCCCTCACCCAAGCGGGCGATATTTCCGTCGACGATCCCGAACTCGCGGCCGAACAATTCGCCGCGATGTGCAAGGGGATGGGTGATCTCGAACGTCGCTTCGGTATGGCCCGCGATGAGCAGCGCGACACGGAACGGATCGATGGCGCCGTGGACGTCTTCTGCCGTGCCTATGCCATCGGCGATTCATGCTCGAAATAAATCGCCGATCTTTTCGCTTCTTTCGATTTCGCACTCCCAAGTAGAAAATTTTTTGCATTCGATCCGAGAAGCAAGCGAACCTGCCAAAAAAGAGGCGAAATTCATCCGCGAGTTCATGCTTAATTAGCCATTACGGAGCCAAATAGCGTCTGTTTCAAAAGGGCTCTTTATGGTTATGAAATGCAGCGGATGCCGGAATGGCGAAAGCCTCGGCTTCGACATCCGAACGGCTTTCCAACCGATCGTCGATCTGACCACGGGCCGTCCCTACGCCTTCGAGGCGCTCGTTCGAGGGACGAATGGAGAAAGCGCAGGTGAAATCCTGGGGCGCGTGACCGAAGACAATCGGTATGCGTTCGATCAGGCCTGTCGGGTCAACGCGATCAGGGAAGCGGTGGCTGCCGGTCTGTTGGATACGGAGGCCAAGCTTTCCATCAACTTCATGCCCAACGCCGTCTACTCGCCCCTTGCCTGCATCAAGCTGACGATGGAAACGGCGCTCGAAACGGGCCTTCCGACCAATCGGCTCATCTTCGAATTCACCGAAAACGAGCGGTTGGACACCGACCATGTGCGCAGCATCGTCAGAGCTTATCAGGCGCTTGGATTCACGACCGCCATTGACGATTTTGGTTCGGGGCATGCGGGCCTCGGCCTCCTGGCCAATTTGCAGACCGACGCCATCAAGCTCGATATGGATTTGATCCGGGACCTCGACACTTGCCTCGCGCGGCGCCAGATCGTCAAAAGCCTGGTGGACCTGTCCCGTGAAATGGGATTGCTTCTGGTGGCCGAAGGGATCGAAACGCAGGACGAACTGCGCGTTCTGGAAGATATCGGCGTGCGTTATGTGCAGGGCTATCTCTTCGCGCAACCCCAGATCGGCACCCTCCCCCACGTGGGCGAAATCGTTCCGGCATTGCGCTCAGCTGGCTAGGCAAAGGACTGACTGCCGACCGGCAGGCTGACGGATCAAGCCGCCGAGAAGCGCTCGATATCCGCGATCCGGCCGGAGACGACCAATTCGTCGTCCGGAAAGATGATGGTGTCTGGCACGGCGTGGATGAAGTTCTCGCCTTCCCGCTTCACACCCACCACGGTCACATCGAACTTCTTGCGGCATTCGCTGGTGACGAGCGGAAGTCCGACGATCGGTTCCGGCGCTTTCAGGCGGGCGATCGCGAATTCATCTCCGAAAGCGATGAAATCGAGCAGCCTTTCGTTGAGCAGATGGGCGACGCGTTCGCCCATACGCTGTTCGGGGAAGACGACGTGGCTGGCGCCGATCCTTTCCAGAATGCGCGCGTGTTTGTCATTGGTCGCCTTGGCCCAGATATTGGTGAGGCCAAGGTCGGAAAGAGCGAGCACGGCCAGCACGCTGGCTTCGATATCGGTCCCGATCGCGACGACAGCCGCTTCGAAACCGGCGACACCCAGGCGATCGAGAGTGGTCTTGTCGGTGCAATCCGCTTCCACCGTCTTGGTAAGCTCGCCTGCAAATTCGTGAACCAGGCGCGCATCGGTGTCCGCGCCCAGAACCTCGTGGCCCATCCGCTCCAGCGTTTGCGCCACGGCACCGCCGAAGCGTCCCAGGCCGACGACCAGCACGGGCTTTCGATGTCTAGCCGACAATCGGATTCTCCTCCGGATAGCGATAGGGGCGCTCGCGCCCGCCCAAGGCAAGCGCAGTCGCAACGGTGATGGTTCCCACGCGCCCCACGAACATCAGGACGCACAGAACCAGCAGCGCAGTAGGCGGCAGGTCTGCGGTAATGCCGGTCGACAGGCCCACCGTGCTGAAAGCGGATATGCATTCGAACAGGATATCGTCGAGCGGCAGGGGAGAGATCGAGGCGATATAGCTCGTCGCGACGAATATCAGCGACGCCGCCAATACCGTCACCGACAAGGCCTGTCGCTCGACCGCGCGGCCGAAACGCCGCTGGAACAGGCCGGCATCGCGGCGGCCAAGCACCTCGGACAGGACGATCGCGAAGAGGACCAGGAAAGTGGTGACCTTGATACCGCCAGCTGTGCCTGCACTACCCCCGCCGACGAACATCAGGAAGAAATTCGTCATGAGCGTCTCGTCGTGCAAGCCGCCGACATCGAGGCTGTTGAATCCGGCGGTGCGCGGCATGACGGAATGGAAGGCGGCGTTCAGCACCTTCGCGCCGACGCCCATCGGTCCCAAAGTGGCGGGATTGTTCCACTCCATCGCGAGGATCGCGAGGAAGCCGGACACCAGCAAGGCCACCGTCCCCGTCACAGTGATCTTGGTATGCAGAGACCAGCGCCGCCAGCGTAGATGATGACGCCGGATGTCCTGCATCACAGGGAAGCCGAGTGCCGTCAGGATGACCGACAGCATGATCGGACCCAAGATCATCGGATCGTTCTGAAATCCCATCACGCTGTCGGAAAAACTCGAAAATCCGGCATTGTTGAAGGCGCTTATCGAATGGAACAGGCCGTGCCAGGCGGCCTCACCGAAGGGCATACCGTATCTCAGAGCAAACCGTAGCGCGAGAACCACTGCGACGATCGCCTCGACCGCTATGGTGATTGCGAAGACCAGCTTGAGCACCGAAGCCGCATCGCCCGTATCGAGCCGATTGCGCTCCACCTGCGTCGCCATCCGGTCACGCAATCCGAAGCCGCGCCCCGCCATCAGGCCCAGAAGCGTCGCCGCAGTCATGATGCCGAACCCGCCGATCTGGAACAGCACCATGATCGTCGCCTGACCGAAGGGGGACCAAAAGACCGGCGTATCGACGACGATGAGGCCAGTGACTGCCACTGCTGAGGTAGACGTGAAAAAAGCCGTAAGCAGGGGTGCGGTTGAACCGTCTGTTGTGGCGATCGGCAGGCTTAGTACCACGGTCCCGACGAGTATCAGGCCCAGAAAAAGCACGGGAATAAGCCGGATCGGATCGCGTACTGCGAACATGGATTCGTCCATGCTCCCGACTTTGAAATCGGTAAAGCGGGATTCGATCGAAGCGAACTATCCTTGATTGCGAAAACGCTCGCGGCGCTTTGATGCGTGGCTTTCTCTTTTAAATGCCACCGGAGATTGGTCGCTTATCCGCCCTCTCGGCGCGTGGAAGAAGAGGCAGGGAGACGCAAAGGGTGTCGAAGGCCGTCGCGCTAGGGCCATCGAAGAGTATGAGATTGGCGGGCGCTGGAACAGGCCCAACGGCCGTGCGAAGGTTTTCAGCTAATTGGCGAATTTCCAATCAGCAAAGTTGCGGACTTTCCAGCATCTCCGCTCTGACGCACGGCTTCACGAAATGTCGAGCGTCTGAGCAAGAATGCCCTTAGCCGTCCCCGCCTTAGAGCCATTGTCGCGACACTGAGCCGGGCAGCCATAGGTCCATGTAGGTTCTGCGAAGCGATTTCCCCGTTCCAGAACGCGAAAAAGCCCCGCTGAAGACAGCGAGGCTGAAAATCGATTGAATTGATGGTGGTTGCGGGGGTTGGATTTGAACCAACGACCTTCAGGTTATGAGCCTGACGAGCTACCGGACTGCTCCACCCCGCGGCACCGTATCGTCTCGCCAGACCGTAAATGGCCAATAGAGACGAAAAAGCCGCCGCTCGGACACGTCCGGCAGCGGCTTTTTGAAACTGTGAATGGGCTTGACCGTCAACCACCTGCTGTAATGCCTCGCGGCGACCTACTCTCCCAGTGCTTAGGCACTAGTACCATCGGCGCTGCCTGGTTTCACGGCCGAGTTCGAGATGGGATCGGGTGGGTCACAGGCGCTAGGACCACGAAGCAATAAAGCAGGTGGTTGGGGCTTAAATCGATGCTTGTTGAGCTAGTCGGGCGATTATCGTGCTGGGAGTTCCTCCTCACCGCAGACAATCCGAACAGGACTGTCGTTGATGGTGGGATCCTACAAGCGCGAAAAGAACTATTAGGACCGGTTAGCTACACGCATTACTGCGCTTCCACACCCGGCCTATCAACGTCATGGTCTATGACGGTTCGAAGATTGCTTATCTTAAGGGAGGCTTCCCGCTTAGATGCTTTCAGCGGTTATCCCGTCCGTACATAGCTACCCTGCGGCACCCTTGGCAGGATGACAGGTACACCAGAGGTACGTTCACCCCGGTCCTCTCGTACTAGGGGCAACTCCTTTCAACAATCGACGCCCACGGCAGATAGGGACCAAACTGTCTCGCGACGTTCTGAACCCAGCTCACGTACCACTTTAATTGGCGAACAGCCAAACCCTTGGGACCTGCTCCAGCCCCAGGATGTGATGAGCCGACATCGAGGTGCCAAACGATTCCGTCGATATGAGCTCTTGGGAATCATCAGCCTGTTATCCCCGGCGTACCTTTTATCCGTTGAGCGATGGCCCTTCCACGAGGGACCACCGGATCACTATGACCGACTTTCGTCTCTGCTCGACCTGTCGGTCTCGCAGTCAGGCAGGCTTATGCCATTGCACTCTCGCAGCCGGTTTCCAACCGGCCTGAGCCTACCATCGCGCGCCTCCGTTACTCTTTAGGAGGCGACCGCCCCAGTCAAACTACCCGCCACAGAGGGTCCCACTACCGGATAACGGTAGTTGGTTAGACATCAGAAAACAGCAGGGTGGTATTTCACCTATGGCTCCACTCGGACTGGCGCCCAAGTTTCAAAGCCTCCCACCTATGCTACACAACTCTTTCCTAATGCCACTCTGAAGCTGCAGTAAAGGTGCACGGGGTCTTTCCGTCTAACCGCGGGTACTCCGCATCTTCACGGAGAATTCAATTTCGCTGAGCATATCCTGGAGACAGTGGGGAAGTCGTTACGCCATTCGTGCAGGTCGGAACTTACCCGACAAGGAATTTCGCTACCTTAGGACCGTTATAGTTACGGCCGCCGTTTACTCGGGCTTCAATTCGGAGCTTGCACTCCTCCTCTTAACCTTCGAGCACCGGGCAGGCGTCAGACCCTATACGTCGTCTTGAAGCCGACTTAGCAGAGTCCTGTGTTTTTGATAAACAGTCGCTACCCCCTGGCCTGTGCCCCCCACCAGTGCTTGCGCATAGATGGGGCCTCCTTCTTCCGAAGGTACGGAGGCAATTTGCCGAGTTCCTTCAGGATACTTCTCTCAAGCGCCTTGGTATACTCTACCTGACCACCTGTGTCGGTTTCGGGTACGGTCTATATGAAGAGGCTATTTCCTGGAACCGCTTGGCTGCCTTCTCAATCCAATAAGAGAAAACAACGTCCACGATCCGTCACACATCTTCAGGCCCACGAATATTAACGTGGTTCCCATCGACTACCCCCTTCGGGCTCGTCTTAGGGGCCGGCTCACCCTGCGCCGATTAGCGTTGCGCAGGAACCCTTGGTCTTTCGGCGAGAGGGCATCTCACCCTCTTTGTCGCTACTCATGTCAGCATTCGCACTTCCGATACGTCCAGCGTCGGTTACCCTTCGCCTTCACTCGCTTACGGAACGCTCCGCTACCGCTCAGAATAAATTCTGAACCCTAAGCTTCGGTGCATATCTTTAGCCCCGTTACATCTTCGCCGCAGGAACCCTTATTTAGACCAGTGAGCTGTTACGCTTTCTTTAAAGGATGGCTGCTTCTAAGCCAACCTCCTGGTTGTTTTGGGATTCCCACATGCTTTCCCACTTAGATATGACTTGGGGACCTTAGCTGTAGGTTAGGGCTGTTTCCCTTTTGACGACGGACCTTAGCACCCGCCGTCTGTCTGCCAGACAAGACTCGATGGTATTCGGAGTTTGGTTAGGTTTGGTACCGCTCGCGCAGCCCTAGCCCATCCAGTGCTCTACCCCCATCGGCATACATCTGACGCTCTACCTCAATAGATTTCGCGGAGAACCAGCTATTTCCCGGCTTGATTGGCCTTTCACCCCTAAACACAGCTCATCCGAGAATTTTTCAACATTCACCGGTTCGGTCCTCCAGTGCGTGTTACCGCACCTTCAACCTGGCCATGCCTAGATCGCCGGGGTTCGGGTCTAATCCATCATACTCAGTCGCCCTATTCAGACTCGCTTTCGCTGCGCCTACACCTAACGGCTTAAGCTTGCATGGTAGATTAAGTCACTGACCCATTATGCAAGAGGTACGCTGTCACTCCCTATGGAGCTCCAACTGCTTGTAAGCATTCGGTTTCAGGTACTGTTTCACTCCCCTAATCGGGGTGCTTTTCACCTTTCCCTCACGGTACTGTGTTCGCTATCGGTCATGTGCGAGTATTTAGGCTTGGAGGGTGGTCCCCCCATGTTCAGACAGGATTTCACGTGTCCCGCCCTACTCGAGTCTTCTTCGGTCGTTTTCACCTACGGGGCTGTCACCCGCTATGGCCACTCTTTCCAAAGTGTTCGGTTAACTGACGAAGAAGCACTGGCCTGGTCCCGGTTCGCTCGCCACTACTACGGGAATCTCTGTTGATGTCTTTTCCTCCGGGTACTGAGATGTTTCAGTTCCCCGGGTTCGCTTCACCAAACCTATATATTCAGTTCGGTGATACCTTATCCACCTCACTCGCCATCCCCGAAGGAATGATGAGAGAAATGGTGAAGGTGGGTTTCCCCATTCGGAAATCGCCGGATCAAAGTTTGCTCACAACTCCCCGACGCTTATCGCAGCGTGCCACGTCCTTCATCGCCTGCACATGCCAAGGCATCCACCAAATGCTCTTACCTCACGCTTGAGAATCCACACCATCAACGACAGCCCTGCATAAAGACTGCGCTGTTATAGATGCGGAGGAATTATCTCAGCCAGATAATCGTTTGATTGATCTTGATTGTGATGCATCGATCGCACGCTCGGCCGAAACCGTTCGATACAATCCATGCGCCACGGCATCGATTTAAAAACCCATTCACAATGTCAAAGACGCGAGCGGCAGATCCGCCCGCTACCGGTAAAGACCGGATAGCTTTTCGTTTCATCCTGGAGAAGTGTAAGCTTGGTGGAGCCTATCGGGATCGAACCG
>NZ_JAGHQR010000002.1:577500-671813 GCF_017744235.1 Erythrobacter sp. A6_0
GCCTTGGTAACGATTCGGCTTTACCCCTCAGGTCCATGAATGGTCCGGATCCCAGGTCGCAGTCGCCGCAAGACGAAGCGGACAGCCCGCCGCCTACGCGCGCGCACGGGAGTCTATATACGGACGACGATGCAGGCGGCTTCGGTGGCCGTGTCCGCCATGCGCTGGCCTGGCGTTACGGCAGCCAGATCGCAGCGCAGGTCATCACCTGGGTTTCCACCCTTATGGTGGTGCGCCTGCTCGAACCGAGCGATTACGGTCTTTTCGCGATGAGCCAGGTGGTGCTGGCCGCCCTCGCCTTCATGAACGGGTGGGGCTTTGCCAATTCGCTGGTGCAGGAAGCGGAAATCGATCGCCGGAAGGTCGGACAGGTCTTCGCGCTCCTCCTGCTTCTCAACGGAACGCTTGCGGTGGCGCAGTTCCTGATCGCCCCCCTCGCGGCAGACTATTATGGCGAGCCGATCGTGGCCGACATGCTCCGCGTCCAGGCGGTCCTGTTCCTGACCACGCCCTTCATCGCTTTGCCCAGCGCCCTGCTGTCGCGCGAGATCGCCTTCCGCTCGCAGGGAGTGGCCAATATGGCGGGCGCCGTCACCGGGGCGGTCAGCGCGCTGACGCTGGCCTGGATGGATTTCGGTGTCTGGGCGTTGGTCTACGCGCCGATCCTCGCTTTTTCCGCGCGGGCCATAGTGCTGACCGCGACCTCGCGCCTGCTGGTCTGGCCAGTGTTCGATTTCCGCGGCGCGGGTGCGATGGTGAGCTATGGCGGTGCGATGACGGTGGTCCAGCTGTTGTGGATCGTCCAGAGCCAGAGCGACATCTTCATCGCAGGTCGCGTCTTCGAGCCCTACGATCTGGGCCTCTACTCCGAAGCCCTGTTCCTCACCCTGATCGTGACCGGGCGTTTCCTGCCCCCGCTCAACGACGTGGCCTTTCCCGTCTATGCGGAAATGCACAAGCAGGGCCGACCGCTGGGGGATTATTTCGTGCGCACGCTGCGCGCCGTCGCTCTGGTCACGGCCCCCATCTATATCGGGCTTGCCTTGACCGCGCCCGAAGCGATCGGGACCGTCTTCGGCGAGAAATGGCTGCCCATGGCACCGATCGTGGCAGGGCTTGCGGTCGTCATGCCCGCCATGGCGCTGCAGATCGTGTGCGCGCCCGCCACCAACGCGACCGGCCATGCGCGCATCTCCGTCTATAGCGGATTGATCGGAGCGGTGGTTTTCCCGGCCTGCTTCCTCGTCGGGATCGCGAGCGGGCCGTTCGGGCTGGTTCAGGCCTGGTGGGTAGCAGCGCCGACATTGCTGATCGCCACGCTGGTCATGACCCTCCCCATCGTGGGCGTGGGCGCGATGCAATTCCTGCGGGCGATCTTTCCGGCGGCGGTGGGATGCCTTGCCATGGCTCTCGCAGTGACGGGCTTGCGGATGATTCTGCCCGACTGGCCCGCATTCCTCCGCCTGATCGCCTTCGCAACGGCCGGTGCGGCAACCTACGCCGCAGTGATGTGGTTCGGCTGGCGCGCGCTGGTCGATGAAAGCCTGGCACTGATCAGGCGGCGGCCCTTATCCGTGCCAAAGCCCGGCGATCGAATCCAAACCACATCGGGTTGAGCCGCGGGCGCAGGCGATCGAGGTAGAGACTGTAGACGCTTGCCAGCCGCGTCGGGATCATGCGCGCGCCTTCGTTCCGCATGATGTCGCTGAGGATCCGGTTCTGGAAATAGCGCAGGGCGTAATTGTCCATGCGCTTGGCCTGCCTTCGCAATCCTTCGGGCGTGATCGGATTGGGCTCGCAATAAAAGCCTGCGCCCAGGCACTGGATGACAGCGCCGCGGCGGAAATCGCGATCCGCGCCGATATCGGTATTGGCGAGCGCATTGACGAGGCCGTCATCGCCGATGAGATCGTCCGGCAGGCGGACGCCGCTTTCTCGCAGGGATCGCACGAAGGCACCGCTCAAGGCGTAGCAATCGCCGAACAGACCCTGAGAGACTTGCATCGAGCGCTGATAGAACGCCTTGCTCCTGCCATTGAGCGGTAGTGCGGCGGCGGCGTTGGCTTCGGGATTGCGCTCCAGACACTGGCCGAGCGCTCCGACCGACCCAGGCGCCAGCACCGCGTCCCCATCGACGCAGACGTAGACATCGGCTTCGGGCGCCTCGTCGAGAACGAAGCGATTCCAGCTGCGCGCCTTGCCCCCCTGTTGGTATTCGACCAGCCGGACGCCGCGAGTCCCATGATCGCGCACGATATCGGCGGTCCGGTCGCTGCTGCCGTTAACGACCACCGTTACGCCGACACTGGCATCCTCCGATGGCAGGCTGGCTAGACAGGCGGCGATGCGCCGCTCTTCATTATGCGCCAGGACGATGATTTCTATCTGCATGAATGCTCTGGGGTTTCGCCATCGTTGCAAGCCCGATGCGCCAGCGTTGCGAAGCGGCGAATTTAGAAGGCTCTGTCCGGCTGGCAATCCACCGATCGGCAGTCCGTTCCTGCGATGTGCATTGCCGGATGCCCCCGGGCTTCCCATCTTGTAGTCCGTGCCTCCTGATACTGCCGTGAATTCCAAACCGATCGACGCCGAAAGCTGGGCGGTCCTCAAGCGGTTCCTGCCCTATCTCTGGCCGCGCGAGAATGCGGGGCTGCGGCGCAGGATCGTGATCGCGATCGTGTTGGTTCTCCTCGCCAAGGCAGTCACGCTGGCGCTGCCCTTCGCCTACAAGCGCGCGGTCGATGCGATGACTGGCGAGGTGGGCGAGGCCGCGATGCTCGCCATGGCGCTGGTGCTGGCTTACGGGCTGGGACGGTTCGCCGGCACAGCGTTCGACAATCTCAGGAACATCGTGTTCGAGCGCGTCGGGCAGGAAGCGACCCGCCATCTGGCCGAAGACGTATTCCGCCGTCTCCACCGCCTGTCGCTGCGCTTCCATCTGTCACGCCGCACGGGCGAGGTGACCAAGATCATCGAGCGCGGGACGAAGAGCATCGATTCCATGCTCTATTTCCTGCTCTTCAACATCGCGCCGACGATCATCGAACTGGTTGCCGTGGGCGTCATCTTCTATCTCAATTTCGGCTGGGGGCTCGTGGCGGCGACGGCGCTGACAGTGGTCGCCTATATCGTCGTCACGCAGCGGATCACCGAATGGCGCACGCATCTGCGGCGCGAGATGAACGATCTCGACGGCACGGCCCTGTCGCGCGCGGTCGATTCGCTGCTTAATTACGAGACGGTCAAATATTTCGGTGCCGAACACCGCGAGGAAGAACGCTACGCCCAGTCGGCCCGCGCCTATTCCGAAGCGGCGATCAAGTCCGACGCTTCGCTCGGCATGCTCAATATCGCGCAGGCGCTGATCACGAACCTGCTGATGGCGGGCGCGATGGCCTATACCGTGTGGGGGTGGAGCCGGGGCGATCTGACGGTAGGCGATCTCGTTTTCGTGAACACCTATCTGATGCAGCTCTTCCGCCCGCTCGATCTGCTCGGCTTTGTTTATCGCACGATCCGGCAGGGCATGGTCGACATGGCGCAGATGTTCAATCTGATGGACACGGCAGTCGAGGTTGCGGACAGACCCGGCGCGCCCGCGCTGGTAGTGCGCCGCCCAACGCTCGCTTTCGAGAATGTCCGCTTCGGCTACGAGCCGGAACGCACGATCCTCCACGATCTCAGTTTCGAGGTTCCGGCAGGCAGCCACACCGCCATCGTCGGGCCATCGGGCGCGGGCAAGAGCACGATCGCGCGGCTCCTGTTCCGTTTCTACGATCCCTGGAGCGGGCGCATCGTGATCGACGGGCAGGATATTTCCGAGGTCCGGCAGAAGAGCCTGCGCGCCGCGATCGGCATCGTCCCGCAGGACAGTGTCCTGTTCAACGACACGGTGGGCTACAACATCGCCTATGGTCGCGAAGGCGCGAGCGCCGAGGAGGTGGAGCGGGCAGCACGCGATGCGGCGATCCTGCCCTTCATCCAATCCCTCCCCGAAGGATTTGGTACCGAAGTGGGCGAACGCGGCTTGAAACTGTCGGGCGGCGAGAAGCAGCGCGTCGCCATCGCACGCACGCTCCTGAAGGATCCGCCGATCCTTCTCTTGGACGAAGCGACGAGCGCGCTCGATTCGCGGACCGAGCAGGGCATTCTGGCGACGCTCGACCGCGTGTCGGAACACCGCACCACGCTGGCGATCGCGCACCGCCTGTCGACCATTGCCGATGCCGATGCGATCCTGGTGCTGGAGCACGGGCGCCTCGCCGAGCGCGGCACCCATTCCGAGCTTCTGCGCGCGGATGGCCTCTATGCCGAGATGTGGGCGCGCCAGGCGGTGGAGCAGGAGGAGGCCTAAGGCCCCCTCCCCTTCCTAAAGTATCACTCCAGTCCCAGATCCGCGCTCGACAGGTCGAGCGAGGCCGCCGGGATCACTTCGACATCGGGCCGGATCGCGCGCAGATCGTCGAGAAATTCGCTCGCATTCCCGACCACGATAATGGTCGCGCCATCGGCGGTGATATAATCGCCCGCCGCCTTGGCCGCCGCTTCCGGCGACACCGCCTGCAGGCGTTCGGCATAGCGCGCCGCTTCGGCAGGCTCGAGGCCGTCCAGCATCAGATTGGCGACGATAGCGTTGAACCCGCCCGACGTTTCCAGGCTGCGCGCATAATTGCCGCCCAGATAGAGCCGACGGCGATTCAACAGATCGTCGGCCACCGCTTCGTTACCCAGCCGGTCGAATTCGTCGAGAAAGACCTGCACCACCTCGTCCGCGGTCGAATTCTGAGTCTGGGAAGACGCCACCAGCCGATCGGTGATGAGCCCGCTGCCCGCGCCATAGCTGATCGAACGCTTGGTCCGGACCTCTTCGAAGAGGCGCCCGCTCGATCCGCCGCCCAGAATCGCATTCGCGATTTCGAGAGCGTAATAGTCGCTATCGGTGCGCGAGGGCGCGCGCATCCCGGCATAGACCGCCGCCTGCCCCGCATCGGGCATGTCGATCACGATCGTGCGGACGGGCTCGCCCGCGCCGGTCGGCTCAGCGATTTCGGCCGGCGGCGCGCTGGCCACCTGCCAGTCCCCGAACAGCGCGTTGGTGAGAGCGACAGCCTGCTCCGGCGCGATCCCACCGCTGACGATCACCTTGGTGCGGGCGGGATGCCAATAGGTCTCGCGGTGCCGGACCAGATCCTCGCGCGTCAGCGAAGCGAGGCTTGCCTGCGTCCCGCCCGGCAGCGTCCCGTACGGTGCATCGCCATAGAGGACGGGCCGCGCGACCATGCTGGCGAGCGCGCCCGGATCCTTCAGACTGACCGCCAGCCCATCGATCGCCCGCTTGCGTTCGCGTTCGAACGCATCCTCGGGATAGGTCGCGCCCTTGATCACTGCGGCAAGCACCTCGCCCGCCTCCGCCATATTGGCGACCGGCGCGGTCAGGCTGAAGAACGAACCTTCCGCCCCCGCCGTCGCGCCGAAGCTGGCGCCCAGCGATTCGAGCTTCTGCGCGATTTCCTGCGCGCTCATCTCCGCCGTGCCCTGATCGGCGATGCTGGCCGCCATATTGGCAAGGCCCGCTTTCATGCGCGGATCGCTGATCGATCCTCCGGGGACGAGCACCGTCATCGTCGCGATCGGCACATCGCCCGTCTGCGCCGCGACGATAGAGACGCCGTTCGCCAGATCGCGCTCGACAATCGCGGGGCGCTCCACGCTCGGCACCATTCCGGGGCCGGGAGGATCCTGCCGCTGGCCTTCGGGGAGGACCGACAGCGGCTCGCCCGTCGCGGCGGGCAGGCTGCGGAAGGTCGGCATCGGCACCGGGTTGGCATAGGCCGCCGGATTCTCCTCGCCCGCAACATAGCGCATGTCGACGCGCGCCTGCGGGTCGAGCCACTTCGCCGCCACGCGCTGGACATCTTCTACGGTGACGCGCCCGATCGCCTCCAACCGCGCATCGGCGGCGCGGGGATTGCCGGTCGATACCAGCGCTTCGCCAAGTTCGAACGCCCGACCACGCGCGGTTTCGCGGCGGCGCAGCGAATCGGAGAACAGCTCGCTCTTCGCTTCGGCCAGTTCGGCGGCGGTGATCGGTTCGGAACGGACGCGATCGAGTTCGGCTTCCAGCGACGCTTCCACCGCGTCGACGTCGGCCTGCGGATTGGTGATCGCAAAGCTGGCGAGAAAGCCGCCCTCCTCGCTTTCGGAATAGAAGAAGGACGCATCGACCGCCTGGCCGCTGCGCACCAGTGCATCGTAAAGGCGGCTGTTCTGTCCGCGCGCCATCACGGCGGCTAGAACGTCGAGCGCGGCGCTGTCCGCCTCGCCCGAGCCGGGCGCCTTCCACAAGGTGCCCGCCACCGGCAGGGGTACGTTGGGCGCGGTGGCGACGAAGCTGCGCGGCTGGGTGCGCTGGGGCTCGCGCGCCGAAATCGTCAGATCGACCGGATCGGCCCGGCGCGGAATGTCTACGAAGTATTCGTCCACCAGCGCGCGCAGGTAGTTCATGTCGAAATTGCCAGCCACGATCAGCGTCGCGGTGTCCGGCCCGTAATAGGCCTGATGGAAGGCGCGCGCATCGTCGAGCGTGGCGCTGTCGAGATCCTCGATCGAACCGATCCCCGGACGCCGCTGGGGCAGGACGTCATAAGCGTTTTCCGCGATCACGAAGCGCTGGAAGCGGCCATAGGGCGGCGCGAGCACGCGCTGGCGCAATTCCTCCTTCACCACGTCGCGCTCGCGGTCGAACACTTCCTGATCGACCACCGGCTTGAACATGCGTTCGCGGTGCGTCCACAGCATGGTTTCGAGATAGGCCGCCGGGACGGTCTCGTAATAATTGGTGCGATCGGCCCCGGTCGAAGCGTTGCGCGTGCCGCCGACATCGGCGGTGAGCCCGTAGATCTGGTTGTAGAACATGTTCTCGGTCTTACGGCTGAGAATATGTTCGAAGAGGTGGGCGAAGCCGCTGCGGCCTTCTGGATCGTGCTTCGATCCGACTTCGTACCAGAGCGAGGTAGTGACCTGCCCCGTGCTGTCGTCCGGCAGCGCGATGACGCGCAGACCGTTGTCGAGCGTCCATTCGGTGAAGGCTATTTCCGGCGCGGACAGCGTGGCTTCCTGCGCCAGAACCGGTGCCGGTGCGGCGGCGGCGAGCGCGATGGCGGCGGCGCCTGCGGCCAGGATAGTACGATACATGATTGGAAAACCCCTTCCCCATTGGTCCATGGGCACGGACCGTAGCGGCCAGCCGCGCGAGAGCAACCGTGGGGCCGCACCTATCTGCCAAGGTCAGACGATTATCGGCAAACGGCATGCATCGGGGTTGCAACGGCTTCGCATCCGCCGCGCATCGGGTTGTGTTGCAATGCAGCATCGGCCATAGGGGCCGCTCATTCTCGCCGCGCAATTTCGCCGCGGCCCAGACCCACGGACAGACCATGCTCAACACCAGCGCAATCAAGCGCGACTGGCTTTCGAACATCCGCGCCGACATCCTTGCCGGGATCGTCGTCGCCCTCGCTTTGATCCCGGAAGCGATCGGCTTCTCGATCATTGCGGGCGTCGACCCGCGCGTGGGACTTTATGCTTCGGTCGCGATCGCGATGGTGATCGCGTTTACCGGCGGGCGGCCCGGCATGATCAGCGCGGCGACCGCGGCAGTGGCCGTGGTGGTGATCCCGCTGGTGCGCGAATACGGGGTGGAATATCTCTTCGCCGCGACGATCCTGATGGGCGTGTTCCAGGGCATCGCCGCGCTGCTTAGGCTCGACCTGTTGATGCAGTTCGTCAGTCGCAGCGTCATCACCGGTTTCGTCAACGCGCTCGCGATCCTGATCTTCATGGCGCAATTGCCGCAGCTGCTCCCCGGCAATCCGGGCGTCGGCATGGAAGCCTGGATCATGGTCGCCGCCGCGCTCGCCATCATCTACCTCTTCCCGCGCATCACTACCGCCATCCCCAGCCCGCTGGTCGCGATCGTGGTGCTGACTGCGCTCGCCATCTGGCTGGGCACGCCGGTCAACACGGTGGCCGATATGGGCGAGCTGCCCGAAGGCCTGCCCTATTTCGTCCTCCCCGATGTGCCGCTGACCTGGGAAACCTTTCAGATCATCGCGCCCTATTCGCTGACGATGGCGGCGGTCGGCCTGCTCGAATCGCTGCTGACCGCCCAGATCGTGGACGACATGACGCACACCGGATCGAACAAGCGCCGCGAAAGCGCAGGCCAGGGTGTCGCCAACATCGCCGCGGCCCTGTTCGGCGGCATGGGCGGCTGCGCGATGATCGGCCAGTCGGTCATCAACGTGACGAGCGGCGGGCGCGGGCGCCTGTCGACCTTCGTCGCCGGCCTTTCGCTTCTCATCATGCTGTTCCTGCTCGGCGGCCTCGTCGGACAGGTGCCGATGCCCGCTTTGGTGGCGATCATGATCATGGTCTCGATCGGGACCTTCAGCTGGAATTCGATTCCCAACCTCGCCAAGCATCCCTGGCAGTCGAGCATCGTCATGCTGACGACGGTCGGCGTGGTCGTGGCGACGCACAATCTCGCCCTCGGCGTGGCGGCAGGCGTGCTGTTGTCGGGCGCCTTCTTCACGCAGAAGGTGATGACCCTGTTCGAGGTGGTGCGGACCCGTACCAGCGACGAGAACGGCGATATCGCGACCTACACCGCCAAGGGCCAGATCTTCTACGCCAGCGTGGAACGGTTCGAGGCGGCACTTGGCCCGGAAAGCACGCAGGACGATCCCGCCGACCATGTGGTGATCGACGTGTCGAAAGCGCATTTCTGGGACATCAGCGCGGTCGGCGCGCTCGACAAGGTGGTGGAACGGATGCGGCGCAACGGGCGCAGCGTCCAGGTGGTCGGCCTCAATCGGGCCAGCGCCGATCTGGTCGATAGGTTCGCGCTGACGGACAAGACCGGGGTCGAAATCGGCCTCGCGCCGCACCCGTAAAGGGTCTCAGGCGGCGCGGGTCTTCAGCATCTGTTCGGCCTGATCGGTCGAGCGGCGCGACGCAGTCGCCAGTTCCTTCACCTCGCGCGCGACGACAGCGAATCCCAAGCCATGATCGCCCGCCCGCGCCGCTTCGATCGTGGCGTTCAGGGCCAGCATCTGCGTCTGCGTGGCGATGCCGGAGATTGTCGTGACGATGCGCTGAATTTCGCCGAGCATCCGTTCAAGCTCCGCGCTCCGGTTCCCGAGTTTTTCGCGCAGCGATTCGCTGTCGGCGAGCTGCGAATGGACCGCGCGTTCCAGCTCGACTTCGCGCTTGATATCGGTGGCGAGCTTCACGACGCGGACGGGTTTGCCCTCCAGGTCCATCACCGGATTATAGGTCGCCTGGATCCAGATCTCCCGACCGCTGCGATCGACGCGGCAGAAACGCCCCGAAGCATGGTCACCATTCCTCAACCGATCCCAGAAACGGCGATATTCCTCGCTTTGCGAATGACCCGCCGTGCATAGCATCCGGTGATGCCGCCCGATCAGCTGATCGCGGCGATATCCGAACAGGTCTAGGAAGATCGCATTGGCCTCGAGGATTTCCCCATCGAGACCGAATTCGATGACCGCATGCGAGTGGCGCACCGCATCCGACAGGGCCTGGAAATGCGACTGGCGAAGCGTCTCTGCAGTTATGTCGGTGGCGATTTTCAGCACACCGATCACCGTGCCATCGGAGCTGCGAACCGGATTGTAATTCGCGCGCAGGCGGACGATCGAACCATCCCTGGCCGTGCGGCGATACGTCCCCTGATCGGGTTTCCCATCGGCAAGGTTTCGCCAGAAGGCACGATAGTCTTCGGACGCCGCGTAGTCTTCGTTGCAAAACAGACTGTGGTGCCGCCCGGCGATTTCCGCGAGTTCATACCCCATCGCGTCGAGAAAGAGGCGGTTCGCCCAGACGATCGTACCGTCGAGCGCGAAATGCGCGCACAGATTGGTCTGCGTCAACGCATCCCAGGCAGCCTCTATCTTTTCCGCTCTAGCCAGAGTGCAGTCTTGCATAATGTCGGCCGTTACCGACAATTGATTAAGGTGCGGTAATCGGGCGATCCGGGCGGGAGGTAATTATCGTGAAACCGCCCGGATACCGTGTCGATCAGGCAGGTCGCCGTGCGAACAGGCCGAAGCTGGCGATGATCGCGTAGCAGATCGCCGGAAGGATCAGCGCGAAGGCGAGGCTGCCCGAAAGATCCGCCAGCGCGCCGAAGGCCAGCGGCACGACCGCGCCGCCGAAGATCGCCACGTTGATGATCCCCGATCCGTCCGCCGCGCGCGGCCCCAGTTTCTCGCAGGCGAGCGAGAAGATGGTCGGGAACATGATCGAATTCATCAGGCCGACCGCCAGCAGCGTGTAACCGGCCAAGGTGCCGCTGGTGAGGGCGCTGATGACGATCAGCAGGATCGCACCCGCGGCATTGAAGGCGAGGATCTTGCCCGGCGAGAACATCCGCAAGACCGCCGATCCGATAAACCGACCCACCATCGCGCCGCCCCAATACAGGCCGATCATCCAGCCGATGACGCTTTCGGGCTGGCCGAGGACGCGCTCCAGAGCGAGATAGTTGATGATGATCGATCCGATCGAGACCTCTGCCCCAACATAAAGGAATATGCACAGCGCGCCGAAACCGAACCGCTTGCGCTTAAGAAGGTCGAGACCGGCAAGGCCCGAGGACGCTTCGTGCTTTTCGCCCTGCAGCCGGTTGCGGAACATCCACACGGCCAGCGCGACGAGCCCGATCAGGACCGCGACGCCGAGATAGCCCTGCCAGATCGCCTCGCTCTCCGCCTGCCTGTAGGCCTGGAGTTCGGCGCCCGACAATTGATCGGCGGTGATGGTGGCGAGGCTGCCGAGAATCACCACCGAGCCGACGAGCGGGAAGATCGTGGTGCCCAGCGAATTGAACGCCTGCGCGAAGGTCAGGCGACTATGCGCGGTCTTTTGCGGGCCGAGCAGCGAGATCAGCGGATTGGCGACCACCTGCACGATCACCACGCCGCTTGCGAGCACGAACAGCGCCAGCAGAAACACCCAGTATGTCGCGGTCTGGCTGGCGGGAATGAACATCAGACACCCCACCATCATGGTGACGAGCCCCGCCACCGCACCGCGCATATAGCCCAGCCGCTTGACCAGCTTGGCCCCCGGAATGCCGATCAGGAGATAGGCGGTGAAGAAGCAGAACTGCACCAGCATCGCCTGGGTGTAGTTGAGCGTGAACAGCTCCTTCAGCTTGGGAATGATCACATCGTTGAGCGAGGTGATCCCGCCGAAGATGAAGAACAGGCCGAAGACGAAATATTGCAGGCCCGGCGCCTCGACAGGCGGCGTGTCGGTATCGATCGGAGTGGGGTCGGTGCTCGACGCGATGTCGGGGGCAAGTGCCATCGTCTGTTTCCTCTTCTGATATCCCGCAGGTTCTACGCCTGCGTAACCGGTTTCATTGGCGGTATTGCGACCTTGCCGGCAAGTCCATCGCAATCGCGCGCTGGCAGCATCGCCGTAACGGGCGTCACGCGGGCGGCGCCGGGCAATAGCGTTGCAGATATTCGCCATGGCCGGGCATATGCTCGACGAGGAAGCGGATCGATTGTTCGATTCCGTCGACCTCCTTCGCCACGCCCTGATCGGCGATGCCGTGCGCCATCACATTATGGCCGCCCATCGCGATGCCCTGCCCCATCATCACCGCCGCCCAGCTGGTTTCGGTGAACAATTCATCGTCCTCGCGGAAGATCTGGCCGTTGGCGCGGAACAGCTCCATCTTCTCTGTCAGGCTGTCCGGCACGCTCATCGTGCGGCAGTAATTCCAGAATTCGGAATCGTCGCGCGCGGTGGCGTGATAATGCAGGATGAGGAAATCCCGGATCCGTTCGTATTCCTTGTTGGTCAGCCGGTTGAAGGCGCTGCGCTGCGTTTCGGTGATGCCGTCCAGCGACAGCAGCGCGACCAGCTTGTTGATCCCGGTGTTTATCAGGTGGATCGAGGTCGATTCGAGCGGCTCCATGAAGCCTGCCGCCAGGCCCAGCGCCACGACGTTGTGGTTCCAGAACTTGCGGCGGCGCCCGGTGACGAAGCGCAGGAAATTGGGATCGGCGGTCGGCTTGCCCGCCATGTTGGCGACAAGGATATCGTGCGCCTCGGCATCTTCCATATGCGCGCTCGCATAGACATGGCCGTTGCCGTTGCGATGCTGCAAGGGCACCTGCCATTGCCAGCCCGCCCGATGTGCGGTGGCGCGGGTGAAGGGCGGCGGGGGCGATCCGTCGTCGCGCTTGCACGGCAAGGCCACCGCCCGGTCGCAGGGCAGCCAATGCGTCCATTCCTCGTACCCGGTCTCCAGCGCCTGTTCGATCAGGAGCCCGCGAAACCCGCTGCAATCCACGAACAGGTCGCCTGCGATCGTGCTGCCGTCTTCCAGCACCAGAGCCGCGACATCGCCGCTTTCCCCGTCGCGCCGCACCTCGGCCACGCGCCCCTCGCGCCGGGTCACTCCGCGCTTTTCGGCATAGGCACGCAGGAAGCGCGCATAGGCGCCCGCATCGATGTGATAGGCGTAATTCATCGGCGGCATGTCGTCGCGCTTATAGTCTTCGGTGCGCGCGAACTTGCCGAAATGGGCGGCCATCGTTTCGAGGTTGAATACCTGGATCGGCCGCTTGTCCCCGCGCATGCGGTTGCGATGCCACAAATGGTGGAAGGACACGCCGTCCACCTCGTATCCGTAATTGCCGAAGGGGTGGATGTAGCTGTCGCCCAGATTGCCCCAGTTCACGAACTGGATGCCGAGCTTGAAAGTGCCCTGGACGGCGGACAGCATCTCGCGCTCGTCGATATCGAGCAGCGTGTTGAAATCGACGAAGGGCGGGATCGTCGCTTCACCGACGCCGACGGTGCCGATCGCTTCCGATTCGACGAGCTCGATCGCGACCGGGCTCTTCCTGCCGCCTTTGCCTGCCCCCTCTTTACCCGAGATACGCGACAGGGCCGCCGCCGCCATCCAGCCGGCGGTGCCCCCGCCGACGATGACGATCCGCTCTATCGCTTTTCCCGTGTCCGATCCCATTCCCATACCCCGACTGTAACCGATTTTTCGGCATACGGAAGCCGGTGATGCGCAAATGCAACGCAGATTGAGAACGTTCATTTACACGTCTTGTGAACGCTAACAATGGCGCGTATCGGTCACATTCTTGAAAGATCGGTGCACAGTGAGGCCCGATCATGGGAGGAGGACATATGCTGCGCATCGCACCCCAGGCCGGAACTACGCTTTCCCGGCGCCTGATTGCTCTTACCACCGCATCGGGGCTCGCCATCGGTGCGCTGACCGCATCGCCCGCTTATGCGCAGGATGCCGATCCTGCCGAGGAAGAAGCACGCGAGAACGAAGCGGGGATCGACGAAGGTCTCGATCCGGAAAACATCATCATCGTCAGCGGCTATCGCCAGTCGCTCGAATCGGCGCAGGATTACAAGGAAAACGCCGACACCGTCGTCGATGTGATCACTGCCGAAGATATCGGCGCGCTGGCCGACCGTTCGGTTGCCGAAGCGCTGCAGCGTGTCCCGGGTGTCAACATCTCGCGCTTCGAACAGCGCGACGATCCTGACCGCTTCTCGGTCGAAGGCTCCAACGTCATCATCCGCGGCCTTCCCTACGTCCTCTCGACTTTGAACGGGCGCGACGTGTTCTCCGCCAATGGCGGCCGCACGCTGTCGTTCAACGACGTGTCGCCCGAACTGCTCGGCCGCGTCGAGGTCTATAAGAACGTCAGCGCCGACATGATCGAGGGGAGCATCTCCGGGATCGTCAATCTCGTCACGCGCAAGCCGCTCGACAATCCGGGCCTCAATCTCGCCGGTACGGTCGAAGTCAATTACGGCGATCTCGCCGAGGAATGGTCGCCCGGTTTCTCCGGCCTGATTTCGAACACGTTCGAAACCGGTATGGGCACGTTCGGCCTCCAGTTCGGATATGCGCAGCAGGAACTGGTCACGCGCACCGACGCCTCGCAGCTGACCGATCCCTGCTATCGCGCCGACACGCTCGACGCCCCCTGCCTGCGCGTCGTCAACGTCGGATCGGGCGGTTATTTCGGCGATCCCAACTTCAACGAATCGAACTTCCCGCCGCCGGGCTCGGTCGTCGTGCCCAAGGGCGCTGGTGTCCGCACCACGGACCTCACCCGCGACCGGACTGCCTATTCCGGCGTCGGTCAGTGGGAAAGCAATGACGGCCGCGCTCTCGTCACGCTCGAATATCTGCGCGCCGAAACCGAAGGCACGCTCAACGAATTCGCCGCGCTTGCGCTGGTGAACGACGATGCGCTGTTCCCCGTCCCCGTTCCCGGCACCACGCCGACCTTCAGGGACGGCATCTTCCAGAGCGGATCGCTGACGCAGCCCCAGCCCTTCAATGGCGGGTTCGGCATTCCGACCGAGCTGCTTCGCTTCCAGCGCGAAGACGATGCGAAGACCGAAGATTACTCGATCGACGTTCAGCTCGAGCCGAGCGATCGCCTGCGCTTCAACGTTGAAGTCCAGCACATCAAATCGGATCGGAATGAAAACGGCTTCATCGCCGCGATGCAGACCTACACCGATCTCTTCATCGACAATTCGGGCGAGACGCCGCAGGTCCAGTTTTTCGAGCCGGGCACGATGGGGGATTCGACCGGTTACTTCACCGATCCTGCGGCCACCTTCTACTGGTTCCTGATCGACAATCAGGTTCGCAACGAAGGCGACCTTACCAGCATGCGCGCCGATGCCGAATACGACATCAGCGATGACGGTTTCTTCAGGACTGCTCGCTTCGGCGCACGCTTCTCCGATCGCAACCGCGTGACACGCAGCGCCAACTTTTCCAACTGGGGCAATCTCGGTGCCCCCTGGACCGGCCGTGGCGGCAATTGGAATTGCGGCGACTTCCAGCGCTTCGGCTGCGGCGGCGCCTACGCGTTCGACTTCCCCGAAAGCTCGCAGGTCCGCAATCCGTTCGGCAACAACTTCCAGCGCGGCAATGCGCCCACTCCGCTGGGCAATGGTTCGGCCTTCTTCTTCGGCGGCGACAGTCTGGTCGACGAATATCTGAACGGCACGGCCGAAGCGCGCGCCAGAGCGATCACCGATTTCACGCTGACGCCCAACGCCTGGGGTCCGATCTACAACCGCACCGGCCTTGTCGACGGCACCGTCTTCCTGCCCGGCGAAATTTCCGACGTCGAGGAATCGACCGATGCCTATTACGCTCGGGTCGATTTCGGCACAGTCTTCGGCAATGGCTGGGAACTGACCGGCAATGCTGGCGTGCGCTATGTCGAAACCGTCGTGCGGACGCAGGGGGAGATCAACTTCCCGGTCGGCAATTTCTTCGACGCAAACCTCGATAACCGCGTGACCGTTGACGAAGTCAACGCCGCCTGCGGCGAAATCCGAGAGGGTCAGGACGCGCCAAGCTATTGTAAGCTTTCCGACGCTCGCAAAGCTCAATTCGCTTCCGTTTACACCGGAGAATTGATCCGCGACAACGCCAACATCGAATTCGATAATTGGCTGCCTGCCGCAAACGTCAAGCTTGATTTCGGCGGTGGGCTGCTGGTCCGCGCTGCGGTCTCAAAGGGCATCTCGCGGCCCGACCTTGCGGCATTCCGAACCGGCGGCTCTATCGTCGAAAACACACGTGCCCTCGAGCTCGCGGGTGCTCTGGAGACGGGACCGTTGTTCCAAATTAACACCGGGAACCGCCTGCTGGGCCCGATAATGGCCTGGAATTACGACCTCAGCTTCGAATATTACTTCGACGATGTTGGTTCCATCACCGCGGCCCTCTTCTACAAGGATTTCGACGGTCTGTTCGGCAACGGCCCGACGGTGCGGAACTTTACCTCGCCCAGCGGTGTCTCAACCGATGTCGAAGTCAACGGCCCGATCAATTTCGGTTCGGCCAAGCTGCAAGGTATCGAACTCGCCTATCAGGACGTGTTCGAATTCCTGCCCGGCCCGCTGGGCAATCTCGGCACCCAGCTGACCTACACCTACATCGATTCGAAGGACTTCAGCAGCTCGGGCGACGTGTTCGGCGACCTGCCGCAGCCGGGCATCTCGAAGCACACGGTCAACGCCACGGTGTTCTACGAGGACGACGATCTGTCGGTTCGCGCCGCCTATAACTGGCGCTCGGACTTCCTGCAGACGCCGCGCGACGTGATCTTCCCGTTCTCGCCAGTCTATGGCGAAGCGACCGGGCAGCTCGACGCGTCGATCTTCTACACCGTGACTCCGGAGATCAAGGTCGGCATCCAGGGTGTGAACCTGCTCGACGAAGTGACCCGGACGAGCACCCAGATCGACTTCGACGGCAACCGCATCACGCGGTCCGCCTTCCGCAACGATCGCCGCTTCACCTTCCTGGCGCGCTTCGATTTCTGATCGAGACTTGAGGGACCGGCGTTTCGGCGCCGGTCCCGCCAGGCCGCAAAAACGCGGAGGCGCCGACGGTCGAACCGGAAACCATGGAGGCAAATTGGTGAGAGTGTGGCAACGCCCCGCAACCGCTTCCGGTTCGAACGCATGCCGAAGGATCCGATAACATGGCACGCCGCCGTCAGTCCGTAACCATCAAGCATGTCGCCGCCGATGCAGGGGTATCCCTTCAAACGGTGAGCCGCGTCATCAACAACGAGCCGAATGTGCGGCCTGCGATGAAAGAGCGGGTCCAGGCCTCGATCGACCGGCTCGGCTACACACCTTCGATCGCGGCCCAGCGGATGAGCGGATCGCGCAGCTATCTGATCATGGCGCTGAACGACCGCGAACGCACTCTGGCCGACTGGCGCGAGCGGCGCGGCACGGATTGGGTCGACCAGATGCTGCTGGGCGGAATGCTGACCTGCGCCGAGCATGGCTATCGCATGATCGTCGAACTGATCGATACGCATAGCGACCATGTGGAGCGCGAGCTGAACGCGGCGCTTACTGCGCTGCAACCCGATGGCGTGGTGCTGACCCCTCCGCACTCCGAAGATCCCCTGATCGTCGATCTGCTGGCGGAACGGTCCATCCCCTTCGCGCGGATCGGCTCGATCGCGCCCGGGCCGGGTTTTGCGCTGACAATGGGGGACAGGGGCCACGCCGAAAACGCGACGCGCCACCTGATCGAGCTCGGCCATACCCGTATCGGGATGATCGCCGGGCCCGACGCCTACAGCCTGAGCGGCTGGCGGGTGGATGGCTGGCGCAAGGCCCTGAAAGACGCCGACCTGCCATGCGAAGGCCTTTGCGCCGTGGGCGATTTCGGCTTCGATAGCGGTCTCGAAGCGGCGCGGGCCTTGCTGACGCAGGACGATCCGCCAACCGCCATAATCGCCAGCAGCGATCAGATGGCGCTCGCCACGCTCGATATCGCGCGCGATCTCGGCCTCCTCGTACCGCGCGATCTTTCGCTGATAAGCTTCGACAACACGCCGATCGTGCGGTTCACCGATCCGCCGCTGACGGCGGTGGACCAGCCGATCGCAAAAACGATTTCGCGCGCCGTCGAATTGATCATCCGTTCCCGCCGCGATGGGGCGCCCGACGGCGTGATCGATATCGAAGGCGCACTGGAGGAACGCGGATCGACCGCGCCGCCGCCGCATCTGAGGCGCATCAAGCGCGCCTGAACCGCCGACACTTGGGAGATACGACAATGGCGAAACGTTACCGGCTCAACGCCCTGACGGGCACGGGAACCATCGCGCTGGCACTGGCGATGAGCGGAGCGCTGGCAGGCTGCGCCACCGTCCCTGCCGCGAACGACGCGCCGGTTGCGCCCGTCGCAGCGGCCCAGCCCGATGGCGAGGCGCAGATCGCCGCGATCCTTTCGCGCATGAGCCTGGAAAACAAGGTCGCCCAGTTGATCCAGCCGCAGATCAACACCGTCACGGCAGAGGAAATGCGCCAGTATCGCTGGGGCAGCTATTTGAACGGCGGCAATGGCGGCCCCTATGGCGAGGAATTCGCGCCCGCAGGCGAATGGCTGCGCCTTGCCGACGAGATGTGGGACGCCTCCACCGCCCCCCTCCCCAATGGGGAACCCGCCGTTCCGACCATGTGGGGCACCGACGCCGTCCACGGCCACACCAATGTGATCGGCGCCACGATCTTCCCGCATAATATCGGCCTCGGCGCCACGCGCGATGCGGATCTCGTCCGCCGCATCGGCCACGCCACTGCAGTCGAGATCGAAGTCACGGGCATCGACTGGAATTTCTCCCCCACCGTCGCTGTCGCACGCGATGATCGCTGGGGCCGGACCTATGAAAGCTATTCCGAAGACCCGCGCCTCGTCGCCACGATGGGCGCTGCGCTGATCGAGGGCCTGCAGGGCCGCAAGGGTTCGGACGATTTCCTCGGCCAGGGCCGTGTGATCGCCACTGCCAAGCATTTCTTCGGCGATGGCGGCACCGATCAGGGCGTCGATCAGGGCGACGTCAATGGCGACATCGATGCGCTCAAGAGCATCCACGCCGTGCCCTACCCGGCTGCGATCGCGGCAGGCGTGGAAACCATCATGGCCAGCTTCAACTCGATCAACGGCAGGAAGATGCACGGCAACGAGGCGCTTCTGACCGGCGTGCTGCGCGGCGAGATGGGCTTTGACGGGCTGGTGGTCGGCGACTGGAACGGTCACGGCCAGGTCGCGGGCTGCACGGTCAGCAATTGCCCGCAATCGCTGATGGCGGGCCTCGACATCTACATGGTGCCCGACGATGCGGTGGCGCTGCACACTTCGCTTGTCTCTCAGGTGCGCGACGGGACGATCCCGATGGCGCGTGTGGACGAGGCGGTGACGCGCGTTTTGCGCGTCAAGCAGGCGGCAGGTCTGCTGGGGCCCAACGCTGAGAAGCCTTCCGAACGTGCCAATGCGGGCGACATGACCAAGCTCGGCTCGCCCGAACACCGCTCCATCGCGCGCGAGGCGGTGGCGAAGTCGCAGGTTCTCCTGAAGAATGACGGCGTCCTGCCCTTTGCGGCGGGTACGAACGTGCTGGTCGCGGGGACTGCCGCGGACAGCATCGCGCAGGCTTCTGGCGGCTGGACGCTCACCTGGCAGGGCGGCACCGAACTCGACAACGACATGTTCCCCGGCGCGACCTCCATCTTTGCCGGAATCGAGCAGGCCGCCCGCTCCGGCGGGGGCAGCGCGACGCTGTCCGAAGACGGCAACTATACCGCCAAACCCGATGTCGCCGTGGTGGTGTTCGGTGAAGAGCCCTATGCCGAATTCGCAGGCGACCGGAAGACGCTGGTCTTCCCCGACGACGAAGGGCTGGATCTGCTGCGCAAGTTCGACAGCGAAGGCGTGCCCACGGTTGCCGTCTTCCTCTCGGGTCGTCCCTTGTGGATGAACCGCGAGCTGAACGCCGCCGATGCCTTCGTCGCCTCTTGGCTGCCCGGCAGCGAGGGCGCGGGCGTGGCCGATGTTCTGTTCGGCGCGCGCCCTGCCACCGGCAAGCTCTCCTTCAGCTGGCCGGCAGGCTGCGACGGCAAGCCGCTCAATTCGGCGGACGGCGCGCTCTTCCCCTTGGGCTACGGGCGCGCTCTCACCGATACCGCGCCGCTTCCCGAGCTCGACGAGACCTGCGCCTTCCTCGGCGGCGGTGCGGCGGCCGAATGGTACGGCAATGGCCGCCTCGCCAACGGGATCGTCGCGACGGCAGGCGGGACCGATCTGCCGAACCTGCGCGGGACCGGCGGCGGGGTTACTGCGGTCGGGCTGGACAAGGATCGGCAGGAAGATGCACGCCGGATCGCCATGGCGGCGGGATCGGCGCTGACATTGCAGGGCGAAGGGACCGGATCGTTCCGGATTTCCTATTCGCTCGAAGCTGCGCCTTCAGGGCCGGTCAGCGCCTCCAGCGGCAGCGCCACGACCGATCTCACCACCGGTCTGACGCTGGCGGCGGGCAAGGGCTGGCGCGAAATGCTGCTGACGCCCGCCTGCCTTGCAGATGCGGGCAATTCGCTGACGATCCGGACCGAGGCGCCGCTGACCTTCTCGCTCGCGAGCGTGGAGCGAGTTGCGCTGCCAGAAGGGACCGCCTGCTCGTTCTAGCCCAACCGTGCCAGATCGGCCCGCGTATCGATATCGCGGGCCGATCCGGGATCTTCGGTTTCCAAATGCACGATACCGGGAAGCCGCTTCAAAGCCGCCCGCGCACCGCGATCGCCGGACAGGCGTCTCAGGCGGTCGAACACGGTCCGAGACAGCGCGACCGGATGCGCGGGCCGATTTCTGTATTGCGGCAGGACGGCTGGCGCGCCGGTGAGGACATAGCCCAGGGCAGTGTCGGCAAGGCCGGGATCGATCAGGGGCATATCGCCCAGAGCGACTGCAACGGCGCGGCAATCGGATGGGAGCGCTGCGATCCCGCATCGCAGCGAGGCGGAAAGCCCCTCCTGCCAGTCCGGACATTTGACCGTGACGAGGCGCGGTGACGCGAGGTCGGCGAGCGCAGCAGTCACCTCGTCTCCCCGCGCTCCGAGTATGACCGTCACGCGCTCGACCCGGCTTGCGAGCATCGCGCGGACCGCGTGGCGCACCAGCGCCTCGCCGCGAAAATCCGCCAGCAATTTCGCCCCGTCAAAACGCGTGCCCGCTCCCGCTGCAAGAACAAGGGCATGGCAGCCCGCCAGCGTGTCAGTCGCCACGAGAAGCGATCACTTCGGCGACGACCGACACGGCCACTTCCCAAGGGGAGCGCGCCGGGATCGCAAGGCCGATAGGCGCACGCAGCCGGTCGATCTGCGCTTGCGAGAGGCCCGCCGCAGCGAGGCGTTCCATCCGCTCGGCAAGCTTGCGCCGCGATCCGAGCACGCCGACATAGCCCGCGTCGGACTGCAAGGCCGGGATAAGAGCGCGCTCGTCCAGATCGAGATCGTGCGTCGCCACGGCGACCGCCGTCCAGCGGTTCAGATCGATATCGTCCAGCGCTTCGTCGAGAGCGCGCCGGTCGCAGGCGAGATCGAACGGAGCGTGATCGGACGGGCCGAACGGGCTCAGCAGCCTGACCTCCCAGCCCACGGTCCGCCCCATCCCGCCGATCGCCAGCGCGAAAGGATCCGAGCCGATCACGACGAGGCGCTGCACCGGATCGTAGTGCTTGCGAATGGGCGCATCGGCGGGCGCGTCATCGACTGGCTGGCAGCTCCGCTTTGTCCCGTCGCTCGCCCAGACGGCAGGACGGCGCTCGCGCGTGAAGCGTTTCAGCTCGGCCAAGGCCACGTCGCCCGCCTCAACTCTCTCGATCGCCACTTCGATCCGCCCGCCGCAGGGCAGGCGGATATCGACAAAGGGGCTGCCCTCTCCATAGATCAAGCGGCGCGCTGTCCCGTCCGCGATGGTCTCGCGCGCGTTCAGCGCCACGTCGTCTTCGATGCAGCCTCCCGACAGGAAACCCCAGGCCTGCGTTTCGGTCACCGCCATCTGCGCGCCGACCGGCCGCGGGCCGCCATCGGCAGCCACGATAGTCGCCAGCGCGAAGGGCTCGCCCCGGTCGGCAGCGGCGAACATGTGCGGGCGGATATCGTCTTCCAGCCCGGACACGAGCCAGCCGGGGCCTGCGACTGGCCCCTCCCTATCCGGCTCGTCCGTCATGTTCAGGCGATAGCGGGCAGGCGGTCGAGATATTTGTCGAGCGTCAGCGGATAGTCGCGCACGCGGATACCGGTGGCGTTGTAGATCGCATTCGCCACCGCCGCACCCGGCCCGCAAATCCCCAGCTCGCCCACGCCCTTCGCCTTAAGAGGCGTCGAGACCGGATCGAGAGTGTCGAGGAACACGCATTCCTGATGCGGAATGTCGGCGTGCACCGGCACTTCGTATCCGGCGAGATCATGATTGGCGAAGAAGCCGAAGCGCTTGTCGACATGGAGGTCTTCGGTCAGCGCCGCGCCTGCCGCCATCACCATGCCGCCGATCACCTGGCTGCGCGCCGATAGCGGATTGAGAATGCGACCGGCATCGCACACCGCCAACATGCGGGTGATGTAGGTTTCGCCCGTATAGGCATCGACCTTCACTTCGGCGAAGTGGCCCGCATAGGTGCCGACATCGTAGTCCTTCTTGAACTCGCCGAAGGTCATCGAATCCTCCGCCGTCAGCGCGCCGGCATCCCCGATCGTCCAGCTTTCGCCGTCGAGCGTAGCCTGCCCGCCATCGAACGTCGCCGCATCCGCATCGAAGCCGAGTTTCTCCCCGATCATGCGGCGCAGCGCGACGCAGGCGGCATAGACGCCCGCCGTCGAACTGGCCGCACCCCATTGGCCGCCGGAACCGGCGGATACGGGATAGCTTGAATCGCCCAGTTCGACGCGCACCGCGCTCAGCGGCAGGCCCATCGTCTCCGCCGCGGTCTGAGCCAGGATCGTGTAGCTGCCGGTGCCGATATCGGTCATGTCGGTCTCGACGATCAATTGCCCGCGATCGGTCATGCGGACCCGCGCGCCCGATTTCATCGTCGGCGCCGCACGGTATCCCGCGGCAACGCCCATGCCCGTCAGCCAGCGCCCCTGTCGCGCACTTGCCGGGCGGGCCGGTCGCTTCGACCAGCCGAAGCGCTCCGCGCCTTCGCGCAGGCAGCGGGTCAGATTGCGGTCCGAAATCTTGGTGTCGGGCTCTCCCGGCACCATGCCCTGCGCATCGTTGACGATCCGCAGTTCGACCGGGTCCATGCCCAGCTTCTCGGCCAGTTCGTCCATCGCCACTTCGAGCGCCAGATGCCCCGGCAATTCGCCCGGCGCGCGCATGGCGTTGCCTTCGGGCAGGTCCAGCTGCGCGACATGGTTCGCGATCAGGCGATTGGCCCCCGCATAGAGCTTTGGCGTCTGCAGCGTCGCATTCTCGCCCGCTTCGCCGGTGATGTTGCCGGACCAGTTCTCGTGCCCGATGGCGACGATCCGTCCGTCCCGCTCCGCACCGATGCGCAGGCGCTGTATGGTCGCATGGCGGTGGGTGGCATTGTTGAACATCAGCGGCCGCTGCATCGCGATCTTGACCGGACGCTTCGCCGCCTTCGCGCCCAGCGCGGCCATCACCGCGTCGGACCGCACGAACAGCTTCCCGCCGAAGCCGCCGCCGATATAAGGCGAATCGACGCGGATATTGTCGGCATCCATTTTCAGGATCGAGCCCAGCGCCTGGCGGCTCCATTCGATCATCTGGTTGGAGGTCCACACGGTCAGCTTCGGGCCGTCCCACGCCGCGATGGTGGCGAAAGGCTCCATCATCGCATGTGCTTCGTCGGGCGTGGTGTAGCGCTCGTCCAGCTTCACCGGCGCGACGTCGAAGGCGCTTTCGAAATTGCCGATCTCGGCGCTGTCCGACGGGCGATCGCTCGCCAGAGGCGCACCGGGCGCGACCTTCGCGAGATCGAAGCTGCCCTCGCCATTGGCATAGCTGGTGCGGATCAAACCGGCAGCGGCACGGGCCTGTTCGAAGGTTTCAGCCACGACGACCGCGATCGCCTGATGGTAATGCGAGACTTCGCGCCCCCCGAACAGGGGAGCATAGTTGAAATCGCTGCTTGCTACCGGCTCGTGCTCGGTCGCGGCGACGATCGCGATCACGCCGGGCGCGCGGCGCGCATCGTCGAGATCCATCGAGCGAATCCGGCCCTTGGCGATCCCCGACCCGACAATCCAGCCATAGGCCTGATTCGCCGCGACATCGTGCCGTTCGGCGGCGTAGGGCGCGCGGCCCGAGACCTTGAGCGGGCCGTCGATGCGGAGCGTCGATTTGCCGACGATCTTGGAGCGATCGAACAGGTTCTCACCTGCGGGAGCGTTGAATTCCATGGGTCTAGCTCCTCGTGCCGGTTTGCGCGTCGGCGAGAATGCCCGCCAGGGTCCGCTCGGCGAGCGGTATCTTGAATGCGTTCTGTTCGGTCGGGCGCGCATCGGCGAAAGCCGTGCGCACGACGGCGGCCGCCCCATTGGGCAATTGCGCGTCGGCCGCTTCGCTGCGCCACGGCTTGGGCGCCACGCCGCCGAAGGCGACTCGGCCCGTCCCGTCCGGCTGGATCACCGCCGCGACCGAGACCAGCGCATAGGCGTAGCTGCGCCGATCGCGGACCTTGTGATAGAAATGCTGTCCGCCGAGCGGCGCGGGCAGGCGCACATGGGTGATGATTTCACCCGGTTCGAGCGCGGTTTCGATATGCGGCGTGTCGCCCCACAGGCGATGGAAATCCGCCGCCGGGATGGCCCGCGCGGTCCCGTCTGGCTTCACTGTCTCCACCACCGCGTCGAGCGCGCGCATGGCGACCGCCATGTCGCCGGGATATGTCGCGATGCAGCTGTCGGACGTGCCGATCACGCCCAATTGGCGGGAAAAGCCGTCGATCGCCGCGCAGCCATCGCCCGGCTTGCGCTTGTTGCAGGGCATGTTGGTGTCGTAGAAATAGGCGCAACGCGTGCGCTGCAGCAGATTGCCGCCGGTCGTCGCCTTATTCCTCAGCTGTCCCGATGCGCCCGCCTGAATGGCGCGGGTCAGCACCGCGTAATCCTCGCGAACGCGGGGGTGGGCCGACAGCGCGGTGTTCGACACGAACGTGCCGATCCGAAGGCCGCCGTCCTCCGTATCCTCGACCTGGTCGAGGCCCAGATCCTGCACGTCGACCAGATGGGTCGGGGTTTCAATCTCCAGTTTCATCAGGTCGATGAGATTGGTGCCCCCGGCGATGAATTTCGCCCCCTGAGTCGTCGCAACGGCCTTGGCCGCTTCGGCGGGGCTGGCGGCGCGTTCGTAAGTGAAGCTGCGCATCGTCTTATCCTTTCGCGACCTGGGCCATCGCTTCGGCGATGTTGGAATAGGCGCCGCAGCGGCAGATATTGCCGCTCATCCGTTCGCGCATTTCCATTTCGGTGGCGCGCATGCGCCCGGTCAGATCCTCGGTGACATGGCTGGGAACGCCGTTCCTGATTTCTTCCAGCACGGCGACCGCCGAACAGATCTGGCCCGGCGTGCAATAGCCGCACTGATACCCGTCATGTTCGACGAAGGCGGCCTGCATTGGATGAAGATCCTCCGGACTGCCCAGACCTTCGATCGTGGTGATCTCGTCGCCCTGATGCTGCACCGCGAGGCTGAGGCAGGAATTGATCCGCGTCCCGTTGACCATGACCGTGCAGGCGCCGCATTGGCCGTGGTCGCAGCCCTTCTTGCTGCCGGTGAGCTTCAAATGTTCGCGCAGCGTGTCGAGCAGCGTGGTGCGGGAATCGAGTTCCAGCTCCTGCGGCGTGCCGTTGACGGTCAGGCGAACGGGCACCTTGGCCTCCTTCGCTGCACTGCCGGGAGCGGTGTCCTGCGCGCGCAGGATCGAGGCTTGGCCGACTGCCGCCGAAGCGACCCCGCCCGCCAACATGCCGCGGCGCGATACTTTCAGGAACCCGTTTTCCGCCATTTTCCGCCTCGCATTACAAATTTTTCGCGTTTTACATGCTCCCTGTGAAGCACCGGCACCGCTAGCGCAACGGGTCAGAAGCCCAAGCGCAGGCCCGCCCAGAAGGTTCGCGGAACGCCCAGATCGATATTCCCGTCCGAATTGCGGGTGACGATCCGTTCGTCGGTGACGTTTTCCGCCCTGAACACTGCCGAGAGCCCTCCGCCCAACGGCGCCTGAGCGAACAGGCCCAAAGTCGTCGCAGGCGGCAGGCGATCGGTTTCGAGATCGCTTTCGAACTGCGCGCCGGTATGGCGCAGGCTTGCCGCGACCTGCCAGCCGGGTGCGGGAGTCCAGATCGCGTTCGCCGCCGCTGCCCAGCGCGGCGCCTGTGCCGGGCGATTGCCGTCGAGCGCCAGCGAAGCGCCTTCGCCCACCACGCGCGCATCGGTATAGGCCAGCGTCCCGTCGAAGCGCAGCGCGCCGCGCGTGACCTTCAGACCGGCCTCGATCCCCTGCGCCTCGATCGCGGGAAGGTTCTGCCGCTGGCGCAGATTGCGCGCGAGCGTGACATTCGCGATCGCGCCGTCGACCCGGTTGTCGAACGCCGTCAGGGCCAATTCGACATTCGGTAGCGGGGTCCAGTCGAGACCCGCCTCGTAGCCCTCCAGCGTCTCGCTCTCGAGCGCGGCATTGGCCTGCGTCACCACCGGGAACACCACGAAGGGCCGCAGCAATTCGTTCAGGGTCGGTAGGCGCAAGCCGCGATAGGCTGCGGCGCGCAAACGAAGCGTTTCGCTCGCCTCCCAGGCGGCGCCGCCGCGCCACGAGACGATCCAGTCGCTGCGTTCGGGCACCAGAGTCTCGTTCACCAGCGCGCCGCCCGCATTGCGCGCCACATAGCGCCCTTCGCCGATCCGCGTCCGGTCGGCGCGCAATCCTCCGGTCAGCACCAGTGCGCCGAACACCCGATCGTATTCGGCGAACAGCCCCAGATCGCTCGTCGATCCGCCCGCCCGCCGCCGCTCGGTCAGCGCGCCGGAAAACGCGCTATAGGCGTCTTCCTGCAATTCGCCTTCGGAGCGGCGATAGTCCACGCCCAGCCGCAACAGATCGTCCGCGCCCAGCGGCGGGCGCACTTCCAGCTTACCGCCCAGCCCGGTCGAGGGCGTGTCCCTCTGGTCGAGCACGCGCACGAAACGCGTCGAACTAATCACGACATTGCTGAAGTCGCGCGCCTGCACATACGCCAGCGCATCGAATTCCCACGCGCCCCGCCCGACCAGGCGCAGGCTGGCATCGGCGCCGCTGGCGCTGCTGTCGGCCCCTTCGAAGCGCAGGGTCCGCTGATCGTCGAACACGGTGCCCGCCGCCTGCAATTCGAGCGCTTCGCCCACCGGCGCCACGCCGCGCAGGGACAGCGACCAGCTGTCGTAAGCGGCGCGCGCACTGGCGGGTACACGGTCTTCGGCAGGCGTCGTGAAAAAGCCCGGCCCGCGATCCCAGCGCACGCCTGCGGTCACGAAGCCCGCGCCAAGCGGCTGCGCCAGCAGAGCGCTCGCCTCCGTCCCCCCGCGATCGTTGGCGAGCAGGCTCGCGCCGAACGGAGGCAGCGTTTGCGCGCCCGCGCTCTCCAGCTCGATCGTGCCCGCCAGCGCGCCCGCGCCGAACGGCCCCGCCCCGCCCCCGCGCGTCACGCGCACCCGGCCGATCCGCTCGGTCGCGAGCTGGCCGAAGGGGATATACCCGAAAAACGGATCGGCGATCGGCACACCGTCGAGCAGCACCAGCGCGCGGCTGGTCGCATTGCCGCCCAGCGAGCGTAGCGTGACGCCCTGAGCGCTCGGATTGCTGGATCGGCTGTCGGAACGGCGGAATTGCTGGAAACCGGCCACAGTCCCCAGGGCTTCCTCGATACGGCCGGATGGAACGGTCAGCAGCTCGTCGCGCGTAACGGTGCGCGTGGCATAGGCCGGGACGGAGGGCGCATCTTCCAGCCCCTGCCCCGTCACCACGATCACGGGAACCTCGTCATCGCTCTCCGGCTCGCTCTCGCCCATCCCCCCATCCTGCGCGGCAAGCGGGGAGACGGCGCCCAGAAAGGCGATGAGGCTGATGGAGGTGCGACGCATGCCTGCCCCGCTATCCGCATCGGTTGCACAGAGCAACGGGCTGGTGCGACCATGCGCAAAGCGTTAGACCGTTCGCAGCACTGGGAGAAACCGACATGGCAGGCCGCGCCGCTCCGACCGATTACGACGTCCTGATCGTGGGGGCGGGCATATCCGGCATCGGGATGGCCGCCCATATGGAGGAAAAGGCGCCGCATCACAGCTATGCGATCCTTGAGCGGCGCGCCGATCTGGGCGGGACATGGGATCTGTTCCGCTATCCCGGCATCCGTTCGGATAGCGACATGCATACGCTGGGCTTCGATTTCGAACCGTGGAAGCACGAAAAAACGATCGCCGACGGGCCCGCCATCCTCGATTATCTCAACCGCATCGTGGACGAGCGTGGCATCCGCGAGCACATCCGCACGGGCCACACCGTCCTTGCCGCGGACTGGCGCGAAGCCGATGCCTGCTGGCACGTTACGGTCGAAACCGCCGAGGGCGACCGCAAGCGTCTGACCGCCAACTGGCTCTATCTCGGATCGGGCTATTACGATTACGACGAAGCCTACGATCCGGGCTTCGATCTGGGCGCCTTCGAAGGGCGCGTGGTGCATCCCCAGTTCTGGCCCGACGATCTCGATTACGCCGGCAAACAGGTGGTCGTGATCGGATCGGGCGCAACCGCCGTCACGCTGGTGCCGTCCATGGCGAAGGGCGAAGGCGGCGCGGCCAAGGTCACCATGCTCCAACGCACGCCGACCTGGATGTTCAGCCGCCCGGCGAAGGACCGGATCGCGAATTTCCTGCGCAAGGTGCTGCCCGAAAAGCTCGCCTATCGCGTCACGCGCTGGAAGAACATCACGCTCCAGCATCTCGGCTTCAAGCGCGCGCGCACCAAGCCGGAAAAGATGAAGCAGTTCCTCCACAAGCGGATCGAAAAGGCGCTGGGCCCGGATTACGACCGCGCCAGCTTCACCCCGCCCTACGATCCGTGGGATCAGCGCCTGTGTCTGATTCCCGATGACGATCTGTTCGATGCGATGAAGAAGGGCCGCGCGGAGATCGTCACCGGCCATATCGCCGCCTTCGAACAGGGCGGCGTCAGGTTGAAGGACGATCGCCACCTGCCCGCCGATATCGTCGTGACGGCGACCGGCCTGAAACTGGCCGTGGCCGGCAAGATCGCGATCAGCCAGAACGGCGAACCCGTCGATCTGGCCGAGCGGTTCTATTACAAGGGCTGCATGTTCTCGAACCTGCCGAACCTTGCCGTGGTTTTCGGCTATCTCAACGCCAGTTGGACGCTGCGGTCGGACATCAATGCCGATTTCATCTGCCGGGTGCTCGAACGCATGCGCGCAACCGGCGCCACGATCGCCGAACCCGTCCTGCCCGCCGACCACGATCTGGTGGAAGACGATATCTTCGACTTTTCGAGCGGATACATCCAGCGCTCCAAGCACCTGATGCCCAAAAACGCGGTCGCCTATCCCTGGCGCCTTAATCAGGAATACGTCACCGACAGGAAGCGCATGGCAAGCGATCCGATCGAGGACGGAATTCTGGATTTGCGGCGCGCAGACGCGGAAGAAACGAATAGAGTCAGCACCAGGCTCGAGCCCGCAGGCTAGGCCCGGACGTTTCGGCCAGTGTCTATTCGAAAAGCATCAGGCCCGCGAGACCTGCCACGGCGATCCCCCCGGCCGCCACCGCGATTTTCGCCCATTTCTTGATCCGCTGTTCCCGACGAGCCCGCTGTCGCCGAGCGGCCTCTTTCGAACCGCCTTGAACCATTTCCGTCTTTTCCGTTCTGACACGACCTGAACGTCAGCCGATACCAAACCCCATTGGCATGGCAAGCGCATCTGCCGCCAATCCTGACCGAAGCCGGGATCGATTGGGCCGCGCAAGGGACTGGCGGAGCCGCAGCCGGTCGGTTACGCCGTCGGGCATGACTTCAGACCGCATCTACACCGCCGGGCTCCTCGTGATCGGGGACGAGATCCTGTCCGGGCGCACGCATGACAAGAATATCGCCCAGGTCGCCAGCTGGCTGCAGGTGCAGGGTATTCGCCTGTCCGAAGTGAGAGTCGTCGCCGATGTGATGCCGCGTATCGTGGAAGCGGTGAACGCGCTGCGCGAAAGTTACGATTATCTCTTCACCACCGGCGGGATCGGTCCAACGCATGACGACATCACCGTGGACGCCGTGGCCGAAGCACTGGGCGTGCCCGTCATCGTCCATCCCGAAGCGCGCGCGATCCTCGAACGTTATTACGCCGACAAGCCCGGCGGGCTGACCGAGGCGCGGCTGCGCATGGCGCGCGTTCCGCAAGGATCGGACCTTATTCCCAACCGCATGTCCGGCGCGCCGGGGATCAAATGCGGCAATATCCACCTGATGGCGGGCGTCCCGCACATCACGGCCGGCATGCTCGACGCGCTGACCGGGACGCTCGAAGGCGGCGCGCCCTTGAAGGCGGAAACGATCGGCTGCTGGACGGCGGAAAGCGAAGTCGCCGACATCCTGCGCGAGGTCGAAAAAGCACACGAGAACTGCCAGATCGGCAGCTACCCCTTCTTTCGCGAGGGCCGCGTGGGCGCGAATTTCGTCGTCCGCTCGACCGACGAGACGGAACTGGCGGCCTGCGTCCACGCGCTCAGCGATGCGCTGAGCGCGGCGGGATACGACTTTACCCCCGGTGGCATCTGACCGATCGAAGCTAAGAGTAGGCTGCGGTGAGAGAGGGTCTAAGCAAAATCGCAACCATATCGACCTAAGGGAAAGGACATGACTGCCGTCTACATCACGGTCGACACGGAATATTCCTCGTCGCTGGCAAGCCGGCCCTGTCCGGTGGACCGGTCCGAAAATTTCGCGCGCTCGATTGCCGGCATCACGCCCGAAGGCCCGCTGGGCCTGCCCCACAAGCTCGCCCTGCTGGAGAAATACGGGCAACGCGGCGTCTTCTTCGTCGATCCGATGCCCGCCCTCGTCTGGGGCACCGCCGCTATCGAGGATGTGGTCGCTCCGATCCTGGAGGCGGGGCAGGACGTGCAGTTGCATTGCCATACCGAGTGGCTCGCCCATGCGCGGCCCGATACGCCCTTTGCGGGCCTGGAAGGGCGCAATATCAAGGATTTCCCGTTCGAGGAACAATGCCGCATTCTCGACTGGGCGCGCGAGACGCTGATGGCGGCGGGCGCCCCGAAACCTTCCGCTTTTCGTGCTGGAAACTACGGCGCCAATCGCGACACTTTGCGCGCTTTGAACGAACTCGACATCGGTTTCGATACCAGCTTCACGCCCGCCATCCCGGACGGCCATTGCGACATTCCGCTTGGCCAGGAAACGACGCAGCCGGTGTTGATGGAAGGTGTCGTCGAAGTGCCGACCGGGTGCATTCGCGATGCCACGGGCAATCTGCGCCATGCCCAGATCACCGCCCTGTCGCTGCGCGAGATGACCAGCGCCATCGTTCACGCGCGCGAGACCGCTCTGCCAAGCTTCACTCTGGTGTCGCACAGTTTCGAGCTGGTCAATCGCCGCCGCCTGTCGGCAAACCGGATCGTCCGCAATCGCTTCGAAGGCCTTTGCCGCACGCTCAAGAGCCTGCGCGGTGTGCGGACCGCGACCTATCGCGACGATCCGCCGCTTCGCCTGTACGATCGCGATGCCATGCCGCCGCCACCCGTTTCCGGCCCCTTTGCGACCGGGATGCGCTATGCCGAACAGGCGGTGTCGAACGCGTTCTACGGCGCGTGAGGCGAGCGGGTTCGGAAAGCCGATGGTCTCCAGGCCCGTCACGCTCTCGTTCTCGATCGGATCGCGGCGCCTGTTCGCCATCGAGCGACATCTGGCCGATATCGCCTATTCGCTCGACGATCTGACGAGCGGCCAGCGCCCGCATGCCTTAGGCGGACCCGGAGCCGACGGGCTACGCGTTCTCTCCGCGCCCCCTTGCGATATCCCATTCTGGCAGGCGCAATTCCCGCGCCATCGCATCGGCGCCGTGCAGCATTACCGCCGCCATTTCATCGCGATGCAGCACGGCTTCGACGACTATATGGCGAATTTTTCCGGCAAGACCCGTTCGACGTTGCGGCGCAAGCGGCGGCGATTCGAGAAAGCGGATGGCGGCGGGCTGGACCTGCGCTGCTATCGGAGCGAGCGCGAGATCGCGGAATTTCTCGCCCTCGCAACTCCGGTCGCACGCAAAACCTATCAGGCGCGCCTGCTCGATGCGGCCTTGCCCGACGATGCCGAATCGCAACGCGAAATCCTAGGCGCAGCCGCTCGGGACGCGGTTCGCGCCTTTCTGCTATTCCTGAAGGGAGAGCCGGTCGCCTATCTTTATCTACCGGTCGATGGGACGACGCTGATCTACGCCTTTCTGGGATATGATCCTGCGCATGCGGAGCTGTCGCCGGGAACGGTGCTGCAGATGGGCGCGCTGGAGCATTTATTCGCTGAACGGCGCTTCACCCATTTCGATTTCACCGAAGGCGATGGCGCTCACAAAGCACTGTTCGGCACGGACAGCCTGCCGTGCTGTACCTTTGTCCTCCTGACCCCACAGTGGCGCAATATCACCGCACTGGCGAGCCACGCTGCCTTCGAAAGCGCAGTCGAGGTGGGAAAACGCATTCTGTCGGGTTCGCGCGCCGAAGAATTCGTCCGGCGCGCCCTGGGCCGCTAGACCCGTACCCCGTCAGAGCGGTGTCTGATCCCGCTCGACCTTTTCTTGAAGCCGCTCCGCCCCGCGATCGGCTTCGCGCAAGGTGGACTTGCTGGCGTTGCGATTGCGCAACCAGGCAAAAATGATCGCGGCGATCAAAACGATCGGCCCCGCGATGACGACAAAACTCCAGATCCCGGCCATAAAAAACTCTCCATTCGTTACCCAAGAAACGGCTGACGCGGGAAAGCGGTTCCGATCAAAGGAAAAGGGGCCCCCGCCGGATCGGCAGGAGCCCCCTTTTTCATGTTCAGACCGCTCGCAACGGAGCGGAACCGGATCAGGCGCCTTCGACCTCGGCAAGGTCGACCTTGAGGCCGGGCCCCATCGAGCTGGTCAGCGTGATCTTGCGGACATACTTGCCCTTGGCACCCGACGGCTTCGCCTTGACGATCGCATCGGTCAGCGCCTTGAAGTTGGTCTTCAGCGCCGCATCGTCGAAGCTCAGCTTGCCGATGCCCGAATGGATGATGCCCTGCTTTTCAACGCGGAATTCGACCTGGCCGCCCTTAGCGTCCTTCACGGCCTGTTCCACGTTCGGCGTCACAGTGCCGAGCTTGGGGTTCGGCATCAGGCCCTTGGGGCCGAGCACCTTACCCAGACGGCCGACCACACCCATCATGTCGGGCGTGGCGATCACGCGGTCGTAATCGAGATTGCCGTTCTGCATGTCTTCCATGAGATCTTCGGCACCGACCTTGTCGGCTCCGGCGGCAGTCGCCTTTTCGGCGTTGTCGCCACGCGCGAACACGGCGACGCGCACGTCCTTGCCGGTGCCCGAAGGCAGCGACACCATGCCGCGGACCATCTGGTCGGCGTGGCGCGGATCGACGCCCAGGTTCATGGCGACTTCGACGGTCTCGTCGAACTTCGACTTGTATTCGCGCAGCGTGCTGAGCGCTTCGTCGACAGTGTAGAGCTTCTCGCTGTCGAGCTTGGCGAGCGTCTGCTGGCGCTTGGTCTGCTTCGGCATGATCAGCCCTCCACCACTTCGAGGCCCATGGAACGGGCGCTGCCGGCGATGATCTTCATCGCCTGATCGATGTCGTTGGCGTTCAGATCCGCCATCTTGCTCTCGGCGATTTCGCGCACGGCGCTCGCCTTGATGGTTCCGACCGAAACCTTGCCCGGCTCCTTGGAGCCCGACTTGAGATTGGCGGCACGCTTCAGCAGGAAGCTCGCCGGCGGCGTCTTCGTGATGAAGGTGAAGCTGCGATCCGCATAGACCGTGATCTTGGTCGGGATCGGCATGCCCTTTTCAAGGTCCTGCGTGGCGGCGTTGAACGCCTTGCAGAATTCCATGATGTTCACGCCGCGCTGACCCAGCGCAGGGCCGATCGGCGGGGAGGGGTTGGCGGTGCCGGCGGGCACCTGAAGGTTGATGTAACCTTCGATCTTCTTGGCCACGATGGGCCTCCTTTCTCACTGTCGCCGCGCGCTTCGCGTGCGGCTCATGGTAAGCGGTCTGACGAACGGCCCATCAGAGCCGTTCTCCCGCGGTGGTTTCCGAGCCTTGCGGCGCGGAAGGGCGCGCGTTTAGCGGATCGACCGCAAAACGCAAGATTTTCAGAGCTGTTGTCTATTTGGTGAGTTCGACCTGCTCGAAATCGAGTTCGACCGGGGTGGCGCGTCCGAAGATCGAGACCGAAACCTTGACCTTCTGCTTGTCGAAATCGAGTTCCTCGACCAGCCCGTTGAAAGTCGCGAACGGCCCGTCGAGCACTTTGACCGAATCGCCGATCTCGTAATCGACCTCGACCTGCTTCTTGGGAGCGGCCTTGGCTTCCTCGACGCCGCCGAAATAGCGCGCGGCTTCCTTTTCGGAAATCGCCTGCGGCTTGTTGTTGTTGCCGAGGAAGCCCGTCACTTTCGGAGTGTTCTTGACGAGGTGATAGACATCGTCGGTCATGTTGAGCTTGGCGAGGACGTATCCCGGCATGAACTTGCGTTCGACCTGGACCTTCTTGCCGCGCTTGACTTCGGTCACCGTTTCGGTCGGCACTTCGACCTCTTCGACGCCTTCGGACAGGCCCAGCCGCTCGGCCTCGGCGATGATGGAATCGCGGACCTTGTTCTCGAAGCCGGAATAGGCGTGGATGATGTACCAGCGTGCCATGATCGTGAAAATTACCCTGTCAAAATATCTGTGTCGGTGGCCGGAAAGCGGCCTCAGGCGAGAGTGAGCAGCCAGCTCACCACGGCCCCGAAGGCCGAATCCACGCCCAGGAAGAACAGCGAGAGGATCACCATCATGATGAAGACGAAGATCGCCGTGCGGATCGTCTCTTCGCGGGTCGGCCAGACGACCTTGCGCGTTTCGGCGCGGACCTGATTGACGAATTCCGCGGGCGACGTCTTGGTCGCAGGTTTCGGCGCAGCCTTGGGAGCGTTATCGGCCATCGGGAACTCACTCGCTTTCGAATCGAATTGTCGCGGCTTCCGGGATGGGGTCATCGCCGCCCCGATTCAAGATCGGGAGGGGCTGGATGATACCGCCGATGTCGGAAGACGGCCCCGCTGATAGGCGCGCACACGCCGAAACGCAAGCTCGTCGATTCGGCTCGTGCCGCACCCCACCATGTGCCGCGAGCGGACAAAACGGCGCGCAGGGCTGGTCAAGCGCGCCCCGCCTGACTAGCGTGCCGCGCTTCAACGGGACGTATGAGGGGTTTTGAATAGATGGCAACCAGCCAGCCAGCGTCATTCGGCGAGCGCATGATCGAGCCGGTCACCAATATCTCCGACTTTATCTGGGGGGGAACCTGGAACGGGGAAGCGGTGATACCCTTCCCGCCCTTGGCCCTGATCCTTCTGGGCATCGGCGCGTGGATCATGATCGGCCTGCGCTTCTATCCGATCGTCAAGCTGGGCAGCGCCTTTGCCGGCCTGTTCAAGGGCCGCAAGGGCAAGGGCGCAGGTGAAATCTCGCCCTTCGCCGCGTTGTCGACCGCGCTGTCGGGCCAGGTCGGGACCGGCAACCTCGCCGGCGTCGCCACCGCCATCGCACTGGGCGGACCGGGCGCGATCTTCTGGATGTGGGTGACGGCGCTGTTCGGCATGGCGCTGGGCTTTGCCGAAGGCAGCCTCGCCATCCGCTATCGCGAAAAGACTTCCGACGGCGTCTATCGCGGCGGTCCGATGACCTACATCATGATGGGCCTCGGCCCCAAATACACCTGGCTGGCGATCCTGTTCTGCCTCGGCACGCTGTTCAGCGCGCTGGTCACCGGCAATTCGATCCAGTCCAACGAAGTCGCCAGCGGCCTCAACGAGCTGTTCGGCATCGAACGCTGGCTGGGCGGTCTGATCGTGGCAGTCACCGTGTTCATCGTCATCATCGGCGGGATCAAGTCGATCGGGCGCGTCGCCGAAAGCGTCGTTCCCTTCATGGCCGCCGCCTATATCGTGATGGCGGTGATCGCGCTGATCCTCAATTTCGGCGATCTGCCGGAAACGTTCGGGCGGATCTTCGACGGCGCGTTCAACGTGCAGAGCGCGACGGGCGGCTTCGCCGGTGCGGCGATCATCCTGGCGATCCGGGCGGGTGTGGCGCGCGGCCTGTTTTCGAACGAAAGCGGCCAGGGTTCGACCCCGATCGCCCACGCCGTGGCGCAGACCGACGATCCCGAACTGCAGGGCCGCATGGCAATGCTGGGCACGTTCATCGACACGATCATCATCTGCACCATGACGGCGCTGGTGATCCTGACCGTGGAAGGCGACTTCACCTATAACGGCGAAGCGGTGCGCCATGTCTGGCAATCCGACTTGGGCACCACCGCGATGAGCGGGTTCGTGACCACCAGCGGCGCCTTCGCGGCGGCGTTCCCCACGCTGATCGGCGGCATTCCGCTCGGAACATTGGTGGCCAGCGTCGCGCTGATCCTGTTCGTGTTCACCACGCTGCTGACCTGGAGCTATTACGGCGAGCGCGCGATCACCTTCCTCTATGACCGGGTGCCGGGATCGACGCGCGGCGGGGAAAAGGCATTGCACATCGCGTGGCGCGTGATCTGGTGCATCGGCATCTTCGTCGGCGCGACTCAGCCGAGCCAGCTGGTCTGGCGCCTGGGGGATATCTCCAATGCGGCTATGGCGCTGCCCAACCTGCTGGCGCTGGCGCTGCTATCGGGCGTGGTGTTCAAGCTGGCGCGCGGCGATCGCAAGGCGGGCAAGGACCATCTCGCCGATACGCCGGAAGAGCCGGAGGAATACTGACCGCCGGGCAATCAGCCCGACCCGAAACGAAGAAGGGGCCGGTAAGCACTGCGCTTACCGGCCCCTCTTCAAATCTAGTGTGCGTTCAACGCTGCATCAGCTTTGCCCGAACAGGCGCGCCCAGAAACCCGGCTGCTCCATCGGCTGGATCTTCCCATAGACCTGGCGGCGCAGACCTGAATCCTGCGCCGTCTTGGGCATGGTCCAGCCATCGGGACGGCTGCTGCGGAAGGACAAACTCGACATGATGGATCTCCCCATGAAATTTGCTCCCTCCGTCCACCATGCTCAACCTTCGGACCGCATATCCGGTTCCCGCCCGCCCCGGCTCCACACCAGCCAGACCAGCACGGCGGAGGCCAAAGGCATGAGATTGAGCCCGAGCGGCAGCGCAGCGGCCCGCAGCGCAAAGGGTGCGAAATAGAGGCCGACGAGAGCGAGCTTCTCGAACGGACGGAAGCCGTGCCTGCGCCCCTGTTCGACCAGCCACAGGGTCGGGAAAAGCAGGAAGGGCAGGTCGTAGGAAAAGAGATAGGGCGAGGCGAGCGCGCTCGCCGCCACCAGCAGCGCACCGCTCGCCCGCGCATCGCCCGTAAAGCGCTGCCACGACCGGACCGCGAGAGCGATAGTCGCGAGCGTCAGCAGAACCGCCAGGCCGAGCGCGACGGGATGGGCGAGATAAAGGCGCGCCTGTGCGTACAGACTGACCATGCGCAGATAGAATTCCGCCGCGTCGCGCCGCATCAGATCCGCGCTGGCGTCCCAGCTCTCGCGATATCCCAGCCATGTCGCCGTGCCGAACACCGCCCAGCTCACGAGGATCAGAGCGAGCACACAAACAGCCGCCGCCGCGAAAGCACGCCACCGCCGCCCCGCCGCGAGCCAGAACGGCCAGAGCAGCGCCAGATGCGGCTTCACGATCAGCGCGCCCACCATCGCGCCCGATCGGACGGGATGGGAATCGAGGCGATGCACGGCAGCGATCAGCAGGGCGCCGACGAACAGCCCAGTCTGTGCATGCGTCGCCGCGATCAGGGCTCCGGGGTAGACGAGGACCAGCGGCCACAGGCGCGGAAACGCACGAATGCCCGCCCACACGAACACCGCATAACCGACCGCGACCCAGGCGATCCACGCCAGCGGAAACGGCAGCAATCCGAACGGCGCGGCCGGGAACAGGAAGGGAGGCGGATTGACGAAGGCGAACCAGCCCCGGCTCGCGGTGGCGGTCTGTACGCGTTCCTGCACAGCAAGATCGTAAACGAGCGCGGGATCGCCCCCCGCCGCGATTTTTCCAGCGCCCCAGAAGGCGAGAAAATCGCTTCCGGTTTCGCCCGTCGCCTCGATCCAGGCCATCGCCAGCAAGGCAAAAGCGGCAACCCCCAGCATGAGAGCATAGGCCCGCACACGCTGAAACGTCAGCCAATCGGCATCGCGAATTGCGGATAACAAGCCCATCCCCATCCAACCGCTCTAGCCCGCCGCGCGCGGATTGCCATCCGCGTTGCGACCTGTCCGATGTCAGGAAATCGATGGAACGAGAGAGACCGAAACGCGTCGCGAACAGCTTTCCGTCACAGTGCGCCGTCACATTCGCGGCCGGGCTGCTTTCTTAAAGCAGCTCACCCTGTTTCGGCTCGTCTTCTCGGGGCAGGCTCGTTCCATCGCGTCGCTCGATTTCCCGTCGGGCGGAAAAACGCACATCCTCGTTCCGGTCCGATGTGAAGCGCCGCAACGTCTCGTCTGAAAGCTCGCGCCAGTATGCGCCGCGATCGGGGCCGTAGGGCACGCGTGGCAAAAGGCCCGGTTCACTGCTCCACGCCAGCAATTGTTCGAGCCCGGCGGCATTGAGCTGATCGCGCAGATGGTGTGCCGTCACGTAAGCGTCCGGAAAGGCACGATGGACGGGCAGGCCTTTCGACCGGTCGAGCCCTTCCGGCATCCGCCAGTACCGCAGAACCTGGTTCGAAAAGCCCGGACTGTCGGGCCACAGGCGCAGCGCACATTTCCAGGTACAGATCCATTTCGCGCCGCCAGAAAGCTTCGGCGTGCAGAAGCGCTGCTCGAACGACGCCCGGTGCGCTGCGAGGGCGAGCGCTCCACCTTCCGGGCGAAGTATGGTCGGGGCGATCTCCTGCCAGAACGGTGCGCCCTTTACGTCCTCGTCCATGATGTGATGAACGGCCATCGTCACCGGCGGAATCGATCGCCCCGGATCGACCAGCGCCGATCCGCCCTCGCCGCCTATCGCCCAAACCCCGTCTTCCTGCAGCACCACGTCCTGCCAGCCGATTTCGCATACTGCATGGGCTGGCGGGCTCGACCCGGTGGTTTCCAGATCGATCACGCGGACACGGGGATTGGGCTTCATCTCTCAGAGGTAGGAAGATCGCGCGCGTTCTCAACGCGGTGGATCGATTTCGGGCGCAGTACGCCGCCTACGATCGCTTCCGCGCGCCGATCCGTGCCAGCCGCGCGCCCCCGGCTACGAGGAACAGCAGCGCCAGAATCCCGAGGGCGATCAGCGACGCGGCATCCAGAGTGCCGGTCGCGCGTCGCGTTTCGTAACGCGGGATCTGCGCAAAGTCGGCACGCGTGAAGCTGCGCTCGTCGAACAGGTAGGGATAGTAGAACCGGCGCAATCTCTCGTGATAGGCGGCGATGCTGTCCTGATAGGCGAGCTGACCTGCAATGTCGGTATCCGCAATCCGGTGCAGGACAGTCATCGTTCCGACGCCCGGCAGCACGAGGCCGAGCATCCGCGTGAAATCCTCCCGTTCCGCCAGGCTGGCGCGATAGTCCTTCACATCAGCCGCAACCGCCTCGTCGCCCACCTGATGCATGGCGTAATACCATTTCCAGTGGAAACGGCCCTCGAACTCCTCCTTGCCGCGCCATTCGGGATGATTGACGAAGAAGCGCTCGAAGGTCTGGGCCTTGGGCACGTCCCAGCCGCGATGGACGATCTCGCGCTGTGCCAGGGTGAGGTCTATCCCCTTGGCGACGGGAACGCTGCGCGCAATGGCCGCATTGGCGAGCGTGGGGAGGATCAGAGTGAGGACGATCCAGCAGCCGATCATTGCCGCCGCCGCGGTGGCGGAGGTCCGCAGGCTCGCCCCGATCAGCATGGCAAGGCCGAACCAGAAGGCACAATAGAGCGCCGCCGCACTTAGCATGACGGCGATACCGCTGGCAGGTGCCGCCATGACGATCCCGCCAGCTATCAGCGGCAGGCCGAGAGCGGCCAGCACCGCACCGTAGCGAAGGCCGATCCGGCGCCGCCACAGACCGCTTCCGGGCAGAGACAGCAGCAGCCGGAGACGTCCGGTTTCCCTTTCGCCCGTCACCAGATCGTGGCCGAGCGCAATCACGACCAGCGGCAGAAGGTAGATCAGCACGAAAGCCCAGTCGAATACACCGGGCAGCGCCAATTCGGGATTATAGGTTTCGGAATCATAGAGCTGCGCCTGCAGGCCGAGCGCACGAACCCGCAACACGTAAGGTTGCAGGTCACGCTGGCCGATGGCCGCGAAGGCCAGCCGCGGCGGTGGATCCTGTGTGAGCATGAAAGCGTAATAGGCGTTGTAACCCGCATCGCCTTCGGGCCCGGCATTCGCCTCCTCGACCGCGGCGAGATCGCGAATTTGTTCGGCCTCCACCCGCTCGATCGTGGCACGCTGGTGCTTGATCTCGGCGATACCGGCCCAGACGGCCGCGCCCGAGAGCAGGAACAGCAGGATGAGCGCGAGCAGATTGCGTCCCGAGCGAAGCAGGAGGCGCAGTTCAGCCGTCCAGATGGACGATGCAGCCTTAGTCATCGTGCCGACCTCCCGATCCGGCGAGCGGCCACGAATGCCAGTCCACTCAGCGCAACCAGCCATCCGAGAAGGACGGTGAAGGGCCAGACGAGACTGCGTGGGCGCTCCAAGGGGTCCGGCGCATCGTAGGCGAAGCGCGGAATATCCTGCCAATAGGCCGATGAGATGCGCGGATCGTCCCCCTCGATGCCCGGCAGAAGTTCGGCCTGCATCCGGTTCAGGCGCTGCACGAAATCGTAACGGAAGGTCTCGGCCTGATCGAGGAAGTCGTAATGCGCCGCCGGATCGCTGCCTGCGAGCGCCATCGACACCTGCCGGATGGCGATCAGTGGGCTCACGACGGAAAACGCGTGGACGAAGGCGTTCTGCTCGCTTTCGCTGGCGATCTGTCGGTCGGCGGCATCGGCATAGATCTGCGTCGTCAGCCGTTCGCCTTCGATGCTGACGAGCCCGGCATACTGGACGGGCAGGTCTTCGACCGTTTCGACGCCGTACCGGGTCAGCACCTGTTTACGAAAATCGTTGAAATAGGGATCGTCGGGATCGTGGCTGTCGCCGATTTCCAGCAGATCGCGGTGCAGAGCGATTTCGGTCTCGATCTTGGTCGCCAGCTCGCTCTGCGCCGAGGCCGCTTCGGGAAGCGCACGAGGCAGGAGGATGACGACGATCATCCACAGCCCGATCAGGATTGCGAGCGCATCGCGCGGCCGCGCGGCCAGCGCGGAGACGATCACACCCAGTGCCGCCCACAGGATCAGCCAGGCGGCATAGCCGAGGATCATCAGCGCGACGCTCGCCCAGCCGGCGGCTCCCGTGGCAGCAAACGCGATCAGGACGGCGAAGGCGGGCAGGCCCACGCCAAGCGCGATCGCCCCATGCCCCAACAATTTGCCCGCGATCAGGCTGCGCCCGCTAACGCCCTGGGCGAGCATCAGCTTCAGCGTCGCGCGTTCCTTCTCACGGCCCACGCTGGCAAAGGCCAGAAAGATGATGAGGAGTGGTGCGAGCGTCTGGAGAACGAAGGCCGGAGTCAACTGACCAAACCGCAGCAGCAGCGAGGACTGGCGCGCTTCTGCAAAATTGGCGCTGTTCTGGCGGTGCCCTTCGAGGAAGACCGTGTTGCCGGTGAAGCTGTCCACGCCAGCATCGAAGAAGGCGAGCGGGGCGATCGGACGGAACACGAACTGTCCGTAATGCACCATGCGGTGCGGATGGCGATCGGGCTGCGCATCGAAGGATTCGTCAACGCTCGCCTGATAGCGCGCGCGATCCACCTCTATGGCGCTGCGCCGTTCCAGGCTGGTGAAGCTGGCAACCAGTATCAGCAGGACGAACAGCGCCCCGGCGATCAAGCCCGCCCGGTTGCGCGCCAGCACGCGCCATTCCTCGCGCGCGATGAGCGTGGCCGCGCTCATGCGGCTAATCCTGCATGGGCGTAGGAATCGTGCAGCGCGTTCAAGTCGAAGCGCGGACCGGTCGCACTTGCCGCGCGTTCCTCCTCGATCCGACCCTGCCCGAGAAAGCCGATCCTGTCGGCGATATCGACCGCGCTGACGATATCGTGCGTCACCATCAGCACTGCGACTTCCCGCTCGCGCGCGGCATCGAGCAGACGATTGAATTCGAGCACGGCGCGCGGGTCGAGGCCCGACGTCGGCTCGTCCAGCAGAAGCACGGGAACATCGCGGGCGAGCGCGAGGGCAATGGCGACCTTTTGGCGCATTCCCTTCGAGAAGCCGGAAAGGCGCTTGTCCCAGGCCTCAGGCGCGAGCCCGACGGCACTCAGGCCGCTCTCGATCGCGTCCTGTCCCTGCCCGGTCTGGGCGAGGGAGAGGAAATAGCCGATATTCTCGCGCGCCGTGAGATGCTCGTATAGCGAGACGTTCTCCGGCACATAGGCCATCGCCGCGCGCGCGGATCGTGGATCGGCGACGGGATCGATACCGCAGACCCGCACCGTGCCGGCCTGTGGCGCGACGAAGCCGAGAAGAGCGGACAGCGTGGTAGATTTGCCCGCCCCATTGCCGCCGAGCAGCACGTAGATTTCGCCCCGGCGCACGGTCATATCGAGCCCGCGCAGCACGGTATTGGCCCCATAGCTGTGATGCAGGCCCTCGATGGCGATCGCGGGAACGGCGGATGCGTCCGTCATCGTCATCAGAACCCCGCTCGAAAGCCGATGGTCGCAGTGCGCGGCGCGCCCGGCTGGACCCAGAGTTGCGAGTAACTGTTGGCGTACCAGTCGGCGTTGAAGAGATTCGCCACCGTGCCGAACAGCGTGACATCTTCGAGAAGCTCGATCTCGCCGAACACCCGGAACAGCGTGTGGTCGGGCAGGACGAAATCGGTGCCGGTCGCGCCCAGACGATCGCTGACATACTGGACCCCGCCGCCAAGCTTCGCCGTGCGTCCCGCAACATGGACGCGCTTGGACGCCTGCGCGTTGAAGGTGTGGTCGGCAATATTGATCAGGGGATCGCCCGGCTCGATGACGAAGGAGAAATTCGGATCGAGCACGCTCGAGCGCGATTCCGCATCGACATGGGCGTAGCTCACCAGGATATCGATATCGCCCGGCAGGCGGCCGTTGACGTCCAGTTCGATACCGCGGCTGCGCGCTTCGCCTATGGCGACGGAGAAGCCCGGATTGTTGATGTCGCTGGCGAGGACATTGTCCTTCTCGAGCTGATAGACGGTGAACGTGCCCGTCAGCGCGCCGTTCAGCAGCGTCAGCTTGGCGCCCGCCTCGATCGACTTGCTGATTTCGGGGTCGAATATCCGCCCCGTCACATCGGTGCCGATATTGGCGCGGAAGCCCTCGCTATAGGCGGCATAGAGCGTGACCGGATCGGCGATCTCGTAGACCACGCCGAATTGCGGGCTGATCCGATCGTCCTTGCGCTCGCTGTCGATGCCGGTGAGGTAGTTTTCGGTCCTCAGGCTGAAATCATCGTAACGCGCGCCGATGCGGATCTGCAGGCGATCGGTTAGCTCGATCTGATCCTGAATGAAGAAACCGGTCGATTTCTGCTCGTCCAGCCGATTGTTCTGCGGCAGCGGCGTCGGCAGGGGAAACCGCCCATAGACGGGATCGAGAACGTCGATGACGTAGGCGGCCTGCTCGCTCGGGTTGCTGTTCACCGATGGTGGGCGGACGCGGCGGAAATCCTGCAGATTGTCAAACTCGTCGTGATCGGCCCCGATCAGGACGCGATGCCGCAGCCCGCCGGTCTGGAATGCGCCGCTGATCTCTGCGCGAAGGACGAATTGCTGCGAATCGTACACGCGCGAACGGCGCTGGCGCGACAGCGACCGTCCATCGCGAAAGATCGGCTGGCGCGAGACCGCCAGTTCGGGATCGGACGATGTGCCCGTCAGCAGCGTGTCGCGCAGGCTTCCGCCCAGCAGCACGCTCCAATCGGCGTTGAAATCATGCTGGAAACGCAGGGAATGACCCTCGGCGCGCGCAATGTGGTCGCCATCGCCGGGCTCGCCGAGATAGCGGTCACGCGGGACCGTATCGAAATCGCCGCCCAGCACCACGATGCCGCGATCGAACGGCGTTTCCACGCGGGTCTTCTCAAGATCGTAAGTGAGGCGCGTATCCGGCCCGATGGCGATCCCGATGGAGGGCAGGAAACCCCAACGATATTCCTCGACCGTATCGCGGAACGTGTCGCCCCCCTCGATATAGCCGATGAGGCGCGCGCTCAGCCCTTCGGTCACAGCAAGATTGATATCGGCTTCCGATCGGAGCCGGTCGAAACTTCCGAATTGCACGCCGAACGTGCCGAACGTATCGCCGATCCGCGCCTGCTTGGTGACGAGATTGACTGTTCCGCCCGGCTCACCGCGACCGAAAAGCGCGGCGGCGGGGCCCTTCAGCACTTCGATCCGCTCGATCCCCGCCGTATCGCGCTCGCCTCCGAAACCACGCCCGCCATTGAATCCGTTGACGAGATAGCCGGTCGGAATGTTCTCGTCGCCCGCGAAGCCGCGAATGGCAAAGGAATCCCACAAGCCGCCAAGCGTGTTCTGGCGCGCGACCGACGCGTTGAGGTCGAGCGCATCGTTCAGCCGGATGGTGCTGTTTTCCTCGATCGTCCCGGCATCGATGACATCGATGGATTGCGGAATTTCGGAAAGCGCGAAATCACCGCGATAGGCCTGCCGCACACCGGTGACGACGATGGGAGCATCGGCTTGCTCCGCCGCCACGACCGGTAGGCCATCGACTGTCGCGGACTGAGCCATTGCGAGTGTCGGCAGGCAGAACAGGCCGAGCGACGAGAGCGCGGAAGTGGCAAGAAAACGGGTAATCATCGGGAAACTCACGGGTATGGGGAAACTCGATGAGACAATGTCTCAATCTAGCGACGCCCATACCCGTGAAGACTTGGGAGTCAATGATATTTTATAACGTTATTCGTGGCAGCTCTAAGGCTCCGGGGCAGTTGCGTGCCGGTTGACGCCGGGCGCGCGTCGGGGGGTAAGAAATCAATGATTTAGGCTGTCTAGAAATAGCTTTGTGTCTTTATGGAGAGATATTACAAATTAGTGAAAAGCCAGGCGTTACAATCTTGTTGCAATATTGCGTAGTGGTACAAGATCCGTGCTTCAAGGAGGGCCCGGAATGTCTCGTATCGCGCTGCTTGCTTCGTCTGCCACTTTGGCTCTTTTCGCATCGCCCGCGCTGGCTCAGCAAACGACGGACGAAACCGATTTTTCGATCGAAGAAGCGGAGACCCCGCAGGAACAGATCGTCGTCATCGGAACCCGCCGGACGGATCGCTCCGCAGCGGACAGTCCGGTTCCGATCGACGTCATCGGCGGGGACGCACTGAACAATTCCGGCTACACCGAGGTCAACAAGGTCCTCAATCAGCTGGTGCCCAGCTTCAACTTCCCCCAGCCCTCGATTACCGACGGTACGGATGCGCTGCGCCCGGCAACCTTGCGGGGCCTGGCGCCCGACCAGACGCTGGTGCTCGTCAACGGCAAGCGTCGTCACACTTCCGCCCTGCTCAATCTGAACGGGTCGGTCGGACGCGGCAGCGCGGCGGTCGATCTCAACACCATCCCGCCGCTGGCGATCGAGCGGATCGAAGTCCTGCGCGATGGCGCATCCTCCCAATACGGATCCGACGCGATCGCGGGGGTCATCAATGTAAGGCTGCGGCGTGCCGAGGGCGGGCGCGCGCAGATCACGTATGGCCAGTATCGCACCGATATGGACGGCGTGCTGCAACAGGGCGGTCCGGTCGTGAACGGGGCCAACCAGCCGGTGCTCGATCCGACCGCAGGTGCCGGCGGCGTCTATCAGCTGACCAATACCGGAGAAGATCGCTCGCGCCGCGATGGGGGCACGTTGACGCTGGCGGCGAATGTCGGCCTGCCGATGGGGCCGGACGGTTATCTGAATCTCACCGGGCAATTCCAGGATCGCAATCCCACCAACCGCGCCGCCGCCGATCCGAGGCAGCAATTCCCCAGTGTGGCCGGAAACGCCGATCCGCGCGAGCTGACCTTCGATCGCTACACCCACCGCTACGGCGATGCGGCGATCAGCGACTTCTCCCTGTTTTTGAACGGCGGATACGACCTGTCCTCTGCAGCGGAAGTCTATACCTTCGCCAGCTTCGGCAAGCGCGATGCGGAAAGCGCCGGGTTCTACCGCCGCGCCACCGACTCCCGTAACCGCAATTTCTCCGCTTCGACCACCAGCTTCGTGCCCTTCTATTCCGAAGGGTTCCTGCCGCTGATCGTCTCCGAAATCACCGACTTCGCCTTTGCCGGCGGCGTGCGCGGCGAATTGGGCGGGTTCAGCTACGACCTTTCGAGCGTCCACGGCGAAAACTCGTTTCATTTCTTCGTCGAAAACAGCTTCAACACATCGTTCGGCAATGCCAGCGCCCGCCGCTTCGACGCAGGCGAGCTGACCTTCGGGCAGACGACCTTCAATCTCGATCTGCAACGCCTGTTCGATATCGGTTTCGGCGATGGCCTGTCGGTCGCCTTCGGGGCGGAATATCGCGACGAGCGCTTCCAGATCGATGCGGGCGATCCGCAGAGCTATCAGGCTGGCCCCTTCGCCGCCGCGCCCTTCAACGCGCCTGCCGGAGCGCAGGTCTTCCCGGGCTTCCGTCCGGCGAACGAGGTGGATGCCAGCCGCGATTCCAAGGCGCTCTATGCCGAACTGGAAAGCACCTTCTTCGATGTGCTGACCCTGCAACTGGCCGGTCGCTACGAGGATTTCTCCGATTTCGGGGATACGGTAAACGGCAAGATCGCGGCCCGCGTCGAACCCATCGACGGCCTGGCCCTGCGCGGCAGCGCGTCCACGGGCTTCAAGGCACCGTCCCTCCACCAGCAATTCTACGCCACCACCAGCACCAACAACGTCAATGGCAATTTGGTGGAAATCGGCACTTTCCCGGTGTCGAGCCCTGTCGCCCTCGCTCTCGGATCGCAGCCGCTCGAACCGGAGGAATCGACCAATCTGTCCGCAGGCATCACCTTCTCGATGATCCCCGGCCTCAACATCACTGCCGATTATTACCGTATCGATATCGACGATCGCATCGTCATCACCGAAAACCTGCAAGGTGCGGCGGTGGTATCGCTGCTGCGCGGGGCGGGCTTCAACAACATCACCTCGGCCCGGTTCTTCATCAACGGAATCGACACGCGGACGAAGGGGTTCGAAATCGTCGGCACTTATCGCGTTCCCGATTTCGGTGCGGGTGATTTCTCGCTGACCGCCGGGTACAGCGACAACAAGACCGAAATCCGCGACACCGCCATTCTTCCGAGCCTGCCCGGCCTCACTCTGTTCGGACGGCAGGAATCGCTGCGCCTGACGCGAGGGCAACCGCGCACGAAACTCAATCTCGGGCTCGACTGGGATTACGATGTCTTCGGCTTGACCGCACGCGCCAACCGTTTCGGCGAGGTACTGATCCCGGGATCGACCGAAGCGACCGACCAGACGCTATCCGGCCAGTGGGTGGCGGATGTCGAAGTCCGAGCGCGGCCGATCGAGCGGCTGGAGCTGGCGATCGGCGCGAACAATGTGTTCGACAGCTATCCCGACCGGGTGCTCTTCGGCCAGCCGGGCGGTCCGGGTACGCCGAATTACGGCCTGACCGGCTCCTTCCTGCCTTACAGCTCGTTCTCGCCATCCGGTTTCAACGGACGCTTCCTCTATGCACGCGTGGGGGTGGATTTCTGACAAGCGGCAGACCGTAGGGCCTTCGAACGGCCCTACGGTTCCGTCTTTTCCGGATTGAATCGGCGAGGTCGCAAAATCCGGTTCAGCGCCGCAGTTCGCCCCGCTTGAACCCATCTCCGGCGCGAAAGATCAGCGTTTCGACGTCGGTTCCACCGCCCAGATTGACGCGGTTTTCCTGCCGCGCCCAAACGTCGGTCAGGATCTGGGAATTGATAGCGACGTCTGAAGACGACGGCGGCAACGGCATCTCCTGATAAACCCAGAGGCTTCCCCCCTTCACCTCGCTACCCACGAAGGATAATTCGGCCAAGCGATCGCCCACGCGCACCCGGAACCGGTCCGTGACGTAATCCGCAAAAGCGCGGCGGCTTTCCGGGCGGCCCACGATATCGGGAGAATGAACCCCGCCATGGCGAAGCGCGTGTTCGGCATCGTGCAGGGGCACCTGATGGACGATCTCGACCCGGTCGGTGCGCGTATTGATCGAGACGGTGGAGATCGCGAGCTTCTGCTGGTGCGCGGCGGCGGGCACGGCGGCGAACAGCACCGCCAGTGCCAACAGCACGCGACCGAAAAACGAACGCATCACTCGCTCGCTTCCCGCATCAGATCGCGGCCCTGACGCGAGCTGGAGCCTTCGGATTTGAACGCTTCGATCCGGCTCGGGATGATGCGGCGTGGGTAGTAATTGTTCTCGATATCCGCATCCGCCGTCTCCCAATTCGGATCGACGACCACTTCGGCCAGTTCCTTGCCCTTGGGGAAGTGCAGCAGCTTGGTGACGGAGCGGGAGTCGCGGCGCCAGATTTCCGCAGGGATGTTCATCCGTTCCGTGCTGCCGTCGCTGAAGGTCAGGCCGAGAATGATCGGCATCACCAGCCCGCCCTTGTTCGAGAAGTTGAGGACGTAATAATTGCAATCCTCCCTGATCGCGCGATCGAAGGTGGCGCGTTCCCACGGCTCCAGGCTGTCGAGGAAGCTGCGGTAATCCTTCCGGTCCTTGGGCGTGACGGTGAACTGGTCGTTCTCGTCGTAGAAATCGCGGATGCCGGGATTCTCCAGCACCCAGATCGGCAGGTCCTGTTCCTCGTTCAGCGTCACGCCGATGCGCTTCGGCTCGTTCGCCAGCTCATCGCGGCGGCGGCGCAGGTCGATATCCGGGTTCTCGGTATCGATCCGCAATTTGTAGATCGAATCGAGCGCGATATCGACGTGATCGGTGGTGTAGAACCAGCCGCGCCAGAACCAGTCGAGATCGGTGCCGGAGGCCTCTTCGATCGTGCGGAAGAAATCGGCCGGCGTCGGCCGCTTGAACTTCCAGCGGCGCGCATATTCCTTGAGCGCGAAATCGAACCGTTCGCGCCCGATCACCGTGTCGCGCAGGATGTGATAAGCGGCAGACGGCTTGGTATAGGCGTTGGGGCCGATATTCAGCACCGAATCCGAATGGGTCATAATCGGCACCTGATTGTCCGAGATCATGTAGGAGATCACGTCGCGCGGGATCCCGCCGCTCCACGGCAAAGTCGGATCGAATTCATAGCCCGCGATGGAATCGAGGAAGGAATTGATCCCCTCGTCCATCCAGGTCCACTGCCGCTCGTCCGAATTGACCGTCATCGGAAAATAGATGTGCCCGATTTCGTGGATCACGACGCCGAGCAGGAACATCTTTTCCGACAGCGAATAGGTGCGCGTCCCATCCTCGTTGAGATTGGTGCGCGGCCCGTTGAAGGTGATCATCGGGTATTCCATCCCGCCCACCGGCCCGTTGACGCTCTGCGCGGTGGGATAGGGATAGTCGAAGCTGAAGCGCGAATAGACCTCCATCGTGTGGACGACGGCGGCGGTCGAATATTTCTGCCACAGCTCGCCGCCTTCCTTGGGATAGAAGGACATCGCCATCACGGTCTCGTTCTGGGCACCCGGCTGGTTGTGGCCCTGCGCGTCCCAGGCGAATTTGCGGCTCGACGCCCAGGCGAAATCGCGCACGTTCTGCGCGGAATAGCGCCAGGTCTTCGTGCCCGATGCGCCGCTGCGCTCGTTGGCTTCCGCCTCCTGCGGGGTCACGATGAAGACGGGCGCGTCGGCGGTGCGCGCCCGCTCCAACCGCTGGATCTGCTGCGCTGTCAGCACCTGCGTCGGGTTCTGCAAAACGCCGGTGGACGACACGATGTGATCGTCCGGCACGGTGATCGCGACATCGTAATCGCCGAATTCCAGCGTGAACTCGCCCCGCCCCAAAAACTCCTTATTGTGCCAGCCTTCATAGTCCGAATAGGCCACCATTCGCGGAAACCATTGCGCCATCAGGAAGATGTCGTTGCCCCCGGGACGCGGATCGTCGGGGAAATGCTCGTAGCCCGATCGCGCGTAGACAGCGTTTTCCTCGACGATGTTGAAATCCCATTCGATCGCGAACTCGACGCTCTGCCCCGGCGCGAGCGCGACCGGCAGATCGATCCGCATCAGCGTGCCCACGATGGTGCGCTGCAATTCGCCGCCGCCGACCAGCCGCAGCGATCGGATGTCGTAGCCGAATTCGTTGTCCGCCATGGTCTGCTGACGGCGCAATTCCTCCAATGACAGGCGCGCGGGCTGGCTGCCGCTGGCATTGCTCACTGCCGGACCGCGCCGCCCCGCCCCGCCGAAATCGTCCGTCAATTCGGCCATGGAATCGGTGCGGAAGATGTTCTGATCAAGCTGCATCCACAGCCACGGCAGCGTGTCGGGCGAATTGTTCGTGTAGCGGATCGTGGCCCGCGAGCTCGACCGGCGGCGATCCTCGTCGAGCGTGGTTTCGATCGTGTAATCGGCTTCCTGCTGCCAATACTGATGCCCCGGCGCGCCCGACGCATTGCGATAGACATTCGCCGTCGGCAGCACTTCGTCGAGCTGCCGGAACTTGTCCTCGAACGAGCCCTTGGTCTGCTCGATCCCCTGCGCAGCAGCGGGCACGGCCAGGACCATGGCGCACAGCGTGACGATTTTCTTCAATGGTTTACCCCTTTTCGCGCCCGGCCGTTTCGATCGAAGCAGCCGGTTCGGCAATTCCTATAACCCTAACCCCGGGCCTGGCGACACGCTATTCTTGCGAAGGGTGGTTCGCGAGATAGCGTTTAAGGGCCCGAAATCGCTCGGTTCCCTGTTTGTCCGAGCGGTCATCGCCATCGTGGTCGTGGTCGTGGTCGTGGGCGGCGCGCTGCTGCTCCCCCTTGTCCAAGGGAGTAATGCGGCAACGATCGGCGCGGCTCCTTGGAGCGAGCGGATCATTACGGTCGGTTTCCAGTCGATCATCGCGCATACGGCGGGTCCTTCGACGATCGACTTCGGCGCGCTGTGCGATGAAGCGGCGCTCGTCATAATGCAGCCGATGTTTATCGGCGCAGGCGCGGCTTCGACCGCGGGCGGCACCAAGGTCGCCACGAACGAAAATCCTTTGCAGAACGACGATTTTGATAATCGTTGGTGAAAGGAAAAAGCCCGCTCACCACTCAGACCGCGACCGATGATCCACTCGACAAGCGGGTTGAGACCGTCGGCCGGGTCCATCCGCATGCCGAATGCAAGATCGTCGGACCCGACGGTAAAGTTCTGCCCATCGGGGAGCAGGGAGAGTATTGCTCGCGCGGCTATGCAGTGATGCTCGGCTACTGGGACGATCAAGAAAAAACAGTCGAAGCGATCGATAGCGATGGCTGGATGCACTCGGGCGATCTGGCAGTGATGGATGAGGACGGCTTCGTCAGCATCACCGGGCGGATCAAGGACATGATTATCCGCGGCGGCGAAAATATCTATCCGCGCGAGATCGAGGAGTTTTTGCTCACCCACCCGGCGGTTTCCGACGTGCAAGTCTTCGGCGTAGCTGACGAGAAATTTGGCGAGCAGGTTTGCGCCTGGATTATCCCGCGAAAGGGCCAGTCGCTCACCGCCGAGGACGTTCAGGCATTCTGCAAGGGCAAGATCGCCCATTACAAGGTGCCGCGATATGTCCAACTGGTCGACGAATTCATCATGACAGTCACGGGCAAGGCGCGGAAAAACGAGATGCGCAAGGCGATGGAAAGAGAGCTCGCGGCCAATGTCGGATAGGCTTCCGGACCTCGACTTTCTCAAGGTCGAGCGTGATGGAGACATTTTGCAACTCACCCTCGACCGTGCCGACAAGCGTAAGAATCTCAGCGCCGCTTTCGTTGAAGAGTTCTAGGAGCGATAGATGAGTAGAACAGTAAGAGGCAGCCAAGCAGCCGCACTGGCTATGGCTTTGGTCGTATCGGCCTGCAGCGGTGAACCGGAAGGCGCGGGCGAAACGGCCCCTGAAACACCCGCGGAGCGATCGGTGGTGACAACGCCCGATGTCGTTTCGGCGTCGGTGGATCCCGGCTCCGGCCAACCCAAGGCCTTCGCCCAATGTGCTGCGTGCCACCAAGTCAATGACGATGCTCCTGCGGGTATAGGCCCGCATCTTGTGGGCGTCTTTGGCGCGCCCGCAGGCTCGCGCGGTGATTTCAACTATTCGGCCGCGCTCAGCAATTCAGGGGTGGTCTGGGATGAAGCCACCCTGGACGCCTTTCTCGCCAATCCGCAGAAAGTGGCTCCCGGCACCATGATGGCCTTTGGCGGGATTGCTGACGCAGAACAGCGCAAGGAAGTCGTCGATTACCTCGCCACGCTCAAGTGAAGGCGGATTGCAGCGATATCGTCCTGCTTCGGGTACAAGCGAAGCGGGAGATGCCGAACTCATTCTCACCCGGTCGCAGGCTAGCAACTCGCTTTCGTCCGATCTGATCGAGGTCATGCGGACACGTCTCGATGCGCTGGCGGCTGACTAGGCGATCGAGATCATTGTCCTTGTCGGCGCCGGTGGTCGCATCTTCAACGCAGGGCACGACCTTCACGCATGTGTCGCCAATACCGATCCAAGGCCTCTAGAGCACGACTTCGCGCGGATCACTGCGCTATGCAGCAAATCATGACTCAACCGCAGATCGTGATTGCGAAGGTTGAGGGTGTCGCTACTGCGGCTGGCCCCTATCATCTCATCGAGCGTGGCGCCTTCCTTGCGCTCGAACAGCGCGATGGCCTTACCGATCTTCGTTTCGCGGGGCTCAACCGGAGTTCTTTCGGCCGCCGCCGTCGTAGTGCTGACTGTCGGCTTGGGTGTCGCCTGTTTCGTCATGGGCCATGCCGCTCCCACCGCCTATCGCCCCGGCCGAACAACGTCGCCGGGGCTGCAGCCGGTCGATGCGGCCGCGATCCATTGATCACACCAATGCTTCATTTGCCGCCGAAGTCGAATGGAAAGTGGGGCGCACGCGAAAGTCGGCTTCGCGCCCCAATTCCGGACGTTCAGGCTTTCCCTGCGGATGCCTAATAAGCGGACCGGCAGCTTTCCTCCGGTAATGAGCACCGCGAATGTCCGATTATAAAGGACCTTAAAACGGCGCCAGTCCCTGCATTGGCCCGCGCTTTGTTAGCCACCCAGTTGCAGTATTATTTCGGTTTCGAGCTGCTCGTTGCAGCCAGTATCACGCGAACGGTCTCCTCCGGTCGATCCCACATCGGGAAGTGTCCGCTACGCTCGAACCAGTGCAGCGTCGCTTCTGGGAAGGCTTTCATCGCGCGATCCGCCTGCTGCGGTAGACACAGTCGATCCTTTCGTCCCCAGCCGATGACGATGGGCGCAGCCGTTTTTGCAGGGCCCTCCTGCATCGGCCCGTTGGCGAGATCTTTCACAAGCGAATTAACGGTGCGCGTATCAGCCAATGACTTCAGTTCACTCGCGACGAATGCCGGATCGAGCGCCCAAGGCCTTGCGGAGAGCTGGGCCATGAGCGCGGTGCGGCCTGCGACATTTCCGGTGATGGCAGAAAGCGCCGGTCGCAGCGCGCGAACCAGAGCAATTGATGGCGTTATGGTGGCTTTGAAGAAGGTGCGCTCCCACCCCTGCCAGAAGCCGCCCGGATCGAGTGCCACCACCGCGCCCGTTTGGCCGCGCCGCGCCATCTCGAGCACCAGGCGACCACCCAGCGAGCTGCCAACCATATCGATACCTGTGAGATTCTCCGCGCCGACCCATTTGTCAAGACTGCGCGCAAGTCCGTCAAACGTGCCGCTGTCGGCCTCTTCGGGGGTCTGCCCATGACCAGGCAGGTCTACGGCGATAACCTCCCTGACTTGAGAAAGCGCAGGCGAGATCGTGTCCCACGAACCCGAGGTGGCCCCCAGCCCGTGGACAAGGAGGAGGGGTTTTCCGCGCCCCGTGCGCGTATGGTGCATGGTCATATTATGGCAACGTCTCGCACCGACTTATGGCCCCGTGGATGTCGATATTGCCGAAGGTGAAGCCAAGAGTGGACGGTCCGCTTCCGGCCCAATTCCCGTCGATCCTATCTCAGTGCAGGTCCAGTTCATAAAATCCGGACGTCCCCTCTCGAACACTCAGCCGCTATCGCGCTTCGAGCAATCCCAACAAAGCGGGCGCGAAAGTAGCATCAGTCACCGCTCTACAACCGCGCAGAGCCGAACGTCAGCAAACGAAATTTGTGGCTAAGGTTGTGTGAAAACCCAATTTGAAAACCAAGAAGGTTGCACTGAGAATCATCTCGATTCATGGTGCCCGTATCAAGACCGCGACGAGGTGCCACGGCATGGTACCACGCGGCTTTGATTCGCAGGGAGACCTGAATCTTTTCAGATGCTTGGTCCATCTCGAAGAAATGGCAGGGGTGACAGGATTCGAACCCGTGGCCCTCGGTTTTGGAGACCGATGCTCTACCAGCTGAGCTACACCCCTGCAGCCGGTCGCGCCCCCTACCCGGCGGGGCGGGGCTTGGCAAGCGTGTCCTTGGGATCCGACCTTTCCGCTGGGCAGTGAAGCCGTTGCAGTGCTAGAGCAGGGTCGATGCACGGATCCCCGGCCCCCACCACGATAATTCCGTCCGAATTGTTGCTGACTGCGTATCGCGCGGGCGTATTTCCCATGGCGGACCATCGCGACGATCCCGAAGTGTTCTGGGTGGAACCGCGCGAACGGGCGGTTTTCCCGCTCGAGGATTTCCGAGTGTCGAAGAGCCTGCGCAAGACGATCCGGCAGGATCGCTTCCGCGTGACCTGCGATGCCGATTTCGCCGCCACTATCGCCGCCTGCGCCGAGCCGCGCGAAGCCTTTGCCGAAAGCTGGATCAGCCACCGGATCGAAGCGAGCTACCTCGCTTTGCACCATGCGGGCCATGCGCATAGCTTCGAATGCTGGCAGGCCGACGACGGTGGAGACGGCGAAGAGCGCTGTCGCCTCGTCGGCGGGCTCTACGGAGTTGCCTTCGACCGGGTGTTCTGCGGGGAAAGCATGTTCAGCCGCGTGCCCGATGCCAGCAAGGTGGCGCTCGCCTGGCTGGTCGCCTGCATGAAAAGCGCGGGATACCGCGTGCTCGACTGCCAATTCATGACCGATCATCTCGCATCGCTCGGCGCGCAGGCGATGCCGCAAAAGGCCTATCTCGAGAAAGTGCGCGAAGCGCGCGGTACGCCCGATGCGAGCCTCCCGCAAGCGTGGGCGCGTTACGCTTCGGTTTCGGCCTCTGCGCTTTCGTCCGAGGCGTCCGAAGACGGCGCGGAACCGCCGCCCTCTTCGGGGAAGCTCATCGCGCAATCTTTCACGAAGACATCGTAGATCGGGTGTTCGACCACATTCAGGCTGGGCGAATTCTTGAACAGCCAGCCGGAAAAGATGCGCCGGAACTGATTTTCACCGCTGCGATCGGCCACCAGCACCTGAACGAAGGCTCCGGTCTCCTGTGGCAATTCCCACGGAGCGGTCCGCTCGCACGAGCGTAGGCGCACGATCACATCGCCCACGCGGCGCGAATCGCCCGGCGACATTTCCAGCTCCTGCGAGACGTTGTTGCGCTTGTTAAGGAGACCGATCGTCGCCACCCGCTCTTCGAGCGGCGTGCCCAGTTCGGCGGCGTCGCTGGCGATTTCGGGTGGCGGAGGCGCGTCGTCAGCGACGCTTTCGGGGATTTCGGTGCGGATCGCTTCCGGCTCGGGCGGATCCTCGCCGCAAGCGCTGAGGCCGACCGCGAGCAGTAACGCCGTGATCGGCGGCAACAGAGCGCCCACCTTCGCCATGATTCAGGCGTCCGGCGTCCAGGCTTCGTAATCGCCTGCTGCCCGTGCGCGCGTGCCACCACGTTCCAGCGCACCCGCCGGGCGGTAGGCAGTGGCCGTGCCGGTCGCGTTCGGCGTGTAATCCGTTTCCCAGATGCGCGAAGGCGGCAAATGGCTTTCCGGCACATCGTCGAACGATCCGTGCAGCCACCCGTGCCATTCGGACGGCACGCGGCTGGCATCGTTCGAACCTTCGTAGATCACCCAGCGCCGCTCGCGCCCGGTATAGGAACCGCCGGTCGGCAGGTTCTTGCGCTTCGGCTTGGAGCGGAAATAGCGATTGCCCTGCGCATCGGTGCCCACCTGTTCGCCGTTGCGCCAGCTCCAGAACAGCGTGCCGATGGTCGCGCCGTTCCACCAGGTGAAGATCTTGGACAGGAAGTTCATTGGGCGCGGTTAGCCTGTTTTATCGAGGGCCTCAAGCGCCTGAACGCCGTGCCATCCAGCAATACTGCGGCCCCTACCATTCGACCAAATCGCCCGGCTCGATCCCCAATTCCTCGGCCCGGCCGCCATTCAGTTCGAGCACGCCGCTCGTCACCCCTGCCGACACAACCGAGTCGAGCGAATAAGGCGTCGTCATCGCGGCGATGTTGAGAATGCGTCCGTCCGTGCCGATGAAGATGATATCGAGCGGAAGCGGCGTGTTCTTCATCCAGAAACTGCGCGGCGCGGGCGGAGCGCTGGGAAAGATCATTCCTTCGTTCGGGCCCATCTCGGTACGGTACATAAGGCCGCGATTCTGCGCCTCGGGCGAGGCGGCGACTTCGACGCGGAAGCGATGGGTATCGTCTTCCGAGCGGACCGTCAGCGGAATGACCTCCAGGCCCGAAACGGGATGCGTCGCATTTTGCATCGCCACAGCGCTCGCTTCGGCCTTCGGTTGCGCCTGGGGGAAGCAGGCCGCCAGCAAGGCGGCGGTTCCGGCCAGCAGGAACGATGCACGGATCATGTCAGATATCCTCTATTTGGGGCCCTCTTCCTGGGCCTCCTCGATCCATTCGTCGAGCGCCGCAGGATCGGGCGCGTCGATCACACGGCGGGCGTGGTCGAAATCATGGCCCGCGCGGATCATCGCCGCAAGCTGCTTTTCACGCGTCCGCGGCCAAGTCTCGCTTGCGCGCGCATCTTCTTTGGAAAAGGGGCCGAACCGCCGCTTGCGGGCGAGCGCCGCGATCGCCTCGCGCCGGGCCGCTTCGTCGGGGGAAAAGCGCGCGCGCAATCCTTCGGCGATCCCCGCCGCCTGCAAATCCTGTTCGACCCGCCGCGCGCCATAGCCGCGCCCCAGCAAGCCCGCGCTCTTGGACCGCGCGAAGCCTTCATCGTCGACATAGCCCTTCTCGACATAGCGAGCGACCAGCGCATCGAGATCGGGATCGGGCGTATCGTCCGCCCAGCCGCGTTCGCGCAATTTGCGGCGCAGATAGGCGCGCAATTTGCCCGCGCTGGTCGCGAAACGAGCGACATAGGCCAGCGCAAGCTCTTCCAGACGCGTCGGATCGAGCGGCCTCGCCCTGCGCTCGCGCCGTTTGCCGTAGCGGCTTTTGTCTTGTCGTGGGGGATCGCTATCCGGTCGCATTTGCCATATTGATGCCACACTCCTTATCGAAGGGGAAAGTTTATCGCAGGACGCATTCGGGAGACATGCGGATCTGCTCCTTCAAGGAAGCCGCAAGGCCCTGATTCTTCACGGATATCTGTAAGCTTATGAGTGACGACGCCCAGACGCCGACGCCTTCGCCAACGCCCAATGACTGCGATCTGCCGCGCCGCCGATCCGATTTCGCGACCTTCGCCGAAGCGATCGATTATGCGGCGAGAAGCGAAAAGGGCCTCAATTTTCACGATATGCGCGGCGCGCTGGAACGGGTCTATCCCTATCGCGAGATGCGCGAAGATGCCATGAAGGCCGCGCGCCAATTCGCCGCCATGGGCATCGAAAAGGGCGATCGGGTGGCCCTGGTCGCCGAGACCGGAGCGGAATTCGCCGCGCTGTTCTGCGGCTGCATCTATGCAGGCGCCTGGCCGGTCCCCCTGCCTTTGCCGACCGGGTTCGGCGGCAAGGAAGGCTATATCGAGCAATTGTCGGTCCAACTGGACAGCAGCGATCCGAAGATCCTGCTCTATCCCGCCGAGATCGGGGAAATGGCAAGCGCCGCGGCCGAACGGCAGGGCTGCGAAGGGCAAAGCTGGGAAGATTTCGTCGACCGCCCCGATCCCGAAGCCGACCTGCCCGAGGCGCAGCCGGACGACATTTGCTACCTTCAATACAGTTCGGGCTCCACGCGCTTTCCCACCGGCGTCGCCGTCACGCACGAAGCGCTGCTGCACAATCTCTACGGTCACGCCACCGGCGTGAACCTCGGCGAGAACGACCGCGTGGTGAGCTGGTTGCCGTGGTATCACGACATGGGCCTCGTCGGCTGCTTTCTGTCGCCGATCGCCAATCAGGCCTCGGTCGATTACATCAAGACCGAACATTTCGCGCGCCGCCCGCTTGCCTGGCTCGATCTCATCAGCCGCAATCAGGGCAACACGCTCAGCTATTCGCCCACTTTCGGCTACGACATCTGCGCGCGCCGCATCTCCAGCCAGTCCAATGTCGGCGAGCGGTTGGACCTGTCGCGCTGGCGCACGGCGGGCAATGGCGCGGACATGATCCGGCCCGACGTGATGCAGAATTTCGTCAACGCCTTTGCAGGCGCCGGGTTCAAGGCAAGCGCCTTCACCCCGAGCTACGGCCTCGCCGAAGCCACTCTGGCCGTCACGGTGATGCCGCCGGGCGAAGGCATTCGCGTCGAACTGGTCGAGGAAGAGCGCCTGTCGGGCCGCCCGCGCGACCTCACCCGCCCGGCGCGCTATCGCGCCATCGTCAATTGCGGGCGCCCGCTGCCGGGCATGGAAGTGGAAATCCGGGGTGAGGACGAAAGCCCTCGCGGCGACCATCAGATCGGCAAGGTCTGGTGCCGGGGAAAGAGTGTAATGCACTCCTATTTCCGCAACGAGGAGGCGACCGAGGATTGCCTTGTCGCGAAGGATAATGGCGATGTCTGGCTCGATACCGGCGATATGGGGTACGTGGCGGACGATTATCTGTTCATCGTGGGTCGCGCGAAGGACATGATCATCATCAACGGCAAGAACCATTGGCCGCAGGATATCGAATGGGCGGTCGAACAGCTGCCCGGCTTCAACCATGGCGACATCGCCGCCTTCGCGGTCGAGACCGACAATGGCGAGGAAGCGCCGGCCGTGCTGGTCCATTGCCGCGTGTCGGATCCCGAGGAGCGCATCAAGCTGCGTAACCAGATCGCCGATAAGGTGCGCGGCGTCACCGGCATGAACTGCGTCGTCGAACTGGTGCCGCCCCGCACTCTGCCGCGCACCAGCTCGGGCAAATTGAGCCGCGCCAAGGCGAAGAAGCTGTACCTTTCGGGCGAAATCCAGCCGCTCGACCTCGCCGCCTGACGCGACGGATCAGGGCGCGCCCGTCTCGTCTTCGGGTGGGTCGAGCGTCCATCCGGCCTGCATGACCGGCCCGCCGACGTTGAGGATCGGGGCGACACCGGCTTCCTCCAAAATTTGCGCCGCAATGGCGCGGGTTTGGCTCGTTCCCCCGGTCAGGCTGACCGGCTGTCCCCGGCGCGAAGCGGCCCACGCCACGAGATTGAGCGCAACGCGGCCTGCGGCGGTCAAATCCTGACCGTCGAAAGCGATCTGGGGAAGCGCGAGCAGCGGAGGCTCGATCCGCACGGTCCAGTTCGGCGATGCCGCCTGGATGCGCGCCTCGAGCGCACGATAGGCCGCGAGCCCCGCCCCCGGAAGGCGCGCCGCGCGCACCACGGCCCGGCGCGCCTCGCGATCCACGGTGACGTCGCTCGGATCGGTCCCGGCAATCAATGCCACGCGCTCGACGAGCAAACGGGTTTCCTCGTTCAAGGCCTGCTGGCTATCCTCACGCGCGCGGAGCAGCTCTACCGCCTCCGCCTCGGCCCCCGTGCCGACCCTGTATTGAGTCAGCGCCAATTCCACCGGGCGATGCAATTGGCTGGCGAGAGCTGCCTCACTGTCCGCTTCGGCGGCGGGGCGCGGGCTTGGAGTCAGGATTGTCGCGGACACGGTCACCGGATCCGCATCCAGATCGAAATCGATATTCGTCAGTCTTGCGTCGGCACCTGCTTCCGCCAGCACGGTGGTACGGATTACACGCGCGGCGTTGGTTTCCCAGACGATCTGTCTGAGCGAGAAGAACAGGGGGACGGCCAGGCCGATGAACACTGCGATGATCAGCGCGGTCTGCCAACGAGTCTGCTTTTCCGACAGGCGCGCGCTGAATCCGTAGATGCGGGCCATGATCGTCGCCACCAGCGCGATCGTCATGAGATTGGTGACGTAAAGCAGCAGCGCGCCGGAAAAGACGGTCCAGTTGGCAGTCGCCAGGCCGAAACCCACCACGCCCAGAGGCGGCATCAGCGCGGTCGCGATGGCGACGCCCACGATCGTACCCTCGCGCCCCCGGATCATCGAGTATGCGCCTGCGAGGGCGGAGAATACCGCCACGGCCAGATCGAACAGATTGGGCTGCGTGCGCGCGGCGATTTCCGGCGTCACGGTCTGCAGGGGGGATACGAACACGATCAGCGCAGTCAGCGCCACGCCCAGCACCGTGCCCGCCGCCAGCGCCACCGCCGATCCGCGCAGCCAGCTATAGTCCCCGATCGCCAGAGCGAAACCCGCACCGATGATCGGCCCCATCAAGGGCGCGATCAACATGGCGCCGATCACGACGGCCGGCGAGGACAGTAACAGGCCGAGGATCGCGATCCCCGCCGACATGGCCAGCATGAAGAGATAGCGCGGCGAGGTATAAGCCTCTTCGCGCCGCTTTTCGATCACCGCTTCCTGATCGACCGTCTCCAGCACCGCGACCCGCCACCACCGGCGCCAGGTTTCCAGCCGCGTGTTGACGATCCGGTCCATCCAGCCCGAAGGCGTGGGATCGGAATTGGCCGCCGCTGCGTCGCGCGTATCTGTTCGGTTCGGCGCGCTGGCCATCGATGCTCCCTACTTGCCTTCGACCGGCCCGATCCCATAGATTGCAAAAGATACCAGCGGCAAGACGAGACGCAGTCGCAGGACAGAGAAAGCCGATCGGATCGCGGCAGCCGTTTTATTTGCATAACACACTTGCACGCGCCATAATGGGGTAAAGGACGAATTCATGGCCGACACGCTCAACACCGAAACCTCCGGCACCGCCGCCAGCCCGGTGGCCACCAAGACCGAACCCGCCTTCGATCTGACCCCGCCCGATCCTGTCCCCCAGGTCGCGCCGGAAAAGGCCGCCGGGCTCGTTCCCGTCAGCGACGAGGTCAAGTCCAAGCTCGACACCAAGGTCGACGGGTTCGTGGCCGACCTGATCGCGTCCGATGCCAATTCGCCCGAATTCGGCAAGAAGGTCGATCAATTGACCAATATGGGCCGCAAGGAAATCATGGCGGCGGCGGGCATGTCCAACCGCTTCCTCGACCGGCCGGTGCGCGCGATGGACAAGGACGAGGGCGTGGGCGCCAATCTGGCCGAACTGCGCCGCGTGGTGGAAGATCTCGATCCCGGCAAGCGCGGCAAATTGTCGGGCACCCGCAAGATCCTCGGCATCATTCCGTTCGGCAACAAGCTGACCAATTATTTCCGCAGCTATCAGAGCGCGCAGACGCACATCCAGTCGATCCTCTCCAACCTCGCCAGCGGCAAGGACGAGCTGATCATGGACAATGCCGCGATCGACGTGGAGCGGCAGAAATTGTGGGAGGCGATGGGCAATCTCGAACAGATGATCCACATCTCCAATACGCTCGATGCGAAGCTGGAGGAGAAGGCGGCGGAACTCGACGCCACCGATCCGGCCAAGGCCAAGGCGGTGCGCGAGACGGCGCTGTTCTACGTCCGCCAGCGCACGCAGGATCTGCTGACGCAGATGGCGGTCAGCGTGCAGGGCTATCTCGCGCTCGATCTGGTCAAGAAGAACAATGTCGAGCTGGTGAAGGGCGTCGATCGCGCCAGCACCACGACGGTCGGCGCGCTGCGCACGGCGGTTACGGTGGCCGAAGCGATGACCAATCAGCGCCTCGTATTGGGCCAGATCACCGCGCTCAACGAAACGACGGCAGGGATCATCGACAGCACGAGCACGATGCTTCGCGACCAGACGGGCATGATCCACGAACAGGCCGCCGCCAGCACGATCCCGCTGGAAACGCTCCAGCGCGCCTTCCAGAACATCTACGACACGATGGACGAGGTCGACCAGTTCAAGCTGCGCGCGCTCGATTCGATGAAGCAGACCGTCACCGTGCTCAGCGACGAGGTCGAAAAATCGAAGGGCTATATCGCCCGCGCCGAAGGCCAAAACCAGGCCCAGCGTCAGGTCGCCGAAAGCGGCCTGTTGAGCATCGAAGGATAAGATGGCGGACCTTACCAGCCAGCATGACCGTCTGATCGCCGACGCGAAAAGCCTGCGCGACGACAACCGCACGGGCGGGCGCCATCGGCGCGCGGTCTCGAGCCGCTCGATCGGCGAAGCCTCCCGCAAGGCCAAGCGCGATCTGTGGGTCAAGCGCCTGCGCAATATCGCGATCGCCCTCTTCGCGATCTGGGCCACGGCCGGGGTGCTGGGGATCGTCCTCAACGGCATCGGCTTCGTCGGCGTGATGGCGCTCATTCTGGCGAGCGTGGTCGCAGTGGCGGTGCTGGCGGGCTATCCCAAGGCGAAACCGCCCAAGCGCGCCGATCTTAACAAGGGCGATGTCGGCCAGATGGTGACTCGCACCGAGTTATGGCTGGAAGCGCAGCGCCCCGCCCTGCCCGCGCCTGCCGCTGCTCTTGTCAGCGATATGGGCGTCCAGCTCGACGCGCTGGGCCTCCAGTTGCAAGGGCTCGACCAGAACCACCCAAAGGCACGCGAGGTCCGCAGACTGGTGGGCGAACAGCTACCCGAAATGATCGACAGCTATCGCAGGATACCCGCCAATCTGCGCACGGAGAAGCGCGCCGGAGCGACGCCGGACGAGCAGCTGACTGACAGTCTCGCCAAGATCAGCGGCGAAATCGATTCGATCACGCGCCAGCTTGCCGAAGGTTCGCTCGACGATCTGGCGATCAAGCACCGCTATCTCGATTACAAATTCGGCGAAGGGGCAGAGACGAGCCCGCAATTGGAGAACCGGACCTGATGCGTGTGCCTATCGCCCACCAGCTTCCCAAGGAGGAAGTCCGCCGCCGCTTGAGGGAACGCAGCCACGAAATCGCCAGTTTCGTGCCCGGCGGCATGGCCGACGTCAAAACAGACTGGCCGCATGAAGACCGGATGGACCTCTCGGTTCGCGCGATGGGCCAGGGTATCGATGGGCGCGTGCTGATCGAGGATCACGAGGTGGTGTTCGAAGTCGACCTGCCCCCCGCGCTTTCTTTCGTAGAGCCGATGATTGCCGGGGCGATCCGCGACAAGGGGCGCAAGCTGCTGGCGCCGAAGTAGCGCTTCTAACGGATGTCTCGGAAAAAAATCCCCGCTCTTGGAACAAACTCAACAGTCCATCGCTGAGGAAGATTGCGCGCGGGTGGGCTGCGCCATCGGTAAGCAGGCGCTCGTCAGACGTTTGCAAAGTGGTTGCTGGCATGCCGCTAGGGCTTTGTTCGCGACACTGGAGGGGCTAGACAGAATTTCATGGGTCGTACGGGTCGTTCCGATTTGAGAAGCGTGCTGAAGCGCGAAACCGCGTCGATGCATGATACGCTCGATGGCACCATGGGAGAGGAGGCGATCGCCTCGCCGCGCGATTATGCGCGCTTCCTCATGGCGCAGCATCGCGCGCGCAAACCCATCGAGGAATGGGTCGAGCGCAACCTTCCCGCCCATGCCGCCCCCCCGGCGCAGGCTACGCTGATCGAAGCCGATCTTGCGGCGCTGGGCCAGACGATACCCGTGCGGCACCACGGTTTCTCCCTGCCGGAAAACGCAGATCCCATCGGGCTTCAATGGGCGCTGGCGGGATCCTCGCTCGGCAATCGGGCCATGCTCGCGCAGCGGCGCAAGCTCGGACTGGACGGGCCGGAAGCTTTCCTGTCGGACGGGGCCATGCCCGCCTTTTTCAAGAAGTTGCGTCCCGAACTCGAAGTAGAGGCCGATCCCGCGCGCGCGCGCCGCGCCGTGCTGGCCGCCGAAGCGGTTTTCGCTTGCTTCCTCGACGCGCTCGAACCAGTGGCCGAAACGGCATGAACGAACATGTCGATCTCGACCCGGTCGATCTGACCAATTGCGACCGCGAACCGATCCACCAGATCGGCGCGATCCAGAATTTTGGCGCCCTGATTGCAGTCACCACCGACGGCATGATCGCCCATCGCTCGGCCAATTTCGCGGAAATGCTGTCGCTGTCCGAGCCTCCGCAGATCGGGACGCAGTTAAGCGCGCTGTTCACGCCCGAAGCCATGTCCGCGATCGGTCGCGCTAGCGGAATGCTGAACGATCCGGAAAGCGTGGAACGGCTCTTCGCCGTGCATCTGGTCGGCGGCAAAGGGCCGTTCGACTGCGCGATCCACAACACCGACGGGTTGACCGTCATCGAGTTCGAGCCGAGTGCGTCGGACGAGATGGACCGGCAGTTGCGCAGCCTGCAGCCGATCCTTCGCCAGCTCGAACGCTCCGACGATCTGCTCGAACTGTGCCAACAGGCCGCGGATCGTTTGCGCGACCTGCTCGGCTTCGACCGGGTGATGGTCTATCGTTTTCAGGCCGACGAGAGCGGCGCGGTTATCGCGGAATCGGTCGAAGAAGGGTATGACAGCTTCCACGGCCTGCGCTATCCGCGCACCGACATTCCCCAGCAGGCGCGGCGCCTTTATCTGCGCAATCGCTTCCGCATCATCAGCGATACGCTGGCCGAACCGGTGCCGATCGAACCGCAGATTCGTGCCGAAGGCGAACCGCTCGACCTGTCGATGAGCACGCTGCGCGCGGTCTCGCCCATCCATATTGAATATCTGATCAATATGGGCGTGCGCGCCTCGCTCTCGATCTCGATCGTGATCGACGGGAAGCTGTGGGGTCTGTTCGCCTGCCACCATTACGCGCCCAAAGTCCTGCCCTATTCGCTGCGCACGGCGGCGGAGTTGTTCTCCGAGCTGTTTTCGCTGACAGCCGAGCGCACCATCGGTAAAGAGCGCGCCTCCGTCCAGGACGCGGGCCGAAGCCTGCACGATCAGTTGATGCGTGCCATCGCCGGCGGCGAAGCTCTGGTCGAAGCACTCCCCACGCTGCGCCCGATCATCAAGCGCGCAATCCCGCATGACGGGATCAGCGCCTATGTCGATGGCGAATATCGCGCTCTTGGCGCTGCGCCGGACGAATCCGAATTCATGGCGCTCATGCCGGCACTCAATTCCTCCGCGACCAGCCGTACGATCGCGTCGGACAGTCTCGTGAAGCGCATACCGGCAGCGGCCGCCTTCGCCGACCGGGCGGTGGGCGCGCTGATCATCCCGGTTTCACGCAGTCCGCGCGATTACGTGATCCTGTGGCGGCGCGAATTGAAGCAGACCGTCACCTGGGCGGGTAATCCGGAAAAGCCGGTCGAATTGGGGCCGAACGGGGCACGGTTGACGCCGCGCAAGAGCTTCGAGGCGTGGCAGCAATCGGTCACCGGAAAGAGCGCGGAATGGACCGAGATAGAGCTCGGGCTCGTCGAAAGCCTGCGCGTGACGCTTCTCGAAGTTATCCTGCGCGTCACCGACGAACTCGCTACCGAGCGGGCGAAAGCCCAGCGCCAGCAGGAATTGCTGATCGCGGAACTCAATCACCGCGTGCGCAATATCCTCAACCTGATCCGCGGCCTCATCAACCAGTCGCGTCACGAGGCGGTGAATGTCGATGAATTCGCGCGCCTGATCGGTGGGCGGATCAACGCCCTGGCAAGCGCGCACGACAACATCACCCGCGAAAACTGGTCGCCCGCCTCCGTCACCGAACTGATCGAAACGGAAGCGGAAGCCTATGTTTCGGGCAAGCTCGACCGGATTTCGATTGTCGGGGACGAAGCCCTGGTCTCGCCCGAGGCCTACACCGTGTTGGCACTGGTCATTCACGAGATGATGACCAATTCCGCCAAATACGGCTCGCTTTGCGACAAGAGCGGAAGGCTTTCCGTAGAAATCGCCTGCGATGAAAGCGGGATGACGATCTGCTGGAAGGAAACCGGCGGCCCACCCGTGCGCGCTCCCGAACGCCGCGGCTTCGGCAGCACCATCATCGAAAAATCGATCCCCTTCGAATTGAACGGACGTGCGGAGCTCGATTTTAAGCTGTCGGGCGTCGAGGCCGAATTCTGGATCCCGGGTCGATTCATTACTCACAAGGGCCGCATCGATGCGGCTTCCATGGCGGAAAGGGCGCGACCCAACCGCAAGGATACCGGCATGCAGGGCGAAACCATCGAAACTCTCCCCTCACGCGTGCTGTTGGTGGAAGACGGCATGATCATCGCCATGGACACCGAAGAAACGCTGCGCGATCTCGGTGTCGCCGAGGTGACCATCGCTGCGAAGGTGTCGAGCGCTCTGAAGGAGCTGGAGGCCGAGAGCTACGATCTCGCCGTGCTCGACTACAATCTCGGCACCGAATCGAGCGAGCCTGTGGCGGTGAAGCTGAACGAGTTGGGCGTGCCTTTCTGGCTCGCGACCGGTTATGGTGAGATGGCCGACAGGCTGGAAGAGATCGGCGCTCTCGGCGTGCTTACCAAGCCTTACGGCAAGGACGAGCTGCGCCGCATGCTCGGCAAATATTCCGAAATCGCCAAAGGCTAAACCCGTCGAGATGTATCGGGCCGGGTCAGGTCATCGCCCGGTCCGGAAGAAGTCCTGCCGCCAGCCGTAACGTGCGGCGACCGGTTCGCCCTGCGCATTGCGAGCCGGATTGAAGCGGATCCGCTCGACCACCAGACGGCAGACCAGCGCGTTGGTCTGGGCATCCGGTCCGGGCTCGGCCACGCTGCAATCGGAGGCGCGCCCGTCTGGGCCGACGGTGAAGACCACCGTGACCGACGTGCCCGCCCGCGCGTCGCGGCCACCCGGCGGAGGCGGGAAATCGCGCACCGCGTCGATCGATCCGGACCGCACGCTCGGCCGTGTGACCGGTCCGCCGCCATCGCCGCCACTGCCCTGCCCGCTGCCCGAACGCCCGCTGCCCGTGCCAAGGCCACTGCCCGCAGCGCCCGTGCCATCACCGTCTTGCGTTGCGCCCGAGCGGGTTTCGATGCCTGTCGAGGACGCGCGGGGCGCGGGCGGATCGCGCCGCAGGGGCTCCGGCGGAGACGGCGCGGTAACGGGCTGCGGCACTGCATCGCGGCCGGGATCGCCCTGCGCGCCCTCGGCAGCCGGCTCTTCGTCGTCCTCCTCTAGCGGCGGGGGCGGCGGCTCTTCGGGGGTCGTGACCGTCACCGTGAAGGCCGACACGACGGAACGCTCCACAGACTGGACCGCACCCGGCGCGAGCGCACGGATCAGGCCGTAGAACAGCGCGACATGGATGACCGCCACACCGGCGATCACCCAGGGATTGGGCTTGCGGCGCGTGGCGCTGAAAGGGGTTGGACTGTCCGACACGCTAAGACGAACGCCCCGCAATGCGGCTGCGTTCCGGAACCGTTATCGCGTTCAGAAAGCGAAACGGCGGCCCTTCCGAAACGGAAAGGCCGCCGCTCTCGCCACGCACGAGGCGGGACGTGTTCGCTATTTAGAACTCGTAGCTCACGCCGAGCTGGATCTTCCACAATGACGACGAGACGCCGATGAACTGGTCACGCAGGCCAACCGTGTTGCTGGCCGCATCGTATACGCCGCCGCCGGGCGAGTAGACGTAACGGCCCTGGCTATCGATATTGCCGCGAACCAGCGCTTCGGAATACCCATACGAACGCCGGACATTCGCACCGCTATCGATCAGGTTCAGGAAGTTGTCGAAGTCCACGAACAGGCGCAGGCTGTCGTCACGCACGCCAAACACGCTCATCGGACCGGGGATTTCCTGGCCGAAACGCAGGTCGAGATCGTAATACCAGTCATTGCGGCAGCTGTTACGCTCCACCGTCTGACCGCGGAAATCGTTCAGGCAATCGTTGGCCGAAACGAATTGATCCACCGCATTGGCGAAGTTCGCATTCGAGAACACCACGTTTGGATCGTTCGGACCGGTCGGCACATAAAGCAGCGAGTTGAAATTGCCGCTCGCGCTGTCGTTGAATACCGAGCTCGACGCGTTCTGGAACACGATCGAATACGGACGGCCCGAGCTCGCGCGGAACACGAAGCCGAAGCTCGTGTCGTAATCGCCGAAGAACGCCTCACGGAAGTTGAGCGCCGCCGAGATGTTGTGACGGTTCTCGAACTCGCCCGTCGCAACGGCGACCTGCTGACGATCGGCAGCGGCAACAATGTCGAAGCTCGACGTCGCGGTGGAGCTGTTCGAATAGCGATTGTTCTCCGCATCGGTGTAGGCATAGCCGATGTTGAAATTGACGCCGCCACCATCGGTGAACAGGCCGCGATTCCAACGCTTGCTGAGCACGACCGAAGCGATCTTGCTTTCGAAATCCTCGCCATTGGTGAGCTGGATTTCATCGTCGCGGCTGGTGTTGAAGCAAGGTGCTGTGACGTTCGCGTATTGCGGCGGGCGCCCGCCCTGGTTGAGGAGAGTGGCGTTACAGCCATTCGCCGTCGGATCGATCGCACGATAGATCGGGCGGCCATCCACGCTAAAGCCGTTGAGGCCGAGGCGCGTGTCGACGACCTGGGACAGATCGACGAAGTCCACCGGGTTCTGGAAGCGGCTGTAGATGAAGTCGAGGTTCAGGCGCCAATCGGCGAAGAAGCCGGTCGGCGTGCCGAACTCGGTCGAAAGACCGAGATTGGCGCGCCACACGGTCGGCTGCTTGAAGCTCGGATCGGTCGACTGCGTATCGGCCAGGCCGCGGGCTGACTGCGCCGCCGCATTGTTGACGACGCAGGCCGGAACGCCGGTGAAGGTGTTGCCATTGGTCACGTCGGCACGGCTGCCCACGAAGCAATTATCCCGACCGGTCTGGCCGAAGCCGACCGCGAAGCCGTTGTTCGAGAACGCGTTGGAGAAGTACACCGCCGGATCGCCGCCGGTGAACCGGCCGACGCCGCCCTTGATCTGCGTGTTGCGGATGAAGCCGTCATTATAGACGTCGTAGGTCAGGCCAAGCCGCGGGAGCACGACCGGATCGATCTTGCCGAAGCTGTTGGCGTTGGTGAAGCCATACCGATTGAAGAAGGCGGGGTTGGCCGCCGGAGCGTCACCCGACAGCCATTCGACGCGCACGCCGGCCACAAGGCCGAGCTGGTCGGTCGCCTGCCATTCGTCCTGGGCGTAGACGGTCCAGGTGCGGCGCTTCCAGTTCGCTGCGGCATCGTTGATGTCGCCGCTCGCCGTGAAGTTGCCGTAGGCGCCCGCCGCTTGACCCGCATTGATGGCATCGCCATCGGGGAAGGTGTTGGTGCCGCCCGCCAGCACACCGTTGGCGAAATCGTCGAGATTGGTGAAAGTAAGCGTGCCGGTGGAGTTCTGCGCGAACAGGTTGAACACGTCGAGCTCGTTGAATTCGCCACCGATCGTGATCGTGTGATCGTCGGCGTTGATCCGGCCAAGCGCCTTCAGCTGGGTGACGGTGGTCTTGAGATCGTTCGCGGCGCGCGAGAAACCTGGGCCAGCCAAGATCGAGCCGTTATTCCCGTTATTGTTCACACCGACGACGAAGCGCGGCATCGGCATGTCGCCTTGCGCTTCGCCGCCACCGACGGGGCCCTGGACGTCCTGCACTTCGGCGCGGCTGGCGCGGATTTCCGTGGTGAAGGTGTCCGACCAGTCGGAATAGAGGCGCAGCGAGTAATAATCGCTGGTCGTGCCTTCTTCCTCGAAGCTGTTGAGGCCAGTGAAGACACGGTTGTTGAGCGAGAAATCGTCTTCTTCGACGTTGATTTCCTCGAGCCGCTGATAGGTCGCCTCAAGACGCTGGTTTTCGGTGATGTAGGCGTCGATACGACCGAAATAGCGCTGGCTGTTTTCGGCCAATGCCGTCGCCTGTCCGCCGCTTTCGAAGCCATACACGCTGCTCAGGATGTCGGAGAAGCGGTCGAATTGCGCCTGCGTCACGAAGTCGACTTCGTTGGCGAAGCCCTGGCCCGGCAGGCCGGTCAGCTGGCTGTCGCCGAGATCGGTTTCTTCATAGCCGAGGAAGAAGAACAGGCGATCGCGGATGATCGGACCGCCGAGAGTGGCACCCCAGCGCTTCTCTTCATACGGAGCACCGTCGAAATTGGTGCCTTCGATGCTGTCGCCCTGCAGGCTGTCATCGGCATAGGTGAAGAAGGCAGAACCGTGGAAGTCGTTCTGGCCCGACTTGGTGACCACGTTGATCGCACAGCCGGTGAACTGGCCGTACTGAACGTCGAACGGCGCGAATTCGACCGAGGTCTCGCGGATGGCGTCGTAGGGAAGCGGCAGCGAGTTGCGGCTGGCGAAGGGCGTGCCGTTGAGGCCGAACAGGTCGGATTGGGCGATACCGTCAACCGTGAAGGCGTTGGTACGGTCGTTGCCGCCGAGGCAGGATACGCGATCGACTTCATTCGAACGGTCGAGGCTGACGCGCGGATCGATGCGGATGATGTCGCGGATGTCGCGGCTGATCGAGGGGAAGGCTTCGATGGTTTCTTCACCGAAGGACTGGCCCGGACCGATGGCACGCTGGCTGAGCTGGACGCGCGCGCCGGTGACGACGATCACGTTTTCCGCAGCGGCAGTCGCAGCACTCGACAGCGAGAAGGTGAGCTGGCTGTTGCCCTGCAGGTTGATGAAGACGTCTTCGACCGCCTGACCTTCGTAGCCGGGCGCAGTAGCGGTGACGGTATAGGGGCCACCCGTGACGAGACTATCGACACGGAACGATCCGTCGGAACCGACGCTGAGCGTGCGGCTGGTGCCGGTGCGAGTGTCGGTGACGACGACCTGCGCGCCCGAAAGCGGCGTGCCCCCTTCGTCGGTGACGAAGCCTTGCACACCGGAGGTGATCTGCTGGGCGGCGGCGGGCGTGGCGACGAGGGCGGCGCCGGCGGTGAGACTGACGACGGATGCGGCCAGCAGATATTTCATCTTCATGGATTATCCCTAACTCGGAAGCGAAGAAAGTTCGGATCGAAAAACGGCGAAGTGCGTTGTTGCGAATCCCCCGCTAGGCGGGGTTCGTGACGTCCAAGCTATCGTTTTATGACAGCGTGATTACAAGATCGCGTGCTAAGTTACCGCATTGCAGCAGAGCCGCTAAGGCCCTGCAAATGCGCGGTTTTCTGGTGTGCCTGAATCGCAACACTGAAAGATTTTTACAAATGTCGCGGCGAGAAGTCGCTCCCACATGCTGCAATGCAGCAAGTCAGGCCAGATTGATCTCGCGCAGGCGCTGCATCAGAAAATCGTGGCTGGAGATCGGTTCGGGGCCGGTTTCGCCGCTCTTGGCATCGACACAGGAGTGCAGCGTCTCGATCACGTAATCCGGCCGAAAATGCAGGAAGAACGGCATGGAATAGCGCGCGCGATAGGCCGCCTCGCCTGTCGGATTGACGACGCGGTGGGTGGTCGAGCGAAGGCGGCCATTGGTCAGCCGATCGAGCATATCGCCGATATTGACGACGAGCGCGCCCTCGGGCGGATCGACCGCCAGCCACTCGTCTTCGGTGGTCAGCAGTTCCAGCCCCGCTTCTTCGGCGCCCAGCAAAAGCGTGATCGTGTTGATGTCGCCATGCGCGGCGGCGCGGATCGCGCCTTCGGCCTCGGCACCTTCCAGTGGCGGATAGCGCAGCAGGCGCATCACCGAATTGCCGTCCTCCACAGTGGCGGCGAAGAAATCGCGCGGCAGGTCCAGATGGAGCGCGATCGCTTCCAGAATGCGGCCCCCCGCCGCTTCGAACGCGGCGTAGAGCTCCGAAAAGGTTTCGCGGAAACCTTCGACCTCGTCCGGCCAGACATTCGGCGCCATGAATTCGGACAGCGCATGGCCTGAGGGCAGATCGCGCCCGACATGCCAGAACTCTTTCAGATCATGGACTTGGGCGTCCTTCGCCTTTTCCGTCCCGAACGGCGTATAGCCGCGCGCGCCGCCGCCGCCTTCGATCTTGTACTGCCGCTTGGTCGCATCGGGCAGCGCAAAGAAAGCCTTCGACATCTCTTCCGCCCGCGCGATCAGATCCTGCGGGATGCCGTGATCGCGCACCACGCCGAAACCGTATTCGGCGAAGGAGCGGCCCAGCTCGTCGGCGATTTCTTCGAGCGGGCGGGCAAGCGATACGGAAGCGATCTGGGACATGATGCGTCTCTAATGGGTCGGTCTAATAGGGAAGGAACAGGCCGGCGAGCGCGGCGCTCATCAAATTGGCGAGCGACCCGGCGGCCAGCGCGCGCAGGCCGAGCCTGGCGATGACGGGACGCTGATTAGGGGCAAGCCCGCCGGTCACCGCCATCTGAATTGCGATCGAGCTGAAATTGGCAAAGCCGCACAGCGCGAAGGTGACGATGGCGCGGCTGCGCTCCGTCAGCGCGGCCGCATCCAGCGCGCCCAATTCGATGAAGGCGACGAATTCATTGAGGACGATCTTGGTCCCGAACAGCCCGCCCGCGATCTGCGCCTGGCTCCATTCGGGTATCCCGATCAGGAACATGACCGGCGCGAATACCCAGCCGAGCACCATCTGGAACGAAAGCGCTTCATAGCCGAACCAGCCGCCGACCACGCCGAGCAGGCCATTGGCGAGCGCCACCAGCGCCACGAAGGCGAGCACCATCGCGCCCACTGCGACTGCCAGCTTGACGCCGGTCTGCGCGCCTTGCGCGGCTGCCTCGATCACATTGGCGGGGCGATGCCCTTCCTCGAAGGTTTCGGCGACCTCGACTTCGTGCGCCTTGTCGCCCTCGGTGATGGCGGCGGGCCCATCGCCGCTGATGCGCGTTTTGGGAAGGCTCAGCTCGCCTTCGGCTTCGGGCGAAGGCTCGCCGTCATCGGGCATGATGATCTTCGCCATCAGAATCCCGCCGGGTGCCGACATGAACGCGGCGGCGAGCAGGAAGGGAAGGTATTCGGGGCCGAGCAATCCGGCATAGGCGGCGAGAATCGTGCCCGCGACGCCGGCCATCCCCACCGTCATCAGCGTGAACAGCCGACTGGGCGCCAGCGCGGCGAGATAGGGGCGAACCACCAGCGGGCTTTCCGACTGGCCGACGAAGATGTTCGCCGCCGCGCCCAGCGATTCGACTTTGGAGATACCCGTCACCCAGCCGATCGCTCCGCCGACCCAGCGTACCACGCGCTGCATGATGCCGAGGTGATAGAGGATGGAGACGAGCGCGGCGAAGAAGATGATCACCGGCAGCGCGGCAAGCGCAAACGTGTTCGACAGCGGATTGTTCTCCGCCGCGCCGAACAGGAAGGCCGTGCCCTGATCGGCATAGGAAAGCAGCGCCGCCACCCCGTCCGACATGCCGCGGATGACCGCGCGCCCGCCGCTCGTCGCAAGCACCAGAAACGCCATCAACGCCTGCAGGGCGAAGGCGGCCGCCACCACGCGCAACCGGATGCGCCGCTTGCCGGTCGAAAGCAAGAAGGCGATGGCAAGGATCGCAACGATGCCGAGCAGGCTGAAGACAATGGGCGGCATGCGGGCCTTTCGCGCAGAGGCTGGAGCGGTGACTGGAATCGGGTAATTGCGGATGAAACCGACCGCTCTCTTGCGCGCGAAGCCGCGTTAGTCAATTTCGCGACCCTAGAAGCACACACAAACGTAGCCCCCATTTTCGGAGTCCCGCGCCATGAGCGAGCCGCACAACACCGCCCGCGCCAATGCCGCCAGCATGCCCTTGGGCCTGTTCGTCTATACGTTGCTCTATGGCGGGATGACGGTGCTGGCTGGCGTGCTGGCGTTCAAACAGGTGCGGTTGTGGCCGACCGATCTTGCGGTGGAGGCGGGCATTTTCGCCTTTCTTCTGCTCGTCGCGATCTCGAGCACTATCGCCCAGCTCTATGGCGAGAAGCTGGCCAAGCGGCTGGTCTGGTTCGGCTTTCTTCCCTTGGCGATATCGGCGGGGCTTATCCTGCTGGTGCTGCAATTGCCCGCCGCGCCCGACATGGTTCAATATCGGGGCGAGGACCTCGCCGCGTTCGAGCGCGTGCTGGCGCAGACCCCGCGCATCATGGCAGCGGGCCCGGCGGCCTATATCGTCTCGCTGCTGCTGAATGTCTGGATCTTCTCGCGCCTCAGGGGCGATGGAGAAGGCGGCACCATCGCGCTGATGATCCGAGGTGCGATCGCGTCCGCGCTCAGCCAGGCGATCGATTCGGTGATTTTCGTGACGCTCGCCTTTTACGGCCAGTTCGACATCACTCCGCTGCTGATCGGACAGGTGATCGCCAAAGTCACGCTGAGCGTGGTGCTGGTGCCGTTCCTGATTACCGGCGGCGTCGCCCTGGCGCGGTGGCTGGATCGGGACCTCGATCGGCGGGCTTGAGGGCAGTTCGCTCGACCGTGATTTTACGCTCTATTGCGCAGTCACGTTCTCGATCAGTCGTTCATCCAGCCTGTCACCGTGCAAAACGGAAACATCCCCGGTCGTCTCGAGGACCACGGCGTGTACCTTGTCGAGATCGAGCGCATTCGCCTCGCGCAGCTTGGCGATGACGTCGCTCTTCGCGACCCGCGTCGTATCAAGCGCGTCTTCGCAGAACTGACCGTCCCGCATCAGGAATACGGGCGCGTTCTGCATCACGGTCTCTATGGTGTCCGAACTCCGGCGCAATTTCGCGGTGCCCCATTGGACGAAGAACAGGGCAGCCTGAGCGGCAAGGGACTGGCCGAATACCTGCCAGCTATCGGCGCCGGCGGCAGTCGCCAGTAGCGAGCCGAGCGCGATCGTCATGACGAAGTCGAAATTCGTCATCTTGGACAGCGATCTGAGGCCGTTGAGGCGGATCAATACCACCACCCAGAAAATGCCCATCGCGGCCAGGGCGAAGCCGCGGGCGACCAGATCGAGAAGCGTGTTTTCGAAGAACATGCCCGCTCAACGTCCAGAAGCGCAGGAGTGTCCCCTGATAATTGTTTGCCGCCGGATCAGGCCGAACAGCTCGCCCCGCCCAGTACGCAGAAGCGGGCGCAGTGCGGGTGATTAAGCGAGACCTCGCGCGAGGCTTCGGCAAGATCGCCGCCCATATCGAAACCGGGATCGTAGGGGATTAGCGTGCAGGCGGCGACGCGCGGCGCGGCTTCGCCCTTGCGGTGGACGACCATGCGGCTGGTCGCGCACATCACGTCCGCTGGCGATTTGTCGAGAATCGACCAGCAGGCGGTCGTGATCTCGGCGATGTCCTTGCTCTCGTCCATTTCGGGAAACAGCACCAGCCGCGCCGGATCGCGCGCATCGACGTGGATTCCCTCGCGCTCGAACAGGGCGGCATAATGCTGGCGCGCATCCGCCTCGCCCTCGCCCGGCAGCAGCCGCCCGGCGACGGCGAGCGAGAAGCCTTCGCGCGATAGCCAGCGCAGCCCGTCCATCGCGGCCTCCCAACTTCGGGGGCCGCGCTCCGCCTCGTGGACGGTCTGCGTGTGATGATCGAGGCTCACCCGCAGCGTCAGGCGGTCGCCATGCGCCTCGCGCAGCGCGACCAGCGCCGCCTCGTGCCGCCGCATCGGCTTCATCGCATTGGTCAGGACCAGCGCTTCGAAGCCGCGCCCGAGCGCATCGTCCAGCATGGCGAGCATGTCCGGATTCATGAACGGCTCGCCCCCGGTGAAGCCGATCTCGTGTGTGCCCATCCCGTCGATTTCGATCTCGTCGAGGAAGCGGGCGACGTCCTTCGCCGCGATATAGGCCAGCGCATCGTTGGTCGGGCTGCTCTCGATATAGCAGCTCGCGCAGGCGAGATTGCACAGGGTTCCTGTGTTGAACCACAGCGTTTCGAGCGCGGTCAGCGGAACATGCGCGCGCGGCTCGCCCTTGGCCGTCACCTCGGGATCGGAAAATTTCTCGACCGGCAGCGCCGCCGCCTCGACCGCGAAGGGCGATGGTCCGGTCGGCGCGTTACGGGATTTGGTGCTCGTACTCATGCGAAAATCCGTCTCACTTTGGCGACCAGAGCCGCGTATTTCTTGGGCAGCGATCCGAACACGGTCGGCTCCCACGCGCTGAAGGCGGCGGCCTTCGAAATCTCGCTGCGGGTCGGATAGGCGATGATGGCGCTGCCGAGAGCGAAAGTGCTCGTCTTGCCGGTGATCGACTGCGCGAGCGGGAGCAGCAATTCGCCCGCATTCACGCCTACCACGCTGGCGCCGAGGACTTTCTTGCCCTTCATCACCAGCTTGAGATGGCCGCTCGACGCCCCCTCGGCGACCGCGCGCTCGTTCTCGGAAAACTCCTCGCGCACCACCGTGATAGCATCGCCGTGCTTCTCGCGCGCGTCGCTCTCGGTCATGCCGACCTGGGCGATTTCAGGATCGGTATAGGTGCACCAGGGCAGCGCGGTATAATCCACCTTGGTCGGCAGGCCGGTGACGATTTCGAGCGCCACATTCGATCCCTCATAGCCCGCAACATGCGTCAGCCTGATCCCGTCGCGGCAATCGCCGATGGCGTAGATCGAGCGCAGGCTGGTGCGGCGCCGCTTGTCGACGGCGAAGCCGTTCCTGCCGAGTTCGAGGCCGAGCTCTTCCGCTCCGAATCCTTCCACGCGCGCTGTGCGCCCGGTCGCGATCAGCAGGTGGCTGCCCTCGACCGCCTCCGCGCCCTCGATCTCCAGACGGATCGATCCGGCCGCGCCCGACACGGCCTTTGCCTTCCGGTGAACGAAGCGCACGCCCCCTTCGCGCAAGGCCTCCACCATCACCGCCACGCAGTCGGGATCGTCGCGGCCCATGATGGCATCGGGCTCGATCACCGTCACTTCGCTACCGAGTCGGCGAAAGGCTTGCGCCATTTCCATCCCGATATTGCCGCCGCCCACGATCACCAGATGGCCGGGCTGCTCGTCCAACTCGAACACATTCTCGTTGGTGAGATAGGGCACCCCGTCGATCCCCTCGATCGGCGGGACGAAGGGGCGCGATCCGGTTGCAAGGACGATGCGGGGCGCTTGCAGCGTCCTTCCCGCGACTTCGACCGAGTGCTTCCCCGTCAGCCGCGCATGGCCCAGAATGACCTCGCAGCCCATCTCCTCGAACGTCTCGACCGAATCGTGATGCTCGATATCGGCAATCGCGCGCCGGACCTGCCCCTTTACACCGCTCCAATCGATTTCTGGCGGCGCGATCCTGACGCCCATGCTCTCGCCCTTGCGCGCCACCGCGGCGCGCTTGGCCGCGGCGAGCAGCGCTTTCGACGGCACGCAGCCATTGTTGAGGCATTCGCCGCCCATCTTGTGGCCTTCGATGAGGGCCACCTTCAATCCGAACAGCGCGCAGCCGCCCGCTGCGGTCAGCCCGCCGGCACCGCCGCCGATCACGATCACGTCATGTGTGAATTTCATCGCTTGTGGCCTACCCGATAAAGCTGGCAATGCGAACCGGAACCCGCACACACGCCAATAAGGGCCGCACACGATGAACCTCGAAAACTCGCAGGACTATTACGGCAAGGTTTTGGCCGGATCGTCCGACCTGAAGACCGATGCCTGCTGCACAATGGAAGCGCCCCCGCCCGAAATCCTGTCGGCGCTGCGCAATGTGCACGAGGAAGTGAAGGCGCGCTATTATGGCTGCGGCCTCGTCGCTCCGCAGGCGATTGCGGGCTGCCATGTGCTGGATCTGGGATCGGGCAGCGGGCAGGATGCCTATATCCTGGCCCAGCTGGTGGGATCGGAAGGCTCGGTCACCGGCGTGGATGCCACGCCCGAACAACTCGCCGTCGCGCGCGGGCACGAGGACTGGCACCGCCAGCGCTTCGGCTATGACAAATCGAACGTCCGCTTCCTCGAAGGCGATATCGAGAAACTGGGCGATCTCGACCTGCCGGAAGGGCATTTCGACGTCATCGTCTCGAACTGCGTGATCAATCTCGTCGCCGACAAACGCGCCGTGTTCGAAGCGGCGCATCGCCTGCTGAAACCAGGCGGCGAGCTCTATTTCAGCGACGTCTACAGCGAGCGCCGCGTGCCCGAAAACCTGCGCGACGATCCCGTCCTGCACGGCGAATGCCTGTCGGGTGCGCTCTATTGGGGCGACTTCCTGGCGCTCGCCAAATCCTCCGGCTTCCTCGACCCGCGCCTCGTCACCAGCCGTCCGCTCGGCATCGGCGACAAGGCGGTGCAGGAAAAGCTCGACGGTATCGCCTTCCATTCGGCGACGTATCGTCTGTTCAAGCTCGACGGGCTGGAAAGCCAGTGCGAGGATTACGGACAGGCGGTCCGCTATCGCGGGACGGTTCCGGGGCAGGAGCGCGTGTTCGAACTCGACGGCCACCACCATATCGAAGCGGGCCGGATGTTCCCGATCTGCGGCAATAGCTGGAAGATGCTGGCCGACACGCGCTTTGCCGAGCATTTCGACTTCTTCGGCGATTTCACGACGCATTACGGCGTCTTCCCCGATTGCGGCGTCGCCGTGCCGTTCGGCGCGACCGGGCCCGCATCCGACACTTCCGCGCCCACAGCCTGTTGCTGAAAGTCCTCGTAACCGGTGCCGCCGGCCTCTTGGGCGGCGAGGTCTGCGCGCGCCTTGTCGCGAATGGGCACCGCGTGACCGGGCTCGTCCATCGCAATCGCGATATCCGCGCCAATGACGGGTCGGACGTCGCGATCGAGACGCTGGCGGGCGATGTCTCGCAACCGCATTTCGGCTGGAGCGAGGCGGACTTCGCGCGGATCGCCCAGACGCACGACCTCCTGATCCACTGCGCTGCGACTGTCCGCTTCGATCTGACCGACGAGGAATACGACGCCGTCAACGTGGCCGGAACGCGCCACGCGATTGCGCTGGCGGAAGCGGGCGGCATGGCGCTGCTCCACGTCTCCACCGCCTATGCCTGCGGGCGTCGGGATGGGCCGATCGCGGAGGAAGACCCGCTCCCCGAAACGGGCTTCGCCAATGGATACGAAGCGAGCAAGGCGGCGGGAGAGCGGCTGGTGCGTGCCTCCGCGCTCGACTGGGCGATCGCCCGGCCCTCCATCGTGGTCGGCGCATCCGATACCGGGGCGATCCGTCAATTCGACACGACCTATGCCGCGTTCAAGCTGATTGCCGAGGGCCGCGTGCGGCACATGCCTGCGCGCCCGAGCGCAAGTCTCGACTTCGTGCCGATCGACCACGTTGCGCGGGGGATCGTCGAACTGGCCGAGCGGATGGAGGCGGCCAGGGGCGGAACCTATCATCTGGTTTCCGCCCAGCCTCTCGCGGTCGCGGACTTCACCGCGTCGATCGGCGCCTATCCCCATTTCCACGAACCGGAGCTGGTGCCGCCCGAAAGCTTCGACGCCGCTATGCTTCCCGCGCTCGAACGCCGTCTGTTCCGGCGCGTGGCGCGGCTGTACGCCAGCTATTTCCAGCGCGATCCGCACTTTGGAGACGATAATTTCCGCGCCGTCACCGGCCTCGCCTGCCCCGTGACCGGATCGGATTACATGAGGCGGTTGATCGATTACTGCATCGCCGCAGGTTTTCTGGCCGAGCCGGACGCTCAGCGCACGTCGGGGTAATGCTTCGCCATCCGGTCCCGCAGGCCGAAGGCCCATAGCATGCCGACCTTGAAATAAATCCAGTTCGCCTTCCACGGCCCCCATTCCGCGATCCGCCGGTCCGAAGTCTCGATCCAGCGGGGCACCAGCTTCACGCGACCCAGTGTCGCGAAGCGAACGCACAGATCCGCCTCTTCCATCACCGTATCGCCCGGAGTGCAGCCGCCGAGCTTCAGGAAATCGGCGCGGCGAAAGAACATCGCATGGTCGCCGAACAGGAGGCGTACGCCGCGCACGAACAGATGCGGGCGAGTAATCAGCGGCGCGTACCAGGTCTTGACGATATTGTGCGCGGTAGTGACCCAGCGGGTCTTGTCCGGCCCGCAAATGCGCGGCGTGAAACCCGCGAGCGCGATCCGCCTGTCCGCCAGCGTCTCTTCGATTACGGCGACCATGTCCGAAGGAGGTAGGGTGTCGGCATGCAACACGCAGACCAGATCGCCGCGCGCTTGGGCCACGCCCGCATTGATCTGGACCGCCCGGCCCCGTTCGCTCTCGATCACGCGCCACCCCGCCACACGCGCAATGGCTATGGAAGCGTCCGCGCTGCCGCCATCGACCATCAGGATGTCGGTGGGCGGGGGATCGAGCGCCGCCAGCCTTTCGACCAGAGCCGGCAAGGCCTTGGCCTCGTCCAGCACCGGGATGACCAGCGCCACGCTCACTGGCCTGACACCGCAGCGAAGTCCGGCCAACGGGCGAGATCGCCGGGCGTGTCGATATCGTCCAGCTCGGGCAGGACCGCAGGGCCGATCCCTTGCGCCGCGAGCCGCGCCAGCGTTTCGGCGAAGACCGTTTCGGTGCTCCACTCCATCTCCGCGAACAGGAACGGCATCGGGCGCGCCAGGCCGATCAGGTAATAACCGCCATCGCTCGCCGGGCCGATCACCACGTCGCGCTCCGCAAGCTCGCGCGCTGCGACGCGGAACAGTTCCGGCGTCACAGCCGGGCAATCGCTGCCGATGATGATGGCAGGCGCATCGACCCGCGCCATCCGCGCGCCGAGATCGCCCTCGCCCTGTTCGACGACGCGGACATCCTTGCCGAACAACTCGCCGAACGCGGCCATCTCGCCTCCGGTCACGCGCAATTCGAACGGCAGCCCGCTCGCCTCAACCTGCGCCACTGTATGGTTCAGCAATCGCGCATAGACCCGCGCCGCGCTCTCCTCGCCGATCGCCGGGATCAGCCGCGTCTTGGCCTTCCCCGGAACCGGCAAACGCGCAAAGATCGATATCGTGGGGGACGCCATGGATACGGCGATAGCGCCGCGACGGGGGCCACGCAAAGGCAATGCGGCGCGCCATTCGCCAAGGCTTCCCACGGTCCGGCTTCCAAAGATCGCGAAGGCGCGATACGACCGCGCGATGCCGACCATTTCGACTCCTTCCGGTCCTGTGGAACTGACCGAAAAGCAGTTCGATGCGCTCGATCTGGCCGCGCGCCATTTCAATACCAAACAGATCGCTCGCGACCTCGATATCTCGCCGCGCACCGTTCAGGCGCATCTCGATGCGGCGCGCCAGCGGCTCGGCGTGGCGACACGCGCCGAGGCGGTTCAACTCCTCCTCGACACACCGTCTGCTACTACATGTAGCGCGACACCAATAGTCGATCCGGCCCCGGAACTGGCAGAAACTCCGTCGCCGAGGGGTACTTTCGAATTCCACGACGCAGCCGCCTTCAGGGAGCCTGCGCCATGGGTCGAAGCGCCTCGGTCATTGTCGGACATCGAGCCCCGGCATCTGGGAAAAGGCATGCGGGTCCTGCTGATCGTGGCGATCGCAGCCCTGACGATGGTTCTTCTCGGATCGGGCCTGGTGGTTGCGGACGCGCTGGCGAGCATGCTCGGCTGATCGCGATCCCCTCTTCCGGCGATGCCATGCACGCTGGAGGAGATCATGTTGGACCTGCATCCCGACCGGGCTCGCTGCGATCGATCGGCGGCTTCCTTTCTCGCAACCACGGACGCCGATGGCAGCCGTGCGGCTCGCGCGGGCGGCAGATAGGGTCCGGATTCCATGCTTCGCAGCATTTCAGCCCGTCTCAATCGCCAAACATCGTTCGAAGCCAATCCGCTTCGGGACACGGGAAGCGGCCGATACGACGCCGATCATAATGGCGGTCTGCGTAACGCCTGCCCTTCACCGGCTGCGCGTTGCGGGGGACGGGTCGCCTACCTCGCCGAAAGGCTGAACGAGCTGGGGGTGGACAAACCTTCGGACACGGCGGCCTCGATACTTCGGCAATTCGGGTCGATCGCCGCCTTTACGTGCAGCGACGAAAGCGAGTTTCGCAGGATCCTCGGACAAGACGATGTCGTGAAGATCGTTCTGGCGACACGCGATCTGATCGAAGCGGGTCTGCGCGAACAGCTCGACAGGACAATTCTCGCTCCCGAAGATCCAGCCCTGCACCGCTACCTGGTCAGGCGGATCGGCCATCTGCGTCACGAAGTGCTGCTGGCCTTCTTCTGCGACGAGGCGGGAGGCTTCATCGCGGAAGAAACGCTCGCATCCGGCGTTCAAGACTCTGTCGCGATCTCGGCGAGGGTCGTCGTGCAAAAGGCGATGGCGCTCGACGCCCGCTCGTTCCTGCTCGTCCACAATCATCCATCGGGAACGCCCGTTCCAAGCGCACAGGACGAACGCGAAACGCGCGCCATCCAAGCGCTCGCCCAGAAGCTCGAACTACGATTGATCGACCATCTCGTCGTGGGAGGAACCCAGATACGCTCGGTCTTCGAAAGGATTTCTCGCGATGACTAGTCGGTCCAGCGCTCTGCGGGATGAACTCGCGGATGAATTTCGCAGCCAGAGCCCCGAAACTTCCACATTGGTCGCTCCCAGGGGACGGGCGGCGATCGGCAAAAACGTGACCAAGCGATCGCCCGAAGCGATTACGACGACGAACGAGGCCGAGCTTCGCCTCGCCGCCAAGCAGGAACTCGAAGCGCGCGCCATGCGGGAGAGATATCTTCCAGAGGATCTGTGCGACGGTGCGACGTGGAACATTCTCGTCGATCTCTTCGTCAATCGGCTGGAAGAACGGGACGTATCGATCTCGTCCTCCTGCCTCGCCGCGCGCGTGCCCACTTCGACGGCTTTGCGCCACATCAACGATCTGGTGCGCAGGGGCTGGTGCCGCAGGACCAACGACGCCTCCGATGGCCGCCGCTGCTGGCTCGAATTGACCGACACGGCGGTGGCAGCCCTCTCGGACTATTTTTCGAGAAGCTGACAAACCGCGTCGCGCCACAAGCCGTCCGCAATTGGCGGACACACTATGGGGCGGACATTGACTGCGCCGAAGCTTCCCCTTGTCGCTCGTGCCACGAGACTATTGGCTCGCGCCAAGCGCGCAACTCCCGACTGATTTCGAAACCCTCCAAACAGAAATATGAAAGTGATTAATAACTTTTAAGGCCAGAGAATTTTTTTTAGATATTAAATCTAATTAATAGCGTCATTCAAGAATATTCGATGCTTGACCCTCGGCCCGATAAGCTCATGCTTTAGGCAATTGGAGGGCTACATCATGAAATTATTTTTCGCCGTCGCGGCTATATCCGCTCTTTCCTTTGCGTCCCCCGGTCACGCATCCGAAACGACGACCTATACTTACGATGCGAAGGGTCGGCTCGTGAAGGTCCAGCGTTCGGGCGGGACGAATAACGGCACGGCAACCGATTACGAGCACGACAAAGCCGACAATCGCAAGCGGGTCCGCACCACCGGCCGCTGATTTCTTAAAAACCGATCGCAAGCCAATGTTCGGGCGCCTCGCAGGAGAGGTTGGCCCTCGGCTTCGATCGTCTTCATTCGGGGAGGATTTTCCATGAGCCTATTGGGAGCGCGCGCAGGCAAGATCGGCCTGCTGGCATCGACCATTCTTTGCGCAGGCCTTTCGGCACCCGCCATGGCGCAGCAGACCGCCGCGCCGGTCGATCCATGGGTCGCGACCGACGAGAACGGCGTCGATCTCACCAATGGGCGCTATTACCTCGACATCCTCGAAGGCAGCATCGGCTCGGGCGACGGGGCGATCGCGCTCGTGCGCTATTACGGGCAGAACGGTCTTCAGGACAATTGGAGCGGCACGCTCCAGCTCACGAACAGCGGCACGGTGGCGACGGTCAGCCTCGGCAAGGTGTCGGAGAAATTCACGCTTTCAGGCTCCACTTGGGTGTCGGCGAAGGCGAATGGCGGCACGCTGACGGGAAGCGGCGGCGCGTGGACCTACCGCTCGTCCGAGGGAGTGGAGATCACTTATAAATCGCCTTCGTCTCTGTCGATGTATCCGGGAGTCCAGGCGCAATATAGCGGCCCGGGTTGCAGCACGGACGGGACCAGCTGCGGGCTTCCGGTCGAGGTGCGCCGTCCCAATGGCGTCGTCTATTCGCTTCTCTGGATGGTGCAGACCGAATGCTTCGAGAACGGTCAGCCTGCAATTCCGGGCGGAGGCCTTGGCGGCGGTGGGGAGCTGGGAGGCGGCGGCTTCGGCGGCGGCGGCAGCCAGCAGTGCTTCTCGCCCTTCCGGCTGGACCGCATTTCGAGCAACGCCGGTTACACGATGGCGATCAGCTACGACAGCGATCAGGCCAGCTATAATGCCGGCTTCCCCCCGCCGAGCTATTACAACCGCAAGACCGTCGAGTTCTACGACACCTCCAACGGGCCGGACGGCGCCGGGTCGCAAACGGTCACGTATCAGCGGCCTGCCAGCAATGTGCTCGTGATATCCAACAGCCAGTCTGGCGATTGGCGGATTACGACCAATGGCGCCAATCTTGCGATCCGCAAGCCGGGGCGTTCGAGCGACACGCTCTTCGTCACGCGCGATACGACCAACAAGGTGACCTCGGTCACCGACGATGGAGCGACCACGAATTACAGCTGGAGTTCTTCCGGCGGCAACACCGTGGTCGCCAAGAGCGATGCGGGCGGCGGCGACGGACAGGTGGTCACCAATCCCAGTATCGGGCGCCCCGGCACGGTGACCGACGCGCGCGGCGCGAGCGAGACCAACACCTATTACGCGAGCGGGCTGCTCCAGCGCACGACCTTCCCCGAAGGCAATTACGTCCACTATTATCGCGATGCGCGTGGCAATGTCACCCGGACGCAGATCGTCGGCAAGACAGGCGGCGAGATCAACACCTATGCAGAGTTCGGTCTGTCCTGTTCGTCGAACCCCAAGGCCTGCAACAAGCCGACCTATACGATCGATGCGCGCGGCAAGCAGACCGATTATTACTACAGTACGACGCACGGCATGCTCACCGAAGTCCGCCGCCCTGCAGCGGCATCGGGCCAGCGCCCGACGACCTATTTCGAATACACCGCGATCGACGGCAAGTATCAGCTCACCCGCCAGCGCGAATGTAGCTCGGCGGCCAGCTGCTCAGGCTCTGCAAATGAGCGCGTGACGACGCTGCAATACGACTCAAAGGGGCGCTATCCCGTCTCCGTCACACTGGCGAGCGGCAATGGCGCGATCTCATCGACCAGCCAGTTCACCTACGATGCGCGCGGCAATGTCCTGACCGTCGACGGGCCGCTTCCGGGCAGCGGGGATACGAGCTACCATTTCTACGACCAGCGCGACCGGCGCCGGGGCACGATCGGACCGGACCCGGACGGATCGGGCGCCATGCCGCGACAGGCCATCCGCTACACCTATGACGACGCAGGACAGGTCCTCTATGCCGATGTCGGCACCACGACCGGCACTGCGCAAAGCAATCTCGACGGGATGACCGTGCGCCAGCGGGTCGAGAACATCTTCGACGCGAATGGGCGCCGCACGCAGCAGCGGCTCGTCTCGGGCGGCCAGATCTACAGCCTGACGCAATACGGCTACGACGCGCAGAACCGCCTGCAATGCGTCGCGGTCAGGATGAACCCCTCGACCTATGCGAGCCTTCCCGCCGCCTGCACGCTGGCTACCACAGGCAATCAGGGGCCGGACCGCATCACCCGCTATCACTATGACGGCGACGATCGGATCGTGCGCGTCGAAAGCGGCGTCGGCACGGCCGAGGTCGGTAACGATTACGTCGCGACCTTCACTCTGAACGGCCGCACCCAGACGCTGACCGATGGGGAGAGCAACCGCACGACCTATGTCTACGACACGTTCGACCGGCTCTCGCAGACCCGGTTCCCCTATGCGGGATCGAAGAACGCCTCCAACCCGAACGATTACGAACAGCTGGGCTACGACAATGCGGGCAACGTCACCAGCCGCCGCCTGCGCGATGGGCAGACGATATATTACGGCTACGACAATCTCGGCCGTCTGACCTCGAAGAACCTGCCCGGCAGCGAATCCGATGCCACCTATGCCTTCGACCTGATGGGCCGGTTGACGCAGGCCGTGCAGAACGGCCAGACGCTGAGCTTCGCGCACGATGCCCTTGGCCGCAACACGTCGCAGTCCGGCCCCTACGGGACCACCAGCTACCAATACGATGCCGCCGGACGAAGGACGCGCATGACCTGGGCGGACGGGTTCTACGTCACTTACGATTATCTCGCCGACGGCTCGATGCGGTACTTGCGCGAATATGGCGGCACTGCGCTCGCGACGTGGAATTACGACAGCGCAGGCAATCCCAGCTCGATCGTTTACGCGAACGGCACCACGCAATCGGTGGCGTTCGATCCGGTCGGGCGGTTGAGCTCGCTGGTCACCGATATCGCGGGTAGCAATGGCGACAACACGCGCGGCTTCTCGTACAATCCGGCAGGCCAGATCGCGCAGACGACCCAGTCGAACGACAGCTACGCCTTCGACCAGCTGGCGAACGCCGATCGCTACTATACGGCGAACGGCCTCAACCAGTATACGCAGGCGGGCGGAGTCTCGCTCGGCTACGATACGCGCGGCAATCTGACGAGTTCGGGCAGCGACGCGTTCGGCTATTCGAGCGAGAACTTCCTCACGAGCTACTCGCATCCCAGCGGCTCGGGCCAGCTGGTCTACGATCCGATCGGGCGGCTCTACCGCTATACCGGCCCTTCGACGGACACCCGCTTCGCCTATGACGGGGTGGACATGATCGCCGAATATAACGGCGCCAACCAGATGATGCGCCGCTACGTCCACGGGCCCGGCGTCGACAATCCGCTGGTCTGGTACGAAGGTGCGGGCACGGGCGACCGCCGCTACCTCCACACCGACGAGCGCGGCTCGGTCACCGCCGTCTCGAACGCCTCGGGCGCGCTCCTCGGCATCAACAGCTACGACGAATACGGCATCCCGGGCGGCGCGGGGCTTGGACGGTTCCGCTATACCGGCCAGACCTGGTTGCCGGAGCTTGGCCTCTATTATTACAAGGCCCGCATGTACTCGCCCACTCTCGGCCGGTTCATGCAGACCGACCCGATCGGCTACGCCGATGGCATGAATATGTACAATTATGTCGGCGGAGATCCGGTGAATTTTACCGATCCGACGGGGTTAGTGACGACCTGCCGCAACGTTGGCGTCACGGTGAAATTTGACGAATGGTATGTTGGCGCACCTGGTAAAGAGAACACTCCGACCGGCGTTCTTGTGAGCTATACCGTACCCCAGAGGCTGTGCACCGAAGAAACCGAAAGTAACGGAAATTCTGAAGGTTCAGTGAGTGCAGCAAATGAAATTGTCGTCACGGCTGACAAACCTACGCATTATTATTACATAAGCGATATTGCGTTCTGTAAGCCCACCGAATTATTTGAAACCTTCAGACAGCCTGGACGTTCTGCTCCAGGCTCTCCCTATGCACGCGAGGGCACAACGCAGGATATCAGCTTGGGAGGCTCGAATCCGATCACTCAAATTGTTTCGCCAAACACGCTGACAATCGTAAATATCACTCAGCCGACACATCGCTACCATTCGGGGACTGTTACCATTCAAATATCCGTATCAGCCCTGGGTTCGCGATATGAAATAACGGGTCGAGGGGAGAATGTTTCATGGGCTAGGGCACGTGAAAACGAGGCTACCGGCTATGCATTTTTCTCGGCAATTGGCAGTTTGAACGCTGCTGACTGTAGCGCACGTAGATTGTGGTGATATGTTAAATCTTAAAACACTTATTCGGAATGCATTTCCTCTATTTTTTCTTTTTGGATGTGCCGGACATATGGCTGAGCTGAATGAAAGAGAGGAATACAGTGTCTGCTTCTCCTCTGAAGGTGGCGCGAAAGATTTTAGGGAGTATCTCATATCGCTCGCTCGCGAAGAAGGAATGGACGTTTTTGATCGGGGTGAGGAAGCGCAGCGAGAGTTGCAAAGCTTGGAGCACGGACATGCAGTTCTTGACAGTACTACCGGCCCATTGATCTTGATGACTATCGAAAAGAAAAGCATGCTTCGTATTTCGATAACTAACGCTGGCCTAGGCAATGATCTAAATCTCACTTTTCGATATAGATCAAAGCCACGGCCACATGAGGCAAGCACAGTCTTTCATTTCGCCAATCAGGAATACCGAGTAATGCCAATCGGTGGGAATGGGTCTGGCGAGTTTTCTTGTGAAAACTCTTAGCCACAACGCGAGCGTCTAGTTTTGAAGAACTATCTACCTGTCCTCGCCGGACCGGTTCCGTATTATCTGACTCCGGTTTTGCCTCGGCTCAACGCACCGACAACTTGGGCCATTCGAGCGTGAACTTCCTTTCGAGCTATGCGCATCGGCCCCGGTGGGTTTGCTCTTTTTTGTTCCAATAGGGCAGCTCAAATACCTTACCGGCCCTTCGACCGACACCCGCTCAGTCGATGACGGTCTTGTGACGATCGCCGAATATAGCAGCGCCAACCAGACGACGCGCCCCTATGTCCACGGCCATGGCGTGTGCAGTCTGCTGGTCTGAAACGAAGATTCGGGCTTGAGAGATCGCCACTACCTACAAACCGACGACCGCAGCTTTACCAAGGCAGTCTGTGAACAGGATCTAAACATCGCTTTCGGACCCATCTGCGCCCGCCCCTCGCTTGAAATCGCGTCCGTTTCCCTGAAACCAACGCCCACACCTTACGGGAGGGTCGTCGCACCATCATGGCCGAGCAGATACGTCGCGATACGCTGTTCACTGCGCTCACACGGCCGCAGATGTTTGCGGGGGTGACCTACAGCTTCTTCGTCATCAACGCCGTGATCGCGGTCGAGCTGTTTCTGATCTTTCGCGCCTGGTGGGTGCTGTTGGTGGCGGTGGCAGTGCACGGCGTCGGCGTGCTCGCATGCCTTAACGAGCCGCGCTTCTTCGACCTCTGGATCACGCGGATGCGCACCTGTCCGCGCGTCAAGAACCACGATCTGTGGCAATGCAATTCCTACCGCCCCTGACCCGCGATCCCAAGGTGGCCGCGCGCGAAATGCCGGCGGGGGCGCATCTGCCCTATGCGCGCCATATCGACGCGCACACTATCGAGACGCGCGACGGATTGCTGATGCAGACCGTGCGCCTGGGCGGATTGCTCTTCGAGACGGCGGATGGCGACGAACTCGATTACCGGGCCGAATTGCGCGATGCGATGCTGCGCGCGATCGGCACGTCGCGCTTCGCGATCTACCACCATCTCGTCCGCCGCCGCGCCGATGCCGAGCTAGATGGGTCCTTTCCGGATCAATTCTCGCAGCGGCTCGACGAGAGCTGGCGCGCGCGGCTGGCGGGCAAGCAGCTCTACGTCAACGAGCTGTTCCTGACGATCGTGCGCCGCCCCCTGCAGGGTCGGGTCGGGATAGCTGACCGGATGCGCGGCTGGTTCGCCCGCACGTCGCAGCGCGATGCGGCGCTGATCGCGGGCGAGAAGCAGGCGCTCGACAATGCGCGCGACGCGCTGGTGGCGGCGCTGGGCGCATACGATCCACGCCTGCTCGGCACGTATGAAAGCGCGGACGGGGTGCGGTCCGAACCGCTCGAATTCCTGTCCTATCTCGTCAACGGCACCATGCGGCCCATGGTGGTTCCGCATGGCGATATCGGCCATCATCTGCCCGCGCGCCGCATCAGCTTCGGACGCGATACGGTGGAGTTGGCGCCTGCGGGGCATCTGGAGCGCGGCTTCGTCGCGTTGGTTTCGATCAAGGACTGGCCCTCGCTCACCATGCCGGGAATGTTCGATGAGCTGACGCGGCTGCCGTTCGAAATGACGATGAGCCAGAGCTTCGCCTTCGTCGAACGGCGCGAGGCGCTGGGGCGGATGAATCTGGCGCTGCGCCGGATGCGTTCGGCGGAGGACGAGGCGGTATCGCTGCGCGACGAGCTCGGCCTCGCCAAGGACGAGGTCGCGGCGGGGCGCGCCGGGTTCGGCGAACATCACACGACCATCGCGATCCATGCGGACGATCTTGAGCGGCTCAATCGCCATGTGGCCGAGGTGATCGCGCTGCTCGCCGATCTGGGCATCACCGCCGTGCGCGAGGATATGGCGCTGGAGCCTGCCTTCTGGGCGCAGTTTCCGGCGAACTTCCGCTATATCGCGCGGCGCGGCCTCGTTTCGACGACGAACTTCGCAGGCTTCGCAAGCCTCCATAACTTCCCGGTCGGCCGCGCACGGCGCAACCACTGGGGCGAGGCGGTCACTCTGTTCGAGACGACGGCGGCAGGGCCGTATTTCTTCAATTTCCACCAGCACGATCTGGGCAATTTCACGATCATCGGCCCATCGGGATCGGGCAAGACGGTGGTGCTCAATTTCCTGCTGGCACAGGCAAGGCGGTTTCGTCCGCGCACGATCTTCTTCGACAAGGATCGCGGGGCGGAACTGTTCATCCGCGCGATCGGCGGCAGTTACGACCGGCTGCGTCCGGGCGAGCCGTCTGGCCTCAATCCGCTTCAACTCGAAGACACGCCCGCCAACCGCGCCTTCCTCAACGAATGGCTCGGCCTGCTGGCAGGCGGCGTCGACGGCGAGGAGGCCGAACAAATCCGCGAGGCGGTGGAGACCAGCTTCCTCCAGCCTGTCGAAATGCGGCGGCTGCGCCATCTGGTCGAACTGTTCCGTGGCGGCGACCGCCCGCATGGCGGCGATCTCTATGCGCGGCTCAAACCGTGGTGGGGTTCGGGCGAGTGGGCCTGGCTGTTCGACAATGCGCGCGATGCTACCGATCTGGCGCAGGAAACAGTCGGCTTCGACATGACCGCGATCCTCGACGATCCCACCACGCGCACGCCCGCCATGTTCTATTTCTTCCACCGCGTGGAGCAACGCCTCGACGGGACGCCCGCCGTGATCGTGATCGACGAGGGGTGGAAGGCGCTCGACGACGATATCTTCGTGAAGCGCATCAAGGATTGGGAAAAGACCATCCGCAAGCGGAACGGCATCGTCGGCTTCGCGACCCAGAGCGCGCAGGATGCGCTCGAAAGCCGGATCGCCAGCGCCATCATCGAACAGGCGGCGACCCAGATTTTCATGATCAATCCCAAGGCTCGGGCGGAGGATTACGTCAACGGCTTCGGCCTCAGCCGCCACGAATACGATCTCGTGCGGACCCTGCCCGACGCCTCGCACTGCTTCCTGATCCGCCACGGCAAGGAAAGCGTGGTCGCGCGGCTAGACCTCACGGGAGAGAGCAAATTGCTGACGATCCTGTCGGGCCGCGAGGCGACGGTGCGCCTGTTCGACGAGATCGCGGATACGCACGGCACCGATCCGGCGGACTGGATGCAGCCGCTCCTGGAGCGGGCGGCATAGATCATGGCCTGTCCCGCGATCATCACCGGCGACCGGTTCGTCTCGCGCCTGATCGAGCATATCGACTGCCAGTCGCGCTATCTTGGCAGTTACGGGTACGAGGCGCTGGGCCAGTCCGGCTCGACCGCGTCGCTGGTCGTCACCGGATTGCTGACGCTGTTCGTCGCGCTGTTCGGCATCCGCCTGCTGTTCGGCCCAACGCCCGCGGCGCGCGACGTGGTGCTGGACGTGCTCAAGATCGACATCGTCCTGACGCTCGCCTTCTCCTGGCCCGCCTTCCGCACGGTGATCCACGACGCGGTGCTGGACGCGCCCGCCGAAATCGCCGGGACGATGGGCGGATCGCTGGTCGCGCCGCAGAACGCCGGGCTGACCGACCGGCTCCAACAGGCCGACAGTGCCATGGTGCGATTGACCGAGCTGGGGACGGGCCGGCAGATCGGACAATTCGTCGACAGCGAGGATCCCGGATCGCGCTTCGGCGGCGTGGCGATCGAGGACGATGGCGGCTTCGGCTATGCGCGCGTCGTCTGGATCGCGGGACTGATCGGCTCGCTCGCTCTGCTGCGGATCGCAGGCGGTTTGCTGCTGGCTTTCGCTCCGCTTGCAGCGGCGTTGCTCTTGTTCGAAGCGACGCGCGGGCTGTTTTCGGGATGGCTGCGCGGGCTGGTGCTCGCGCTGGTGGGCATGGTGGCGGTAACGATCGCGACCGCTGTCGAGCTGTCCGTGCTCGAGCCCTGGCTGGCCGACGCGCTGCGCCTGCGCATGCTCGGATATGCCGCACCCTCCGCGCCGACCGAACTGCTTGCGATGACGCTCGCCTTCACGCTGGTGAAGCTCGGGATGATCTGGCTGATGGGCCGGATCGCCTGGCAGCGGGGATGGCTGACTCTACCCGCCATTCCAGTGATCGCAATGCGCGGGCCGGGAGCGATGCCGGCTCCGGCGGGGTCGACCAGCGACACACGGGCGCTGCCATCGCGCGCCGAACGGATATCGCAAAGCATGGAAACGACCCTGAGGCGCGAGACCTCCACCAGCTCGTCGAGCCGCACCGACATCCGCCAGCTCGCCGCCCCGGCCAGCGCTGCTCCGTCCGCTGCCGCCCAATCCCCGGACCGCCTCGGCAATAGCTGGCGGCGCAGCGCCTATCGCGGATCGCGCGCGGCGAGCGAGCGGGATCGCAACCGATGACCAGACTGGAAACCGATTTCCACACCACCGACGTCGCCATCGAGGACAGCTGGGCGCGCAGCGTCACGCAGGATATCGAGCGATCGCGCCGCACCGCCTGGATCGTCGCCAGTGTCTCCGCCGCGATAGCGCTGCTGCTGGCGATCGCATTGGTCGTCCTGCTACCGTTGAAGACGGTCGAGCCCTACACCCTTCTGGTCGATCGCCAGACGGGTCATGTCGAAGCGCTCGCCCCGCTCGATGTGGAGACGGTCAGCGCGGATACGGCGCTGACGCGGTCCTTCCTCGTCCAGTATGTGATCGCGCGCGAAAGCTACGATATCGACAGCCTGGCCCGCGACTATACGCGCGTCGCGCTCTGGTCGGCAGGCGAAGCGCGCGAGCGTTACCTGCGCTTGATGCAACCCAATTCGCCCGAAAATCCTTTCGGCGACCTGCCGCTCCGCGCAGTGATAAAGGTCGAAATCAGAAGCGTCTCCTCCCTCGCCGCCGACCGGTCGCTGGTGCGCTTCACCACCGTGCGCACCGATCCGGCAGGCCGCGATCAGGCTCCGCAATATTGGGCGGCAGTGGTGACCTGGCAGTATTCGGGAGCCGAGATGAGCGCACAGGATCGCCTGACCAACCCGCTCGGTTTCCAAGTGACGCGCTATCGCAAGGATGCCGAGACTCTGCCCGAAGCGGTCCCAACGGTCGTCGCCGTGCCCGGCGAAAGGGGCGGGACGGAGCAATGATGCGCCTCGCAATCCTGCCGGCCACGCTGCTGTTCGCCCTGCCCGCGATTGCGCAGATCCTGCCCGATCCGGGCCCGACCAATCCGCGCCTCCAGACCGTGGCCTGGCAGAACGGACAGCGCATCATCCTGACCGCCCTGCCGATGACCGGGCTCACCGTCGTGCTCCAGCCGGGCGAACGGATCGTCGCCGACAGCCTCGCCTTTCCCGAACAGTGGGACCGGCGCATCTCGCCCGAGCGCGACAGCTTCCACGTTACCCCGCGCGTTCCCGACGCGGAGAGCGCGCTCACAGTGACGACTGATCGGCGGCAATATCTGTTCACGCTCCAGACCGGAGACAATTTCAACGCAGCCTTGCTGGTGCAGGTGCTCGATAGTCGGGCCGAGCCGAAGGCACGGAATCTCGGCCCTCCCCGGCCCCCGGTCGCCACTCAGCCCGCAACCGCTCCTAAGGGAATCTATCGCCTGCGCGGCGACCGGTCGGTGCGACCGCTGCAGATAGGGGATGACGGCACGCGCACCCGCATCCTGTTTGCGCCCGGCCAAGCATTGCCCGCAATCTTCGCGATCGGCCCGACGGGCGACGAGGAGGTCGTGAACGGGTACATGCGCGGGGACGCGTTCGAAATCGACCGGGTCTACGAACGGCTGGTCTTCCGTATCGACAAGGACAAGGCGACCGCGCGCCGTGCCGAGGAAGCGGACGCTGCGCGATGATGACGGCCGCAAGCAACCCTCAGGACCCGATGCCGGTGGTCCAGCGATCCGGCGGGGGCAATACCGGTATGTGGATTTTCCTCGCTATCCTGCTCGCCGGTGGGATCGGGCTTTTCACCGCGATGAGCGCCAGCCGCGAAGCTTCGCAGGCACCGCGCGTGACCGCCGCGGGTAGCGAGAACACGCGCATCGTCGCGCCGCCGCCTCTCGCCATGCGTGACGACTACGCCGACGGGGACGATATCCGGTACATCCGCGCAATACCGCGCAATCCCCTGCCCCCTGTTCGCCCGGTCGCTCCGGCAGCTCAGCCCTCGGCCCCGCGCAATATCGCGCCGCCTCCTGCGCCGTTGCCCCCCCGCCCCGCCGACCCCGCACCCTATCGCGAAGCCCTCCCCCCCCGGCCGACA
>NZ_JAGHQR010000003.1:0-466320 GCF_017744235.1 Erythrobacter sp. A6_0
CCCCGCCCCGCCGACCCCGCACCCTATCGCGAAGCCTTCGCGCCCCGGCAGACACCACCCGCGCCCGCTGCCACACCCACACCGCCGGATGCCCCGGTGAATACCTCGGGCGAGGCCGCCGATCGCATCATCGCCGGACGCTTCCGCAACCCGTCCTTCACGGTGCCGCAGGGCACCGTCCTCCCCGCCGTACTGGAGACCGCGCTCGATTCCACCCGGCCCGGCGCGGTGCGCGCGCTGGTCCAGCGCGATATCCATTCCTTCGACGGATCGCGCGTGCTGATCCAGCGCGGATCGCGCCTCTACGGCGAATATGAAGGCGGGATCGAACAGGGCCAGAACCGGGCGCTGATCCGCTGGACCCGGCTGATCCGGCCCGACGGCGTGACGATCGCGCTCGATTCCCCCGCGTCGGACCCGCTCGGACGCGCAGGCGTGAAGGGGAAGGTCGACGGGAAGTTCCTGCAACGGTTCGGCGGCGCGATCCTCCAGTCGGTGCTCGATATCGGCGTCGGCGTCGCCACCCGCGAGGCGACGGGAGGCGTCGTGGTGGCGCTTCCCGGAAGCAGCCAGACTGTCACCGGGCGCAGCGGACCGCAGGAAATCAAGCCAATCCTCAAGGTCCACCACGGCACCAGCGTTTCCGTGTTCGTCGCGCGCGATCTCGATTTCTCGAGCGTCGATTCGTGACGGCAGAGACCGGCTATTACCTCGACAGCTTCCTCGCACCGCTGGCGCCGGTGCTGGCGCGCAGCGACGTCACAGACATCTACGTCAACCGCCCGAACGAGATCTGGGTCGAGAGCCTGGGCGGCAGGATCGAACGGCACGAGGTGACAGGCCTCGCCGAACCCGACCTTGCAAGGCTGGCGCGCCAGATCGCGGCGTTCGGCGCGCAGGGCATCAATCGCAGCCATCCGCTGCTGTCCGCGACCCTCCCCGATGGATCGCGCGTCCAGATCGCCGCGCCGCCCGCCACGCGCGGCGGCCATGCGCTCGCGATTCGCCGCCACATCGCTTCCGACATGGCGCTGGCCGATTGGGCCGATAGCGGGGCGTTTTCTGCGCTGACCGGCGGCACCGAGGTCGAGCCCTTCGCCGGGCGCACGCATCGCACGATCGCGTCAGACGAAGCCGAGACGGTCCTGCGCGATGCAGTGCTGGCGCGCCGCAACATCCTGGTTTCGGGCGGCACCTCCACGGGCAAGACCACGTTCCTAAACGCCCTCCTCGCCGAAGTCCCCATGACCGAGCGCCTGATCCTGATCGAGGATGCCGAGGAACTACGGATCGCGCATCCCAACGCGGTCGGCCTGATCGCCGTGCGCGGCAAGCTGGGCGAAGCCGATGCGAGCGCGGAGGACCTGCTGATCGCCGCCCTGCGGATGCGGCCCGATCGCATCATCCTCGGCGAATTGCGCGGCCAGGAAGCCTTCACCTTCCTGCGCGCGGTCAATACCGGCCATCCCGGATCGATCACCACGATCCACGCCGACAGCCCCCATCGCGCCATCGAACAGCTGGTGCTGCTGGTTCTACAGGGAGGCTCGCCCTTGAGGCGAGAGGATGTGGGCCATTACATCCTCCAGAGCGTGGACGTCTTCGTCCAGCTCGAACGGCGCGACGGAAAGCGGCGGGTCCAGCAGATCATGATGGCGGAATAGGGATGTTCGACGCGCCCGCGACCAGTCCGCTTGCCGATGCCGTGGCCTGGGCGACCGATCTCGTATCGGGCAGCCTCGCCGTCGGCCTGTGCGTGATCGCCGTGGCGCTGGTCGGTTTCGCGGCGCTGACGGGCCGCATGCCGATCCGAATGGGTGCACGCGTGGTGCTCGGCTGCTTCGTCCTGCTGGGCGCGCCGGTGATCGCGAGCGGGCTGTCGGGGTTCTGGCAGGATACGGCATCCGCCCCGCCCCCCGCGCCGCAAGCCATTCCCACCGACCAGCGCGAACCGCTGCCGCAAGCGACCTATGATCCCTATGCGGGCGCATCGATCAGGCGGGACTGACGGCCCGCGATCTAACGGCACGGCGGACCGAGGCAGCCCTTCGTCTATCGTAGTGCTGTGGAGCGGCTCGCAAAACCTGCGGCGCACTCCTCGTGATGACGGGGTCAGAAAAATGGTGAGCCCTGCTGGGTTCGAACCAGCGACCTACTGATTAAAAGTCAGTTGCTCTACCGACTGAGCTAAGGGCCCACGCGCGCGGCTTCGACGCGGTTGGTATGGCGCGCCCTAGGGAGCGGGCGCGGGGCGGTCAAGCGGGTCGATAGCTGACGCAGCGTTCGGCCCGAAAAAGGATCGCGCCAGTGGGGGGCGATCGCGGCTGCGGGGGCGAGCACGAAGGGGCGGGTGCGATAGGCCGGATGGGGTATCGTAAGCCGATCGGAAAGGAATACGCCGCCGTCCCAGAGGATCAGATCGATGTCGAGCGGGCGGGCCCGCCAGCGCTGGCCTTGCCGGCGGCGTCCAAAGGCGCGTTCGATAGTCTGAGCCCGTAACAGCAGATTTTCCGGGTCCAGATCGCTCGACACCACGGCTGCGGCGTTGGCGTAGCGGCGCTGCGACGGGCCGATGGGTGCGGTCGAGAGAATGGGCGACACGGCCTCCACCCCGATGCCCGCATCTCCGAGCGCTTCGAGCGCAGCCCTGATGACCGCATGCGGGCCGCCGATGCCCGGCACGCGCATGTTCGATCCCAGCGCGACAAGGTAGCGATGCGCGCTCAGATATCCTCGCAGAGACGCCCGTAGAGCTGCGGGCGGCGATCGCGGAAGAATCCCATGCCCGCACGATGAGTCGCCGCCCGGTCGAGATCGAGCCGCGCGGTCAGCACGCCGGCTTCATCCCTGCCGTATTCGGCAAGGTAATCGCCCCATTCGTCGGTAATGAAGCTGTGGCCGTAGAAGCTCTGGCTGCGATCCGCCGGGCCTTCGTGGCCGATGCGGTTGGCGGCGGCGACGGGCATGCAGTTCGACACCGCATGGCCCACCATCGCGCGCCGCCACATGCGGCTGGTGTCGAGATCGGCGTCATAGGGTTCGGACCCGATCGCGGTGGGGTAGAGCAGGACTTCGGCCCCCTTCAGCGCCATCGCCCGCGCACATTCGGGATACCATTGGTCCCAGCACACGCCGACGCCGATACGTGTCTTTCCGCCCTCACAAGCGATGTCCCACACCTTGAAGCCGTCGTTCCCTGGGCGGAAATAATATTTCTCCTCGTATCCCGGCCCATCGGGAATGTGGCTCTTGCGATAAGTGCCCATGATCGCGCCATCGGGGCCGATCATGGCGAGCGTGTTGTAATAATGGTGCCCATCCCGCTCGAAGAAGCTGGTCGGAATGGCGACCTTGTGGCGCGCGGCAAGCTCGCGCATCGCGGCGACGCTTTCGTCCTGATCGGTCGGACGTGCGCGAGCGAACAGCGCCTCGTCCTCCTCGCGGCAGAAATAGTCGCCTGCGAACAGTTCGGGCGGCAGGATCAATTGCGCGCCTTCGCCCGCCGCCTTTTCGACCAGTTCGGCGACGGCGGCGATGTTGTCGGCAGGCTCGGGCCGGGCCAGCGGCAATTGCAGGACGGACAGGGTCAGCGCTCTCATGCGCGCCGAATTAGGTTTCGCGCAGCGCGAAGTCCACCTGGATATAGACGTCCGAGCGCGTGGTGCCGACCATCATCGAGGGCGAGCGGGTGGGTATCCGCGATCGCGGCGGCGGAGGCAGTGCGACCGGCGGCGGCGCAGCGGTTTGTTCTACCATGGCGTCGCTCATGGCTTCCGCCCCGCGCAGATAGGTCTGCCCCTGCATGCCGCCCGCATCGCGGATGTAGAGCACTCGGCTCACCTCCATCCCCGCAGCCTTGGCATAGGCTTCGGCCCTTTTGCGCGCGGCCTTGTAGGCGTCGGCATAGGCGAGATTGGCGGTCGCCTCGGGATCGGTCATCGACAGAGAGGGGCCGGAGACGATGTTCGCGCCCGCTTCTGTCACGGCCGTCACCGCCTCACCCGCGCGATCGGGATTGCGCATGGTGACTTCGACCACATTGGCGGCCTGATACTGGCCCTTTCGGTCGCCATATTCGACGCGCCTGACAGTGACGGCGCGGGTCTGGATGTCCTTTTCCGCCACGCCGAGCTCGCGCAGGGCCGTCACGATTTCGGCGATCTTGTCCTGATTGGCCTCGCTGGCGGCGCGGGCATTGGCGGCAAAGGTTTCGATTCCGGCCTGGAACTGCGCCTGGTCGGGCCGCGATTCGGCCTGGCCACTGGCGCTGACGGACAGCAGCGTTTCGCCATGATCGACGCCGCGCGCTTCATCAGACCGATCGCCGCAGGCCGCCAGAGCGAGCGGTGCAGCGGCCACGAAAACAAGGCGTTTCATACAAAATCCCCCAATGTGATAGTGTCACACCGGGGGATCTGCACTCGGTTTACTGAACGATGGCTGACAGGATCAGCGCTTGCGGAACAGCAGCGTCATCCGGTCGCTCTCGCCGATATTCTCCAGTTCCGGCTTCTTGCCGCCCCAGCTCGGCGGCATCTGCCAGACACCGCCTTCGTGATCGGCGCTGTCTTGCGGATTGGCATTGATGTCGCTCATGCCGACGAGTTCGAAGCCGTGCGCTTCGACCAGCGCGATCACGTCTTCCTGCCGCAGATAGCCGTTGGCGCCGGTGGTGTAATCGCCCGGCGCATCGGATTTGGCGCGGTGCTGGACGATGCCGAGCATCCCGTCATCCTTGAGAAGGCCCCGCATCCGCATCAGCTCGGTATACATCGCGCCGGAGCGCAGAAGATTGTGCATCTCGCGAAAGACGAGGACGCGGTCGACCTGGCCCTTCAGCTCTTCGGGCACGTCCTGCGAACCATAAATCGACATCTGCGCGCCCGCGCCATCCAGACTCGCGGTAGTCTCCGCCGCGACCTTCAGAAACGCTTCGGGAAGCCCGCCGAAATAATTCGCGAAGCGCTCGCCATCGGCGGCAGCGGGATCGGGCGTCAGGCCGATATAGTTCCCCTCCGCACCCAGATAGGGCACCAGCACGCGCGTGTACCAGCCGCTCGCGGGCATGTAGTCCACCACGGTCATGCTCGGCTTCACCTCGAAGAAATCGAGCGTTTCGAAGGGGTGGCGGTATTGGTCACGGGCGCGATCCTCGGCCCGGTTCTCCATGGCGAGGGCGCGGGTCAGCGCGGCGGGATGGGCGTGGTCCATCGCCATCGAACTAGCGTGCGAGCCCATTTCGTGGCCGGAATGGTCCTGAGCGGCAGCGGGCGCGGCAAACGCCGCGAAAGCGCAGGCGGCGAGGTGAATACGCATAGAAATCTCTCCCTGATCGATGGGTTCGGCTTGTGCCTGCCGCGCCGCCCTCTGACAAGCGCCCCCTGACAAGCGCGGCTGGCGTTCCTATCTCCCTTCGCGAAGGAGATTACGAATGGCAAAGCAACAGGCGATCATGGCAGGCGGGTGCTTCTGGTGCACCGAAGCGGTGATGAACGACGTGATCGGCGTGGACGAGGTCGAGAGCGGCTATATCGGCGGCGACGTGGCCGACCCGACTTACAAGCAGGTGTGCAGCGGCAATACCGGCCATGCCGAGGCGGTGCGGGTGACGTTCGATCCCGACCGGATCACGCTGGCCGACCTTTACGACGTGTTCATGGGCACGCACGATCCGAGCCAGCTGAACCGGCAGGGCAACGATGTCGGCACCCAGTATCGCAGCGCGATCTTCCCCTTGGACGATGAACAGCGCAGCGAAGCCGAAGCCGCGATCGAACGCTGGAATGCCGAGCACGACAAGGACGCGGTGACCACGATCGAAGGTCCGGCCGAATGGTATCCGGCGGAAGACTATCACCAGGAATACTGGACCGGCGAAGGCCAGCGCAATCCCTATTGCCAGGCGGTGATTCCGCCCAAGCTGATGAAATTGCGCAAGAGCTTCCAGAAATATCTGAAGGAAGATGCCTGAGGCTATTGGGCCGGGGCGCGCCAGCGGGCGATGAAAAACCCGTCCATCCCGCCCTGGTCCGACAGCATGCCGGGATCGGTGCGCAGCCAGCCTTCTGAGGTCGGCTGCACACCATCCGGTAGCTCGTCCGGCGTGATCGGAACCGGATCGAGCGCGACGCGCGCGGCCTGATCCTCGCCTTCCTCGCGCTCCAGCGAGCAGACCGCGTAGACCAGCGTTCCGCTGGGTTTCAGCCAGCTCTGCGCGCGCTCCAGCAATGCCGTTTGCAGTTCGGTCAGTTCCTCGATCTGGCGCGGGCCGATGCGGTGGAGCACATCGGGATGGCGGCGCGCGGTGCCGGTGGCGGTACAGGGCGCATCGATCAGAATCGCGTCGTAACGGTGCTTCGGCTCCCATTTCAGCGCATCGGCGCGGATCGTCCCGGCGGAAAGACCGGTGCGTTTGAGGTTGGCCTTGAGGAGATCGAGCCGCCGCTTCGAAATATCGAGCGCGGTCACTTTCCACCCCTGCGCCGCGAGTTGCAGCGTCTTGCCCCCCGGCGCAGCACACAGGTCGAGCGCAGTGCGGCCCTCCCCTGCCCCGAGCAGGCGCGCGGGCAGGGATGCCGCCAGATCCTGCACCCACCATGCACCGTCCTCGAAACCGGGTAGCGTCTCGACTGCAGCACCGCGCGGCAGGCGCAGATGGCCGGGCATCAGGCTGTCTGCGGCGAGCTGGGTCTTGAAATGCTCGGTTTGGGCGGAATCGCGCAGCGTCAGGTCGAGCGGGGGCGGCTCGGCCAGACCGGCGGCGATGGCTTGCGCCCGCTCGCCCCAGCGCGCGGCGACTGCATCGGGAAGCGTCGGCGCCTCGGGCAGTTTCGCTTCGCGCTTGGTCAGAGTCGAGAAGACGCCGTGCGCCAATCGGCGTGGTCCGCCAGACAGCAGAGGAAGCCCGGTCGCGATCACGGCGTGGAGCGGCGTACCCAGTCGCAGCCATTGCGCCAGCATCAGCCGCAGGACCTGCCGCGCTTTCGCATCGTCGGGCAGATTCTGGCGCGTGGCGCTGTCGATCAGCGCGTCGAAATCGATCGCCCAGCGCAGGGTTTCGCTCGCAATGGCGCGGGCGAGCGCCTTGTCCTCGAACTTGCGGATGTCGGAGGTCGCCGCGCCGAAAGCGACATCGAGCGTCTCGCCCCGCCGGAGAACGGCATCGAGCAGGCGAAGCGCGGCGCGGCGCGCGTGGATACCGGGGGGTTGAGCCATGGCGCTGCCCCTAAAGCATCGCGCGAATAAGTGGGAACCGGTTTTTCGCGCAATGCTGTAAAGCCGATGCGGCACCAGGGGCTACGCTTGAAACTTCGCGCCAGCCTGCGCATTTCACCATTATGGAAAAGCGCGCCACCAAACGTCCCGAAGCTTTCGAGAAGCCCGCCCACTGGACGAGCGAACCGCCGCCCAAGCCGGAAAAGCCGGAGATGGACGAGGAACTGAGCCCGACGCGCTATGGCGATTGGGTAAAAGACGGCATCGCGATCGATTTCTGATCGCTTGCAAGAAATCCGGGGTCTTCGGGCCTAAAGCGGGCGAAGCGTGATCTTCAGGCCGTCCTTGGGCTGCGGGATCGGCCAGGCCTGCCATTCCGGCTCGTAACCCGGCTCGACCTCCACGCGATACCGCGTCAGCATCTGCGCCATCAGGATCTTGATCTGCATATAGGCGAAGTGGAGCCCCAGGCACATATGCGCGCCGCCGCCGAAGGGCACCCAGGCGTATTTGTGCCGCGCCTTCACCGCCTCGGGCGTGAAGCGCAGCGGATCGAACCGGTCCGGATCGGGCCAGTGTTCTTCCATGTGGTGGACAAGGTGCGGATTGATCCCGACCCGCGCGCCCGCCGGGATGGTGTAGCCGCCGAATTCGAAGCTCTTCAGCGCGCGGCGCGGGATCGAAGGCACCGGCGGGACCATCCGCAGCGCTTCCTTGAACGCCATTTCGGTCAGCTCGGGCTTGGCCAGATCCTCGTAGGCCAGACCGCCGCCATCGTTCGTGATCGCGCGCAATTCCTCGCGCAGCCTGTCCTGCCAATCGGGATTTTTTGCCAGCAAGTGCACCAGAGACGTCGCACTCGACGTGATGGTGTCGTGCGCCGCCATCATCAGGAAATTCATGTGGTCGACGACCGCTTCGACGCTCATCAGGCTGCCGTCTTCGAATTCGGCGGTGGCGAACTGGCTGAACATGTCCTGCCCGCCTCCCTCGGCCCTGCGGCGTTCGGTCTCGCGGGTGAAATAGTCGACGAGGAAGGCGCGGCCATCGACGCCCTTCTTCATCTTCGTGAAGGGCAGCGGGCGGCGCACCGGCGCGATCGAGGCCTGGACCATGTCGATGAAGGCCTGATTGATCCGGTCCGCTTCCGGCCCGAACGGCAGGCCGATGAAACTGTCCGCCGCCAGATCGAGCGTCAATTGCTTGATGGCGGGATAGAACTCCATATCCCCCGCACCCCACTCGTCCATCCGCGCGGAAATCCCGCGATTGAGGCTGTCCGCATAATGCCGCATGGGGCCGGGCTTGAACGCGATCGACAGCGCGCGGCGATCGGCGCGGTGATGGTCGAAATCGAGCAGCATCAGCCCGCCGGGAAACAGGCGATGCAGCACCGGGCTCCACCCCTGATCGCTGGAAAAGATCTTCGCCCGGTCGAACAGCATCAGCTCGTTCGCCTCCGCCCCGATCAGTGCGACGTGCCAGCCGCCCATGGTATGGACCTTGTAGACGGGGCCATAGGTCTCATACATCCGCCGCGCGAAGGCATGCGGATCGGCAAGCTGATTGAACGTGTGGCCGACCAGCGGCCAGCCTTTTTCGCCCTGAATGTGGTCGAGCGCTTCTTCCGGCAGGCTGTCGCGCCAGCTTTGTGGCGTGAATTCGACCGGCTGATGCGGTGCTATGGTGGCCATGGCTCTCTCCGGATTACTTACACATGTGTAAGCACCTCTCAGCCGGGAATCCACCCCGCCAGTTCGCGCCGCAACAGCCCCTCCAGCATCGTCAGCCCGGCATCCGAGGTGTTGAGGCAGGAAAGCGCCGCGAAATGCTCGCCCCCCGCTTCCTTGAACTGATCGCGCCCCTGCATCGCCAGTTCCTCCAGCGTTTCGAGGCAATCGGCGGAAAAGCCCGGCGCGGCGATGGCAATGCGCCTGGTACCCTTCGCGCCCTCTTCGGCCAGCACCGTGTCGGTCGCGGGTTCGAGCCATTTGGCGCGCCCGAAGCGGGACTGGAAGGTTGTGCGAAACCTTAAGTCAGGCCGGTTCATGCGCGCTTCCAAAAGCCGCGCGGTCTTCTGGCAATGGCAGTGATAGGGATCGCCCAGATGCAATGTCCGCTCCGGCATGCCGTGAAAGCTCAGCATGAGCAGTTCGGGTTCGAAATCGAGCGCATCCAGCTGGCGCGCCAGATCATCGGCCAGGGCATCGATATAGAGCGGATCGTCGTGATAGGGTGGCAGCGTGCGCAGGCTCGGCTGCCAGCGCATTTTCGACAGGGTTTCCCCCGCCTTGTCCACAACCGTCGCCGTCGTCGCCGCGCAATATTGCGGATAGAGCGGGGCCAGCAGAATGCGCTCGCAGCCCGCATCTTTCATGGCGGTCAGCCGCTCGGGGATCGAGGGATTGCCGTAGCGCATCGCCCAGTCGACCGTGACGCCCTCGCCCAGCCGCGCCTGCATCTTTTCGGCCTGCGCCTTGGTGATCGCGGCCAGCGGCGATCCGTCCTCGGTCCACACCTGTTGGTATGCATGGGCGCTTTTCTTGGGACGGGTGTTGAGGATAATGCCGCGCAGGATCGGCTGCCACGCGATCGCGGGAATTTCGACCACCCGCTTGTCGGACAGAAATTCGCCGAGATAGCGCTTCACCGATTTCGCATCGGCTCCGTCGGGCGTGCCGAGATTGACGATCAGGACGCCGATTCTGCCGGAACGGACGGGGGGATGGTCTGCGGGGAGGGTTTGGGGCTGCCAGGTCATGGCCTCGCTCTAGAGCCCTTCCGACAGGAGCGGAAGCCGTCGGAAGCGCAGGCCGGTCGCCGCGTGCAGCGCATTGGCGATGGCGGGCGGCGCCACTGCGACGCCGAGCTCGCCCGGATCGAAAGGCGCTTCCTCACTGGCGAGGAAATCCACGCGCAGGTCCGGCGTATCGCCAAGCGTCGGCAGCATCAGCGCGCCGAGGCGGCGATTTTCCGGCATGCCGTCGCGATAGACCGCGCTCGCCCCGGTGGCGAGCGAGAGGCCGAAGATCAGCCCGCCCTCGATCTGCTGGCGCGCGAGATCGAGATTGGGAATGCGGCCGATATCCGCGACCGCCGACAGGCGATCGACGCGCACGCCGCCCTCGCCCAGCCGCGCCTGCGCGACGCAGGCGATGAAGCCGCGCGCTTCGCCAAACGCCATGCGGATCAACGCCAATCCCTGCGAGGTGCCTTCGACGCCGCCATCCCACTCGCCGAGCCGCGCCGCCGCGCGCAGAACCGTGGCGGCGCGCGCATCCTGGCCGAGCAGCGACAGGCGATAAAGCAGCGGATCGCGCCCTGCGATTTCGGCCAGCTCGTCGAGGAAGCACTCGGTGGCAAAGCCGGTATAGGCGGCGGAATTGCCGCGCATCCGGGTGGTGGGCAGGTCGATCGTCACCGGGGCGTGATCGACCACGACATTCGGGATCGCATAGGGCGGCACCGCCCCTTCGCAGGCGAGCGGATCGGCCTCGCCCGCCGCCGCCTCGATCGCGGCCTCGACGGTGCGATCGTCGAACAGGCGTGCGCCGAATTCGCGCATGGTGGCAGGCATTGCCAATTTCGCGCGCCACGCTACCGGCTGGCGATCCGTATTGGGGTCGAGCCGGGCGCTGAGCGCGATGGCGGCAGGCGTGCGCGGCGGCACTGCCTTGAATTCCTCGCCGCGCGGCCATGTCAACTGCACCGGGCGGCCTACTTCGCGCGCGATCAGCGCCGCCTCAATCGCGTGCATGCTCTCCAGCCGCGCATCGAAGCTGCCGCCTGCCGCCACCGGATAGATCGCCACGTCGCGTTCGGACAGGCCGATCGCCTTCGCCGCGACCCGGCGCGCGGCGGCAGGAGCCTGGCTGGCGATCCAGAGTTGCAGCCGTCCGTCGCGATACAGCGCAGTGGCGCTTGCAGTCTCGACCGGCGCGTGGAGCGCGGGCGCGATGTCGTAACGGCGGGTGAGCGTGGGCGTCTGCATCGCCTCGGTATCGCCCAGCACCGTAAGACGCTCGACATCCGTGCGCTCGAGCGCCTCGCCCAGGGTGGTCTCGACCGCGTCGCTTTCCACGCCACCCGGCCCCGCAAAACGCGGTCGCAGCCTGTCGAGCGCCCTGTCCGCCTTCCACCAGCTATCCGCCACTGCCGCGAGCCAGAATTTCGAGCGCACGAGCGCCACCAGCCCTAGACCGCGCGCGGCCTCCTCCTCGAACCCGACCAGTTCGCGCATTCCCCAAGCCCCGTGCCTGATCGAGACATAGACCATGCCGGGCAGGCGTATATCGCCCGCGAAGGGGAAGCTGCCATCGACCTTGGCGGGCAGGTCGAGGCGGGGATAGGCGCTGCTTGCCGGAACATCGCCGGGCAGCGGTTCTTCCATCGGTGCCTGGGGCCGCAGCGGGGGTGGATCGGGCGGCGTCATCCGCGCGGCTTCCGCCGCCAGCTCGCCGAAGCGAGCGCGCCGCTGCCCATGCGTCACGATCCCCTCGGCGACCTCGCATTCCTCCCACGCGACGTCCCAGCGCTCCGCCGCCGCCATCGCCAGCATCGCCCGCGCCGCCGCGCCCGCCGCGCGGCAATCGCTTTCGAAAGCGGCCAGCGTGCTGCCCCCCGCCGTGGCGGCGAACGGTTCGGAGCGGGCGAAGCGGTTCGCGAGGAAGCTGTCGGGCTCACCCGCCAGATCGGGCAGCGCGGACCAGAGCGGTGCCCATTTCGCCGCCAGCGGAATATTCGCCTGCGCGCCATTGGGCGGCACGGGGGCGACCGCGACCTGTCCCCAGGCCGCGCCCATCTCCATCGCCACGATCTGCGGCAACAGCGTGGTCACGCCCTGCCCCATTTCGAGCTGCGGGACCGCGACCGTCACCACACCGCCCTCGTCCACGGTCAGCCAGGCGCCGAAGCCATGTTCCTGCGCGCCGGGCTCCAGCGCGCCGGAATAGCTGCGCGGCCAGACATACCAGGCCAGCAGCAATCCGCCGCCCGCCGCAGCGCCTGCGATGAGGCCGCGCCGCGTGATCGCAAGACCGCTCAGCCGTTCGCGGCCAGCCACGCGGACAGTCTCTCGGCGATGGCGGAGAAGGGCTTGGCATGCACGCCGTCGCTCGCCGCCGGAGGCGCCCCTGCATCGCCGCCTTCGCGGATTTCCAGCGCCAGCGGAATGCGGCCGAGGAAGGGCAGGTCGAGCTTTGCCGCCGCCGCCTCAACGCCGCCCGCGCCGAACGGATCGGACAGCTCGCCACAATGGGGGCAGACATAACCGGCCATGTTTTCGACCAGGCCGATCACCGGCACGCCCGCCTGATCGAACAGATGGCCCGCGCGCACCGCGTCTATCAGAGCGAGATCCTGCGGCGTCGAGACGAGCACCGCGCCTGCGGGCTTGAACTTCTGCAGCATGGTCAGCTGCACATCGCCCGTGCCCGGCGGCAGATCCACGATCAGTATCTCGGTCTCGCCCCAATGCGCGTCGATCAATTGCGACAGCGCATTGCCCGCCATCGGCCCGCGCCAGGCGATCGCCTGCCCCTGCTTGACGAGATGCCCCATCGACAGCACCGGCACGCCGAAGCGGCTTTCGACCGGGATCAGCTTGTTGTCCTTCGCTTCGGGCTTGGCATCCCGCGTATCGAGGATCATCGGCTGCGAAGGGCCGTAGATATCGGCATCGACCAACCCGACCTTGTGGCCGGACCGCTGGAGCGCGATCGCGAGATTGGCGGCGAGCGTCGATTTACCCACGCCGCCCTTGCCCGATCCCACCGCGATCAGGCGGCGCGCGGTCCGCTCGGCAGTCTGGATCACCTGGACCTCGTCCACGTCCTCTCGCTCCGACAGAGCCTCGGTCAGTTCGGCTTCGATCCGCGTGCGCCCGGCGGCGTCCAGACCGGCGGCGTCGAGCACCACCAGAGCGCGCCCCTTGACGATGCGGGCCGACTGGACCCGTGCCGCCAGAGCGGCGGGAAGCGATGCGACGATATCGGTTTCGGCCATGGCTGAGCGCGTGTATCATCGAAAACGGCGGCACAAGTCCTGATTTTCGCCCGCCCCCCTGTTTTTCCTCGGCGCGATACCTATAAGACAGGCATGCGACTTTTGGACGGGTTCGGCGACAGGATCAGGCTGGCAATGGCTGGCAAGGACAACCCTTGGGGCAAACCGCCCAAGGATGGTGATGGCGGTTCCGGCAAGGATGACGGGCCTTCATCGGAAACGCCGTCGGGCGACAAATCGCGCGGCCCCCGTAATCCGTGGCTTCCGCCCGGTGGTTCCGGCAGCGGCGGCGATCGGCCCGGATCGCGCCGTCCCGCCAATATCGAAGACATCTTCAAGAATCGCGGCCCCGAAGGCCCGCGCCGCCGCAGCGGCGGTCCGGGCGGCCCCGGCGGCCCCAATTTCCGCATGCCGCAGCGTCCCAATGGCAAGAGCTGGCTGCCGCTGATCATCGGCGGTCTGGTCGCGCTGCTCCTTGTGGCCACCAGCGTCCATCTCGTCGGACCGCAGGAAAAGGCGGTGGTCAAAACGCTCGGCAATTACACCCGCATGCTCGATTCCGGCCTCAAGGTGACGGCGCCCTGGCCGATCGAAACGGTCGAGATCGAGGACGTGGAAGGCGTGCGCGCCGTCCAGGTGCCCGAAAACCGGGCGCAGGCGAAGCTAATCCTGACGGGCGACCAGAACCTGGTCGACCTTTCCTATATCGTGCGCTGGAACATCAAGGATCTGGCGGGCTTCAAATTCAGCCTCGCCGATCCGATCGAAACCGTTCGCGAAGTGGCCGAAGCGGCGATGCGCGCCTCGGTCGCGGAAAAGACACTGGACGAGACGTTCTCGGGCCAGGGCCGCGCGGAAATCGAACTCGACGTGCGCGAGCGCATGCAGCGCGCGCTTGACGCTTATAATGCCGGGATTACCGTAATCGGTGTCGAAATCGACAAGGCCGATCCGCCCGCCGATGTCGTGGATGCCTTCCGCGATGTGTCGGTGGCCGAACAGAACGCCGATGCGGCCCGCAACCAGGCGCGCGGATATGCCCAGCAGGTGCTCGCACAAGCCGAGGGTGAAGCCGAAGCGTTCGACAAGGTGTACGAGCAATACCGCCTCGCCCCCGAAGTGACGCGCCAGCGCCTCTATTATGAAACCATGGAGCGCGTGCTGAGCCAGACGGACAAGACCATCGTCGAGACCGACGGGGTTCAGACCTATCTGCCGCTGCCCGAAGTCAATCGGCGCCGCAGCGCAAACGGCGTGGGTCCGGTGGCGCCGCCATCGCAATCCAGTGGGCCGCAAGCCAACACGGGAGGGCAGTGACATGACCCGTCTCTGGAACAATCACCGCACCGGGGTCATCATCGCGCTGGCCGTAATGCTGATCCTCGTCTTCACCAGCCTCTACGTCGTCGGAGAGGAAGAACAGGCCGTCGTCATCCGCACCGGTGAGCCGGTCGGGGTGGCGAATACGCCGGGCGGCGAGAAGGGTGCGGGCCTCTATGCTCGCGTGCCGTTCCTCGACAGCGTACGAAAGGTCGACAAGCGCCTGCTCGACCTCGAAATGACCGACGAGGAAGTGCTGTCGAACGACCAGCAGCGCCTGCTCGTCAACGCATACGCCCGCTTCCGCATCGTCGATCCGGTCCGCATGGTCGAACGCGCCGGGACCACCGATGGCGTGCGCGTGGCGCTCGAACCGATTCTCAATTCGGTGCTGCGCCAGGAACTGGGCCGCCGCACCTTTCAGGCCATGCTGACCGCCGAACGCGGGTCCGCGCTCGCCAATGTGCGCGCCAATCTCGACCGGCAGGCCCGCCAGTACGGGGCACAGGTGGTGGACGTGCAGATCAAGCGCACCGACCTGCCCGATGGCGCACCGCTGCAATCGGCATTCCGCCGCATGGAGTCGGATCGTGAACGCGAAGCGCGCACCATCCGCGCCCAGGGCGGCCGCGATGCGCGGATCATCCGCGCAGAAGCGGACGCGGAATCGGCCCGTATCTATGCCGAAGCCTTCGGCAAGGATGCGAGCTTCTACGATTTCTACCGCGCCATGCAGAGCTACGATTCGACCTTCAGCCCGGCCCGCGAAGGCGAAGGGCCGAAGGGGGATAGCAACATCATCCTGTCGCCGGACAACGAATATCTGCGCCAGTTCCGCGGCGAGAATTGATCGTCGACGCCGGTCGGGCCCGGTTCGCGTTTCGTCGAGCGTACCGGCCCGATCCCGCGAACATTCAATCGCGGTTCAGCGCCCGAGGCGTGAAATCGGCTAATTCGGATACCGACAGGACACTTCGGATACCCGGCGCGTTGAGCCGCTATCCGGTCGAAGCCAGATAAAGGAAGAAGAGGACGTGAAGCCTGTGCGATATGCCTATGGATTGACGAGTGCCCTGTTGGTGGGCGGAGCCGCGCTTTCGCTGGCGACCGGCTATCCCGCCGGTGCCCAGGTCGCCCAGAACGACGACAGCCGGATGTCCAGCATGGTGCCGCGCGCCGGAGCGCCTGCCAGCTTCGCCGATCTGACCGCCCAATTGCAGCCTGCCGTGGTCAACATCTCCACCCGCCAGCGGGTCGAGGTCGCGAACAACAATCCCTTCGCGGGCACGCCGTTCGAAAACATGTTCAACCAGCGGCGCGGCAACCAGTCGCAACCGCAATATCGCGAAGGCCAGTCGCTGGGTTCGGGCTTCATCATCTCGGCGGACGGCTATGTCGTCACCAACAACCACGTCGTCAGCCCGCGCGGGCGCGGCACGGTGGAAGAGATCACGGTGACCATGCCCGACGGCACCGAATACGAAGCCGAAATGATCGGCACCGATGCCGAATCCGATCTCGCAGTGCTGAAGATACAGCGCCGCGAAGCCTTCCCCTTCGTGAAGTTCGGCGATTCGAGCCAAGCGCGGGTCGGCGATTGGGTGGTCGCGATCGGCAATCCCTTCGGCCTCGGCGGTACCGTGACGAGCGGAATCATCTCCAGCGTCCTGCGCAACACCGGCGCGGGCGCCTACGACCGCTATCTCCAGACCGATGCCAGCATCAATCAGGGCAATTCGGGCGGTCCGCTGTTCGACATGCAGGGCAATGTCATCGGCATCAACAACGCTATCCTGTCGCCTTCGGGCGGCAGCGTGGGCATCGGCTTCGCCATCCCGGCGGAAACCGCCGCGCCCATCGTCGCCCAGCTGCGCGCCGGTCAGGAGATCGAGCGCGGCTATCTCGGCGTCAGCATCGCGCCGGTCGATAACGATACGGCGAGCGCCGTCGGCATCCCGCGCAATCGCGGCGAGATCGTCCAGGGCGTCCAGTCCGACGCCGCCGCCGAGCGGGCCGGCATCCGCGCAGGCGACATCGTGCTGAGCGTCAATCGCCGCGAGGTTACGCCGGAACAGACCCTGTCCTTCCTCGTCGCCAATATCGATCCCGGCACCACGGTGCCGATCGAACTGATCCGCGACGGTCAGCGCCGCACGGTCAACGCCACGATCGGCCGCCGCCCCAGCGCCGAAGAACTGCGCCAGCAGCAGATGTTCGAAGGCGACGAGCAGGAAGAAATGCTGCCCGACGAAGGCGACGGCACGGTGGTGGAAGAACGGCTCGGCCTCCAGGTCGTGCCGATGACGCCCGCGATCGCGCGCCAGCTGGGTCTGGGTGCGGACGTGCAGGGCCTCGCCATCGCAGGGGTCGACCAGAACTCCGACGCAGCGCGCAAGGGACTGACGCGCGGCGATGTCATCATCAGCGCGAATTATCAGGAAATCTCGACGGTTGCGCAGCTGGAAAGCATCATCGCCGGTGCGCGCAGCGAAAACCGCGATGCGGTGCTGCTCCGCATCCAACGGCGCGGTCGCCCGGCCGGTTATATAGCGGTTCGCTTGCGCTGATCGCCGAATACGACAGCCGAAACGAAGAGCCCCGCCAGCGATGGCGGGGCTTTTTTGTGGCCGAAGCTCTATGCAAAGGCGGACGGCAACGCGTCGTTAGTATTCCCTGGCCGGCGGCGTGGGGCTCGGGCGCGGCGGGGGCTGGGTCGTGCCGCCGCCACCGCCTGTCGCGCGCCTCAGGAAATCGTCGCTGGCGGCAGACGGGGCGCCCTCGTTCGGTTGCTGGGGAGGGCGCGCGGGCTGACGCTGCGGATCGGTCGCGGGAACGGCGCGGCGGCGGTCCGCTTCGCCCACGCCGGGCTCTCCCTCGACCGGGAAGGGCGCACCTTGGCCCGGCGGCGGCGCACCCCGGCCCGGCTCGATCAGATTGCCCTGCTCGTCGATGAAATAATAATCGTCCGGATCGCCGAAGAATTGCTCGTCATCCGGCTCCATCTGCCATTCGGGCAATTGCAGCTCGGTCTCGAACTCCTCGACCGGGCGGTCCTTCACGGCATAGCGCATGAAAGCGGCAAAGGCCTGCGCAGGCGCGCGCCCTCCTTGCAGGCTGGCGACGCGGGCATTGTCGTCACGCCCCATCCACACCCCCGTTGTCACACCGCTCGAAAAGCCGACGAAATAGCCGTCCTTGTTCGAATTGGTCGTGCCGGTCTTGCCCGCCACAGGCCGCCCGATCTGCGCCGCCCGTCCGGTGCCGGTATTGACCGCGGTCTGCAACAGGTCCGTGATCCCAGCCGCGACATAGTCCGGCACCAGCTGGACCGGATCGCTGCGTTCGTGCTGATAGAGCAACTCGCCGTCCGAAGTGGTCACCTTGAGAATGCCATAGGGTTCGACCGACTGGCCCCCTGCCGACACGCCGGCAAAGGCGCGCGTCATGTCGATCAACCGCACTTCGGACGTGCCGAGCACCATCGACGGATAGGTCGAAATCGGCGTGGTGATCCCGAACCGGCGCGCCATGCTGGACACCGTGCCGAAACCGACTTCATTGCCGAGCTGCGCGGCGACGGTGTTCTTGGAATAGGCGAAGGCGGAGCGCAGATCCATTTCGCCCGCGAAACCGCCGCCCGAATTGCGCGGGCTCCACCCGTCGATCGTGACCGGCGTATCGACCACGCGATCCTCAGGCGTGTATCCGGCCTCGAGCGCGGCGAGATAGACGAACAGCTTCCACGACGATCCCGGCTGGCGAACCGCGTCCGTCGCACGGTTGTAATTGGTCTCGACATAATCGGTCCCGCCCACCAGCGCGAGCACCGCCCCGTCGCGGTCCATGCTGACGAGAGCGCCCTGCGCGCCCTCGGGCGTGTTGGCCTTGATCGACGCGGTGGCCGCGCGCTGCATACCGGTGTCGAGCGTGGTCCAGACCTCGATCGGCTCGAAGGTTTCGGGCAGGAGAAGGTCGAGTTGGGGCAGCGCCCAATCGGTGAAATAGCGTACCGAGTTCTGTCCGGTCTCTTCCTTCAGCTTCACGGCGGAGGGATCGATCGTGACGCTGTCTGCGATGCGGCCCTGTTCTTTCATCAGGCGCAGCACCACGCCCGCGCGGCTGACGGCGGCATCGACATCGGCGGTGGGAGAATAGCGGCTGGGCGCCTTGACCAGACCGGCGATGATCGCCGCTTCGGCGGTGCTGAGATCGGTCGCCGGATGGCTGAAGAATTTGCGGCTGGCGCTGTCGATCCCGTAGGCTCCGCCACCGAAATAGACCTTGTTCAGATAAAGCTCGAGGATCTGCTCCTTCGAGAATTTCCATTCGAGCGCCATCGCCAGCACCGCTTCGCGCAATTTGCGGTCGAGCGTGCGGTTGGAATTGAGGAACACGTTGCGCGCAAGCTGCTGCGTAATCGTGGAGGTGCCGCCGATCCGCTCGTCCCCCGTCACGCCTTCGATGATCGCGCCGGTGAGGCGCACGGGATCGATGCCGAAATGCGACTGGAAGCGCTGATCCTCGACCGAGATCATCGCATCCTTCATCACCTGCGGTATTTCGGAGGAATCGAGCCATTCGCCGAAGCTCGGGCCCAATTCCACGATCTCGCTGCCGTCGCGCGCGCGCACGACGATGGTCTGGCCGACCTGAGTGGCCTGCAATTGATAAAAGCTGGGCAGCGATCGGGCGGCAAAGGCAACCGCCAGCGCGGTGAAAAGCAGCACGAGCAGAACCGCCATGCCACCGCCGATGACGAGCCGCCGCATCCACAGCGCCCAGCCGCTTGGCTCTTCCTTGGTACGTTTGGCCGCCGCTGCCCGATTGCTCGCGCCGCCTTTGCCGCGTCGGCTATCGTTGCGTCTCGCCAAAACCCGTCACCCGTCCTTACCTGCGATCCGCATGCATAGGCGAGTTGTAACTTTCGGTGAACGGCTAAGTTGCGAAACGCCCCCGAACTTTCGCTCCCGAATGTTCAAAGGCGACGCATAATCAGTCCTCGGGCTCGAAATCCAGAGAGGCGCTGTTGATGCAATAGCGCAGGCCATCCGGCCCCGGGCCGTCCGGAAAGACATGGCCCAGATGGCTCTCGCACTTGGCGCAGACCACTTCGGTGCGGCGCATGCCAAGGCTGGTGTCGCTGTGTTCCTCAACCGCGTCGCCATCGGCGGGCGCGGTGAAGCTGGGCCAGCCGGACCCGCTATCGTATTTGTCCTCGCTTTCGAACACAAGCTGGCCGCAGGCGGCGCAGTGATATTCGCCCGCCTGCTTGTTCTTCTCGTATTTGCCGGTGAAGGCCCGCTCAGTCCCCGCTTCGCGCAGGATGTGGTACTGCTCGGGCGAAAGCTTCTCGCGCCATTCGGCGTCGGTGAGTTCGAGTTTGTCGGTCATGGGATACTCCTTGCCCCTACAACCGACCAGAAAGCCGCCGGTTTCCGTAGAATTGACAATCCCCAGAACGGTCCGCGACCAGCGGACCGCGAGCGCGACCGCGCGCCCGCAGGTGCCCGACCAAAGGGAGGAACAGCACCGAGGAAACCGGCAAAGGCCGGTTCGCCCCTCAAACTACCCATCCACCATCGCATAATGCGATGGGGGGGGAACCCCTTCCATCTTCTCGGCCAGAAGGGGCCGGAAGCTCGGGCGGCTCTTGAACACGGCGTACCAGCCGCGCGCCTGATCGTGGCCGCGCCAATCGATCCCGCCGAGATAATCCGCCACCGAAACCTGCGCCGCGGCGGCGAGGTCCGCCAGGCTCATGGTCGAGCCTGCCAGCCAGCTGCGATTGTCCACCAGCCAGTCGATATAGTCGAGATGGCCGTGCGCGCGCTTCATCGCTTCGCGCAGGATGCGGCCATCGGGCGGCTGGCGCAGCACCAGGCGTTTGGTCATCTTTTCGTGCAGCAGCGGCGCGACCACGTCGGCGTAGAAATTCTCTTCGAACAGAGCGACCAGCCGCCGCGTCTCGGCCCGCGCCAGGGCGCTGCCCGCCAGCATGGGCGATCGTTCGACCGTCTCTTCGAGATATTCGCAGATCGCCCGGCTGTCGCACAGCGCGATGTTGCGGGCCCTGTCTTCCAGCACGGGCACGCGCCCGGCATCGTTCAGGCGCCACAGATCGTCGCCCTCATCCCACGGTCGGCGCTGGACCAGATCGTAGGCTATGGATTTCTCGCCCAGCAGGATGCGGACCTTGCGGCTGAACGGGCAAAGGGGGAATTGGTGGAGTGTCCACATAACGAATGCGCCTTGCCGCAAGTGTGGGCGATAATCCACACCCCAACGCGCGGGGAATCAAATTGATGCGCGAAACGTCCGCGTCAGTCGCGCGGCAGGGCGCTCTCGACTCGATCTTCCAGAGTGCGAACCGCATCGCGCAGGACCGGGAGAAGCGCGGCAATCCCGTCGCTGGCATCCGCCATCCGATCCATCGCGCGCGGCAATTCCTGCGCCACCCGCGCGGTGACCTCACCGGCGCGAGGGCTCATCCGGCGCAACGTGAGATCGGGATCGACCGGGCGGCGCGGCACATCCGCCGCATCGGCGGTGGCTTTGGCGAGCGGCTCGATCAGCGGAGCGAGCGGCATATCGAGCAGTATCTCCGACAGCACAGCGACGGTCGCAGCAACTTCGTTTTGTGTGCGCGGATCGGACAGGCGCTGCGACAGCGATTCGAGCGGCGTTTCACTTTCGGGCGCGGCCGCGTCGAAATCCGGCAGGACGATCGCGGTGTCCGCTCTCACGTCAGCATCCGCCTGGGCCGCGACGGGCGCGGCGAAGAGGGCGAGAGGCAGGGCCAGGATTACAGGGCGCATAGGGGACGACTCGATTGTTCGGGACTGTCGGAAACTATCGGACCATCGGCGTGAACCCGGCCTGACAGCGCGTGTCAGAGGCCCGACAGGTCGAGCAATTGGAGGCAGGCGGGCATCACCGCCGACAGGGCTTCGGGCCCGCCGCGCGCCAATTCCTGCGTTTCGCGCATGGCGAGACTGGTGACGAGGTCGCGCGAGAACCGCGGATCTTCCATCAGCGCGGCCATGAACCGGACGAAGAATTCCTTCCCGCGCGGATCCATCGCCGGATAGGCCAAAGCGGCGGGATCGCCCGCCTGCTGTCCCTGCGCCACGAGCGCGAAGGCCACACCGCAGCGCAGCCCGGTCGTCTGTTCGAGCGAGAGCTGCGGCGCGTCGGCGGCGGGAGGAGCCGGCTGCGCGGCGAGAGTGAGACTTGCGGCGGCGGAAGCGAGAAGCGACATCATGCCCTCCCCCTAGCGATGCCGCGATGAACCGCCAACGACAAGCGGCGCGGCGTTGCGCGCATCCATTGCTCCTGTATCTTTTCGCGCCTAGGTGCGGGGCGAAAGAGGAGACCACACGCTTATGAAAACCCGCGCCGCCGTCGCCTTCGAAGCCAAGCAGCCGCTCGAAATCGTCGAACTCGATCTCGAAGGCCCCAAGGCGGGCGAAGTCCTGATCGAAATCATGGCGACGGGCATCTGCCACACCGACGCCTACACGCTCGATGGGCTGGACAGCGAAGGGCTGTTCCCAAGCGTCCTCGGCCATGAAGGTGCCGGCATCGTGCGCGAAGTGGGCGCTGGCGTGACCAGCGTGGTGCCGGGCGATCACGTCATCCCGCTCTACACCCCCGAATGCCGCCAGTGCAAAATGTGCCTGTCTGGCAAGACGAACCTGTGCAGCGCGATCCGCGAGACGCAAGGCAAAGGCCTGATGCCCGACGGGACGACGCGCTTCAGCTACAACGGCAAGCCGATCTATCACTATATGGGCTGTTCGACCTTTTCGAACTTCACCGTCCTGCCGGAAATCGCGGTCGCCAAGATCCGCGAAGACGCGCCCTTCCACACAACCTGCTATGTCGGCTGCGGCGTGACGACGGGCGTGGGCGCGGTGGTGAACACGGCGCAGGTCAAGCCGGGCGACAATGTGGTCGTGTTCGGATTGGGCGGCATCGGATTGAACGTGATCCAGGGCGCCAAGATGGCGGGCGCGGACCGGATCGTGGGCGTCGATATCAACAACGACAAGAAGACCTGGGGCCAGCATTTCGGCATGACCGATTTTGTGAACCCCAAGGAAGTGGACGACGTGGTCGCCACGCTCGTCGCCATGCTCGACGGCGGGGCGGATTACAGCTTCGACTGCACCGGCAACACCACTGTCATGCGCCAGGCGCTGGAATGCTGCCACAAGGGCTGGGGCACCTCGATCGTGATCGGCGTGGCCGAAGCCGGCAAGACGATCGAAACCCGGCCCTTCCAGCTGGTGACCGGCCGAAACTGGCGCGGCACCGCGTTCGGCGGCGCCAAGGGCCGGACCGACGTGCCGAAGATCGTCGACTGGTACATGGACGGCAAGATCCAGATCGATCCGATGATCACGCACGTCCTGAAACTGGAAGAGATCAACAAGGGCTTCGACCTGATGCATGCGGGCGAAAGCATCCGCAGTGTCGTCGTGTTCGACTGATGGGAGCCAAGGTTTCCCTGACGGACAAGTTCGCGACGTTCAGCGAGATCTGGGCGCCGCGCATCGTCGCCCGCTATGAGGGCCACGAGGTGCGCATCGCGCGGCTCGACGGCGAATTTGACTGGCATGCGCACGATCACGACGAATTGTTCCTGTGCCTCGACGGCACGCTCGACGTCGAATTCCGCGACCGGACGGAGACGCTTGGGCCCGGCGAACTACTCCTGATCGGGAAGGGCGAGGACCATCGCCCGGTCGCCTCGCGCGGCGAAGTCAGGCTGTTGATGCTGGACCCCGCCGGATCGCCCAATACCGGCGATCACGACACCGCGACGGTCGCGGTCGACGCCTGATTCACAAGCTCAAGAGGAGAAACGCAATGTTCAATCACATCATGATCGGCACCAACGACATCGCAAAGTCGAAGGCGTTCTACGAAAAAGTCCTGGCCGTGCTCGGCGGGCGCAATGCGATCGACAACACCAGCGCCAGCGGCCACCAGCGCGCGATCTTCATCCATGACGGCAACACCTTCATGCTGACCCAGCCGATCGACGGCGAAGCGGCGACGTGCGCCAACGGGATGACCATCGGCTTCAAATGCGATTCGCCCGAACAGGTGAAGGAACTGCACGACGTGGCGGTCGCCAACGGCGCGACCAGCATCGAAGGCCCTCCCGGACCGCGCGACGCCGGACAGCTCGGCACGATGCACCTTTCCTATTTCCGCGATCTGGACGGCCACAAGATCTGCGGCATCCACCGCGAAGCCTGATCGCCATGGAAACGCTGAGCCACAACCGCTCGCACGAGGGCGTGCAAGGTGTGTATTCGCACGCCTCGCAGGAAACGGGGACCGAGATGACATTCTCGGTCTTCGTGCCCCCGCAAGCCGCCGAACTCGCGGCTGGCGCGAAGCTGCCAGTGCTGTGGTATCTTTCGGGCCTGACCTGCACGCATGCCAACGTCACCGAGAAGGGCGAATACCGGGCGGCCTGCGCCGAACACGGTATCGTCTTCGTTGCGCCCGACACCTCCCCGCGCGGTGACGACGTGCCCGATGCCGAAGACGAGTATGATTTCGGCAAGGGCGCGGGCTTCTATGTCGATGCGACCGAAGAGCCCTGGGCGAAAAACTACCGGATGCGCAGCTATATCGAGCGCGAACTGCCCGACCTGATCGCGGCGGAATTCCCGGTCGACATGCAGCGTCAGGCAATCACCGGTCATTCGATGGGCGGCCACGGCGCCTTGACGATCGGCCTGCGCAATGCGGATCGGTTTCGCTCGATCAGTGCGTTCAGCCCCATCGTGGCGCCCACGCAGGTGCCGTGGGGCGAAAAGGCGCTGGGCCGCTATCTGGGCGACGACCGGGATGCCTGGCGAGACTACGACGCGGTCGCTCTGATCGAGGACGGCGCGCGGCACGACCATATCCTGGTCGATCAAGGCACGGCGGACAATTTCCTCGACGAGCAGCTCAAGACGGGCCTCCTCGCAATGGCCTGCGCCAAACAGGGCATGGAGCCCACGATCCGCATGCAGGAGGGGTACGACCACTCCTATTATTTCATCTCCACCTTCCTGGCCGAGCATGTCGCCTGGCATGCGGAACGCCTGCGCGGCTGAACGCGGGGACCGCAACGATGCTCGAATTCTTCCGCGCCAATCAGGGGCTCATCAGCGTCCTGCTCAGCATGGCAATGCTGGTGGTCTGGGTGGTCTATCTGCAGATCCTGCTGGTCCAGGTACGGGCCTCGCGCCGCTCGTCCATCCTTATCACGCGTGCCGCCGGACGGGGCATGCGCAGCCGCTGCCTCGTCACCAATATGAGCAGCCAGTCGCTTTACGTCACCAGTCTGATCGGCATTCTGCATGCAGGCGACAAGCAGATAGAGATCGCGCTGACCGATCTGCGCGAATTGCCCGAGGATCTGGGCGCCGATCCGCGCTCGACCATGCGGCAGGGCAGCCTTTCGACCGGTCAGTATCTCGATATCGGCCATTTCGACGATATCCTCGAAGTGATGCTGCGCGACGATGAAGCCGCCGGGCTGGAGCGTGAGGACGTGGCCCAGCTCGATCTGATCGTGGTGGCCTTCTACGCGCCCGAATCCCTGCCCGTGGGGGCGCGGCGCAGTTTCCAGTTCCGGTGGGAATCGCCCAGCGGCACCCGCGTCCAGCCGAGCAGCCTCAGGACCGAACAGATCCGCGGGCGTCGCCAGCGCAAGCGCCTTTTCCAGGCCGTCGAACGCCATATGTGAGCGCCGTCAGGCGAGTTCGAACACCGCAAATTCCGCGCGCAGATTGGCTCCCGCGCCGCCGATAGGCCGCTTGCCTGAAAAGAACCATTCGCCTTCGATACGCGCGCCCTTGGCCCGCGCCAGATCGCGGAAATCCGCCACCGTCACATGGTGGATGTTCGCCGTTTCGTACCACGTCACCGGCAGGGCGCGCGTTACCGGCATCCGCCCGCCGAACATCAGCGCAGCGCGCGTGCGCCAGTGGGCGAAATTGGGGAAGCTGACGAAGGCCCGCGTGCCGACGCGCAGCAATTGTTCCAGCATCCGGTCGGGCCGCGCCGCGGTCTGCAATGTCTGGCTCAGCACCGCATAGTCGAAGCTCGCATCGGGATAATCGGCAAGGTCGCGATCGGCATCACCCTGCACCACGCTGAGGCCGCGCGCCACGCAGCGTTCGACGCAGGCTCCGTCGATCTCGATCCCGCGCACGTCGCAATCCTTGTCGCGCAGGGCCAGCATCAGCGCCCCGTCGCCGCAGCCTATATCGAGCACCCGGCTACCCGGCGCGACCTGCCCGGCGATGGCTGCAAGATCGGGTCTTAGACCAGAGGATCGGCTCATTCGACGAACCCCTTCACCACCCGGTCCAGCGCGGGCACGTCGAGCAGGAAGCTGTCATGCCCGAACGGCGCCGACAATTCGACGAAGCTGACCGGCGCGCCCGCCGCATTCAGCGCGTGGACGATATGGCGGCTTTCCGCCGTCGGATAGAGCCAGTCGCTGTCGAAACTGACCAGACAGAACCGCGCCGGACTGCCCGCAAAGGCCTGCGCCAGCGATCCGCCGTGCTCCTCCGCCAGATCGAAATAATCCATCGCCCGCGTGATATAGAGATAGCTGTTCGCATCGAAGCGGCGCGTAAAGCCGCTGCCCTGATAGCGCAGATAGCTTTCGACCTGGAAATCGGCATCGAAGCCGAAGCTCTTTTCCGGGCGATCCTGAAGATTGCGCCCGAATTTTGCGGTCAGCCCATCTTCCGACAGATAGGTGATATGCGCCGCCATGCGCGCCACGGCCAGCCCGTTGTCGGGCGTATCGGCGCTGTAATAGTCGCCCTGACGCCAGTTGGGATCGGCCATGATCGCCTGCCGCCCGAGTTCGTGAAACGCTATGTTCTGCGCCGAATGGCGGCTGGTCGAAGCGATCACGAGCACGCGCTCCGCCCGATCGGGCCAGTTCGCCGCCAGGCTCAGCGCCTGCATCCCGCCCATCGATCCGCCGACCACTGCGTGCAGCCGCTCGATCCCCAGCGCGTCGAGCAGGCCGACAAGGCCGCGCACCATGTCGCGCACGGTGATGACAGGAAAGCGCATGGCATAGGGCGCACCGTCCGACGCGATACTGGCCGGGCCGGTGGAGCCCAGACAACTGCCGATGACATTGGCGCAGATGACGTGATAGCGATCCGTATCGATAGGCTTGCCCGGCCCCACCATCCGTTCCCACCAGCCGGGCTTGCCCGTCAGCGGATGGGTGCTGGCGACATACTGATCCCCCGTCAGCGCATGGCACAGCAGGATCGCGTTCGACCGGTCGGGCGCCAGTTCGCCATAGGTTTCGTAGGCGATGCGCGCCTCTGCCAGCGTCCCGCCCCCGTCGAGCGGCAGGGGATCGGGCAGGGTCAGGTTTTGGGGTTCGAAGCTCAAGCGAGGGGTTCCAGCAAAAACGTGCGGGGGCTCCTCTAACCTTTCCTCCCAAGCTTGTCGAAGGACTGCTTTCCGTTATGGCGAAACCCATCATGGCCGACCGCCCCACTCCCAAGCCGTGGATCGACGCGATCCATCCCTATGTCCCCGGCAAGGCGAAATCCGCCGACGGGCGCGAGCTGATCAAGCTGTCCGCGAACGAGAACCCGCTGGGATGCAGCCCTGCGGTGATCGACGCGCTGGCATCCGCCCATTCGCCCGCGCTCTATCCTGATCCCGACGCCAAGGAATTGCGCGCGGCGATCGGCGCGCTGCACGGGATCGATCCGGCACGGATCGTGTGCGGTACGGGTTCAGGCGAGCTGTTGCATGGCGCGGTGCAGGCCTTTGCGGGAACGGAGGACGAGGTTCTGTTCTCGCGTTATTCCTTCTCGCTCTATCCCCTGCTCGCGCACAAGGTCGGGGCCGAGCCGGTGCTGGCGGAGGCGAAGGATTACGGCGCCGATGTCGATGCGCTGCTCGCCGCCTTGAGCGAGCGGACCCGCGTCGTCCTGCTCGACAATCCCAACAATCCGATCGGCAGCTGGCTCGATGCGAGCGAAGTCGCGCGGCTCCATGCGGGGCTGAGGCCGGATATCCTGCTGGTGGTCGATCAGGCCTATGCCGAATTTCTCGCGCCCGATATCGACGATGGCGGCATGGCTCTGGCGGCGCGCCATGACAATGTGCTGGTCACGCGGACCTTTTCGAAAGCCTATGGCATCGCGGGCGAGCGGGTCGGCTGGGCCACCGGCGCGCCCGCACTGGTCGATATGCTCAACCGCCTGCGCGGCGCATTCAACGTGACGGGCGGGGGCCAGCGCGCCGCGCTTGCCGCGATCGAGGATCAGGATTTCGTTCGCGCGACGCAGGAAACGAACGCTCAAGTCCGGACACGCTTCGCCGACCGGATCGCAAATCTCGGCAATCACGGCCTGTCCGTCGTGCCGAGCGAGGCGAACTTTTCGCTTGTCCTGTTCGAAGGGGCCTTGCGCGCGGAGGCCGCGATGGGCGCGCTTGCCGATGCAGGCTATGCCGTGCGCCACCTGCCGAGCCAGGGGCTGCCCCATGCGCTCAGAATCACGATCGGGACGCAGGCGCAGATGGACGAGGTCGCCGCCATATTGCAGCGCGAGGCCGAAGCCGCAGGCTAGCCCGCCCTACCCGTTCAGCGCGTTGATTTCGGCCAGTACCCGCTGTTCCACCTCGGCGCGCGGCAGGCCGGGAGGAATGGGCTCGCCGAAGCGGTAGGTGATGGTGCCCCGGCGCTTCAGCCCGCGATGGTAGATCGGCCCGCTATCCACCGCGACGGGGACCACGGCCAGCCCAAGCATCTTGTAGAGCCCGGCAAAGCCCGATTGCAGCGCCCGCACCTCGCCATGCGGCACGCGCGTTCCTTCGGGAAAGATCACCAGCGGCCGTCCGTCCGCGTTCAGCGCCTTGGCCGATCGGATCATGGCGCGCAGCATGGTCGCCCCCGCCTCGCGCGAAACCGGCACCAGTCCATAAGCCAGCGCGGCCCTGCCCCATCCGGGTATCGAGAAAAGCTCCTGCTTGGCGAACACGGCGGGCGTGTCGAACAGGGTCGGCGCGTCGATCGCTTCGAAGAAGCTTTCATGCTTCACCGCATACAGCACCGGCTCGTCCAGCGGTGCGCCTTGGATCTTCAGCTCGACGCCCAGCAGATTGACCACGCACCAGCGTTGCAACCCGCTCCAATTGCTGACGCGGCGGCGGAACACCTCCCACCCGAACGGGATCGACAGCAGCGCCGCCGATGTCACCACGATCGAACCGAGGTAGAAGACGAGGTAGAACGCGATATTCCGCAGCACGATCATGCCGGTATCCCCTGCGATACCGTCGCCAGCAGCAGCTTGTTGTATTCGAGGAATAGCTGACGGAAATCGGGATCGGACGGCACCGCATCCTCCACGATAGTCACATCCTCGGGCAGCGCGCCGCGCATTTCCGATGCCGCGCGGCGCATGTGCCAGTCGGTGGTGACGAGACGAACGGTCTCGACATCGTTATCCTTCATCCACTGCGCCGCCTCGCCCGCATTGCTGCGCGTATCGACGGCAAGAAAGCCGAGCGTCACGCAGCATTCCATCTCGCGATCCGTCACGTCGAATTCGGCGGCGAATTCGCCCGGCTTCACCTCGGGATCGACGCCGGAGACCAGCATGCGCCGGGCATCGCCTTCGCGCAGAACCTCCAGCCCGCGCGGAATGCGTCCGCTGGCGCCGGTGGGCACGATCACCGCATCGGTCTGCGCATCCTCGAGCGGCTGCGGCAAAGTCACCGCGAACCCGATGAAACCGAGCGCGTAAGCGAGAACGACGAAGGCGGCGAAGCGAAGGATCACGGCATCTTTCCGAGCGAAGCCAATACCGTCATTCGCGCGGTGAGCAAGGCGATTGCCGCGCCCGCCACCGGAACGAGAGCGAGCAGGAGCCAGTCGACCGGGTCGAGGCCTCCGCCAGCCACCATGCCCGATTCCAGCGCGGCGAACTGCGCGCCGAGCACTTTCAGCGCAATCGCGCCGAGCACCAGGCCCACCGCCCCGCCGATCGCGGCATCGATGATGGCCGAACGCTGGAAGATGCGCGCGATCTGCCCATCGGTACCGCCCAGGAGATGCACCACCTCGATCGTTCCGCGATTGGCGTTGAGCGCATTCCTCGCCGCCAGCCACACGGCGGCCGCGCTGGTGAAGGCGAGCAGTACGATCAGGCCGAGCGCGAGCCAGCGCAGCGCCGAAATCGCATCGAATACCGGGCCCAGCCACTGGGCCTGCGCATCCACCCGCGCATCGGGCGCGATCGGGCCGAGCGCGGCACGCAGATCGTCCAGAGTACGCGCATCCGCCGCGCCGCTCAGATCGACGTCGATAAGCGCGGGCAGCGGCACCGCCTCGCTGCGGACGCCGCCGCCCAGCCACGGTTCGATCAGCGCCTGCAATTCGGCATCGGGCACGCGGCGCATGCCCTGCACGATCTCCATATCCTCCAGCGCGGCAAGCGCCCGGCGCGTCTGCGCATCGCGCAGGGCCGGATCGGCTTCCACGATCTGGACCGTCACGCCGCCGGCCAGATCGCTGCGCGCCTGCGCGGCGAGATTGGCCATGGCGAGCGCCCCGCCCGCCGCCAGCACGGTCAGCGCGACCATGATCGCGATCACCCACGGCATCGGCCCACCCAGCCGGGTACGCGGCAGCATCTGCGACGCGGCCCGGCCGCGAAACGGCGCCAGCCCGCGCTCCCACGCCCGCGCCGCGACCGAGGATCCGGCAGGCGGATTTGCGTTTGGCAGGAAAGACGGGCGCTTCACGCGTCCTCTCCCGACAGCTCGCGACGGGGCGGAAAGCGCAGCGCGCCGGTGGGATCGGACAGATGCCCCTTGTCGAGCCGCATGATCAGCGAATCCGGCACTTTCTTAAGCAGCTGGACGTCATGCGTCGCGACCACCACGGTCGTCCCCAGACGATTGAGCGCTTCGAACAGGCGGATGAGCTTCAGCGCCATTTCGGGATCGACGTTTCCGGTCGGCTCGTCCGCGACGAGGAGATCGGGGCGACCAATCACGGCCCGCGCGATCGCAACACGCTGCTGCTCGCCGCCCGAAAGCGTCGCCGGGCGCGCATCGGCGCGGTGGCCGAGACCGACCCAGTCGAGCATGTCGAGCACGGGCTGCGTCAGGTCGTCCTCGCGCACGCCCGACACGCGCAGCGGCAGCGCGATATTGTCATAGGCGGACAAGTGATCGATCAGGCGAAAATCCTGGAAAACCACGCCCAGACGGCGGCGGAAGGAGGGCAATTGCGCGCGCGGCTGGGTGATTACATCGCGTCCGAACATGCGGATCGCGCCGCGCGACGGGCGCTGCGCGAGATAGAGCAGTTTCAACAGCGAGGTCTTGCCCGCCCCGCTCGCGCCGGTGAGGAAATAGAACCGGCCGGGAAACAGGGTGAAGGACAGATCGCTCAAAACCTCGCGATCCGTGCCGTAGCGAAGGCCGACATTGTCGAAGCGCGCGACTTCTTCCTCGCTCCGGTTCACAGCGCGGTTCATCGCGCCAGCCCGCCCATTTCACCCGAACACATCATCCGTCCGGCGCTATAGCGGCGCATCGATGTGGAAAAAAGGCTGCATAGGGCCTGTGTTCACGGTGGCACACTTGTTGCGATTCGCGCACGGGTCTAGGAATGGTCCGTCATGATAATCGCCTGCCCCGCCTGCGCCACGCGCTACGTCGTGCCCGACAGCGCGATCGGCGTGGAAGGCCGCACGGTCCGCTGCGCAAAATGCAAGCATAGCTGGTTTCAGGACGGCCCCGAAATCGCGACCCCCGAAGCGGGTGCGAACCGCGCGGGCGATACGGCCCCCGGGACTGGCCCCGCTCCGGCCTCGCCTGCGCAAAAGCGGGAGGCGGTTCCCGCGTCCTCCTCGCCCGAAGCAGACGCGCGCCCCCATTTCGGCGATGCGCCACCCGCCGCGCCGCGAAACGCCCCGCCCGCGGCTGCGACAAACCCTTCCGCCGACAAGCGAACGGACCCGTCGCAGCCGAATGCGCGCGATAGCGCTGACGACAGCGAACCCGATTTCTCGTCCGCATCCGATCGCGATGAATCCGATGCCGATCCGGCGGCCATGGGACCGAGCTTCGACGAGGGCGATCCGCCCTACGGCGCCCTGCCCGACGCGCCACCGCGCCCCATAGTCTATGACGACACGGTCAGCCAGTTCGATTACAGCCCGCCCTTCCGCCCGCGCCGCAATTACGTCAAACTGTGGACCTGGGCGGCGGGGATCTTCGCCATTCTGGCGCTGGGCACGGTCGTGGCTGCCAACACGTTCGGCCTGCCATCCTGGATGCCCGTCGATCGGCCACTCTTCGCCGTGGCGGAGCCCGATCTGGAGCTGGAATTCCCGGTCGAGGAGCAGGAGCGGCGGACGCTTCCCAACGGGACCGAATATTTCGGCGCGCGGATCATCGTTACCAACACCGCCCGCGAAACGCGCGACGTGCCGCCGATCCTGATCGTCCTACGGGACGGGCGCGAGCGGATCGTGTTCAGCTGGGAAGTCACGCCGCCGCAAGCGTCGCTGGCCCCGGGCGAATCGATGACGATCAACGAAGCGATGACCGATGTGCCGCGCTCCGCCGTCTTCGCCGATATCGGCTGGGCTCCGCGCTGAACGCGCCCGCAGGGGGCCTGGCGCACACCACCTGTCCAAAACGCTTGCGGCACCCCCGCACCGCTGCTAGGGGCGCGCTCCTACCGACGCGGGGGCCAGCGCCCCCACGGTCATGTGCGGTCGTGGCGGAATTGGTAGACGCGCAACGTTGAGGTCGTTGTGGGCGCAAGCCCGTGGAAGTTCGAGTCTTCTCGACCGCACCATTTCCGGTCAAAAGGGGGCACTGTTCCCTCTGACCGTGCAATAACGGCAACGCCGTCAGCCTATTGCCGGGAAAAACGATTCCCTAATTCGGCGAATGCCGGAAGGCTCTTGAGCCCTGCGTCAGCCCGACGATTTGCAGGATGCTGTACATGGCTGTCCAGCCACGCAAGCAGGTTCGCAATGTCCATCGGTCGCGCAAAGGCATAGCCCTGCGCCAGTCTGCATCCCATGCTTTCCAGCGTCAGGCAGTCTTCGGCCGTTTCGATTCCTTCGGCGATGCATTCCAGATCAAGCGTTTTGCACAGGCCCATGATCGCGGTCACGATCTTTTTGACGCCCGGCTCGTCCAGCTTGCACACGAAGCTGCGATCGATCTTGATCTTGTCGATGGGGAGCCGGCTGAGATAGCTCAGGCTCGAATAGCCGGTGCCGAAATCGTCGAGCGCGATCGAGATCCCCATGCCCCGCAGGCGGTGGATATGGGCAATCGCAGTATCGTATTCGCGCATCAGCGCGGTTTCCGTAATCTCGAACGTGATGCGATCGGGAGCGACACCATGACGTTCGATGGCCGCAATCAGCCCATCGATAGTGCTCGACCTCCCGATGTCGAAGGTCGAAAGATTGAATGACAGGCCGACGTCTTCGGGCAGCTTCGCCATGCTCGCCAGCGCTTTTTCGAACAGCGTCGTGGTAATGCTCTTCATGAGGTTCAGGCGCTCGCCCGTATCGATGAAGCGTGTCGCATCTACGCGGCCGATCTGAGCGTTGTTCCATCTGGCGAGAGCCTCGACGCCGCGCACCTTCGCGGTGGTCAGATCGAGGATCGGCTGCAGCGCGATCTCCAGTTCGTCCGCAAGGTCGGCGCCCAGCAGGGCCGCTTCGAGTTCGCTGTCGGTGCGCAGGCGCGTTTCGAGATCCAGCGTGAAGAAGGCAAAGGTGCCGCGCCGATCCGCCTTCACGTCGTACAGCGCATAGTCCGCGCGATCGAACACCGAATTCGCGGTCGCTCCGGAATAGGGGAAGGTCGCAAACCCGATGGAACATCCCACCGACAGGCGATGGCCGTCGATCTGGAACGGTCGATTGAGCAAGGCGATGACGCGTTCCCCGATCGCCTTCGCAGCGGTCTCGTCGTCTTCGATCAGGAGACCGAATTCGTCACCGCCAAGGCGAGCCACCAGCAAGCTGTCGCTGCGCAACGATCGCAGGCGTTGGCCGACCGCGACGAGCAATTTATCGCCTGCGGTGTGGCCGTAAATGTCGTTGACCTGCTTGAAGCGATCGAGATCCAGCACTCCGACCACACACTCCCGCTCTGCCTCGGCAGAGCGCGCGACCCGGTCTTGCAGATCGCTCAGAAACAGTCGCCGGTTGGGAAGACCCGTCAGCACATCCGTCATGGCGAGGCTGGCATTCTCGCTCGCCAGGCTTTCCGCCTCGCGGCGGCGCATCGCCAGTTCGGCCCGCGATGTGATCAGCTCGGTAAAGTCCTCATGCGCATTGAGCGAGACGCGGATCATCAAGGTGGTGACCATGGCCGCGATCAGGGCGATCAGCAGGAAGATCTCGCTCCCGACGAATGCCTGGTAGATCATATAGGGCACCATCGTCGTCAGATGCACCAGCAGCGCGGCCTGCGGCAGATGCATCAGGCAGAAGATGCAGCCGATCGCGGTCATGATCAGACAGATCGTCACGCCCGCGCGCTGGAGGGGACCGCCGGACGCATCGAGCAGAAACGCATATCCGAGATAAGAGAGGCAGATCGGGAGAACCGCCAGAGTGGTCCGGCGCAGAAGCGCCTTGGCGTCCGACACGCTGATTTCGGACGGGTCGGGAAGAAACCACAGCCACCACACCATGCGGGTGGTGCAGACAGCCACGAACAGTCCGGAAACCAATCCGACAATCAGGCGAGGCGCGCTGTCCGCCGTGAGATACACGCTCGCCGCCGCGATGATGACCAGCAGCAGATACAGCAACGGTACCTGACGCTTGAGATTGGCGTATTGGCCGATCAGGACTTCCGGATCGTCCGAAAAAGCCCAGCTTTTCGGCTTGAGCCAATGCGCATCGACCCATCGCCTGCGCGCAATTGGCGCGCTTGAACGCTCTGCCTGTCGTGACATTGGCTGTCGTGACACTACCTGTCGTGACACTGGGAATAAGCCTCCGGTTCGCGACCCCGGAACCTCCAGTTTATAGCAGGTTTACGAACAAGGACTTAAATCCGAGGCTACACCCAGGCAAGGTCTATCGACCCGCCCCCCGCCGTAAGCAATTGGCGCGACGTGGCTTTCTTCAAGCTGAGGTCAGAGCCATCCGGACACGGCCGAAATCATCCCGACGGGCCGTACGCGACCGCGTCCGGACGCCTATTGCGCCGACATGTCGGCATGCCCCCGCTTCGGGATCGCGAGATAGGAGACGAATGCCGCACCCATCACGCCGGCCGCTATCGCCAGAGCGAGATCGTAGGATTGCGTGGCGTCGTAAAGCGTGCCGAAGCCTACGATGCCGAGAGCCGTTCCCAACAGCGAAATCGTCAACAGCAGACCGAACAGGAGGCCGAAGGAATCGCGCGGAAATTGCTGGGCGACGAAGAAGCCGATCGCATCGACTTCCATACCCTGCATCAGCCCCACGAAAACCATCGCAGCGATCGTCATCCAGGCGGGCGCGCCCGAGAGGAACATCAGGCAACCGGCAGCCGCGATCAAAGTGACGCTCGCTGCGATATAGCGGGCATCGCCGCGGTCGAACAGCCAGCCGATGCCCACCCGCCCGACCAGCACGACGATAGCGTAGAGAGAGATCAGCGGCGCCGTGTCCGTCACGCCGTTGAAGAGCAGTAGCGGTTCCAACTGCGTCAAAACGCCGGATGTCGGGACATTCGTGCAGAACACCGAAACGGCAAGAGCGACAAAGGCGCGCGAGCGGATGATCGACCAGATGCGCCGCTTCGAAGCCGGATCGCTTTCTTTTGCCATCGGTTCGGGCACGATCGGCTGATCCTTGTCCGTGCGGTCCTTCATGAAGACCAGGATCACCGGCGCGCCGACACCTATCGCCAGCGCGGCAAGCGTCAGATAACCGCCCATGATGCCATGCGATGCCAGCATATAGGCGATGAGCGGCGTAAACAGCAGCGCACCGATGGAGGCACCCGCCGCCATGATGCCCAGCGCCTGTCCCTTCGCCCGGTCGAACCACCCGGTGATGACGCGCGAAAACGTCAACGCAGTCGCACCGGGGGCCACGACGCCCAGAAGGGCCGACAACACGACGAATTGCCAGTACGGCCCAGTGACCTGCGACAGGGCGGCGAAGACCAGACCGATCGCAATGGTGCAGATCCCGGCGACGATCCGCGCGCCGTAGTGGTCCGCCAGGCGTCCGATCAGCGGCGCCGACAAGGATCCGAGCAGGCCGAGCGCTGCCCCGGCGGAAATCTCGCCACGGGTCCAGCCGAACGTTTCGGACGCGGGCACGACGAAAAGGCTGGAAGTGTAGAAATAAAGTCCGGCCCCCACGCCGATGCCGACATGGCCGCTCGCCACGATATGCCAGCCGCGCTGCCATTCCTGCCGGGTCGAAAGGGCCGTGGGGGAGGTCACTCGGGCCGATCGCTGGGGAAATCGAGAGCACGTTCGCGGATCCAGTCCGCAACCGTATCCGGCTGTGTCACGGGGATCATATGCCCGCCCTCGATCAGTGTCAGATCGGCTCTGGGTACGGCTGCGACGAAAGCCTCGCCCTGCGCTTCCGGGTCGAGCACCGGATCGTCGCGACCGAACAGGACCGATACCGGCATCTCCAGCGACGGATAGCGCGCGACCATACTGGGCAGATCGGCGGGCGCTGCGTTCAGATCGGCGCTTGCCGCCTGGAAATTGCCCGGACGGGCCAGCAAGGCCCCGCCGCCACGGGTCGCAAAATCATCGGGCGCTGGTTCAGGGGCAAAGGCGGCTTGCGCGCCCTTCTTGCCGCGCAGCATCATCATCGGGGTAGCCAGAGTCCACGCCACGGCGAGCCGTGCTGTGGGCGAGGCAATGGCGAGCCCGTCGAACGCCTCCGACACTTCGTCCATCGGGTGCGTGAGCGGAGCCAGTAGAGCGAGACCGCCGACCTGGTCGGGCCGATCGAGCGCGAGAGCGAGCGCGACCGCGCCGCCCAGCGAATGGCCGACCACGAGCGGGCGGTCGAGGCCCAGCGTCTGCAAGGCATCGCCGATATGCGCCGCCTGGCTGCGGATCGTGGCGCTGTCGATCGGGTCGGAATAACCAGAACCCGGCCGGTCGATCAGGATCACGCGATGATCGCTCGCCAGCTTGTCGAGCAGCGCATAGGAGAAATTGCGCATCTGTCCGGCCAGGCCGTGGATCATCACGATCGTCGGGCCGGATCCGACGTCGCGATAATGAACGCGCTTGCCGTTGACGCGGACGAAGCGGCCATCGGCCGGAACCGCTGCCTGCGCCCGCGAACGCGACAGCGCGGCAAACCCCACGAGAGCAGCGCCCCCTACCAAGCCCGCCAGCGCGGCACCGCCGCCGATCCGAGCCGCCAGGGCAAGCGCCGCCCCGGCGCCGCCGGAGGACGCACTGCGTTTAACGCCGCGCCGGGCGATCAGTGCGGCAGCCGAGGCTCCGATGCCGGAAGCTGCGGCCACGGCCACCGGTTTGCGATTGGATGTGGGGGCCACCGCATCATCCAGAACCTGCCCGGCTTCGATGAAATGCATCGTGCCGTCGGCGACGGGCGAGAGCTTGTGCGAGGCCAGATCGAGCGCGTAATTCTGGTGCACTTTCCACGGTGCTTCCGATCCCTGTTTGGGCAGCACCTTGGCCGCACGCTGGACATAGCCCGAGGTGAAATCGAGCATCGGCTCGGGCTCGATCCCCAAATGAGCGGGCCGCGGCAGGCAGGCCACCTTGTCATGCGCGTCGAGGTAATTGATCAATCGACAGGCGTGGCGCGCAGACAGGTCGCATTTCAGCGTCCAGCTGGCATTCGTGTATCCGAATGCGAGCGCCATGTTCGGCACCCCTTCCAGCATCATGCCCTTATAGACCAACCGGTCGGCAGGATCGACGCGTTCGCCGTCCACGAACAGTTCGACTCCGCCCACCATGGTGAGCGTAAGCCCGGTGGCGGTGACGATGATGTCAGCGGGCAATTCCCTGCCCGAAGTCAATGCGATGCCCTCGGGCGTGAAACGCTCGATCGTATCGGTGACGATTTCGGCATCACCATTGCGGATGGTGTCGAACAGATCGGCATCGGGCACCAGGCAGATGCGCTGGTCCCACGGATTGTAGGACGGCTCGAAATCGCGCTCCACAGGGTAGCCCTCGGGAAGCTGTTCGCGCACGCCATCGAGGATGGCGGCCTTGACCTTGGCAGGCTTGCGCCGCGCATAACCGTATGTCGCGATGCCGAGACCGACGCTCTTCCACTTGGTAATGCCGTCGGCGAGCGCCTTGGGCAGATGTTCGTGCGTCCAGCGGGAAATCGCATCTTCCGACGGACGGGCGACAATATAGGTCGGCGAGCGCTGGAGCATGGTAACCTTCGCGGCGGTGCGAGCCATCGCCGGCACCAGCGTTACCGCCGTCGCACCGCTGCCGATCACGACCACGCGCTTGTCGGCATAATCCAGATCTTCCGGCCATTGCTGCGGATGGACGATCTCGCCCCCGAAACTCTCCGCGCCCTCGAAATGCGGCGTGTGGCCGCCTGCGTAATCGTAATAGCCGCTGCCCATATAGAGGAACGAGCAGGCGACATGACGCGTCTCGCCATTTTCCTCGATCTCCAGCACCCACTCGGCATTTTGAGTGGACCAGCGCGCCGCCACCACCTTGCAATCGAAGCGGATGTGCCGATCGATACCGAATTTCTGCGCGGTATCGACGATGTAATCGCGGATCGCCTCGCCATCGGCGATGGCGCGATCGCTCGGCCAGGGGTGGAAGGGAAAGCCCAGCGTATACATGTCCGAATCCGAACGGATGCCCGGATAGCGGAACAGATCCCAGGTGCCGCCGATCGCATCGCGCGCTTCGAGGATCGCGTAGCTCTTGCCGGGGCATTCGGTGGAAACGCGGTAGCCCGCATCGATACCGGAAAGCCCAGCGCCCACGATCAGGACATCGAAACGCTCCGAGATGTCGGCAGAAGAAGGGGTTTGACGTGTTTCGGCGGCACTGGCCATTTTAGCGTTCCATCGGCAAGAGGAAGTCGGATCGCTCCGATCTGGAAATAGGTGTTATCACTTGGCGAAGGCGACGACAAGCGCAACCGGGCAAGGCCGTACTTATGGCGGGCAATCGTCCGGCGAGCGACGGGCCGAACGGCAGGAGCGGCTGATCAGGGCGGCCGTCGATACCTATGGCGAACAGGGTTATCGCCGTACCACGGTGGCGGACGTCTGCCGGGCGGCCGGCCTCACTCCGCGCTATTTCTACGAATCCTTCGCCAACAGCGAGGCGCTGTTGATCGCGGCTTACGAAGCGGTGACCCGGATTGCCCTGGAAACCGTGCAGGCGGCAGCATCCGGGTTGGGCGAAACCGAGCGCGAAGCGCGCCTGGAAGCGATGCTGCGGGGATATTACACCTTGCTACGCGAAAAGCCCGCAGCCGCTCGCGTGTTCGTAACGGAAATGTCGGGCATCAGCGCCGCGGTGGATGCGGCTTTCGAACGGGGGCTTGCAGAATTCGCTCGAGTGCTGGCTCTGACTCTCGATCCCGATGGGCGCAAGACCGGCGCGAACGTGCTGCGCGAAACGGGCGCGATGCACGGGCTGCTCGCGATCGCCCGGATCTGGATCGCCCACGGTTGCAACGAGCCGGTCGCCGAGGTGGTGGCAATCGCCAAGCCGTTTTGCCGGATACTGGTCTCGCAGGACGCCTGACCGGTTTCGGACAGGCCGAGCCACAGCTTGTCTCGCGCGATCGGGTGTGAACCGCATGGCTCTTCGACCGTTGCCTGATCGAACGGACATTATCGAGGAGACCATCCGTGAACGACGAACGCATCTGGGAATTCGAGCGCGAATTGTGGCTGGGAGGCGGCGACGTCTACCGGGAAAAGGTGTCGCAGGACTGCGTGATGGGCCTGCCGCAGCAGCCGTTCCTGTTCGACCACGAAGCTGCCACCAGGGCGGTCGAAAGCACGCCGGTTTGGAGCGAGGTCGAATTCGCGGACACGCGCGTGACGCGGCACGACGAAGGCCTGATCGTCATCGGTTACCGCGCGCATGCGAAGCGCGAGGGGAGCGATTATCATGCGGTCTGCACCAGCACGCTCCAGCGCCTCGAGCATGAGAACTGGGTGGTGATCCAGCATCAGCAGACACCCTTCGGCATCGAGGTGAAGGACCCCGACGCGGCCTGACTTGCCGCCGCCGGACGCGAAAAACCCCGCCGGTCGCGAAACCGGCGGGGTTTTTCATGCTCTATTGCGAGGCGGTTCAGGCGTTCGCCTTGTTCCCCAGCCCGGCAGGAATGCGTGCGCCTTCCTTGAGATAGATGCGGTTATCGTCGATCTTTTCGACATCATCGACCGGGATCATGTGGTGGATGCTGTCCGCGCTGTCGGACTTCGTCAGCTTGATGTTGTCGCCTTCGACATCGTCGACCGTGCCGACGTGCTGGCCCTTCGAATCGGCGATTTCCATGTGTTCCTTGATGCGGATCTTCTCGAACATAAATTACCCTTTGGTATAAGTTGCTTATACCTGAACAACGGGTCGCCTCGCGGACCGTTCCTCGGTTCGTCGCCGCCCAGCCACGGCCTGGTGACAATCGGGCGGAAACCGGGCCGCGGCTCCCGAATCAGCATTCCGGGCCAAAGAAAACGCCCCACCGGGGTCGGCGGGGCGTCGGGGTGCGGGCTGGCCCGCAAAGGGGAACGGGCCGGACCCGTCCTGCCCCAAACGTGTGCGGCGATCAGTCGCCCGAGATCGGGCGATTGCCGTCCGCCTTGGCGCGCGCTGCCGGATCGGCGGAGGTTTCGCCCACCGCGTTGCCGCCGCCCTTGGTGCCGTTCTTGGCCCCGTCGGTCGCGATGTCCTGTTCCATCTGGCCTTCGCGGTCCTTGCTGTTGCCGTAGGCGACCTGCGACTTGTTTTCCTCGGGGCCATCCTTCGAATCGCCCTTCGACGCGCCCGCCTGCTGTTCCTGTTGGCGCGCTTCGCCTTCGCGGTGACCGGTGCGGTCCGGCTCGCCCGGGGCGCGCTCGTTCGAAAGCGTCACGTCGCGGCTGTCCTTGGGCTCGTATTGTCCTTCATAGGTGCTCATTGGAAAAATTCCTTTCACCCGCTCAACGCCCGCGCCACCCACAGCGTTCCGCGCAATGCAACCCCGCCGGTCGCAAATTCTCCCCGGCTTATCCCCGCCGAATCACCAAATAGCGGGTTCGAAAATGCGCCCGGATGCTCTATATGTTCCGGTTCACACGAAGACCCGGAGACACAAGATGTCGTTGCTCGAAGCCCGCAAGACCTACAAGCCGTTCGAATACCCCTGGGCTTACGAGTTCTGGAAACGTCAGCAGCAGATCCACTGGATGCCGGAAGAAGTGCCGCTGGGCGAGGATTGCCGCGACTGGGCGCAGAACCTCACCGATCACGAGCGCAATCTGCTCACGCAGATTTTCCGATTCTTCACCCAGGCCGATGTCGAGGTGCAGGATTGCTACCACGAGAAATACGGCCGGGTGTTCAAGCCGACGGAAGTGAAGATGATGCTCGCCGCCTTCTCCAATATGGAGACGGTGCACATCGCCGCCTATTCCCACCTTCTCGACACGATCGGCATGCCTGAAAGCGAATACGGCATGTTCCTCGAATACGAGGAGATGAAGGACAAGCACGATTACCTGCAGGAATTCGGCGTCGACAATGACGAGGATATCGCCCGCACGCTGGCGATGTTCGGCGGCTTTACCGAAGGGCTGCAGCTGTTCGCCAGCTTCGCCATGCTGATGAACTTCCCGCGCTTCAACAAGATGAAGGGCATGGGCCAGATCGTGAGCTGGTCGGTGCGCGACGAATCGCTGCACTGCGAAGGCATCACCCGCCTGTTCCACGCCTTCTGCGCCGAGCGCGACTGCCTGACCAAGGCGGTGAAGGAAGACATCATGGACATGTGCCAGAAGACGGTGCGCCTGGAAGACGCCTTCATCGACCTCGCCTTCGAACAGGGCCCGGTGACGGGTATGACCGCGAAAGAGATCAAGCGCTACATCCGCTACATCGCCGACTGGCGGCTGGGCCAGCTTGGCCTGCAGCCGATCTACATGGTGGAAGACCACCCCCTCCCCTGGCTCGCCCCGCTGCTGAACGGCGTGGAGCACGCCAATTTCTTCGAAACCCGCGCGACCGAATATTCCAAGGGCGCGACCAAGGGGAACTGGCAGGACGTCTGGTCGAGCTTCGACAAGCGCAACAAGGCGCGCCCCGCCAACGAGGAAGCGGATGCGGACGATCAGGGTCCGGGGCTGTTCGGGGACGTCGAGGCGGCGGAGTAATTCTAGGCCGGGGCTTGGTTCAGGTAATCTGGCGCTGCGCAGCTCCAGGGTGCCCTGGCCCATTCCCCGCCCGTACTGGCGCAAAGGCAGAAACCGTAATCTCTTCCATAGCTTGAGTGAGTGCGAGCCGGGTATTTTCCCACTCGCACCAACCAAGGACTACACCATGGATCAGAAGAACCAGAAGCCCGCCCAGAACCAACAGGGCGATAAGGGCAAGTCCGACCACGATGCGCAGCAGCGCCAGCAGAACGAAGGCGGTGCAAGCCAGAAGAGTGACGACAAGTCGTCTGAGACCCCGCGTCAGCCCAAGTAAGCGCTGAACCCAATGCGCCGCCCGTTACCGGCGCCAAGCGACGGCCGCTCCTTCGGGGGCGGCCGTTGTCGTTGTGGGCATAGGCGTGCAGCGGCGCGTGCATCATCGCCGCACGGTTGCGCTTGATAGCGGCACGCAGACCAACCACTTGCGAAAACGAATTCGACCCTGAGAGGATTTCACATGCGAACCGAAGCCGAAGTCGCCGCCATGCCGTGCCCCGTCTGTGCCGTCCCGCTCGCCATGAGCGATCGGCAGGGGGTCGAGATCGATTACTGCCCGCAATGCCGCGGCGTGTGGCTCGACCGCGGCGAGCTCGACAAGATCATTGAGCGTAGCGGCCCGCAAATGGGCGGGGGCCAGTCCGGCGGTCGCGCCCGCCCGGCACCCAGCTACGCCCAGCATGGCGGCCACGGCCATTCGGGCTATGGCCATGGTTACGGCAAGCCGCAAAAGCGCAAGAAGAGCTTCCTCGAAGAATTGTTCGACTGACCTGGTGGCGAACGGCTCGGACCGCTTGCGAGATCTGCTAATTCCTTATTTTTTCGGAACTTTCCGGTAGCCCATGGGCTCTAGCTGTGTCGACACTATCCGTCGGCGCGACAGACAGGGACCAACATGGCAGAAATTCCGGTAGAGAAGAAATCCAACCTGTCCTGGCTTTGGTGGCTGTTGCTGCTGGCCGGGATTATCGCCCTTCTCTGGGCGATCTTCGACAATGACGATGACACGCCCGACGTGCTCGAAGAAGATACCGCCATCGTCGCAAACGACGCCGCGACCGACGTCGAAACCGTCGATCCGGTCGACACCGGCATGGCGGCTGACGCGACCGGTACCGTCGTGACCTTGGACGCGCTGTCCTCGCTCGGCGATCGCATCGGCGACGATGTCAATCTCGACACCGTTCCGGTGAATCGCGTGATCGGCGACATGGGCTTCACCGTGGGCGAAGGCGCCAACGAAACGCTCATCCGCTTCGACCAAGTGCAGACGCCCGAAACCGCTCGTGAAGGCCTGATCGACGTCAATCCCGGCTCGACCGTGTCGCTCGCCGGCAACGTTCAGGCGCTCGACCTTTCGAACATGCCGCAGTCGATCCAAGCCGATCTGGAAGGCGGCAACGACGCCTATATCCGCGCCGCGCGGGTGAATGTGCAAAATGGGGGAGTAAACCCGCGATGAAACATGATGACCGCTTCAACGAATTGACCGGCCTGTCCGATTGGCAGCTGGAAAACGAAGATCAGGACATAAGGGGCTGTCCCGTGCGCTCGCGCACCGGCGAGAGCTACGGCAAGATCGAGGATATGCTGGTGGACAAGGACGGCGAACGCGTCGTCGCCGTCCGCATGGACGATGGTCGCCTGGTCGGTGTCGAACATCTCGACATCCACGACGATTCGGTGACGTATCGCGATACCGGACCGGCGGCGGACACCCGCTACACGCGAGTTCGCGCACGCAGCGTCTGATCGATCACGCGCTACACTACGACAAAGGGGCTCCGGAGCGATCCGGGGCCCTTTTCGTGTGGGGCGTCTTGAGAAGCCCTGCGCAGGATCGCGGCAAGCAGATCGATGAAAGCATTTTCCTACATCGTGCGAATCTGCTTCATCCTGTGCGATGCAGCGTACTTCTCCCGATCCTGTCGAAACCGGCGATGGAGCCGCGGCCCGCACCCGCCGCCGCCTGCCCGCCTTCCATCCCCTGCCCTGCGCCCGGCATGACGGGTGGACGGCGGCGCGTCAGGCGGATTTCATCGGGATGCTCGCCGAAACGCGCTCGGTCGAAAAGGCGGCGCGGGCGGTCGGGATGGGGCGGGAAAGCGCCTATCGCCTGCGCCGTCGGGCCGGGGCGGCGGGCTTCGCCGCCGCATGGGACACGGCGCTGGGGGTGGCGCATGATGCCGTGGACCTGGCGAGTACGAAAGCCACAGGGCTCGCGCCGTATGAGCGGATGAAGCGCGGGCTGGTGCAGGTGTGGATGCATCGCGGGCGCTATCGGGGAAGCACTTGTAAACCGGACATAAATGCCCTGCTTCAACATCACGCGGCGATGGAGCGCGCGGCGCGGATGCTCGACGAAAGCGGGCGGGAGCTGTCCGGCTTAGAGCCCGCCGATCGTGTCAACGCCCGGCATCCGGCATGACGGCGCCGCGCGGCCCTGCCGCCTCACCAGCCCCAGGCCGGCGGCGGCGCGGCAACCGGGCGGGCCGCGTCGAACGCGACGCGGAACAGCCGGGTCGGATCGTTGCGGCGCGTCAATTGGTAGGCGAAGCGCGCATCGGGCTCGCCCGCCGGATCGACCTCGACGCGCCAGACATTGGTGAGCGAGAGGTCCAGCCCCTCCCGCTCGAACAGCGCGATCGAATAGGGATCGACCGGGAAATCCTGCGCGCCCGGCGTCCCCTGATCCGACGTATCGCCGCCATACTGCGTCACCGCATCCACGCTCCCATCGGCATGGCGGTGGTCGTGTTTCAGCCGCAGCCCCTCGGCAGTGCGGCTGACCAGCCAGGTGCGGCTGCGGTCCCACCCGCCGGCCTTGTCCGCATCCTCGATATGGAAGGCGATCGCGATGCGGGCGGGCGTACACTCGGCCCAGTGGGCCAGCATCCGCTTGCCGCGAAACGCTTCGTCGCGCGCATCCTCGGTGGCGAGCGAACCGGCATAGGCGTTCCCGCAATGGCTCTCCAGAGCGTCCCAGAACGCCTGCTGCGGTGCGGGCAGCGGCGGCGCGGAAGGCGCCTCGGCAGTAGCGACACAGGCCGACAGGGGGAGGAGGGCGGTAAGAAGAGCGGCACGGTTCATGGGAGGCGAGCCTAGAGCCGACGAAACAAGAGGGGAAGACGGATCGTGGAACGCCCGCCGCGCCCGGTCATTATTCCTGAAAGCGACCAAACAGGAGATTTTCGCACCATGTCCGATCCCGTTCCCGATACCAATCCGTCCAGCCGCTGGTTCTGGGTCGGCCTGATCGTCCTCCTGGCGGTCGCCTCGATCATCTTCTTCCTGAACGCCGACGGGGACGAGGAAATCGAAACGATCCCCGACAGCGCGATCACCACGCAGGAAGAACGGCTGAACACCGACCTAACCTCCGACACAGCCGAAGGGCTGGAGCAGGTGCGCGGCGCCGATGCCGAGAATGTCCAGGCGGTCGAAAGCACGACCGAAACACAGACCGGCGTGACCGATCTGACCGAACCGCCCAGCGAATAAAGCGGAGCCCTTTCCGGGCGACCCATCGCACGCTAAGCGCCTGCCTTCACCCACCACGAAGGCAGGCGTTTTCGCATGAGCGGCACCATTCCCGATCCCGACGATCTCCACACCAAGGCGGCGACGCTGATCGAGGCGCTGCCCTATTTCCAGCGCTATGCCGGGCGCACCTTCGTAGTGAAATATGGCGGCCACGCCATGGGCGACGAACAGGCGGCGCGCGAATTCGCGAGCGACATCGTGCTGTTGAAAGCGGTCGGCATCAATCCGGTGGTGGTCCATGGCGGCGGCCCGCAGATCGGCGCGATGCTGAAGAAGCTCGGCGTGGAAAGCACCTTCGTCGACGGCCTGCGCGTCACCGACAAGGCGACGGCCGAGATCGCCGAAATGGTCCTGTCGGGCGCGATCAACAAACAGCTGGTCGGCTGGATCGCGCGCGCCGGGGGCAAGGCGATCGGCCTGTCGGGCAAGGACGGCAATCTCGTAACCGCGACCAAGCTGGAACGCACGGCGAAGGATCCCGACAGCAATATCGAACAGGCGCTCGACCTGGGCTTCGTGGGCGAGCCGACGCTGGTCGACACCGCCGTGATCGACACTGCCATTGCGGCAGGCATGATCCCGGTGGTCGCGCCCATCGGCAGCGGGGCGGACGGGCACACCTACAACATTAACGCCGACACTATGGCCGGCGCACTCGCCGCAGCACTGGGCGCGGCGCGACTGTTCCTGCTGACGGATGTCGCAGGCGTGCTCGACAAGCAGGGCGACCTCCTCACCGATCTCGACCCTGCCGACATCGCCCGGCTGCGCGAGGACGGGACGATCGGCGGCGGCATGATCCCGAAGCTGGAAACCTGCGTCCACGCGGTGGAGGGCGGTTGCGATGCCGCCGTGGTCCTCGACGGGAGAGTGGCGCATGCCATGCTGCTCGAATTCTTTACCGAACAGGGCGCGGGCACGCTGATCCGCGCAGGGGTGGAAGAGGTCGGCGCCGCGCCCCGCTAGGCCTTCCCTACACGGCTTCGCGCCTGTAAGCGGAGCCTCACGAAACTGCACCAAACCCAACGGACGGGACCGGCATGCAAGCGCTTTACACCATCTACGAAATCGTCGCGATGCTCACCAATGTGCTGGTGATGCTGATCATCATCCAGTTCATCATCGGGCTGCTGTTCGCCTTCAATGTGGTGAACAGCTCGAACGAATTTCTTTCGGGCGTCTATATGGCGATCAACCGCCTGCTCGATCCGGTGCTGCGCCCGATCCGCAATATCCTGCCCAGCACCGGGGCGATCGATTTCTCGCCGCTGGTCCTCATCATCCTGTTGCAGGTCGTGCTGATCGTCCTCGACGGTGTGATCAAGAGCGTCTGATGGCTGCGGACCGGATCGACGGAAAGGCTTTCGCCGAAAAGCTGCGCGCGCGCGTCGGCGAACAGGCGGCGAAGTTCGAACAGGCAGCAGGGCGCAAGGCCGGGCTGGCCGTGGTGCTCGTGGGCGAGGATCCTGCCAGCCAGGTCTATGTGCGCAGCAAGGGCAAGGCGGTTCTGGCCGCCAATATGAACGGCTTCGAACATCGTTTGGCCGAAGATACGTCGCAGGAAGATCTGCTCGCGCTTGTCGAAGCGCTCAATGCGGACGATGCCGTCGACGGCATCCTCGTCCAGCTGCCCCTGCCCGCCCATCTCGACGATCAGGCGGTGATCGCCGCGATCGATCCGGACAAGGATGTGGACGGGTTCCATATCGCCAATGCCGGTCGCCTCGCCGTGGGCCAGACGGGCTTCGTGCCCTGCACCCCGCTCGGCTGCATGATGCTGCTGGCCGATCGGCTGGGCGATCTGTCGGGAATGGAAGCAGTCGTGATCGGACGCTCCAACATCGTGGGCAAGCCGATGGCGCAGCTCCTGCTGGATGCGAACGCCACTGTCACCATCGCGCACAGCCGGACGAAGGATCTGGCGGGCGTGGTGCGCCGCGCCGATATCGTGGTCGCCGCGGTGGGCCGTGCCGAGATGGTCAAGGCCGACTGGCTGAAGCCGGGCGCAACGGTGATCGATGTCGGCATCAATCGCCTGCCTGCGGGCGAAGGTGAGGAGCGCGGGCGGCTGGTCGGCGATGTCGACTATGGCCCGGCAAGCGAGGTCGCCTCCGCGATCACGCCCGTGCCCGGCGGCGTCGGCCCGATGACCATTGCCGTCCTGCTGCGCAACACGCTGGTCGCAGCCTACAATCATGCCGGGCTCGACCAGCCGGAAGGCCTCTGAGGCGATGCGCGCCCTCGCGACATTCTCTCTTCTCGCGGGCTGCTTCGCGCTTGCCGCCTGTGCGGCGGGGCCGCGCGTTCCCCGCTATACCGAGCGGTTCGAGCGAGAGGTCAGGACCACCGCCAATCCCGGCAGCGTGGCCGCGCGTGACATCGCCTTTGCGCGGGCCGCGCGCGACGACGGTGGACCGAGCGCCTTCGATGAATTCGCCGCAGCGGATGCCGTGATCCACGATGCGGAGGGGCCGATCGATGTAGCGGCCTACTTCGCTCGCCGATCCGCATCCATGCCGCCCCGGCAATGGACGCCGCAGGCGGTCTGGTCGAGCTGCGACGGACAGACCGCGATCTCGCAAGGGAAATACGCCGATCCGGACGGGCAATGGGGCTATTACGCCACCGTGTGGGAGCGGCAGCGCGATTACGATTATGCCTTCGCCTACCACATCGCAGCGCCCGATGCGGCCCTGACCGCGCGCGAGAATGCCGAGCGCGATGCGCGGCCCACCGGCGACGATGTGATCGTGGTGCGCGCGATTCCGATGATTACCGGAGAGGTCGCCGATTGTCCCGGTGAAGACGCCTTGCCCTCGCCCCTGCCCGCCCCCGCCATGGAGGAAGGTAGCCGGATCGGCGGCGAGAGGTCGAAGGACGGCACGCTTGCCTGGCGCTGGGTCCAGGGGGCGGACGGGCGCCGCAGCTTCGTCGCCAGCCATTGGCAGGGCGGGAGCTGGAAGCAGGCGACTCGCTTCGAAATAACCGCCGATGGTCGCTACGAGCGGGACAACTGATATGGCCGAACTGTTTCTCTCCGCTTTCGTCACGCTGTTCGTCGTGATCGATCCCCCCGGCTGCGCGCCGATCTATGCGGGCCTCACCAAGGGTGCGAGCGCGGTCCAGCGGCGCAACATGGCGGTACGCGCCTGCCTGATTGCGACCGCGATCCTGCTGGTGTTCGCTCTGTTCGGCGTCGATCTTCTGGCCGCGCTCCATATCGAGCTCGACAGCTTCCGCATCGCCGGCGGGCTGATGCTGTTCTGGATCGCGTGGGAAATGGTGTTCGAAAAGCGCACCCAGCGGCGCGAGGAACGGGCCGAGAAGCTCGCCGCGCAGCATGCCAATACCCCCGAAGTGGAGGACGTCTCGGTCTTCCCCATGGCCATGCCGATGCTGGCCGGGCCGGGTGCGATCGCGGCGATCATGCTGCTGATGCAGGAAGCGCCGGGCCTCGAAGGCTCTCTGGTGGTGCTGGGCGCGCTGTTGACCGTGCTGGTCATCACCGCGCTCGCCCTGATTGCGGCGGGGCCGCTGATGCGGCTGTTCGGCGACCGGGTGGAAGCGGTGGTGACGCGCTTGCTGGGCGTCTTGCTGGCGGCGCTCGCCGCGCAATATGTGATCGACGGTCTGCGCGGCTCGTTCGGGCTCTAGAGCCCTATTGAAGCGTGACGCGATCGTCCCCGCCGTCGCGCAGGGCGAAGAACTGCATCAGCTGCACCAGCAATTCGCATCGCTCGCCAAGGCTGTCCGCCTCCAGCAACGCCTGCTTGGCCGCAACATCGAAGGGCGCGATCTGCGACACGCCGTTGATGAGCGACTGATCGTCGAGGCGATCGACCGAATCCCAGTCGACGCTGTATCCCTGCATATCGGCGAAACGACGCGCTTCGAATTCGAAGCCGGCGCGCTCGACGCTGGAAAGCACCTCGTCCTCGTCATCCTCGATCGCTTCGGCTTCGATCTGGCGGAACGCGGTGGTGACGTCGAGCTCGCGGATCATCCGGAACCGCGCCTCGCCTTCCAGGACGAGGTTGTAGCGCCCATCGTCGAGCGCTTCGACCTCGCCGATCCGGCCGATACAGCCGACCTCGTATAGCGGCGAATCATCGCCGCCGCGCATCGGCTGGATCATCGCGATCCGCCGGTCGCGGGCCAAAGCGTCGCTCGCCATGGCGCGATAGCGCGGCTCGAAGACGTGGAGCGGCAATTGCAGGCCGGGGAACAGGATCGCTCCGGGCAAAGGGAAGATGGATAGCCTCAAGCTGCGCCGCCTATCCGAACAGGATTCGCGACAGTCGCCGCCTTGTGGCGACGACCCATGGATCTTCGAGGCCGACCGCTTCGAAGATTTGCAACAGCTTTGCGCGCGCGGCCCCGTCGTTCCAGGCATTGTCCGCCTCGATCATGGCGAGCAGCTCGTCCGCCGCATCGTCGCGCCGACCGGCCGCGAAAGCCGCCTCGGCATAGGCCAGCCGATCGTCCATCGCGCCACCCTGCGCCTTGTCCTTCAGCGCGGTCAGCTCGCCCTCGTCGGGAGCGTTGGCAGCCAGATCGAGCGCGCTCTGCGCCGCTTCCAATTGCGGATCGTCGACCAGCGCCGGGTTGGTCCGCGCGGCGGCGAGAGCGGCCTTGGCGTCATCGATCCGCCCCGCTTCGACCAGCGCACGTACAAGCCCGGCCTGTGCCGCGCCCTCGTCGGGTTTCATGTCGACCACCTGCATGAAGATGGCCGCCGCGCGTTCCGCGTCGCCTTCGGCCAGCACCTGTTCGCCCATAGCGATGAATTGCGCGACATCGGGCTGGCCGTTCGCCTGTTCGCCCGCCGCACCCGGTTCGACGGGCAGCTGACTCAGCAGCTGGTCGAGCGTCTGCTTCAATTGCGATTCGCTGCGTGCATTGGTCAGGTCGGCGACCGGCTGGCCCTGGAACATGGCGTAGACGGTGGGAATGGAACGGACCTGGAACTGGCTGGCGATGAACTGCTCTTCATCGACATTCACCTTGGCAAGGACCACGCCCTTGTCCGCATAATCGGCCGCCACCTTTTCCAGCACCGGCGTAAGCGCCTTGCACGGCCCGCACCATTCCGCCCAGAAATCGAGCACGACGAGCTTCGTCATCGACGGCTCGACGACCTCGGTGCGGAAGCGGTCCACCGCCTTCTGTTCGTCGAGATTGAGACCCATGCTCGCCACTGCGGTAATCCTTTCCTGCGCGTTCGTTCGCTGTATTCGGCCCCATGTGGGGCGTTTCGAGCCGTTGTGAAGGGCGGGACGCCTCGGGGCAAGGGCCGCGAGGGGGCCAGGCGGGCGCGCGAGGACGAGTGTATGGTGCGCTTCGTTGCTCGCCACGCATTTTTGCCTTGCACGGTCCGAAACCCGCTGCTAATCGCGCGCCTCCCCACGGTGATGGGCCCCAAGGGCACGCACCGGGAACGTCAGTGAGCGGGCGTAGCTCAGGGGTAGAGCACAACCTTGCCAAGGTTGGGGTCGGGCGTTCGAATCGCCTCGCCCGCTCCATTTTCCCTATATGTTTGAGTGTTATATGGCCTCCCTCCGGGGGCGGTATGCGTGTGTAAGCGTTGCGGGGTAACGCTGGGGTAACCGAGAGCCTGCGGTTGCAGTGTGGTCGCTTGCCCTGAGGGTAAACGCGCCGCCACTGAGCGAACAACTCTATGGCGACTTAGTCAGCTGTTGCCTTTGCTACCTGCATGGGAGGGATCGTGGCGCTAGCGGGTAAGCTGACGCAGCCTGCTGATTGGCGGAACGAAAAGCGTTTTACCGAGCCGGTAAACGATCTTTGCAAATGACTATGGAGTACCCAAAACGGTCTAGGCCATGCAGCTTCGTGCCCTTATCGTGTGCCAGAAGCTAGACTGAGGCCCTGGGGTTTGGAATCATGGGCGTTGGAGATAACGCATGCGTGAAGAGCACCGAAGATAGTACAGAAAGTACGGATCGACGATATCCAGAACGTCTTCGTCCCATTCCAATACTGGATTGGTCTCGATATTGGCAGCCAGACCCGGCAGTTGCTCTAATGCCGACGCAACGCTTGATCCCGCTGGTGCATCGTCAACGCAAACCTCCCGAGTTCTGGAATAAATATCATCATATGGAAAACTGAGGCGAGGGGGATCGCTCGCGATTGCTAGCAATATGCAGCGATAGACATCGCCGGACGAACCATCAGTGAAATTAAATTGCGTTCGTGTGGTGCCGCGCTGCTTTGGTCCGTTATGCAATGCCTCAAGCAAGGACGAAAAATCAGTCGTAGTAGACGCCTGCTCTAAAATGTTCGGAAGGTCACTTCCAGTTAAAGTGATGGCCTGCGGGCGACAATACGTGTCGTGGACGTCTAGTTTTAGACAAGCTTGCAGGCAGATTTGCTGCATCAACTGAGGCGATCCAAATGACTCAGCAGCTATTTTGCAGACTGAGTCCTCGTCTAGCTCAACATTTAATTGTGAAAATCCCTGATATGCGATCGCTTTTAGTTGCTCGGTTGACCAATAAGCAAAGTCGATACCATGAACACGCCCGCGTAATTCCGTATTCCCTCGGACCACATCATCGGCGCGATGGGGCACCGATGCGGTACAAATACTGACGCCACGCTCTGCCGCTTCCTTTATATGGCGGCCAATATCCTGCTGTATATCGCGCGGCATATAATGGAAATCGTCTATGAAAAGGACAAAATCGCTCTCCGCAATTTCTTTGACCACTTGGTCAATGCCGTTTCTTTCCGAAGTAATTTCGGTAGTTCGTTCATAGTCGTAAGTAGCTTTTGCGCCAGCTCGGCCCTCCGCTTCGGCGACCCATTTGCCGATTTTTGCAGAGCCCTCGGCGTTTAATTCTGCACCTGTGGAGTGGCCAGTTGTTTTTGAGATTTGAGCGGGGGATTCCATCCAATTTAATACTCGATCCCAAAGCATTTCAGCTGACTTTATTCCTGCACCGTAAATGGTGATTAGAAGATCAGGGTCGACCACCTTTTTGACTAAGACGGTTTTTCCGGATTTGGACGGGCCGGATAACGAAACAATCATACCTGGCGTTTTGATAGCGCCGATAAGCTGTTTTTCGAGATTCAAATCTCCGCGATCCACATATGTGGTCGTTGGGACGCCTGTCGGTTTGAAAACTTCGTATACATCCATTGGCATTCTCCCAGCTGTTACATGGCGCGTCTTATTCACGCGGTCCAGGTAGAAGACAAAACACGTTATGCATAAATCGCCGCATACGCGATTTCGAGAAACTTTTCGGCACGCTCACCGACGCCCCAGCCGACCCCCACCCCTATACCCCGCCAAGGTACCATACGCCCCGGTGTATCAATTAACTTCTAAATCAGGGACGCCGTCACTTTCAATTCTCTAGACCCATGGCATCGAGCACGAACCATGAACCTGAGATTTGGAGAAAGTGATGGGACAGCCGGACGACACGACGACCATGCCGATGCGAGCGACGCGGTCAGGCGTTAGTCGCAAAATGCTTACCCGGAAGGCACTTAATCAGCGTTTGCCAGACGGCGAGCCTCTAGAAGCCAGCTTTCCATCTGCAAAAAACGTGACAACCGAACAGTCTGCTGATCCTTTTAGCGCCCCTACCAGCGCACCAGCCACCGCGCTTGCCCAACAGCCACTGGTGCAAGCCGAATGGTTAAGTGAGGACGAGACAGCCTTTCAGACCCTTCTAGCCAGGCGCAAGGCAGCAGGGTACCAGCGCCGCGGACGAGACCTATCGGACCAAGTGCTCAAGCCAGGTGAAATCAAACCAAACCCGGACACGATAGTTGCGACTATCGTGGCACTGGTCACCGAGCGTGGCGAGCTGATGCGCTGTGAACTGCTAACGGCAATGGCAACCGCAACCTTCCCGCATCCTAGAGCAAAGCCGGCCGACGCGAGTTGGTGCCAAGGCTACGTTGCCGGGGCCATCCGTAACGGGTTTCTGGCCGTCGCACCGCCGCCCCCCGTCGATGCCGAGCAGGAGGGCTGACCATGCAGATCGTGTCATACCTGCGGGTTTCTACCGCCCGCCAAGGTTCGTCCGGGTTGGGGCTTGAGGCGCAACGTGCAGCGGTTGCGGGCTTTGCAGCTGCTGGCGCTTGCACCGTTGTCTCTGAGTTCGCGGAGGTTGAATCTGGGGCGAAGAATAGGCGCCCCCAACTTGCAGCGGCACTTGCGGCTTGCAAACTCCACAGGGCTACGCTGGTCATCGCCAAGTTGGACCGGCTCGCTCGCAACGTGGCCTTCATCGCAAATCTGATGGACGGCGGTGTTGAGTTTGTTGCCTGCGATCTGCCGCACGCGAACCGGCTGACACTCCACCTGCTAGCGGCGATCGCAGAGCATGAGCGCGAGATGATAAGCCAGCGTACTAAAGCGGCTTTGCAGGCTGCCAAGGCGCGCGGCGTACGGTTGGGCAACCCCAACGGTGCGGCGGCCCTGCTAGATGGCTGCAAGACCGCTGCACGGGCCAGCGCAGCAGTGCGCCAGGCAAAGGCCGCCCGGCATGCGGCAGCGGTTGCGCCGATAGCGTTGAGCCTTGCGAAGGATGGCCTGAACAACCGGGAAATTGCACGGGAATTGAACCGTCGGGGCGTCCCCTCTCAATCGGGGAATGGCTGGTATGCAGAGCAGGTCAGGCGGACCCTACTGCGCTTGCAGGTCAGCCTTGCCGCGTAGGTGCTGCTGGCGAAACAGAGTTGAGCTGCCCCATTGGACCGTCTTCGTCATCGCGTTCTTCGCTATCCTGCATATCATCTAGGGATGATGGCGTCGGTTGCCGGGACTATGGGCCGGTGGGAGCCGGATAACTGTCCGCTTTTGGCGTGACTCGCGCTGGGCATCGACGGACTTTGAAACGGACTTTAAAAAAAGAAAAACGGGCAGCCGGGCGCTGTCCAAGGAGCTTGTGTCCGCCCACTAATAATGGCCTTATGATCGGATGGAAGATCAACGCCGTCAGGAACTCCAAGCGCGCAGGAAAGCACTGCAAGAAGAGCTTGCCAGTCCGCTGCGTGAGAGTGCGATTTCAGACGCGCTGCGCGAGGCGGCGGTGCCCTTCGAACTGTCACAAGTGGGTCTTTGGACGCCGCCCTATCTTGGAATTTCTTCTTCGCGCATCGACTGGTCTCGCTCGCCAGCTCCTGCGCGCACCTTTCCGTCGGAAACCCTTGAAGACCGCGTCTTTGCGGCGCGCTCGTTTCTAGGGGAAGTCGCAGCTCCTAGCGACAAGCTCCATTTTTATTACGAGTACAACTACACATCGCTTGATATGCTCGCTGCCGATGCACTTCGTGCCCTAAACGTACTCATGAACTCCGATAATGAGATCTGGATCACGGCGCGGCCCGCGAACTGGCTGATCGAGATTTACCGATACGGCGAGGCACGGCTAGCCCTCCCCTATGATCCGAAGCCCGCCGAACAGGAGGCACAACTAGCCCGTCAGTATTCGCATGTTGGGGGTCTGGTCGATACCCTTCGTGCAGCGGGAATTAGTGTTGACCTCTTTTCGCGAGAAGACCCCGCTGGGCCTGAACAGCCCCGAGGACCGGTCATGCATAAATGGAGGGAGCGCAAGAGGACTGTCGGCATTCCGGTGGCGCGTGGTGATTATGCAGGGCTTGCAGATAGGCTATGCCAATTCTTCGCGGAGAATGCTCTTGAGATCGACGATATTGCCATTGATCCGGGCATAGTCGAAGCTCCGATCCTAGTGGCTTCCTGCGCCGAAATACTGGCGCATCCCAAGCCCATAATGGCATTGATGGAGTTGCGAAAGGCGGAGCAGTCCTCGCCTGTGGCTAACAATACCATTACCATATTCCCAAAAGACGGAAGTTGGGCCATTAAGATCGTTGGTGACGGGCCAAGATGGAAAGTTGAGACAACCAGAGAGCGTGCCTAACGTCCATCTCCTGCACATTGAAGTAGTGTTTATGCTGAAGCGCTGCCGAATATGATCAACGAGGGGACCTTTTGCATACGAGCCCCGATACGAGGTCCAATGGTTTAACTGCGATAATGCGCAAAATGATCGCCCGGTTTAAATTCGAAGAGAGACTCGCCCGTCTGCGAGCCGGCGTGCCTAAAAGTTAGGATGGGTTCGTTTCCGACCTTCGCGTGTTTCGTTGTCCGCCGACTACAGACTAATAATGCAGAACGCCGTATCGATATCGAAGGAACAACTCTATGAAGCGCATGCTAGCCCTGGCATTGATCTTACCAATCTCCTGCCCCGCCACCGCCCAGGTCAGCGTTATGGTGCGGATCGATCTCACTGACCTCGCGACTGAGAAAAACGTGCCAGACTCACTTGAGAAAGTGCAAGAGCGCGCTGCTGCCATTGGAGGTGAGTGGGAGACTTTGTTGGCTAACGATACCACCTGCGGCGGCGGGGCCGTCGCCATCGCGCGAAGCATGCGCGATCGACGGTATTTCCTAGTTACAGGTAAGAAGACCGCTGCTGAAGCCAATACAGAAGCCATGCGCGAGGCCAACGAATTTGTGAAAGCGAACAGGGGCTGGATCACGTCCGCAGGGCCAAGCTGGTTTAACAAGAATGCTTATCGTCAGAGCGCGGATGGAATGGAATGGGTCCTCCAAGAGACGGTAGGTATGAATCGCTGCGATATGGACACAAACGAGGGCAGGGCCATGGGCAAACGAGGGTGAGCGCGCAAGGTACGCCTGACGAGACTGCGACAAGGCTCCCTGCCCGGCTCGCTGACGAGCTGCCCTGAGGCGGCGGTGCCGGTAAGGCCACGGTCGAAAAAAGAGCTAGATGCTTTCCTCACCGGCGACGACGGCAAGAAGATCTAGGTGAGCGTAAAGTCCCCGCCATCACCTGCCTGGACCAGGGCGAAGCGAAGGCGCGCCCAAGGCGCTCAGCGACGTCGACAAGGACAAAGCCGAAGAGATCAAGAAGAAGATCGAAGACGCCAGCGGCACCGTCGAGCTGAAGTGATTTTCTGACTTCTCAACGGTTTCGTCCGGGAGTAATTGAGAAGGGCGGTGCCGCGAGGTGCCGCCCTTTTCGTGCCGGCTTGCAATAGTTTTTAATAGCAGATCGCAAGGGGTATACTGCATTGGTGGAGAACGGAAATGTTCGTACGCACGCTAATAGCCTTTTGCGTAACCTTGAGCGCATTTTGCAGTTTCTCCACATCGGCCCAAAATGCTGACTCATCCAAACAATATGACAAAGATACGAACGGATTTTATTTCTGTTACGATTATTCAGGGCAAGGTGCTAATTTTACGAAGACAGTTTCGAATGTTGCTCAAGGCTCTGTCCAGTCAATCTTTGATGCCGACATAAGTGAAAGCGTGCATGGTTATGATCCCGCAGGCAAAGAGATCGCCGAGCTGGACGATTACAAGCGCAACGACGGCCGTCAATTCGCGGATTGCACGGTCGCGTTTGATGATGCACAAATCCAGAGAATGTGGGACCGAGCCCAAGATTGGGATGGCCCACGCCGGACTGCAAACGTCTCCAATCTAACACCTTCTGCTCCCAAACGCCGTAGCGCGATCGCCCGCTGGCCCAGCGCCGGTAGTAAGGGCGGCTACACCCAGGCCAGCATCGGCGTCGATTACCGTTTCATCGCCTGTTCGGGCGAGATCGTCATGGCCTATGCCATCGATCCCAAATCGGTGAAGGTCGGGCCGAGCTACACGAAGAGCGATTTCGCCACCGTTTCCACGGCGGGCAAGCCGGTCCCCTCGCCATCCGCCATCACCCTGCGCGGCACGATCCGTTTCGACCTTGCCAGCGATCCCTCCAATGTGGTCGGTCGGCGCTTCGCCTCGCAGAAGTTCTACGACGAGTTCGCCGGAGACTCGCTCGGCGATGGCTGCTTCACCGGCCAGACGCGCTCGATCGGCAGGATCGCCGATCTCGTCGGGCCCCGCCCGGCGAAGGGCGAGGTCGAAGCATTCCTGGCAGGGCTGGAGTTCATCAACCTGACGGCGGGCGACGGGCCGCTTATGAACGCGGCACTCGATAGCAGCGTCCGCGATCCTGATGCCAACCGTTTGGCCAAGGAGCGAGCGGAAGCCCAACGCTTGGCTGCCGAAAAGGCCGAGGCGGAGGATCTGGCTCGACGCTGGGCGGAAACCGAGCGCAAGCGTGCCGAGATCGAAGCGCGCGCCGCCGCCGAGCGCAAGGCCCATGCCGACGCGGTCGCCAAATACGAGCGCGATCTCGCGGCTAAGAAGGCGGCGGACGAGAAATACGCCCGCGACGTTGCGGCCTTCGAAGCGGAAACCCGCCGCGTGAAAGCCTCGCGCGCCGAGTACGAGCGCAAGATGAAAGAATATCGGGAGGCGATCGCCAACGGGGCGAAGCCTGCGAAACCGCAGTAGTACGGAAAATGTGAGGCTACGTGGACGGTCCCGCCAAGAACCAGCGGCTATCCGACACCCTTTCATCACTTTTCGGTAGAGGCTCTATAATGACAAAAATGCCGAAGAACTCGAAGTTCGCAATTCCCCTGCTAGTGGCCCTGCTTTTCGTCGGCACACCTCTTCGAGCGGAGCCGGTCAACCTCAACATGAAGGTGATGTGCCTAATCCACTATGGCGATCAGCCCAGGCCTCCTCAGGTTACGCCAATTGTCGATCTGAAGTTTCAGGCGGTGAGCAAGGAGTCGGCTGAAGGGGACAGGTTTAGTGCACCCCTTTGGGCTGTTGGGCCCATGCTCCGTGAGAAAGGAATTCGTTTCTACAAGGCGCATTGCGTTTCCAAAGACACCGTAGAGGGTGTTAAAAGCAGCCTGGAAAATTACACATCCAGCTTAGGCTACAGCATGAAAGGTGCTGTCGAAATGACAAGCGAAAGCTTTTTCCCTCAGCTGCTAGACAGGATGTACCGGTCCGCGAAAAGCTCCGTCGTGGGCATGAAGACCCCGCTTTCCCGCGAGGGTTACAATTACAAAACAATTGAAAGCGCAATGCCGGGCGTCCCGAAAGTCGAACTCGGCAAATAGTGTCGCGTCACTTCCCGTTGGGCCGTAGAAACACGATTTAAAGACCGTGGCGGCAGCATGCTCTTCGCGGCTGCCGACGTTCGCCCCAAGTGGAAGCAGCGAAGGGCCGCTTCCAGGCTCTGCCGGCCAGGCATTAATGACGGGACTGAGGGCGCGAAGTTGAAGTGTGATCGAGCCAAACGCGAATGGCCGCTGTTGGATCGGAAGCGGAATGGCATCCTTGAGCACCGTTCAAACCAAACCGGACGAATATCAAAGGGCGCCCAGCAGGTCCTCACTCGATCCGTAGGAAACAAACGTCGAAATATTTCGCTGCAGTCACCGAGGCCAGGAACCTCCCCCGGGAGTATACTGCCTCAAGGTACCATAAGCCCGAGACCCTACAGGGTGTGGCTCATCGCGTCCAACCGGGACTGAAAGCCTGACACACGAACCGTAACGTCCGTTTGGGCTGGTGTGTCAGCTGCTACGGTTCACACGGAGCGCCTAGGTCTGCCTTTTGTCCGACAGCGGATTTGCCGGTTTGGGAGCTTCGAAGTTAGACAGTTGCCGTTTGTTGCTACGTACGGTGGGCACGAGGCCGGTCTCATATATTCGCGGTCTGATCAACCATTTGCTTAACCGTTCTCTGACAGCAAAAGCCTCGATTTCGCCCGGAATTTCTAGCTCACAGCGGGCTTGAGGATACAACGGTTTTCGACAAATCTAATCTCCTTGTGGGAGTCAGGCTTCAGATAGCTAGTTCTGGGTATCAAACTCGCTTGCGACCGGCCAATCAGTTTGCTCGCCCACGTATCCTTTGGATCGGCACCTTTAAACTATCGACTGTCGGCAATTCGGCGTTAATCTTGGAAACCGATGGGATAATAAAGGCAAGTGCGGGGAACACGTTGCAAGGAATTAAATTAGATGCGCTCACAGCCCCTCAACGCGATGCTCTCCGACGATTTGAGCCCGGCGTGCAGCGAACCGCATATCCCGATATTAACCCACGAACTGCGTCAGCACTTTGGTCTAAGGGGCTCGTCAAAGGGGTGAGACGCAGCGATAAATGGTATTTCCTTTTGACCGATTTAGGTGTCTCGATGCGACGACTGGTCTGATCTTTGGCAAGCATTCATCGCCGAACGAAAGTAGCTGTTTCCATGACGATCTCAGCCAGTCGGTTCGGACGCTTCAACTCACATTCCCAAACGATCACAGCAGTCCATTCAACCTCGCGCAATTCGCGTATATTTCGGGTGTCGCGGTTCTTATTCCTTCGAAATTTCTCCGCCCAAAAGTCGGTTCGTGTTTTCGGCATTCTGGCCTTTGGACACATATCATGCTGATGCCAAAAACAGCCATGCACGAAGATCGCCAAACGGGCGCTAGGAAAGACAATGTCAGGCTTGCAGGGGAGGCTCTTGGCGTTCAGCCGATAACGCAACCCTTGGGCGAATAAAGCTTGGCGAAGGCAAATTTCCGGGGCGGAGTTTCGGCTCGGAACTCTTGACATCGCACGCGTTGTTGAAGGCGACGGCTCTGGACCGCTTCGAAGTAGGCGCTCAAGCGATAGCAAGGGTCACCTCTGTCCACCAATCACAAGAAGTCCTGGCGCCGCTGCAGCATTCTTCTGACGTTTTCGACATACTTCCCGATCTCGGCCTCAGGGTCAATTGAAGCGAGGTCAAACCTAAGATTGTGGAGGCGCTTACCGGAGGATGTAGTACCCATAAACCGCGACCCTTCGTTTCCCGTAGTGGGGGATACAAAGCCGCCGACGTCCAAGCCCATTACGTCCATAAACGACAACACCTCGTAGCGGTCTTGCTCGCTGATCTCTGGCTTATACTTAGCGTCGAGGATGGCGCGTGCAACGCCATCGCGTTGGATGATCATGTCCGGGTGTACGCTGTACTTTCCACCATCTGAGAAGAAGGGGTGAGGCCTTTTCCACCCATCATAAATCTTGTAACCCTCGCGCTTTAGCCCGTCAGAAAGCTCACGGCGCAAGTAGGCTTCAAAAACTTCCGAGACGTCGATGATCAATGAGTCCAGCCTGAGTCTTCCGCTCGCATCTACATCGGGAATCTCCCCGCTTAGTACAGCATAGGCTGACCAGAGGGCATCGGCATAATCAGGGCGCACACTAGCTTGTCCCGCGAGCAGGTTTGCCAGTTCCGCCATCAAATCATACCGGCTGGATGGCCACGCAGGAATGCTGTCGAAGACCGCGTAGGCTTGCATCGCCTCGCCTAGCACATCCGAGCGGCGCTCATTACGCCGGTACCACTCAACGACTAGTCGCAACGCTTCCTTGATCGCAAAGTTGTCGATCGTCCAATCGGTAAGCACAGTCTGATCAAATTCGTGACGATATCGGATGCCTTTCGATGCGTGACGGCGCACCGTTTCGGCAGCCAGAAAGCGACCTCGCCAGGGCACTTTGGTGACTGGTCGTTCGTAGCGTTTGATGAGTCCTCGCTTGCTCAAAGCCGCGCTTTGTTCTGCCAGAGACCGACCGAAAATTCTCTCGACGTTGCTGACCCGAATAAACTTCGAATCGTACCCGCGTGCAAAGCCAGCGATCGCGGTAGGCGCCCTCTGCGATCGGGCTAACATGAGTGAAAGATTGCTGATGCTGGCGCGTGGAACGACGCGAACTGAGATTTGCGGTGTGAGCGGGATGAGGCCCACGAATTTAGTAGTTCGCAGGACTACCTGACCACGCTTGAAGGAGGCCGATAGGTAGCCTTTCGCCACAATCCGCGGATCGATTTGGAGTTCGCCCTCGCGCATAAGCGCCGCTAGACGGACACTGACTTCGCTGAACTCTTCACACTCGATGATTTCAGTTTTCATCCGCCGCGCCTTCGAGGCGTCTGATCAAGGCCTGAAAACTGCGTTCAAGGTTCTCGATATCGCCTTGATTACTCAGGGCGAGAGCGATCTCGGCCGCGTGTCTGAGCCGATATCGCCAGACTAAGAGCAGATCGTCAATCGACGCCACCCGAGCGAAATAGCTGTGGCCAAGACCGAATGGCAGGAGCCGCTGGATGGCGTCAAACCAATCTCCGATCAAACCAACTTGCTCAGGATCGAAACCCTTCGCATCCTCGAGCAAAAGCTCCACAATCTCGCGAGAAGGCTCCACGTGAATATGATCAAAACGGCGAACGAACGCCGCATCCGCTTGTGCGATACTGCGGTCATACGGATTCATAGTTCCGAGCAGAATTAGATTTTTCGGAATGTGATGCGGCTTTCCGGAGAATGGTAATTGAAAAATTTCTTCACGGTAATCCTGCTCGATGTAGGTCAGCAATTCTCCGAAGACACGAGCCGGGTCGCCTCGGTTTATTTCATCCACGATGACCACGACCAAGCGTCCCATGTTGCTTATGGCGTCAGCTCGCGTGCACGCCTCCAAAAATATTTTACCTACAACCTGGTAACCGGAGCGCGCTTCCTCGTTGGGCCGATACCCTTCGACAAAATCCTCATATCCATAACTCGGGTGGAACTGGACGCGGAAGATGTCGCGGTCCGGCTCTTCCACCAAATGCTTTGCAATGCGTTTGGCATAGTAAGATTTACCCGTTCCGGGGGTGCCGGAAAAGATAATCCCCGAGGTTCCGAAACGCAGTAGCTTCTGCACTTCCGTGAGGATTGGGTCGTCGAGGTCCATCTCTCCCGGATATTCCGGAAGCGATGCAATGCCGGCGGCGGTCCGCACATCCTGCACAAGAGACCCAATGATTGCAGTTTCGTAATCCTGATCCGTTTGAGAATCTGCGAAGATGCGTTCGCTTTCTTCATCGTGGAAGACGAAAATGCGCTCGTAATCTTGATCGCGTTGAGGGAACTCTGCTCGAAACCTTGCCTCAAGGGTTCGAGCGGTCGCATTGTCCGCAAACTCCTCTCCGCGAAATAGGAGCGCCGCGACGTCAACCACTGGCACGCGGGAGCTCGCTCCTCCCTTGCTTAGGACCTTGTCTCGGAAAATCTCCGCATAATTTTCTGCTAGCTCCCATTCCTCTTTATCGTCGACACGAGTGACAATGGCGCCCTTCCATTTTCCAGCGAAAGTGTTCTTTCTAATGGTCGCCGAATTGGAGTGCGGGAAACCTTCTTCCGCGAACCGAAGCGTGACAGGATTGAAGTAGGGCTTACCCGCTTCCGCCTTTTTCAATCGAAAATATTTGTCCCAGAAATCGAATTCGTTGGGCGTCTCGTTAAATTGGATTGGTTGGTCTGCTGTCCCCACTCCACTGCTCAGCAGCGCCAAAAGAGGGAACAAATGCGTTGACCCCTGCGCATGAACGCGACTCTTCCAATCGGCCAGATTTGTCAGAGCGAGGGAGACTCGGTCAGCGCGTATCTTTTGCATCATGCCACTTGGTACTGCTGCTCCGGCCGAAGGTCATCCCTTAGATTCTCGATGATATGCGCCCCGATGGCTCGGGCCAGTAATGGAGGCACGGAATTGCCAATCTGCCGAGGAATCGCCGCTCCTACAAACTCGTATCGGTCTGGATAGGACATAAAACGTGCAGCCTCTCTATGGGAGATCGATCGATCCTCATTCGGATGCAAAAAAGGACCAGAGGCGACATTCTTGTAGTTGCAGGTGATGGTATACGAAGGTCTCTCGGTGGAGAGGCGGTGATATAATGTGGTGCAATCCCTGCGAAGTTCACCATTGGAGATCCTCCGCATGCGTTTGAAGCGGTCAGGCAGATGATTCACTGGCACGGCGCGCAGGCCCTCACCCTGGCCGATGAACTTCGCGAGTTTTGACGCTTGAGCCGATAGCGGACGGCCGACGTGCATCGAAACTTCAGTGGGAGCGCCTGACCTACAATAAACCTGATAAGGCCCTTGCGGTGGTGTATGATAGGGGCGGCTCTCTCGTGTATAGTCCTTCCCAATAGAGGGCAAATCGCCAATCGCTTGCTCTACTGTGACGTACGGACGCAACCCTTCGGCACTTTCTCCGTGCGTCGGCTGCGGAAAGGTGAGGGGGATGTTGTCATCGCAAGTGCCCATAAAAAGGATGCGATGTCGGAGCTGAGGAACCCCGTAATCAGCAGCGACAACTTGAGCGAAATTCGAGCGATAACCGATCTCTTCGAACGCTGCTTCGATCTGACGTCGGAACGCGCCTTTGTTGTATGTGAGCATGCCCCTGACGTTCTCCATCAAAAACATGCGCGGCCGAAGCTCATCGACCAGTCTCACAAAGTGCTTAAACAGGAAGTTGCGCGGATCGTCCTGCATCCGCTTGCCGTGAGTGCTGAATCCTTGGCAGCTCGGCCCGCCTGCGACTAAGTCGATCCGATCGGCTCTCGACAGCTCAAGGATCTCCGCACCGGTAACAGTGGAGATATCCTTTTCGATAACAGGGACGCCCGGATGGTTATGCCGATACGTAGCCGCGGCGTGCTTGTCGAAATCAATCCCTACCCTCGGACAAAAGCCAGCCTGCCTCAACCCCTCACTCAGGCCACCGGCCCCACAAAATAAATCGACAACTGACGGACCTGAGCCATCTGACATGCTAACCCTCCTTCGCGTTTCGTTTGCGGGATGCCTAACATTTGGAGTCGCGGAGAACAAGACTGGAACGCCTGTCCGAGCATGATAGTTCCGTATCCGGCGCGAGCAACTTTCTTACCCGCTCAGTCTCTTCCGAAATGTCAAGTTATCATCTTTTTCTCATTCGTATCGCCGATGCGCTGGCCAGCCTCGATGATCAAATTCCGATGCGTTCGGCGAAGATACACGCGGTCTCGATATCGACGCTTAGATAGCGAAAAATGTGTTCGATCTAGGGTTACCCAGCAGAATCTGAAGCGCGCGTAGGTGTACGGTGGTCCTGACGAACATCGCCGCCTTGGCGCAGCGCATCGGGTGCGCGCCATAGTTTTCTCCGCGTAGTCAGTGGGTGTGACCCATTCGTCCACGAGCCGAGCGTATTAGCGCGTTCTTATCGAACGGATGAGATCAAGAAGACTAGGAAAGGGTTCACCATTCCACATGGCCGGGATTGGCTATAGAGAAGAAAAGGCGCGGACAGGCCTGCCTCGACACAAAGCGGCCATGAATGCATGCGGCCTTTTTAACCGATTTTGAGAGAAAACGGCGATTGTCGCAATGATAGGGATCAGTGCGCAAAGCTGACCTAATCGATCAAGCTGCGTCAGCTGGTCTCAAGGCTTTATCGGCCAAACCTAAGCTTCACCACGCCTGCCGTGTGCACCAGCCGAGGTTTTCCCATGGGGGTGATGTCGTAAACGACGCAAATTTGGCTGGAGGAGGCTCAAGTCGGGTGATGTGAGCGGCTATGTCGCTGCTCGGAATTACGATCTAGTCTTGACCGCAACTTGCGATCGAAAAATCAATCTTCCTCCGCTGTGAAGCTCTAAAAACCGACCTGCGTTACCACCCCGCCACTAGCTAGGAACGGCGAGCCGTTACGCTAGTACGTTAGATAGCCCGCAAAATACTCAATACAAAAAATACCAGCAAAATTTTGCACGTATGTAAATGGGGTACTAACGTATTAGCGTAACAGACCTACCTAATTTGGGATCTCGAACCCGCTTTTTTCTACGAATAAGCGGCGAGCTTCTTCTAACGGCGGAAAAGGATAGCATCTCACCTGTCGCGGTCCATTAATTTGCTCCTCTCTCCTGGGCTTACTCTCAAAGCCCGATGGCATATAGCGGGCTAACTTGTTCTTGATCCGCTGATCGTCGCCCCGATGACCATGCCTTTTGGCGAAGGCGGTATAGTCTGCAATCACTGCCTGCACCGGTACCCATTGTACTTCTGATTCTCTCCAAGGGTAACTCCCTTGGCCGGTTTCCTCGGATAAGATGTCGATCCCATCCTCCAAGCGCGAGTAGTACCACGCCATCACCGGGTCGTTGGAAAGGTTCAATCGCTTTTGTCTTCGCAACGCTTCGGTCTCCGGAATGGCCTCGGGGTTCCATCCAGATATGTCCCTGGCCAACAGCTCACCGAGCATTGCCTCGTAACCTCCATTCTCCATCTGTTCGACAAGCTCGCCAAAATACCGTCTCCGGGAGTCGGGGTCGCCCTGGTGCGGATTTATGACTTCAAAAACCGCGTACCGACGATCTGAACCGTCTGCACGGACTACTTGATCGTTGTTAGAGGTCATAATGATCCTCAAATGGCTCGGCCCACGCCATGCGCTAAAAAACTTCTCCTCGTATCGAAGCGTGTGCGCAGTAATCAGGTCCTTCAGCGTGCCGTCGGCGGCGCGGTTCTGTGGTGCGAATGCTTCTTCGACACCCAGCAAAAGCGTTGATTCGAGCTGGGCATTGAACTTGGATACAAAGTCATCCGCGATAGACGTGATCCACACGTGGCTGCCAAACAGATGTCCAAACAGAACGGTGATAATGCTTTTCCCGGCACCTTTCGCGCCTTGGAACACCAGCGCTGTGCCAACGGGCCGTTCCAACCGCTGCACTCCGAAGGCCATCCAATTGAATATGTACTCATATCCGGTCTCGTCTTCTTGTGCGACGTTGTGGAACAGGTGGTCCTTGAGTTTGGACCAACCCTCCGGATTGGCGACAGGCTCCACCGCAAAGCCTGTCCACGTATTCAGCTCATTCCGGCCCAGCTTACGCCCAGGTGCAAAATAGATGGCGTCGTATTGCCGACGTAGCCCGGATTCGAACCACAGCCTGCCCAAAGGCATGCTTTTGTTTTTGCGCGGCCTGTCGTCCTCGCCCAGAGGAAGCGAAATCTTCCAAACCAGCTTTTCGACAAAGTCAGATTTCTTCAAGAACGTGAGGGAGAACCGCATAATCCGAGGATCGTACTGCTCCCAGATCACGACGGTCTTTGCACCGCGCGTTACGACTGCGTGGTTCTCGTTGATCTCCTCAATGCTAGCTCGGACGAACGCTTCTTTATCAAGCTCGAAGTTCTTGCCATCCTCACGCGTGCGGTCGCAAACCTTCCGCAGGAGCCACGCAAGCGCAGGACCCTTGAAGGGCGCCTGCTCAGCGGTGAAACTGACCCATAACGAGTCAGGCTCGCCCGCCTTGTACTTGTCCTCGCTGGTTCTGGACCAAGTATCAAAGAGCGAGAGCCCATCTGCTCCGAAGGCATGGTAAAGGCATCGGGCAATCTGGACCCACTCTAAGCGGCTCATACCCGCGTCCAATTCCGTGAGCGCGTCCGCCACTGCTTCTTTGTCGACTTTGGAATAGCCAACCGGGTGTCCAAGAATGCGGCTTTGTGCAGCCTTGTTACGAGCGTCTGAAGACCCTTGCTCTAGCTCGGCTGGCGACAAGGTGCGGGCGGTTTCAAGCAAATGTCGCAGCGGGTATTTCTCGCGCAACTCAACGGGCACTTCATCGGCCAAGTCCCATTTCTCGTCGAACTCAGCTGGCACATCGACAAATGCCGCTGCTTCCGCGCCAACCCTGAGCGCAAGTGCCGCAAGCAGTCGGCTCGCCTTGCGGCCGGCGATGTCGTTGTCCGGCCAAATAACGACCTGCCGACCTTCAAGCGGGGTGAGGTCGGTACGCCGAACGCTTGCAGCGCCAGACATCCAGGTCACCACAACGTAATCGGGGAAGAGGATTTGGGCGGCCTCCGCCGCCTTCTCTCCCTCGACGACCAGCACGGACGAATTGGGGCGCTCGGCAAGCTCATGCAGATTATACAAAGGGCGTTGCCCATCGATGGCGGAGAAGCCGAACAGAGGCAGGCCATGCTTGTCCTTCCCATAATAGCGAAGGGGGCGAATTTCTTTGGGCTCGGAGGCGTGATCAAAACGGAGCACTGCCTGGATTATCTCGCCTTCAGCAGATTTATACTCGTAGACGGTCGGCTGAAATCCAGCCGCAAGAAAGCGATCAATCTTTTTGCGCTCCTTTCCCTGAAGAACTTGAAGGATATCTGCTCCCGCCCATCCAGTGGGAAAGGGTACAATCGCGCCATCGGTAACTGCACCGCCGCTACGACCGAGTTCGATGCGAGCCTGCACTGTAAGAGTTTGAATATCACTGTTTGTTGAATTGTTCATGACGTGTTCTCCCGCCGCCAGCTCACCGCTGGACGTGCGTTTCATTCGAATGTGGGTGAAAGGGATCTCCGACCGACTGCCGGAGACCAAGCTCAGTCGCTGGTGCTGTGCCAGCCGAGCGGATCGCGAAGCCAAGCTTGGACGTCTGCCTCGCGCCAGGCCACGCGGCGCCCAGCGGGCGTCAGTTGGATTGGCTTAGGGAAGGTGCCAGCTGCAACGCCTCGGTAGATCGAGGCTCTCGACAGGCTATTTAGGCGCTGCACTTCGCGAATGTCGAGAAGCCGGTTGCTTGCGGTGTTTGAGATCGATCCCTGATCGGTCATGTCACTTCTCCGAACTGCCGGAATTGGTGACAGACCAGCTACAGCGATGCGCCCAAGATTACGAAAGTTTGAGCGGCAAGAGAATGCCGGGATCGTTGAGGAAACTTTTGCTGCTGAGCGGCCCCCGTCCGAGAGAGCTTCGATCACGACTTGTCGACGGCACTCCAGGCACTGCAGAGCTCATGCAGCCCAAAGACGATCCCGCATTGGGTAAGAATGTCCGAAACGAACCCCTCGCATTTGCCTTGGAGGAATTGGCGATTATTCTCATCTCGAACCGCCTTCTCCTTCAAAGATGACATCGACCAAGAGTGACCTTCCGTCCCGCGCCAGTAATGTCGACAAGCAGCGACCGCGCGCCTTAAAGTCACATTCGGCATCGGACCTTTCAAAAGTTTATTGCGCACCGGTATTGCCTCTAGTTGAGACAAGGCTAGCTCGACTCCTTTGAAATCAGCTGCGCCGAAAAACTGCAACAGGCTGCCAATTTCAGGGGGAACGGTCAGATCCTTCGGATCTCCAAGATCCAGATCGAAGATGGCTTCGAGCAAAGGGGGATGGAGATTCACTACGGCGTCGAAACGCTTCAAGTCCTCGTCGATGGCATTGATGATTTTCAAAGCTTGGGTTGCGTGATCACGCAGCCGGAGGGCAATTGCGTGACCGTCGCTGCGCCTGGATGTCGAAGCTGCTGCTTCTGGGTCACTGAAAGGGCGATACTCTTCCCCTTCCTGATCGCGGCAAGAGAGGGCCACCAGATATTCCGTTAGATCGTCAAAGGCATCGGCGTTCTTGAGCTTATAGAAGCCAGCGATCGCTTCAAACGTTTCGGAGAGCAGTGTTCCTTCGAGAGAGGGGCGTGTAATTACAGGTTCAGAAGCATCATCTCCCATTTCTCCAATGCCTCTCGCTTCTCGACCAGGTACTCGTGCCGGTTATATATCCGATCCACCTTGCCGTCTTCATGGTTCAAGACTTTGCGGGCAACCTCGCGCGGTACACCTAACTCGGCAAGCTTGCTGCGCACCGTGCGGCGGATGTCGTGAATGGTCCAGCCGCTGGTGTCGGAAAGCTGATCGAGCTGACGCTTCACCTTGGCGAAATTGCTGCTAGGTGATTTCCCGCCGGTTGTGCTGAAGACATAGCCGTCATCCTCGAAGCGCGGCCTTCGGGCTAGTTCAGCGAGAATAGCCTGGACGCTTTTTGTCAGCGGCACGGTATGGGGCCGGTCTTTCTTCACCTTTTCACGAGGAATTGTCCAAATCTCGCCAACAATTTCGCCCCAACGGATTGTCGAAACCTCGCTACGGCGCTGACCGGTTAGAAAGAACACTCGGTACATCTCACCGTACGGGCTGGGCAGTTGATAAGTGGCGTCCCAAACGGCAGCAATTTCCTGGTCCGATAGAACCCTATCACGCTCCACAGTTTTGGCAGGGGGCCGGATTCGCTCACATGGGTTAACCTCCAGAATGTCGCGATCCACCGCCCAATTGAAGACCATTTTCAGATATCGCAGCAGGTTCACTGCAGCCTGAGGTTTGCCCCCGGCCATAATTCCGTCGATTACCTCGATTATCTCGCGCTTGGTGACGGTTTCGACAGGCCGTGTTCGTAAACGCCGGAGGGCGCGGTGATCCAATGCTCTACTGATATTTCTCCAGGAGCGAGCGTTGGGCTTCAGATGCCGCTCCGTGTAAAGCTCTACCAATCCGGCATAAGTGAGTGGCGTTCGATGCGCTGTGGTGGGCTCCCTGGGCGTTAGTCCAGCCGCAGCGTTGCGTAACAGTGCTAAGGTTGCTGAACGAGCCTCATGGAGAGTCACCGATGGGTAACGACCAATTGTAGGACGCTCCAGGCGCCCCCCGGTTCGGACCATCGCAGAGAAAGTTTTGGTGCCACGCTTGGTAACCCTAAGCTGCAAGCAAGGGCACAGTTCGTCCGTAAATTCCAACCGACCATGGGTAGGCGCGAGATAGGGAGACTGGAGCCATCTGTCGGTAAAGCGGTGCTGAGCCATTTCTGCTTCCCTTGATTAGGAAAGCAATCGTGATAATGCAGTTAGGAAGTCAGCTGCAATAGCTATGGCAGGCGAACCAAATTACAGTAGATGTCTCAGGCGATATCACATGTTTTCACTTATGATCAAAACGGATCGCAGATTTATTTTTGAGCACAACCCAAAAGCGGACTGGGGTATTGTTTCGGGTAACTCGAACATAAGATTGCATGAGATCGGTAAGGATGACTTGATACAAAAATATCCTTCCTCGAGTGATCAACGATACTTATTAGGCCGGTATGAGCACTCTATATAAATAGTTGCCAAGGTTGGGGTCGGGCGTTCGAATCGCCTCGCCCGCTCCATTTCCAAAACATTCGGATGATATCGGCGCAGCCCTTCGGGGCCCGGCGCGCGCCGTTCCGCCGTTTGCGCCTCTAATAGATCAGCCCCATCGCCCAGCCGCCCAGCAGGTAGCAGAAGCCTGTGATGAGCAGGATGCCGACGACGTTCAGCCAGATGCCGCCCTTGGCCATCTGCGCGATCGTGACCGATCCGGTGCCGAACACGATGGCATTGGGGGGCGTGCCGACCGGCAGCATGAAAGCGCAGGTCGCGGCCAGCGCGACCGGGATCAGCAGGCTCATCTGGTCCATTCCGATGCCCGCCGCCACGCCTCCCAGGATCGGAACGAAGGTGGCGGCGGTGGCGGTGTTGCTGGTCACTTCGGTGAGGAAGATGGTAAGCGTCACCACAGCTGCGACCAGTAGGATCGTGGGCAGCGCCTCAAGTCCCGCGACCTGCGCGCCGAACCATCCGTCGAGCCCGGTTGCCGCAACCGCGCTGGCAAGGCTCAGGCCGCCGCCGAACAGCAGAAGCACGCCCCATGGCAGGCCGTTCTCGGCATCGCGCCAGTCCAGCACCATCTCGGTCCGTCCGCGTGCAGGGATGAGGAACAGCGCGATACCCGCCCCGATGGCGATCGCGGTGTCGTCCAATTCGCCCAGCCAGGGGGCGGTGGCGGCGATGGAGGGGATATCGGCAAGGATACCCGGCACGATCCACAGGAACGCCGCCGCGCAGAACACGAACAGGACCGCGCGCTCGCCCTGACCCATCGGACCGAGCTTGCGGATCTCGTCTGCGATCATCGCTCGCCCGCCGGGTATTTCGGCGAGCGAGAAGCTGTAGAGGAAGCGTGTCATCAGCACCCAGGAAACGAGGATGAAAACGAGCGCCAGCGGCGCGCCGATCATCATCCATTCCAGAAAGCCGATGTCGCGTTCCAATTCGTCCGCGGCATAGCCAGCGACGATGGCGTTGGGCGGACTGCCGAGCAGCGTGCCGAGCCCGCCGATACTGGCCGCCCAGGCGATGGCGAGCATCAGGCAGACGCCGAACCGGCGAATATTCTCGTCTGGCAGCGCGGCGATATCTTCGTGGCTCTCCAGCGGCGCCCCTTCGACGGCGGCACTCTTTTCGACCAGCAGGGCGAGAAGGGACAGGCCGATCGGCAGCATCATCAGCGTCGTCGCCGTGTTCGACACCCACATCGAGAGAAACCCGGTCGCCAGCATCATCCCCAGCACGATCCGACGCGGTTCGGCGCCCACGCGCTCGAGCGTAAGCAGGGCGATGCGGTGATGCAGCTGCCATTTTTCCATGGCGATCGCGATCAGGAAGCCGCCCAGAAACAGGAAGACGATCGAACTGGCATAGGGCGCCGTCGCCTCTCCCACGGTGATCGCAGTAAGAGCGGGGATGAGCACGATGGGCAGGAGCGAGGTCGCCGCAAGCGGTATCGCCTCGGTCATCCACCAGATCGCCATCAGCGTGGCAATCGCAGCGACGAAGCGAGCGTCCGGCGGAAGGCCCTGCGATCCGCCCAGCGCCAGCCAGACGACAAGCGCAGCGATCGGGCCGAGAACGCGCAGGCTCCAGATAAGGCGCGCGGAACGCCCACTGTCAGATGTCATTCCAAGTCCCTCCCGTGGTCGCCAGCTATGGCGCGACGCGGTCGGGGCGCAAGAAATTTCGATTGCCGTGCAGGTCGGGACTCGCAAGCCATGCCGTTCGTCACCGTCCGATCTCCTTTGGGCGAAACAAGGCTTGCACCGCGCGTTCGGATCGCTAATGGCGCGCGATATGTTGTATCGTTCAAACCACTCGCCACTCCGCGCCGCGTCTTCGCTCGCCGCGCTCGCTTTCGCTCTCGCCGCCACGCCCAGCTTCGCGCAGGCACAGACACAGACACAGACACAGGCACAGCCGGCCTCGGCCGATACCGACAGTGCCCGGTCCGCTGGCGAGGACGATCTTCACAATCGCCAAGTCGGTCCCGACGGCGTCATCGTCGTGACCGCGCCCGGCCTGGAACAGCTCGACGTACTCGCCGGCACGTCGCTTGTCGAAGGGCGCGAATTGCAGCGCGAGATGAATGGCCAGATCGGCGAAATCCTCGCAAAGCAGCCGGGCGTGTCCGCCACCAGCTTCTCGCCCGGTGCCTCGCGCCCGGTGCTGCGCGGCTTCGAAGGCGAGCGGGTCAAGGTGCTGATCGACGGAATCGGCGCGATCGACGTGTCGAACACCTCCGCCGACCACGCCGTCTCGGTAGAGCCGCTGACTGCCGAGCGGATCGAAATCCTGCGCGGCCCCGCGGTCCTTCTCTACGGGAGCCAGGCCATCGGCGGTGCGGTGAACATCATCGACAAGCGCATCCCGACCCGCCGCCTCAACGAACCCTTCCATCTCGACGTCCTGGCCGAAGCCGACACCGCCTATGATCTGAGAAGCGGGGCCGCCTCGCTCGATTTGCCTCTGGGCGAGTATTTCGTCGCCCATGTCGACGGGTCGTATCGCAACACCAATGACCTGGAGGTGCCCGGCTTCACGTTGTCGCCCGCCTTACGCGCGGACATCCTCGCCGATGTCGCAGAAGAGACCGCCGAAGGTAATCTCGAAGAAGCAGCCGAATTGCAGGAAGCCGCCGACCAGCGCGGCATCCTCCCCAACAGTTATACCGAAACCTATTCGGTGAATGGCGGCCTCACCCTGTTCGCGGGCGAGAGCAATCTGGGCTTTTCGGCAGGCTATTACGACAGCGCCTATGGTGTTCCGGGCCGTCCGGGCACCGGCCATGCGCATGGCGATGAAGGGGGCGAGGAAGGCGAAGAAGAAGGCGGCGAAGAGCAGGTATCGATCGGGCTCAAGCAATTTCGCGCCGACATGCGCGGCGAACTCGCACTCGGTGACGGCTTCTTCTCGATGCTGCGAACGCGGGTCGGCTATTCGGACTATACCCACACCGAATTCGAAGGGGACGAGGTCGGCACCGTGTTCGACGTCGCTGGCATCGAGGCGCGCGCCGAGCTGGTTCAGAACGACAGCGGCCGCCTCGGCGGAACGCTGGGCGTCCAGTATTACTACCGCGATTTCGAAGCGATCGGGGACGAGGCCTTCGTCGCGCCCAACCGCACCGATCAGTTCGCGATCTTCGCGCTCCAGGAATACGATCTCGACTTTTTCCAGATCGAAGGCGCCGCGCGCTACGAAATGGCGAATATCGAATCGGTCCCGCTGGGCGTCGAACGCGATTTCGACCTGTTCTCGGGCGCGCTGTCGCTGGTCTACGAGCCGGGCGGCGACGACCGCCTTCGCATCGGCATCACCGGATCGCGGGCCGAGCGCGCACCGGGCGGCGAGGAATTGTTCGCCAACGGCCCCCACATCGCCACGCAGGCCTTCGAGATCGGCAATGTCGATCTGACCAAGGAAAGCGCCTGGGGCCTCGAAGGCTTCGTGCGCGGCGAGGTCGGCCCGGCGACGGTATCGGTCTCGGTGTTCCAGAACTGGTTCGACGACTACATCTTCCTGCAAGCCACCGGCGCGGAAGAAGACGATCTGCCGGTCTTCCAGTATCTCCAGTCCGATGCCGACTATTTCGGGATCGAAGGCGAGGTGAAACTGCCGCTGGTCCAGTCCGACCGCTTCACGCTCGGCGCCGATCTGCGCGGATCGTATATCGAGGCCAAGCTCGACGACGGCACCCCGCTGCCGCGCATCCCGCCATTCAGCGCCCTTGCCGCCCTCGATGCAGGTTTTGCCGGGATCGACGGTCGGGTCGAGGTGCAGTATTTCGGCGAACAGGACGAGATCGCGCCGTTCGAGACGACCACCGACGATTTCACCTTCGTCAACGCCTCGCTGGCCTTCAGCCCCTTGCGCGGAAACGATCTGGTGCGCGTGATGGTGAAGGCGGACAATATCTTCGACGTCACCGGGCGCCGCCATGCCAGCTTCACGAAGGATTTCGTGCCGCTGGCAGGCCGCAATTTCAAAGTCAGCCTGCTCGCCAGCTTCTGACGATAGCCGGTCGGAAAACCCGGCAACGCCAATCCCGATCGGAAAGGCGGCGCCGGGTTTCTATCGCTCTCAGTCGGTCGGACGCTCGACCGCGCCTTCCGCCCGACCTTCGGCGCGAGCCGCTTTCAATTCCGCTTCCATCCGCTTGTCGCGTTCGGCCACCGTGCCGATCCTGCCGCGCACCTGGCCATAGGCGAACACCATCAGCAACCCGCCGATCACGGCAAGGTTCTTGAGCGCCGCCTGCGCCTGGGCCGGGTCGGTGACCTGGTAATGGAACAGCACGATCGTGATCGCGGTAAAGCCGGCGAGAACCACGGCGGCCAGCCGCGTCATGAACCCGCTCGCCAGGATCAGCCCGGCAACGATCTCGAACACGCCGGTCGGCATAGCGAGGCTGCCGGGAAGGGTCGTCTGCGCCGTGATGTATTCGGCGGTCGAGGCCGGATCCATCACCTTGTTGAGGCCGGCCAGAATGAACAGCAGCGCGATACAGATTCGCCCGGCGATCGCCGCGATGGTAGCCATGAAGTCTCTCCCCGTTTGGTCAGGGACGGATCATGGCACCGCGCTCAACCTTTCTCCAACTGGAAAGTGAGCGCGGCGTGTTCGCGCAGGCGCTCGACGAGCGCTTCGCCCAGGAAACTGCCCGGCGTCCCGACTCCGCCAGGCTCGTCGCATTGCAGCAAGGCCATGCCGGTCTCGCCCAGCATCCGGCTGGTCGATCCGTAACCCGGATCGTAACGGCCCTTGACCGCGTAATGCATCCGCTTCCCATCGGGCCATTCGCCCACGAAGACGAGATCGTAATGGCCGTTCTCGCGTTCTTCGGCACTCGGGCCCTCGCCGGGTTTGGGCGGCTTCGCGCCGAAGGGGTTCTTGAGCATTTTGGTCACCGCATCGGCGGCGGCCTTGCCTGCCTCGCCGGGGCTGGTCAGCATCATCTCATCGTAACGGAAGTCTTTTCCGTAGGGATGGCCGCGCAGGTAATTGGTGCGGTGGACGTTCTTCGTATTGATCGAGGCCATGATGAAGGGCGCGGCCCATTTGCCCAGCTCGTCCTCGTAATGCGGGATCAAGCCGTTGGGCTGGTCCGGCCCTTCGAAACCGGGCGTCAGGGCGAAGGGATCGTTGAGGATCTTGATCAGGGATGGCTTCTTCGCCGCCGCCTTCATGGTCGCACCGAGGCTGGCGGCGGTCCCGCCCGAAAACGTCCCCTGCATCGCGCGCACCCGGCCTTTCACACGCGGCGCGGGACTGCCGTTCTGTGCCTTGCCTTCCTTCTGGAGCATCAGCACGCCGAGATCGAAGGGAATCGAATCGAACCCGCTCGAAAAGCAGATGCGCGCGCCTGTCTTCTTGGCGGCTTCGTGATGGAGCGCGATCTGTTCGTGCATCCAGGCCGGTTCGCCGCAAAGATCGGCATAATCGGTGCCCGCTTTGACGCAGGCGGCGACGAGGGCATCGCCGTAGAGCTGGTAGGGGCCGACCGTGGAGAGCAACACGCTCGTGCGCTCGCACATCGCATCGAGCGAGGCGGTGTCCTCCGCATCGGCGACAATCAGAGGGGTGGAGGACGGCGCACCGATCTCGTCGCGCACCCGTTCCAGCTTGCCCGGATCTCGGCCCGCCATCGCCCATTTCGGCGCATCGGCGGCGCTCCCATATTCGCGGACGAAATGTTCGGCGACGAGGCGGCCCGTGTAACCGGTCGCCCCATAGACCACGATATCGAATTCGCGTGCGGATTTGCTCATCATCGTTCTCCCTGTAGCGCCTGAATGCGCGCGGGGAGCTTTCGAGTCAAAGCCTCGGCAACGTCACCCCGCGCTGGCCCATATATTTGCCCGCCCGGTCGCTGTAAGTGACTTCAGGCCGTTCGTTGCCCTGCAGGAACAGGAACTGGCACGCGCCTTCATTGGCGTAGATCTTCGCAGGCAGCGGCGTGGTGTTCGAAAATTCGAGCGTCACATGCCCTTCCCAGCCCGGCTCCAGCGGGGTGACGTTCACGATGATCCCACAACGCGCATAGGTGCTCTTGCCGAGGCAGATGACCAGCACGTCTTCGGGCACGCGGAAATATTCGACCGTGCGGGCGAGCGCAAAGCTGTTTGGCGGGATCACGCAGACATCGGTTTCGCGATCGACGAAGCTGTTGGCGGCGAAATCCTTGGGATCGACCACCGCGCTGTCGACATTGGTGAAAATCTTGAATTCGGGCGCGACGCGCGCATCGTAACCGAACGAGCTGAGCCCGTAGGATATACAGCCGTCGCGCCGTTGCGCTTCGACGAAGGGTTCGATCATGCCCTCGTTCAGCGCCTTGTCGCGGATCCATTTGTCGGAGAGAATCGCCATGTAGGCGTGATCGCCCATGCTAGGCCGGCGGGCAAGCGCCGGCCATCAGTTACCCTCAGTCGATCTGGGCGGCACCCAGTTGGGGGTTCATCGCGGTGACGTGATTGAGCCAGGCCTTGGGGCGGCGCAGCATGTTCTTCGGATAGTCGACACGGACCCCCACCATCTCGGCGATCGCCCCGACGAAATGGATGCAATTGCGCGTGTCGAGATCGTAATATTTGCCCGGCGCGTCGCGCCAGCGGAAGACCTCGCGCCGGATGTCGTGATATTTGGCATCGTCCACCGTCACAGTGAAATGGCGGTTGGTGGAGCGGACGTATTTGTCCTTCTCGGTCATCACGATGTGTTTGACCGGCCCGGCGAGCACGGCGGGCCCAGCGCTCTTGGCGGAGAAGCCGTAATTCTCCTTTACCGGGGTGCCGTCATCCAGCGTCCCTTCCATCGAGATGAAGGTGTGGGGATAGCGCCCGAACAGCACCGACCCGTCGAAGCTGTGGAAGGTCACCCGCACCTCGGCTTGCGCGGCGGCGGCCCAGAAAAGGGCGGTCAGGGCGAGAACGAACTGGGTCAGGATACGCATGATGCGCGTCCTAACCCGTTCGTGTTTGAACCTTCAATGAAAAGGCGCGTCAGAGCGATGCGAGCAGCGTTGCATTGCCGCCCGCCGCCGTGGTGTCGATGCAGACCACGCGCTCGGTCGCAAAGCGCGCGACGTAATGCGGGCCGCCCGCCTTGGGGCCACTGCCCGACATCCCCTCGCCGCCGAAGGGCTGGCTTTCGACGACCGCGCCGATCTGGTTGCGGTTGACGTAAAAATTGCCGACCCGCGCCCTCGCCTCGACGAATTCGCGCGTCGCTTCCAACCGGCTATGGAGCCCCATCGTGAGGCCGTAGCCGGTCGAATTGATATCTTCGACCACCTGGCCCAGCTGATCGGCGCGATAGCGCACGACGTGCAGGATCGGCCCGAAATTCTCGCGCTTCAAATCGAGGATCGAATCCATCTCGATGATCGTCGGCGCGACGAAGCATCCGGCGGCCAGCCCCTTGTTGAGCTTGCGCCGCCAGACCTGGCGTCCGTTCTTCTTGCGCCGGGCGACATGGCGTTCGAGCGCGGCCTTGGCGTCGGGATCGATCACCGGGCCGACATCGGTGGCGAGATCCTGCGGATCGCCGATCGTCAGCGCTTCGAAGGCGCCGCGGATCATCGTCAGCATCTCATCAGCGACGTCTTCCTGGATATAGAGCGTGCGCAGGGCCGAACAGCGCTGGCCCGCGCTCTGGAACGCGCTTGCAACGACATCGCGCGTGACCTGCTCGGGCAGGGCCGTCGAATCGATGATCATCGCGTTCTGGCCGCCGGTCTCGGCGATCAGCGTGGCGATCGGCCCTTCACGTGCGGCGAGCCCGCGATTGATCGCCTGCGCCGTGGCGGTCGATCCCGTGAAGGCGACACCCGCGATGCGCGGGTCGGACGTGATCATCTCACCGACCTCGCCAGCGCCGGGCAAGAGCTGGAACACTTCGGGCGGAATCCCCGCTTCATGACACAGCCGCACCGCGAAGGCGGCGATCAGCGGCGTCTGCGGTGCGGGCTTTGCGACGACGGTATTGCCTGCTGCGAGAGCCGCGGCGGCAGGGCCGATGAAGATCGCCAGCGGGAAATTCCACGGGCTGATCGTGGCGAATACGCCGCGCCCGGCCATGGTCAGCCGGTTTTCCTCGCCCGTCGGGCCCGGCAGCATGATCGGCTCGGCGAATTGCCGCCGCGCCTCGACCGCGTAATAGCGCAGGAAATCGACTGCTTCGCGCAGTTCGAGCACGGCGTCGGGCAGGGTCTTGCCCGCCTCGCGCTGGCACAACGAGAGAAATTCGTCGGTATGATCCTCGAACAGGTCAGCCGCTTCTTCCAGCAAGACCGCACGGCGCTCGCCCCCGAAAGCGTTCCAGCGCGGCTGGATTTCGAGCGCGCGGGTGATCGCATTTTCGACCTCGTGCGGCAGTGCATCGCGCCGCGTTCCGACTTCGTCGTTCAGATCGTGCGGCTTGTCGATCGGGGCGATCTCGCCCTCTTCGTCGCTCATGAAAGTGGGCTGGGCGTGCCAGTGCTTCTCTTCGAGCGCTTCCAGACGCTCCATGAGCGGTTCGCGCACCAGCGGATCGGCGAGGTCGATGCCGGCGCTGTTCACGCGATTGGGGAAAATGTCCTTCGGCAGAGGGATGTCGGGATTGCGGCGCGGCGCCATCGCCGCCAGCTCAGCGACCGGATCGGTGGCGAGATCCTCGGCAGGGACATCGACGTCCGCCATGCGATTGACGAAGCTGGAATTGGCCCCGTTTTCGAGCAGGCGCCGCACCAGATAGGCGAGCAGATCCTTGTGGCTGCCGACCGGCGCATAGATCCGCACCGGCGTGCGCGCATTGCCCTCTTCCTGGGCGAGAGCGCCGTAGATGTCCTCGCCCATGCCGTGCAGGCGCTGAAACTCGAATTTGGGCGTATCCTGCCCGCTCGAAGCTGCGCGCCCTTCACGCTCGGCCAGCGACTTGATCGCGCTGACCGTGTAGGCGTTGTGCGTGGCGAAGGCGGGATAGACCAGATCGCCCGCCGCCAGCAGCCGTTCGGCACAGGCGAGATAGGACACGTCGGTCGCGATCTTGCGCGTGAAGACAGGGAAATCCTTGTAGCCGCCGACCTGACTCAATTTGACTTCGGTATCCCAATACGCGCCCTTCACCAGCCGCACGAACAGCTTGCGCCCATGGCGCCGTGCCAGCTTGGCGGTCCAGTCGCACAGCGGAACGCCGCGCTTCTGATAGGCCTGGATGGCGAGGCCGAAACCGGTCCAGCCGCCCGCCTTGCCGTTCGCGAACAGGCTGTCATCGGCCACCAGCGCTTCAAACACGTCGAGCGAGAGGTCGAGGCGTTCGGCTTCTTCCGCATCGATGGTGAAATGCATGTCGGCATCGCGCGCCCGGCTCGCCAGAGCGTGTACGATCGGCACGAGCGCAGCCACGGCGGCATCGCCATGCATGAAGTCGTATTTGGGATAGAGCGCGGACAGCTTGACCGAGATGCCCGGCGATGTGGTCAGCCCCGATGCAGTTTCGCGCGAGAGGCGATCGATCGCCTGTTCGTAGGATACGCGGTAGCGTTCGGCATCGTCGAAGGTCATCGCCGCTTCGCCGAGCATGTCGAAGCTGTGCGTGAGGCCGCGCGCGCGCTCGGGCTGGGCGCGCTTCAGCGCTTCGTCGATGGTGCGGCCGAAAACGAACTGGCCGCCGAGGATGCGCATCGCCTGAAGCGTGGCCTTGCGGATCACCGGTTCGCCAAGGCGGTTGACCGCCGCCTTCAAAGTGCGCCGCATGCCCTTCTGGCTTTCCAGCGGGCGCTCCAGCACTTCGCCCGTCAGCATCAGCGAGAAGGTGGCGGCGTTGACGAAGGTGCTGCTGCTTTCGCCGAGATGTTCGCGCCAGTCGATATCGCCGATCTTGTCGCGGATCAGCGCATCGGCGGTCTGCGCATCGGGCACGCGTAACAACGCCTCGGCGAGACACATCAGCGCTATGCCTTCTTCCGTAGCGAGGCCGAATTGCTGCAGGAAGGCGTCGATCCCGCTCGCCTTGCGCTTGCGCGCGCCTTCCACCAGCCGGACCGCCAGAGCGTGCGAATTTTCATGCGCCTGGCTGACGGCGCGCGCCTGGTCGAGACGCTCCGCGATGCAGGCTTCTTCCTCCATCCGGTAGGCCTGTCGCAACACCGTCCTGTCGAGCGGATCGGAAGCGATCGCGCGCGTGGTGGCGCGGCTGGACGAGGCGGGCATGTGCTGAGAATGGACGTTCATGCGTGAGCATGTGGACCCCATGAGGGTCGCAATCAAGCGAAGTCGACTCCCTATCGAGGGTCTTGGGCCTGCGCGGCGAACCACGCGTCGATCCGCGATGCCGCAGCGTCCGGCACATGCAGGCCGAGCTTGCTGCGCCGCCAGAGCACGTCTTCGGCGGTGCGGGCAAACTCCTCGCTGGCAAGATAGCGCAGCTCCGCTTCGTAAAGATCGCCGCCGAAATGTTCGCCCATCCGGTCCATCCCGTCCGCCGTTCCGATCACGCGGTCGATCCGCGTGCCGTAGGCCCGGACCAGACGGCGCAGGAGCTTGGGCGGCAGCCAGGAATGGCGTTCGCCCGTGCGCTTCAGAAACTCCTCGAAATCCGCCATGTCGCCGCCCGGCAGCGGCGCATCTTTCGTCCACGCATCGCGCATCGGCAGATGGCCGGACAGTTTTTCGAGCGCGTGTTCGGCGAGCTTGCGGAACGTGGTGATCTTGCCGCCATAGATCGACAGGATCGGCGCGGCGTCCTCTTCGGCGTCCAGTTCGAACACGTAATCACGCGTAACGGTCGAATCGCTGTCGGCGTGATCGTCGTAGAGAGGGCGCACACCCGAATAGGTCGAGACAATATCTTCTTCCGCGATGGACGTGCGGAAATATCCGCCCACCGCTTCGCGCAGATAGGCGCGTTCTTCCTTCGATATGGCGACCGTGCCGGGATCGTCGTCGAACGCTTCGTCCGTCGTCCCTATCAGCGTATAATCATGCTCGTAGGGGATCGCGAACACGATCCGCCCGTCCTCCTGCTGGAAGATATAGGCATGGGCGCCCTTATAGAGGCGCGGCACGATGATGTGGCTGCCCTTGACCAGCCGCAAGCGCGCGGGCGTCCCCCTGCCCAACGCCAGCCCTGCGATCCCGTCAACCCACGGCCCTGCGGCGTTGACCACCGCACGCGCTTCGACGACCCGCTCCTGCCCGTCCGGCTCACGCAGGGCGGCGATCCAGCCATCGGCAGTGCGTTCCAGCCCGACGCATTCGGTGCGGGTCAGGATCTCCGCGCCCAGTTCGCGCGCATCCATCGCCGCGAGCACGGCCATCCGCGAATCCTCGACCCAGCAGTCCGAATATTCGAAGCCGTGGGTCAGGCGGTCCTTGAGGATCGCGCGATGCGGCGCTTTTCGCAGGCTCACCGAGCGGCTGCCCGGCAGCGTGCGTCGCCCGCCGATCCGGTCGTAGAGGAACAGGCCCAGTCGCAGCATCCAGCGCGGGCGCAAATTTTTATCGTGCGGCAGGACGAAGCGAAGCGGCCACACGATATGCGGCGCGGCCTTCAACAGCACTTCGCGTTCACGCAAAGCTTCGGCGACGAGGCGGAATTCGTAGGTCTCGAGATAGCGCAGGCCGCCATGCACCAGCTTGGTGCTGGCGGACGAGGTATGGGCGGCGAGATCGTCCTTCTCGCACAATGTCACCTTCAGCCCGCGCCCGGCGGCGTCGCGGGCAATCCCCGCGCCGTTGATCCCGCCACCGATGACAAGCAGATCGCGCAAATCAGTTCTCCGACCCGTTCAGCACTCGCCCCGCCACCGCGTCGAGCTTGGTCATCAGCGTAGCATCGCGCTGCTCGGGCGCAGTGATGATCGCGTATTCGAGCGCGGTGTCGATCGGCGATGGCTCGCGTCGATCGGGCAGGAGGGCACACAGTTTCTCGATCGCCTTCCTCGCTATCTCGCCATTGGCGTGCATGGTTTCGAGGATGTCGGAGACGTCGACGGCGGCTTCCTTGTCGCGCCAGCTGTCGTAATCGGTGACCATGGCCATTAGGGCATAGGGCAGCTCCGCCTCACGGGCGAGCTTGGCTTCGGGCATGCCGGTCATGCCGATCACCTCGGCCCCCCAGCTGCGATAGAGCTTGCTTTCGGCGCGAGTCGAAAATTGCGGGCCTTCCATCGCCAGATATGTCGCGCCGCGCCGCACCGTGCCGCCCGCGCGTTCCACTGCGTCGGCGGCGAAGCCGGACAGGCGTGGGCAGACCGGATCGCCCATCGAGACATGCGCGACCAGGCCGCTGTCGAAAAAGGTCGAAGGGCGGCCCTGCGTGCGGTCGATGAACTGGTCGACCGCCGCGAAATGGCCGGGCGCGAGCGACTCCGACAGCGAACCGACAGCCGAGATCGCCAGCAGATCGGTGCAGCCCGCGCGCTTCATCGCGTCCACATTGGCGCGCGCGTTGAGCTGTCCGGGCAATATGCGGTGTCCGCGCCCGTGGCGGGGCAGGAAGCGCACCTTCACGCCCGCGATCCGCCCGCACAGGATCGCGTCGGACGGCTCACCGAAAGACGACTTCACGTCGATCCACTGCTCGTCTTCGAGCGAATCCACGGCATACAGCCCCGATCCGCCGATGATGCCGATGACCCATTCCTCGCTCATCGCGCTGCATTTCCTCTACGGGTTTCGATCAGATCGTCGACGATTCCCGGATCGGCCAGCGTCGAGGTGTCGCCGAGCGAGCCGTATTCCTGCTCCGCGATCTTCCTGAGGATACGCCGCATGATCTTGCCGCTGCGCGTCTTGGGCAGAGCGGGCGTGAAATGGAGATGGTCGGGCGTGGCGATCGGGCCGATTTCCTTGCGCACCCATTGGCGCAGTTCCGCGTCGAGATCGTCGTCCGGCTCCTCGCCCGCGTTCAAGGTGACGTAGCAGTAGATGCCCTGCCCCTTGATGTCGTGCGGATAGCCGACGACGGCGGCCTCGGACACTTTGGGATGCAGCACCAGCGCGCTTTCGACCTCGGCCGTGCCCATGCGGTGGCCCGAGACGTTGATGACGTCGTCCACCCGCCCTGTGATCCAGTAATATCCGTCCGCGTCGCGGCGACACCCGTCCCCGGTGAAATACTTGCCCGGATAGGTGCTGAAATAGGTCTGCACGAAACGGTCGTGATCGCCATAGACGGTGCGCGCCTGGCCGGGCCAGCTCTTCGCGATGCACAGATTCCCCTCGGCCTTCCCCTCCAGCACCGCGCCGTCATTCTCGACCAATTGCGGCACGATCCCGAAGAAAGGTTTGCCCGCACTGCCCGGCTTCATGTCGTGCGCGCCGGGAAGCGTGGTGATCATGATCCCGCCCGTTTCGGTCTGCCACCAGGTGTCCACGATGGGCGCCTCGCCCCTGCCGACATTCTGGTGATACCAGCGCCACGCTTCGGGATTGATCGGCTCGCCCACGCTGCCGAGCAGGCGGAGGCTGGAGAGGTCGTGCTTTTCCACATGGCCCGTGCCCTCGCGCATCAGCGCGCGGATCGCGGTGGGGGCGGTGTAGAAGATATTGACCCGATGCTTCTCGCACACCGCCCAGAAGCGGTCGTGGTCGGGGTAGTTCGGCACCCCTTCGAACATCAGCGCGGTCGCCCGGTTCAGGAGCGGGCCGTAGACGATGTAGCTGTGCCCGGTGACCCAGCCGATATCGGCGGTACACCAATAGACCTCGCCGGGGCGATAATCGAAGACGTGGCGAAACGTCGTCTCGGTCCACACGGCATAGCCGCCGGTGGTGTGGAGCACGCCCTTGGGTTTGCCGGTGGATCCGCTGGTATAGAGGATGAAAAGCGGATCCTCTGCCTTCATCGGCTCGCAGGGGCATGTGTCGGAAACGCCGTCCGACAATTCGTGATACCAGTGGTCGCGGCCCTCGACCATCGCGATATCGCCGCCGGTATGGCGCAGCAACAGCACGGCCTTCACCGACACCTTTTCGAGCGCCGCATCGACATTCGCCTTCAACGGGATCCGCTTGCCGCCGCGCAGGCCTTCATCGGCGGTGACGATCCAGTCGCTGCGGCAATCGTCCACCCGGCCCGCGATCGCTTCCGGCGAGAAGCCGCCGAAGATCACCGAATGCACGGCCCCGATCCGCGCGCAGGCGAGCATGGCGCAAGCGCCTTCGGGCACCATCGGCATGTAGATCGTGACGCGGTCGCCCTTCTGGACGCCCATCTTTTTGAACGTGCTGGCCATCCGCACGACTTCGCGCTGCAGATCGGCATAAGTGATCCGGCGCACCTCGTCAGCGGGATCGTCGGGCTCGAAGATCAGCGCGATCGCGTCGCCATGCCCGTTTTCGACATGGCGATCGACGGCATTGTGGCAGATGTTGAGCGTCCCGTCGGAAAACCATTTTATGTCCACCGGATCGAACGACCAGTCCGCGACGGTGCGTGGTTTATCGATCCAGTCCAGCCGCTCGGCCTGATCGGCCCAGAAACCGTCCGCATCCTCGATGCTGCGCGCATAGAGCGCTTCGTAATCCTGCGCCGAGCATCGCGCATCGTCCGCCTCTGTCCGGGGCCGCTTCACCCATTCCGCCTGATCCGCCATTCATCGTTCCTCTCGCCCGGTTTTGCGTACCTCGCCTGCGAACCGCAATCCGATGATCGGGTCAAGCACTGGATAAATCGCGCATGCGGCTTTGCCTTGCCCGCGCAGGCCTCTATCCCGATTCGCGTGAGGGCGCAGATCGAAATCGGCAGGCAGGCGGGCGGGCAGACCGTCCCCGTGGACGTGGAGGAGCTCCTCGCCACGCGCCTGCTCGTCCAGGGCAATTCCGGCTCGGGCAAATCGCACCTCCTCCGCCGCCTGCTCGAACAGAGCGCGGGGCTGGTTCAGCAGGTGGTGATCGACCCGGAAGGCGATTTCACCAGCCTCGCCGACGAATTCGGCCATATCGTGATCGACGGCGGCGCCCACACTTCGCGCGAGATCGAAACACTGGCCGCGCGCATCCGCCAGCATCGCGCCTCCGTGGTGCTGGCACTGGACGAGCTGGAGGTCGAACAGCAAATCCGCTGCGCCGCGCTGTTCCTGACCGCTCTGTTCGATGCGCCGCGCGAACACTGGTATCCCGCGCTCGTGGTGGTGGACGAAGCGCAGATGTTCGCGCCCGCCGCCGCTGGCGAGATGGCGGAAGATACGCGGCGGATGACCCTGTCCGCCATGACGAACCTGATGTGCCGGGGGCGCAAGCGCGGCCTTGCCGGGATCGTTGCGACGCAGCGTCTGGCGAAGCTCGCCAAGAACGTCGCCGCCGAGGCGTCCAACTTCCTGATGGGGCGCACCTTTCTCGATATCGACATGCAGCGTGCCGCCGACCTTCTCGGCATGGACCGCAGGCAGGCCGAGCGAATCCGCGACCTCCAACGCGGCCATTTCCTGGGCCTCGGCCCCGCGATCAGCCGCAGCCCGGTCGCGGTCGAGATCGGATCGGTGAAGACGGGCGGCAAGAATGCGTCCGAAGGGCTGATGCCGCTGCCCGATGCGAGCGATGGCGAATTGGAAGCATTGCTCCACACCGATCTCGCCCAAGCTGCCGCCGAACCTGCGCCGCCGCCGCGTCCTGCCGCCCCTCCCCGCCCTTCGGTGGAGATCGAACAGGCGATCGTAGCAAGCACCGCCGTGGAGCGACCGGCACCCGGCGATGCCGAGGTGCCGGATGCCGGCTCGGCAACTCCGGCCCCTTCGCCGGAAGACGCCGACGAAGGGCTCGAGCGGATCGTGCGCGAGCTGGCGATGGAGGATGGCGCGACCTTCCAGTCCACCACGGCGCTGTTCCGCAATTTCGCGGTCCGCTGCCGCCAGGCGGGCGTGCCCAGCGCGCATATCGACATGATGCAGTTCCGCCGCCTGTTCGCCTATGCCAGCACCGGGCTCGACAGGCTGGAGTCGGGCAAGCGCGAGAGGATCGAGGAACTCGCACAGGCCGTGCCGGAAGACGTGCTGGCACCCTATCTGACGCTGGCCGTCAATGCGGCATTGGGCCGTACCTCGCCCGACGAGGACGAGCTGGCGCGCGCCTATGGCAGCTCCTCGCCCAGCCGCATCCGCCGTCTGCTGGACCATCTCGAACGCCAGGGCCTGATCGTGGTGCGAGAAGATTTCGGCGGCGAGCGCACGGTGACGGTGGCAGGGCTAGAGACTGCTTGACAAAAATTCTTGAAATCCTCGCGACGCAGCAGAATCTAACTTCGTGAATGCGGCTGATAAATTTCCTGAAGAGTTGGTATCACTTTCCAACGCGTGTCAGCAGCACGTAAGATGCTCTTAGGCACTGTCCGAGTTGCATACGGCGTGTGAAACAGATTTTCGAACTCACTTATCGCAAAGTCGGTCGATACGAGACTGTCTGAAGCGAGATGACAATCCTTATAGCGCTTGCCTGAATCGCAACCGCACCACTCGTCTGGCAGGAATTCCTGTCTGCGGTAATGTGCACCTACGCCTATTTGCCTCCCCGGCCAGCGGCCTAAGAGCCAGCGATGCCAGCTTTTCACTGCCCAAAGGGAATAATGGTCGGCCAAGGGCAAAATGCCGTCATCCGGCGTCCACGCCTTACTTTCTCGAGTGAACGCGCAAACAGAGGCGTCGGGAAAATTAGTATGCTTGAGCGGGAACGGCTGGCGCCCGCCGTTTGCTACGCTAAAAGCCCAGGCTTTCGGCCAGATTTCCTTCCTCAATGGAAGCGCGATGACAAAGTGGGCTTGTGGGCCATCTGACCCGAGAGGTCGGGTTTTGATGATAACCCACAAGCCCTTTTCGTCCTCCAAGCTTATGGCTTTGTAGTGTCGAACCAGAAGCCGAAATCCAGTTCCGTAAGCCGCTTCGATGGCAGCGGAGCCGAAGGGCTCGGCTTCACCAGTCGGCCTCGATCGGGACGACGTGGACCGTCGTTTCCGCGATCGGGCTGCGGGTCCGTCCCGGGTGTATGTTGAGGGGGCATTGTAAATCACCTCGCTTTCAGTTGGCGGGTTGAGTCCAACGAAGCCATCATCAAAAACGAGAGGAGAGGCGCCATGATCAATTGCTCGCCCTAAGTGGGCTAAGCGACTGATAGTGCTTTTGGAAAATGCGGGCTTTCCACAGTCTTTCAACAGCATCCTCACGGCTCCTTCCGCTCGAAATCATGCGACTTCGAGTTGACCTGACCGCCGGTTGATGCGAGGCAAGACTTGCATGCGGGCCTCGAACGCTCCGGCGTTCAGCTTGCAGGGGGGCGGGGTTCTTAGCGGGAACCTGCCCCCCAATTATTTTTGCGAGCCACTGACTCGCATTCACCTTCCTAGCCTATAATCTTAATCAACCCGAGTCCGGGTCAGCTAGGTTATCAACGTTTCCTTACTGGCAGGCGAGGCATTCCTCGTAATCGGTCTGCTCGCCCGCTCCGGCCATCAGCTCGTACTTGGCGGCGTCGGCGGTGTTGTCGGTCTCGACCCCGCCGGCAAAGCCCGCGCGCTGCACGCTCTTGGAGCGCAGGTAATAGAGCGACTTGATGCCCTTCTCCCACGCCTGGAAGTGCAGCATCATCAGATCCCACTTGTCGACATCGGCGGGGATGAAGAGGTTCAGCGACTGCGCCTGATCGATGAAGGGCGCACGGTCGGCGGCGAATTCGAGCAGCCAGCGCTGATCGATTTCGAAGCTGGTCTTGTAGGTCGCCTTTTCTTCCGCGCTCAGGAAGTCGAGATGCTGGACCGATCCGCCCTTTTCGAGGATCGAATTCCACACATTGGTCGAATCCTTGGACTTGTCGCGCAGCAGCTTTTCCAGATACGGGTTCTTGACCACGAAGCTGCCCGACAGGGTCTTGTGCGTGTAGATATTGGCCGGGATCGGCTCGATGCAGGCGCTGGTGCCGCCGCAGATGATCGAGATCGACGCGGTCGGCGCGATCGCCATCTTGCAGCTGAAGCGCTCCATTGCGCCCATTTCTTCCGCGTCCGGGCAGGGGCCGCGTTCCTTGGCGAGGACCATGCTGGCCTCTTCCGCCTTCGCGCTGACGTGTTTGAACATCTTCAGGTTCCAGACCTTGGCCATCGGGCTTTCGAAGCCGATGCCCTTCTGCTGGAGGAAGGAGTGGTAGCCCATGACGCCCAAGCCCACGCTGCGTTCGCGCCCGGCGGAATATTTGGCGCGCGCCATCTCGTCGGGCGCGCGGTCGATATAGTCCTGCAGCACGTTGTCGAGGAAGCGCATCACATCCTCGATGAACTGCTTGTCGCCGTTCCACTCGTCCCATTTTTCGAGGTTGAGCGAGGACAGACAGCAGACCGCGGTGCGATCGTTGCCGAGATGATCGCGGCCCGTCGGCAGCGTGATTTCCGAACACAGGTTCGACGTCGAAACCTTGAGGCCGAGATCGCGGTGATGCTTGGGCATCATCCGGTTCACCGTGTCGGAGAAGACGATATAGGGCTCGCCCGTTGCGAGGCGGGTTTCGACCAGCTTCTGGAACAGCGAACGCGCATCCACGGTCTTGCGGACCGATCCGTCCTTGGGGCTGACGAGATCGAAGGATTCGCCCGCGCGGACGGCCTCCATGAATTCGTCGGTCAGCAGCACGCCGTGATGCAGGTTCAGCGCCTTGCGATTGAAATCGCCCGACGGTTTGCGGATTTCGAGGAATTCCTCGATCTCGGGGTGCGACACGTCGAGATAGCAGGCCGCCGAGCCGCGCCGCAGCGAACCCTGCGAAATCGCGAGCGTGAGCGAATCCATCACGCGGACGAAGGGGATGATGCCGCTGGTCTTGCCGTTGAGGCCCACCGGCTCGCCGATGCCGCGCACCTGGCCCCAATAGGTGCCGATGCCGCCGCCGCGCGAAGCCAGCCAGACATTCTCGTTCCAGGTGCCGACGATGCCTTCCAGGCTGTCCTCGACACTGTTGAGATAGCACGAGATCGGCAGACCGCGATTGGTGCCGCCGTTCGACAGCACGGGCGTTGCGGGCATGAACCATAGGCGCGAAATGTAATCGTAAAGGCGCTGGGCGTGGTCCTGATCGTCGGCATAGGCATCGGCCACGCGGGCGAACAGGTCCTGAAACTCCTCGCCGGGCAGCAGATAGCGATCGATCAGCGTTTCCTTGCCGAATTCGGTCAGCAAGGCATCGCGGCTGCTGTCGGTAACGACATCGAAGCGGCGATCGTTGATCTTCTTCGAATCGTCGACCGGTTCGGCAGAGGCCTTAACCGCTTCCATCATCGCGCCGGCCAGCGCCGCATCGGCCTTTTCCGAGATCGCCGCCGTGCCGACCAGTTCTTCGCTACCGCTGTCGGAAGCCTGCATATCGATTGCCTTTCCGGATGCGGGGCTGGGGGCAGAGGCAGGTACGGGGGAAGGCGCGTCCGAGACCGTCGCCATATCGTCCTGCGTCGTGTCCAGTTCCATCGCGTCCTCGTTCCTGAAATCCATCGCTCGTCCTCGCCCTTCGTCTGGTGTCGCGTCCGATCGTGCGTGAGCCGATGTTCCGCATGTGTTCGATTCGGCGAGCCACACCCGCCTAGCAATATTCGGGGGCGGAAGGGGCATGAAACTTATCCCCTTTTTGCCCACAGGGCCCGATCGAGACCGAACGGAACTGGCGCCTGCCCCATATGGGTCCGGCGGTCGCAATCGCTAGGTCTAGTGGGTCCCCCCGGGTGCCCGACTACCAGATACTGAATCAGACCGGGTCGAGGCGCAAGAGGGTGAAGGGCAATTTAACGCTTGCGGAGCCTCTGGCGAGGCGGTGTGTCATCACGCTGCAACGCCGCGACGCGTGGACCAAGCTGGACTCGGGCGAAGCGCAAGGGCGAAAATGAATCCGTGAAAAAATTTTTGCGGGCAAAAGGCCCTCTCGCCCGGTTGCGCAGCGATCGAATCCGGACCCGCAATTATCGAATCTACCCCGGCGCTGAAACGCTCGCACGGGCATGCCCGCCGATCGCTCCCGCCAGCTCGTCGACCAGTTCCGGCGGCAGGTCGTGGCCCCAGCCGGGCAGGGTACGGATCGTCGCATCGGGAATGCAGGCGGCGGTGTCGCGTCCGCCCTCGCAGGGGACCAGCGGATCGTCCTCGCCATGCAGGACCAGCGTCGGCACGGAGATCCCGCGCACCATCTTTCGCCGATCCCCATCCGCCAGAATCGCGGCGAGATGCCGCGTCCCGCCTTCGGGATAGAAGCTGCGGCGGATGCTCGCCTGGACGCGTTCGCGCAGCCGCTCTTCCTCTGCCGGGTAGGCGGGGCTGCCGATGGTGCGCGCCAGATGCATTCCATGCGCGACCAGAGCCGCCTCTTCGGTGCTGTCGGGCCGCTTGACCAGCGCCTGCAACGCCTCCTTGCGCGCAGACGGCAGCTTGGGATTGCCGGTGGTCGAGAAAATCTGCGTGAAGCTGAGGCAGCGATCCGCATGGTCGGCCGCGACATGCTGCGCGATCATCCCGCCCATGCTCGCGCCCACGATGTGCGCGCGGTCGATATGAAGCGCATCCAATAGCCCGACCGCATCCTCGGCCATGTCGGCGAGCGTGTAGGGGACTTTGGGCGTCAGCCCGATCTTCTTGAGCAGCGTCAGCTTGACCGGACCGGGCGCTTTGTCTCCCGTGAACTTCTGGCTGAGCCCGACATCGCGATTATCGTAACGGATCACGCGAAAGCCCTGCGCCACCAGCGCCTCCACCAGCTCGTCCGGCCACAGCGTCAGCTGCGCACCGAAGCCCATGATCAGCAACATGGCCGGATCGGAGGGATTGCCGTGATCCTCGTAATGGATCGTGACGCCATTGGCTTTTGTTTCGGGCATGAGGGGCTCTCCTTCGGTTCGGCGCTATGGCACCAGGACGGTGTCTTTCGCCACCGGATCGGTCTCCGGATAATCCAGCGTGAAATGCAGCCCCCGGCTTTCGTGCCGCTTCAAAGCGCTCTTCACGATCAGTTCGGCGGCCTGCAGCAGGTTGCGCAGTTCGATGAGGTCGGTCGTCACGCGGAAGGCGCCGTAATAATCCTCCACCTCCTGCTTCAGCATGGCGATGCGGTTCTGGGCGCGTTCGAGGCGCTTGGTGGTGCGCACGATTCCGACATAGTTCCACATGAAGCGGCGGATTTCGGTCCAGTTCTGCTTGATGACCACCTCTTCGTCCGAATCGGTGACGAGCGTATCGTCCCATTCGCGGATCGCGGGCGGCTCCTCCAGCGTGTCCCACCGATCGAGAATGTCGCGCGCCGCCGCTTCGCCGAAGACGAAGCATTCGAGCAGGGAATTCGAGGCGAGGCGGTTCGCCCCGTGCAAGCCGCTTTCGGTACACTCGCCCGCCGCCCACAGGCCCGGCAGGTCTGTGCGCGCGTCTAGATCCACCACCACCCCGCCGCAGGTGTAATGCTGTGCGGGAACGACCGGGATGGGCTGCGTCGTCATGTCGATGCCGAGGCCGGACAGCTTCTCGTCGATGGTGGGGAAATGCTCGCGCACGAATTCGGGCGGCATATGGCTGATGTCGAGATGGACGTAGTCGAGTCCGAAGCGCTTGATCTCGGCATCGATCGCTCTTGCCACCACGTCGCGCGGGGCCAGCTCCATGCGTTCGGGATCGTAGAATTCCATGAAGCGCTTTTTCGTGCGCGGATTGATCAGCCGCCCGCCCTCGCCCCGCACGGCTTCGGTGATGAGGAAATTCTTGACCTCGAGATTGTAGAGGCAGGTCGGGTGGAACTGCATCATCTCCATGTTGGAGACGCGTGCGCCCGCGCGCCAGGCCATCGCGATCCCGTCGCCCGTGGCGCCGCGCGGCGCGGTCGAGAACAGATAGCAGCGCCCCGCTCCGCCTGCCGCCAGCACGGTTGCCCGCGCGACATGGCGTTCGACCCGGCCCGTCTCCTCGTTCAGCGCATAGGCGCCCCAGACGCGCCCGCCGCCGGAGAATTTCTCCGCATTGCGCCCGGTGATGAAATCGATGCAGCTACGGCCCGGCAACAGAGTGATGTTGGGATTGGCCTGCGCCGCGTTCAGAAGCGCTTCCTGCACCGCCCAGCCGGTCGCATCGTCGACGTGGACGATGCGGCGGTGCGAATGGCCGCCTTCGCGCGTCAGATGCAGATGGTCGCTTTCGCGGTTGAAGGGCACGCCCAGTTCGCTCAACCGGTCGATACTGGCGGGCGCGCGTTCGATCACGAATTCCACCGTCTCGCGATCGTTCAGCCCAGCGCCCGCGATCATTGTGTCGCGGACATGATTGTCGAAGGTGTCGCCCGCATCGAGAACGGCGGCGATGCCCCCTTGCGCCCAGGCTGTCGACCCGCCGGTGAGCGAACCCTTGGCCAGCACCACCACCTTGCGGGTTTCGGCCAGCGCGAGCGCGGCGGTCAGCCCGGCGGCGCCGGACCCGATGACGAGGATGTCGTGCTGGTGTGTCATCCCCGCGTCATGGCGCGGAGCAACGGTGCCCGCAAGCGGCGCATCAGGCCTGCGCGGTCAGCTGGACGAACACGTCTTCCAGATCCGCCTCGCGCGTGGTCACATCTTCGATCGCATAGCCATGCTGCTGGATCAGCGAGAGGACTTGGCCCGCCGTGGTCGCATCGCGATCGTAGGTCACGTCGAGGCGGCGCGGCTCCACCACCTCCGCCTTGACGAAAGCCTCTTCCATGATCGGTCCGGCCAGATCCTTGTCGACGGAAACCGACACGATCTTCTCGCGCGCCATGCCGATCAGTTCGCGCGTGGGCTTGTTGGCGATCAGTTCGCCGTGATTGATGATCGCAATGCGATCGCACAATTGTTCAGCTTCTTCGAGATAGTGGGTGGTCAGCACTATGGTGACGCCCTGACCGTTCAGTTCCAGCACCAATTCCCACAATTGGCGGCGCAGTTCGACGTCGACGCCCGCGGTCGGCTCGTCCAGCACCAGGATCGGCGGGGAATGCACCATGGCCTTGGCGATCAGCAGCCGCCGCTTCATCCCGCCCGACAGCGTCCGGGCATAGGCATCGCGCTTGTCCGACAGGCGCACCGCTTCCAGCAATTCCTCGCTACGCCGCTCCGCCTTGGGGATGCCGTAGAAGCCCGCCTGATTCTCCAGCACTTCGAAAGGCGTGAAGAAGGGGTCGAACACGATTTCCTGCGGGACGATCCCGATCGATCGCTTGGCGTTGCGGCGCTGGCGATCGATGTCGAAGCCCCAGATTTCCGCGCTGCCATCGGTCTTGTCGACCAGTCCGGCGAGGATGTTGATCAGCGTGGACTTGCCCGCGCCATTGGGGCCGAGCAGGCCGAAGATGCCGCCTTCGGGCACGTCGAAGCTGACGCCCTTCAAAGCCAGCTTGCCCCCGCCATCACTGTCTTTGGCGCTGTCCTTCGCGCCATAGCGCTTCACGAGGGAATCGATGCGGATCGCCGGTTCGCCGGTGGGTTCTGGAGCCATGGCCCGCGCCTTACGGCGGATATCGCGGGCACGCAAACCATGCGCTTGCGCGGGGCGGGCCGAGCATTTATCGCCTCCTGCCATGAACACCGCCGAAAACGCCGCGCCCTACACCGCACCGCCCGAGATCGTGAAGGTCGAAACCCGGCGCGTGTGGTGCGATGGCGCCAGCGATATTCGCGGCGGCCCGAATTATCGCCCGGCGGCGCTGGGCCATCCCAAGGTCTATCTCGAAATCGACGAGCACGGCTATGTCGATTGCGGCTATTGCGACCGGCGCTTCGTGCTGGAAGGCGGCCCGGCGGACGGCGTGGACCCGGCGATGCTTCGCGATATCTCCGAAGGCGGCGATCCGGGCCACCGCTAAGCGGAGCGGGGCGTGCTTTCGTCCCCCTATCGGTCGGGCCGCGCAGTGCCTACATAGGTGGCATGACTCCAGCCACCGATCCGCATGCCCTGCTCTATCGCCAGATCGATCCCGACGGGGTGTTGCGCCTTACCGCCGATCTCCTCGCTCCGTGCGACGATGGCGAGCTCTATCTTCAATTCTCGGCCTCCGAGGCCTTCGCCTTCGATGACGGACGCCTGAAGACCGCCGATTACAGCCGCGATTCGGGTTTCGGCCTGCGCGGCGTATCGGGCGAGACGACCGGCTTCGCCCATGCCAACGAGATCAGCCACAAGGCCATCGCGCGGGCGGGCGAAACCCTGCAATTGCTCGATCCGGGCAAGCAGCCTGCGGTTCTTCCGCCAGAGCGGACCAACCGCCATCTCTACACCGATCTGTGCCCGCTCGATCTCGTGCCGTTCGCCGAAAAGGTGGCGCTGCTCGAGAAGATCGATGCAGTCGCCCGCGCGAAGGATCCGCGCGTCGCGCAGGTCAGCGCCAGCCTTTCGGCCAGCTGGAGCGTGGTCGATATCCTGCGGCCCGATGGCTTTACCGCGCGCGACATTCGCCCGCTGGTGCGCCTCAATATCGGCATTGTCGCCGAATCGAATGGTCGGCGCGAAAGCGGCAGCTTCGGAATGGGCGGGCGCTATCTCTACGACCGCCTGTTCGATGAAGGACAGTGGATGCGCGGCATCGACAAGGCCGTGAGCCAGGCGCTCGTCAATCTGGACAGCGTGGCCGCCCCGGCGGGGGAGACCACCGTGCTGCTCGGCCCCGGCTGGCCCGGCGTGCTGCTGCACGAGGCGGTCGGCCACGGCCTCGAAGGCGATTTCAACCGCAAGGGCACCAGCGCCTTTTCGGGCCGGATCGGCGAGCGGGTGGCCGCCCCCGGCGTTACGGTAGTGGACGATGGCAGCATTGCGGAACGGCGCGGCTCGCTAAGTATCGACGACGAGGGCACACCCACGCGCGAGACCGTGCTGATCGAGGACGGTATCCTGAAGGGCTATATGCAGGACCGGCTGAACGCGCGCCTGATGGGCGTGGAGCCGACCGGAAACGGCCGCCGCCAGAGCTACGAACACGCGCCCATGCCGCGCATGACCAACACGTTCATGCGCAGCGGCGAGGACGATCCCGCCGAGCTGCTCTCCCGCGTCAGGGATGGCATTTACGCCACCAGCTTCGGCGGCGGGCAGGTCGATATCGTCAGCGGCAAATTCGTGTTCGCCTGTACCGAGGCCTACAAGGTGGAGAACGGTAAGATCGTCGCCCCGATCAAGGGCGCGACGCTGATCGGCGACGGGCCCAGTGTGCTGACCCGCGTTTCGGGCATCGGCGACGACATGGCGCTCGACGAAGGGGTCGGCGTGTGCGGCAAGGGCGGGCAGAGCGTGCCGGCAGGCGTGGGCCAGCCGACGCTGCTGATCGACCGCCTGACGGTGGGCGGCACCGGTTGAAGCCTGCGCCCAATGGCATAGCGGATCGGAAACTCAGCCCGGGTTCAGGCATTTTGAGGTATACATCGCTTCCATAGGAGAACCGATCATGTCCCGCCTGTCCTCACTCGCCATCGCCGCTACCGCTGTAACCCTCGTCGCTTCCCCCGCTTCCGCCGAACGCAAATCGGGCGAAGAGAAGCTGGCCGAGATGATCGACGGCCGTGTCGCGGGCGAACCGCAGAGCTGCATCAACACCTTCCAGAGCCGCCCGCTGACCGTGATCGACGACACGGCGATCGTCTATCGCAGCGGCGACACGGTATATGTCAATCGCACCCGTGCGCCGGAAACGCTCGATGAGGACGATGTGCTGGTGATCCGCAAGTTCGGAACGGGCAGCCGCCTCTGCCGCCTCGACCAGATCACGACGCGCGACCGGCTGACCGGGTTTTACTCCGGCAACATCTTCCTGACCGACTTCGTCCCCTACAAGCGCGTCGAACAGAACTGATCGGCAATGGCTGCCGTCGCCCGGCCCTGGGCGCGAGACCTGCTTTATGTCTGGTTCGAACGCCTTGGCCCGTCCGACTGGTTCGGCGGCGTTGAGAAGGTCGACGATCTACTCGCACGCCGCTTCGAGCATGTGCTTCACGCGATGGGATCGCAGCCGGCATATGACTTTCTCGGCGATCGAACGATCGCCCGCGCCGCGATCCTTCTGTTCGATCAGGTGTCGCGCAATCTCTATCGCGACAGGGCGCAGGCCTTTGCTTGGGACGATCTTGCGCTGTCCCTAACTCATGCCGCGCTTCGCCGGGGCTGGCTGACCGGCCTTTCGCGGTCCGAAAAGCAATTCCTGCTCATGCCCCTGATGCATAGCGAAGCAATCTTCGATCAGGAATTGAGCCTGCGCCTGTTTGCGCGGCATGTCCCCGGATCGCTCGGCTTCGCAAAAGCGCATCACCGCATGATCGCACGCTTCGGCCGATTTCCGCATCGCAACGAAGCGCTTGGACGGACAAGCACCGAAGCGGAAAAGCGCGCAGTGGCGGCAGGCTTCAGTTGGTAGCGCGCGTCGCGGCGTAGAATTCGCAACAGGCGTTGACCGGACAGGCCGGACATTTCGGGGCGCGGGCCGTGCAGACGCGCTTGCCGAACTGGATCAGCCAGAAATGTCCGTCGCGCAGCGCCCATTCCGGCGTGCGCTCTTCCAATTGCTGCGCGGTCCGATCCGCCGTCTTCGCATCGGTCAAGCCGATGCGGTTGCAGACCCGGTGCACATGCGTATCGACCGCGATCACGTCCTTTCCGAAGGTGAAGCTCATCACGATATCGGCGCATTTGCGCCCGATGCCGGGCAGGCTCATCAGCCCCTCTCGGCTGTCGGGCACCACGCCGCCATGCTCCGCCAGCAAAGCCTCGCAGAAGCGGCGGATCGAGCGGGTCTTGTTGTTGTAGAGCCCGCACGGCTTGATGGCGGCGGCGATGTCCCGGTCGTCCAGCTCCAGCATCGCCTCCGGCGTCGTCGCCAGCGCGAACACCGCCCTGCTCGCTTTCGCCGTGTTGCGGTCGAGCGACTGGGCGGACAGCATGCATGAAATGCAGGACCGGAACGCGTCGGGCTGACCCTTGGGGCCCTTCGCGTCCGGAGTGCGCCCCGGCATTTCGTGCGAGAGGATGCGATAGACGCTCTCTACCGCCTCATCGTCCAGCATGGCTCAGGCCGGGAGGGGATCGTTTACCTGCTCCAGGCTGGGATAGTCGGTATAGCCTTCGGCCCCGCCGCCATAGAAGGTGCTTTCGTCCGGTTCGTTATAGGGGCCGTCCTGCGCGATGCGGGCGGGCAGATCGGGATTGGCGAGGAACAGGCGTCCGAAGGCGACCGCATCGGCATGGCCCTTCTCGATCCACTCGGCGGCTTCGGCAGGTTCGAAATTGCCATTCGCGATGAATGTGCCGTCGAAGGCTTCGCGCATCGTCTTCAGGATTGCGTCGCCGCTCTGATCCTTGCCCTCGCCGGTATGCGAATTGGGGCGAATGACGTGGAGATAGGCGAGCCCCTTTCCGGCCAGCGCTTTGGCGGCGGCGGGATAGGTCTCGTCCGGATTGGCATCCTCGGTGCCGCCGGGGCCGCCCTGCGGCGACAGGCGCACGCCGACGCGGTCCGCGGGCAGCTCCTCGCACACCGCCGCGACCACTTCGCGCATCAGGCGCAGGCGGTTGTCGAGGCTGCCGCCATATTGATCGTCGCGGTTATTAGTTTCGGAGCGGATGAACTGGTCGATCAGGTAATTGTTGGCGCAGTGGACCTCGACCCCGTCGAACCCGGCCTTCGCGGCGCAACGGGCGGCGTGGCGGTAATCCTCGATGAGGCCGGGGATTTCGTCAGTGCGCAAGGCGCGCGCCTCTTCGAACGGCACTTGCGGCCCGTCTTCGTGGCGATCGCCCACGAAGGCTTCGCCCTCGGGCGTCCAGGCGCTGGCGGAGACGGGCTTGCCGCCATCGGGCTGAAACACCGAATGGCTGATCGCGCCGACATGCCATAACTGGCAGAAAATCCGTCCGCCCGCCTCGTGCACTGCGTCGGTCACGACCTTCCAGCTTTCGACCTGGCCATCGGTAAAGATGCCCGGTGTCCAGGCATAGCCCTGGCCCTGCTGGCTGATCTCCGTGGCTTCGCCCACGATCAGGCCTGCACCAGCACGCTGCGCGTAATAGAGCGCGTGGAGGCCGGTCTGTTCGTTGGTCTTCGCTTCGGAACGGCTGCGGGTGAGCGGCGCCATGACGATACGGTTGGGCGCTTCGAACGCACCGAATGTGACGGTGTCGAAAAGGGGGGCATTGCTGGGCATGGGAACTCCGATGACTGTTAGCCACCCAACGGCGGAGCCGGGCAGAGCGTTCCGGTGCTCAGGTCCGGGCCAGCCCCGTCGCGCAGAGCGAGCAGGCGGCGCAGGCCGCACAATCGGGCGCGCTGGGCCTGCACCATGTCTGGCCGAGCTTTTTCATCAGCAGATGATGCTCGTCGAAATCTTCGCCCGACCAATCGTCCGGCATGGCGGGCATGATCGCGTCGAAAGCGCGCGCGGTGGTCGCCTTGGGCGGCACGAGGCCCATGCGCTGGAGAATGCGGGTGTGGTGCGAATCGAGGACGATGGTGCGCCGGTCAAGCGTGCTGGCGTTCATGATGCCCGCCGCGATCTTGCGTCCGATGCCGGGCAAGCGTTCGAGCCAGTCCATCGCCTCGCCGGTTTCCGTCTCCGCAAGATGGGACAGATCGACCGCCCCGCGCTGTTCGATCAGCGCGGTGAGGCTCGCCTTTAGGCGCTCGGCCGCAATGTTGGGATAGGTCTGCGTCGAAAGCCCCGCCTGCAATTCCTGAACCGGCGCCTCGGCCACCGCCTCCCACGAACCGTAGCGGGTCAGCAGGCGGTCGGTCGCGGCATTCGAAACCGGCGACTTCGTGCGCGCGCCGATCACGCCCTGCACCAGCACCCATTCCGGCTCGCGCCAAGCCGCCGCCGCTCGCTCGATCCGCCCGAAGCGCTGGATCAGCAGCGCCTGAAGACGGCGCAAAGTGTCGGTGCGGGGATCGGCAAAAAGGGATCGCGGCAAATTTGCAAGCTCCGGTGGGATCGCTAGGGTCGGGTTTGAACGGTAACAACTCCGAACTTCATGAAAAGGGATCGACCATGCACGATACAAAGTCCGACCACGCGCTCGAGAATTCGAGCCGACGGAACTTCATGGGCACGGCCGCCCTCGGCACGGCGGCGATGGCGATGGCCGGATGCGCCAGCGCCTCGGCACAGCAGACCGTGGCAGCGGCAGCCGCGCCGATCGACACCAGCAACCTGACGCCGGATCAGGCGCTCGCCATTCTTCAGGAAGGCAATGCCGCTTTCCTGCGCGGCGAACAGCGCTCCGGCATCTCGAACGCGCAGCGGCGACTCGAACTGGCGGAGGGCCAGTCGCCCTTCGCGGCCTATGTCACTTGTTCGGACAGCCGCGTGCCGCCCGAATTGCTGTTCGGGCGAGGACTGGGCGAACTCTTCATCATCCGCAATGCGGGCAACACGGTGGACACGGTCGCGCTCGGCAGCATCGAATATGCGGTCGGCGTGCTCGGCGTGCCCCTCGTCGTCGTGATGGGCCATGAAAGCTGCGGCGCAGTGAAGGCGGCGGTCGACGTGGTGAAGAACAATGCCACCTTCCCAGGCCAGATCGGGCGCATGATCGAACCGATCATCCCCGCCGTGCTCGCCTCTCGCGAAAACGGAGCGATCGATCTCGACAATGCGGTGCGCCAGAATGTGCGCCGCGTCGTCTCGCAATTGCGCAACCAGACCGATCCGCTGATGCAGGAACCGCTGGCCGAAGGACGATTGAAGGTTGTCGGCGCCTATTACGATCTCGACACCGGCGCGGTGGATTTCTTCGACCGCGGTTAGACGCTCGGAGAAAAGAAGCGGTTTTCGAACGGTTTGGCTGCGAGACGCCGGTCAGGCGTTAGCGCGGTAATTCCGTTCGAAGACCGCCTCGCGCTCGGCCTTTTTCATGCCCGCCGTCTCCTCGACGAAGCGGTTGCGGTCCTCGCGCGTTTCGAACACCCAGACGCAGACGCTGTCGGGCCCGTGGTAGATTGCCTTTAGCTCGTCATCCACGGCGCACAATTCCTGCGGCATGGCGACGGGGATGCAGAGCGAGGTCGGAGGCGTTATTCCCACTCGATCGTGCCCGGCGGTTTCGACGTGTAGTCGTAGGTCACCCGGTTGATGCCCTTCACCTCGTTGACGATCCGCGTGGCACACTGGGTGAGGAAGCTGGCGTCGAAGGGGTAGACGTCCGCCGTCATCCCATCCGTGCTGGTCACCGCGCGCAAGGCGCAGACGCTGTCATAGGTGCGGTGATCGCCCATAACGCCCACGGTCCTGACCGGGAGCAGCACGGCGAAGGCCTGCCAGATCGCATCGTAGAGCCCGGCCTTGCGGATCTCGTCGAGATAGATCGCATCCGCCTTCCGCAGGATGTCGCAACGCTCCTTCGTCACTTCGCCGGGAATACGGATGGCCAGGCCGGGTCCGGGGAAGGGATGGCGGCCGACGAAGATTTCGGGCAGGCCCAGCTCGCGGCCCAGCTCGCGTACCTCGTCCTTGAACAGTTCGCGCAACGGCTCGACGAGCTTCATATTCATCCGCTCGGGCAGGCCGCCGACATTGTGGTGGCTCTTGATCGTGACGGATGGGCCGCCGGTGAAGCTGACGCTTTCGATCACGTCGGGATAGAGCGTCCCCTGCGCGAGGAAATCCGCGCCGCCGATCTTCTTCGCCTCCTCCTCGAACAGGTCGATGAAGGCGCCGCCGATGAACTTGCGCTTCTTTTCGGGATCGGTCTGGCCCGCGAGGCCCGAGAGGAACATCTCTTCGGCGTCCACATGGACGAGCGGGATATTGTAATGGTCGCGGAACAGAGTGACGACCTGTTCGGCCTCGTTCATCCGCATCAATCCGTGGTCGACGAAGACGCAGGTCAACTGGTCGCCGATCGCTTCGTGGATCAGAACGGCGGCGACGGCGGAATCGACACCGCCCGACAGGCCGCAAATGACCTTTCCATCGCCCACCTGCTCGCGGATTTCCGCAATCTTGGTGGCGCGGAATTCGGCCATGGACCAATCGCCGGCGAGGCCGCAGACATGGCGCGCGAAATTGGCGATCAGCTTCGCCCCATCGGGTGTGTGGACGACTTCGGGATGGAACTGGACGCCGTAATATCTGCGCGCCTCGTCCGCGATCACCGCGAAAGGCGCGCCATCGCTGGTGGCGACGATCTCGAACCCGTCGGCAAAGCGCGTGACCTTGTCGCCATGGCTCATCCAAACCTGATGGCGCTCGCCCTCCTCCCATAGACCGTCGAACAGCGCGCAGGACTTGGTAACCGTGAGGAAAGCGCGGCCGAACTCGCCACCTTCACCCGTTTCATGGCCGGGGCGGACCTCGCCGCCCAATTGGTGCGTCATGACCTGCTGGCCGTAACAGATGCCCAGGATCGGCAGGCCGCTGTCGAACAGGCACTGGGGCGCGCGCGGGCTTCCATCCTCGGGCACGCTGGCGGGCGATCCGGACAGGATGATGCCCTTGGGCTTTATGCGGGCGAACGCTTCTTCCGCCATGCTGAACGGCGCGATTTCGGAATAGACGCCCGCTTCGCGCACGCGGCGCGCGATCAGCTGCGTCACCTGGCTGCCGAAATCGACGATAAGGATGGAGTCGGGGAGATGCTCTGGGTCCATGGGCGAGCCGTTACCGCCAAGGTGCCGACCGGTCCAGAGAGAGGGCGCGCTCTTTCGCCGAAGCTTGATTGCAAGAAACGCAACCGCATTTGGCGTTTTCTCACTTTCGTTCGCAGGGGTGCAACATTATTTCGCACTCCAGACGCCGATCCGGTCCTCCCATTGCGATCGGCTCCTGCAGGAAATTCCGCTTCAAGGTGCATCGCGCCGGCGGCATCCTGGTCCTCCCTTGCGGGGCAAGAACGGTCGGAGCCTCCTCTCCCCCTGATGCCCGACCGGTCTCGCAAGGCGCTAGGCAGCGAGTAGAGACGCGGCCGCCGAACCCTCTCCCCCCTACCCCATCGGCGCCGCGTCTCGAAAGCGCGTACGCCGCCTTGGCAGCTATTCCGGCAGGCCGCGGCGCTCGGCTTCGGCGCGCAGTTCGGTTTTCAAAAGCTTGCCGATATGGCTTCGCGGCATATCGTCGATGGCGTGCAATTGCGCGAGCCGCTGGGTCTTGCCGAGCCGGGCATTCACTGCGGCGAGGATCGTTTCCGTATCCGGCGCATCTGCGCCCAGCCGGACGAAGCCGACCGGCGTCTCTCCCCATTTGCGCGAAGGAACGCCGATAACTGCGGCTTCGGCGACGCCTTCTTCCTTCTCGAGCTCGGTTTCGAGATCGACGGGATAGATGTTGAACCCGCCCGAAATGATCATGTCCTTCGCGCGGCCGACCAGTTCGACGAAACCGTCCGCATCGACGCGCCCGATATCGCCCATCCGCTGCCAGACCTCTCCCGTTGCCGGATCGGTCCAATAGCCTTCCTGCGTCTTTCCGGGCTGGTTCCTGTAACCGCTCATCATCGTGGCGCTGCGGCCCACCAGATTGCCTGCCGTTCCGGACGGCGCTTCGCGATCGTCGTCGTCCAGCACCTTCACTTCGCTGCCCGGCGCAGGGCGACCGACCGTGTGCAGCTTGTCCAGAAACTCGTGCGCGGGCAGCAGGCAGACGAGGCCGCCTTCGGTCATGGAATAGATCTCGATCAGCGCGCCGGGCATGCGCGCCAGAACCTCGCGCTTCAACTCGGCGGAGAAGGGCGCGCTGGTGCAGTATTTCAGGCGCAGAGCGGACAGGTCGGCATCGTCCAGCCCCGGCGCGTCCATCAGCCGCTGATACTGGACCGGTACCAGCATGGTGACGGTAGTGCGATCCTGTTCCGCATGGGCCAGCCAGCGTCCGGCATCGAACTTGCCCACCACTCTCACCATTCCGCCCGCCAGCAGCGGGGCGAGGAAGGCGACCATGGTGGTGTTGGAATAGAGCGGCGTCGATGCGAGCGCGCGCACCTCCAGCCCGCTCGCGCAATAGGAATTGGCGGTGGAGGCGAACTGCGTCCAGCGCATGCCGTGCGAATGGACGATGCCCTTGGGCGTGCCCGTGGTGCCGCTGGAATAGATGATGTTGAAGGCGTCTTTCGGCTCGGGCGCGAAGGCAGGCGCGCGCGTTCCGGCGGGTGCCATCCACTCGTCCAGCCCTTCGTCGAGGACGATCCGCGTCAGCCCGGCAAAGCTGTCTTCACCCAACTCGCTCAGCTTCGCGCGGTCGATGAAGATATGCGCCGCGCCCGAATCGCGCGCCATTTCCGCCAATTGTTCGGCGCTGGCGCTGGTCGTCAGCGGCGCGGCGACGCCGCCAGCCCGCACCGCCGCGAGGAAGACCAGCGCGTAGGGTATCGATGAGGCGCCGAGGATCGCCACCGCCTGGCCGCGCTCCAAACCTTCTTCGACAAGCCGCGCCGCGATCCGCTCGATCCGGTCGGCCATCTCGGCCCAGCTCAGCGCGCCGGTTTCGTCCCGCAAAGCGATTTGCTCGGGCTGCGCTTCGGCCCAGGCGGCCAGCGTGGCGGAAAAATCGCCGAAGGCTTCGGCGAGGCGGTCGGCAGTGGCCGGAATCGAAGTGTCTCCCATGCGCGCACCGTACCCGCCGGGCGCGCCATGTCGAGCGTTTCAGCCGTAAAGCGGTAGATCGCAGGCGACAGTCCGGCCGCGCACGATCGCCGTCAGCATTCGATGACGTTTACCGCCAGCCCGCCCTGGCTCGTTTCCTTGTACTTGGTCGACATGTCGAGCCCGGTCTGGCGCATGGTCTCGATCACCTGGTCGAGCGTGACGCAGCTTTCGGCGGCCGTACGATGAAGCGCCAGCCGCGCGGCATTGACCGCCTTGACCGCACCGATGGCATTGCGCTCGATGCAAGGCACTTGCACCAGCCCTGCAACCGGGTCGCATGTCAGGCCCAAATTGTGCTCCATCCCGATTTCCGCCGCACTGGCGACTTGCTCGGGATTGGCACCCCACAATGCCGCCAGCCCGCCCGCCGCCATCGAGCACGCCACGCCGACTTCGCCCTGGCAGCCCATCTCGGCGCCCGAGATGCTGGCCCGCTGTTTGTAGAGCAGCCCGATCGCGCCCGCCGTCAGCAGGAAGGTGCGGCGGCTTTCCTTGCAATCCTTTTCATCGGCGGTCTTGCAATAGAAGCGCATTACCGCCGGGATGATGCCCGCCGCCCCGTTGGTGGGCGCGGTGACGACGCGGCCTCCGGCGGCGTTCTCCTCGTTCACTGCCATGGCATAGCAATTGAGCCAGTCGAACAGCGATTCGCGCTCGTTCGATTGCGGCTGGGCGGACAGTTTGTCCCACAGATCGGGCGCGCGGCGGCGCACCTTCAATCCGCCGGGCAGGATGCCGCGCTGCGACAGGCCGCGATCGATGCAGCCATCCATCGCCTCGGCCACCCGGTCGAGCCCCGCAATTGTCTCGTCGCGCGAACGCATCGCGTCTTCGTTGGCGAGGACGAGGTCGGCGATGGCGCTATCCTGCGCTGCGCACAGGCCGAGCAGCTCCGCCGCCGAGCCGAAGGGGTGCGGCACGCTCGCGCCGGTGCGCACCCGATCGTCCTTGGGTTTGCGCTGCAATTGCGCCGCGCTCGCCACGAAGCCGCCGCCGGTCGAATAATAGGTCCGCTCAAGCAGAACCGCGCCATCGGCATCGCTCGCGCTCAGCCGCATGCCGTTGGGATGGAGATCGGGAATGATGTGCCCGGCCAGGTCGATATCGCGCGCTTTCTCGAACCCGATCGCGTGCTTGCCCCCCAGCGCGATCTGCCCGGTTTCGCGGATGGTCTCCAGCGTCGCAGCCGCCTCGTCGGGATCGGTGCGGTCGGGGCGGAAGCCTGCAAGGCCGAGGATGGTGGCATCCACCGTCCCGTGCCCCACGCCGGTCAGCGCCAGCGATCCCTGCAATTCCACCGCGACCCGCGCCGTCCGCTCCAGCAGGCCCGCTTTTTCCAGCGCGCGCACGAAGCGCACCGCGATCCGCATCGGGCCGACCGTGTGCGAGCTGGAGGGGCCGATGCCGATGCGAAAGATGTCGAGAATGGAAAGCATGCCGTAACGGCACGTGGCGCTGTCGGCACGTCCGGTCAAGCGATCAGAAGGGTGAGCGGGCAAGATGGGGAAAAGCCCCCGTAAACTTTGTCAAAGGCCCTCTATGCGCCTATATACTGGATATGGACGAGAACACCCCAGCGACGCCGGAAAACGGCGCATCCGAGACTCCCAATTCCGCAAAACGCAACGGCCAGTACGGCGCCGATTCGATCAAGGTCCTGAAGGGCCTCGACGCGGTGCGAAAGCGCCCGGGCATGTATATCGGCGATACCGACGATGGCTCGGGCCTCCACCACATGGTGTTCGAGGTTTCGGACAATGCGATCGACGAAGCGCTGGCGGGCCATTGCGACCTCGTCCTGATCGAATTGAACGCCGACGGGTCCGTGTCCGTCGAGGATAACGGGCGCGGCATTCCGGTCGATCTTCACAAGGAAGAAGGCGTATCCGCTGCCGAGGTCATCATGACCCAGCTGCACGCGGGCGGTAAGTTCGAGAACACCAGCGACGACAATGCCTACAAGGTGTCGGGCGGTCTCCATGGCGTGGGCGTCTCGGTCGTCAACGCGCTGTCGGAATGGCTCGAACTCGTCATCTGGCGCGACGGCAAGGAACACTGGATGCGCTTCGAGCATGGCGACGCAGTCGAGAGCCTGCGGGTCGTGGGCGATGCGCCGCCGGTGGAATCAAACGGCGACGAGAACGGGCTGAAGAAGGGGACGCGCGTCACCTTCAAGGCCAGCGAGGACACGTTCAAGAACGTGACCGAATTCGATTTTGACAAGCTGGAGCACCGCTATCGCGAGCTCGCTTTCCTCAATTCGGGCGTGCGCATCAAACTGCGCGACAACCGGCACGAGGAGCCGCTGGAGCACGACCTGTTCTACGAAGGCGGGATCGCGGCCTTTGTCAAATATCTCGACCGCAACAAGCAGCCGCTCGTCGCCGAACCGATTTCGGTGAGCGCGGAAAAGGACGGGATCGGGATCGACGTCGCGCTGCAGTGGAACGACAGCTATTACGAGAACGTCCTCACCTTCACCAACAACATCCCGCAGCGCGACGGCGGCACGCACCTCGCAGCCTTCCGCGCCGCGCTGACCCGCACGCTCAACAATTACGCGACCGCCAGCGGATTGATGAAGAAGGAAAAGGTCACGCTCTCGGGCGAAGATATGCGCGAAGGGCTGACCGCCATCGTTTCGGTCAAGCTGCCCGATCCCAAATTCGGATCGCAGACCAAGGACAAGCTGGTCTCTTCCGAAGTCCGCCAGCCGCTCGAATCGCTGATGGGCGAGAAGATGGGCGAATGGCTGGAGGAAAACCCCAACGACGCCAAGGCGATCATCCAGAAGATCATCGACGCCGCCGCCGCGCGCGAGGCCGCGCGCCGTGCCCGCGAAATGAGCCGCAAGGGCGCGATGAGCGTCGCTTCGCTGCCCGGCAAGCTGGCCGATTGTCAGGATCGCAATCCCGCCAATTGCGAACTCTTCCTGGTCGAGGGTGATTCCGCGGGCGGTTCCGCCAAGCAGGGCCGCGACCGCAAGACGCAGGCGATCCTGCCGCTGAAGGGCAAGATCCTGAATGTCGAGCGCGCACGGTTCGACCGGATCATTTCCTCGAAGGAAGTCGGCACGCTGATTCAGGCGATGGGTACGGGCCTGCGCGACGAATTCACGCTCGACAAATTGCGCTATCACAAGATCGTCATCATGACCGACGCCGATGTCGACGGCGCGCATATCCGCACGCTGCTGCTGACCTTCTTCCACCGCCAGATGCCCGAGATCGTGAAGGCCGGGCACCTCTTCATCGCGCAGCCGCCGCTCTACAAGGTGACGCGCGGCAAATCGGAAGTCTATCTCAAGGATCAGGCCGCCTACGATCGCTATCTGACCGAACAGGGCCTGCAGGGCCGCGTGCTGGAGACGGCGGGCGGCACGCGCGGGGCGGGCGAATTGTCCGAACTGGTCGCGCATGGCCTGCGCATGCGGAACCTGCTCGGCTTCGTGCCGCGCAAATACGATACCGACCTGATCGAAGCGATGGCGCTGGCAGGCGCGCTCGATCCCGAATTGTCCGATCGCAGCGAAGCGCTCGGCCGCGCCGCCGCGCATCTCCAGCTGGGCGATCCGGAAGCGAACTGGTCCGCCGACCGGCTTGAAAACGGCACGGTGCGCTTCCACCGCCTGTGGCGCGGCGTGACCGACGTGCACGAGATCGAGGGCAAGTTCCTCGACAGTGCGGAAGCGCGCAAGCTGCACCGCGTGGCGAGCGAACAGGCCGAAGTCTACACCGCGCCGGTGCGCCTGGTGAAGGGGTCGGAAGAGACGGTCGAGGAAGAGGTTTCGGACGAAAGCGAAACGGACGCTGCCGCCGATGCCCCCATGGCCGAAGACGGCGCGATCATCCTGCCGACCCAATTGCTCGAAGCGGTCCTGGCCGCCGGGCGCAAGGGCCAGAAAATCCAGCGCTACAAGGGCTTGGGCGAAATGAATGCCGAGCAGCTTTGGGAGACCACGCTCGATCCGGACAATCGCGCGCTGCTCCAGGTCAAGGTCGAGGATGCCGACGTCACCGACGAGATCTTCACGCGGCTCATGGGCGACGTGGTCGAACCGCGCCGCGAATTCATTCAGGATAACGCGCTTAACGTCGCGAATCTCGACGTTTGAGACCGATTTGAAGAACCCGATCGCGCCGGGATCACAGGCCGAACAGGTCGGGCGCCTGCTTCTCGCGGGCGCGCTGGTCCTGTTCCTGCCGCTGATCCCGTTCGGCGCGTACCTGCTCTATCCCTTCGTCATCCTGACGACGTGGTTCCACGAAATGGCGCACGGGCTGGCGGCGATGCTGGTGGGCTGGGATTTCCAGCGGCTGGTGATCCTGCCCGACGGTTCGGGCTTCGCCGAAAGCTTCACGCCGGTCGAGGCCGGACGCCTAAAGCGCGCGGTCGTCGCGGCGGCGGGGCCGCTTGGGCCTACCGTGGTGGGTTCGCTGCTGATCCTCGCTTCGGGCCGCCGCCGCAGCTGGCGCCCGGCGCTTTATGCCCTGGCCGGAGCGCTGATCGCATCGACCCTCATCTGGGTGCGCAGTTCGGTGGGCGTGATCGTCCTGCCGCTCGTGGCGCTGATCCTCATGGGTATTGCGCGCAGCGACAGGCCCAATCTCGAACGCTTCACGCTGCAATTCTTAGGCATCCTCGCCGCGCTCAGCATGCTGCGCGACTGGAATTACCTGTTCACCGAAAGCGCTGTGATCGGCGGGCGCCGTGTCCTGTCGGACACCGGCGCGATCGAGGCGGCGCTGGTCCTACCGCACTGGATCTGGGCCGGGCTCATCACGCTTCTGTCGGCACTCGCGATCGGAGCGAGCCTCAAGCACGCCCTCAAGGAAGACGGCAGCACCGCCCGCCGCTAGTGCTCAGTCCGGGCGCACCGGGCGACCGTTCGCAGTCATGCTGGCGGTATCGGCATCGCCGAAACTTTCGCCGTTGTGGTCTGCGACCGGGTCGCCCGCCCCATCGGCGCGATCGGTAGTGACCGACGTTTCCTCGACCGCATCGGCGACCAGCTCGTCATAGAGCTTCTCGTAATGGTTGAGCGCGCGGCGCATCTCCTCGGTCGTGGCATCCCCGCGCTTTTCGGCGATGTCGTGCCCGTCACGGTAATGGCGTGCCACGGTGCCATGATCGACTGTCAAATCTTCGTAACGCCGGTCGAAATCGCCCATCGGATAGCCGCGCGTATCCATCATGTTGGCGAGCAGGCGATCGCCGCGCAGCACCGCTTCCTGCGGGCTATCGACAAACAGCGCCTTCACATCCTTCCACTCGGCGGCGAAGCGATCGCGTTCGGCCACCGTCAGCGGGCGGATGTCGAATTCAGCCACGCGCTTCTGGCGCTCTTCCAGATTGCGCTCCGCATCGCTGCGCCCACCGACGCTGTCGACCGTGCGGTCGTATTCGTCGCCGAACTTTTCGCGCAGCTGGCTGGTCTTGCGGCGCCGCAGGACGAACCAGACGATGGCGAACACCGCGATCACCACGGCAATCACGACAAGCAATTGGATAAGTTCGGCTTCCTGCATGGCAACTCTCCTCATGCGCCGCCATCCGCCAGCGCTCGGGAGCAATACGCGCCATATGGGCGGAGCGTTCCGCCCGCTCCTTAGGGATCAGCGGACCGAGCGTGCGCGCAGCGCCAGCCAGGTCGCCAGGATCGGTCCGATCGCGGTCCACGCGGCAACCCACCAGCCCGCGCTGGCGGCGGCGATCCAAAGGCCCCACCAGATCAGCGCCATACCCCATCGCGCGCGCCCTGCCGTTCTGCGCGCCCGCAGCCCGTCGAGCAGGAAACCGAGCACGTAGATCCCCAGCCCGACCAGCGAGAGCCCGCTGACCGGCTCGATCGAAGAGGCCTGGATAATGCCGTATTGCACCGGACTCGCGACGAGGAACAGCAGCAGCGCCCGCCCCAAGGCGCGCAGTACCGCCTGCATGATGGGCGGTGAGGTTTCGTCCGCCGAAACGCCCATCGCCCCGGATGCCTGGGCCGTAAAACGCCCCGACACCGCAACCCAGAGTCCCCAAGCCACGGCCATACCTGCAAGCTGATTGGCAAGCGGTGCGGGCGCGGCCAGCTGGAACCAGCTCGCCCCGGCGAGCAGGACGATTCCCAAGCCCCAGGCCGCCTGCCCGAAAGCGAGGCGCGGCGCGAAGACGCCCAGAATCAGGGCCAGCCCCAACAGGATCGCCGCATTCGCGATTACGGATTCAAGTACGATCGCCATAATTCTCCCCTCTTGCGACGTCCGGCCCGCCCATCATCCGCGCGCTCTCTTCCAAAGCGAGGAATCGCGCGCAATCGGGCCGCTTCTCCCTGTAGAAGCTGGCGAGTTTTGCAAGATCGGCACTATAATCGCCGCTCGGCCATAACGGCTCGCCGATCCCGCCGCGCAGATTCTCGTGATCGACCCAAGCGGGCACGATCGGAACCTTCGCCGCCATCGCGATGTGATAGAACCCACTCTTCCATTCGCCCGATCCGCTACGCGATCCTTCGGGCGCAATCACCAGCGCGAGTTCGTCGGCGTGAGCGAAAGCCTCAGCGATCTGCTGGACATAATTCCCACCGCGCCGGCCGCGTTCGATCGAAATCCCGCCCATATCGCGCATGAAGCCGCCCATCGGCCATTTGAACAGCGTGTGCTTGCCGATGAAACCGGGCGGAATGCCCATTCTCTGCGCGGCGCCCAGCACGAAGATGAAATCCCAGTTCGACGTATGCGGCGCGCCGAGGATCACGCATTTGCGCACATCCGGCGCCGCCCCCTCGAACCGCCAGCCCTTCCAGCGATAGAGGCCAAGCAGAATACGCCAGACAAGGCGGGAAAGGAGCGAGGGCTTGCGCCTGCCGTCCATCGTCAATCCACCCACTCCACCCCGGCAATCTCGTCTACCCCGCTGATGTACCAACTCATAATCGCATAGGCGTCTTGGGCATCGAGCACCGAGCTGTGATACCCGGCATGTCGTGCATATTGCAGCCCCTCGGCCTGCGAAAGTCGGCGCTCGACTAGGAAACCACTGCCATCACACGTAGCTTGCAGGAACTCGAATTCGCTTCTCTCGAGAATCATAAATTCCTCTTCGCCGGAAGCGATCGCGGCCAGAGTTTGGCGAAGCGCTTTTTCGTCAAGCTCCACCGGCGCGCCACCCGAAATCTGAGCACTGACCGGCGACGAAATCCCTGTCGTCGCGGCAAGCCTATTAGGCTCGGCCATTCCAGTGTCGAATCGCGCACCAAGCGCATGCCGGATCGGATGTTCGGAAAAATCCTGACGATCGAAAAGAATCAGAACGCCGCCCGAAAACGCCAGTAAGGCAATTGCGATCGGAATAGCTCCCATTGCGTTCAGCGATCCCGTAATCGCGCCGTCGATGGCCCAGATCGCACCGGTCAAACCGCAGGAGACCAAAGCCAGAACTGCCGGAACAGCGAGCGACATCACCCATATTTCGCTCGCCCCAGCATTGCCGCGGACCCACGCCAGCACGCGAAAATGTGTTTCGGGATACTCCCATCCCAGACAGAAAAATGGGCCGACCGAAAGGCCACGCAGACCCGGCCTCATATCGAACCAGCCCCGGAGGTCGGCAGAGATTTTCTGGCGCGTTTCAAGGCTTCGCTGCGGCGCCGAGATACGCCAAATCCATTTGGCTCGCGGTGGGCGTGTCACATCCTGAACACGCCGAAGGCCGGGCGGTCGGCGATCGGGGCTTCGAGGCTGGCGGACAGGGCTAGCGCCAGCACGTCGCGGGTCTGGGCGGGGTCGATCACGCCGTCGTCCCACAGGCGGGCGGTTGCGTAATAGGGATTGCCCTCGTCTTCGTATTTCTGACGGATCGGCGCCTTGAAGGCTTCGGCCTCTTCCTCGCTCCAGCTGTCGGCGTCGCGATGGACGGTGGCGAGGACGCTTGCCGCCTGCTCGCCGCCCATCACCGAGATGCGCGCATTGGGCCAGGTGAACAGGAAGCGCGGCGAATAGGCGCGGCCGCACATGCCGTAATTGCCTGCGCCGAACGATCCGCCGATCACGACGGTCAGCTTGGGCACGGTCGCGGTGGCAACCGCGGTCACCAGCTTGGCACCGTGCTTGGCGATGCCTTCCGCCTCATATTTCCCGCCGACCATGAAGCCGGATATGTTCTGGAGGAACAGCAGCGGGATGCGTCGCTGGCAGGCCAGTTCGATGAAATGCGCGCCCTTCTGCGCGCTCTCGGAAAACAGCACACCGTTATTGGCGAGAATCGCGACCGGCATGCCCCAGATATGCGCGAAGCCGCAGACCAGCGTGCTTCCGTATTGCGCCTTGAACTCGTGGAACTCGCTGCCGTCCACGATCCGCGCGATCACCTCGTGCACGTCATAGGGTGCACGCACGTCATCGGGGATCAGGGCATAGAGATCTTCCGCGTCGAATTTGGGCGCGCGCGGTTCCTTTATCGCGATATCCGTGGCCGCGCCGGTATTGGCGCCGAGATGCGACACGATATCGCGCACGATGGTGAGTGCGTGCTCGTCGTTCTCAGCAAGGTGATCGACCACGCCCGATTTCTTCGCGTGAAGGTCCCCGCCACCCAGATCCTCGGCGCTGATCTCTTCGCCTGTCGCCGCCTTCACCAGCGGCGGCCCGGCCAGGAAGATCGTGCCCTGCTCGCGCACGATCACCGTCTCGTCGCTCATCGCGGGCACATAGGCCCCGCCCGCCGTGCAGCTGCCCATCACGCAGGCGATCTGCGGAATGCCGAGCGCGGACATATTGGCCTGATTGAAGAAGATGCGCCCGAAATGGTCGCGGTCGGGGAAAACCTCGGCCTGATAGGGCAGGTTCGCACCTCCGCTATCGACCAGATAGATGCACGGCAGGCGGTTCTGTTCGGCGATCTCCTGCGCGCGGAGATGCTTCTTGACCGTCATCGGGTAATAGCTGCCGCCCTTCACCGTCGGATCGTTGCACACGATCATCACCTGCCGCCCCGAAACGCGCCCGATCCCGCAGATCATAGAGGCGCCGGACACGTCGCCTTCATACATCCCGTTCGCGGCCAGTTGGCCGATTTCGAGGAAGGGCGAGCCGGGATCGAGCAGCCGCTCCACCCGCTCGCGCGGAAGCAGCTTGCCGCGCGACACATGGCGTTCGCGATGCCGCTCGGACCCGCCCAGCGCCGCTTCGGCGACCTTCTCGCGCAGGTCTTGGGCCAGCGAACGGTTGTGATCGAACCGCGCCTTGGCGTCAGGCGCCTCACGATCGAGCTTGGTGGTCAGGGTGGGTGCGGTCATTGAGCCTCTACGTTCGAGTGTCGAATTGCCCAATGCCGCCATGCGACCGAAAAGACAAACAGAGCGAACCCCGACTGCAAGAGCCAGGGGATCAGAAATTCCTCAAAGCCGATCGGCATGGTGTATCCATTTACGACGACATTGGACGCCATGATAGCTGTGCCGAGCATGATCGCCCATCGCGCGGGCAGCGCCGAGCGGTCCCCCTCCCCGTTGCGAGGAGGATTCAGGTCTTCCGCACTCCCATCGGTTCTCACCGCTTCTTCACGAATTCGGCGCGCAGGACGAGGCCCCTGATGCCGGGGTATTTGCAGTCGATCTCCTGCGCGTCGCCGGTCAGGCGGATCGATTTGATGAGCGTGCCCTGCTTGAGCGTCTGGCCCGCGCCCTTGACCTCCAGATCCTTGATCAGCGTCACCTGATCACCGTCCTGCAGCAGATTACCGACCGCGTCGCGCACTTCGATGGTGTCCGCCGCAGCCTGCTTTGCTGCGAGTTCGGAAGCGGGCATCCATTCGCCGCTCTCCTCGTCGTAGACGTAGTCTTCGTCGGCGCTCACCCAGCCGCCCCAATCAGTTCGCGGCCAATCAGCATGCGGCGGATCTCGTTTGTGCCCGCGCCGATGTCGAGCAGCTTGGCATCGCGCATGTAGCGCTCCACCGGCCAGTCGAGCGTGTAGCCTGCCCCGCCAAGCGCCTGGACGCTTTCGGCGGCCACGCGGAAGGCGTTCTCGCTCGCCAGCAGGATCGCGCCCGCCGCATCGAAGCGAGTGGTCTTTTCGGCATCGCAGTTCTTGGCGACTGCATAGGTGTAGGCGCGCGCCGACTGGAGCGCGACATACATGTCCGCGACCTTGGCCTGCATCAGCTGGAAGCTGCCGAGCGGCTTTCCGAATTGGGTACGTTCGCGCAAATAGGGAATCACCGTGTCGAGACACGCCTGCATCACGCCCAATTGCAATCCGGCGAGCACCACGCGCTCGTAATCGAGCCCGCTCATCAACACGCCGACACCGCCGTTTTCCGGGCCCATCACGTTCTCGTCCGGCACGAAGCAATCGTCGAAGACCAGCTCGCTCGTCGGCGAACCGCGCATGCCGACCTTTTCGATCTTCTGCCCGATCGAGAAGCCTTCGAAATCCTTTTCGATCAGGAAGGTCGTGATCCCCCGGCTCTTCGCTTCGGGATCGGTCTTGCCGTAGACGACCAGCGTATCGGCATAGGGCGCGTTGGTGATCCAGAACTTGGTGCCGTTGAGGCGATAACCGCCATCGACCTTTTCGGCCTTCATCTTCATCGAGACGACATCCGATCCCGCGCTCGCCTCGCTCATCGCGAGCGATCCGACATGTTCGCCGCTGATCAGCTTGGGCAGGTATTTCGCCTTCTGCTCCTCATTACCCCAGCGTGCGATCTGGTTGATGCAGAGATTGGAATGGGCGCCGTAGCTCAATCCGACAGACGCGCTCGCCCGGCTGACTTCCTCCACCGCAATGACGTGTTCGAGATAGCCGAGGCCGAGGCCGCCATCTTCCTCGCTCACCGTGATCCCGTGCAGGCCCAACTCGCCCATCGCGGTCCACAGATCCTCACGCGGGAACCAGTCCTCGCGATCGACCTTTTCGGCCAGCGGCGCGATCTGCTCGTCCGCGAAGCGCGCGACGGTGTCGCGGATCATTTCGCCGCTCTCGCCGAGCTGGAAATCGAAATCTGGGGTGGCGCGCATCATCTGCTCCTGAGCGTGAGTTCGTCCGGCGGATCGCGTCCGCCGCCTTGGCCACAGCCCGTAGCCGAGCCGTGCATGGCGGGCAAACCCCTTGCGAAGTCACCGTCTTAGTCTAAGTCGGCAATCACCATGAAGCTCAGCCGTTTTCCCCTTTGGCCGGCCCATCAGGCAGCCGATCCCGCCTCCAACGATGAAGGGCTGCGCAATCGCGTCATCGCGGCCTATGGCGCCGATGCGGTTCAGGACGACCGTGAACTGGCGCAGATCGTCGAATTTGCGGCACGTTTGTGCGAAGTCCCGATCGCCATGGTCACGCTGGTGGAAAAGGATCGCCAGCGCTTTCTGGCACGCAAGGGCTTTCCGGGGCTTGAGACGCCTCGCTCCACCAGCCTGTGCGCGCATACGATGGAAGGCCAGGGGCCACTGGTTGTGCCCGATGCGAGCGAGGATGCGCGCTTCGCCGAGATGGAGCTGGTGAAGACCGACGATGGCGTTCGCTTCTATGCCGGGCAACCGCTTGTTTCCAGCGAGGGGGTGCCGCTGGGTGCGCTGTGCGTGATCGACCGGGAAGCGCGACCCGAAGGTTTGAATGCATTGCAGCGCGAAGGGCTTGAAGTCCTCGGCCGCGCGGTGATGCGCCGCCTGACAGCGGAGCGTGACGCCGCCTTTGCCAAAAACCGGATCGAAGTCAGCGAGTTGCGCACGCGCCAGCTCGCGGAAAACCTGCCTGTCTATGCCTGGGCCGCGAATGCCGAGGGCGAGATCGAATACGCCAATCCCGCGCTTTACGAATTTCTGGGCGTCGACGATCTCTCCGATTTCGATTCCGCCGCGCTGGTGCATCCCGACGACATCGAAGAGCTGAGAGCCGCTCGCACAGTCTCGCGCGCGAGCAAGAAACGCTGGGAGGCCAAGGCGCGCCTGAAGCGAAACGACGGTGTCTATCGCTGGATGATCCTGCGCGCCTGGCCCTTCGTCGTCGGTGACGAAGATCCCCAGACCTGGTTCGGTGCCGCCGTCGATATCGACGATCTGCAGAGCGTGTCCGATTCGCGCGACCTACTTGCGCGCGAGCTTTCGCACCGGATCAAGAACATCTTCGCCGTGATCAGCGGGCTGATATCGCTGCAGGGTCGCAAGCATCCGGGGGCCGAGGATTTCGTCAGGGAATTGTCGGACACGATCCGCACGCTGGGCAAGGCGCACGATTTCGTCCGCCCCCATGCCGGGCGGACCGAAAATACGCTGAACGGGCTGCTGGCCGAACTGCTGGCGCCCTATGGCCGGATCGACGGCAAGCGAATCGGGATCATCGGAAGCGGGTGTGCGATCGGCGAAAAATCGGCAACGCCGCTGGCTCTCATCTTCCATGAATTGGCGACCAATTCGGCCAAATACGGCGCGCTTTCGCATGCCGACGGCCATCTCGCGGTCGAGATCATCGACGAAGGTTCGCAAGTGGTCGTGGCTTGGCGCGAGACTGGCCTGCCGGAAAGCGACGAGGCGGGAGCGCAAGGCGCGCCCGACACGACCGAACGCGAAGGCTTCGGTTCGCGCCTGCTGCGCACCGCCGTGGAAGGGCAGCTGCAAGGCAAATTCACACGGCGAATCGTGGACGGCATGCTCGAAGTCGATCTGGAACTGCCATGCGACAAGCTGCAAGCGTGACTGCGCGCACCCTGATCGCAGTCCTTGCGGGGATGGCACTGCTTGCGGCGTGTTCGCCCGACACGCCGGAAAACGAAGTCGCGGCTGGAAACGCGCTCGAGGCCGCCGAGGGCGGGGCGGCGGAGCAGGAAAGCGCTACGGCCGGTTTGAACGGTGAGGACGTGCCTGCCGATTTCGCGCGTACAGCCTGGCGGGTCGAAGATGAAGATGGGGCGCGATACACCACGTTTCTGGACGATGGCGGCCGTTATCGCGATCTTCGCAATGGCGATCCGTGGCATTCGGGCAGCTGGGAAGTCGATGGGGATGACAGGCTCTGTCTCTCTCCCGACACGGATGACGAGGCGCGAAGCGATGGCGCTTCCGAAGCCGCGCAGGAAACGAACGACGGGCCGCGCACCTGCTGGAGCCCACGCGGCATGGACGGCGATGGCGGCATGATCGTCCAGGCCAGCAGCGGCAAGCGCGTGCGCCTGCAGCAGGTCGATTACCGTGCGCCCGAAGCCGAAAGCGGCGAGGCGGTCAGCGACACCGGTTCGGACGCCTCCGCACCGGCATGAGCGCGGGCGACAGTGCCCTCCAATTCGACTCGGTCGCCCGCCACTACGGCGATCTGCGCGCGGTGGACGAGGTCTCGATCGCCATTCCCCACGGCCAGTTCGTCGCGCTCGTCGGCGCATCGGGCTCGGGCAAATCGACGCTGCTCAAGACCGCCAATCGCCTGACCATCCCCAATACCGGACGTGTGCTGATCGACGGTGAGGACGCCGCGAGTCTGCCCGTCAGCGCCTTGCGGCGCCGGATCGGCTATGTGTTTCAGGGGATCGGCCTGTTCCCACATATGAATGTCGCTGAAAACATCGCCATCGGCCCGCGACTGGCGGGCGAGCGGTTGAGCGAGGCACGGATTGCCGAATTGCTCGGCCTCGTGGAACTCGATCCCACGATGGCCGCGCGCATGCCCGATGCCCTGTCCGGCGGCCAGCGCCAGCGCGTCGGCGTGGCGCGGGCTCTGGCGGACGAGCCGCGTCTGCTGCTGATGGACGAACCGTTCGGCGCGCTCGATCCGATTACGCGCGACGCACTCGGAGACAGAGTGCGCGCTTTGCACGACGATCTCGGTCTCACCACGGTCATGGTCACGCACGACATGGCCGAAGCGTTGTTACTGGCCGATCGCGTGCTGGTGATGGAGCAGGGACGGATCGTCGCCGACGAAACGCCGCTGGCTTTGCTCGAAGGCGCGGGCGGCGAGATCGCGCAAGGCCTGGTCGCGGTCCCGCGCGAACAGGCGCGGCGCCTGGCCGCATTGCCGGGGAGCGGAGAGGTGTGACCGGTTTCTGGGACACGCTGTTCGGATTGGGCGACAAGCTCGCCGCCCATATCCTTCTCGCGGCAAGCGCCATCGCGCTGGGGATCGCAATCGCGCTGCCGCTGGCCGTCTGGGCCAGCCGGTCGCGCGCCGTCGCACGCCTGGCGCTCGGCTTTGCGAGCCTGGTGCAGACGATTCCCGCCCTCGCTCTGTTGGCGCTGTTCTTCCCGATCCTGTTGAGCCTGCGCGCCGTGTTCGGCGACGATCTGCCGACGCTCGGCTTCCTGCCTGCCCTGCTCGCGCTCACGCTCTATGCCCTGCTGCCGATCCTGCGCAACGCAGTCACCGCGCAGACCAATCTCGACCCCGAAGTGCTGGAGGCGGCCGACGGCGTTGGGATGAGCGCATGGCAGAGGCTGCGCTTGGTCGAAGCGCCGCTGGCCGCCCCGTTCATCATGGCGGGCATCCGCACCGCCGCGGTCTGGACCATCGGCGCCGCAACGCTCAGCACCACGATCGGCCAACCCAGCCTTGGCGACCCGATTTTCGCCGGATTGCAGACGCAGAACTGGGTGCTGGTTCTTGCGGGCTGTTTCGCCAGCGCGGCCTTGGCATTGACCGCCGATCTCCTGCTCGGCCTGATCGAGCGCGGCTTCGCCTTGCGCAAACGCGCGCTGTGGCTGGGCGGGATGATCGCCGTCCTGCTCGGCGTGGGCGCTGCCGGTTTAGCCCAGTACGCGCCCTGGCGCGGCAATGCGGACGACAGGATAGTGATCGGCGCGAAGAGCTTTTCCGAACAATACATCCTCTCCCGCCTGATCGGCCAGAGGCTGGAAAATGCGGGATACCGCGTCGAATATCGCGATGGGCTCGGCTCGGCGGTGGTCCACCGCGCGGTGACGACGGGCGCGATCGACATCAGCGTGGATTACACCGGCACCCTGTGGGCGAACGAGCTGAAGCGCGAAGACAATCCGGGGCGCGAGGCGATGTATGAAGCGATCGTCGAGTGGAAAGAGCGCACGAGCGATGCCCGGATTTTCGGGCGGCTCGGATTCGAAAACGCCTATGCCTTCGCCATGCGGAGCGATCGCGCCCGCGCTCTGGGCGTCTCCTCGCTGACCGATCTTTCCGGCGTGGCGGGGCGTCTCACCGTGGGCGGCGATCCCGAATTCTTCGAGCGGCCCGAATGGATCGCCGTGCGCGATATCTACGGGATGCGCTTTGCGGAGACGCGCAATTTCTCGCCCACCTTCATGTACGATGCGCTGCAATCGGGCGAGGCGGACGTGATCAGCGCCTATACCTCGGATGGCCGCATCGCGGCGGATCGCCTGACCGTGCTGGAAGACCCCGAAGAAGCGCTGCCGAGTTACGACGCGCTGATCGTGTTGAGCCCGAAAGCGAGCCGGGACGAACGATTGCGCGCCGCGCTCGAGCCGTTGCTGGGCGCGATCGACGTGGCCGAAATGCGCGCGGCGAATTATGCGGTCGACCGTACCGAGGACAAGCGGACGCCCGAACAGGCGGCGGCGGAACTGGCCGACGCCATCGGGCTTTGAGGCTCAGTTCGCGCGGGTCCAGTTCTGAGTCTGGCAGAACGGGCCGAGGCACCCCTTAACCTCAAGCTTGGAGGCGGACGTGCGCCGGATCACCGAACGGTAATCCTTGCCGGACTTGGGATCATAAATACGTCCGCGCCACAGATCGCCATCCTCGCTGAACGAAGTCAGCACGGGCGTGCCGAGCAGCTTGCGGCTGCGCTTCGACTTGTCGGGATTGTTGACGTCGCGCTGATTCACGCCCTGGGGCGGGGCGACCAAAAATTTGCTGATCTTCCCACAAAGATTGGCTCCGCACGGCGCGATGGTGATCACGGCGTCGCGATCTTCGGTGATCCAGCGCCCGGTGATCGGATCGGCTGCCGAAGCGGGAGCGGCCAGAGCCATGGCGGCTCCGGCAAGAGCGAGTGCAGCGTGTTTCATCGAAATCTCCTTTGGTGGTCGAACCAACCAGATGGCGGATCGTTTCTAGACGGGCCCGAATCCTGCGCCTGCGGGCCATCCCCCGCCGCCAAGTGCCATCACCTTGAACAGTTCGCCCATTTCCTCGGCGTGAACGAGACGGTGAAGATCGCGGGCGACCGCCTCGCCGCCTCCCTTGTCTTGGAGGGCCTGCGCCCGCGCCTCGATCCCCAGCGCGCGCAGCCAGTTTCCCTGTGTCGTCGCCGACAGCCATTCGGCTCCGCCCGCCTGCGCGACCCCGGCAAGCGTGGCGAAATCGACCAGCGCGGTGAGATCGGCGATGCCGGGAAATTCCAGCGGATCAGCCTTGCGATGGCCCTTCACGGCCTGAAGCGTCGATCCGTAGCGCGGGGCCAGAAACCCGTAATCGATGAACAGCGCCGCGCCGCCCTGCCGCGCGGTTCGCCGTGCGACCTCGTCCATCACCGCCGCCGCGCCGGGATTGGTTTCGAGTATGGTGCCGATCTCCGCCTGTCGCCGGTCTTGCGGGACGGCATCGTCCATCGGGTTCGGCCCCGCCGAGAAGACGAACGCGTCATCCTCGTCCAGCGCCACCATTCGCTCACGCCAGCCGCTTTCGGTGCGGACCAGTTGGCGCACCGGCAGCGCGTCGAGAAATTCGTTGGCGACGAGCAGTATGGGCGCATCTTCGGGCACGCTTGCCAGATCGTCATGGAACTGAGCGCCGGGCACCGCCGCCGCCTGCTTGGCGCGCAGGACGGGCGAACCTTCCACGAGATGCACGCGCGGCGCGAGCCCGTGGCGTTGCATCACTCGCAGCGCGTCGCTCGCCAGCGTGCCGCGTCCGGGGCCAAGCTCGACATAGAGGACATCCTGCGGCCTTCCCGCACGCGTCCACAGATCGGCGCACCACAGGGCGATCATCTCGCCGAACATCTGGCTGATATCGGGCGCGGTGACGAAATCGCCCCCTCTAGCCGAACCGCCATCCGAATGTCCGCCCGGATCGGGCGCGCCGAGGGGATCGCGGCTCGCATAATAGCGCGCATTGCTCTCGCCCATGAAGCGCGCCACCGGCATCGGGCCATAGGCGCGGATCAGGCGCCGGAAGCGCGCAGCCAGATCGTCGCTCTCGGCTTCGCTCGCCTTCACTCCCTACGTCCGCCGCTTACGCCGCTTTCGCTTCGCCCGGCGCGGGGGATTTAGGCGTGCGTGTCAGGCTGTAGGCGATGACGGCAAGGCCGATCGCGATCATCGGAAGGGTCAGCCACTGCCCCCGGCTGAGACCGGTTTCCGCCACGACATAGGCCAGATGCGCATCGGGCTCGCGGAAGAATTCGTTGACGAAGCGCGCGATCGAAATGCCGACCGTGAACACGCCGACGAGGAAGCCGGGACGATAGCGGGCGCGGGTATACCAGAACAGCGGCAGCAGGATCGCGATCATCAACGCGCCTTCGAGCGCCGCCTGATAGAGCTGGCTCGGGTGCCGCGCGAGGCCGAGCGGATCGGACGGGAACACCATCGCCCAGCTCACATCGGCGGGGCGGCCATACAATTCGCCGTTCACGAAATTGGCGAGCCGGCCGAACATCATCCCGAACGGCACGTTAACCGCGATATAATCGCACACGCGCAGCCAGTTCAGCCCGCCGCGCCAGGCGACCCAGGCGATCGCGATCAGCACGCCGATCACACCGCCATGGAAGCTCATCCCCCCGGTCCACAATTTGAACAAAGCGAGGCTGCCGAACAGGTCCGGCTGGTAGAACGCGGCATAGCCCAGCCGCCCGCCCAGGATGATCCCCAGCGTGCAGTAGAAAAACAGATCGTCCACATGGCGCTGCGCCATCGGCGCGCCCGGGCTCTTCACCATCTTCGACAAATGCCAATATCCCAAAAGGATACCGGCGAGATACGCCAGGCTGTACCAGCGCAGCGTGAAGAATCCGAGATCGATCCCGGGCGTGAGGCCGAGCTCCGCCCACTGGATCGGGTCCGCGCCCGCATTCGCGAGTAGTGACAGCACAGGGTTATCCCTTATAGGTGGTCCGAAAGCCGCCGCTTGCGACCTCGTCGGGGGCGGCTTTTGGCACAGCCGGGCGATGCGCGAAAGCCCGCACACCGGCTGATACGCCTTTGGAGAATTCAAGAGAGGATAGCCGCACCTTATGCAGACCGATCTCGACCGCGACATCAACCGCGTCACCGATGCCGTGACCGCCGATGGACAGATGTTCGCCCTGAAGACCGTGACACGCCGCGGGGTCGACATGCCCGCCTTCGTCAACGCGCCGCCCAGCCTGGCGCATTATTTCGCCCATTTCTGCAATCAGAACAAGGAGGCGCTGTTCCTGGTGGACGGCGATCAGCGTCTGACCTTCGGCGAGGCTTACGCCGCCGCCGGCAAAGTGGCGGATGGTTTGGCGACGCGGCACGGCGTCAAGAAAGGCGATAGGGTCGGCATCGCGGCGCGCAATTCGGCCCAATGGGCGATCGCCTATATGGGCACGATCATGGCTGGCGGCTGCGCCACGCTGTTGAACGGTTGGTGGACGGGCGAGGAACTCGCCTACGGAATCGGCCTGTGCGAATGTTCGCTGGTCCTGGCCGATGCGCCGCGCGCAGCCCGGCTCGACGGGATCGAGCACGGCGCCACTATCGTGGTGTTCGACCATGACGAGGCGGGCCTTGCCCCGATCACGGGCGATGGCGACACCGCCATGCGTATGCTCGGCGAGCTGGGGCCGGACGATCTTGCCACCATCCTCTATACGTCGGGATCGACGGGCAATCCCAAGGGCGCCTATTCGGATCATCTCGGCGTCGTGTCCGGCACGATGAACTATATCTGCCAGACCGCGATGATCCTCCAGCTTCTGACCGAGCGGGGCGAGGCGCCGACCGTGCAGCCGAGCGCGCTGGTCAGCGTGCCGCTGTTCCATGTCACGGGTGAAATTCCGGTCTTCCTCCAGTCGATCGCGATCGGGCGCAAGCTGGTGCTGATGCCGAAATGGGATGCGGGCGAGGCGCTGCGTCTTCTGGACGAGGAAAAGGTCACCTACTTCGTCGGCGTTCCGCTGATGAGCTACGAGATGGCGACGCATCCCGATCGCGACCAGTTCGACCTGTCGCAATGCAAGAGCTTTGCGGCAGGCGGCGCGCCGCGCCCGGTCGAACACGTGAACAAGATCAAGGAATCGTTCCCCAACGGTTTCCCGCTGCTGGGATACGGGCTTACCGAAACGAATGCGATCGGCGCGGGCAATCTCAACGAGAATTACCTCGCCAAGCCCGGCTCCACCGGCATGGCCTCGCGCCCGCTGGTCGATATGGCGATTCTGGACGATGCGGGCAAAGCCCTGCCTCAGGGCGAAGTGGGCGAAATCTCGATCCGCTCGACCGCGAACTTCCTCGGCTATTGGAAGGACGAGGAAGCCACCAAGGCGGCCTATACCGACGATGCCTATTTCCGCACCGGCGATCTCGGTTATCTCGACCCGGAAGGCTATCTCTATATCGTCGACCGCAAGAAGGACATCATCATCCGCGGGGGCGAGAACATCGCCTGCATCGAAGTGGAAGACGCGATCTATGCGCATCCTTCCGTGGCGGAATGCTCCGTCTTCGGTCTGCCGGACGAGCGGATGGGCGAGGTGCCCGCGGCGGTCTATCTGACCCAGCCGGGCGAAAGCCTGTCGCCGGACGATCTCAAATCCTACCTCGCCGAGCATATCGCGCACTTCAAGATCCCCGAGAAATTGTGGCAGGCCGAAGAACAGCTGCCGCGCCTCGGCACGCAGAAGGTCGACAAGCGGGCGGTGAAGGCGCTGTACGCGAAGGATAGCGCCGCGGCGTGAATCGCTCCCCCGTTCCGAACCAGCGCGCGATCATCGACCGGCGGCAGCTCGCCGGACGGATCGCCGCGCTGGTGGCGGAGGAAGGCGAAAAGGCGCGCCCGGCCATCGTTGCGGCTCTGCGCGAGGCACTCGATCGCGGGCGGGCGGAGCTTGTGCGCAGGCTGGAGAAAAACCCGTCGGCGGGCCATGCCTGCACGCGCGGCTATGCTTTCCTGACCGATCAATTGGTGCGCGTGCTCTACGATCACGTGACCGCCGATCTCTATCCCGCTCCCAATCGCAGCAGCGCCGAACGGCTCGCGATCCTGGCGGTCGGCGGATACGGTCGCGCCGAAATGGCGCCGCATTCGGATGTCGACATCGCCTTCCTGACGCCCCAGCGCCACACCGCCTGGTGCGAGCAGGTGATCGAGGCGATGCTGTATCTGATGTGGGATCTCGGCCTCAAGGTCGGCCATTCCAGCCGCACGCTGGACGATGCGATCCGGCTGGCGCGCGAGGATCTGACGATCCGCACCAGCCTGCTCGAGGCCCGCTACGTCTGGGGAGACGAGGTGCTCTACGACGAGGCGGCGCGCCGGTTCTGGAGCGAGGTCGCGCGCGGGACCGAGCGGCAATTCGTGGTCGAGAAGCTTGCGGAAAGGAACGCCCGCCACAAGCGGATGGGCGACAGCCGCTATGTCGTCGAACCCAATATCAAGGACGGCAAGGGCGGCTTGCGCGATCTGCAGACGCTCTACTGGATCGGCAAATACACCCACCAGGTCAGGAGCGCGAAGGAACTGATCGATGTGGGGCTGCTGACAACGGCGGAATACAAAGGCTTCCGCCGCGCGGAGCGATTCCTGCTGGCGGTGCGCTGTCATCTGCACCAGATCACCGGGCGGGCAGAGGATCGGCTGACCTTCGACTTCCAGCGGCAGATCGCCGAGCGGATGAATTTCGCCGATCGGCCGGGCAAAAGCTCGGTCGAACGGTTCATGCAATTCTATTTCCTTCAGGCGAAGCGGGTCGGCAGCCTGACGGGCGTGTTCCTCGCCCAGCTGGACGAAGAATTCGCCCAAAAGAGCGCCAAGCGCGGCTTTTTCGCCGGGTTCCGCAGCCGTCCGCGCGAATTGAAGGGCTATGTCGTCCATGGCGGCAAGATCGCCGCGCCGTCCGACGAATGGTTCCGCAAGGATCCGGTGCGCCTGATCGAAGTGTTCCAGCTGGCCGAGGCGGAGGAGCTGGAAGTCCACCCGCGCACCATGCGACAGGCCGCGCGCGATGCGAAGCTGATCGATCACACTGTGCGCGAGGACGCACGCGCCAACGCGCTGTTCCTCGATTTGCTGGCGGGTCGCAACGATCCTGCAAGCGTGCTGCGATGGATGAACGAGGCTGGCGTGATGGGCCGCTTCGTGCCGGACTTCGGCCGCGTCAACGCGCAGATGCAATTCAACATGTATCACCACTACACGGTGGACGAACACACCATCCGCGCGATCGGATTGCTATCGCGGATCGAGAAGGGCGAATTGAAGGACGATCATCCGCGCGCCACGCGGCTGATCCACAAGGTCGCCAGCCGCCGGGCCGCTTATGTCGCGGTGCTGCTGCACGATATCGCCAAGGGTCGGAAGGGCGACCATTCGATCCTGGGCGCGGAAGTGGCGCGCGAATTGTGCCCGCGGTTCGGCCTCAACGAAAACGAGACCGAGCTGGTCGCCTGGCTGGTGCTCCATCACCTGTTGATGAGTCACACCGCGCAGAAGCGCGACCTGACCGATCCCAAGACGGTGGAGGATTTCGTCGCCACGGTGCAGGGGCTGGAACGGCTGCGCCATCTCGCCATCCTGACCGCCGTGGACATCCGCGCCGTGGGGCCGGGAACCTGGAACAGCTGGAAGGGCCAGCTGCTGGGCGAGTTGTTCGACCTATCGCAGGAGCGCTTGAGGCTCGGCCATGCGCGGCATGGGCGGCACGAGCGCGTTACGGCCAAGCGCGCCGAGGTTTCCGAACGGCTGGGCGCGCGCAGCGATCTCGTCGCCAGCGTCGGCGAGCGGTTGGACGATGCCTACTGGATCGCCGAACCGGCCGATATCGCCGCAATCAATCTGGTCCATTACCACGCCGCGCGCGAGGCCGATCACGCGCTCTCGATCCATTGCGAATTCTACGAGGAGCGCGGCGCCACGCTGGTGACAGTGATCGCCGCGGACCATCCCGGCCTGTTCTATCGCATCGCGGGCGGCATCCACCTGGCGGGCGGGAATATCATCGACGCGCGCATCCATACCTCGCGCGATGGCTGGGCGGTCGACAATTTCCTGGTTCAGGATCCTCACGGCCGCCCCTTCATGGAAGAGGGCCAGCTCGAACGGTTGAAGAAATCGATCGCCGATGCGCTCGCCAACCGGATCGACCTGGAACCGCGCCTGGCGCAACGCCCGCTGCCCCACAGCCGATCCAAGGCGTTCGACGTCGATCCGCGCATCGTGTTCGACAACACGGCCTCGAACCGGTTCACCGTGATCGAAGTCAATGCGCGGGATCGCTCGGCGCTTTTGAACCGCCTCAGCCGGGCGCTGTTCGAAGAAGGGCTGGTGGTGCAGTCGGCGCATATCACCGCCTATGGAGAGCGCGCGGCCGATACCTTCTACGTTACCGACGTAACCGGCTCGAAAATAACCGGCGAAGCCCGCCTCGCCCGGATCGAGGCCGCCCTGCTCGAAGCGGCAAGTGATGCATTACAGGCACGGTTGGAGGACGCGTGAACGGCGCCCGTCGATAGATTGTTGCAAGTTTGCCGTGCATAGCTATGCAATCGTGTCATAACCATAAAACTCAGGAGAGAGTGCATGAAATCCCAGTTCGCGTCGTTACGCGTGCTCGCCCTGCTTGGGGCCGGTGCGGCCATGATCCCGCAAGCCGCCTATGCTCAGGACCAGTCTCCCGACGGTCAACTCGAAAACGCCGATGTTGAAGACAACAACGTTATCATCGTGACGGCACAGGGCCGTGCGCAGGTTCTGGCCGACGTTCCCGTGGCCGTTTCCGCCGTTTCGGGTGAGACGCTGCAGAATTCTGGCACCAGCGACATTCGCGAACTGAACCAGGTCGCCCCCTCGCTGCTCGTTTCCTCCACGGGTAACGAAGCGAACGGATCGGCCCGTATCCGCGGCATCGGAACGGTCGGCGACAATCCCGGTCTCGAAAGCTCGGTCGCGGTGTTCGTCGATGGGGTCTATCGTTCGCGTTCGGGTAGCGCGCTGTCCGAACTCGGCCCGCTCGACCGGGTCGAAATCCTGCGCGGCCCGCAGGGCACGCTCGGCGGCCGCAACGCATCTGCCGGTCTTATCAGCATCTACACCGCGCCGCCGGAATTCGAATTCTCCGGCTACGGTGCCTTCACCTACGGAAATTACGACGCGATCAAGGTCGAAGGCGGGGTGAACGCACCGCTTAGCGAAACCATCGCGGCGCGGATCGACGGGGTCTATTTCGAGCGTGACGGCTTCTACAACGATGTCGTCAACAACGTGAAGATCAACGATCGCGACCGCTATCTGGTGCGCGGCCAGTTGCTGTTCGAACCGACCGAGAACCTGACCTTCCGCCTGGTCGGCGATTACTCCAAGAAGGAAGAGGCGTGCTGCGCCGCGACCTTCGTGCAGCCCGATTTCGCACCGCTGGCCCGCGTATCGCCGGGGCTCAATTCCTTCGCTCGCCCGGTCGGCGGGTCGCCCGCGCTGACCAGCACCGGCAACCCGATCGTCAACATCCTGCTCGGCCTCGGCCAGAATCCCAACGCGCTGACCCAGTCGACCTTCAACCGCGATATCTACATCACGCCCGGTCGCAGCTATGACGGCGAGACCGAGGATTACGGGGTTTCCGGCGAACTTAACTGGGATTTCGGCAATGTCACGCTGACCTCGATCACCGGCTATCGCGAATATTCGAACTTCCAGGGCTCGGACACCGACTACACGCAGGTCGACCTGCTCTATCGCGCGCCCAACGAATTCGGCGGCGCGCGCGCGTTCGAAACCTTTACCCAGGAACTGCGCCTGTCCGGTTCGGTCTTCAACGACCGGCTCGAATGGCTGGTCGGCGGCTATTACGCCAATGAAGACCTGACGGTTAAGGACAATCTGCGGTTCGGCACCCAATACGGCACCTTCGCCAACTGCCGCATCGCTCTGGCGATCAACCCGGCGCTCGCCAACCCCGGTGCCGCCAATTGCTTCGGCCCCAATATCGCGGCGCTGACGCTCGCGAATGGCGGTGCTGGCGCCTTCGGCCCGGCGACGCCGCTGATCGTGGGTGCGATCAACAATCTCGCCCAGGTCCGCGATCGCGGTTCGACCGGCGACCAGTACAATCAGAACAGCGAAAACTTCGCGCTGTTCACGCACAACATCTTCCACATCACCGACAATATCGATCTGACGCTTGGCCTTCGTTACACCAACGAAACCAAGACGCTGGACGCCACGTTCGGCAACGACAACGTGTTCTGCCCGGCCAACCGTGCCCTGCTGCGTCCGCTGCTTACCAATCCGGCGCTCGGCGGCCTGGCGGGTGGCCTGCTGGCGCTGTCCTGCCAGGGCAATTCGACGTCCGAATTGAACGGCGTTTCCATCTCGGACGAGCGGGACGAGGACGAATTCACCGGCACGGCGATCCTGAGCTGGAAGCCGACCCCCGACTTGATGACCTACGCGTCCTATTCGCGCGGGTACAAGGCGGGCGGCTTCAACCTCGACCGTTCGGCACTGTCGAACCCGGTGGCGTTCAACGCCGCCGCGATCAATCCGTCGGTGCTGCAGTTCGCGGAAGAGACCGTGAATGCCTACGAAGTCGGCGCGAAGTACTCGACCCGCGAATTCGGGCTGAGCCTCGCGGCGTTCCGCCAGGAATTCACGAATTTCCAGCTGAACACCTTCAACGGTTCGGTCTTCCTGGTGCAGAACGTCAATTCCTGTGACGACAATCTGGGCGGTGCCGATCAGGATGCCAGCGCCGCGACCGGCGCCTGCAATCCCGACGCGGTGGCCCCGGGCGTGATCGCGCAGGGCGTGGAAGTGGAAGCGACGGTCAATCCGATCCGCGATCTGGGCTTCACCTTCGGCTTCACCTATTCCGACACCAGCTATGAAGACAATCTGATCGGGAACGACAGCGGCGTGCCGCTCGATCCGGCGCTGCGTCTGCTGCCGGGCGACAATCTGTCGAACGCGCCGCAGATCGTGGCGACCTCGTCCGTCACCTGGACGCCGCCGCTCGGCGAGAGCGGGATGAAGGGCCTGGTCTTCTTCAACGTCCGCATGACCAGCGATTACAACACCGGTTCAGACCTGCTCTACGGCAAGGAACAGGACGGGTATGCGATCGTGAACGGCCGTATCGGCCTTACCAACATCGCCGATCGCTTCGCGGTGGAAGGCTGGGTGCAGAACCTGTTCGACGTCGATTACACGCAGGTCGCGTTCAACACGCCCTTCGTGGCACCGCAACAGACCTTCTCGGCCTATCTCGCCGAGCCCCGGACCTACGGGATCACGGTGCGCGGCAAGTTCTGACCGGTTTACCGATTGGAGAGGAGAGGGGCGTCCCGCGAGGGGCGCCCTTTTTCGTATCCGACCGATTGCCTTGGGAACGGTGGGACGTCAGTCCCGCGGGCCGAACAGCGCCGTGCCCACGCGCACATGCGTCGCGCCAAGCATGATCGCAGTCTCGTAATCCCCGCTCATCCCCATGCTGAGATCGGGGAGGCCATGATCCAACGCCAGCTTGCCGAGCAGGGCGAAGAAGGGCGCGGGTTCGATATTGGCGGGCGGCAGGCACATCAGGCCGCGCACCGGAATATCGGCGTCGCGCGCCTGGTCGAGCAGGCCGGACAGTTCAGCGACCGGGCAACCGCCCTTCTGCATCTCGTCGCCCACATCGACCTGGACGAAGCAGGGCACGCGCCGACCGGTCTTGTCGAACGCCTTGGCGAGCGCCTTGACCAGGCTCGGCCGGTCGAGCGCGTGGATGCAATCGAACAAAGCCACCGCATCCTCCGCCTTGTTCGACTGGAGCTGGCCGATCAGATGCAGTTCCGTGTCGGGAAACCGTTCGCGCAAGCCCGGCCATTTCGCCTGCGCTTCCTGCACCCGGTTTTCACCGAACGCGCGCTGCCCCTGTTCGAGCAGCGGTTCGATCTCCTCGGCAGCGCGGGTCTTGCTGACCGCGATCAAAGTCACCTCGTCGGGCTCGCGGCGGGCGATCTTGCAGCTATGGGCGATCGCTTCGCGAACATGGGCGAGTGGGGTTGAAACGGGGGCGCGTTCGGACATGGGGCGCGCTATAGCGGTTGCGTGACACAGTGCCAGCCTTCCGCCGATCTGCCTTGCCTCTGGCTCCTGTCCGATGCGCGCAACGATGCGCAGCTCGAAGACGCGCTCGACCGCCTGCCGCCGGGATCGGGCTTCGTGTACCGGCACTATAACCTCGCCCCCACAGAGCGCGCCGCGCGGTTCATAAATCTGGCGGAGCACGCGAGAGAGCGCGGTCATCGCATCGTCCTGTCGGGCACTTCGGCGCAGGCGGAAGAATACGGCGCGGACGGAATCTACGGCGCCACCGACCGGATCGGCCCGCCTCGCCCCGGCCTTCTGCGGCTCGCCACCGCGCATGATGCAGGCGAACTGGCCGCAGCTGAGCGCGCGCGGGCCGATGGCGTGTTCCTGTCGCCGGTCTTCCCCACGCGCTCGCATCCGGGCGGCGCATCGCTGGGGCGCGAGACATTTCTCGCCCTCGCCCGGTCCACCACTCTCCCCGTGATCGCTCTGGGCGGAATGACGGTTCATCGCGCCGCCGCGCTCGACTGGCCGCGCTGGGCCGCCATCGACGGTCTGACCCGTCTGCCGAACAGCGCTTGACCTCGGACTCCTGCCCCACTCATAACAGTACCGAGCCGCATAGGGGTCGCCCTAGTACGAGACAGGGCGGGAAGGATCTTTCATGGCAAGCCAGGCAATGACGGTAACCGACTGGAAGGCCGCCTTCCGGCGCTCGCTCCGGCGTGCAGGCCAGATCGCGGGTGCCGCCGTGCTGAGCCTCGGCACGCTGTTCCTGGCCCTGTCGCTCGCGAGCTATGCGCAGACCGATCCCAGCCAGTCCACCGCCGCCGCCGATAGCGATATCGCCAACTGGATGGGATCGAGCGGCGCCTGGGCGGCGGAACGCGCGCTGTATTATTTCGGCCTCACCGCCGTGCTGTTGCTGCCACTGCTCTATATTTCAGCCCGCCGGTTGTGGCGCGGGATCGAGACCGACAGTTCCGCCGATGAAGGCCGCTGGTGGCGGCCCTTCGCCATGCTGCTGGCCGCCATGGTCCTACTCGCCACCGTGCTCGCGCTGGTATTCGAAGGCAGCGCCAACGGGCTTCCGGCCGGGTTCGGCGGGCTCGCGGGCCTGCTGGGCGCGGGCGGGATCGAGGCCGTGGCAGGGCGCTTCCCCGAAGGCGCGTCGGGCTGGATCATCGCGCTCGCCGGAATCGTCGCATTGTTCGGCGGAGCGGCGCTGGTCACGCGCGTCTTCGCGATCGACTGGGTGCAATTCCTGACCCTGCCCGAATTCCTGCGCCGCGCCCCGCGCATCGCGGACAAGCTCGCCGACAGCGAGATCCTCCCCCTCCCCCGCCGCAAGGAACGCCGCGCGCGGGCCGAAGAAGCCGCCGAACCGCTTGCGGAAGAACCCGCGACGCCGCGCCGCGCGCCCGAGATCTCCGACCCCACCTCCGCGCCGCGCCGGGCGGAACCGACCGCCAAGCCCCGCCAGCGCGACATGTTTGCCGAATACGATCTGCCCAGCCTCGACCTGCTCGCCGATCCGGGTGAACAGAAGGTCGCGAAGCTCGACAAGATGGCGCTGGAGCGGAACGCCCGCCTGCTCGAAAACGTGCTCGACGATTTCAACGTCAAGGGCGAGATCGTGGCGGTGCGCGCCGGCCCGGTCGTGACCATGTACGAGCTGGAACCCGCGCCGGGCATCAAGGCCAGCCGCGTGGTGGGCCTCGCCGAAGATATCGCCCGCAACATGTCCGCGATCAGCGCGCGCGTTTCCCCGATCCCGGGCAAGACCGTGATCGGCATCGAACTGCCGAACGCGGACCGCCAGACTGTCGCATTCAAGGAACTGGCCGAATCGGAAGATTTCGCGGAGGCCAAGGGCAATCTCCCGATGATCCTGGGCAAGGATATCGCGGGCGAACCGATCATCGCCGATCTCGCCGCCATGCCCCATCTTCTCGTCGCGGGCACGACCGGGTCGGGCAAGTCGGTGGGGCTGAACTGTATCCTGCTGTCGCTGCTCTACCGCTTCACGCCGACCGAGTGCCGCCTGATCCTGATCGATCCCAAGGTGCTGGAGCTCAAGAGCTACGACGATATCCCGCACCTCCTCTCCCCCGTCGTGACCGAACCGCACAAATCGGTGCGTGCTTTGAAATGGGCGGTGGGCGAGATGGAGAAACGCTATCGCATGATGTCGAGCGTCAATTCGCGCAACATCCATTCGTTCAACGAAAAGGTGAAGGCCTCGATCGCCAAGGGCGCGCCGCTTGGCCGACGCGTCCAGACCGGCTTCGATCCCGAAACCGGCGAGGAGATCTACGAGGAAGAACAGCTCGATTACGAAGTCCTGCCCCAGATCGTGCTGATCGTGGACGAACTGGCCGATCTGATGGTGACCGTCGGCAAGGAGATCGAGGTTCTGATCCAGCGCCTCAGCCAGAAGAGCCGCGCGGCGGGCATCCACCTCATCATGGCGACGCAGCGCCCCTCGGTCGACGTCATCACCGGCGTCATCAAAGCGAACCTACCGACCCGGATCAGCTTCAAGGTCACCAGCCGGATCGATTCGCGCACCATCCTCGGCGAGCAGGGATCCGAGCAGCTGCTGGGCAAGGGCGATATGCTCTACAAGCCCAATACCGGTGCGATGGTGCGTGTGCATGGGCCCTTCGTGTCCGACGAGGAGGTCGAGGCGGTGGCCGATCACTGGCGCGGCCAGGGCACGCCCGACTATGTCGATGCCGTCACGGAAGAGCCGGAGGAAGGCGGCGGCTTCGGCTTCGACGACGAGCTGACGGCGAGCGACGATCCCGAAGAGCGCAAATATCGCCAGGCCTGCCAGATCGTATTCGAGAACCAGAAGGCGAGCGGATCGTGGCTCCAGCGCCAGATGGGCGTGGGCTACAACACGGCGGCGAAATGGATCGAGCGGATGGAAAGCGAAGGCCTCGTCAGCGCATCCGACCATGTCGGCCGCCGCGAAATCTTCCGCGATCGCGACGGTAATCCGATCTAGGCGCGCGGCGCGGATCGAAGCGCCCGAACGGGGAGAGGCCTGAAATGCAGGATGCCGCGCGGATGCCGATCCTGGCCGGAGCAATCCTGTTCCTGCTGGGCCTGATCGAGGGTGCGCTGGTCCAGTCCTTCCTCAATCCGCGCATGGCGCTGTCGGCGCATCTAACCGCCGTTCAGAGCGGCATGGCACTGATGATCTTCGGCCTGGTCTGGCGCTGGGTCGCGCTTCCCTCGCTCTGGTCCGCCATGGCGCGCTGGAGCGTGGCGGCGGGCATCTACTCCCTCTGGTTCGGCCTCACCCTGTCGGCTGCGACTGGTGCGGGCGACAGCCTGCCGATCGCGGGGGCCGGTTACGATGCCGGCCCGCTCGCGCAGACGATGGTCTCGGTTCTTGTGCTCGGCGGAAGTGCCGGAATGACGGTGGGATGGTCGCTCTTCGTGGTCGGACTGGTGCGAGGCTTCCGCACGGAGCGATGAAAGCGCCTTTCGATCGAAAGGCTTTCACCGCAGGTTCGGTTGTGTATTATCTGGGCAATACAGGTGTATCGTCCAGATAAGGGGAACCTCACATGACCATGCTTCGTAAAGCCAGCCTAACCGCTCTTGCCGCCGGGCTGTTGTCCGGTACGCCCGCTCTAAGCCAGGACCCTTCGATGACATCACCCGCCGCGACCGCCCCTGCCGGGCAGGATCTGTCCGCCTATCCGCTGATCGCGCGCGAGGCGCTGTTCGGCAATCCGACGCGCGCTTCCGCACAGATCAGCCCGGACGGTGCGTATCTGACATGGCTCGCGCCGAAGGACGGGGTGCTGAACATCTGGCTCGCGCCGGCCGACGATCCCGATCAAGCGCGCGCCATCACCGGCTCCACCGACCGGCCGATCCGCCAGTATTTCTGGGCGCCGGACGGCAAGAGCGTGCTATACGTTCAGGACAAGGGCGGGGACGAGAACTTCCTGCTCTACGGCGTGAACGTGGAAACGGGCGCGGAAACCACGCTGACTCCGTTCGAGGATACGCGCGTCCAGATCATCGGCGCATCGACCACGATCAAGGACGCCATTCTGGTCAGCCTCAACAATCGCGATCCGCGCTTTCATGACGTCTATCGTCTCGATCTCAGCTCGGGAGAGCTGACCAAGCTGATCGAGAACGAAGGCTATGCCGGCTTCATGGCCGACGACAATCTCGACGTGCGGGTGGCGCTGCGCCCCAACCAGACCGGCGGCATGGATGTCTTCAAGGTCGAAGACAATGTGATCGCGGCGGAGCCCTTCAGCTCCACCGACATGGAAGATTCGCTGACGACATCGCCCGCCGGTTTCACCACCGACGGCAAGACCATGTACTGGTACGACAGCCGCGGGCGGAACACCGCCGCGCTCGTCGCCATGGATGTCGCCACGGGTGAGACCCGCGTTATCGCAGAGGACGAGCGCGCCGATATCGGCGGTTCGATCCGCGATCAGGATACCGGCGAGATCGAGGCCTATTCGGTCAATTACCTCAAGACCGAATGGACCGCGACCGATCCCGACATCAAGGCCGCGCTCGATTTCCTCGATGCCAATCTGGAAGGGCAATACGGCATCCAGTCGCGCACCGACGACGATCGCAAATGGATCGTGGGCAACGACCCGGTCGTGGAGCCGAGCGCAGCCTATCTCTACGATCGCGACGCCGGGACACTGGCGCGGCTCTATGTCGGGCGTCCCGAACTGGAAGACGCCCCTTTGCAGCCGATGCACACGCTAGAACTGACGAGCCGCGACGGGCTGACGCTGCCGAGCTACCTCACTCTGCCGCCGGGCAGCGACAGCGATGCAGACGGTGTGCCCGACAGCCCGGTGCCGATGGTGCTGCTGGTCCATGGCGGACCCTGGGCGCGCGACGGCTATGGCTACAATGCCACCCACCAATGGCTCGCCAATCGCGGCTATGCGGTGATGAGCGTCAATTTCCGTGGCTCGACCGGATTCGGCAAGAATTTCATCAATGCCGGTAATCTCGAATGGTCGAAAAAGATGCATGACGATCTGATCGACGCGGTCGAATGGGCGGTGAACGAGGGCATCGCGCCGCGCGATCAAGTGGCGATCATGGGCGGGTCCTATGGCGGCTATGCCACGCTGGTGGGCCTCACCTTCACGCCCGAAACCTTTGCCTGCGGCGTGGACATCGTCGGGCCGTCGAATCTCGAAACGCTGCTGTCGACCATTCCGCCTTATTGGGCCCCGCTGATCTCGCAATTCCATGACCGGATGGGCAATCCCAACACGGAGGAAGGGCTGGCGCTGATCAAGGAAGCCTCCCCCCTCTACAAGGCGGACCGAATCACCAAACCGCTGCTGATCGGCCAGGGCGCGAACGATCCGCGCGTCAATCAGGCGGAAAGCGACCAGATCGTGGCGGCCATGGAAGAGCGCGGCATTCCGGTGACCTATGTCGTCTATCCCGACGAAGGGCATGGGTTTGCCAAGCCCGCCAACAACATCGCCTTCAACGCCGTGACCGAGAATTTCCTCGCCTCGTGCTTGGGCGGTAGGGCCGAGCCGATCGGCGATACGCTGGGCGCCTCGACCGCAGAGATCGTGACCGGGGCCGAGTTCGTCGACGGGCTGGAGGCCCAACCGGGCGGCTAGGCGCGCCGATCGAGCGAGGGGATGGCGGCGAGGAAATTCGCGATTTCCAGCCGCCGCCTCTCTTCGATCGCCAGCTCACCGTCCACGCCGAGCCGCCATTGCAGCGCGCGGCTTTCCGGCTCGCAATCAAGCGCATCGTAGAGATCGGCCTGCTCCTCGACCTCGCCCTCCCTCCGCGCGAGATCCGCTTTCACCAGCGCATCGCTTTCGCGGCGCAGAGCGGCAGCGATTTCGGCCAGGCTCAGTTCGGGATGATACTGCACGCCCCAGAAGATGCCCCGATCGTGGCGGATTTCGGCGGCCTGTACCCGCGTGATCGCATTGCCCGCCAGCACCAGCGCGTTGTCGGGCAGGCGCTCGACCTCGTCGGCATGGAGCGCGGACGCATCCCATACGGCGGGACGCCCGGCGAGCAGCGGATGATCGCGCCCCTGCGCGGTCCTGGTGATCCGACGCGAAATTCCCGCCTCGAACCGTTCGGGCATCCGACGCACCTTTCCGCCCGCCGCCGCGACCGCGACCTGCAATCCCGCGCAGGACCCGAAAGAAGGCGTCCCGCTGGCGAACACGGCCCGCATGAAGGCGAGCTGACGATCGACTACCGGACTGTCCTCGTAAACATGCAGCGGCGATCCCGTGATGAAGACCGCATCGTACGCCGCGATGTCCTTGGCCGAGAGCGGGAGCGCGCCATCGTCGGAGGGGCGCACCAGATCGACCGTGCAGCCGGGCCGCATCTGCTTCAGCGTCGCGCGATAGGTTTCGCCGGAACTCTTGCCGGTATCGGCGCGGCGTTCCTGCCGGTCGGCAGGCGTGCCGCTTTCGGCGATCAAAAATGTGAGTTGGGGGATGAAAGCATTCCTCGGATTTTCGCTGCGCTCCCTAACTGGGGACGCGTGAACGCGGTGCAACCGTAGCGGCAGTGGCGTTCGGGCGACTCCGCTTGCCGCCAAACGGTTGCAGTTGTAACGGACGGGCCGAGAAGGAGAATCCCATGCGCGTCGGTTGCCCCAAGGAAATCAAGAATCACGAATACCGTGTCGGCCTGACGCCCGAAAGCGCCTACGAGCTGACCAACCAGGGCAACGAAGTCTGGATCGAGAGCGGTGCGGGCCTCGGCATCGACGCGACGGACGAGCAGTATATGGCCGCCGGTGCCAAGATCGTCGACGGGCCGGACCCGATCTTCGACGAGTGCGAGATGGTGGTGAAGGTAAAAGAGCCGCAGGCCGAAGAGCGCAAGAAACTGCGCCAGGGCCAGATCCTCTACACCTATCTCCACCTCGCCCCCGATCCCGATCAGACGCGCGACCTGCTCGATAGCGGCGTGACCGCGATCGCCTACGAGACGGTCACCGGCCCGCGCGGGCAATTGCCGCTGCTAAAGCCGATGAGCCAGGTGGCCGGGCGCATGAGCGTGCAGGCGGGTGCCGCCGCGCTGGAAAAGGCGCATGGCGGGCGCGGCGTCCTCTTGGGCGGGGTTCCGGGCGTGATGCCGGGCAAGGTCGTGGTGATCGGCGGCGGCGTGGTCGGCTTCAATGCCGCGCAGATGGCGGTGGGCCTCGGCGCCAATGTCACCATTCTCGACCGCGATCCCGAAGTGCTCGAAAAGGTCGGCACGCATTTCGAAGCGCGGGCCAGCACGCGGTTTTCCAATGCGGCGAACCTGCTCGACGCGGTCAGCAGCGCTGACCTCGTCATCGGCGCGGTCCTCATCCCCGGCGCGGCCGCACCCAAGCTGGTGACGCGCAATATGCTCAAGCGCATGCAGAAGGGCTCGGTCCTAGTCGACGTGGCGATCGATCAGGGGGGCTGCTTCGAAACCAGCCGCGCGACGACGCATGCCGATCCGACCTATGTGGTGGAGGATGTGGTCCATTACTGCGTCGCCAACATGCCCGGCGCCGTGGCCCGCACCAGCACCTATGCGCTCAACAACGTCACTCTGCCCCATGCGCTCAGGATCGCCAAGCTGGGGTGGAAAGAAGCGCTGAAGGCCGATCCGCATCTGGCGGAAGGCCTCAACGTGCATGAAGGCAAGGTGACCTACGAAGCGGTCGCGACCGAACTCGGCCACGAATATCGCAGCGCGGCGGAAGTACTCGGAATAGCCTAATCCGTGCGAAAGGGTGCGAGCACTTCGGCGCGCACCCGCAGCGGGCGCAAGGTCTCGCGGTCGAGCATCGCCCAGGTCGTGGCGGCGGAGACGAGCACGCGCCCGTTCGCGCCCTTAAAGTCCACGCGTCGCAACGATTTCGCGCCTTTCGGTTCGCCTTCGATCCAGGTCTCGCCCGTCACGCTTTCGCCCGGACCGATATTGCCGCGATAGTCGATCTCGTGCCGCACCACGAGCCACACCACGGCTTCCCGGTCCTTGGCCCGCGCCACGGCGTCCCAGTGCTGGGTCGCCATGTCCTGCACCCACTGGACCCAGACCGCATTGTTGACGTGGCCCATCACGTCGATGTGGTCGGGTCCGGCAGTGAACGTGCGAGTGAAGCGCAAGACTATTCCGCCCCGCCATTCTGCCACAGGATGAAGGCGACTTCCTCGGCCATTTCGCGGATCGATTCGAACCGGCCCGACTTGCCGCCATGGCCCGCGCCCATATTGGTCTTGAGCAGCAGCGTGTTATCGTCGGTCTTGTATTCGCGCAATTTGGCGACCCATTTGGCCGGTTCCCAATAGGTCACGCGCGGATCGTTGAGGCCCGCGGTCACCAGCATGGGCGGATAGTCCTGCGCGGTGACCTGATCATAGGGACTGTAGCTCAGCATATAGGCAAAGGCCTGCTTGCTCTCGATGGGATTGCCCCATTCGGGCCATTCGCCCGGCGTCAGCGGCAGATCCTTGTCGAGCATGGTCGAAAGCACATCGACGAAGGGCACATGCGCCACCACGGCGCCCCACAGATCGGGATCGGTGTTGGCGACCACGCCCATCAGCTCGCCGCCTGCGGAGCCGCCCGAAATGCTGATCTTGCCCGGCGCGGTATAGCCTTCCGCCACCAACCCCTTCGCCACGTCGACGAAATCGGTAAAGGTGTTGGTCCGCTCGTTCAGCTTGCCGCCGAGATACCAGTTGCGGCCCAAATCGTCCCCGCCGCGAATATGCGCGATGGCATAGGCATAACCGCGATCGACGAGGCTGAGGCGCGTGGTCGAAAAGCCGGGCGGGATCGCATAGCCGTAAGCGCCATAGGCATAGAGATGCAGCGGGCCGGGCTCAGCGGGGCGATCCTTCCGGCGCACCACGCTGACCGGCACCATCGCCCCGTCGCGCGCACGGATCGTCAGCCGCTCGGTCACATAAAGATCGGGATCATAGCCGCTCGGGATTTCCTGCTGCTTCAAGAGTTCGAGCTCGGCAGTATCGACCACGTAATCGTAGACCGAATTGGGCGTCACCATGCTGGTATAGGAGAGGCGCAGCCGGTCGGTATCGTATTCGGGATTGTCCGAAAGCCCGGCGGAAAAGCTCGGCTCCATGAACGCGATCGGCTTGACCAGTGCGGGTTCGACGTAAGAGCGCAGCTGGATCTGGTCGAGGCCTTCCAGCCGCCCTTCGGTGACGAAGAAGTCCTTAAACAGGTCGAAACCGGTCAGATAGAATTCGTCCGATCCCGCGATCAGCGTGGTCCATTCGCCCGGATTGTCGAGCGGCGCGGTTGCGAGGCGGAAATTGACGTGTTCGTCATTGGTGTGGACCCACACCGTATCGCCGCGCACATCGACATCGTATTCGACGCCCTTCTTGCGCGGTTTGACGAGGATCTGCTCGCCGGTCGGATCGGCGGCGGAGACGAGGCGGACCTCGCTCGTCTCGTTATCGCCCGTCGCGATGACCAGCCAGTCTTCCTGCGCGGTCAGCCCGGTGCCGACGCGGAAGCCCTCATCTTCCTCGTGATAGATCTCGACATCGCTTTCGACCGGCTGGCCGATGACGTGGAGGCGCGCATTGTCCACGCGCCATTCCTTGGTCGCGAGCCCGTAGACGAGGCCGCGATCGCCCATCACCCAGGTGAGGCCGGACAGCGTGCCGGGGATCTCGTCGGGCAATGTTTCGCCCGTTTCGAGATCCTTGATCCGCGCGGTGAAACGCTCCGATCCGTCCGTGTCGGTCGAGTAGGCGAGATAGCGCCCGTTCTTCGAGACCGCGAAGCTGCCGAGGCGGAAATATTCGACCCCATCGGCCAGCGCGTTTTCATCGAGGATCAGCTGCGTATCCCCGCCCGCCACCGGCTTGCGGTAGTATTTGCGATACTCCGCACCTTCTTCGAATTCCGACCAGTAGAGCCAGTCGCCATCCTTTTGCGGCACGGTGGAATCGTCTTCCTTGATCCGCGCCTTCATCTCTTCGAACAGCGTGTCGACCAGCGGCTGATGCGGCTTCATCTGCGCTTCGAACCAGGCGTTCTCCGCCTTGACGTGATCGAGAATGTCCTCGTCGTCGATAGTCGGATAGCTCGCATCGCGCAGCCAGTGATAGGGATCGGAAATCGTGATCCCGTGATGGCTGTAGGAATAGTCGCGCTTCTCGGCGACGGGGGGCGCAGTCGGTTCGGATGTGGAAGCGGGCACGGAACTCTCTTGATTGGCGGCGGATTGGGCGGCGAGCGGAGCGGATAGCGCCAGGCTCGATACGGAAAGGCCGAAAACGGAAAACGCGACCAGTAGACGCTTGGACGACATGGATGAACCCCTCGGATAGCGGCGCAGAGGTGGAAAGCGGCCCCGCAATGCCCTACACTGAAGCCAATGATTATGCGGCTGCGCCCCACGCCGCAAGCCGCGCCTGCCCCTTTGGGCCGCGCGAACCGACGAAAGGATACACCGCCATGCTGATGAACGCCCACGAAGCCCGCCTGACCGATCTGCGCAAGGAATTGCAGCGCCGGGGCCTGTCGGGCTTCGTCGTCCCGATTTCCGACGAGCATATGAGCGAATATGTCGGCTCCTATGCGGAGCGGCTGAAATGGCTCACCGGCTTCAAGGGAAGCGTCGGCAGCGCGGCGGTGCTGGCGGGCGATTACAGCGGCAAGGGCGCGGCCATGTTCACCGACGGGCGCTACACCGTGCAGGTGCGCGAACAGGTTTCGGGCGAGCTCTACGATTACGAGGACGTGCCCGCTACCGGCCCCGCCCAGTGGATCGCCAAACACGCGCCTAAGGGCGCGAAGATCGGCTACGACGCCTGGCTGCACGGTATCGAATGGGCCGAAGCGGCCGAAAAGGTGCTGGCGAGGAAGGGCATCGATCTGGTCCCGGTCGACGGCAATCCGGTCGATGCGATCTGGAACGACCGGCCCGAACCCTCCCCCGCGCTCGCCGAGCCGCATGACGAGACGCTGGCCGGCCGTTCGAGCGCCGACAAGCGCGCCGAGATCGCCGACTGGCTGAAAGAGGAGGGATACGACGCGACGATCATCACCGCGCTCGATTCGGTGGCCTGGCTGCTCAACATCCGGGGCGGCGATATCGCTCATACGCCCGTCGCGCTTTCCTACGTGATCGCGCGCGCCGACGGGACGGCGGACCTCTTCATCGCGAAGGACAAGATCTCGCCCGGGCTGACCCAACATCTGGGCAATGCCGTGACGGTGCGCGACCGCGCGGATTTCGAACCGGCGCTGGCCGAACTTTCGGGCAAGACCGTCGCCGTCGATCCCGAGCGTGCGGTGGCGGGCATCTTCCACGCTCTGAAGGAAGCGGGGGCCACGATCGGCCGCGCCACCGATCCGGCCGTCCTGCCGAAGGCGATCAAGAACCCGACCGAACAGCAGGGCCATCGCGACGCCCAGGCGCGCGACGGAGCGGCGATGGTGCGCTTCCTGCGCTGGATCACCGAGGAAGCGCCCAAGGGTGGAATCGACGAACTGACTGCCGCCGCCAAGCTGCGCGAATTCCGCGGCCTCAGCCCGGACCTCAAGGATACGAGCTTCGACACGATCAGCGCCGCCGCGGGCCACGCCGCGCTGCCGCATTACAAGGTCGATGAGGAAAGCAACATCACGATCCCGCCCGCCAGCATCTTCCTGTGCGATTCCGGCGGCCAGTATCGAGACGGGACGACCGACATCACGCGCACGGTCTGGATCGGAACGCCGGACGGTTCGGCAAGGCCGACGCCGGAAATGATCGACCGCAACACCCGCGTCCTCAAGGGTTATATCGAGCTCGAACTGGCGCGTTTCCCGGTGGGGACGAATGGCGGCCAGCTCGACACTCTTGCGCGCATGCATCTGTGGCAGGCAGGCGTCGATTACGGCCACGGAACCGGCCACGGGGTCGGCAGCTTCCTCGCCGTGCACGAAGGGCCGCAGCGCATCTCGAAATCGGGCGGTGCCTTCCCCGGCACCGGAACCCCGCTTGCAGCAGGGATGATCCTTTCGAACGAGCCGGGCTATTACAAGCCGGGCGAATTCGGCATCCGCATCGAGAATCTGATCCTGACCGTCCCGGTCGAGATCGAGGGGGCCGAGGGCGACTGGCTGGGTTTCGAGACGCTGACCTTCGTGCCGCTCGACCGACGACTGATCGACACGGACATGCTCACGCCGCGCGAGCGGAATTGGGTCGACGGATACCACGCCCAGGTCCGCGCGCTGCTGGCGCCGCAACTGGACGGGGACGACCTCGCCTGGCTGGAGGCGGAAACCGCGCCGCTCTGATCGGGCTTGCCCTGCGCGTGCGTTCCTGTAATGTTCTCAAAGGCGGTCGCGAGTCACTTTGAGGGAGAAGCACTATGCTGGGTTACGTGACTGTCGGCACCAACGATCTGGAGCGCGCGGCGGCATTCTATGACGCCATCGCCAAGGAAATGGGCGTCGGGCGGATGATGGAGTTTCCGACCTTCATCGCCTGGGGCGAAATGGACGGCGCGCCGGGGATTGCCGCGACGAAACCCTTCGATGGCGAAGCGGCGACGGTCGGCAATGGCATGATGGTGGCGCTGGAAGCCAAGGACACGGCGCAGGTCCATCGCCTGCACCAAATCGCGCTCGAAAACGGCGGCGGTGACGAAGGCGCCCCGGGCCCGCGCGGGGATGCGGACGAGAACGGGATGGTGTTCTACGCCAGCTATTTCCGCGATCCCGACGGCAACAAGCTGAACGCCTTCACCATGGCGAAAGCTTAGGCGGCATAGCCTCTGCGAATGGGCGGGGCCGCTCTGGCGCCACCCGGCCTATCCGCCGGATCGATTTCCCGGCGCCGATTGCAGGAGCGCGTCCGATGAAACCTACGATACTCACCCTGTCCCTCTCCGCCGTGGCACTCGCCGGTGGCGGTGTCGCCATCGCCCAGGAGCGGGCTGCCGAGCGAGCGCAAGCGCCGCGAGATGCAGAGCATACGATCACTCTTGCCGCCATGCAGCAACGCGGCGAGCGGATTTTCGCGCGAATGGACGCGAATGGCGATGGCGAAGTCTCACGCGCCGAAATGCAGTCCGCCCGCGAAGCGCGGCTCGAACGACGCCAGGAACGGCGTGAAGCGCGACGGAATGCTCGCCAGGCGTCAGGGAAGACCGATCGCTTCGCCATGCTCGATTTGGATGGCAGTGGCGGCCTGTCGCAGGAGGAAATGGCCACCGCGCGGGCGCAGCGCGGGGATCGAACCGGCACCGAAACGGCTACGCGACCGGCCCGCAGGGCCGCGATGCGCATGGGTAAGGCGCGCACAATGCTGCGCGCTGCCGATGCCGACGGCAATCGCGCCGTGACCCGCGCCGAATTCGACGCCGCCCTCATGCAGCGCTTTAGCCGTCTGGACGCCGACAATGACGGGACAGTGACTGCTGCCGAACGCAAGGCAGCTCGCGAAAGCATGCGCCAGCGCCGCTCGCAGGGCTGACGATAAAGCGCTGACTACCGTGAGCGGGCGGCTCTGTGAAGCTCGCCCGTTCTAGCGCATCAAGCCGCCGATGATGTTGCGCACGAAGGCGGTCGCGCCGGTGCGGATCGGGTCGGCGCTGGATTTCTTGCCCAGCACGCTCGCCACCACGACCGAGGAGAGCGAGCCCGCCGCCGCAGTCGCCGCGGCCTTGCCTGCCCTGCCCCAGAGCGAGGTCGACTTGCGCTCCCGCTTCGCGACCTCCTTGCGTCCCTTCTCTTCCACCTCTGCCGCCGTCGCGGCGGCATCGGCGGCCTTTTGCGCCAGCACCTCCTCCGCGCTCTCGCGGTCGACCGCCTCGTCATATTTTCCGTCGAGCGGGCTCACCGAATTGACGATCGCGCGCTCCTTCGCCGTGACCGGCGCGAGCCTCGAATGGGGCGGCGCGATCAGCGTGCGCTGGACCACGGTGGGCGCGCCGTCCGCATCGAGTGTGGAGACCAGCGCCTCGCCCACTTTCAATTCGGTAATCGCCTGTTCGACATCGAGATCGCGATTGATCCGGAACGTTTCCGCCGCGGCCCTGATCGCCCGCTTGTCGCGCGGCGTGAACGCCCTCAGCGCATGCTGGACACGATTGCCGAGCTGGCCCGCGATCTTTTCGGGAATGTCGATCGGGTTCTGCGTCACGAAATAGACGCCCACCCCTTTCGACCGGATCAGGCGCACGACCTGTTCGATCGCGTCTTCCAGCGCGGGCGGCGCATCGTCGAACAGGAGATGCGCCTCGTCGAAGAAGAAGACGAGCACGGGTTTCTCTGGATCACCCACCTCGGGCAGCGCCTCAAACAATTCGGCCAGCAGCCAGAACAGGAAGGTGGCGTAAAGCTTGGGGCTGCGCATCAATCTGTCGGCGGCGAGCACATTGATCGTCCCGCGCCCCTGTTCGTCCACGCCAAGGAAATCGGCGATCTCCAGCGCGGGTTCGCCGAAAAATTGGTCCGCCCCCTGCGCCTCGAAGCTCAGAAGTTGGCGCTGGATCGCGCCGACGCTGGCCTTGGTGACATTGCCATAGCGCGCGGACAAGTCCTTCGCGTTTGCTGCCGTATGCGCCAGCATGGCCTGGAGATCGCCCAGGTCGAGCAGCAGCAGGCCCTGTTCGTCGGCATGCCGAAACACGATCTGCAACACGCCTTCCTGCGTGTCGTTGAGATCAAGCAGGCGCGCGAGCAGCAATGGCCCCATCTCGCTCACCGTGGTGCGGATCGGGAAGCCCTGCTCGCCGAACAGATCCCAGAACACCGCCGCATTGTCGCGATATTGGAGCGGACCGATCCCCAGTTCCTCGGCGCGCGCCTCCAGCTTGTCGGCATGTTTGAATTGCGGGCTGCCCGCCATCGATATGCCGGACAGATCGCCCTTCACATCGGCGAGGAAGACCGGCACGCCGCGCGTGGAGAAGCTTTCGGCAAGGCCCTGCAACGTCACGGTCTTGCCTGTGCCGGTGGCACCCGCGATCAGGCCGTGGCGATTGGCGCGGTCGAGGCGCAGCACCTGGCGCGATCCATCGCCGCCCAGTCCGAGGAAGATATCGTCCATGACACGAAGGTTTCGCCGCGCGCCGCGCGCGGGTCAAGCGTCTCGACAGGACAGCGCACCTTGCTAAAGGACAGCGCGATGACTGCGCGCCCACCCATGGTCCTGCTCGACTCCATGACGAGAGGGGGCGTGCAAGCCGATCCCGTGGCAGACGCGCTGCTTTACGAAAGCCCCCACCGGGTCTTCGTCGCGCGCACACCCGACATGGTCGAAAATGCGTTGGTGGAGGCGGATGCCGCGCGGATCGCTACCGGAAAATCGCTGGCGGGCTATATCGCGTACGAAGCGGGCCTTGCGCTCGAACCGCGCCTGGCGCCACTTGCCGCCGCGCGCAGCGGAGGCGCCGGACCGCTCGTCTGGCTCGGCCTGTTCGACGATCCGCGCCGTATCCCGGCGGGCGAGGTCGCCGGTTTTCTGGCCGAGCGCGCCGATGAAAAAGGCGATGCAGGCCGCGCCGGCATCGGTCCGCTCGACCCGCAGATTTCTCCGGGCGCCTACGAACAGGCCTTCGCCGACCTGCAAGACGCGATCCGGGCGGGCGATATCTATCAGGCCAACCTCACCTTCCCCTTGGCGGGCGGGTTCACCGGCGATCCGCTGGCGCTTTACGCCGCGCTGCGCCCGGCGGCCCAGGCGGCTTATGGCGGGCTGGTGTTCGATGGCGCGCACTGGCTGCTCAGCCTCTCGCCCGAGCTCTTCGTCGCTCTGAAAGACACGGAGGCGCGAACCAAGCCGATGAAGGGCACGCGCCCACGTGGATCGGACGCGGACAGCGATGCCGCGCTGCGCGACGAATTGGCGGAGTCCGAAAAGGACAAGGCCGAGAATCTGATGATCGTCGATCTTTTGCGGAACGACCTCGCCCGGGTGGCGGAACCGGGCAGCGTGAGCGTCGACAAGGCCTTCGCCATCGAAACCTATCCCACCGTGCACCAGATGGTGAGCACGGTGCGCGCTCGGCTTGCCCCGGAAAAGGGCGCGATGGATCTCGTGCGCGCGCTCTTCCCCTGCGGATCGATCACCGGCGCGCCCAAAATCCGCGCGATGGAATTGATCGACGCGGTCGAGCGCGATGCGCGCGGACCCTATTGCGGCGCGATCGGACGGATCGATGCAGACGGAAACGCGGCCTTCAACGTCGCGATCCGGACTCTGCGCCTGACAGAGATCGAGAATGGGCGCGGCAAGGCAGTGCTGGGCGTGGGCGGCGCAATCGTGGCAGATAGCGACAGCCAGGTCGAATGGCGCGAGGCAGTGCTGAAAGGCGGATTCGCCCGCGCCTCTTCGCCAGAGCTGACCGCGCCGAATTTCGACCTTATCGAAACCATGCTGTTCACGCCCGACAGGGGCGTTGCGCTGCTCGAACTTCATCTCGAACGCGCGAAGGAAAGCGCGCGCGTGCTGGGCCTGTCCTTCGACCGGCACGAGGCGAGAAATCAGATCCAGGCGCTCACCTTCGATCTCGACGCGCCGCACAAGGTGCGCCTTCGGATCGCGCGCGGCGGAGCGATCGCGCTGGAGGCGGGGCCGGTGCCGCATCAGCCGGAGCACCCGGCGCGCTGTATCCTGCTGCCTCTACCCGTCGATCCGGGCGATTGGCGGCTGCGCCACAAGACATCCGATCGCGGCTTTTACGAGGATGCCCGCATGGTCGCGCTCGACATGGGCGCGGACGAAGCGCTGTTCCTGCGCGATGACGGCCAGGTGACCGAAGGCTCTATCGCCAACCTGTTCGTGGAGCGGGACGGTATCCTGCTGACCCCGCCGCTCTCGCTCGGCCTGCTGCCCGGCGTATTGCGACGCTCGCTGATCGAACAGGGCCGGGCGAAGGAAGCCGAACTGACTGTGGCGGACCTCGCTGGCGGGTTCTGGCTCGGCAATGCGGTGCGCGGATTATGGCGAGCGGAATTGACCGAATGACACAGATGCGAATCCTCTACGAAGACGGCGAAGCGCTCGTCATAGACAAGCCCGCCGGGCTTCCGATCGAGCGCCCCCGCCGCGGCGGCAAAAGCCTCGACGATCATCTCGACGGGCTGAAGCTCGGCTTCCAGCGCCTGCCGCTGCCCGTCCACCGGCTCGATACCGACACCAGCGGCTGCCTCCTCCTCGCGCGCAATCCCAAGGCGCACAAGCGCTTCGCCCGCGCTTTCGAGGAGCGGTTGGTCCAGAAACGCTATCTGGGCGTGCTTGCCGGCATCCCGAATGGCGAGGAAGGGACGATCGAATTGTCGCTTTCCAAGATCAGCAGCGCGGAGAAGGGCTGGCGGATGATCGCGGCGAAGAAGGGCAAGCCGTCGGTCACGCACTGGCGGGTGCTCACCGTGCAGGACGGGCGCGCTCTGATCGAATTCCGGCCGGAAACCGGACGCACGCACCAGATCCGTATTCACTGCGAGGCGGGCCTCGGCCTGCCGCTGCTCGGCGATCCGGTCTACGGGAACGGCGCGACCAAGGGTGACGCGCCGCGCACCATGCTCCACGCAGCGGGGCTGACGGTCTTGCGCGAAGGCAAGACTCCGATCGAAGCGGTCGCGCCGCTTCCGGCGGATTTCGCCGCGCTCGGATTTGCCGATACGGCCGCATAATGGGCAAGATCGCCGATCGCGCGCTGGAGATCGCGGAGGAGAAATTCATCGCCTCCTCCGGCCCCGGTGGGCAGAACGTCAACAAGGTGGCGACGGCGGTGCAATTGCGAGTCGATGTGTTCCGCATCGGCCTGCCGCCCGAAGCGTTCGAGCGTTTGAAGGACATCGCCGGCAGCAAGCTGACCAAGAACGGCGAGATCGTCCTGACGGCCAACGAATATCGCACGCAGGACCAGAACCGCGAAGCCGCGCGCGAACGGCTCACCATGCTGCTGCGCGAGGCGCTGACACCGCCCAAGCGCCGTGCCAAGAGCCGGGTCAACCGGGTAGGCAAGGTGAAACGCCTGAAAGCCAAGAAGGAACGCGGCGCGGTCAAGGCCAAGCGCGGCAAGGTGGATTGGTAGCAGGACCGCCGGTTCGCACCCGCCCGCTTGACTTTTCCCCGGGAATCACCCAATGGCCCCGGCCTGACCGGCGGCGTTGCGGCGTCGCCCTTTGTTTTTGGCCTGTCGGAAAATCCGGCGGCCCCATCGAAAGCTTTAGGAACACGCCATGGCGAAGCCTGCCACCGTCAAGATCAAGCTCGTCTCGACCGCCGATACGGGCTTCTATTACGTGACGAAGAAGAACCCGCGCAACATCACGGAAAAGATGACCTTCCGCAAATACGATCCCGTCGCGCGCAAGCACGTCGAATTCAAGGAAGCGAAGATCAAGTAAGCGCGTATTTCGATGAACGGGGGGAACGCCTCCAGTTCAGTGGTGGTTCAATGCTCCGACCCTATCAACGGAGCATGACCCAAGTGCATTCGAAAACGAAACAGCTTGCCGCCGCCCTGACGCTTGCCGTCGGCGCCGCGGTTCCTCTCGCCATGATCGCCGCTCCGGCCCCCGCAGTCGCGGCGGCCGGCGATCTCGACAAGGCGGTGGCCGCCCTGCGCGGCATATCGACCATGAAGGCGAACTTCACGCAGACCGACCGGTCCGGCCAGACCATGGCAGGCCAGCTGACGCTGAAGCGGCCCGGCAAGATCCGCTTCGATTACGGCAAGAGCGCGCCGATGCTCGTCGTCTCGAACGGCAAGAGCCTCTATCTGGTCGATTACGACGTCAAACAGGTCGAACGCTGGCCGATCAGCAGTTCGCCGCTTGGTGCCTTGCTCGATCCCAGTCGTGACGTGAAGCGGTATGGCAAGCTGGTTCCGACCAGCCATTCGGGTGTCGTCAGCGTCGAGGTCCGCGATCCCAAGCGGCCTGAATTCGGCGTCATCACGCTGATCTTCCAGCGCGACGCGGCCTCGCCCGGCGGCTTGAAGCTGACGCACTGGGTTGCGCTCGATGCGCAGAACAACCGCACCACCGTTCGGCTGAGCAATCACCGCTACGGCATGTCGGTGGCGGACAGCGCATTCACCTTTTCCGACCCGCGCAAATCGTCCCGTCGGCCCCGGTAAACGGATGGGCGATGGACCGGCCTTCCGGTGCGTCCACCGGATGGCGAATGTTCATCCTTCAGCAAGCCCGACAGGCCTAAAACTTAATTCACAGGACGGATGAAGACGGGTTCCCCCCTGTTGCCCAGATCTTCACAGATGTCCGTTCTGTCCAAGCGTGACGAACGCAAGAAGGAACCCTCGTGCCAATGCCCCCGGCACGAGGGTTTTTTGTTGGATTATTCCCAGCCGAACGCTTTGCGGATGATGTCGTAGATCCGGTTCTGTTCGATCACGCCGCGTGCGCGCTCGGCACCGGGGCCCTGGGCGTAGAGGGCGACATCCTCGCCGCCATGGGTTTCCGATCCCATCGGCACGAGCGCCTGCTGGCGGGCCATCACGCCCGTTTCGGGAACGCCACGCTCGCCCTTCACCGCACCGGGACCATTGGCGTAGCCGAGCGTGGTGTAGGGCTTGCCGTCCGATGCCAGCGAGGGGCCATCGCCCGTATCGCCATCCTCCCCGCCGCCTTCGGGCGGGTGGACGAGGCCGAGGATGTCGTTCCCGCGCCGGGGATAGCCCGCAATGGTGAAGACGTGGCTGTGATCGGCAGTCACCATGATCAGCGTTTCTTCCGGATCGGTGTTGTCGATCGCGTATTGGATCGCACGCGCGAATTCGACCGCCTCTTCAAGCGCATAGCCCGCCTGGCCCGCATGGTGGCCGTGATCGATTCGCCCGCCTTCGACCATCAGGTAATACCCCTGCGGATCGGACCGGAGCCGTGCGATCGCCGTGGCGGTCAGATCGGTCAGGGTCGGCTCGGTCGTATCCGGCTTGCGATCGACCATGTAGGTCATGTGGCTTGGCGAAAAGAGGCCGAGCACGGGGCGGTTCGCGGGCGCGGCGGCCAGTTCGTCCGCCGTGCGCACATAGCTGCCGCCGGTGCGCGCCGCCCAGTCGCGCGGCAGGTCGCCATCTGCCGCCATGCGCTGGCCGCTTCCGTCCGCGCCGAAGAACGCTGCGCGCCCGCCGCCCAGCGCCAGATCGAAATCGCTCTCGACCAATTGCAGCGCGATATCGCGGCACATCTGGCCGCGTTGGCCTTCGGGAATGCCGATATCGGCTTCCCAATTGCGATCGACGCTGCGGGCATAGACCGAAGCGGGCGTCGCATGGGTGATCCGCGCGGTGCTGACGATCCCGAGTGCGAGTCCCCGCCGCTTCACTTCTTCGCCCAGCAGCGGCAGTTCATGCCCCCGCCCGCTGGCGCAATCGCCGGTGATGGCTTCCGGCCCCATGCCGAGCATGCCGATCTTGGTCTTCACGCCCGAATGCATCGCCGTGGCGGTGCCCGCGCTATCGGGGGTCTGCGCGTTGGTGTTGTAAGTCTTTACCAGCGCGACATTCTCGAAATTTTCGAACGGGAGCACATGCTCCTCGCCCGATTTGCCGAGCTTCTGCCCTGCGTAGATGCGCGCGGCGGTGATCGTGGAAATCCCCATCCCGTCACCGATGAAGAGAATGACGTTCTTTGCCTTGGCCTCCGTCTGCGCCGGAGCCACCGGAGAGGCCGACGCGACGGGAGCCGTCGACCCTTGCGTGGTGGCGCACGCCCCCAGAGCCAACGTGAAAACGCAAGCGGCCAGCGCGGTTTTGCGGCGAAACGCCATCCTCAATCTCCTCACACCTGTATGGCTTCGCCCTAGGTGACATTCGCGTGTGGCGAAACGGTGAAACTTGCCCCCCGCGCGGCGTATGCCTAAGTCGCGCCCCATGGCCTCCCCGAACCTCTCCGTCGCGACCTGGAACATCAACTCGGTGCGCCTGCGCATGCCGATCGTCGAACGGTTCCTGACCGAGCAGGCACCCGACGTGCTCTGCCTGCAGGAGATCAAATGCCAGGAGGACCAGTTCCCCTACGAAGCGTTCCGCGCCCTCGGTTACGAGCATTTCGCCGTGCACGGCCAGAAGGGCTACCACGGCGTCGCCACAGTGGCGAAAGTGCCGATCCGCGATTTTTCCAAGCATGACTGGCAGGACAATGGCGAAGCGCGCCATATTGGGGTGGAACTGACCGATCCCGCACATCAGGGGATGATCGTCGAAAACGTCTACGTGCCTGCGGGCGGCGACATTCCCGATCGCGAGCAGAATGTGAAATTCGGCCAGAAGCTCGACTTCTTCGAGCGGATGACGCGCTGGGCCGATACGGTCGACCGCCCCACGCTGATCGTGGGCGATTTCAACGTCGCCCCGCTCGAAAGCGACGTCTGGAGCCACAAGCAATTGCTGAAGGTGGTCAGCCACACGCCCGTAGAGGTCGAGACGCTGCAACGCTTCATGGACGCACATGGCTGGGCCGATATCGGGCGCCAGCATATCGCCGCGCCGGAACGCTATTACAGCTGGTGGAGCTATCGTTCCAAGGACTGGAAGGTGAACGATCGCGGGCGCCGGCTCGACCATATGTGGGCGAGCCCCGAATTGGCCGCGCAGAGCGTGGGCCATCACGTCCACGAAAACGCTCGCGATTGGGAAAAGCCGAGCGATCACGTGCCCCTCGTCACGGAATTCGCGCTCTGAGCGAGGCCGCCCCTTCTCCGCGTCGCGCGGCGCAGGGCGTCGATGCGCTGCGCCATGGCTGGCCGATCCATCTGGACGGCGGGCCGGTCCTGCAGCCGATCGAGACCTGTTACGACGATGCGATCGCGTCCGAAACGCTGCTGATTTCCGCCAGCCGCGCCGGTACTCTGAAACTCGCCAATCAGCGCGACGCGGCCATTCCCGGCGAGCCGGTGCTGCTGCGCGGGGCCGAGCGGTTCTCGCGTGATGCCGCGCTGGCGGTGGCGGATCCCGCGCTCGATCTGGCGCGGCCGATGAAGGGGCCGTTCAAGGCGCTGCCGCATGATGATTGGGCGGACCAGGCGCGCGCCGCGCTGGACCTGGCGCGGATCGCAGGCATCCTTCCCGCCTTTCTGGTCGCTCCCGAAGGGGCGGAGCCACCGGTCGCGCTGACGCTGGCCGATGCGCGCGCCTATGCCGATCCGGCCAACCTCATCGTCGCTTCTCGCGCGCGCCTGCCCGTCGAAGCGTTCGAGAATGCGGAGATCGTCGCCTTTCGCAGCCCCGCCGATACGCGGGAGCATGTCGCGCTGATCTTGGGCCAGCGACGATCCGACACGCCGCCGCTGGTGCGCCTGCATTCGGAGTGCCTGACCGGCGACGTCCTCGGCAGCCTCAAATGCGATTGCGGCCCACAACTGGACGCCGCGCTCCATGCGATGGCGGACGAGACGAAGAGTGAGGGCTGGGGCGTATTGCTCTATATGCGGCAGGAAGGGCGCGGGATCGGCCTCGTCAACAAACTGCGCGCCTATGCCCTGCAGGATCAGGGGCACGATACGGTCGATGCCAACACGCGCTTGGGCCTGCCCGACGAAGCGCGTGATTTCCCGACCGCTGCGCGCATCCTCGACCTGCTGCGGGTGCCGAGCATCCGGCTGATGACGAACAATCCCGCAAAGGTCGCGGCGCTGGAAGCCGAGGGCGTGACGGTTACCGAACGCGTTCCCCACGCCCTGCCCGACAATCCGCATAACGCCCACTACCTCGCCACCAAACGCGACCGGGCTGGGCATTTGCTGCCGTAGGGAAGCCGAAGCCTACCGCCGTTCGAACGGCTTCAGGCCGGCGCCCAGTTCGTTATTTCCGATGTCAAGCCGGTCGCCCGTCCAGTCGGCGACGAAGGCCGGGCTGCGGCTGAGACCGGGAGCGAGGCGCGCGTCGTTGTCCGCAATGACCAGCCCGTCGGATGAATAATTCGCCTGTTCCGCGCCCACCGCGATGAAGGCGGACCAGTTCTCCTTGTCGCGCCCTTGGACGAACCAGTTGCGCACGATCCGGCCATTGCCGCCATTGGGCAGGTCGATCATGTAATTGGTGCCGCGCCCATTCGCATCGTCGAAGCTGGAATCCTCCACGATCGTGCGCGCCGCGCGGCTCTTCACGTAATGCCCGCCCGTGCCCGCTTCGAAACGGCTGCGCGTGACGGCAGTCTCGCCGATCTCGCCGGTATAGATCGAATGCGCGCAGCCCCCATCGCCCTCGCAGGTGCCGAGGCGGGTGAAGGTCGATTTGTCGATGCGCAGGCGGATGTCCGGATCGTGCGCGGTGAGGATGCCCTGCTCGCTGTCGCGGAACCAGCTTTGCGTGACGGCCAGCTCTCCGCTTTCGAGGCGAATGCCTGCCCCGTTGCGATCGGGCACGGCGATGTCGGAGAAGACCAGGCCGATCACCGTCGCACTGTCGCCGCCGAGCACGAGCGCGCCCTTGCCCTCGCAGGCGACCCCCGAAAGCGCGGATTTGCCCGGCTGCGATGCGCGGTAGGTTATCCGGCCGGCGCGCTGGACTGCACATTCGTTATAGGTGCCGGGCGCGAACACGACCGTCCCCTCGCCCCCGCCGATCGCATCGACCGCGCCCTGTAGCGAGGCGTAGCCACGCCCTGTCTCGGCAACGGTAAAAGGCGCGCTTTGCTGAGCGGCGAGCGGGAGGGTGGTGGCCGCGAGCGCAGCGACGAGGAGAGAGCGCGTTTTCATGGGCGCGATCCTAGCGCACTCCCCCTTACCGGCACCATAATTTCGGCAGGCGTATCAGTTCGCGTCAGTTCGCGAGAATGCAGCGCAGGAAACGATCTCCATACGCTTCCAGCTTCTTGGCGCCCACGCCGCCGATCTGGCCGAGCCGCGCAAGCGTGTCGGGCCGGGCCAGCGCCATTTCGCGCAGGGTGGAATCGTGGAAGATGACATAGGGCGGCACGCCCGCTTCCTCGGCCAGTTCCTTGCGCAGGGCCCGCAGCGCTTCGAACAGGGGATTGCCGACCGGATTGGGCGTGCCATCGCCGCCGCGCCGGCCCGAGCGGCGTTCGCGCTTCGGCGGCACCACGATCGCCACCTCGCGCTCCCCCTTAAGGATTTCGCGCGCGCCCGCGCCCAGCGCCAGCCCGCCGTGATCGTTTGCAACGAGGTGGCCATGGGCCTGCAAGGCGCGTGCAACCGGCTTCAGGAGCACCGCCTCCTCGCCGGAGACGATCCCGAACACCGACAGGTTGTCGTGCCCGCGCTGGCGGATGCGATCGTCGGGCGATCCGGTGAGCACTTTCGTCAGATGCCCCATCCCGAAGCTCTGTCCGGTGCGATACACGGCGGACAGGAGCTTGCGCGCCAGTTCGGTCGCATCGGTGACGCCGGGCGCGTCGAGGCAATTGTCGCAATTGCCGCATTTTTCGGGCGGGTCCTCGCCGAAATGCCGCAGCAGGATCGCGCGGCGGCATTGCGCGGTTTCGACGAGGCCTGCGAGCGCGTCGAGGCGCTGGCGTTCCGCCGGGCGGCGATCCTCCGGCACTTCCTCCAGCCGGGCACGCGCGGTGGCGAAATCGCTCGCCCCCCACAGCATCACCGCGCCCGCCGGATCGCCGTCACGCCCCGCGCGGCCGGTTTCCTGGTAATAGGCCTCGATCGACTTCGGCACGCCGACATGGGCCACGAAGCGCACGTCGGGCTTGTCGATTCCCATTCCGAACGCGATCGTGGCGACGATCACCATATCCTCGCTGGCGACGAAGCGCGCCTGATTGTCCGCGCGCTCCTCCGCCGGAAGCCCGGCGTGATAGGGCAGGACGGGGCGTCCGGTCGCGCTGGCGAGCTTTTCGGCGATATCCTCCACCTTGCGGCGCGTGGGCGCATAGACGATGCCGGGGCCGGGGCGATCCTGCATGATAGCGGCGATCTGGCGCACTGGATTGTCGCGCGGGGTAATCGCATATCGGATATTGGGCCGGTCGAACCCGGCGAGAACGAGCCCGTCTTCCGGAATGCCGAGCTGCGCCATCACGTCCGCGCGGGTTTGCCGGTCGGCAGTGGCGGTCAGCGCCAGGCGCGGGACATCCGGAAACGCGTCCATCATCGGGCGCAGCATGCGATAGTCGGGGCGGAAATCGTGGCCCCATTCGCTAACGCAATGCGCCTCATCCACGGCGAACAGAGACAGCGGCGCCGCGCTCAACAGCTCGCGGAAATGCGGCTGGCTGGCGCGTTCGGGCGCGACATAGAGCAGGTCCAGCTCGCCCGCGCGGAACGCGTCCTGCGTCTCGCGCCAGTCGGCATCGGCGCTGGTGAGCGTGGCGGCGCGGATCCCGTTGGCGCGCGCGCTGCGCAATTGATCGTGCATCAGCGCGATCAGCGGGCTGACGACCACGCAGGTGCCGCGCAGCATGGTGGCGGGCAATTGATAGGTCAAAGACTTGCCCGCGCCCGTGGGCATCACTGCCAGCGTCGATCGGCCCGCCAGCACGCGTTCGACCACCGCAGACTGTTTCCCGCGAAAATCGTCGAATCCGAAGGTGCGGCGCAGTTCGGCGCGCGCTTCGTCGAGCTTCCTGTCCAGCGCATCCGTGCTGGGGCGATCCGGGGCGAGAAGGTCGTCCATCGGCCCCGCCCTGCCAGAGATCGCCGCACGCGCGAAGGGCCGAGCGGGTCTTTTCGGCCATTTTCCCCTTGCCCCCGCTGCGCCGGGAGGGCTTAACCCCAGACAGCCCTGGTATCGCGGCGCATCGCCCGATGCCCGATTTTTTGGAGACAGAAATGAAGTTCCGCACGCCCGCCCGCAAATACGCTCTGGTCGCCGCCGTCATCGCCGCCCCGCTCGCGCTTGCCGCCTGCAGCGATTCGGACGATGCGGCTTATGAAACCGATACCGAAACGGTCGAGATCGAAGCCAACGAAGCGCTCGAGAACGTCGATGCCATGCCGGTCGAGGACCCCCAAGCCTCCATGCCCGATCCCGTGGTCCCCAGCACAACTCAGACCGTCGATCCCGAAGCTGCCGCCGCCGCCGAGGCTGCGCGTCAGCAGACCCTGCAGGATGAAGGCGACGATGCCGCCGCCACCGCCGCTGCGGCGATGGATGCGATGAACGAGGAGTAAGTCGATGCGCGCCGCGCTCGCCCTCCTTGCGATCGGGACGGTTCCCGTCACCGCCTGCAGCCCGTCGGACAACGATCCGGGCCCCGGCGGCGTGACGGTGGGCGAAGCGCGCGCGCTCGACGAAGCGGCGGAAATGATAGAGCAGCGCCGCATTCCCGCCGACGTGCTGGCCGAAAAGGAGCTGGCAAGCGAAAGCGCGGCCAGCGAAGCCACGGCGGGGGAAAATGCGGCAGGCGCAACCGCTGGAAACGAACCGAATACGGGCCAGAATACGGGAGAATAAGAATGAACGCACCGGCCACCAAGCCCGCCCCCGCCCGCAATCCGGGCATGGATGCGGACACCTTCGCCCAGTTCCACGAACAGCTCGAACGCTATGTGCGCGAACGGCTGATCCCGGCGGAAAAGGACGTGATCGAAAACGATCGCGTGCCCGACGATATTCTCGATGAAATGAAGGACATGGGCCTGTTCGGCCTCTCCGTGCCCGAAGATCACGGCGGCGCCGGGCTGAACATGACGCAATACGCCAAGATCGTGAAGACGATGAGCTATGCCGCGCCCGCCTTCCGCTCGATCTTCTCGATCAATATCGGGATGTTCAATTCCGCCTTGAAGAATGGCGGGACCGAGGCGCAGCAGAACGAATGGTGGCCGCGCATCGCGGGCGGGGAAATCGCCTGCTTCGGCCTAACCGAGCCCGGCTCGGGGTCCGATTCGGCGGCGATGGCGACCACGGCGAAGCCCGATCCCGACGGGAATGGCTGGATCCTCAACGGATCGAAACGCTACATCACCAATGCGCCCCATGCCGATGTCGCCCTCATCATGGCGCGCACCGAAAAGGATGCGCTGCCCAAGAACGCGCATGTCAGCGCCTTCATCGTGCCCATGGACACGCCCGGCGTTTCCGTGGGCAGCCCGGACAAGAAGATGGGCCAGGCCGGATCGCATATCGCCGACGTGATGCTCGACGACGTGCATGTTCCGGGCGATGCGCTGCTTGGCGGAGAGACCGGCCAGGGCTTCCGCTTCGCCATGATGAGCCTCGACAATGGGCGCATCTCGGTGGGCGCGGCCAGCACCGGCTATGCGCGCCGCGCGCTCGATTCCGCGCTTCGTTATGCCAATGAACGCAAGGCGTTTGGCGAGCCGATCGCGAATTTCCAGCTGATCCAGCAGATGCTCGCCGAAAGCGAGACGGAGATCTACGCCGCCGAATGCATGATGGCGGACGTGACCGCGCGCGCCGATGCGGGCGAAAGCACGATCAAGCAGGCCGCCGCCTTCAAGGTGTTCGCATCCGAAATGTGCGGCCGCGTGGTCGATCGGGTGGTGCAGATCTATGGCGGTGCGGGCTATCTGGCGGAATACGATGCCGAACGCTTCTTCCGCGACGCGCGCATCTATCGCATCTACGAAGGCACCACCCAGATCCTGCAATTGCAGATCGCCAAGCATATGCTGCGCGAATACGCGGCATTGTGAGGCGCGACTGAGCGGTGGAGAATTTCGCCGACTGGATCGGGCGCGAGCAACGATCCGCCGATCGATTGGACCCGGCGCTCGCGGAGCGCTGGTGTGCCACCTTCGATCGCGATGCACCTTTGGGCGAGGCGATGCCGCAGGGGATCCATTTTTGCCTCTGCACGCCCGAGGCGCGCACGGCGCAATTGGGCGAGGATGGGCACCCCGCGCGCGACGACAGCCCGGCGAGCTTCCTTCCCCCCATTCCGCTCCCGCGCCGGATGTGGGCGGGCAGCGCGATCCGCTTTCATGCGCCGCTGGCAGTGGGCGCAAAGGTGGAGCGCGTGAGCCGCATCGCCTCCATCACCGATAAATCCGGCAGTCGCGGCCAAATGGTGTTCGTCGAGGTCGAGCATGAAACCGCAGCGGACGGCGAGCTGGCGGTCAGCGAGACGCAGACGCTGGTCTACCTCGAAGCGCTGGCTAGCGACGCGCCGCTTTCGCCGCCCGAATCTGGCTCCGACAGCTTCGATCCGGGCGATTGGGACGCGCACCGCCCAATGCGGCCCGATCCGCGCCTGCTGTTCCGCTATTCCGCGCTCACCTTCAACACGCACCGCATCCATTACGACGCGCCTTATGCGCGCGATGTCGAGCGGTATCGCGGCCTGGTGGTGCACGGCCCGCTGACCGCCAGCCTGCTGTTGCAGCTTGCCGCCGAACGATACGGCGAGAACCGGTTGGCGAGTTTCCGCTTTCGTGGGCTCAGCCCGGCAATCGCCGGCGAGCCGCTGCATCTGGTCATGCGCGCGGAAGGCGGTGCCATCGAACTGGCGGCCTTCGCTCAGGATGGGCGGCAGATCACGCAGGCGAGTGCCGAGATCGCCTGACGCAGGATTTGGCATTCGCCGCGTAAACGCTTACATCGTGCGGCATGGCTACACTTGCTGAACCCCCGCAGGATTTCACCTCGCTTCCCGAAATGCCCGAAGGGGTGTTTACCGCGCCGCTGAAGCGGCCCGAGCATCTGGGTGAGGACTGGCTGGAACCCAAGCAGACCGAATACGATTCAGACAACGATGCGATCTGGAACGATCTGTTCGCGCGCCAGATGGAGGTGTTGCCGGGCCGCGCGGCGAGCGCGTTCATGCAGGGTCTTGAAAAGCTCGACCTCGGTCGGGGCGGCGTGCCCGATTTCGGCGATCTGAGCGCGGAACTGGACACGCTGACGGGGTGGAGCGTGGTGCCGGTCCCGATGCTGATTCCGGATCACATCTTCTTCTGGCATCTGGCCAATCGGCGCTTCCCTGCGGGCAATTTCATCCGCACGCGCGAGACGTTCGATTATATTCAGGAACCCGACGTCTTCCATGACGTGTTCGGCCATGTCCCGATGCTCACCGATCCGATCTTCGCCGATTACATGCAGGAATATGGCAAGGCCGGCTGGAAGGCGATGCGCCACAACCGGTTGAAGGCGCTGGGCTCGCTGTATTGGTATACGGTCGAATTCGGCCTGTTGCAGGAAGCGCCCGGCGATATCCGCGCCTATGGGGCGGGCATCCTCTCGGGGCCGACCGAAGTGATTTACGCGGTGGAGGCCGAGAGCCCCAATCGCATCATGCTCAACGTCGATCGCGTCATGCGCACCGACTATGTGATCGACGATCTGCAGCCGACCTATTTCGTGATCGACAGCTTCGAGGATCTCTACCACCAGACGGTGGAGCGCGATTTCGACCGGTTGTACCGCAATCTCGATCCCGGCTTCACCTACGCCAACACCGCCGTGATCGACGTGGACGACGTGCTGCATCAGGGCACGCTGGAATACACGCTGAGAGGCGGACGAGGGAGCGGCGCGAAGGCTGTTTGATTTAGATATTGTCTTTCGAAGCCACCTCCGTGGCTTCTTCCTCGGTGCTGTTCCTCCCGTCGGTCGGGCACCTGCGGGGCGGGCGCTTGCCCTTGCGGTCCGCTGGTCGCGGACCGGGCCATTCCCGACCTACAGGCTTGGTGGCCGAGCTCGGACCCGAAAGGGTCCGCAAGCGCGACTGCGCGCCCGCAGCGCCGTCAGGCGCGAGGAAATCGCGAGCGCGGACGCGCTTGCGGAAAACAAAAACGCTCGGACCCGAAAGGGTCCGCAAGGGCGACCGCCCGCCCGCAGCGCCGTCAGGCGCGAGGACATCGCGCGCCGGATGGCGTGCGGAAAACAAAACGCAAAACAAAGAAGGCTCCGGATCGCTCCGGAGCCTTTCTCGTCATTTCGGAAAACCGGACTTACGGGGTGTCCATATCGTCGGCGGTTTCTTCCATCTGCTCTTCCATGGCATCGGTCTGGTCGTCCATGGCATCGGCCTGCTCATCGGTGATCTCACCCGAGGCTTCCATGTCGTTGACCATCGCGTCGCGATTGTCTTCCATGGTTTCGGCCTGATCTTCCATGGCGTTTTCCTGCGGGCTGTCGCAGGCGGCGACGCTCAGACCGAGCGCGGCGATGGATGCAATAGCAATCTTTTTCATTTCTCTTCCCCTTGTTGATGGAGCCATCGGCCTAGCGGCCTGAGCTCCGTTTGGTAAGCTTCGAAGGATAATTTTCTACCCGGCGACGCGCTGTCGCGCCACATCCGCGATACCGATCGCTACGACCGCGCCGATCACGGCCCACAACAGATCGTAGGCGCCGATCCCGGCGAGAAGGTTGGCATTGCCGAGCACGGCGCTTGCCACGAGCGCGCCGACGATGCCGGCACCCGCCATTGTAAGAATCGCGCCGCGATCTTCGCGTCTCAACAAGATGGAGCCGAGCCAGCCGAGAACGGCACCGACGACGACCAGAATGATGAGACCCATGACAGGTAATCCGAGTTGCTTATGGGTAGCTCAAGCGCCGCTGAACGGATCGGTTCCCGATTACGGCAGGATTTTGGCGGCAAAGCCGCTTTCATTTCCGGACTGTGGCGAAAAGACCACTCCTCGCACCGCCATTTTTGCCCCCGGATCAGGCGATCCCGAAAAACCACACTGCAACCAGACCAAGCGCGATACGATACCATGCAAAGGGCGAGAAGCCGTGCTTGGACACGTATGCGACGAAAGCGCGGATAACTGCCAGCGCCACCAGGAAGGCGGCGAGGAAGCCCAGCGCGATTTCACTCCACCCGATCGCCGCCTCGCCTGCCAAAAGGGCCGGTTCGTCGAGGATCTTGACCGTAGCTGCGCCCAGCATGGTCGGCACGGCGAGGAAGAAGCTGAATTCTGCAGCCGTCTTGCGTCCCACACCCATGGCCAGAGCGCCCATAATGGTCGCTGCCGAGCGGCTGGTACCGGGCACCATCGCGAGGCACTGGACGAGGCCGATCGTGAGGCAGGATTTCCACGAAAGGGCTGCCACCCCGTGATCGGGGCGGGCGGGAATGATCTTTTCCAGTACCAGGATCGCAATCCCGCCCACGATCAGCGCTCCTGCCACCACCAACGGACTTTCCAGCATCACATCGATTGCATCTTTCGCGAGCAGACCGATCACTGCGGCGGGCAGAAATCCCAGGAGAATATTGCGCACGAAACGCACCGACTGCGCTTCTCCCCGAAGAAGGCCGGTGCCCATCGACCAGAACAGCGACCAATAGCTCACCACGACCGCCAGGATCGCGCCAAGCTGGATCACGATGTTGAATTGCCGCCACTGAGCCGGATCGTAACCGAAAAACCCCTGCGCCAGAATCAGATGCCCGGTCGATGAAACGGGCAGGAACTCGGTCAGACCTTCGAGGATGCCGAGCAGGATAGCGGTAAGGGTGGTGGACATTAATGCCCCCAAGACAAAAGGGGGCGGCAAGTCAAGCGACCTGCCGCCCCCTTGGGACTCGAAATGACGTTGGCGATCAGAAGATCGTGATGCGCTGTTCGGGCGGCAGATACATTTCGTCTTCCGGAGTCACGTTGAAGGCATCGTACCACGCGTCCATATTGCGCACGACGCCGTTGACGCGGAATTCTTCGGGGCTGTGCGGATCGGTGCGCAGGCGCTGGCGGGCCGCATCCTCGCGCTGCTGTGAACGCCAAACCTGCGCCCAGGCGAGGAAGAAGCGCTGATCTCCGGTCAAGCCGTCGATCACCTTGTCCTCTTCACCGTTCAGATGCAGCTTGTAGGCGCGATAGGCGAGCGCCAAGCCGCCGAGATCGCCGATATTCTCGCCCAACGTCAGACGCCCGTTCAAGCAGGTTTCCCCATCGTCGAGCGGGCAGAACGAATTATACTGTTCGACCAGCGCATTGCCGCGCGCATCGAAGGCTTCGCGATCGGCATCGGTCCACCAATTGCGCAGCATGCCCGTGCCGTCGGACTTCGAACCCTGATCGTCGAAACCATGGCCGATCTCGTGCCCGATCACGCCGCCGATCCCGCCGTAATTCACCGCCGGATCGGCCGTGATGCCGAAGAACGGCTGCTGCAGGATGCCCGCCGGAAACACGATCTCGTTCTTGGTCGGATTGTAATAGGCGTTCACTGTCTGCGGCAGCATGCCCCATTCGGTGCGATCGATCGGCCCGCCGAGCTTGGATAGCATATCGTCATACTGCCACTGCGCCGCCGCCATGCGGTTGGCGAGCGGGCCATCGGCGTCGATAGCCAGCGTGTCGTAGGTCTCCAGCTCGTCGCGATAGCCGATCTTGGGATCGAAGGCATCGAGCTTGGCCATGGCTTCCTTTTTGGTCGCCGGGCTCATCCACTCGATATCGTCGATGCTCTGGGCGACCGCCTTGCGCAAATTCGCGACCAGATCGACCATCGCGGCCTTGTTTTCAGCCGGGAAATACCGCTCGACATAGGACGCGCCGACCAGCTCGCCGAGCAGGCCTTCGGTCTCGTCGATCGAACGCTTCCAGCGCGGGCGCTGTTCGGGCGTGCCGTTCAGCGTGGTGCCGTAAAAAGCGAACTGCGCGTCATCGAGCGCACTCGGAAGAACCGCCGCGTTCGAATTGAGGAAGCCCTTGACCGTCCATGCCTGCAGGACGTCCAGCGGAGTCGCCTGGACGAGCGCCATCATCGCGGGCGTGCCGCCACCGATCTTGGCAAGCGTCGCTTCGTCGAGGCCGAGTTCCTGCGCACGCGCATCGCTGGGCGGCAGGTCGGAAACGATGAAGCGATCCGTGTCGGCGAAGCCCGATGTGGTCAGCATCGCGTCGATCGGGAAATCGCCTGCCATGCTGCGCAATTCGGCAGGCGTCAGTGCGTTGTAGGTCAGATCCCGATTGCGGCGCGTGGCGCGATCCCAGGTGACAGTGCGCGCGATCTGGTCTTCGAAATCATAGACCTGCTGCGCCATCGCGGCGGCGTTCTGATATCCGGCCTGTTCGTACAGGAAGGTCAGATAGTCGCGATATTTGGCCTGGATAGCCTGGCCCTTCTCGCTGGTGTCGAGATAATAGTCGCGGTCGGGAAGGCCGAGCCCGCCCGAACCGAGATAGACCGAATAGCGCGTCGGCTCCTTGGCATCGACCGAGACATAGCCGCCGAGCGGGCTGGAATAGCCGGGCTTGGACCACAACGTCACCAATTCTGCCAGGTCGTCCGTCCCGCGGATCGCGTCGAGATAGGGCTGCGCCGGGGCGAGGCCTGCGGCATCGATGGCGGCCCGGTCGTTATAGGCGTTATAGGCGGCGACGATGCGGCGCTCGTCTGCCGACAGGCTGGCGGCATCGCGCGCGACCAGCTCATCGACGAGAGTCTTCACGTCGCTGGTCGATTTCTCGCGCAGCAGGTTGAACGCGCCGAAGCGGCTGTATTCCGGCGGCAGCGGATTGGCATCGAGCCATTTCTGGTTGGCGTAGGCGAAGAAGTCGTCACCTGGATCGATCGAGGGCGACAGGGTTTCCGGATCGAAGCCCCAGGTGCCGAAGCTCATGGTCGGCGTCGCGACGGCGGCACTGGATGCCTCGCCGTCTTCGACGTGGAAGGCTTCATGAACGCCCTCCATCTCATGCGCGTCCTGCGCGGCGGCGGGCACGGCGAGGGTCAGTGCAAGGACACTGGCCCCGGCGGAAAGAATATGGCGGATCATAAAGGCGACTCCCAAGAATGCGGACGAAATGTCCCGAAGGTCACCCGAACGGGTGAAGCGCCCCCGGTGCGACCCGTCAACGCCGTTCGTCGGAACGTAAGCTAGCTTGATAGAATGGCGCGGCTGAAAGCGGCCTGAACCGCCGGTTGCGCCGCCGATCAGGCGCTTTCCAGCCCGAACTGGAGCGAGGCGAGCCGGGCATAGAGCCCTTCGCCGGCGGAAAGCTGCGCATGCGTGCCCTGTTCCACGATCGCGCCGTCTTCCATCACCACGATCCGGTCCGCCGCGCGCACGGTGGCGAGGCGGTGGGCGATGACGAGCGTGGTGCGCTCTTTCATCAGGCGCTCCAGCGCGTCCTGCACCAACCGTTCGCTTTCCGCATCGAGCGCGCTGGTCGCCTCGTCCAAGAGCAGGATCGGCGCATCGCGCAACAAGGCACGCGCGATGGCGAGCCTTTGCTGCTGCCCACCCGACAGGCGTGTACCGTTTTCGCCCAGATACGTGTCGAGGCCGTTTGGCAATCGTTCGAGGAATTCGGCCGCATTGGCCGCACGCGCCGCGTCCCAGATCTGATCGTCGCTTGCCGCCCAGTTTCCGTAGCGCAGATTGTCGCGCGCATCGGCGCTGAACAGCACGCCGTCCTGCGGCACCATGGCGATCCGGTCGCGGATATCGGCGGGATCGGCGCTGGTCAGCGCAATCCCGTCGATCCGCACCGTGCCCGCCTGCGGATCGTAGAACCGCTCGGCCAGTTGGAAGATGGTCGATTTGCCCGCCCCGGATGGCCCGACGATGGCGACGGTTTCGCCCGGTTCGACTTCGAGGCTGAAATCCTTGAGCGCGGCGACGTCGGGCCGGGTCGGATAGCGGAAAGTGACGTTGCGGAACGACAGGCTGCCGCGCGGGGGCACGGGCAGCGGTTGCGGGCGCGCGGGCGGCGCGATGTCCGGCGTTTCCTCCAGCAATTCGCCCAGCCGGCTCGCCGCGCCCGCGCCGCGCAGCAGATCGCCATAAACCTCGGTCAGCGCGCCGAACGCGCCCGCGACCAGCCCGGCGGTAAGGACGAAGGCGGCGATGGTGCCGCCGGTGATCGTCCCTTCGCTCACCGCCGTGGCCCCGCGCCAGACCAGCAGCGTTATGCCTCCGAACACGAACAGGATCACGATCGCGGTCATCGCCGCGCGGATCGCGATGCGCCGCCGCGCCACGCCGAATGTGCGCTCCACCGCCGCCTGGAAGCGATCCGCCTCGCGCGTTTCCTGGTTGAAGCCCTGTACGATCTTCATCGCCGAGAGCACTTCGGTCACCATCGCGCCGATATCGGCCACTCGGTCCTGGCTGGTGCGGCTCACTTTGCGAAGACGGCGCCCGAAATAGGTGATCGGCACCACGATGGCGGGAATGATGAGGACGAGCCCTACGGTCAGGCCGGGGACGAGATAGAACAGATAGATCGTACCGCCGATCGCCATCAGCAGATTGCGCAGCGCCACGGAGACGGTGGTGCCCACAACCTGTTCGATCAGCGCGGTATCGCTGGTCATGCGGCTGGAGATTTCCTTCGGCGAGTTCTCCTCGTAAAAGGCGGGCGCGAGGCGCAGCAGGTTGCGATGGACGCGCAGTCGGATGTCCGCGACCACCCGCTCGCCCAGCCAGCTGACGAAATAGAACCTCATCGCCGTGCCCGCCGCGAGCACGGCCACGATCATCAGCAGATAGCGGAACCAGCGCCCGATATCCTGCGTATCCCCGCCGCCCGCGAAACCGCGATCGATCACCATCTTGAAGCCGGCGGGGATCGCCAGCGTGGCCGCCGCCGTGATTACCAGAGCAAGGCCCGCCAGCGCCAGATAGCCGGGATAGTTCGCAACCGCGGCATAAACGATGCGCAGCGGCTTGAGCGATCGCGCCTCGCCATTTTTGCCCGCGCTCTCGCCCCTGTCTTCGCTACGCGCACGACGGCCGAAACGGCGTTTGCGGGGCATTTCTCGCAGGGGTTCGTCCATGGGATTCCACCTAGGGCCCCACGCGGCGAAAATCCACTCGCCAAGGATAGCTTAACCCGCCTTTTGCGCATTGTGCGTTGCACACAAGGCATTCCATCGCCACGTTGCGCCTTTAAGAGATACGCGCCACCCAGAACGAAAACAGGCGCCCGCAGGGGAATCGCAATGCTGTACCAAGCCTACGAACTGCAACGCAGCTGGCTCTCGAGCGCCAGCGCCTGGGCCTCCATCGGCTCGGAGATGCTGAACAATCCGGCGCTGCCGATGGGCTATTTCGGCATGGGTCCGATGGCGGCGAGCGCGCTGGAAGTGTTCGCCCACGCCACCGCCACCTATGGCAAGCCCGCCTGGAACATCGAAACGGTCAAGGTCGATGGGAAAGCCCGCCCGGTCGAAGAAGCGACCGTCGTCAATCGTCCCTTCGGCGATCTGAAGCGCTTTCGCCGCGAAGGATTGCCGGAGGATGCGCCCAAGCTGCTGGTGGTCGCACCGATGAGCGGGCATTACGCCACCCTGCTGCGCGGCACGGTCGAACGGATGATCGAGAATTGCGAGGTCTATGTCACCGACTGGGCCGATGCGAAGACGGTGCCCTTGTCCGAAGGCCAGTTCGATCTCGACGATTATATCGACTACGTGATCGGCTTCCTCGAACATATCGGGCCGGACGCGCATGCGATGGCAGTGTGCCAGCCTTCCGTCCCGGTCTTCGCCGCCGTCGCGATCATGAACCGGGACGATCACTCCTGCACGCCCAGGACGCTCACCATGATGGGCGGGCCGATCGATACGCGCTGTTCGCCGACCACGGTCAACGATCTGGCCATGGAGCGGCCGATCGAGTGGTTCCGCCACAACGTCATCGCCACCGTGCCGATGCAGTATCGCGGCAGCGGGCGGCGCGTCTATCCCGGCTTCCTCCAGCTGGCGAGCTTCATGTCCATGAACCTCGGCAATCACATGCAAAGCCATTACGAGATGTTCAAGCATCTGACCGAAGGCGACGAGGCGAGCGCGCAGGCGACCAAGGATTTCTACGACGAATATCGCAGCGTCTGCGACATGACGGCGGAATTCTACCTTCAGACCGTAATCGAGGTGTTCCAGACCCACTCGCTGCCCAACGGCACTTACGAACACCGTGGCCGCCGTATCGATCTGGGCGACATCACCAAGACCGCCCTCCTCGCCATCGAAGGCGAGCGCGACGATATCTCCGGCCTAGGCCAGACCCGCGCCGCGCTGGAACTGACGCCGAATTTGGACGTGTCCAAGAAGCGCTACTACATGGCCGAGGGCGCCGGGCATTACGGCATCTTCAACGGCAGCAAATGGCGCGGAAAGATCGCTCCGGTCGTGGAGGAGTTTATCGCCGAGCATGGGTGAGGTCGTCGCGGCTTAAATAGCTGCTTCCGACCCATTTGGGACATCAGTGATCGACTTCCTGATAGCTAATTCTGACCCCCGAACTCTGTTCCGCCTGTTTGAACAGGCGTGACTTAGCTGCGTAGCGAATCAACAAGTGGTCAGACGTCAGCCATCTTTGCTCAGCCCAAGGGCCACCCCAATCACCAACTGCGGCTGCTCCATGGTCGTCATCGGCCCGGAAGATATTCCCGCTGCCGGACGGCTGCTCACCCTTCGTGACTATTGAGACTTGTGTCGAGAACCCGGTGGTCGCGCCGCAATCCCGCTGGAAAATGATGGCGCTGTGCAAGCCATCGGGGGCATCGGCCCTGCTAATCTGCGTGTTCGAACAAGTGTCAGAGCAGCCACCGAGCGCAATCCCAATCGCCGCTAGAATGCCGTATCGAAACATAGTGAGCACGCTAATCTACGCGGACCAATCGTCAATGGCAGGTTTCAACCCGTTGGCTGACCAAATTAAAAGGGCGGCCCGGGTCACCCCGAGCCGCCCTTTTTGCGTAGCGCTGATCCGCTAGATCAGAAAATCTCGAACAGGCCCGCTGCGCCCATGCCGCCGCCGACGCACATGGTGACGACGCCGTATTTGGCGCCCATGCGCTTGCCTTCGAGCAGGACGTGGCCGGTGCAGCGCGCGCCGGTCATGCCGTAGGGGTGGCCGATCGAGATCGAGCCGCCATTGACGTTCAGCTTGTCGTTATCGATCCCGAGCTTGTCGCGGCAGTAGAGTACCTGCACGGCAAAAGCTTCGTTCAGCTCCCAGATGCCGATATCGTCGACCTTGAGGTCGAATCGTTCGAGCAGCTTGGGGATCGCGAAGACGGGGCCGATGCCCATCTCGTCGGGCTCGGTGCCCGCGACCGCCATGCCGACATAGCGGCCGAGCGGCGTGAGGCCCTTCTTTTCCGCGACCTTGGCTTCCATCAGCACGCTGGCGCTGGAGCCGTCAGATAGCTGGCTGGCATTGCCTGCCGTGATCGTGGTGCCTTCGCCCATCACCGGCTTCAGGCTGTTGAGGCCTTCGAGCGTGGTCTGCGGGCGGTTGCCTTCGTCCTTGTCGATGGTGATCGCGACGTCCGAAATCTCGCCGGTTTCCTTGTCCTGCACCTTGTGGGTCGTGGAGACGGGGACGATCTCGTCATCGAACTTACCTGCTTCCTGCGCGGCGGCGACACGCTGCTGCGACTGGAGGGCGTATTCGTCCTGCTGGTCGCGGCTGATGCCGTAACGCTGAGCGACCGTTTCGGCGGTCTGGAGCATCGGCATGTAGATCGCGCCGTGCATCTGCATCAGTTCGGGATCGGGCATGACGCGCATTTCTTTGGTCTGGACGAGCGAAATGCTCTCCTGACCACCGGCGGCGACCACATCCATCCGGTCGGTGATGATTTGCTTGGCCGCCGTGGCGATGCTCATCAGGCCGCTGGAACACTGACGGTCGATCGTCATGCCGCTGGTGCCGATCGGGCACCCGGCACGCAGCGCGACCTGGCGGGCGAGGTTGCCGGCCTGCGCACCCTGCTGGAGAGCGGCGCCCCACAACACGTCGTCGACTTCGCCGGCGTCGATTCCGGCGCGCTCGATCGCGGGCTTCAGGGAATAGGAGCCGAGCGTGGCCCCCTTGGTGTCGTTGAACCCGCCCTTATAGGCGCGGCCGATGGCGGTGCGGGCGGTGGAGACGATTACTGCGTCACGCATTGTAAGAACCTTTCGTCATCCCAGCGCAGGCTGGGATCTTGATCGATAATGTCCGACCTGATCGGTTGCCGGGCGGACAGTGATCCCAGCTTTCGCCGGGATGACGGGATATTTCAGATCAGACGAAATACATCGTCATCCATTCGCAGATCAAAGCGGGCTTCTCCTCGCCTTCGATCTCGATGGTGATCTCGACCGTCTGCTGCCACTGGCCGGCGCGCTTTTCGGTCATTTCGAGCAGCTTCCAGTGGCCGCGAATGCGCTTGCCCGAACGGACCGGGTTGATGAAGCGCGTCTTGTTGCCGCCGTAATTCACGGCCATCTTGATCCCGTCCACGCGCGGCACGTCGCTGTTCGCGGTGAGGTAGGGGATCATCGACAGGGTCAGGAAGCCATGCGCGATGGTGCCGCCGAACGGCGTCATCTTGGCGGCTTCTTCGTTGACGTGGATGAACTGGTGGTCACCGGTCGCTTCGGCGAACTGGTTGATGCGCTCCTGCGTCATCTCGACCCATTCGCTGGTGCCCAGTTGTTCTCCGGTCTTGTCTGCCACTTCCTGCGGGGTCATCGGCCTCTCCTTGTGATGATGCGGCGCGAAAGATCACGCCTGTCACCGGGTCTCATGGCGCAAGGAAAAGCATGGCGCAACCGCCCCGCGCGTGCCGTTACGGCATGGCAGTTTCGCGGACCGGCTTGGAAGAGGAGGTGCGCGCGCCACGCCTCTTGCGCCGAGTCCTGCTGCGCTCTGAGCTATCATCGGAAGCCAGCGATTCGCGTTTCGCGCAATAGGTCCACAAAGCGATCTGGAGGCCGAGGAACAGGAACACGACCGGCTGATAGCCGATCCCCTGGAACGCCGCGCCGACGAGGTAGACGATATGCGCGTTCTGGAGCCCGGCGGCGAGAGGGCCGATCCATCGCTCTTCCGGGCCGTCACGCGTGCGATAGCGGCGGCGCAAACGCTCCATCTGCCACAGGCCGGTCAATTGCAGCATGATCCAGGCGATGAAGCCGGGATAGCCCTGCTCCCCCAGAAGCTCGAAATAGGACGAGTGGTAGGCGCGGCCCTTGTCCTCCACCTCGACATATTCGACCGATACCGAACTGCCTTCCTCCGTGCGTTCGGGCATGATGTATTTGAAGCTGTTGCCCCGATAGGCGTCGAACCCGCCGCCGAAGGGATTTTCGCTCACATAGTCGATCGTCCATTCCCACACTGCCACGCGAGTCGAGGCGGACTGGTCGCCGCCATGCTCGGTGATGGTCGACATCCGCTCCCAATAGCTGGCGGGCAGGAAGGGCAGCGCCACGAGGCCGAGTGCTGCGGCGCCCGCGATATAGGCGATACGGTTCTTCACTGTGCGCAGCAGCAGCACGCCCAGCACCGCGATGCAGAGGAGGCCGGTGCGCGCCTCCGTCCCAACCGGGATCAGCAGGCAGGCGAAAATCAGGCAGACGCCGAACAGCTTCACGCGCCAATCGGGCGGAAAGACGCGCCCATATTTCATCAGCCAGGCGATCAGCGGCGTCATCCCGATCGCCACCGTGGCGAGCGTGGAGCTTTCGTAGATGTTGGAGTTGTCGTTGACGAAGAAATAGAGGCTCCCATACCCGCCCCCTCCCAGCGCGGTCTTCATCCCCGCGCTGATGACGATCGCGCCCACGGTCAGCACGATGGTCAGGATCACCGCCTCGATCCGGGTGCGCGTGGTCAAGGTGAAGGGCAGGAAGATCGCGAAGACCAGAGCCTTCCACACCCATTCCCACTTGGTCGCGGCCTCGACGGGGAAATCGGCGGTCTGAGTCGTCGCGAAGCAATAGATCAGCAGGAACACCATCAATCCCTGGCGATAATGGAAGCGCGTCTCGTTTTTGGGATCGGTCAGCAACCACCCTGCAAAGGCGGCGCAAAACGCGATGAGGGAGATCGGCAGCGCGGGCGTCAGCGTCCAGCCGATCTTCTGCGGCGCCAGAATGTCGATATAGATATAAGCGAGCACCCACAGGAACGGGCGCGCGATTCCGAGGGCGAGGAACGCCATCACGAAAGCGAAGAGCGCGAGATCGATCACGGCGCGCGGTCCGCCCGCAATGTCTTGCGGCGCTGCTCGCGCAGTTTGCGCGCGGACAGCTTCTCCGCCTCGTCCTCCAGCGCCGCATCGGTGTCGACATCGCTGCGCCGCGCCAGCCTGATCAGCGCGATCAGCAGCAGTCCGTGGCAAAGGGCGAGGGCGAAATAGTCGATCAAGCGAAAGCGGTCCCGATAATGCGATGGCAGCTGTTACGCGGATGCGGTTGACGCCGCGTTAAGCCTGTTGTGCAAGAGATATACCGCAATGACCCGCATCCTGCACATTCTCGATCATTCGCTGCCGATCCATTCGGGCTACACTTTCCGCACGCGCGCCATCCTGAAGGCGCAGCGGGCGGCGGGGATGGAGGTGCGGGGCATTACCGGGCCGCTCTATCACGAAGGCGAGACGGGCACGGCAGAGCATGACGGGCTCACGTTCGACCGCGTCCCCGGCCCCGTATCCGGGCCGCCAGGCATCAGGGAATGGCGCGCGATCTCAACATTGCGGCAGGGGGTCGAGCGCGTGATCGCGGATTGGCAGCCCGATATCCTCCACGCCCATTCGCCTGCCCTGTGCGGCATGGCGGGGCTGAGAGCGGCGCGTGCCGCCGGCCTGCCCTTCGTTTATGAAATCCGTGCCTTCTGGGAAGATGCGGCGGTCGGCAATCTGACCGGACGCGAGGGATCGGTGAAATATCGCCTCACCCGCGCGATCGAAAATCGCGTCGTCGCAGGCGCGGATGCGGTCTTCACGATCTGCGAAGGGCTGCGCCGCGATCTGGTCGCGCGCGGGCACGATGCGGATAAGATCGCCCTATCGCCCAATGGCGTCGACCTCAACCTGTTCGGCGAACCGCCCCCGCGCGACGAGACGCTGGCCCGCGAGCTCGATCTGGGCGAAGGGCCGGTCATCGGCTTCATCGGCAGCTTCTACGATTACGAAGGGCTGGACGATCTGATCGCCGCCATGCCGATCCTGCGCGAACGCCATCCCGGTGCGCGCCTGCTTCTCGTCGGCGGCGGGCCGATGGAGGATCGATTGCGCGCCCAGGCCGCGGCCAGTCCGGCGCATGAGGCCATTCTCTTCACCGGGCGCGTCCCGCATTCCGAGGTCGAGCGGTATTATTCGCTTATCGACGTGCTCGCCTATCCGCGCAAGAAATCGCGCCTCACCGATCTCGTCACGCCTCTGAAGCCGCTCGAAGCCATGGCGCAGCGAAGGATCGTCGCCGCGAGCGATGTCGGCGGGCACCGCGAACTGATCGCGGACGGGCGCACCGGCGTGCTGTTCGCGCCCGACGATCCCGCCGCCTGCGCGCAAGCGCTCGCCGATCTGATCGACCGCCGCGAAAGCTGGGACACGATGCGCGATGCGGGCCGCGCCCATGTTGCGGCGCGGCACGACTGGGCGCGCAATGTCGAAAATTATCGAGCCGTTTACCAACGTCTGGTAGGCGATCCGCCGGAAAACGGCGCCCGGCGCGCCGCCTGACAGGAACGAGCGCCCTTACATGACTTCTTCAACCTCCCGCCCCATCAGCAGCCATCCGGCCTTCCCGGTCGTCGTGGCGCTGTGGTTTGCGGCCCTGCTCGGCGGGGGGACATTCGTGCTGCCCGCATCGATCTTCGAGAATGCCGCGAGCGCGACTGGCCTCGCTGACATCGTTCCAGCCGCGCAACCTCCGCTCGGCGATACCGCGCGGCTTGCGATCACCGTCGCTGCTGCAATTCTGGGCGCGCTGATCGGCTTGTTCGTCGCCTGGCAGGTGCGCCGCGCGACGCGATCCGAGCAGGAATCTCCAGTGACCGACACGCTCGCGCGACAATCGACGGGTCGGGATGCGCCCGATCCGGACGCCGCTGCCGCCAGCGAGGATTCCGCCACGGACGATGCCACCGCCTGGCAGGCCTGGCGCGAGCAGATGACGGACGAAGAGGATGCTCTGGATACTGCGGATACGCACGATCCCGCCGACGCTCTGGAACGCGATCCCGCACCCTATGTCGATCGAACTGCCCATGAAGCGCAGGACGACGAACCGTTCGGAGACACCGGCTTCGATGCCGCATCGGCGGCGCGCACGCTCGACGAGGATCCGCAGCGGGCCGAGGCCGACCGCCTCGTTGCAGGTCTGGCAAGGCTCAGGCAAGTGGACGACGAGGCGCGCGTTTCGGACGAAGCCCCCTCCATCGAGCCGATGGAAGACCCGGACGGGGAGGACCTCGCGCCTTTATCCTTCCGCGACGAACACGACGACAATGACGGCGGCGCTATCTTCGACTCCTCCTTCGTCTCGGCAGGCCCAACTGCTGCTGGCGATGGGCCGGACGACGAAGCCGAACCGGACGAGGAAACCGAAGAGAAAATTCAGCCCCCCACGCTCGCAGTGCCGGCCGAACCACTCGAAGTCCTCTCGCTTCCCGAACTCGTTGCACGGCTCGAACTTGCGCTGGAAGCGCGCCGGGATGGCGATAACGAGACCGTACCGCGCGACGACGATGCAGGTTTTTCCCCGCGGCGCGAAGCCGGGTACGATGATGCCGAAAAGGCTCCGTCCGAAAGCGGTGAGACCGATTCCCAAGCCATGCTGCGCGCCGCGCTCGCCAGGCTGGATCAGGTGGAACGCACGTCCTGATCACGCGTGAGGTAACAAACGCGCTGTCCAGCTTTTACCTCGCGAAATAATCCTACTCCTCTCGCAGTTGCAAAAACGTCTCCCGAACGTCACAAGGGCGGTTCACGACATTTAAGCAGCGCTGCCGTTTGGGGGCTGCTCGAACGGTCGAGACGCGAGGTCGTGCTGCTGCGCCGCTTCGCGCCCGATCGGGAAGAAGGACGCGAGTGACGCACACGATGACGACCGACATGCTCCCGCCGCCCGCCGCCGGGCTCTACGATCCGCGTAACGAACACGATGCCTGCGGCGTCGGCATGGTGGCGCATATCGCGGGCGGGAAAAGCCATTCGATCGTCACGCGCGCGCTGGAAATCCTCGCCAATCTCGACCATCGCGGCGCCGTGGGGGCGGATCCGCTGTTGGGCGACGGCGCGGGAATCCTGCTGCAATTGCCCGATCCCCTGTTCCGCCGCTGGGCCGAGGATGAAGGCGTCGATCTGCCGATGCCGGGGCAGTATGCGGTGGCGCAATGCTTCCTGCCGCAGGACGAAGAAGCGGCCCGCTTCGTCGCCGAACAGCTGGAAAAGTTCGTCGCCAAGGAAGGCCAGCGCGTGCTCGGCTGGCGCGATGTGCCGACCACGCTCGACGGGCTGGGCCAGGCGGTCATCGATTCGATGCCGGTGATGCGGCAATGCATTGTCGCGCGCGGCGAAACCTGCGCGGATCAGGACGCCTTCGAACGCAAGCTGATCGTGATCCGCAAGCAGACGCTCAATCCGCTGGCGAAGCTGGCTGAAAAACACGACCTGCCGGATCTTCCCAAGGCCTATATTCCGAGCTTTTCCAGCCGCACCATCGTCTACAAGGGCCTGTTGCTGGCGAACCAGGTTGGCAGCTTCTACGACGATCTGCGCGACGAGGCCTGCACATCCGCCTTCGGCCTGGTGCACCAGCGCTTCTCCACCAACACCTTCCCCAGCTGGCGGCTCGCCCACCCCTATCGCTTCACCGCTCACAACGGCGAGATCAACACGGTTCGCGGCAATGTGAACTGGATGAATGCGCGCCGCCGCACGATGGAGAGCGACCTTCTCGGCGTCGATCTCGACAAGATGTGGCCGCTGATCCCGCATGGCCAGTCGGACACGGCCTGTCTCGACAATGCGCTCGAACTGCTGCTGGCAGGCGGCTACAGCCTCGCCCATGCGATGATGATGCTGATCCCGGAAGCCTGGGCCAAGAACGACCTGATGGAGCCGGGCCGCCGCGCCTTCTACGAATACCATTCCGCGCTGATGGAGCCTTGGGATGGGCCCGCCGCCGTCTGCTTCACCGACGGTCGCCAGATCGGCGCCACGCTCGACCGCAACGGGCTGCGCCCCGCGCGCTATTGCGTGACGCAGGACGGCCACGTCATCCTCGCGAGCGAGAGCGGCGTGCTCCCGGTCGAAGAAGAGGAGATCGTCCGCAAATGGCGACTCCAGCCGGGCAAGATGCTGCTGATCGATCTCGAACAGGGCCGCATCATCGAGGATGACGAGCTGAAGACGCAGCTCGCCGCCGAACATCCTTACGAGGAATGGCTCGATCGCGCGCAGTACAAGCTGGAAGACCTCTCGCATATCGAGCCCGAATTGTCGGAAATTCCGGGCGTGAAAACCTCGCTGCTCCAACGCCAGCAGGCCTTCGGCTACACGCAGGAGGATCTCTCCCGCTTCCTCGAACCGATGGCGGCGAATGGCGAAGATCCGGTCGGGTCGATGGGCACCGACACGCCGATCGCGGTGCTGAGTGCGCGCCCCCGCCTGCTTTACGATTATTTCAAACAGAACTTCGCCCAGGTCACCAATCCGCCGATCGATCCGATCCGCGAGGAATTGGTGATGAGCCTGATGTCGATGATCGGCCCGCGCCCCAACCTGCTCGGGCGCGAGGCGGGATCGCACAAGCGCCTCGAAATCGCGCAGCCGATCCTGACGAACGAGGATCTGGCCAAGATCCGCTCGGTCGAAGTCGCGCTCGATGGCGCCTTCCGAACCGCGACCATCGACACGACCTGGGATGCCAGCACCGGGGCCGATGGCCTCGCCATGGCGATCAAGGAGATGTGCTGGGCCGCGACCGAAGCGGTGTTGCAGGACCACACGATCCTGATCCTGTCGGACCGCGAACAGGGGCCGGACCGGATCCCGATGCCTGCCCTGCTGGCGACCTCTGCCGTGCACCACCAGCTGGTGCGCCAGGGCCTGCGCATGCAGACCGGCCTGGTGGTCGAGACCGGCGAAGCGCGCGAAGTGCATCATTTCTGTGCGCTCGCGGGCTACGGCGCGGAAGCGATCAATCCTTACGTCGCTTTCGAGACGCTTGAGAATCTGCGCGCCACCAAGCTGCCGCAGCTCGATGCGAAAAAGGTCGAGGCGAATTTCGTCATGGCCGTCGGCAAGGGCATTTTGAAGGTCATGTCCAAGATGGGCATCTCGACCTACCAGTCCTATTGCGGCGCGCAGATCTTCGACGCGGTCGGCCTCGCGCAGGATTTCGTCGACGATTTCTTCACCGGCACCGCCACCACGATCGGCGGCGCGGGGCTTGCCGAAATCGCGGAAGAAGCGGTCCTGCGCCATGGCCAGGCCTATGGCGACAGCCCGCTATACGAAGGCATGCTGGATGTCGGCGGCATCTACCAGTATCGCCTGCGCGGCGAGGATCACGCCTGGACGCCCGAATCCGTCGCCAATCTCCAGCACGCGGTACGGGGTGACAAGCCCGACAATTACGCCGCCTATGCCAAGGCGATCAACGAACAGTCCGAACGCCTGCTGACCATTCGCGGGCTGATGGAGCTGAAACCGGCGGACCAGCCGATCCCCCTGGACGAGGTCGAACCCGCCGCCGAGATCGTCAAGCGCTTCAGCACCGGGGCGATGAGCTACGGCTCCATCAGTCGCGAGGCGCACACCACGCTCGCCATCGCGATGAACCGCATCGGCGGCCGCTCGAACACCGGTGAAGGGGGCGAGGAGCCCGATCGCTTCACCGCGATGGACAATGGCGATTCGATGCGCAGCCGGATCAAGCAGGTCGCCAGCGGCCGCTTCGGCGTCACCACCGAATATCTCGTCAATTCGGACGATATCCAGATCAAGATGGCGCAGGGTGCCAAGCCCGGCGAAGGCGGGCAATTGCCCGGCCACAAGGTCGACAAGGTGATCGGCAAGGTCCGCCATGCAACCCCCGGCGTCGCCTTGATCTCGCCGCCGCCGCACCACGACATCTATTCGATCGAGGATTTGGCCCAGCTGATCCACGACCTCAAAAACGTGCAGCCCAAGGCGCGCATTTCGGTCAAGCTCGTCAGCGAAGTCGGCGTCGGCACGGTCGCTGCGGGCGTGTCGAAGTGCAAGGCCGACCATGTCACGATCTCGGGTTACGAGGGCGGCACGGGTGCGAGCCCGCTGACCTCGCTGACCCATGCGGGCTCCCCGTGGGAGATCGGCCTCGCCGAAACGCAGCAGACGCTGATGCTCAACGATCTGCGCAGCCGCATCGCGGTGCAGGTCGATGGCGGGCTCCGCACCGGGCGCGACGTCGCCATCGGGGCGCTGCTGGGCGCGGACGAGTTCGGCTTCGCCACCGCCCCGCTGATCGCGGCGGGCTGCATCATGATGCGCAAATGCCACCTCAACACCTGTCCGGTGGGCGTGGCGACGCAGGATCCCGAACTGCGCAAGCGCTTCACCGGCACGCCCGAACACGTCATCAACTACTTCTTCTTCGTCGCCGAGGAATTGCGGGCAATCATGGCCGAGATGGGCTTCCGGACTGTCGAGGAGATGGTGGGCCGCGTGGATCGGCTCGATACGGCGCGCGTCCATCGCCACTGGAAGGCACGCGGGATCGACCTATCGCGCCTGCTCGCCCAGCCCAAGGTCGCCCAGGGCGTGCCCTTGCGCCACACGCTGACGCAGGATCACGGCCTCGGCGCCGCGCTCGACAACGATCTGATTGAAGCCTGCCGGGACGCGATCGAGAACCGCACGCCGGTCACGCTCGAACGGCCGATTCGCAACGTCAACCGGACGACCGGCGCCATGCTGTCGGGCCGGATCGCGGAAGCGCACGGCCATGCGGGCCTGCCGCCCGAAACCGTCCGCATCGCGTTTACCGGCGTTGCCGGGCAAAGCTTCGGCGCATGGCTGGCCCACGGCGTCACGCTCGATCTGACGGGCGATGCCAACGACTATGTCGGCAAGGGATTGTCGGGGGGCCGCATCGCGGTGCGTCCGCCCGAAACCGCGCCCCGCACGGCGGACGAGAACATCATCGTCGGCAACACCGTCCTTTACGGCGCGATCGCGGGCGAGGCCTATTTCGCCGGTGTCGCGGGTGAGCGCTTCGCAGTCCGGAATTCGGGCGCGGTCGCAGTCGTCGAAGGCACGGGCGACCATCCGTGCGAATATATGACAGGCGGCGTGGTCTGCGTGCTCGGCAAAACGGGCCGCAATTTCGGCGCGGGGATGAGCGGCGGTATCGCCTATGTCTACGATCCCGACGGCACGTTCGAACAGCGCGTCAATCCGGCGCAGGTGGATGTCTTCGCCGTATCGAAGGACGAAGCCGAAGGCGCCGAAAAGAGCTGGGGCAAGCCGCAGCAACGCGGCCTCTCGGTCGAGAATAACGGGATGGGCGATCCGCTCTACCACGATGCCGAGCGGCTGCGCGTGCTGGTGGAGCGGCACCAATTGCACACCGGATCCAGACTGGCAAAGAGCCTGCTGGAAGATTGGGATGCGGCGCTTTCCAAGTTCAAGAAAGTGATGCCGCGCGATTATGCCAGGGCCCTGAAGGCGCTGGAAGACGAACGCGAACAGGCTGCGATGGAGGCGGCGGAATAATGGGCAAGGAAACCGGCTTCCTCGAATACGAGCGCGAGGAGCGCACCTATGCCGATCCGCAGGAGCGGCTGACGCATTACAAGGAATTCACGATTCCGCATTCCGAAGGCGCGCTCAAAAAGCAGGCGGCCCGGTGCATGAATTGCGGCATTCCGTATTGTCACAACGGCTGTCCGGTGAACAACATCATCCCGGACTGGAATCACCTAGTCTATGAAGACGACTGGAAGAACGCGCTCGCCGTCCTCCATTCCACCAACAATTTCCCCGAATTCACCGGCCGCATCTGCCCCGCCCCGTGCGAGGCGGCCTGCACGCTCAACATCGTGGACGAGCCGGTGACGATCAAGTCGATCGAATGCGCCATCGTGGATCGCGGCTGGAAGGAAGGCTGGGTCGAACCGCAAGTGCCGGAAAAACAGACCGGCAAGTCGGTCGCGGTGGTGGGTAGCGGCCCGGCGGGCCTCGCCTGCGCGCAACAGCTGGCCCGCGCGGGCCACGCAGTGACGGTGTTCGAGAAGAGCGACCGGATCGGCGGATTGCTGCGCTACGGCATTCCCGACTTCAAGATGGAGAAGCACCTCATCAACCGCCGCGCCGTGCAGATGGAGGCCGAAGGCGTCCAGTTCCGCACCAGCGCCGAAGTGGGCGTGGAGGTCAGCTTCCAGGCGCTGCGCGACAATTTCGACGCGGTGGTGCTTTCGGGCGGAGCGGAAGAGCCCCGGCGGCTCGACATTCCCGGCGCGGAATTGTCGGGCGTGCGGCTGGCGATGGAATTCCTCACCCAGCAGAACAAGCGCAATGCGGGCGACGATGAAGTGCGCGCCGCGCCGCGCGGGACGCTGTCGGCCAAGGGCAAGCACGTGATCGTGATCGGCGGCGGCGATACGGGAAGCGACTGTGTCGGTACGTCCAACCGCCAGGGCGCGGCGAGCGTTACCCAGCTCGAAATCATGCCCAAGCCTCCTGAAAAGGAGGACAAGGCGATGACCTGGCCGCACTGGCCGCTCAAGCTGCGCACCTCGTCCAGCCACGAGGAAGGCGCGGAACGCGACTGGGCGGTGCTGACCAAGCGCGTGGTGGGCGAGAATGGCGATGTCACGGGCCTGGAATGCGTGCGGATCGAATGGGACGGCCGCTCCTTCGAGGAAGTACCGGGAAGCGAATTCACGCTGAAGGCGGACCTCATCCTCCTCGCCATGGGCTTTACCGGCCCGAAGCGCCGCGGCCTGCTCGACCGGGCGGGCGTGGAATTGTGCGAACGCGGCAATGTGAAGGCCGATACCGATCGCTACGCCACCAGCGAAGACGGCGTCTATGCCTGCGGCGATATGCGCCGGGGCCAGAGCCTCGTCGTCTGGGCCATCCGCGAAGGCCGCCAATGCGCCCGCGCTGTGGACGAAGCGCTGATGGGAGTGACGGAACTTCCGCGGTAGTTGGCGTGATCGCCGTCAAAAAGTGTCCGAAACCGATGTGGCGAGCGCATAGACTCCTAGTCGCGTTGCGATTGTGTACTGTATTTGCAGTAGAACAGGAGAACCACGATGCTTTCGCTTCTCGCCGCTGCCGCCGTATCTGCCTCCTCGCCCTTCTCCGCCACTTTCGACAAGGTCGAAGCCGATTACCGGCGGCCTTCCTATGAGGAGTGGAATTTCGAGATCGCCAACACGTCTGCAGAGGAACAGACGCTCCGCATCTGTCCGTCCGATATCGATCGGATAGCGCTCGACCCTGCGCGCACGACGCACCATGCCTTCGCCGTGGCGTTCGAAGACGATAGCTGGCGCTTCGGATGTATCGAGAAGCGCCTCCAGGCAGGGGACGCCGTGTCGCTGCGGGCGTATACGCGGCCCTATGGCACGCCCGGTTCCGGTCGCACGCTGGTGCTCCGCGACGCCAGCGGGGCCGTGATACCCGCTACGAGCTGATTACACCCGCCAATCCACCGCGCCGCGTCCGCTTTCTTCCAGAAACGCGTTCGCACGGCTGAAGGGGCGTGAACCGAAAAAGCCGCGCCGCGCGGAGAGCGGGCTGGGATGGGGGCTTGCGATCACGAAATGGCGCGGAGCCGCGATTTCGGGAATCGTCGTCAGTTTCTTCTGGGCGTGCGCGCCCCACAGGATGAAGACGCTCGGCTCTTCGCGCGCCGCAACTGCCGCCACACAGGCGTCGGTAATCGCTTCCCAGCCGCGCCCCGCATGGCTGCCCGCCTGTCCCGCCTCCACGGTCAGCGAGGTGTTGAGCAGCAGCACGCCCTGCTGCGCCCATGCAGTCAGATCTCCATGCGCGGGGGGCGCGATGCCGAGGTCGCTTTCCAGTTCCTTGTAGATATTTCGCAGGCTCGGCGGGATTTTCTCGCCCTCGGGCACGGAAAAGCTCAGGCCCATCGCCTGGCCCGGCCCGTGATAGGGATCCTGCCCCAGGATCACGATCTTCACCCGGTCGAGCGGTGTCAGGTCGAGCGCACGCAGGCGCATGCCGCGCGGGGGATAGACGGTCTTTCCCGCCTCTTCCTCGGCCCGCAACCATCCGCCCAGAATGCGCGCCTCCTCGCTCGCCAGAACGGGATCGAGTGCGGGCCGCCAGCTTGCGGGAACGGTATCGGACATGGTTCTGCCGATACGCCCCATGCGCCGCCCTATCCAGCGCCCCTTTCCCTCAATCCCCGATGCGCCTAAGGCCTGAGGCATGGCCGTATATTTTCACGAAGAAGACTTGCCCGCAGGCGTTCTTGCGGATGGACCGATCGCCGTCGATACCGAGACGATGGGGCTGATAACCCCGCGCGATCGCCTGTGCGTGGTGCAGATCAGCGATGGCGGCGGGGACGAGCATCTCGTCCGCTTCAATCCCGACAGCGAGTACGAGGCGCCCAATCTGGCCGCCGTGCTGGGTGATCCGGACCGATTGAAGCTCTACCACTTCGCGCGCTTCGATCTCGCCGCGATCGAACATTATCTCGGGGTCACTGCCGCGCCTGTGTTCTGCACGAAGATCGCCAGCAAGCTGGTGCGGACCTATACCGATCGCCACGGCCTCAAGAACCTCGTCGAGGAATTGCTGGGCGAGAACCTGTCCAAGCATCAGCAGAGCTCGGACTGGGGCGGCCCTGTCCTCAGCGATGCGCAGCGCGATTACGCCGCGTCCGACGTGCGCTATCTCCACCGGCTGAAGGACGAGCTGGAAAAGCGGCTGAAGCGCGAAGGACGCATGGAGCTGGCGCAGGCCTGCTTCGACTTCCTGCCCGCGCGTGCGCGCCTCGACCTTGCCGGGTGGCCCGATCACGACATATTCAGCCACGCCTCCGCATAGGCATGCGATGGCGAGCATAGAAGCCACGGGCAAGCGGCGGATCGAAACCGAACAGGCGGCCGAGCGACGCAGCCGCCGCCAGCGTTTCGCCGCGCCCGGCGGACGGCATGACCGGTTGGTCAGCTTCCTTGCCAAGGCTCTACCCATGGGTGTTGGCGTGGTGGCGGCTTTGATGGTGGTAACGCCGCTGAGCCCGCGGGGCGAAATCAGCTTCCTGCTCGATCGCAACAAGGTCGCCGTGATCGACGAGCGGCTGCGCGTCGACAATGCGCTTTATCGCGGCCAGGACGATACGGGCCGCCCCTTCTCGCTGACGGCGGGCGAGGCGGTGCAGCGATCGAGCCTGGAGGGGATCGTGCGGATGGACGATATGCGCGCGCGCATCCTTCTGAGCGAAGGGCCCGCCCAATTGCTGGCACCCGGCGGGGCCTACGATATCGAGGCCGCCGCGATGCGCGTGCCGGGTGCCGTGCGGATGACGGCGGCGGACGGCTATTCGATGCTGCTGCGCGACGTGCTCATCAGCCTGACCAGCAAGACCGTGGTGGGAACCGGCGGTGTGTCCGGCGCCATTCCGGCCGGGACATTTTCCGCCGACCAGCTCGAAGCCGATCTCGACGCGCGCACCGTCGCGCTCGAAGGGGATGCCCGGCTGCGCATGATACCCGGCCGATTGAGGATGCCGTGACGATGACGACCAAGACCACTTCGCTCTCCACGACTGCCGCCCGCTGGGCGCTGGGCGGTTTCGCCGCCACGATCGCACTGATGGCGGGCATCCAGACGAACGCGCAGGCCATCGCAGGCCACAATTCCAACGCGCCGGTCGATTTCGCCGCCAACCGGATCGAGTTGCAGGACCGGGCAGACCGCGTCGTCCTGTCGGGCAATGTGGTGATCGAGCAGGCCGGACTGCGGCTGACCGCGGCGCGCACGCTGGTGAATTATTCCGACGCAGGCTCGCTCAGCATTCAGCGGATCATGGCGACCGGCGGCGTGGTGGTGACGCGCGGCAATGAGCGCGCAAGGGGCGATACCGCAGTCTACGATTTCAACCGCCGGATCATCACCATGGCCGGAAACGTCCGCCTCAATCGCGGCAGCGACACGCTGAACGGCGGAAGACTGGTGATCGACTTGAGGAGCGGCGTGTCGAGCGTCGACGGATCGGCCAGCGGCTCTTCCAGCGTGAGCGGTGCGGACGGGACGACCACGACCAATTCGGGCGGACGCGTGACGGGGACCTTCTCGGTCCCTGATAATTGAGGCCTCAGCGCCGCCCTCGGCGCGCCATTCCTGCCAGCGCCTGCGACAGCAGCAGTTCCGCCGCCTGACTGTTCGCCAGAAGCTCGCGGTGCAATTCCACCAGCCGCGTCGTCAGCCTGTCCAGCCGCGCGCCCCGCCAATAGGCGAGCTGGGTGCGGATATCGCGTTCTTCTTTGAAGAAGATGCCGAGCGAGGCCTTCTCGCCCCGGTTTAGTTCGTCGAGATTCTGGCGCGGGCCGAGGCGCGCGGCGATCTTGGCGAGCTGCGCCGCGCGGCGTTCGAAGGCGAGCAGCAGGCCGACGGGATTGAGCGACACTTCGCGCATCCGCTTCAGCTCGCCCGCCAGTTTCGCCTGTTCGCCCGACAGAACCGCGTTGACGAGCGGCATGAACCCGTCCTCCTCGCTGCTCGCGCCGATCGCGTCCAGATCCTCCGCGCTCGCCTGGCGCGGAGCCTGCGGCGCGGCGTCGAGATAGAGGGCGATCTTGGTCACTTCCGACTGCGCCAGCCGCACGTCGAGGGCAGCGGCGCGCGCGATCCGCTGGGCCAGCGGGCCCGACAGCGTCACGCCCGCCGCATCGCCCATCGCGCGGACCTGATCGGTGACGCTTTCCAGATTGGGGGGATAGAACATCGCCACCACCGCATCCTTGCGCTTTTCCAGCAGCTTGGCGGTGCGCGACTTGTCGGTTGCGGAGGTCGCGACGACGACGACCGGGCAGGCCTCGCCCGCGCCCATATCGCCCGTTTCGGTCAGAAGCTTGAGCGCGTCATGCGCCTCGTCCCCGGTGACGCGCGCATAGATATGGCGGGTGTCTCCGAACAGCGAGTTGGAACGCGCCTCGTCCCCTAGCAGCGCGGGATCAGCACGCAATTGCGCGCCCGCCATTTCGACTCGCTCGCCGGCCTCCGGCAGCATTCCGATCAAGGCCTGGGCCGCCGCCGAAGCGCCCGCCTCGTCCTGTCCGCAGAAAAAGAAGATACCGGCTGTGCGCGCCGCACCCGGTGCCTTGGCGGCGAAATCCTTCTGAGTGAGCTTCACTCGCCCGCTCGCGTGGTTCCTTCGCGCAATCGCAGGGCGACGCGCGTGACGATCCGGTCCGCGACCTCGCGCGAGAGGTTTTCGAGCGCGGTCTGTTCCGCTGCGATCACGGCATATTCGCTCGACACCACGTCGATCCCCGCGTCGCTGCCCGCCGTCGCGTCGAGCAGGATTTCTCCGCTGGCGATATCGACCAATTGGTAACGTGCCCGCAGAGTCCGACGCTCGCGCGAAACCGTGTCGTCGCCCAGAATTCCGAGACCTTCGAGCTGGTCGTCCAGCCGCACATCGAGGCGATAGCGTGCCGCCGCATCGCCCGCCGCGCCAAACCTATCGACCAGTTCGTTGCGCACCAGCCAGCCTGCACGACCGGGGATCGCGGGAACCTCCACTGCCGACAGACCGCGTGCCACCGCGCCATTGCCCCCACCCGCATACATCGGCTGGAGCCCGCATGCGGACAGAGCCACCAAAGCAAAAGAGGCGAAAAGCGCGCGCATCAGGTGACGATATTCACCAGTCTGTCGGGCACCACAATCACTTTGCGGATCGCGGCGCCATCGATCGAGCGCTGGACCTTCTCGCTCGCCAGCGCCAGCTTTTCGAGATCGTCCTTCGATGCGCCCTTGGGCGCGGTCAGCGTGTCGCGCAATTTGCCCATGTGCTGGACCGCGATGGTGACTTCGTCCTCGACCAGCAGAGCGGGATCGACCGTGGGCCAGGCGGCATCGGCGACGAGGCCGCTTTCGCCCAGCGTCGCCCACGCCTCTTCCGCCAGATGCGGCATCATCGGCGCGACCAGTTGCACCAGCGTGCGGATCGCGGCGCTGCGACTGGCGGACGGCGCAGCCTTTTCCACCGCGCCGGTCAATTCGTAAATCCGCGCCACCGCCTTGTTGAAGCCGAGCGATTCGATGTCCGATGCCACCGCCGCGATCGTCTGGTGCGTCTTGCGGTCCAGCGGCTTGTCCGCGCCACTCGCTGCCGCGTCGAACTGACCGAATAGGCGCCACAGGCGGTGGACGAAGCGCGAGCAGCCTTCGATCCCCGCTTCCGACCATGGAAGATCGCGTTCGGGCGGGCTGTCGCTGAGCATGAACCAGCGCACCGCATCCGCGCCGTAGCGATCGACGATCGTATCGGGATCGACGACGTTCTTCTTCGACTTCGACATCTTGATGACGCGGCCGATCGCAAGCGGCGATCCGTCGGCCTTCAATGTCGCGGTGTCGGTACGGCGCTCAACCTCGTCGGGCGCGAAATAGAGGACGCGCCCCTTCTCGTCCGCGCGCTCGTAGGTCTCGTGCGTCACCATCCCCTGCGTGAACAGCGAAGCGAACGGCTCGGTCACGTCGATCAGGCCGATGCGATTGAGCGCGCGCGTCCAGAAGCGGGCGTAGAGCAGGTGCAGGATCGCATGCTCGATCCCGCCGATATATTGTTCGACCGGCAGCCATTTCGCGATCTCGTCGCGGTCGAACGGCTTGTCCGTGGGCTGACTGGCGAAGCGCAGGAAATACCAGCTCGAATCGACGAAAGTGTCGAGCGTGTCGGTCTCGCGCACCGCCTTGCCGCCGCATTCGGGGCAATCGACATGCTTCCAGCTTTCGTGCCGTTTGAGCGGATTGCCGGGCGTCTGGAAATCGACATCGTCGGGCAGAACGATCGGCAGGCTGGACTTGGGCGCCGGAACGACGCCGCATGCGTCGCAATGGATGAAGGGGATCGGCGTCCCCCAATAGCGCTGGCGCGAAACGCCCCAATCGCGCAGGCGCCAGACGGTCTTGCCCTCGCCGCAACCCTGTTGCTCGATCCGCGCGATGATCTCGCGCTTGGCGTCCTCGACGCTCATCCCGTCGAGGAAGTCGGAATTGACGATCACGCCCTCTCCGCTTTCCGCCTCGCCCTCGAACGGCTTGTCTGCCTCGTCCGCGCTCGCCGCGACGACGCGCGGGATCGGGAGATCGTATTTGGTGGCGAATTCGAAGTCACGCTGGTCGTGGCCGGGCACGCCCATCACCGCGCCGGTGCCGTATCCCATCAGCACGAAATTCGCGATATAGACGGGCAGGTCCGCGCCGGTGAACGGGTGTTTCGCGGTGAGGCCCGTATCGAAGCCGAGCTTTTCCGCCGTCTCCAGCTCCGCCGCAGTCGTCCCGCCCTTCTTGCACAGAGCGATGAAATCGCGCGCCGCGTCTGTGTCGAGCGCCTGGGCCACCGGGTGATCGGCGGCGACGGCGACGAAGCTCGCGCCGAAGATAGTATCAGGTCGGGTCGAATAGACCGCCAGCCTGCCACCGTCCGAAAGGTCGAAACTGAATTCCAGCCCCTGCGACTTGCCGATCCAGTTTTCCTGCATCAGCCGCACCTTGTCGGGCCAGTTTTCGAGACCCTCCAGCCCTTCGAGCAATTCCTCGGCGAAGTCGGTGATCTTCAGGAACCACTGCGACAATTTACGCTTCTCGACCTCGGCGCCAGAGCGCCAGCCCTTGCCGTCGATGACCTGCTCGTTGGCGAGCACGGTCATATCGACCGGGTCCCAATTGACCTCGCTCTCTTTGCGATAGACGAGGCCCGCTTCGTACAGGTCGAGGAACAGCGCCTGTTCGTGGCCGTAATAGTCCGGCTCGCAGGTCGCCAGTTCCCTGGACCAGTCGAGGGCGAAGCCAAGGCGCTTCAGCTGCGCCTTCATGTGTTCGATATTGTCGCGGGTCCAGCCGCCGGGATGGACGCCCTTTTCCATCGCGGCGTTTTCTGCCGGCATGCCGAACGCGTCCCAGCCCATCGGGTGGAGAACCTCGTGCCCGGTCGCCTTCTTGTAGCGCGCGAGCACGTCGCCCATCGTGTAATTGCGGACATGGCCGATATGAATGCGCCCGCTGGGATAGGGGAACATTTCGAGCACGTAGCTCTTCGGCTTGTCGCTATCGCTGTCGGCGCGGAAGGTCTGTGCCTCGTCCCACGCCGCCTGCCACTTGGTATCAGCCTGCGCGGGATCGAAGGGCGCCGTATGCCCCTGCCCGGTGCCCGTATCGTTCATCGCGTGCCCCTGGTACTGGTGCGAGATTCTAGCCGGCGATCGTCTGGCGGCGGAATTCGCGCGCCTTCGTCAGGATGATGTCTTCCAGCTTCTGGACCGTGGCGGCCTGAACCGGCGCATCGACCCAGCTATTGCCCTGTGCGACCTGGCGGCTGGCGGCGACGCGCAGCGCATCGGCGCGCAGATCGGTGTCGAGGATGGTGACGGTCATCTTGACCCGCTCGCCGGGATTGGACGGATTGGCATACCAGTCGGTCACGATCACGCCGCCCGCGCTGTCCGCCTGGAGCAGCGGCGCGAAGCTCACCGTTTCGAGCGCGGCGCGCCACAGATAGCTGTTCACCCCGATGGTGTTGACCTGCGCCGCGGCGAGATCGGCGACCGGACGATCGCGTCCGCCGCAGGCGGCGAGCGCCGCGGTGGTGCCCAGCAGCAGAGCGGCGCGGGCGAGAATGCGGGGAGATGCGGAGAGACGGGTCATGCTGATCCTTGGTCTGTCGGTCGGACGCTTTTGAGACCCGGGCTCTATAGCCGGGGTGGCGAGGGGAGCAAGCTTTGGGGCGCACGCATCGTTGAGCGCAGGCATGCTTTCATGACCCGTATCGCCGTGAACCGATTGTGAATTTCGCTGCCCGGCAACTTCCGAACGACTCGCAATTCCTATCCGTTTTCCGGCACCGGTCCGCTGCAACCTGTTGAACCCACGCAACACCTTGGGCGCCATGTAGCTGCCGTTAAAGGATTCGGCTGGCGGTGTGCGACGGGGCTTCCTATCCAACGAGTCGCAAAGGATTGCCGGGCAAGGGTTTTTAAGGAACCGTTCAGCCCTCCCGGCGTCTAAGCCAATGGTGCCTGAAATTTCGCCGATGGCGGATCGAATTCGGGTAACGGGGCCATCGGGGTGGAGAGAAGAACCGTGACGAGCAAGCGGCATGGCAGCACCGGCAAGGGACGTTTCGGTCCCGCTGTGCTCGTGGCCGCAGGACTCGGTCTCGCGCTCCCCGCCGCTGCCGCGCTCGCCGTCGGCCAGGCGTCTGTCGCGCACAGCGCGTCCCTCTCCGACGAATCGCTCGAATTCCTGCCTTTCACGCCCGCACGACTCGATCCGGGTCTGGTTCGCGAAGTCGCGTCCACCATCGGTGTCGATGCTTTGCGGTTCACGCCCGCCGCCCGCCCGGCTCGCAAGGATCGCACTCTGACCGTGGCAGTGCGCGTCGACGATGCGACCGCCCGCGCCATTTCGGTGCGCAAGCCGCTGGAGCGCGTGAGCGAGGCGGGCATCGGTATGGGCAGCGGCATCGGATCCGTCGCGGTAGAACCTACTCGCTACAATCTCGGCATTGCGCGCGGGTATCAGGGCTTCGCTCAGCCGAAGCCGGTCGATCTGCCTGTCGGCGTTCGCGACCTGACCATGCCCGATCTCGAGCGGTTCTCGCTTGAATCCGGCGGCAAGGACAAGCCCGACCGCTTCCAGCCGCGCGTTGCGCTCGAATCGGCGCAGCCCAGCGGCCCGGTGCCGCGCGCATCGGGATCGCGCAGCGGGCGGAGCGTCGATGTGGGCGGTGCCTATCGGGTGGTCGGCAATCTCAACGTGACCGCAGGCGTCCGCCTTTCGCAGGAAAGCGACCGCCTCACTCCGCTGACCGACGGTGTCGAAGACAGCCAGGCGGTTTACGTCGGTACGCAGCTGCGTTTCTGACCTGACGCTTCTTGCGTCCGGTCCGCGATTTGGGCCGCTAATTTTTCGAAATACGTATTTATCCGGCTCCGCGCGACAATCCCGGTTGTGACGTGCGCGCGCCTGCGCCTAAGGTCTTCCTGACGCTACGGAAATGCAAGGCCGACGGCCTCGTACAGCAAGGGAGAGCGCGAATGGGAAGAGTGGCCATTGTAACGGGCGGAACGCGCGGCATCGGCAAGGCGATCTGCGAGCATCTTCGCGAGGACGGCTTCACCGTCGTCGCCAATTACGCAGGCAATTCAGAAGCCGCGCAACGCTTTACCGACGAGACCGGGATCAAGGCCTATCGCTTCGACGTGGGCGATCACGAGGCGGTGATCGAAGGCTGCAAACAGATCGAAAGCGAGGTCGGCCCGATCGACGCGGTGGTCAACAATGCTGGCATCACGCGCGACGGCACGCTGCTGCGCATGACGTATGAAGACTGGCAGGATGTCATGCGCATCAATCTGGGCGGCTGCTTCAACCTCGCCAAGGCGACTTTCGAGGGCATGAAGGAGCGCGGCTGGGGCCGGATCGTCAATATCGGATCGATCAACGGCCAGGCCGGGCAATACGGCCAGGTGAACTACGCCGCGGCGAAGTCCGGCATTCACGGCTTCACCAAGGCGCTCGCGCAGGAAGGCGCGCGCTACAAGATCACCGTCAACGCGATCGCGCCCGGCTATATCGACACAGACATGGTCGCCGCCGTGCCCGAACCGGTGCTGGAAAAGATCGTCGCCAAGATCCCGGTCGGCCGCCTCGGCCAAGCGAGCGAAATCGCGCGCGGCGTGAGCTTCCTGTGCAGCGAGGAAGCGGGCTTCGTCACCGGATCGACCATGAGCATAAACGGCGGCCAGCATATGTATTGACGATGGCAGGCGAGCAGGCCCGCCCTGCTCGCCGCTGGCGCCACCGGCGCCAGCCATCGGCTCGGCCAGCCGGTCGGCGGGCCTGGCCCGTCGAGCCGGTCTGACGTCAGGGCGGCGGCTTCGCCGTCGCCCTATCGCTCCGTGGTCCCCGGACCGCCCCCCGCCCGCTCCGGCATGTCCGAATCGGGCGCCATCGGATCGACGCAGACTCGCGCCATGAGCGGCAAATGATCCGATCCGACATCCTCGCCGATCTCCAGCCGCTTCACCTTCACGCCGTCCTTCACCATGATCTGGTCGAGCGGCCATCCCAGCCAGGCGTAATCCGCCGGAAAGCTTGCAAAGCTGCCGCGCCCCGCACGCGGGTCGAGGAAATTGCCTTCCTCGCGAAACCGTTCGGTCGTGCGCGACCAGGGAACATCGTTGAAATCGCCGATCGCCAGCACATTGCCGATCCCGTCGGGCGTCTTCGCGCCGGCGCGGGCGATATTGGCATCGCGCTGCTGGGTGTTCTCACCGGGACGCGGCGGGCGTGGATGCAGGCCGACCAGTTCGAAGCGCGCTCCATCTCCCATCCGCAACGTTGCATAGAGCGTCGGCGTGTTGCTGGAGGTGTTCGCCACCATCCGCGCCCGCTCGACCTCCAGATTGGTAGCGAAGATCATCCCGTAGGTGTTCTCAAGCGGCCGGGCCAGGCGATAGCCATAGCGCGCCAGCTGCGGTTCGAGCGCACGCAGCCAGTCGCCATTCGTTTCCATCAGCAACAGGATATCGGGCCGGGTTCGCTCGATCAGCGAGGCGGTGCGCGCATAGTCCTCGTTCGACTGAAGGACATTGAAAGAAAGAACCTCGGCGCAACTCATCCCGCTCACCTCGTCCGGCAGCGGCACCTGCGTGGAGGCAAGCGCCGTATAGGGCCACATACGCGCCAGATTGATGACTGCGCTGGCTGCGAACAGTCCCACCGCAATCCATTTGCCCCGCCCGGCGAACAGCGCGGCCAGCACGCCCAGAAGGGCCGCAAGATAGATCGCAGGCTCGCGCACGAAGTCGAGCATGCGCACGATTCCGCGATTGGTCGGCCACAAGGATACCAGCGCGAGCGCCAGCATGATTGCGGCGAACCCGATGGCGATTTTCGCTCCGGTATCGATCTTACGGATGTCTGCGTCCCCCTAATGACTAGGGCTCCCTAACGAGACACGCCCGAACGGTCCATCGCCGTGAATTCAGGACCGTCCGGGCGCACGCGTCGTTGGTGTCATGAATCACGACGAAAAGGATCGCCCGAATGACCGAGACCCGCACCGAAACCGACAGCATGGGCGCAATCGAAGTGCCTGCCGAGCGCCTGTGGGGCGCGCAGACGCAGCGCAGCCTTCAGAACTTCGCGATCGGCGAAGAAAAGATGCCCGCCGAAATCGTTCACGCGCTCGGCATCGTCAAACAGGCGGCGGCGCGGACCAATCGCAAGCTCGGCGTGCTGGATGCCGTGCTCGCCAACGCTATCGAGGATGCGGCGGAGGCCGTCGCGGCAGGCGAACTGGACGCGGAGTTTCCGCTCTCCGTCTGGCAGACCGGATCGGGCACGCAGTCGAACATGAACGCCAACGAGGTGATCGCGAATGTCGCCAGCGAGGCGCTGGACGGCACACGCGGTGACAAGGCGCCGGTCCATCCCAACGATCACGTCAATATGGGCCAGTCCTCCAACGACACCTTCCCCACCGCACTCCACATCGCGGCGGCACGGATGGTCGATGCAAAATTGCTGCCCGCACTGCGCGCCCTCCATTCCGATCTCGCCGGGAAGGCGAGCAAGTGGGATGATATCGTCAAGATCGGACGCACCCACACGCAGGACGCGACGCCGCTGACTCTGGGCCAGGAATTTTCAGGCTATGCCGCGCTGGTCGAAGACGGAATCGCGCGGATCGAGCTGGCTCTGCCGGGCATCCATCGCCTCGCCCAGGGCGGTACGGCTGTGGGCACCGGCCTCAACGCGACGAAGGGCTTTGCGGAAGGGATCGCACAGGAGATCGCAGAGCTGACCGAGCTTTCTTTCGAAACCGCGCCCAACAAATTCGCCGCGCTTTCGGGGCAGGACGCGCTGCTGTTCCTGCACGGCGCGATCGAGGCGGTGGCGATGAGCCTCTACAAGATCGCCAACGACATCCGCCTGTTGGGCTCCGGCCCGCGTTCGGGTCTTGGCGAGCTGGCCCTGCCCGCCAACGAGCCGGGCAGTTCGATCATGCCGGGCAAGGTCAATCCCACCCAGGCCGAAGCGCTGACGCAGGTCTGCGTGCAGGTCCACGGCAATCAGGCGACGCTGTCTTTCGCCGCCAGCCAGGGGCAATTCGAACTCAACACCTATCGCCCGCTGATGGCCCATGTGTTCCTGCAGAGCGTGCGCCTGCTCGCCGATGCGAGCGACAGCTTCACGCGCAATCTGCTCGCCGGGCTCGAACCGCGCGAGGAGAATATCGCGCGCGGAGTCGAAAATTCGCTGATGCTGGTGACGGCGCTGGCGCCCGAGATCGGCTACGATGCGGCAGCGAAGATCGCCAAGACCGCGCACGAAGCCGACCAGACCCTGCGCGAAGCGGCGATCGCCAGCGGCAAGGTCGGCGAAGAGGAATACGACCGGATCGTCCGGCCCGAAACGATGCTCGGGCCGGACCGCGACTGATCACTCGATAATGTAAGAGACCACACGCCATGCGCCGCCTTCGCGCTCCAGCGTGACCGTCTCGACCGCGTCGGGCTTGCCGCTGTAGTCGGTGCGGAATGTGACCACACGATAGCCGTTCGGCGGCGCGTAGACCTCCTGATAGCCCGTCGCTTCGCGTGAGGAGACGGCACCGAGCGGGACGCGGACCTGATCGGACGCATCGCTCCATATTTTGAGTGTGTTTCGGCTGCGGAACTGCGACCCGGTCGCCGCGTAACTCGCTTCCCAGTCATAGGCATCGACATCGGCGAGAAATTCGCGCGCCGCGGCTTCGGTCGCGTGGTCGAGGGCGACCTTCTCCGCAGAGCTGTCTGGAGGGGTTGTGTCATGGGTGATGTCTGACCCGGCGAGGGCAAGGGCGGCGAGAGCGATGAAAGCTGACATGGCGAATAGGCCTCCGATTATGCGTCGGCGTCCGGGGCGGGCGCCGTTCGATGCATCGGCTCCTGCTCCCGCCCCGCCTGCCGATGCATCCCCCAAACTCTCGCCTGCAAGAAATTCGGGGCCTTCGTCGGCGAGCAGAAGCCGCGCGGCTTCCTTGCTGCTGGTGACGCCCAGCTTGCGCCGCGCATCGCGGAGCCGCCCGTTCACCGTGTGCACCGAGAGGTCGAGCGCGCGGGCCGAGGATTTCGCATCGTGCCCGCGCAGGATAAGCCGCAGCGTCTCCTTCTCCTTCGGCGTCAGCGCATCGGTCGCATCCTCGCTCATCGGTTCGGGATAGGCCCGCGCGGGCAGGCGCCGCCACCCCAAAAAATTGGTATGTGCGCCATGCCACCACCGGGTAGGATGGGGCGATGGACATTCCCTATCATCCGCCCGTCAAGCGATCGCTGGCGATCCACGGGCACCGCACCTCGATCAGCCTCGAGCCGGTATTCTGGGACCTGCTGAAGCGCGCGGCGCAGGAGGAGGGCTTGGCTCTCGCCGCTCTGGTCGCGCGCATCGATGCCGAGCGGATCCAGGCCGAAACCCCGCCGGGCCTTGCGGGCGCGCTGCGCGTTTGGCTGGTGGCGCGGATCATCGCCGGTTCATCGAGCGAAACGGATTTCAGCGGTGCGATGGGGGAGATCGAAGAATGAGGGTTCCAGTTGCTGTCTTGTTAGCGAGTGCCGCGCTCGCACTGTCCGGATGCGCGGGGACGATCCGCGACCGCATCTATCAACCCGCCGCCCTTGCCGAGACGGCAGTGCAATTCGCAGGCGAGGCACCGCAGGACGTGAACGCGAGCACGGCCGACGGGCTGGATCTCGCAGGCTATTACTGGCCCGCCAAGGCAGGCAACGACACGCTGGTCGTTTACTTCCACGGCAACGGCTACAATCAGCTCGTCGGCGCCGCGCGGGCAGAGCCGCTCAGGAAAGGCGGGCATGGTGTGCTCGTCGCCTCCTATCGCGGCTATGGCGACAATCCCGGCGCGCCGTCCGAGGACGGCCTGTTCGCCGATGCGGAGGCCTGGATGGCGAAAGCGCGCGAACTGGCTCCCGGTGCCGATATCTATCTGTTCGGCCATTCGCTCGGCGGGGCGGTGGCGCTGGAAATGGCGGCGCGGCACGAGGTCGCGGGCGTGGCGACGCTCGGGACGTTCGCGCGGCTGGCGGATCAAGCGCCGAGCATCGCGCGCGGAATCCTGCCCGACCGGTACGACAATGTCGCGGCGATCCGGCGCGTCAGCGTTCCGGTCCTCCTCCTGCACGGGACCGAGGACCGAGTCGTCGCGCTCGCCGCTGGTGAGGAACTGGCGGAGGCTGCTTCCAACGCCACTCTCGTGCGCTTGACCGGCGCAGGCCATCAGGTCGATCTGGCGAAGATTGCGGATCGCATCTGGCAGGCATGGGAAAACGGGCTTCCCGAAAGCTGATACGAAAAGGGCGACGCCGCAGCGCCGCCCGATATTTCGTCGAAATGACGTCGAACCGTCAGTATTTCGCGGTCGCGTCGCTCGCCGGATAGGTTTCGTCGAGCGCTTCGTCGGTCCGGCTCATCGCGTCGCCGGGCGTGCGCGTTGCGGCGGAGCCGGCGTCGCGGAATGCGCCGTCGGGCTGGCCGCTGGCAAAGGCCACGCCGTTATTGTCGGCACGGTTCTTTTCGTAATATTTGTAGCCGGCGTAACCGGCTGCACCAAGTGCTGCGAGCTTGAGAAGCATGGGAAATCCCTTTCGTTTCGTGTCGCCATAATAACGGGCCAACGAGCAAAAAGGTCCTGACCTTAAACGCTATTCGTCGCCGACCCGTTCGATATCCGCGCCGACAAGCGAGAGTTTCTCCTCCAGCCGCTCGTATCCCCGGTCGAGGTGATAGATCCGGCGCACCGTCGTCTCACCCTCGGCAGCCAGAGCGGCGATGATCAGGCTCATCGATGCGCGCAGATCGGTCGCCATCACTTCGGCCCCCGTTAACCGGTCGACGCCGCGTACGATCGCGGTGCGGCCCTCGGTCTCGATATCCGCACCCATCCGCGTCAGTTCGGGAACGTGCATGTAGCGGTTCTCGAAAATCGTTTCCTTGAGGACGCTGGTCCCTTCCGCCTTGCACAGCAGGCTCATCAACTGCGCCTGCATATCGGTGGCAAGGCCCGGATAGGGCGCGGTCGAAAGGTTGGTGGCCTTGAGCGGCCCGTCCGCCGATACGCGGATGCCGCCCTTCACCTCTTCGACCTCGACACCGATATTGCGCAGCGCATGCAGTGTCGCCTGCATCTCGCTGGCATTGGCACCGTCCAGCGTCACGTCGCCGCCGGTGATCGCGGCGGCGCAGGCATAGGAGCCTGCCTCGATCCGGTCGGCCATCACCTTGTAGGTCGCGCCGTTCAGCTTCTTCACGCCGTGGATCGTCAGATCGGATGTGCCGATCCCTTCGATCTCCGCGCCCATCGCGACGAGAAGATTGCAGAGGTCCACGATCTCCGGCTCGCGCGCGGCGTTGAACAGGCGGCTGGTCCCGTTTGCCAGCACCGCCGCCATCAGCGCGTTCTCCGTCGCGCCGACCGAGACGACGGGGAAATCGTAATCCCCACCCGGCAGGCCGCCATCGGGTGCGGACGCCTTCACATAGCCTGCCGCCAGTTCGATATGCGCGCCGAACGCTTCCAGCGCCTTCAGATGCAGGTCGATCGGGCGGTTGCCGATCGCGCAGCCGCCGGGCAGCGAAACGGTCGCCTCGCCCGTGCGGCCCAGCAGCGGCCCCAGCACCAGGATCGAGGCGCGCATCTTGCGCACCAACTCGTAGGGCGCGACATTCGACGTGATCCGCATCGCTTCCAGCGTGACCACGCGCCCGAATTCTTCCGGGCGTTTGCCGGGAATCGTGTGGCTGACGCCGAATTGCGTCATCAGGTGCTGGAACCCGTCGATATCGGCGAGCCGCGGCAGATTGCGCAGCGTCACCGGCTCTTCGGTCAAAAGCGCGCAGGGCAGCAGCGTGAGGGCGGAATTCTTGGCGCCGGAAATCGGCATGGTGCCGGCAAGGCGATTGCCGCCGCGAATAATGAGCTTGTCCATGATGGAGCGTTTACCGCATTCGCCTGCGCAGGCAAGGCGCGGCCGATAAGAGGGGCGGGCAGCAAAGGCCGGGAAGCGCGACCGAAATCGCGCTCCCCTCTGCCCTTGTTGACGAGGTCAGGCGTCGGCGGGCTCGCGATCCTCGCCTTCCGACTTACCGGCCTTTTCCGCTTGCCCGTCCGATCCATTGGCGCGCTGGCTGGCGACCAGAGCCTTCGCATCCTTTGGCGCGGCGTGGCCGCTCGCCTGCGGTGCAGATTCCGCCTCTTCATCCTCGTCGAAAGCCGCACCCTTGACGAGGCCGGACAGGTTCGAGCCGTCGAGGCCCAGTTCCTTCATCAACCCGTCGAGAACAGGCGCCTGCGCCCGATAGGCCAGAGCGGCGCTGACTGCGTCGGTGGCAAGATTGCCGCTTCCGCCGCCATTGTTCGCGCCCGCAGAGCCCTTTCCGCCGCCATTCGTCAGCCCGTCGACCTGGACGATCTTGATCGAATCGATCGCTTCCATCGGCTTGGCGCTTTCGCGGATGACGTCGGGCAGGACTTTGAGCAGCGCCAGCTTGGTCTGCAGGCTGATCTGCTCCATCGAGAGGATGTTGGCGGCCTCGTTGATGGCGCGCTGGCCCGCAGCTTCCACTTCGAAGCGCACGCGCGCGGCTTCGGCGCGCAGCTTTTCGGCTTCGGCCTCGCCCTCGGCTTCGCGGCGCGCGGCCTCGGCGCGGTTCTGGGCCGCATCCTTTTCCGCCTCGGCATCGACGCGGATCTTGATCGCATCGCGTTCGGCCTGCTTCGAGGCTTCGATCAGCTCGATGCGCTTCTGACGCTCGGCGATTTCGGTCTCGCGGCTGGTAGCGACCTGTTCTTCCGCGGCGACGGCCTTGGCACGTGCCTCGTCCGCATCGGCCTTGGCCTGGCTTTCCTCGCGGCTCTTGTTCTGGACCGCGATCTGCTGTTCCTGTCGTGCGATTTCGAGCGCGCGCTGCTGGTCGATGCGGGCTTCCTCGACCAGGCGGTCGGCCTCGATCTGCTGGGCGTCGACCTGCTTCTTGGCCTCGATCCGCGCCGCATCGGCTTCGCGCGTACGCTCGGCCTGGGTGCGGGCGATTTCGGAACTCTGGGCGGCGCGGCGCACTTCGACTTCGCGCTCTTGCTCGAGCCGGGCATATTCGGTGTCGCGGCTGATCTCGAAGCTCTTTTGCGCAGCCTCCAGGTTCTTGGTCTCCATCTGGACGCGCGTGTCCTGCTCGATGTCGTTGCGCAGCTTCTTGCGCGCCTCGATCTGCTCGGTCAGCTTGGTGAGACCTTCGGCGTCGAAGGCGTTGTTGGCGTTGAAGTGTTCGATCGAGGTCTGGTCGAGGCCGGTCAGCGAGACCGATTCCAGTTCCAGGCCGTTCATGGCGAGATCGTTGGAGCTGACCTGCTGCACTTTCTGGACGAAATCGGCGCGCTGTTCGTGCAGCTCGTTCATGGTCATGCCCGCCGCGACCGAACGCAGCGCATCGACGAATTTGCCCTCGACCAGATCCTTGAGCATTTCGGGCTGCATGGTGCGCTGGCCGAGCGTCTGCGCGGCCATGGCGATCGCTTCGCTATCGGGCTTCACGCGGACATAGAATTCGGCCTTCACGTCGATCCGCAGGCGATCGAGCGTGATCAGCGCCTCGCCATCGCGGCGCACCACGCTGAGGACCAGCGTGTTCATGTTGACCGGCATGGTTTCGTGGAACACCGGCAGGACCAGCGCACCGCCGTTCATCACCACTTTCTCGCCGCCCACGCCGGTGCGCACGAAGGCGATTTCCTTCGAGGCGCGGCGATACATTTTGAGCAGGAACGTGATCACGATCAGCGCGAAGATCACTCCTCCGACCAGCATTACCAAGGACGTTCCGAACAGGTCTTCCATCAATACCCCCTAACAATAATCAGTTTGGCGACAGGCGGCGCTCGGCCAGCGCGGTCGCGTAGAATTGGTCCTTTTCGCGGCGCACCAGCAGGACTTCGTCCCCCGCATGCAGCGCGCTGGTTTCCTCGTGCGGCTCCACCATCACGTAATGGGCCTGGCCGTGAATATCGCGCACGCGGGCACGCGCGGGCGAACCGGTGCGCGCGACGCCATCGGTGATCGTGGCGCGGCGGCCGATCAGGCTTGCCGTGCTGACGGCGGTGGTGTGGTCCTTGGGCAGGACCGCGCCCAGCGGGCGGGCGAGCATGCCCGTTACCGGCACCGCCGCAGCCCCCGCGATCACTGCCGCGAGCCATGAATAGAGCGGCGCGCCGGTAAGGCTTGTCGCCAATTCCTGCACGCTGAGGCCGATCCCTGCAAACATCAGCAGGAACAGCGCGAGCCAGATCGTCAACGGCACGCGCCCCACCCCGAGCAGAGTGAGCAGCCCTTCCACCATTCCCGGCTGGAGCGAAGCATCGGCATCCGCCCCGATATCGGGATCGACATCCAGATCGGCGCCCACACCCCAATCGCCGAGACCCAGCACTTGGACGAGCGCCAGCAGCACCATCAGGCCCATCGCAATGGCGAAAGGCAGGTTGTGCGGTTCGAGCAAAGTCATGATTCCCCCCTCTCGCTTATGCGCAGGAACGCCCGCTTCCACCAGATGGGAAAGCGCGGCGGCCTGCTGTGTTACCCATGTGGATCACCTAGCAGAAAACCCCCGCAATCCGTAGGATTATGCGACGAATGGAGTCCGATTTTAGAGCCAAAACGGCGCTATTTCAGGAGTTCAGCCGTCGGCCTCGATCCGGGCGGCAAATTCGTCGCGCAGCTCGCGCTTGTAGAGCTTGCCATTGGCTTCGCGCGGCAGTTCGCTGCGGAATTCGAACAGGCGCGGCATCTTGATGCGGCTCAATTCCGGTTCGAGATAGGCGCGCAATTCCGCCTCCAGCGCCTCGCCCGCCTGTCCCATATCAAGCGGCTGCACCACGGCGACGACCTTTTCGCCCAGATCCGGATCGGGCGCGCCGATCACGGCGGCGTCCATCACCTTGGGATGGCTGACAAGCAGGTTCTCGACCTCCTGCGGATAGACGTTCACCCCGCCGGTGATGATCATGTGGCTCTTGCGATCGGTCAGGTAGAGATAACCCTCCGCATCGACATGGCCGATATCGCCCAGCGTCATCCAGCCCTTCGGATGCATGGCCTCCACCGTCTTGGCGGGATCGTTGTGATAGGTCGGCAGAACCGCGTTCTCGAAATAGATCAGCCCGTCCTCGCCCGGCGGCAATTCCGCGCCATCGGGTCCGCAGATATGGAGCGTACCGAAGATCGCCTTGCCGACCGTGCCGGGCCGCTCCAGCCATTCCTGCGCCTTCACCAGCGTCATCCCGATCCCTTCGGACCCGGCGTAATATTCGTTCACGACCGGGCCCCACCATTCGATCATCGCCTGCTTGACCGGGACCGGACAGGGCGCAGCGGCGTGGAGCGCGCGTTGATGGCTCGACAGGTCGTATCCTTCGCGCTGCGAGGGATCGAGCTTCAGCATGCGGACGAAATGCGTCGGAACCCATTGGCTGTCGGTGACGCCGTAACGCTCGATCGCCTGAAGCGCGGTTTCGGGATCGAATTTCTCCATCACCACCACCGTGCCGCCCAGCCTGTGCGCAGTGGTGCACCAGCCGAGCGGCGCGGCGTGATAGAGCGGGGCGGGCGAGAGATAGACCATCGATCCGTCCGCCGGCATCCCCGCGCCCATCACCGCAAGGCCGACGAGGGGAACCGCCGCCTGTATATCGTCGCTGTCGGGCGCACGCGGGCGCACGCCCTTGGGCCGTCCCGTCGTGCCGCTGGAATAAAGCATGTACTGGCCGGGCACGGGATCGGAGAGCGGAGCGTCGGGCTGATCGGCCAGCGCCTTTGCGAGGTCTTCCTCTCCTTCGCCGTCCAGCACCAGGAATTCGCATTCGGGGCATAGCGCGCGCAGGGCCTCGATCCGATCCGCGAAATATGTCGAAGTCACCAGCAGCTTCGCATCGCAATCGCGCAGGATATAGGCGATTTCGGGCGCGGTCAGCCGGGTGGAGATCGGCACCATCATGGCCCCCGAACGCTGCGATCCCCAGACCAGCTGGAGATTGAGCGCATTGTTCTCCATCAGCAGGCCGAAATGGCCGCCCGCCCCGATGCCGCGCGATCGCAGCAAATGGGCGAAGCGATTGGCGGTTTCGTCCAGCTGGCGATAGCTGACGGTCTCACCGCTGGCCGCCATGATGATGGCCGGATGGTCCGGGCGCGCCTGCGCGTGCGCGATGGGGTGCATGTCTCTCTCCCGCAGGATCGTCCCTCGTTTACCGAGGTTTACGATCTGGTTGCAGGACGAAACCTATAGCATGGACCTGCGCGGGCAAGGGAAAATGCCGTCCGCGGAGGCGCTTACGGACCTGCACAAGCAAAAGGCGGCCCCGGACAATTCCGGAGCCGCCTTTTGCTGCGGCCACTCTCCGATTCGAAGAGCGCCGTTCGCTATCGAAGCTTACTCTGCCGAGAGCAGGGCCAGCGCATGGTCGCGGTGATCGTCCGACGGAACCATGTAGGGCGACGGATCGACTGCGACGCCATCGACGCGGACTTCGTAGTGGAGGTGCGGGCCGGTGGAGCGGCCGGTCGAACCGACATAGCCGATCAGATCACCCTTCTTCACCTTGTCGCCAGCCGAAACGACCATGTCCGACAGGTGGGCGAAGCGCGTCTGCAGCGAAGCGCCGTGTTCGATCGAGATGTACTTGCCATAGCTCGAGAACCAGTCGGCCTTGCTCACGAAGCCATCGGCAGTGGCATAGACCGGCGTGCCGGTGGGCGCGGCCAGGTCGACACCCTTGTGACCGCGACGACCGCCGAGCACCGGGTGGTTGCGCATGCCGTATCCGCTGGAAAGGCGGGCATCGGTCAGCGGCATGGCGGAGGGAACCGAAACGGAGGTGGTGGCGACACCGGCCGAAACCTTGTCCATCCGTTCCCAGCTGGCGAAGAGCTGTTCGAACTGGCGATCGCCGTCCGAGGTCGTGACCGGGGCACCTGCCGAATTGCCGGCGGGCATGTCGACTGCGGGAACCATCGCGGCGGAAGCGGCGCTTTCTGCGGCGGCGGGTGCGGCGGCCATCATGGTGACGGCACCCAGCCCAAGAGCGAGCGTCCGCAGAGCGTTGTTGAAAAGCTTCGTCATATGTGACCCGTCCATATTGCGAAGGTCCGATCCCCCGGACCCGACCGACCCCCAAATCCCTCAGGTTATCGATCTATTTTCATCACCGCCGGAACCCCCCGACGTCTTGTGCATTATGGGGTGGCGGAGAGAAGTTTACGAAGCAAGTAGACCGTAGAACTCTCGCGACAAACCGGCTGATCGACGCGCTGAGTCGTTGAATGGCGGTTTGATTGCCCCTGAAAAATGGCTTTCGACCAATTTTCGCCACAATTCCGGCGGGTTTTCGCCGCGCGCCGTCGCCACCCGCGAAAAGTGCTTGGTACCGAAGGCAACGTGCCGAATTTCATCGTCAAGGATGCGCTGCAGGATCGCCGCGCCGCGCGAATCACCCGATGACGCCACGCGGTCACGAGTCGCAGGCGTGACGTCGAGGCCTCGCGCCTCCAGCACCATCGGCACGACGGCCAGCCGCGCACCGACATCGCCCGCCGTATCCTGCGCAGCCTGCCACAACCCGTCATGGGCGGGCAGCGCGCCGTATCGCGAGCCATGCGTGCCGAGCTTGCGGTCGAGCAGAGCGAAATGCATCGCCTCGTCCGCCGCGACACCGAGAAAGTCGGATGCGAATTCCTCCCCCATCGTGCCGCCGAAACGCCCGACGATGTCGAGCGCCAGATCGATGGCGACGAATTCGATATGGGCGAGCGCATGCCACAGCGCGATCCGGCCACGCTCCGACCCGCCCTTGCCGCGTTTCGGCATTTGCGACGGGGGCAACAGCTCAAGATCGTCGGGCCAGGCGGGACGATCGGGCATGGCCGCCGCATCTGTGTCCCCCAGATCGAAGCGCAACCGCCCCAACCGCCAGTCGCGCGCCACCTGCCGCGCGGCGAAGACCTTCCCGCTCGCCTCTCCGGTCAGCAATGCCTTGCGGATCGCGTGCGAGAGGCCGGGTTTCTCGCTCACGCTTCGCGAGCCGCGGCCAGCACCTCTTCGGCGTGGCCCTTCACCTTCACTTTCGGCCAGACGCGCAGGATGCGGCCCTCTTCGTCCAGCAGATAAGTGGTGCGGACCATGCCCATGAAGGTCTTTCCGTACATCTGCTTCTCGGTCCAGACGCCGAGCGCGTCGGACAGGCCGCCGTCCTGCGCATCGGTGGCGAGATCGACGGTGAGATCGTGCTTCGCGATGAAATTGCGGTGCTTCTGCGCGGAATCCTTGCTCACGCCCAGCAGAGCGACGCCCGCCGCGTCGAAATCGGGCCGCAGCGCGGAGAAATCCTTCGCTTCGGTGGTGCAGCCGGGCGTGTTGTCCTTGGGGTAGAAGAACAGGACGAGTTTGCGGCCCTTGAAGTCGGACGGCTTGACCTCGCTGCCGTCGATCGCTTCGAGCGCGATGTCGGGCAGAGTGTCGCCCGGTCCGTAAGTCGTGTCGGTCATGCTATCTCCAGTTCGGTTTCGAAGGTGCGCGCCCAATTGCGCGCGACGCAGCGCCGCGCCCGATCGAGCGCGTCGAGCAGAGCGGGAAAGTCTTCGGTCCTGACCAGCCGCGCCAGGACGTTCCGCGCCTCTTCGCCCGGCGGCTGCTGGTCGGGCGCAAGCAGGCGCGCACCCACGAGCAGGCGGGTGAGGAACAGATGCGCCTCGCGCAGATCCTCTTCCACCCGACCCGCACGCGCCAGTTCGGCGATGGCCGCAGTGAGGTCGGGTGTGAGCGCGATCCGGTCGCGCAATTGCAGGAAATGGACGAGGAATTCGAGATCGACCAGCCCGCCGCGCAGCAGCTTGGCATCGAGCGGGCCCTTGGCCTGCTTGTGCGCCGCCATCTCGCTGCGCATGCCCAGAACGTCTTCGCGCAATTGGGCGGGATCGCGTTCCACCATGGCGATCTCGCGCACGATCCCCTCGATCCGCTCACGCGCCGCGTCCGATCCGGCGACCACGCGGCTGCGCATCAGCGCCATGTGCTCCCAGGTCCAGGCATCTTCGCGCTGATAGCGGGCGAAGGCATCGATCCCCACCGCCAGCGGCCCCTGCGCGCCCTGCGGTCGCAGTCTCGTATCGACCTCGTACAGAGCACCTTCGGCGGTCGGCACGCTGAGCGCGGCGCTGACGCGTTGCGCGAGCCGGTTAAAATACAGCGTTCGGCCAAGCGGACGGCCCCCGTCCGATTCCTCGCCCGAAGCGCTATCGCCGGTGAAGAGATAGACGATGTCGAGATCGGACGCATGCGTCAGCGCGCCCCCGCCCAACCGGCCCAATCCCAGCACGGCCAACCCGCCATCGGCAAAGCGCCCATGCTTGGCCGCGAATTCTTCCTCCGCCGCATCCAGCGCGACGTTCAGCGCAGCCTCCGCCACGCGCGACAGGGCGCTGGCCACATCGAGCGGGTCCTGCCGCGCTTCGATCAATTGCATGCCCAGCGCAAAGCGTTGCTCGCCCGTTACGACCCGGATGCGATCGAGCTTGCGTTCGTAATCGTCGCCCCGCTCACCCCGCGCCATTCTTTCGGCGAGAGCTCCGACATCGCCGGGAAGATCGAAGGCGGATCGGTCGATCAGCGCATCGAGCAGTTCGGGCCGCCGCGCCAATTCGTCGGCGAGCGGAGGGGCAAGCGTGAGGCAGGAGACCAGCAGCTGGAAAAGGCCGGGCCGCGCTTCCAGCAGGCGGAACAGATTGATCGCGCTCGGCAGCCGCTCCAGCAACGATTCGAAGCGGGCCAGCGCATGGTCGGGCGCCTCGCTCGCGGCAACGGCTTCGATCAGGTCGGGCAGGATCGCCTCGAAGGCTCCGATCGCCGCCGTACTGCGCAGCGCGCGATAGCGTCCATCGCTCCACCGCTCGATCCGCTGCGAGATGGCGTCCGCATCCTCGAAGCCGAGCTTTTCGAGCCGCCCCGGCGCGGCGGGGGAAGCAGGCGTGCTGCCATCCTCCGCGATCAGATCGCCGAACAATTCGGCGACCGGAGCGCAGGTCCGCGCCACCAGATCGACCAGCGCCGCACCATCCTCCAGCCCGTGCAGCCGCGCGACATTGTCGAGCGCCTCGCCTTCGGGAAGGCTGTGCGTCTGGCGATCCGCGACCATCTGCAACCGGTGCTCAATCGTGCGCAGCATGTCGTACGCTTCGCCCAGAATGCGCGCGGTATCGGGTGCGATATGCGCGGTCGCCGCCAGCGCATCGAGCGCCGCGCGCGTGCCGCGCGAGCGAAGCGAAGCGTCGCGCCCGCCATGGATCAATTGATGCGTCTGGGCGAAGAATTCGATCTCGCGAATGCCGCCGCGCCCCAGCTTCAGATTGAAGCCCGGCCCGGCCTGCTTCGGCCCCGCATGGCTGTCGCGGATGCGCGCCGTCAGCCGCCGGATTTCGTCGATGGCGCCGAAATCGAGGCTGCGCCGCCATACGAAGGGTCGGATCGTATCGAGGAACACTTCCCCCGCCGCAATGTCCCCTGCCGCCGCGCGCGCCCGGATGAAAGCGGCGCGCTCCCACGCAAGGGCCGAGCTTTCGTAATGCGTCGTCGCCGCGCCGATCGGGATCGCCAGCGGGCTGACTTCGGAAGCCGGGCGCAGGCGCAGATCGACACGGAAGACATAACCTTCGGGCGTGGTCTCGGACAGGATCCGCACCGTCTCGCGGGCATAGCGCTGCGCCGCTTCGCCCGGCTCGTCGCGCTCGCGGCGGGGCAGCGTTTCGGGATCGTAGATCAGGATCGGATCGATGTCCGAGCTGTAATTGAGCTCGCCCGCCCCATGTTTGCCAAGCGCCAGGCCGATCATCCCGTCGGGCTCCGCCCCCGGCACCCGGCGCGCGATCGATGCGGCGATCGCGGCGTGGAGCGCACGGTCGGCAAAGGTCGAAAGCTCGCGCATCACACGATCGAGATCGAGCCCGCCCGCGAGGTCTCCGATAGCCAGCGCAGTTGCCAGCGCCAGCCGCTCGCACCTGAGGGCGACGCCGGTATCCTCGAGCGCCTCGCCCGCCGCCTTGGCCTTGAGCAACGCCGCTTCGATATCGCCCGCCTCCAGCAGCGATTCCAGATCCGGCAGGCGCTCCAGCGCGCGCGACAGGAAGGGCGAATGCGCATGCGCCCGTGCGAGCGCTCCGGGCCAGTCGGGGGACGATGAGGATACGGCGGCCATCGCCCCGCCGCATGCCCGCCGCGCGCTTGCCCCGCAAGGTGCGAGGTGCGACAGGGCGCGCTTCGATCAGCCCCCTTTCCGCCCCTCACCCGGAGACCGCCATGACTCAGACCACGCCTACAATGCCTCCCGAATGGGCAAAGCAGGACTGGCTCTGGATCGGCTTTCCCCACGATGCGGAGGAATGGCCTGACGTCCTGGGCCGCGCGCAGGACCAGATCGCAGGCTTCGCCAATGCTGTCGCGGAAAGCGGGCAGGAAGTCCGCCTATTGGTGCGCGACGCCGCCAATGAGGCGTGCGCGCGGCAACTCGTCAGCGGCGCGGTGACGCTGGAGCGGCGCGATTATGGCGATGTCTGGCTGCGCGACACCGGCCCGCTGGTGCTGAGCGACGGCGATAGGCGCGTGGCGCGGCGCTTCCAGTTCAACGGCTGGGGCGGCAAATATCTGATGGATGGCGATCAGACGATCGGCGCGGAACTGGCCGGGGATGCAGGCCTGCCGCTCGAAACCGCCGACTGGATCCTGGAAGGCGGCGCGATCGATGGGGACGGGACCGGCCTCGTCGTGACGACCGAGCAATGCCTGCTCAATCCCAACCGCAATCCCGATCTCTCGCGTGAGGAGATCGAGGCGCGGCTGAAGCGCGATCTCGGCTTCACGCGCGTGCTGTGGCTGGGCGACGGGCTGATCAACGACCATACCGACGGGCATGTCGACAATCTGGCGCGCTTCGTGGCGCCGAACCGGATCGCTCTGCCGCAGGCGACCGGCAAGGACGATCCAAATGCAGACATTTACGCGGATGCCGCGCGCAGGATCGAAGCGGCGGGAGTCGATCTGGTCCGTATCCCCTCGCCCGGCCTCGTGACGTCGGGCGATCATGTCGAACCCGCGAGCTACGCCAATTTCGCCATCACGTCGGACCTCGTCGTGGTGCCGACCTTCGGCAGTCTGCACGACGAAGAAGGCGTGGCGGCGATCGGCGATCTCTTCCCCGATCGGGCCACGATCGGCTTGCCCGGCGATGCGGTACTGGCGGGCGGCGGCGGTTTCCACTGCGCCAGCCAGCAGATGCCGGCGTCAGATTGGCGCGCTTAAGATTTTCTTAGCATCCTCGCGCGACAAAGGAGCATGGCCAAAGCTATCGCTCTCGTCCGCACCCATGTCGCCACGCCGCGCCCCGCCGATATTCTGCGGTCGCTGATGGTCGGAGCCTGCGGCCTCGCGCTGGCCTTTGCCGGGCCGATCCTGCCTTTCTGACAGAAGCCGTAACGGCTAACCGATCGCCTTGACCAGCGCCGCCACCGCCGCGGCGCCCAGCACAATGCCGACGCAGATCCGCCATGTCCGGTCCGCTATTCGGCCCGAGAGCCGGTCACCGAGATAATTACCGAGTAACACCGCCGGAAACAGTAGGGCGGCGAGCAGCGCCAGATTCAGCTCAAGAACACCGATAGCCGCTCCGCTGGCAAGCCCCACGCTCGACGCACAAGTGAAGATCAGCAACATCGAGGCCTTGGCCGTCTCGCGCGGAATGTCGCGTCCGACATAATAGGGCACGACCGGCGGGCCCGGCATGCCGGCATAGCCTGTCATCAATCCGCTCAGAATGCCCACGCCGCCCGTCGTCGCCGGATGGTGATCCATCGCGCCGCGCCGCGGCAGCAGGATCGCGACGAAAGCCGACAGCGCGATAAAGGCAATGACGACCCGCGCGATCGAAGGAGACGTCAGGCTCAGCGCATACAGGCCAACCGGAGTCGTCACTGCGACCAGCGCGATGATGATCCAGGCCGTTTTCTCCGCATTGCGCAGCAGCCGGCGGATCTCCGACAGGCCGATGAAGACCGAAAGGAAATTGGTCAGCAACACGGCATGCACGGGCGAGAGCGCGAGCGCGAGAATCGGGACGATCAGGATCGCCATCCCGAACCCCGTCAACCCCCGCACGAAAGCCGATCCGAACGCGGCGATCAGCGCGGCGACGATCTGAACAGCAGTGAATTGATCGAACATGCCGCAAGCCCCGTTCTGAAACTCCTATTTCAGATCGGGCGGAGTCGCTGCGTCCTTCAGCATGGCGATCGCTTCGTCCAAGGGCATCACCTTCTGCTGCTGTTCGCCGAGCGTGCGGATGGCGACGGTGCCTTCCTCCGCCTCGCGATTGCCGACCACAAGCAGATGCGGAACCTTGGCGTGCGAATGTTCGCGCACCTTGTAATTGATCTTCTCGTTGCGAAGGTCGCTTTCGACGCGGATACCCGCCGCCTCCAGCTTCGCCACGGCTTCCTTCGCATATTCGTCCGCATCCGAAACGATGGTTGCGACCACGGCCTGGACCGGGGCGAGCCAGACGGGGAGGCGCCCGGCGAAGTGCTCGATCAGGATCCCGATGAAGCGTTCATACGATCCGAAGATCGCGCGGTGCAGCATGACGGGGCGATGCTTCTCGCCATCTTCGCCGACATAGCTTGCGTCCAGCCGATCGGGCAGCACGCGGTCGCCCTGGATCGTGCCGACCTGCCAGGTGCGGCCGATTGCATCGGTCAGGTGCCATTCGAGCTTGGGCGCATAGAACGCGCCTTCGCCGGGCAGTTCTTCCCAACCGTACTCCGCGTTCGCCATGCCCGCTTCGGCCACGGCGTCGCGCAATTCCTGTTCAGCCTTGTCCCAATCGGCCTCGCTCCCGAACCGCTTTTCGGGGCGCAGCGCCAGCTTGACGTGATAGCTGAAGCCGAAATCCTTGTAGACCGCATCGGCCAGCGCGCAGAACTTGCGCACTTCTTCGACCACCTGCTCCTCGGTGCAGAAGATATGCGCATCGTCCTGCGTGAACTGGCGCACGCGCATCAGGCCGTGGAGCGCGCCATGCGGTTCGTTGCGGTGGCAGCAACCCATTTCGCCGAGGCGGATCGGCAGATCGCGATAGCTGGTGATCCCCTGTTTGAAGACGAGGACGTGCGCCGGGCAGTTCATCGGCTTGATCGCCATCCAGTCGGCGTCCTTCGCCACCGTGGGGTGCGATCCCGCGCCGCTATCGTCGACTTCGGGCACCATGTCGGGCACCGCGAACATGTTCTCGGCATATTTGCCCCAGTGGCCGGACTGCTCCCACTGGCGCACGTCCATCAGCTGCGGCGTCTTGATCTCGCGATAGCCGCCATTGTCCATCTTGCGGCGCATATAGGCTTCGAGCTCGCGCCAGATGCGATAGCCCTTGGGATGCCAGAAGACCGAGCCGTGCGCCTCTTCCTGAAGATGGAACAGGTCCATCTCGCGGCCCAGCTTGCGGTGGTCGCGCTTGGCGGCTTCCTCCAGCCGCGTGAGATGGGCCTTCAACTGCTTCTTGTTGAGCCAGCCGGTGCCGTAGATGCGCGTGAGCTGGGCATTCGACTGGTCGCCGCGCCAATATGCGCCCGCGACGCGCATCAGCTTGAAGGCGTCGGGGTCGAGCTTGCCGGTCGATGCGAGATGGGGGCCGCGGCACATGTCGAGCCAGTCCTCGCCGCTCCAATAGACCGTCAGCTCCTCGTTCTCGGGCAGTTCCTTCGCCCATTCGGCCTTGAAGACCTCGCCTTCGCTCTCCCATTTCTCGATCAGCTGTTCGCGGCTCCAGACCTCGCGCTTCAGCGGCTTGTCGGCGCGGATGATGCGGCGCATCTCTTCCTCGATCGCGGGCAGATCGTCCATCGAGAACGGATCGCGGCTTTCAGGCGCCTTGACGTCGTAATAGAACCCGTCGTCGGTCGAAGGGCCGAAGGTGATCTGCGTGCCGGGATAGAGCGACTGGACCGCTTCGGCGAGGACGTGGGCGTAATCGTGGCGCGCGAGTTCGAGCGCGTCTTCCTCGTCGCGGCTCGTCACCAGCGCCAGTTCGGCATCGCCATCGAAGGGGCGGTTGATGTCGCGCAATTCTCCATCCACGCGCGCCGCGATCGCCGCCTTGGCGAGGCCGGGGCCGATCGCAGCGGCGACATCCGCCGGAGTCGATCCGGCTTCCATTTCGCGCACGGACCCATCGGGCAGGCTGATCTTGAGCAGTTCCGTCATCGTCGTATTCCCTCGCTGCCGGGCGCCATGCCAGAGCGGCGCGCCCGGTCAAGCCGCGGCGTATCGAGGAGAACCGATCGGGAAGGACGCCGCGCCACCCGACCGGGATCATGGCCGGGCGGCACGCGCGAGGTCAGCCCTAGTGCGCGCGGCCCGGCATGGTGGTAGTCGAAAAAGTGGCGCCGATATGCGTCATGGGCAGCGAAATAGCCTTTCCTTGCGCGCTTCTCAACCGTTCCGATCCGCTTGCTGTGTCGTTCTAAGCCGGTTGCAGCCGTTTCTGGCCCGCCAGCGCCGTCATGCGGCGCGTACCGACGACACCGCTGCCCCGCTGGCGCGCGCCCATCAAGCGATATTCGCTCGTCGCGCTGCCCGGCGTCAGTTCCACCGCCATGTAACCGCGATGCGAAGCGTCCATCCATTGCAGCTCGGGATTGAAGCCCACCGTTTCGCGCTCTAGCTCCGCAGTCGGCACGTAAGTGACGTAATTCTCGAGCCCCGGCGAAGTCACCGACTGGCCGCCGAATTCGACGCCGACCCGCGCCCCGTCCTGCGCAAGATCGAAGGCCCAGGCATTGTGCGTGTCGCCCGCGAGGCTGACGAGATTCGCGTCCGCTTCAAGCGCGGCGCGCAGCACCCGTTCGCGCGCGGCGGGATACCCGTCCCACGCATCGAGATTGAGCGGCAGTTCGCTCCGCGAAGCCATCGCGCCCGCCTCGACATAGCGGCGCGTGCGCTCGGCCATATCGGAGGGAAGATTTTCAGCGAGGCGCGGCGCGGTGGCGAGCTTGCCCATCAGCACCTGCTGCACCAGCACCTGCCACGGCTTGCCCTCTCGCACCGACCGCATCAGTCCTTCCGCCAACCACGCCTGCTGACGCGCACCGAGCATTTCGCGCGCGGGATCGGCATAGACGCCGTCGCGAAACGCCGCGAGCGCCGCCGATGCGGTTTCGGGCGTCGCCTTGCCCGACAGGATCGAGGCATAATCGAACTGTTCCGAGCGCGCTTCGAGCCGGGTTTCCAGCCGGAATAGCGTGGCTAGATCGCCGATCTCGTAAGCCGTCCACGGCTCGTCCGACACCGGCATCCATTCGCGATACGCGCGCATCGCCGCGGCCTTGCGCACGTCCCACGGCCCTTCGGTTTCGGGTTGGTGGTTCTGCGCCCCGCCCTTCCAGCTATCGTTCGCGCTTTCGTGATCGTCCCAGCCGGAAATCATCGGATAGACCTGATGCAGCCGCCTCAGATCGGGATCGCTGCGATACTGGGCATAGCGCGCGCGGTAGTCCGCCAGCGCCACTATCTCGCGCGCCGGATCGGGCTGGCGCGCGGCGAAATCGGGATTGTCGTAGGTGCCCGGCCCGTATTCGTAGAAATAATCGCCCAGATGCAGCGCGCAGTCGAACTCGTTCGCATCGGCGGCATGCGCATAGGCGTTGAACCAGCCGAACCCCATATTGGAGCAGGAAAACACCGCCATGCGGAAGCGCGACGTAGGCCCTGCGGGAAGCGTGCGCGTGCGCCCTTCGTCCGACTCGGTCCCGTCGGGCGCGGTGAAGCGGTAATAATACCATCTGCCCGGCTCGAGTCCGCTCACCTGCGCCTTGCAGCAGAAATCGCGGGTCGGCGACGCGGTCGCTTGGCCCTCGGCTACGACCCGGCGATTGGCATCAGCCTCCATCACGCGCCAGCGCAGGGGCGTATCCTGCCCGGCGGCATAGCGCGTCCACAGCAAGACCCGGTCCGCACCCGGCTCGCCACTGGCGACGCCGTGGGTGAATCCGCGCTGCCCGGAAAATTGCGCGGAAAGCGGGGCCGAGAGAGCGCCTGCGCCCAGCAGGCCGCCCTTTAACAGGCTGCGCCGGTCGAGCGCGGGAAGCATGGCGGCGGCGGGCGGTTCGGTCGGGAACATTGGCGGTAATCTCCTCGGCCATCACGACTGCACTCGGCCCGTTACGGGATCAAGACGGATCGAGACGTACCCGTTCCGAACCTACCGCATTGACATGCCGTCCGCCGCCTTCGACACCGGAGCGCAGGAGATCGAACAGGGCGCGGGACGATGGACGACACGATAGACAATAGCGGTTCCGGCCATGATGGCGGCGCCGCAGACGATCCGAACAGCGCGTTCGGTTTCGACGGCACCTGGCAGGAATTCGCGCCAATCGCCTTCAGCAATTTGCTGCTGACGATCGTTACGCTGGGGATCTATCGCTTTTGGGCGACCGCGCGCGAGCGGCGCTACCTCTGGTCGCGCAGCCGCTTCGTGGACGAGCGGCTGGAATGGGCGGGCACGGGGCTGGAGCTGTTCGTGGGCTTCCTGATCGTGCTGGTCCTGTTCGGCCTTCCCTATTTCATCGTCAGTTTCGGAGCACAGGCCCTCATCGCGCGCGGATACGAAATGTTGGGTCTGGCTCTGCTGGTAGGGTCGGTCCTCGCCATCTTCTATCTCGCCGGCGTCGCCCGCTTCCGCGCCTTGCGCTATCGCCTCTCCCGCACGCGCTGGCGCGGCATTCGCGGGGGGAGCGACGATAACGGCTTCCTGTTCGGCCTGTCCTATATGTGGAAGAATGCGGTCGGCTGGGTTCCCGCCGGCCTGCTGATCCCATGGTCGATGACGAGCCTGTGGAACGAGCGCTGGAACCAGATGAGCTTCGGCCCCCATCGTTTCGAAGCGCGCGCGGAATCGAATGCGGTCTTCGTGCGCTTCCTTTTGTTCTATCTCGCCCCCATCGTTCTGGTCGTCGGAGGAGGGATCCTCGCCGCCATGGGAATGCTCGCCGGGCGCGGCATCGGCGGCGAAGACGGTATGATCGTCGGCGGAGTTATCGGAGCGATCGGCTTCGTCCTGATTATCTATCTCGGCCTCGGCCTGATCGCGGTCGCCTTCTACGCCGCCTTCTATCGCGAAGTCGTCGGCAAGACGCGTTGGCACGATCTCGATTTCAGCTTCGACGCGCGTACCAAGGACTGGATCAAGCTGTTGGTCGGCGATGTCGTTCTGGTCGTCATCACGCTGGGAATCGGTCTGATCTTCCTCACCTATCGCCACTGGAAATTCTTCATGACGCATCTGGAGGCGCGGGGCGAAATCCTGCTCGACGATCTAACCCAGTCGACCACCGCCACCGCACGCCATGGCGAAGGCCTGCTCGACGCCTTCGACATCGGCGCGATCTAGGCCTGTCGCAAACCGATGACCGACGAGAGCTTCGAGGTTGCAGCGAGCTGGTATGACGGTACCAGCGCGATCCGGCACGAGGGGGCCGCGCGTTGGGATCGGGACGAATTGCTGCTCGTCCAGAACTCGGGAGCGACGGTCGCCATACCGCTCGACGATCTCGTCTATGGCGAGAAACTGCCCGGCGCGACCGTCTATCGCCGCAAGAGCACGCCCGATTTCCGCCTGCGCTTGCCCCGCGATCTGCCACCGGGCTTCGCAGCGCACCTTCCCGCCCATGCCGAATACGGCGCCTGGGTCGATCGGATCGGACTGGGCAAGGCGGCGATGGCATTTGCCGCGGCGAGCGCAGTTGCGGTCGCGCTGTTCCTGACAGCGCCCGACTGGCTCGGCCCGCGCATTCCCACGAGCTGGGAGCGCAATCTGGGAGAGGCGATGGTCGGCGATTTCGGCGGGAGATTGTGCTCGACGCCGGCAGGCGATGCCGCGCTGGCCAAGCTGCTCGGTCGGGTCGATCCGGGCGACCCGAAGGTGAGGTCAGGCGTTGCCAATATCGACATGGTCAACGCCGTCGCCCTGCCCGGGGCGCAGGTCCTGCTGTTCGACGGTCTGGTCCAACAGGCCGAAAGCCCCGAGGAACTGGCGGGCGTGCTCGGCCACGAGGTCGGCCATGTACGCGAACGGCACGTGATGACGGCGCTGCTGAGGCAGTTCGGCCTCTCGATCCTGCTGTCGGGCGCGAATTCCGGAATTGGCGATACTGCGTTCGGCCTCGCGCAGATGGGCTATTCGCGCGATGCCGAAAGAGAGGCGGACGAATATGCGCGTGCCCGTATGGCGGAAAGCGACATTTCGCCGCTCGGCGCGGCAGGCTTTTTCGAGCGGATGGCCGAAAAATACGGCGACAACGACGATTCGCTGTTCGGCTGGGTCGCCAGCCATCCTTCGGCAGGCGAGCGCGCCCGTCTCTATCGCGCCGCAGCCGATAAGGACGAGGACTTTCCCCCGGTGCTGAGCGATGCCGAATTTAAAGCGCTCAAATCCATGTGCGAAGACGATCCGGACGTGGAGGAGTTCGAGTTCTTCTAACGGCTTGCATTGCGTTGCCCGCGTGCCGAGATGGGTGGGCATGAACGCGCTGACCGAATATTTTCAAGGGCAGGGGGGCCGACGGATCGCCTACCGCCATATTCCCGGCACCGGCCCCGCCCTCGTCTTCCTGCCCGGCTATATGTCCGACATGGCGGGCAACAAGGCGACCGCTTTGATCGACTGGGCGCGCGAAAGCGGGCGAGAATGCCTTCTGCTCGATTATTCGGGCTGCGGCGAGAGCGACGGCGCATTCGCCGATGGCACGCTGTCGCGTTGGCGGGACGAGGTCGTCGCACTGGTGACGGACCGGATCGAGGGCGATGTAATCCTCATCGGATCGTCGATGGGCGGCTGGCTGATGCTGCTGGTGGCGGAAGCGCTCGGTGGCCGCGTGGCCGGTCTTGTCGGCATCGCCGCCGCGCCGGACTTCACCGATTGGGGCTTCGATGCCGACCAGAAAGCGCAGCTGTCGCGCGGGGAGGCGGTGTTCGAGGACAATCCCTACGGCCCCGATCCCACCCCGACCTATCCGCAATTCTTCGCCGATGGCGAGCGATCGAAAAAGCTCGACGGGCCGATTGCGCTATCAATGCCCGTGCGCCTCATCCACGGGCAGCGCGATAGCGACGTGCCCTATGCCATCTCGCTCCGCCTCGCCGAAAAGCTGCGTTCGGACGACATACAGGTGGTGCTGGTCAAGGATGGCGATCACCGCCTCTCGCGCCCGCAGGATATCGCCCTGTTGCTGCGCGTGGTGGGTGACCTCGCCGCCGCCTCTCCCGCCGAACGGACTCAGACGCCATGATCACCTCGATCCTTTCCCTCATGCTCGCCCAGGTCGGGCCGAACCCCTCCCTCGCGGAGCCGATCACGCCGCCCGAAGTGGCCGAACAGCGCCGCCGATCCGCCGAACGCGAGCGGCAGGAAGCGGCACCCGCCGCCACGCCCTCGCGCCTGTCGGAATGCCTCGCCAGCGCCGGACAGGATTCCGAAGCAGGTGAAGCCTTCGCGCGCGCGTGGCTTGAAACCGCCGCAGCCGACGAGCGAGCCCCGGCCTTCCACTGCCTCGGCCTGTCGCTGGTCCGGCAGGAACGGTTCGACGATGCGCGCACCGCTTTCGAAGATGCGCGCGAGGCGGCTCCCGCCACCAATCCCGCCTATCGCGCTCGCCTTTCGGGCATGAGCGGCCACGCGGCGCTGGCACAGGGCCAGGCGGAAGCGGCCATCCCCGCCTTCGAACGCGCCATCGTCGATGCGGACAGCGCCGCCGCCCCCTCGCTGACCGCCGGGCTCAACACTGATCTCGCCCGCGCGCTGGTCGCCGCCAACCGGGCATCCGATGCCGTCGCCGCTCTCGGCGCGGCGCGCGACGCTGATCCGGCGAACCCGCAGGCCTGGCTGCTATCGGCCACTCTGGCGCGCCGGCTCGAACGGCTGGGCGAAGCGCAGCGCCATATCGAATACGCCGCCACGCTCGCCCCGCGCGATCCTGCAGTCGGCCTCGAAGCGGGCGTCATCGCCGCGATGGCCGGGCGCGAGGAGCAGGCACGCGCCAGCTTCCAGTCGGTGATCGAAGTCGCTCCCGAAAGCGTGGAAGCGAACCGGGCACGCACCTATCTTACCCGCCTCGACGGCGGAACGCAGCAGATGGAGCCGCGCGGACGATGACCGATTTTTCCATTCTCGACCTCGTCCCCGTGCGCGAAGGCGGCACGGTCGCCGAAGCGCTCGCCGCAGCGACCGATCTCGCCGTCACGGCGGAGCAGGCGGGCTGCAAGCGGTTCTGGGTGGCCGAACACCATGCGATGGAAGGCATCGCCGGTGGTGCGACCTCGGTCGTGCTCGCCCATATCGCCAGCGCCACCAGCACGATCCGCATCGGATCGGGCGGGATCATGCTGCCCAACCACACGCCCTTCCAGATTGCCGAGCAGTTCGGCACGCTCGCCGCGCTGTATCCGGGCAGAGTCGATCTCGGCCTGGGCCGTGCGCCGGGGGCGGGGCCTGAGCTGCAGCGCGCGCTACGCAAGGATCTGCACCGCGCCGCCGAGATGTTTCCGCAGGACGTGGTCGAATTGCGCGCCTATCTGAGCGCCGAGGACGAGACGGCGATCCGCGCCACGCCCGGCCATTCCTCCGATGTCGAGATGTGGATGCTGGGATCGAGCCTGTTCGGCGCGCAACTGGCCGCTCGACTCGGCCTGCCCTATGCCTTCGCCAGCCATTTCGCGCCCGACCATCTCGACGGCGCACTCGAAATCTATCGGCGAACCTTCGAACCCAGCGAAGAGCTCGCCAAGCCGCATGTCATGGTCGCGATGAACCTGTTCTGCGCCGACACTACCGAGGAGGCGGAGACGCTGGCGAGTTCGCAGCTGCAATCCTTCGTCCGTCTGCGCACCGGAAAACCGGGCAAGCTGCCGCCGCCAATTCCGAATTATCGCGCCTCGCTGGACCCGCGTGCCCGCGCCATCGTCGATCATGTCGGCCAGGCGAGCGCCATCGGGACGCCCAAGGAAGTGGCGCGTCAGGTCCAGGCTTTCATCGCGCGCACCGGCGCCGACGAGGTGGTGTTCGGCGGCGCTACCTTCGACCCGCAGGCCCGCACCCGTTCGCTGTCCCTCGCAATGGATGCACTGACCGCCCGATCCACGCCCGACACGCTTGCGGCTCACGCTTGAGAGGCCTAGGGGCCGCTACGTAAACCCGCGCTGGAGAGAGCGCGTCAGGAGAGACCGGGCCGCCCTTTCCGGCGCGCCCGCCGAGAGGTTCTATGGGTTCCAAGCAAGCCGCCCCGAAACAGACCGACGGGCAGGCGCCCGCCATCGATTCCAAGCTGGTCGAAAAGCTTGCCGAACGCATGCGTGGTTCGCTGCTCCCGGGCGACGATCCGATGGACAAGGACCGACTGCACGAAGCCGCGCGGTTCGTCCTCGAAGCCGGAGCGGCGCGGGACATGAACCGCTCCGCCATCGCGCTGGAGTCCCTCAGCGAAGAGCGGCGCTTCATGCGCATCGCCATCGTCAATGACGATATGCCATTCCTGGTCGACTCCACCGCCGCCGCCATCGCCGCGAGCGGTCTGTCGATCGACCGGCTGGTCCATCCGGTGGTGCCGGTCGTGCGGGGCAGCGACCGCAGCCTCGAGACCATTCTCGATAGCGATCCCGACGACGCCTTCTACGAATCGATGATCTACATCGAAACTTCGCGCGTCGATGCCCGTCAGCGCCGCGAACTTCTGGCGAGCCTTAAGGAAACGCTGGGCGATGTGCGCGCGGCGGTTCAGGACTGGCCCAAATTGCAAAGCGCGATGCTGGCCGATGCGGACGCGATCGAAGCGTTCGGGGAGGAAGGCGAACAGGGCGCGGAAATGCTGCGCTGGCTCAACCAGGGCATGCTCACCCAACTCGGCCATATGGTCCGCACGAAAGAGGGCGAGACCACCGAAGCGCTCGGCATCGTGCGCAAGAGCGCTCAGGATCTGCTCGCCGAAAATTCCTACGATCGCGCCTTCGCCTGGTTCGAGGATGCGAAGAACACGCGCGTTCCGCTGATCATCAAGGCCAATCGCGTCGCCAACGTCCATCGCCGCGTGCCGCTCGACCTGTTCATCGTCCCGCGCTGGGAGGGCGAGGGCAAGGGGCGCAAGGTCGCCGCGCTTTCCATCCATGCCGGGGTCTGGACCAGCGCCGCGCTCGCCGCGCCGCCGCGTTCGGTGCCGCGCCTGAAGGATCTGCTCGCCTCGATCGCAGCGCGGCTCGATTTCGATTATAACGGCCATGCCGGCAAGGCATTGGTCCATGCGCTGACCACGCTGCCGCACGATCTCCTGGTGGGTTTCGCCGAACGGGACGTTGAACGCATCGCCACCAATATGATGGCGCTGGTTGATCGTCCGCGCCCGCGCCTCGCGCTGGTCGAAGCGCCCCTTTCGCGCCATCTGTTCGCCTTCGTCTGGTTGCCGCGCGACATGCTGGCGACGCAGGTTCGCCTCGAAATCCAGGCCCTGCTCGAACAGGGTGCGGATGCCCGCATGCTCGACTGGAGCCTTGAGGTCGAAGGCGGCAATCTCGCCATGCTGCGCTTCGTCCTCGATATTCGCGACGGCGAGGGAGAGATCGACGCCAAGGCGCTCGACGATCAATTGCAAACCATGCTGCGCGGCTGGACCGAAGCGGTCGAGACCGAATTGGCGAAGGAATTCGAAGGTAGCCGTGCCGCGGCCATCGCGCTGCGCTGGGCCGAATCGTTTCCGACCCCCTATCGCGGGCGCTTCGGTGCGTCGGAAGCCGCGCTCGATATCGCACGGCTACGCGCTTTGGGCACGCATGCCGAGGGCCAAAGCGAGCATGGCGAAACGCGCCAGCGCGGCGCCCGCCTTTATCGGGGGCAGAGCGGCGATCCCGAAACCCTGCGCCTCAAGCTCTATCAGGCCGAAGGCAGCCTGCCTTTGTCCGACGCGGTTCCCGCGCTGGAAAATTTCGGCTTTCACGTCCAGTCGGAGATGCCGACCGTTCTCGACGATGGCCGCCTGGGCACGGTCCACGATTTCGCGCTGCGCCTGAATCCGGGTATCGAGGCCGAAACGCTGGTCGATCGTGCCGAAGCGATCGAGGAAGCGATCGCTGCCGTTCTGAACGGCGAAGCGGAAAACGACTGCTTCAATCGCCTTGTCGCCGAAACCGGACTGACCGCGCGCGAAGCGAACTGGCTGCGGGCCTTCTATCGCTATCTGCGCCAGACCGGCATGGGATTCACGATCTTCACCGTCGTCGATGCGCTGAGCGGTGCCCGCGACGTGACCCGCGCGCTGATCGCGCTGTTCACCGCGCGCCACGATCCCGAATTCGGGTCCAACCGGGACGATGCCATCGCGGATGCCGAAGCCGCCATCAAGCGCGGACTCGCCAAGGTTCACGCGATCAACGACGACCGCCTGCTGCGCCTCTATCGCGCGTTGATCGACGCGATCCTGCGCACCAATGCCTTCGCTCCGGCGGCGGGCGAGGCACTGGCGTTCAAGATCGATTCCAAGCTCGTCCCCAATCTGCCCAAACCGATCCCCTGGCGCGAAATCTTCGTTTATTCGCGCCGGGTCGAAGGCATTCACCTGCGCGCGGGCGCGGTGGCGCGCGGAGGCCTGCGCTGGTCCGATCGGCGCGACGACTTCCGCACCGAGATCCTCGGCCTGATGAAGGCTCAGCGCGTCAAGAACGCGGTCATCGTGCCCACCGGCGCGAAGGGCGGCTTCTATCCCAAGCAATTGCCCGATCCCGTGCTCGACCGCGATGGCTGGGCGGCGGAAGGCCAGAGCAGCTACGAAGTCTTCATCCGCACGCTGCTGTCGGTCACCGACAATATCGTCGACGACGAAGTCGTGCATCCCGACAGCGTCCGGATCCTCGACGGCGACGATCCCTATTTCGTCGTCGCCGCAGACAAGGGCACGGCGCGCTTCTCCGATGTCGCCAACGGCATCGCTCAGAGCCGCGACTTCTGGCTCGACGATGCGTTCGCCAGCGGCGGCTCCAACGGATACGACCACAAGGCGATGGGCATCACCGCCAAGGGCGCATGGGTATCCGTCCAGCGGCATTTCCGCGAAATGGGCGTCGACGTGCAGAGCGAGCCGATCGAGGTCGTCGGATGTGGCGACATGTCGGGCGACGTGTTCGGCAACGGCATGCTCCTGTCGAAAGCGATCAAGCTGGTCGCAGCTTTCGACCATCGCCATATCTTCATCGATCCCGATCCCGATCCCAAGGCAAGCTTCACGGAGCGCCAGCGCCTGTTCGCCCTGCCGCGATCGAGCTGGGAGGATTACGACGACAAGCTGATCTCGCGCGGAGGCGGCGTATTCCGGCGCGACGCCAAGAGCGTGACCCTGTCCAAGACGGCGCAAAAGGCGCTGGGCCTCAGCGAAGCGACGCACGAGCCCGACGCGGTCATCTCCGCGATCCTGAAGGCGCAGGTCGATCTGATCTGGTTCGGCGGCATCGGCACTTACATCAAGGCCGAACGCGAGAACAACGTGCAGGTCGGCGATCCCGCCAACGATGCGGTGCGCGTGGATGCGGGCGATGTCCGCGCCAAGGTCATCGGCGAAGGCGCCAATCTGGGCGTGACGCAGGCGGGCCGGATCGAATTCGCGCTGGACGGTGGGCGCATCAACACCGACTTCATCGACAATTCGGCCGGCGTCGATTGTTCGGATAACGAGGTCAACATCAAGATCGCGCTGGCCGCGGCGCAGCGGGCGGGCAAATTGTCCGAGCCGAAGCGCAATGCCCTGCTCGAAACGATGACCGACGAAGTCGCCGAGCTGGTGCTGGAAGACAACCGGATGCAGGCGCTCGCCCTCTCGATCGCGGAAATCGGCGGTTCGCGCGCGGCCGAAGCGCAATTACGCCTGATCGAAAAGCTGGAGGAAGGCGGCAATCTTGACCGGCGGACCGAAGGCCTCGCCGATGATGAGACGCTTGGGCGCCGCGCAAGCGACGGCCTGGGCCTGACTCGCCCCGAGCTCGCCGTGCTCCTGTCTTCGACCAAACTCGCCCTTCAGGACTCGATCGAAAAGAGCCCGCTCAGCCAGGACGAAACGCTCGAACCGTTGCTCCTTTCGGCATTCCCCGAGCCGATGCAGACCAAATACCGCGAGGAAATCCTCAGCCATCGTCTGCGCCGCGAATTGGTGGCGACCAAGCTCGCCAACCGGATCGTCAATCGCATGGGTCTCGTCCATCCGTTCGAGCTCGCCGAAGAGGAAGGCGCCACGCTCGACCAGGTGGCTGCGGCCTTCATGGTCGCATCGCGGCTGTTCGACATGGAAGCGCTCTGGGCCGAGATCGACACGGCCGACATGCCCGAGGCCGCGCGGCTTCAGCTGTTCGACCAGGCGGCGCGCGGTCTGCGCATCCAGATGGCCGACCTGATCGGCGCAGGCGTCGGCAGCGGCGATTTCGGAACCGTGCTCGAAGAACTGAGCCCAGGCGTCCAACGCCTGAGCGAAGAGACCGACAATCTGCTGGCAGAAGAAACCCGCCAGCAATCGGGCAAGCTGATCGGCGAAATGGCCGCGATCGGCGCGCCCGCCCCTCTGGCGGCACGCGTGGCGCATCTGTTCGAGATGGACGGCTCGGTCGGCCTTGCCAAGCTGTCGCGCGATCAGGAGATCGAGACCTGCTCGCTGACCCGCGCCTTTACCGAGCTGGGCGCTGCCCTCGGCCTCGACTGGGCGCAGGCGACCTCGGCGATGATGGATCCCTCGGATGTGTGGGAACGCCTGCTCGTCGCCGGGCTCGCGCGCGATTTCCAGCAGATGCGGATCGACTTCCTGCGCCGCCTGTCGCGTCGCAAGGGCGCCAAGGACGACATGCCGGCGATGATCGAGAAATGGACGGGCGAGAACGAGGTGGCGGTGCGCCAGTTCCGCACCATGGTGAACCGCGCCCACGCGCAAAACCCGGTCGCTCCGGCTGCGCTGGCCCAGATCGCCAGCATGGCCCGGAACCTGCTCGGTCGGTAGGCGCGGCTTGACCGCAGGCGCCCAAACGGCAATCCCCGCCGACATGGAGAGAGCCGATATCGTCATCGTGGGTTCGGGGCATGGCGGCGCACAGGCCGCCATCGCGCTGCGCCAGCAGGGGCACGAGGATTCGATCCTCATGCTCAGCCGCGATCGCACCCCGCCCTACGAGCGCCCGCCGCTGTCGAAGGAATATCTCGCCGGCGACAAGCCGCTTGAGCGTATCCTGATCCGTCCGCCCTCCTTCTGGGAGGACAAGGGCGTTGCGGTCGAACTGGGCGTCAACGTCTCCGAAGTCGATGCGATGGCGCGGGAAGTCGTTCTGGGTGACGGGCGACGGATCGGCTATCGCAAGCTTATCTGGGCTGGCGGGGGCGATCCGCGCCGCCTGTCATGTCCCGGGTCGGACCTTGCGGGCATTCATTCGGTGCGCCACCGCATGGACGTCGATGCCATTCGCGCCGATCTCGAAACCGGCGCGCGCCGCGCGGTAGTGGTCGGTGGGGGCTATATCGGGCTCGAGGCGGCAGCGATCCTGCGCAAGCTCGACTGCGAAGTCACGGTTCTCGAAGCGCAGCGCCGCGTGCTCAACCGCGTCGCGGGCGAGGAATTGAGCGGCTTCTACGAAGCGGAACACCGCCGCCAGGGCGTCGACCTGCGGCTGGAAACCGCAGTCGAACGGATCGAGGGCAAGGATGGGCGAGTTGCCGCCGTCATCACGGATGCGTGCGAAGCGATCGCCTGCGACATCGTGGTGGTCGGGATCGGCATCGTCCCCTCGGTCGGCCCGCTGATCGCCGCAGGCGCGGCGGGATCGAACGGCGTGGACGTCGACGGATATTGCCGCACCAGCGTGGACGATATCTACGCGATCGGCGACTGCGCGGCGCATGCCAATCCCTTCGCCGACAATGCGGTGATCCGCCTGGAATCGGTGCAGAATGCGCACGACATGGCGACCTGCACCGCGAAGGCGATCATGGGCGACAAGCAGCCTTACGAGGCCGTGCCCTGGTTCTGGTCGAACCAGTATGATCTCAAGCTCCAGACGGTCGGCCTCTCGCTCGATCATGACGAAGCGGTGCTGCGCGGCGATCCCGAAGCGCGCAGCTTTTCGGTCGTCTATCTGAAGGAAGGCCGCGTGATCGCGCTCGATTGCGTCAACCGGGTCAAGGATTACGTCCAGGGCAAGAAACTGATCGAAGCACGCGCCGAAATCGATCCGGAGCTGCTGGCGGACGGCGAGGTTCCGCTCAAGGAGCTTCTCTGAGCCGCGCGGCAGCCCAGTCCGCCGCATCCCGCACCACAGGATCGGGATCGCCGCGCAGATTTTCGACCTGCTTGAGCAGGTGCGGATTCGCACTGTTTCCCGCCGCATAGAGGCAGTTTCGCACGAACCGCTCTCGCCCGATCCGCTTGATCGGAGAGCCGGAGAAAAACTGTCGGAACCCCGCATCGTCGAAGGATAGAAATTCGGCGAGGCGGGGCGCGACCAGCTCTTCGCGCGGGGCGAGCTTCAGATGACGGTGCGCCGTATCGGCGAACTTGTTCCAGGGGCAGACCGCCAGGCAATCGTCGCAGCCATAGATGCGGTTGCCCAAAGCGGCGCGGAATTCTTCCGCCACCGGCCCCTTGTGCTCAATCGTCAGATAGGAAATGCAGCGCCGCGCATCCAATTGGTAAGGCGCGGGAAAAGCGTCGGTCGGGCAGGCGTCCTGACACTTGTGACACGATCCGCATAGGTCGCGGCCGGGCGCGTCGGGGGCGAGATCGAGTGTCGTGTAGATCGCGCCCAAAAACAGCCAGCTGCCGTGATTGCGGCTGACCAGATTGGTATGCTTGCCCTGCCAGCCGATCCCCGCCGCCTGCCCGAGCGGTTTTTCCATCACCGGCGCGGTGTCGACGAAGACCTTCAATTCGCTCTCCGGCTCGCGCGCGATCATCCAGCGGGCGAGCGCTTTCAGCGCCTTCTTCACGACGTCGTGATAATCGCGCCCCTGCGCATAGACGGAGATGCGCGCGGCTTCGGCATCGCTCTCCAGAGCCAGCGGATCGCCCCCGGGCGCGTAGCTCATGCCCAATGCGATCACGCTCCGCGCGTCGGGCCAGAGGCCTTGCGGGGAGGCGCGCTGCTGCTTCCTCGCTTCCATCCACTCCATCGAGCCATGGCGATCTTCGCCCAGCCATTGCTCCAGCCGCTCTCCATTCAGAGGATCGGTGGCCGCACTCGTAAATCCGCAGGCCGCGAAGCCGAGCGCCGTCGCTTCGGCGCGCAGATCCTCCTGAAAAGACGTGGCGTTAACCAATCTGCTGTTGCTCCGGTTCACGCGTGCCGGTTACCTGCACCCGGATGGCAACCCAAGCGCAAACTCCCCTAATCGAGACTTTGGCGATCGAAGCAAAAGGCCTCGTCAAGCGCTTCGACGATACGCTGGCAGTGGACGGCGTGGACCTCTCGGTGCCCGAGGGCGCGATCTACGGTATTCTCGGCCCCAACGGCGCCGGCAAGACGACGACCTTGCGAATGCTGCTGGGCATTATCGACCCGGACGAGGGTGTTCGGCGCGTCTTCGGCCATGACCGCCCGCACGATATCGCGCGCCTGATCGGCTACCTGCCCGAGGAGCGCGGCCTGTATCCGGCGATGAAATGCGACGAGGCGATCGCCTTCATGGGCGCGCTGCGGGGGCTGCCGCTGGACGAAGGCCGCAGGCGCGGGCGCGAATTGATGGAAGCGCACGGCCTCGGCCACGCGGTGGACCGCCAGATCCGCCAATTATCGAAGGGCATGGCGCAGACCGTCCAGCTGCTCGGCACGCTGGTCCATCGCCCGCGTCTGGTGGTGCTCGACGAGCCCTTCAGCGGCCTTGATGCGATCAATCAGGGCAAGCTGGAAGTGATGATACGCGAGCTCGCCGCCGACGGCGTGACGGTGATCTTTTCGACCCATGTCATCCACCATGCCGAGCGGTTGTGCGATGATGTCGCGATCATCGCAGGCGGCAAGGTGCCCTATGCCGGATCGGTCGATGCCGCGCGCGATCGCATTCCCGCGCAGGTGCGGCTGGAAACGCGCCGAGCCGAAGGCGCATGGCGCACCGCGCTCCCCGATGATGCACGGCACGATCCGAAGACGGATGGGAGCCATTTCTGGTATTTCCCCCTGCCTGCGGGCGGGATCGAGGCCCTGTTGAAACGCCTGATCGAAGGCGAAGCGGGCGTGCTGTCGCTCTCCATCGAGCGGGCCGGGCTGCACGATGCCTTCGTCGAAATCGCAGGCGCGGCAGCGGCGAAGGCGATGAAGGACGAGGTGCCGGCATGACCGCTTCGCGTCTTTCCCTGTGGCAGGCCGCCTGGGTGATCGCCCGGCGCGACATGCGGGCGATCCTGTTCAGCAAGGCCTTCCTCCTCTTCCTGCTCGGCCCGATCTTCTTCGGCGGAATAAGCCTCGGCGCAGGCATGCTCGGCGCGAAGGCGGCGGGCAGCGCGGAACCGGCCCGGCTTGCGGTGATCCTGTCGCCGCAGGAAACCGCCGATCTGCGCCGCGCCTATGCCGAACTCGCGCCACTGGTGGACCTGCCGATCGTCGAGGCGGTGCGCGCGAACGATACGGAGCCACGTGCGCTTCTGAAAGATCGCGACCGCAATTTCGGCGCGGTCCTGACCGGGTCGCTCGCCGCGCCGCGCCTTACCGGAACGCCGGACCAGATCGAGCGGTGGCGCGGCCGCGTCGCTCTGCTGGCTGCGCGTGCCATGCGTGACAGCGCGACTTATCCCAGCGTCGTGCTCGATCCCACCAGCAGCAGCGTCGCCAGCGCGCGCACCGCGCAGACCGGGACCGCCACGGCAGGGATTACGCTCCTGTTCCTGCTCACCATGCTGCTGGCCGGAATGGTGCTGTCCAATCTGGTCGAGGAAAAGGCCAACAAGATCATCGAAATCCTCGCCGCCGCGATTCCGATGGATGCCGTGTTCGTGGGCAAATTGTTCGCCATGCTCGGCGTCAGCTTCGTGGGTCTGGCGGTGTGGGGCGCGATTGCAGGCGTGGCCATCCTGCTCGGCGGGGCGGCGATCCCTGCGCTGGTTGCGCCCGCAATCGGCTGGCCCCTCTTCGTCGCGCTGTTCGTCGTCTATTTCGCGCTCGCCTATCTCCTGATCGGGTCGATCTTCCTCACCGTCGGCTCGATGGCGGCGACGGTGCGCGATGTGCAGACCCTGTCCATGCCCGCCACCATCGCGCAACTGGCGGTGTTCTTCCTGGCGACTTTCGCGATGACCGATATCGGATCGCCGATGGAGCTGTTCGCCTGCATCTTCCCGCTATCCTCGCCCTACGCGATGGTGGGCCGCGCGGCGCAATCGGCAGCACTGTGGCCCCATCTGCTCGCGCTGGTCTGGCAGGTCATGTGGGTCGCGATCTTCGTGCGGGTGGGCGCGCGCCTGTTCCGGCGCAAGGTGATGAAATCGGGGCCTGCCGGCCGCAAGCCGAAAAACAAGGGCGCGCCTGCCGTCTGACGCTGCGGGGACCGGATTGGGTTTTCAATCGCAACCCTGTTGACACCCATGTCAGTTGCGGCAGGATGCGAAGCCAGGACGAGCGACCGCCAAGGAGTCGCCGCCGACGGAGAGAGATCATGGCCACCGCCCCCATTCAGCGGCCGGAAGTCCGCCGCGAACCGAGCGCCTACGAAGCGCTCAAATCGCATTTCGATCAGCATCCCGAACAGCGTCTCAGCCATCCGCACAAATGGGATGTCAGCCGCAGCGACATCTACGCGGATAACACCTGGCATCCGATCTTCCGCGAAATGCGCGAGGCCGGGCCGCTGCATTACATACCCGAAAGCCCCTTCGGCCCCTATTGGGCGGTCGTCGGACACAAAGCGATCCAGCATATCGAGGCCCTGCCGGAGACGTTCTCCTCAAGCTGGGAGCATGGCGGGATCACCATTCTCAACCGTCTGAGCGAAGAGGAACTGGCCGAGGCAGGCGTCGATCGGCGCGAGCTGCCGATGTTCATCGCCATGGATCGGCCCGAGCACACCGGCCAGCGCCGCACCGTCGCGCCGAAATTCACCCCCAGCGCGATGACCGCGATGGAGTCCGAGATCCGCCAGCGCACCGGCGAAGTGCTGGACCGCCTGCCCCACGGCGAAACCTTCGACTGGGTCGATCATGTCTCGATCGAACTCACCACCGGCATGCTCGCCATTCTGTTCGGCTTCCCCTGGGAGGATCGCCGCCTGCTGACCTTCTGGTCGGACTGGTCGGGCGATACCGAGCTCGCTTCGGTGCGCGAACTGGACAAGATGCGCTGGGAAATCCTCCACGAAATGGGCGCCTATTTCCAGTCGCTCTGGGCCGAGCGGATGCAGGACCCCGAGCCGGGCGACGATCTCATCTCGATGATGATCCATTCCGAAGCGATGAATCAGATGCGGCCCGAGGAATTCATGGGCAATCTGGTGCTGCTGATCGTGGGCGGTAACGACACCACCCGCAATTCGATGAGCGGCTTCGTCTACCAGCTCGACAAGAACCCGGATGAGCGCCGGAAATTCGAGGAAGACCCGTCGGTCATTCCCAATGCGGTGCAGGAAATGCTGCGCCTGCAGACCCCGCTCGCGCATATGCGCCGCACCTGCACCGAGGATACCGAGGTGTTCGGCCAGACCATCAGGAAGGGCGACAAGGTCGTCCTGTGGTATCTCAGCGCCAATCGCGACGAAGACGTGTTCGAAAATCCCGACGCGCTCGACCTCACCCGCGACAATGCCCGGCGGCATATCGCCTTCGGTTACGGCATCCACCGCTGCGTCGGCGCGCGGCTGGCGGAACTGCAGCTCAAGATCCTGCTCGAAGAAATGCACAAGCGGCGCCTGCGCGTCGATGTGGTGGGCGATGTCGAGCGGGTGCGCGCCAATTTCGTCCATGGCTTCCGCAAGCTGGAAGTCCAGGTGTCGACGTTCTGATTGATCCGGGTTTTTCGGCGATCAAGCATGGGTTCAGGACCCTTCGTCTAAAGTGACGACCATGACCAAGACGAAAACCTACACCACGCATCGCCGCGGCCTGTTCGGCATTCTCGGGACCGGCGCGGCCACTGCCGTGCTCGCCGCCCATGGCAGCGATGCCCAGGCCAAGAGCTTCCCCGTCGCGCGCAGCGAGGCGGAATGGAAGAAGCGCCTGACGAAGGCCGAATTCACCGTCCTGCGCGAAGAAGGGACCGAACGGCCCTATTCCAGCCCGCTGAACGAGGAAAAGCGCAAGGGCGTCTATGCCTGCGCGGGCTGCGGCAACGCGGTCTATTCCTCGCGCACGAAGTTCGAAAGCGGGACGGGCTGGCCCAGTTTCTGGGATGCGATGCCCGGCGGCGTCGGCACCAGCCGCGATTTCAAGCTCGGCTATCCGCGCACCGAAGTCCATTGCGCCGATTGCGGCGGACATTTGGGCCATATCTTCAACGATGGCCCGAAACCGACCGGCAAGCGCCACTGCATCAACGGCGTGGCGATGGATTTCCGCCCCGCTTGATTGCGTCGGCCTTAGTCCGACAGCAGAACCGGGCTCTGGATCGATGCGGCCATGCGCGCGAAATCGGATAGCGAGAACGTGTTGTCGAACACCAGCCCATATTCGGGCGCGCGCCGCCAGCGGACCTTGGCGCGGATTTCGGGCAGATCGCCGCTGGTCAGTTTAACGGTCTGCGCGATCGCAAGGGGCACGTCGCAATCGATGCACGCGCCCTGTTGAGACAGGTTGCGCGTGATCGCCTGTCCGCGCCCGGTCAGGCAGGAAACCTCGATCGGCATTTCGATATTGAGGCGTAGCTGGCGCTTAGGATAATCGGGCGCTTCGCGGATCAGTTTTTCGACCGGAACGGGCGTCAGGAAGGTGAAGCTCCCCTCCCGCCCCTCGGACCGAACCTTTTGAAGCTCGAACGCATCGCCGTTCGGCAATTCCAGCGCCATACGGTCCCCGCTCGGCAAGCGGTGAAAGGTGCGCAGCGAAATCCCGGTCGCCGAAACGTCGCGAATCACGCAGACGAATTCTCCCGAACCGCAGATGAGCTTGGCCGAGCGAATCAGCGAGGTGTAGCGAGTCGCGCCGCGCTGATCGCGATTCGGCGTCTCGACCTCAGCCTTTTCAAAATTCGCTTCCGGATAGCCCATAGTGCCGCAAGTCCCTGTTTCTTAGCACCAAATCAGTCCACCGGATGCGGCCGACCACACCAACATCTTCTATAGAAGCCAGGTTAAAATGGAGTAAGCGGGACGGGCGCCCAACGGCGAAAATCGCTGCCGCTGGCGCAATGGTGCGGGTGGCGAGACTCGAACTCGCACGTCCAAAGGACAGGGGATTTTAAGTCCCCGGCGTCTACCATTCCGCCACACCCGCCATGGGTCACCGCCTAGCGCGCGGGCGCGATGGCCGCAATCTCGCGTATGGGCGCGCGCCTATTCTTCGTCGTTGAGGGCGCGGCGCATTTCCTTGCCGGGGCGGAAATAGGGCACGCGCTTGGCCGGAACGTCTACCGACTCGCCGGTACGCGGGTTGCGCCCGGTGCGCGCCGCGCGCTCGCGCGTCGAGAATGCGCCGAAACCGCGCAATTCCACGCGACCGCCTTCGGCCAAGCGTTGGGCGATCTCATCGAAGAATATATCGACGACCTGTTCGATCTCTTCGGATTTGAGGCCAGGATTGTCCTTGGCAAGCGTATTCAGCAATTCGGATCGTATCATCTAATGCTCCCGGCGTGCCAGGATGGCCCCACCCATGCCCGTAATTTTCGCGACCCATTGCAACACCGCGCCCGGATCTTTGCAAGCGACCCGCTCGGCGTTTCCCGCGCTGATACGCATTGCATACGCGATTTGCAATCGCCTGCGGCCTAGGATGACGCGTTGGCAGAGCTCGCGCTGTCTCAGGCTGGCGAAAGCAGATCCTCGGCGTCCAGGCCAAGCCGATCGATCCGTTCGCGGATCGCGGGCCATTCCTCTTCGACGAACTGGCGCCGCTCGGATGCCTTGAGCCGCTCGGTCGCGCCTTCGACCACATACATGCCCACGCCGCGCTGGACTTCGACGAGCCCATCCGTCTGAAATTGCTGATAGGCCTTGGCGACCGTCAGGGGATTGGCCCCCTGTTCCGCCGCCAGCGCGCGCACCGACGGAAGCATCGCGCCTTCGGCATAGCGCCCATCGAGGATCGCGGCGGCGATCTGGTCGCGCAGTTTGAGATAGACGGGTTGGGACTGGTTTTTCATCGCGGATTCCAATGGCGAGCGACCGAAGGCCGCCTCAGTGCCATAATACAGCGCGGCGCGCAAGGTTTCCGTACTTTACGCAATTTTGTACGCCGTGGGCATCCCTAACTCCGAAGGGAGTGCCTCAGGCCGATACGAAATCTGTTGCCGCTGTAACTAAGGCTTCACATGCGCGCCGAACCCGTTAGGTTGCGCGTTTCTTCGGGGAGGAGCGGTCGCGCAACGTCGCAGTGCGCTCCGAAAAAATTAGGGATACGGGATACTCATGGTCGAAGGTGCCTTTTTCACGTTCGGTTCCGCGTACGAGATGTGGGCCTTCCGCATCGCAGTGATTGCGCTGGTATCGTTTCTGATCGGCGGGATGGTCCTCGTCACCCGCCCGCAGCAAGAGGTCATCGGGCACCCCAAGGGCCTGTTCCTGCTGTTCATGGCCGAAATGTGGGAGCGCTTCTCCTATTACGGCATGCGCGCCCTGCTGATTTTCTACCTCGTCCAGCACTGGCTGTTCTCCGACAGCGAAGCTTCGGTGATCTACGGCGCCTACACCGCGCTGGTCTACATCGCCCCGGTCGTCGGCGGCTATCTGGCCGACCGCTATGTCGGCCAGCGCAAGGCCGTGCTGTTCGGCGCCGTGCTGCTGACTTTCGGCCACTTCTTCATGGCCTTTGAAGGTGATGGAACGTTGGGCCAGGACAACCCGATGCTCAACGTCTTCTGGCTGGCTCTGGCACTGATCATCGTCGGCTCGGGCTTCTTGAAGGCGAATATCTCGGTGCTCGTCGGCCAGCTCTATTCGCGCACCGATATTCGCCGCGACCCGGCTTATACGATCTTCTACATGGGCATTAACGTCGGCGCGGCGACCGCATCGATCATCTGCGGCTATCTCGGTCAGACGGTCGGATGGGAATACGGCTTCGGCCTTGCCGGTTTCGGCATGTTGATCGGCCTCGTCTTCTTCGTGATCGGCAAACCCCTGCTGCTCGGCAAGGGTGAACCGCAGCACCCGGAACGTATCGCTGGCGGCAAGGAATATCTGATCTACGCGGCGGGCCTGGGAATGGTCGCACTCTGCTGGCTGGCCATCCAGTATCAGGAACTCGTCGGCGTCCTTCTCGGCGGCTTCGGCGGCGCGCTGGTGGCTTACGTTCTCGCCATCGTGACCTTCCAGATGGCCTATGGCTCGTGGAAGCAGGCGCCGACGGTGCCGTTCTTCGTCTATATCTCGAGTGCGGTCGGTCTGATCGTTTCGTTGATCGCAGCATCGCAGGGTGGCGCTGCCGCGCCCTACGCCGCTGGCGCTTCGCTTGTGGTTCTGATCGGCGTCCTCATCCAGCAATCGCTGGTGAAGACCTTCCACGAACGCGACCGCATTTTCGCGGCGATGTTCCTGATCCTGACCTCGATCGTGTTCTGGGCGCTGTTCGAACAGGCGGGCTCCAGCCTCAACCTGTTCACCGACCGCCATGTCGATACGCAGGGCGTCAGCGCCTCGATCTTCCAGTCGGTCAACGCAATCTACATCGTGCTGCTGGCCCCGCTGTTCGCCATTCTGTGGCAGAAGCTCGCCGCGAAGGGCGCGGAGCCCAGCACGCCCATGAAGTTCGGCCTCGCCGTCGTCCAGGTCGGTCTCGGCTTCCTGGTCCTGGTTTGGGGCGCGAAGAGTGTCGGCGTGAACGTGCCGACGCCCGTGATCTTCATCTTCCTTATCTACCTGCTGCACACGACCGGCGAATTGTGCCTCAGCCCAGTCGGTCTGTCGGCGATGAACCGATTGAGCCCGGCGCACATCGCGTCGCTTGTTATGGGCACGTGGTTCTTCGCGTCCGCGACGGGTAACTTCGCCGCTGGCCTGATCGCTTCGGCGACCGGCGCGGAAGGCGTCGGGGAAGAGGCGGGCAAGCAATTGGTGCTCGACGTCTACGGGACCGTCGGCTGGTGGGCAGTCGGCATCGGTGTCGGCGTCATGGTCCTCAGCCCGTTCGTCAAGAAGCTGCTGCACCTCGACACGATCCGCGACGACGATGTCGGCGACGATCTCGAAGGTCAGGCGGGCGCCGGTCTCGAAGCGCAGGAAGGTGGCCTTCACCCGTCGACCAATCCGCAGGCGCCGGGCGTTCACGAGCAGAACCGCTGATCCGAGCTGTCGCAATTCGTCGCATATCGGACGAACGGACTTGACCAATATGGGGCCGGGGCGCGATGCTCCGGCCCTATTGATTCAGGCCCCGAGAAAGGGGCTCAGGGGAATGGGGTTTCATGGCCAGATATCTGAAGACGCCGCTCACCGCGCTGGGGCTGATCGCCGCCGCCGCGCTTGCCGGGTGCAGCACGACCGGTGAAGGGGGCGAGACGGCATCGACCCGCGCGCCCACCACTGCGAACGGCGAAGCGCCCTACGCTTCGACCTACAAGCCCTATCCCGGTCGCCCGACCGCGCTGGTCGGCGCGACGATCTATGACGGGCGCGGCCAGCGGATCGACAACGGCACCGTGCTTTTCCGCGATGGCAAGGTGGTCGCCGTGGGCGATGCCTCGCTGGCGACGACAGGCTATGACCGGATCGACGGGGCGGGCAAATTCGTCACTCCCGGCGTGATCGACATCCATTCGCATCTCGGCGACTACCCCACGCCCAGCGTGGACGCGCATTCGGACGGGAACGAGGCGACCAGCCCGATGACGCCCGAAGTCTGGGCCGAACATTCGGTCTGGCCGCAGGATCCGGGTTTCACCCGCGCGCTCGCCAATGGCGGCGTGACGGCGCTCCAGATTCTGCCCGGTTCCGCCAACCTCACCGGCGGGCGCTCGGTCACGCTCAAGAACGTGTCCTCGCGCACCGTGCAGGGCATGAAGTTCCCCGGCGCGCCCTACGGCATGAAGATGGCGTGCGGCGAAAATCCCAAGCGCGTCTATGGCGGCAGGGGCCGGATGCCGTCGACCCGCATGGGTAATTTCGCGGTCAACCGCCAGATGTGGCTCGATGCTCAGGCCTATGACGGCAAGAAGCGCGATCTCGGCAAGGAGACGCTGAAGGGCGTGCTCGACGGCGAGATCCTGATCCACAACCACTGCTACCGCGCCGACGAAATGGCGCTGGTCATGGATATGGCCAAGGAGATGGGCTACAAGGTTACCGCCTTCCACCACGCGGTCGAAGCCTACAAGATCGGCGATCTGCTGCGCGAAAACGACGTGTGCAGCGCGATCTGGGCCGATTGGTACGGCTTCAAGATGGAAGCCTATGACGGCATTCTCGAAAACGCGGCCTTCCTGCGCCAGGCGGGCGCCTGCGTCGTGATCCACTCCGACGATGCGAACGGCATCCAGCGCCTCAATCAGGAAGCCGCCAAGGCACAGGCCGCCGGGCGGCGCGCCGGGATCGATATTCCCGATGCCGAAGTGGTCGGCTGGTTCACCTACAACGCCGCCAAGGCGATGGGGATCGAGGGCATGACCGGCAGCCTAGAGGCGGGCAAGATGGCCGATGTCGTGCTGTGGAACGGCGATCCGCTGTCGGTCTATTCGCGGCCCGAAAAGGTCTGGGTCGACGGCGCACTGTTGTTCGACGCGATGGACAGGAAGCGCAGGCCGGTGAGCGATTTCGAGCTCGGCCAGCCGGGTGAAGGAGACGTGAAATGAAGAAGTTTGCGCTTCTCCTCGCCAGCGCTGCCGCTGCTCTCGCCGGCCCTCTCGCCGCGCAGGATTTCGCCATCACCAATGCCACTGTCGCGACCGGCGACGGCAGCGATCCGGTCGAGAATGCGACCGTCGTCGTGCGCGGCAGCAAGGTGGTCGCGGCAGGCACCGGCGTGGCCGTGCCCGCTGGCGTCCAGACGATCGACGGCGCCGGCAGCTGGGTGACGCCCGGCCTCGTCGCCAGCGTCACCTCGCTCGGCCTGTGGGATGTCGGCGCGGTCAGCGAATCGAACGATACCAGCGCGGGCAATTCGCCTTTCAGCGCCGCGCTCGATGCCGCACCCGCGATCAATCCCAATTCGCAGCACATCCTGGTCCACCGCGCCGCGGGCGTGACCCGCGCGGCGAGCGTGACCATGCCCGCAAGCTCGATCTTCGGCGGGCAGGGATCGATCATCGATCTGGGCGCGGATATGAACCCGATCACGCGGGCGCGCGCCTTTCAGGTCGTGACGCTCGGCGAAAGCGGCGCGCGGCTCGCGGGCGGCAGCCGGGCGAGCACGCATGCCCTGTTCCGCAACGCCCTTCGCGAAGCGAACCAGTTCGGAGAGGACGGACAGATCCCTGGCGTCGCCTCGCGCCCGGCGGAACAGAGCACGGGTGACGATCTGCCGATCGATCCGCGCCTCGCCGACAACCAGACGCAGCGCGGCGACGATTCGCTCCTGACCCGCTTCGATGCCGCTGCGCTGGTCCCGGTGGTGCGGGGCGAGCAGCAGCTTTACGTCATGGTGGAGCGCGCCTCCGATATCCTCGCCACGCTGGCGCTGAAACGCGATTTCCCGCGCCTCGACATGGTGCTGGTGGGCGCAAGCGAAGGCTGGCTGGTCGCGCGCGAGATCGCGGCGGCCAATGTCCCGGTGATCGCCGACGGGCTGGACGATCTGCCCACCAATTTCGAGGAGCTGGCCTCCACTCAGTCAAATATCGGCCGCATGGTCAAAGCGGGCGTGCGCGTGGCGATCAACGCTGCCGCGATGGAGAATCCGCGCAATCTCAACCAGTATGCGGGCAATCTGGTCGCCTTGTCGCGCGTGCCGGGTGCCGATGGCCTCAGCTGGGGCCAGGCCTTTGCCACCATCACATCGGTCCCGGCGCAGATCAGCGGATTGTCCGGCCGAGCCGGGATGCTGACGCCCGGCGGCATGGGCGACGTCGTGATGTGGGACGGCGATCCTCTGGAAGTCGGTTCCATGCCCACGCGGGTCTTCATCGACGGGGTCGAACAGCCGCTCGAAAACCACCAGAGCCGCCTCAAGGATCGCTATCGCGATCTCGACACCAGCGACCTGCCCAAGGGTTACGATTGGTGAGCGAGATGCGATCGACGATCCTGACGCTCGCCGCGGCCTTCGTGGCGGTAGGGGGCTATGCCGCCATCGCCCAGACTGCGCCCGAAGCCGGGCCGGACCGGTCGCAGGACATCGCCTGGATGAACGGCCAGCAGGCCTATCTGGCCGGGCTGGATGCGGCGGATGGCTGGCGCTTCCTCGATGGCGGGCTGCGCTGGCGCCGCACGGAAGGCGACGGCAGTGGCGCGCATCCCAGCGTCGCCGACACGGTGACAGTGCATTACGAAGGCACTTTCACCGATGGCGAAGTGTTCGACAGCTCCTTTGCACGGGGTGAGCCCGCAACCTTTCCGCTCGGTCGCCTGATCCCCGCCTGGCAGAGAACGATCCCGCTGATGGGCGTGGGCGACACGATCGAAATCGCCGTGCCCGCCGATCTCGGCTACGGTCCGACCGGCAAGGGGCCGATCCCCGGCGGCGCGACGCTGTTGTTCAAGGTCCAGCTGATCGACATACCGGGCGACTAGATCGGATCACGGGTCGCGGAAACCTTGGGGAGACCACACCATGGACCCGCTGACCTCGCTCGCCGCCGCCTCGATCGCGTTGGTGGGCACGCATTTCGCCCTCTCGCACTCCTTGCGCGCGCCGCTGGTCGCCATGATGGGCGAAGGCGCGTTTCGCGGGATCTACAGCCTCGTTGCGGCGGGATGCATGGCCTGGATGTATCTGGCTTTCAAGCAAGCGCCCAGCGCCGATTTGGGCGGCAGCGGCACAGTGGGCTGGATCGTCGCCACCATCCTGACTCTGCCGGCGCTGGTGCTCTTCCTCGGCTCGCTAAAAGGCAATCCCGCCCTCCCCGCACCCGGCGCACGTAAAGCGGCGGCGCGCAATCCCGCAGGCGTGTTCGCAGTCACCCGTCATCCCATGATGTGGGGTTTTGCCCTGTGGGCGATATCGCACATCGTGTTGTGGTGGAGCTGGCGCACGGTGATCGTCGCGCTCGCTATCCTGATCCTGGCCCTGATCGGCGCGCGCCTGCAGGATCATAAGAAGGAAGCGCTGATGGGTGCCGATTGGGCGGGGTGGGAGCAGCGGACCAGCTATTGGCCGCGCTGGACGCGCCTTGCCGGAGTGAGTTCGCTCCTGTGGCTGGTGGGGATTGCCGGGTGGCTCGGCGTCACCTGGCTCCACATCGGGGCTGGCGGCATCCCTGCCGGTATCTGGCGCTGGATCGGGTGAGCTAGGCGCCGGTAAAGCGCGGAGGCCGCTTCTCGAGCAGCGCGTCGACCCCTTCCGCATGGTCGGCAGTGGTGTGCATCAGCGCCTGCGCATTCGCGGCCATTTCCAGCGCCGTATCGTAGCTGGTTCCGCGCCCCTGCCGCATCAGATTCTTCGCCTGTCGCAAGGCATGCGGCGGCATGGCGGTGATTTTCGCGGCCAGCGCACGCGCTTCGTCGGTCAGCGTATCGGCTTCGACCACCCGGCTGACGAGGCCCCAGTCGAGCGCCGTATCGGCATCGATCACATCGCCGGTATAGAAAAGCTCCGCCGCCCGCGCCTCGCCGATGATGCGCGGCAGGATCCAGGTGCCGCCATCGCCGGGAATGATGCCCAGTTTGAGGAAAGTGACGCCGAACTTCGCGCGCTCGCTGGCGATGCGCATGTCCGCAAGGCAGGCGAGATCGCATCCCAGCCCGATGGCCGGGCCATTGACCGCCGCAATCAGCGGCACGCGCAATCCGTAGAGCGCGCGCAGGAGCTTGTGGATGTTGTTGCGATAGCCGTCCGCGATTTCCGGCGCAGTGCCGCCGAAATTACCGGTCTTTTCCTTCATCGCCTTGATGTCGCCGCCCGCGCTGAAGGCCCGCCCAGCTCCGGTGAGGATCACGCAGCGCACGTCGATATCGCCGTTGATCGCATCGCAGGCCGCAGCGAAGGCGTCCCCGTCGCCCGATGCTCCGAGCGGGTTCATGTTGTCGGGACGGTTGAGCGTTAGGGTGGTGACGTGCCCTTCGCGCTTGATCCGCAGCAGATCCGTCAAGCCCGCGCTTCCTCGACGCCAGTGCTGTTGTGTCGCAGCGCCGCCAGAACCGTATCGACGATCTGCGGCGCGTTGAGGCCCGCCTCGTCATACTGCTTCATCGGATCGTCCTGATCCTGGAACACGTCCGGCAGGCGCATGGTGCGCACTTTGAGGCCATTGTCCGTCAGCCCGGTATCGCTTGCGAAGGTGAGGACATGCGCGCCCAGACCGCCGACCGCGCCTTCCTCGACCGTGACCACGACCTCGTGGCTGCGCATGAGTTTCTCGATCAGATCGGTGTCGAGCGGCTTGGCGAAGCGCATGTCGGCGACCGTGGTCGACAACCCCTTGGCCTCCAGCTGGTCGGCGGCTTTCTTCGCTTCTTCGAGGCGCGCGCCGAGCGACAGGATCGCGACCTTGGAGCCTTCGCGGATCATCCGCCCCTTGCCGATTTTCAGCTTCTGCGGCGTTTCGGGCATTTCCACGCCCACGCCATTGCCGCGCGGATAGCGGAAGGCGATCGGGCCTTCGTCGTATTCGGCGGCGGTATAGGTCATGTGGACTAATTCCGCTTCGTCCGCTGCGGCCATCACCACGAAGTTGGGCAGGGTTGCCAGATAGGTCACGTCGAACGATCCGGCATGGGTGCTGCCGTCCGCGCCGACCAGCCCTGCGCGGTCGATCGCGAAGCGCACGGGCAGGTTCTGGATCGCCACGTCATGCACCACCTGGTCGTAGGCGCGCTGGAGAAAGGTCGAATAGATCGCGGCGAAGGGGCGCATGCCCTGCGCGGCGAGCCCTGCGGCGAAGGTGACGCCATGCTGTTCGGCAATGCCGACATCGAAGGCGCGGTCCGGATGCGCCTGCGCGAAGCGATCGACGCCCGTTCCCGAAGGCATGGCAGCCGTAATGGCGCAGATGCGATCGTCGGTTTCGGCGAGCTTTGCCAGCGTATCGCCGAACACGTTCTGATAGGCGGGCGGCCCGGCCTTGGATTTGGCCTTCTCGCCCGTGACGACATCGAATTTCGGCACGCCGTGATATTTGTCGGCGCTGTTTTCGGCAGGGGCGTACCCTTTGCCCTTGGTCGTCACGACATGGATCAGCACCGGACCCTGCTCGCTGTCGCGCACGTTTTCGAGCACCGGGATGAGATGTTCGAGATTGTGGCCGTCGATCGGGCCGACATAATAGAAGCCCAGCTCTTCGAACAAAGTGCCGCCCGTCGCCATGCCGCGCGCATATTCCTCGGCCTTTTCGAGCCCGCCCCAGACGCGGCGGCCGAGCTTCTTGGCGATCTTCGAGGCCATGGTGCGCAAGCCCAGATATTCGCTGCTCGACACCATGCGCGCGAGATAGGCGGAGAGGCCGCCCACCGGCGGCGCGATCGACATGTCGTTATCGTTGAGGATCACGACCAGGCGATTGCCCGCCTGTTCGGCATTGTTCATCGCTTCGTAGGCCATGCCCGCGCTCATCGCGCCGTCGCCGATCACCGCGATGCCGCGCCCGGGCTTGTCCTGCATCTTGTTCGCCATGGCGAAGCCCAGAGCCGCGCTGATCGAGGTGCTGGAATGCGCCGCGCCGAAGGGATCATAATCGCTCTCGCTGCGCTTGGTGAAGCCACTGAGGCCCCCGCCCTGGCGGAGGGTGCGGATGCGATCCCGCCGTCCGGTCAGGATCTTGTGCGGATAGCACTGGTGGCCGACATCCCAGACGAGCTTGTCGTTGGGCGTATCGAACACGTAATGGATAGCCACGGTCAATTCGACCACGCCGAGACCCGAGCCGAGATGCCCGCCGCTGGTGCTGACCGCGTCGATCATCTCGCTGCGTAATTCATCGGACAGCTGGCGCAGCTGGTCCTTCTTGAGCTGGCGAAGGTCGGAGGGAAGATCGACAGTGTCGAGCAGGGGGGTCTTGGGCGGTGAATTCATAACACCCACCCTTATACCCGCCATTCGGCCCTGTCGATAAGGGGTGCTAACGGCGCGGCATGAGCATTTCGTGAGCGGGAAATGAAGCGACGCTCAGCCTTTCGTCACGCAGCGCAATTGTCGCATAACCCACGCAATTCCACCACCGGGCGGACATCGGCGAAGCCCGCATCATGGCCTGCCTCGCGCAGAGCCCCGGTGACGCGCCCGTCATCCAGATGCCTGGCGCGCCCGCAATCGTCGCAGATCAGAAAGATGCAGTCGTGGCGGCAACCGGGATGGGTGTTGACGAGATAGGCGTTGGCGCTTTCGATGCGATTGGCGAGATTGGTACGCACGAACAGGTCGAGGATGCGATAGACGCTGTTGGGCGCCACGCGCTTGCCGCGCGTTTTCGAAAGATTGTCCGCGATATCGTATGCGGAGGCAGGAATTTCGTGCCGGGCGAGCTCTTCGAACACGGCCTGGCGCATGCCGGTCCATTGTTCGCCCGCTTCGGTCAGCGAACCGCGCGCGGCTTCGGTCAGCGCTTCGCCGGAGTGCTCTTCATGTCCGTGGTTGTGATGCGTCATGCAGGGAAGGTAGGCCGCGCGGCTCCCGCCTGCAAGCGGGACCGGCGGCTTGCGGCCCGCCTCAGTCGCGCTGGAAGCTGGCGCTGTAGACGCCGGGATAGAGACGCTTGAGCGCCGCGATCTTGGGTGCATCCCAGCGCTGGATATAGCCGTGGTTCGGATTCTTCGCCGCGAAATCCTGATGATAGGTTTCCGCCGGATAGAAGGCTTGTGCGCGTACGACGTCCGTCACGATCGGCTTCGACCATTTCCCGCTTTTTTTCATCTGCGCGAGGTAGGACTTTGCCACGGCAGCCTGCTCGTCGGACATCGGAACCAGCTTGGCATCGTAATGCGCGCCGCGATCGGGGCCCTGGCGGTTCTTCAGCGTCGGATCGGCGATCACCGAGAAGAAGATGCGCAGCAATTGATCGTAGCGGATAACCGAAGGATCGTAGGTGACCTTCACTGCTTCGACATGATCGGTGATGCCCGAAGAGACGAGATCGTAATTCGCCTGACGCTTGGTCCCACCGTGATAGCCGGACACCGCGCTTTTCACGCCCTTCACATGGCTGAACACGCCTTCGACACCCCAGAAGCATCCGCCCGCGAAGATCGCGGTCTTGAGGCCGCTTTCCTTGGCGGTGCGCTCGGCCTGAGGCGCGGCGACCACTTCGGCGGCGTTGGCGGTTCCGCAGGCGGCGAGAGCCAGAGTCGCGGCGGCGAGGAGCGAGGAGCGAATCTTCATGCGAACAGCGTGGTGACGGCCTGGCCGAGGCCGGGATTGGTCAGCGCCACGGCAATCCCGCCGAGCAGGAAGCCGATGCCGAAATTGCGATAGAGGTCGGAGGTGAAGAGGGGCATGATTCTTATCTTTCTTGCGTCTTGCCCATGTGGATACGCGACCGGCGATTTCCACCGGCTTAATAAAATCTGCAAGTTTGATGAACGCGCGGCGAGGCGAGCGTCCGGCCCGCCAAAGCGAGCCGTCAGTGCCGGAAGTGGCGCATCCCGGTGAAGACCATCGCCAGATCGTGCTCGTCGGCAGCGGCGATCACTTCCTCGTCGCGGATCGATCCGCCCGGCTGGATGATCGCGGTCGCGCCCGCTTCCGCTGCCGCCAGCAAGCCATCGGCGAAGGGGAAGAACGCGTCCGAAGCGACCGCGCTGCCCTTGGTGCGCGGTTCGGCCCAGTCGTAGGTCTCGGCGGCTTCCTTCGCCTTCATCGCGGCTATGCGGCTGGAATCGCGGCGGTTCATCTGGCCTGCGCCGATACCGGCGGTCGCGCCGTCCTTGGCATAGACGATGGCGTTCGACTTGACGTGGCGCGCCACGGTCCAGGCGAACAGGCAGTCCTTCAGCTCCTGCTCGCTCGGCTGGCGCTTGGTGACGATCTTGAGATCCTCTTCCGAAATCGCGCCATTGTCACGCGTCTGCACCAGCAGCCCGCCCGCGATCACCACCTGCGTCACACCGGGGCGGCGCGGATCGGGGAGGCCATCGGTGATGAGGAGGCGCAGATTCTTCTTTTTCGCAAAGGCTGCGCGCGCCGCATCGTCCGCGCCGGGCGCGACCACGACTTCGGTGAAGATCTGGCAGATCGCTTCGGCGGTCGGGCCATCCAAAGGCACGTTGGTCGCCACGATCCCGCCGAACGCCGAAACGCTGTCGCAATGGAGCGCGTCGGTCCACGCATCGATCAAATTCTTGCGCTGCGCCACGCCGCAGGGGTTGGCGTGCTTGACGATCACGACGGCCGGATCGCCGCCCGCAAACTCGGCCGCCAGCTCCAGCGCCGCATTGGCGTCGTTGTAATTGTTGTAGCTAAGCTCCTTGCCCTGGACCTGTTCGGCCTGGGGCAGACCCTTGGCGACGACGCGCTGGGGAACATACAGCGCGGCCTTCTGGTGCGGGTTCTCGCCATAACGCAATTCGCCCGCGAGACTGCTCGCCATGGCGCGCCTGGCCGGGAACATCTCGCCCTGATCGGCATAGGCGAACCATTGCGAAATCGCCGCGTCGTAGGCGGCGGTCGCGGCAAAGGCCTTGGCCGCCATGCGCTTGCGGAAATCGGTGCCGGTCGCGCCGTCCTGCGTTTCCAGCTCTTCGATCAGCGTGTCGTAATCGGCGGGATCGGTCAGGATGGTCACATAGCGGTGGTTCTTCGCGGCGGAGCGCACCATGCTCGGCCCGCCGATGTCGATGTTCTCGATCACCTCGTCCCGCTCCGCGCCCTTCGCCACGGTCGCTTCGAAGGGGTAGAGATTGACCACGACGAGATCGATCGCACCGATCCCGTGCTCGTCCATCGCAGCGGCATGATCGGCATCGTCGCGCACGGCGAGGAGGCCGCCATGCACCTTGGGATGCAGCGTCTTCACGCGCCCGTCCATCATCTCGGGAAAGCCGGTGAGTTCGGACACGTCCTTCACCTCGAGCCCCGCATCGCGCAGCGTCTTCGCCGTGCCACCGGTCGACACCAGTTCGACGCCGCGCGCCGCGAGCGCCTTGCCCAGTTCCGCCAATCCGCTCTTGTCGGACACCGAAAGCAGCGCCCGTTTGATCGTCACGTCCGTCACAAAATTATCCCATTTTCTTGAGCAGCCAGGGGAACGACCCCCCGCCGCGCGAGGTCAGACCCTCGATCACCAATTGCTGGATCGGCTGCGGGCGGCCTTCGCCATCGACCCACAGGCTCTCCTCTATGCCCAGCTCGCCTTCGACACCGCCGAGGCGCAATTGCCAATAGCTGCCATCGGGCAGAGCGAGCCCGGCGCCGCGTCGGTCCTCCGCCAGCCGCAATTCGATATGCGGGCCGATATGGAAGCGGATCGCGAAGCCGATCTTGCCCCGCTGGCCGCGTTTCTTCGCGGGTTCGAGTATATCCTCGCCGCGCAATTCGCCGCCATCGCTCGACAGCATCAGGATGCGACGATGGATCAGGCCGAAGCGTGAGGCATAGCCGTCATGGCTCGCCTCCAGCCGTTCGGCCTTGCGCTTGCCGCTTTCGACCATGCTGCGCGTGACATCGACTTCTTCCACGCCCTTGCCGATCTGGCCCTTGATCAGGATCGCGGTACTGTTGGCATCGTCCAGCACCAGCGTCGAATGGGCAGCGGTGGCGCGCAGGCCCTGTTCGATCCGCACCGGCACTTGCCCGCCCGCCAGCTCCGCCCCGCCGCAATTGACCACGATGCGCTGGTCGCCGTGCGAGAATTCGAACGCGAGCGTGGAGGCGCAGCCGAACCGGGCGTGGCGCGGGCGCGGCGGCGGCGCGGCATCGAACTGGAGCACGCTGCGGCCCGCGCTGGCCATCTGATAGCCCCAATGGCTGGTATCCCTGGCGGGTCGGGCGCGCACGCCGCTCGCCGCGAGCAGCGCCTCAATGGTGGCGGCAGGCGTTGCCGCCGCGCCCTGCCACGATCCCAGCCCGCCATCCCCATGCCGCAGCGTGAGGAGCGGCGGCACCAGCAGGCCGAGCATCGTCTCGATAGCGCGCGGCGGCGCACGGCCGACCGCATTATAACAGGCAGCCAAATCGACAAGCAGCGCGATCGCGTCCATCTGCGCCAGCGGGCTGCGCGACAACACGCCGCCATCGTCACTCACCGCCTCGCCCAGTGCGCGCAGCATGCCCGCCTCGCCATAGACGCGCCGCGCCCGCCCATCGGGCAGCAGCAGACCGGCGGCCACGATCGCGCACCAGCCGGTCAGCGCGCCGAAGCGATCCTCCGCCGATTCGACATGACGATCCAGCCAGCGTGCGGTCTGTGCCATCGCTTCGAGCAATCGGGGGCGCAGCGCGGGTCGATCGCCCACCAGCACGTTCGGCGCGTGGATCAGCCACGCCATCAAACGCTGGCCCGCACGCTCCACCGTCCAGGCCGGGCCCTTGGTGCCTTCGGGATTGGCATCGAGCCAGGCGCCGAGCACACGCTCCGCCACGGCAACGCAATGCTCGCGCGGAGCGCAGGTGGACAGGTCGCGCAGCCAGGAAAAGCCGTGAACGCTGCGCGCGAAAGGCGGCGTCAGGCGCGCACCGGGGCCAAAATCCATCTGCGCGATCGGAGCGCGCACGCCGTTGACGAGGAAATGCCCCGCCCTGAGCGCCATACCCGCCCCGCGATCGCCGAGCCCGCCCTCGCCCGAAAGCGGGCTGTCTACTGTCGCCAGGAGGCGCGGCTTCGATGGCTTGCGCAAGGGGGAGGCGAGAAGCGAGGGCGACATGCCCACGCGGTAAGCCCACCGCAGGATCGCATCGAGCGGCCCGGTGCGCGGCACGGAGAAATCAGCCAGCGCAAGCGCCCGGCTCGATTCGAGCGGAGCGGTATCGGCGACGGGTTCGCGCCCCACAGGATCGGCACCGGCCAGCGCATGCGGCTCGTCATCGGCGGCATCGTCGAAGGGAAAGGCGCTCTGTTCGCGCTCCATTGCGGGAGCCTTCTCGCGCAACGAGTCGGATGCCGCATCGTCCGGCCCGGCTCGCCGCATTTTCAGCGAGCCGTCACTCACGCCGCCTCGCCCCCGGCGGCCTTCAGCGCGGCGATATTCTCGGCATAGCACTCGGCCCCGCCCTTGAACGTTGCCGATCCGGCGACGAGCACATCCGCCCCCGCCTCGACGCACAGCCGCGCGGTCTCGGCGTTGACGCCTCCATCGACCTCCAGCCGGATATCCCGCCCGGTCCTGTCGATGCGATCGCGAATCGCGGAAATCTTGGCCAGCTGCGAATGGATGAAGCTTTGCCCGCCGAAGCCGGGATTGACGCTCATCACCAGAACCAGGTCGACGAGGTCCATCAGATTGTCGAGCACTTCGACCGGCGTGCCCGGATTGAGCACGACGCCCGCTTTCTTCCCCAGCCCGCGAATCGCCTGGAGCGTGCGGTGGATATGGGGCCCCGCCTCCGGGTGGACGGTGATGATATCCGCCCCGGCCTCGGCAAACGCTTCCAGATACGGATCGATCGGCGCGATCATCAGATGGACGTCGAACGGCTTGTCGGTGTGCGACCGCAAGGCTTTGACCACTGCCGGGCCGATCGTGATATTGGGGACGTAATGCCCGTCCATCACGTCGACATGGATCCAGTCCGCGCCCGCAGCGTCGATCGCGCGCACCTCCTCGCCCAGCCGTGCGAAATCGGCGGAAAGGATGGAGGGGGAAATGAGCGGCGCGGCCATGGCGAACTCGGACAGACGGTGTTTGATCGATCCGGCGACCCGGCCAAGGGGCCGATTACGCCGGATACGCGGGCGTGCGCGCTCGATAGGGGGGCGAGACGGCAAACGACAAGCGTTAGGCCTCACCTTATCCACCGAACAGCACCCCCCGCAAGAAGGGTGTTCGCGGGCAAATTCAGCCCTAATTCAGCGCCGGAAGACTATTGCCGGGCCATATCCAGCGCATAACCGGTCTCGTACCGCTCTTCCGAGCGACCGGCGCGCGCGACATGAACGGACAGAAAATATCATGGCTTTACCCAAATCGACCAAGCTTTCGGCCCTCTGTGGCGCCGGCGCTGTCGCGCTGATGGCGCTCGGTTCGGCAACGCCCGCGATGGCGCAATACGCGCAGGAATTGCGCCACGATCCGGCGCGCTGCAATGCGGGCTCCGCCGTGTGGGTCAACATAACCGGCATCAAGCCCGGCGGCGGCACGATGCGCATCCAGTCCTATCGCGCGACGAAGGACGACTGGCTCGAATCGGGCCGCTGGCTGAACCGGATCGAATTGCCTGCGCGCGCCGGTTCGATGCGCGTCTGCATGCCGCTGCCCGCATCGGGCCATTACGGCATCGCCGTGCGGCACGACGTCAACAATAACGGCAAGACCGACCTGTCGACCGATGGTGGAGCGATGTCGAACAACCCTTCGCTCAACATCTGGAATCTCGGCAAGCCGAGCTACAAGAAGGTCGGCTTCGATGTAGGGCGCGGTGTCGAATCGATTTCGATCACCATGCGCTACCGCTGAGGCGCGCCGCTATCCGGTGCGTTTTTTGCGCCGCGCACGCCACAATTCGTAAGCCGCGCCGGGCATCGCCAGTAAAGGGTGACGCGCGCGGAAGGGCGTGACTTCGAGCGCGATGCCGGTGTGCCGCTCCAGCTTCCACGCGCCATAGGCCGCCGCATTGTCGAAAGTGGTGGTGGCCTTGGCGAGCCGAAGAATGTTGAGCGGCTTGCCGAGCCGCCTGCGCGTGGTCCACCAGCGGAGAATGCGGCGCCGTTCCCCGGCCTCGACATACGAGACGAGCTCATCGCCCGAACGCTCGAACGCAATGCCCGCAGCCTCCCAGGCGAGCGGCAGAAGTCCGTGGAAATGCGCTTCGTTCGCAGCGAGGATCGAATCCTCCCGGCCCGGCGGCTCGACCCGGAATTCGGCCGCATAGGTCTCGCGGAACAGCGCTCTCCAATAAGTGTTCGCTGGACCTCTTGCTGGACCGAGCGCCGCCGCGAGCGCTCCTGCAGTCACGGCGGCACTCGCTACCGCCTCGACGACTTTCCTGCGCACGCCGTCATCCCTGGCCCAGACCAGCGCGCTCGGCTGGACGAATCGCGCCCAGATCGTGGTGTCGCGGGATCGGCCTGCGGCGGCTTTCGCAAACTGTTCGAGCGACAGCGTCGCCGTCTTCGCGCGCAGAACCATGCCTTCGATCTCGCGCTCGTGATAGCCGACGCGCGGCCAGATCCTTTCCTGCTGTCGACCCGGCAGAAGCAGATAGAAATCGAGCACTCCGTCGAGCGATCCGGTCCGCAGGTTCGACCCGTAGAACAGCACGGCATCGGCCCCGGCTTCGCGGGCGAGCGCTTTGGCGAACGCAGCCACCCCCTCGCGCACTTGCGCCGCAAGGCTCAAAGCGACCCGATCGTGCAGCGTTCCGCTCACGCGCTTACGAAGGTCAGTTCGGGCCCTTGCGCGACTCTGTAGCGCCCAGCGGGAAAGGCCTCTCCGTCGAGAATGAACTGATCGCCGATCTCGAATTCGAACGCCTCGACATCGCGCTGGTGATAGCCGCCGCGCTCCAGCCAGCCGGGCCGCCAGCCCGCCAGGATCAACGGAAGGCTGGCCATCATCCGCCGCCGCGCCCGGTCCAGCACGGCGAGTTTAAGCCCGCTGCGCTTCGTACCGAACATCTTCAGGCCCAGCGGCATGCGGTGCAGAGTCGATGCCATCAGGATCATCCGCCGCGAGGGATCGCCATGGCCCGAATGCGCCAATTTCTCGCCTCCGGGGAATAGCCGGACCGTCATCTCGACGCCGCGCCGCCAGGGATTGTCGTTCGCTCCGAACATCCCCTGCACCACGCCCCAGGCGCTTGTCATGCCGACGGCGAGACTGTCGAACAGGCCCATCGAATGCGCTTCCTGCCCCGCGCGTACGCCCAGCGTGAAGGCGCCTGCGCCCAGAATGAACCCGCGCACCGGCAGGCGCTCGCTCTCACCCGTCAGCGCGCTGATGTCGAGCGGGCGGCGCGTGACCCGGCTGCCGGTCTCGAAGGCGTCGATAGCTTCGGCCAGCGACCAGTTTGCCGGAGCGCCGATATCGACATTGAGCGCATTGGTCTTGCCCTTGGGCAGCACGGCGAGCACCGGCCAATCGTCGCCGAACACTTCCGCACCGCATGTCAGCACGTCGCGGACCGTGCCGTCGCCGCCGCTGATGATCAGGTAATCGATGCCGTTTGTCGCGAAATCTTCGAGGACGGAGGATATCTGGCCGCGCTTTTCCGGCGTCGCCAGCATCACGCGCTCGCGATCGCCCAGCGCCAGATCCTGCCCCTTGTTGCGGTGGCTGCGCGGATTGTAGATCACGCCGACACGCGGGGCGCTCGCGTTCGCCTCGTCCGGTCCACGCGGAGCACGCCCGATCGCAGCCGCGCCTGGCCGATCTGCGTCCGGCCTGTCGCCGAATTCGTGGATGGAGCTGCTCATCGAACCGTTCGTGCCTGAAACCCGCCGCGACAGACCCGATTTCGCGCCCAATTGCAATGCCGCGCCCGCATCCGGCCCCCGAGATCGCCCCCGAGATCGGCTGCCGATGACGATCTACCGGGCTAGGCTCAGAGACGCTCCGGCGGATCGCACCGCTGCAAGATCGGGATAACCGTTCACGGCCATCAGGAGGTCGGCCTCCGCCAGGATGGAATTCAGCACATGCGCCGCGCCCGCATCTCCGCCGATCGCCAGGCCGTATGTGTAGGGGCGACCGATGCCGACCGCCGTCGCTCCAAGCGCGATGGCCTTGACCACATCGGTTCCGGAGCGGATGCCGCTATCGAACAGCACCGGCGTATCGCCTGCGCCCTCGACCACGTCGGGAAGCATGTCGATCGCGGCGATACCGCCATTCGCCTGCCTGCCACCGTGATTGGAGCAATAGATCGCATCGACCCCGTGATCGGCGGCCTTCCTCGCATCCTCCCCATGGCAGATACCCTTCAGCACGATCGGCAGATCGGTCAGGCCTCTGAACCATGCGATGTCGTCCCAGGTCAGCACCTTGCCGAACACCTTCGTCCACATCGCGATGGCGGCCGCAGGATCGTCTTCGGGCGGGCGGTCGAGAAGGCTGCGAAAGACCGGATCGCTGAAATAGTTTTCCAGAACCTTGCCGCGCAGCTGAGGGAAACTGGCCGAATTGAGATCGCGGGGGCGCCAGCCGGTCACCCATGTATCGAGTGTGACGACGATCGCGCGATAGCCTGCGTCCTTCGCACGCGTGAGCAGGCTGGCCGTCAGATCCTCGCTCTTGGGGGTGTAGAGCTGGAAGAAGCCAGGCACGTCGCCGGCTGCTGCGCAAACCTCTTCCATCGGGCTGTTCGAAAGGGTCGAGGCGCAGAATGGCACGCCGGTAGCGGCCGAAGCGCGGGCGGCGGCCAGATCGCCTCTGCGATCCTGCGTCACTTCGCCGTTCAAACCGATCGGAGCCATGAAGATCGGCGATGGCAGCTTCAGGCCGAACAGGTCGATCGACAGATCGCGTTCGGAACAATCGACCAGCATGCGCGGCACCATTCCCCAATGGCGAAACGCCTCCGCATTGCGATCCTGCGTGTATTCGTCGCCGCAGCCGCCCTGCACGTAATTCAGCAACGAAGGGGAAAGCGCCTTTTGCGCGCGAGCCTCCAGCGTAGCGAAATCGACCGGATAATCGGGTAGAACACCTCTGAGGCCGGCATTGTAGATGGCATTTTGCATATCGCCGTAGTGGGCCATGAGCCTCCCCTTCCTCGCTGCAAGCTTTTGTCCGCCCGCCTTTCTTCAAGGCTAGCGGGAACCAGCAGCCTTACCAAGCCCCGACAAAATCGATGGCCGTAGGATCACTGCAGTTGCAAATGAGAATGACTCGCACTAGCAGGCGGTCAGATTTCATTCAGGGAGCTCATTTTGAAACCGCTTTTCCTCGTATCGACGGCAATTTTCGCGCTTGCCTCCGCATCGTCCGTTGCAGCCCAGGATCAATCTGCCCAGACTGGCGATCCCGACGACGGTGCCGATCAGCAAACGATCATCGTTACGGGTAGGCTGACCGACTTCGGGGCCACCAAATCGGATACTCCAATCGTCGAGACGGCCCGGTCCATTTCGATCGAGACGGAACAGGATTTCGAAGAAAAAGGAGCCCAGTCGCTGGACGATGCGCTGACCTATTCGGCCGGGGTAACGGCCGAACCGTTCGGCTTTTCCACCCGTGGCGATTTTGCGCAGGTGCGCGGGCTCGATGCGCCCGAATATCGCGACAATCTGCAATACCTGTTCGGCTTCTACAACACGACCCGGCAGGACATCTACACGCTGGAGCAGGTGGAAGTGCTGAAAGGCCCCGCCTCGGTTCTCTACGGCGCGGGTTCGCCCGGCGGTATCATCAATGTGGTCACCAAGCGCCCGCATGGCGTAACCAAGGGCGAGCTACGCCTCGATTACGGCAGCTTCGATCGCAAGCAGATCGCGACCGATATCAATATTGCGGTGCCCGGCGCTGAGGATCAGGCGCAGTTCCGGTTCGTGGGTATCCTGCGCGATGCCGATACCCAGATCGATGAGGTCAATGACGACAAGCTCGTCATCGCGCCTGCGCTCACCCTGCGCCCCGGATCCGGTACCGAAGTGACGGTACTCGCCAATTATTCCGAACAGCGGTCCGACACCGCGCATCAGTTCCTGCCGGTGACGGGCACGCTTTTCGCCGCTACCAGCGGACGGGAAATCGATCCTTACGAATATCACGGTGCGCCGGGCTTCAACGCCTACGATACGGACAGCTTCGCGCTGACACTTCTTCTCGAACAGCGCCTGAGCGATGCGTTCTCTTTCGAGGCCGTCGGTCGCTTCGTCGATTCGCAGGCGGATTATCGGCAAGCCTGGATAGCCTTCCAGGGCAATGGCGTCCCTCGCATAGACGCGAATGGCGACGGCGCCTGGACCTATTACCTCGCGGACAATCGCAGCGAACAGCTCGCGGTGGATGCCCGCCTGCGCGGCGAGTTCTCCACCGGCCCGATCCGGCATGAAATGCTTGTCGGCGTCCAGCGCCAGGACGTGTTCACCGATTCCGACACTGCCTATATCTTCAATGGCGGCACGCTGAACGCCTTCGACCCGCAGTACCGCAATGTGCTCAGCGTGGACGAGGTCCGCCAATTCCAGCGCAACAGGCCCCGCAATTACGTCGATTCGACCGGTTTCTACATTTCGGATCAGCTGAACTGGGGCTCGCTCGTCGCCAATGCGGGCGTCAGGTTCGACAGCGTCGAAAATCGGGTGGAGAACGGCACCACGCAAGAGGACGACGCCACCAGCCTCAGCTTCGGCCTGCTGTGGCGCGGCCCCGCGGGCATTTCTCCCTATGTGAGCTATGCCGAAAGCTTCGAACCGGTCGTCGGCATCGATACCTTTACGAACCGGCAATTGCTGCCGCAGGAAGGGCGCCAATACGAAGCGGGTATCAAATGGCAGCCCCCCGGCATCAACACCCTCGTCACGCTGTCGGGTTTCGATATCGAAGTGTCCAACCTGCCGAACCCTGCTTCGCTGGTGGGCGGCAACAGCCAGCAGGAAGGGATATCCAAGGTTCGCGGAATCGAGTTCGAAGGCAATGCGCTGATCGGCGGGCTCAGGCTTGATGCCAATGCGAGCTATCTCGACGCAGAGGATCCGAACGGTTTCGCCCTGACTTCGATTGCAGATTGGCAGGCCTCGCTATTCGCCCTTTATAATTTCGATGGCGCGCTGGACGGCCTCAGCCTGGGCGGCGGTATCCGCTATGTCGCCGGAAACGAGAGCAACGGCATTTCGGCGCTCGACGGCACTCTGCTGACGTATCGGACGGATGGGCGGACAGTGGGCGATCTGTCGCTCGGCTACGAATTCGACCGGTTCGCGTTTCGTCTGACTGCGCGCAATGTCACCAATGAAGAGTATTTCGCGGTCTGCCTCGTGCGGGGGGACTGCTTTCCCGGCGAGAAGCGCAGCATAAACGGCTCGCTGAGCGTCAGCTTCTGATGGGAAGCGATGCCCTGCTCTGGATGGCGGCTGCGCTGGCAATCGCCGGCGTAGCCGTCCTGCGCCTGTCCTGGGAACGGCCCGCCCGTTCGAGAGCGTGGAACATCGCCGGTTGGGGCGCACTGTTGGCCGCGGTTCTCGCAGGCGACGCCGTTGCGGGAGAGTGGGGGATCGCCGCCACCGTGCTCGTCATCATGTTCGCCGCATTCGTCGTGCTCGCTTTTGCGGCGGCCAAGCCGGCACGCAAAGGGCGGGCGACAAAGGGGCGGGCGAAAATCGCCAGGACCAGCCCCCGGACTATCGAAGAGACCGCCCCCGAACGGCGATCGGGCTTGGTCACCTTCGCGCTTGCCGGGCCGATTTCATTGGCCGCGAGCGTGCTGCTGGCGCTCGCCGTGAGAGCCATGGTCCTGATGGCCGGAGGCGCGGAGGCGGATGGCAATGTCGCCGTCCTCGCAACCGTTCCGATCGCCTGGCCCATCCTCTCCTTCGCGCTGCTGATGATGTCGCGGCGCATAAGGCAATGCGCCTTGGTGATGGGCGTTGCCGCCGTTTCGGCACCCTTCCTCCTGCTCCAGAACGGTACGGTATGACCATCGCACTATCCAAACAGACCGTTCGCAAGGCGATCTCGGCGCATTCGGCGCTGGGCCTGATCTGCTGCGCACTGCTCTATCTGATCTGCGCCACCGGCACCGCGATCGTCCTGTACGAAGAGTGGCAAAGGCTCGAACAGCACGACGCGCCTGAAATGACCGCCATCGCACCTGCCAGCGTTCAGCGCGGTATCGAGAACGTGCTCGCCGCCGAAAGCGATCGCCCGACCACCACGCATCTCTACGTCCATCTGCCAACCCGGGATCTGCCGCGCGCCACGATCACCACCGATACGCAAGCGGTGCATATCGACCGGAGCGGCGCCATCGCGATGCCGGAAGAAAACGCCTGGGCCGAGTTTCTGTTGGCACTGCATTATCGCCTCAATCTGCCCGCAGTGATCGGAATGTCGCTCGTGGGACTTTTCGGCGCCATGCTGGTCGCGCTCACCATCTCCGGTATTGTCGCCCACCCGCGCATCTTCCGCGACGCCTTCCGGCTTCGTGCGCGCAGGGCGGACGCTGTCGCCACGCTCGACTGGCACAACCGGCTGGCAGTGTGGACCATTCCCTTCGCTCTGGCGATTGCGCTCACAGGAGCGATGATCGGACTGTTCTACATTTCGGGGGTCGGTCTTGCGTCGAGCGGCTATGGTGGCGACAGCGAAGCGGCGCTTGCTCCGGTATTCGGCGCCGAGCCCGAAGGCGATCCTGCGCCCGCGCCGATCGCGGAGGTCACGCCTGCACTCGCCTTCATGGAGCGCGAATTCCCGCAGACCATTCCCTATTACGTGATCCTGCACGATCCGGGCACTGCGGGCCAGCACGTCCAGATTATCGCCGAACATCCCCGGCGCCTGATCTTCGGCGAATACTATGCCTTTTCCGGCAAGGGCGAGTTTCGCGGCACCGTCGGCCTGGCGGATGGGACGGTGGGGCAACAATTGGCCGCGTCCACCTATAATCTCCATTTCGGCAATTACGGCGGGCTGCCGGTCAAGATCGCTTACATTCTCTTCGGCCTGGCGATGACGGTGGTGGTCGCGACCGGCACGTTCATCTGGCTCGACAAGCGAGAACGGGCCGCAAGGCCATCGGAACTTCTTCGCGCGGCATGGTGGGGCTTTATAGTCGGAGTACCCGCCGGAGTCGCTGCGACGCTGTTGGCACGCCTGGCCATGGGAAATGGAGCGCCGTTCGTCGCGATCTTCTGGGCAGTTTGCCTGCTCGCACTTGCGCTGAACCTGCTGCGCTTCAAACGAAGGGGAGGCGTCCTGAAAGGATATATCAGGGTTCCGACTGCATGAACAATCAGCCGCAAACGTCCAAACCATCGAATGAAGCTGGCGCACCCGACAGGATTCGAACCTGTGGCCTCTGCCTTCGGAGGGCAGCGCTCTATCCAGCTGAGCTACGGGTGCCGAGCGGCGGGCCTCTAGCAAAGGCGGGGGCTGGGCGCCAGAGGCTTCGTGCGCTGGCCGCCGATCGGCCCCGGCAGATCGGCTCTTAGGAATTCGGTAAGCCTGTTCGCGCTACTCTTTCGTTCATGTCCGCGATCAATCACGAATTCGATCTGGCCGGAGCGACCATGCTTCCGCCGCTTGGCGCCGCTCCCGATGGCGGAGCCGACACCGCGCGTGCCGAATTGCTCGCCGCGCGGTGGGAAGCGGTGCATGCGGCGGCCGATGCCGTTGCCGAACTCGCGCAGCTTGGCCACGAAAGCTTCGATCCCGCCATCGCGCAATTCCCGGCGCGGGCATCGCAATTGGCGGGATGGCGCGGCGAAGAGATCGCGACCGGGATCGAGGATCTGGGCTACGTCATGCAGACCGGCCTGCGCGCGCTGATCGTGGCGGCAGGAACCGGGGCCGACACAACGCCTGCGGCCCTGACCCTGTGGCGCGAATTCCATGGCGCGCGCGCTGCGATCCTGGCCGTGCTGGAGCCCGAACGGCTGGCGGCATAGCCCCACGCGCGCTTGACCTGGTTCGCATTTTGTTCCAGCCAAAGCGCCATGCCCGAATCAGCCGCCCTCGCCCGATCGCCGGAGCGATCGAACCCCCCGCTCGACGATTCAGCCGATGCTCCGATCGCGCGCGATGTGTGCCGCGGGATCATGCGGCTGTTTGCGCGCAACGGCATCTGGTGCCTGCCGGAAATGCCGCTGCGCAACGGGCGGCGCGCCGATCTGATGGGTGTCGATGCGAAAGGCCGGGTCGTGATCGTGGAGGTCAAGGTGCAGCGCGGCGATCTGCTCGGCGATGGGAAATGGCCCGACTATCTCGACCATTGCGACCGGTTCTTCTGGGGTGTCCCGCCGGGCCTCGATCGCAGCCCGCTCGACAGCGAGGATTATCGACCCGATTGCTGCGGCGTGATCGTGGCGGATGGCTACGATGCGGAAATCCTGCGGCCCGCGCCGCTCAATCCGCTGGCCGCAGCGCGGCGCAAGGTGGAGATCGAGCGCTTGTCGCGCACGGCGCTGCGGCGCCTCACCGTTGCCGCCGATCCCGAATGCGCACCGTGGGGAACCGGCGACATCGCCTGACGAATCGGCGCAAGCCCTTCTCGTTACGGCAGGATTGCGGCATAGCGGCGCCGTGACGTCGCTCGCCATCCTCCTCTCCGTCCTTTCGATGACCGCGATCGTCGCTGTGCGCTATTTCGCGTCGAGCGGCCTGTTCGCCTGGATCAGCGCGCGGCGGGTGCCGGGCATCCACGACCGGCTCGGCCCGCAGATGCGGCGCGAGATCGGCTGGTCGCTGGTATCGGCGGCCGTTTTCGGCATACCAGCGGGCCTGGTCGCCTGGGGCTGGCAGGAGCGGGGATGGACGCGCATCTACGAAGACTGGAGCGCTTATCCGCTTTGGTATGCGCCCGTTTCGGTTCTGCTTTACCTCTTCGCGCACGACACCTGGTTCTATTGGACCCACCGCTGGATGCACCGCCCCAAGGTGTTTCGAAAGATGCACGCGGTCCACCATGCGAGCCGCCCGCCCACCGCCTGGGCGGCGATGAGCTTCCACCCTTACGAGGCGTTGACCGGGGCCGTGGTCATCCCGACGCTGGTCTTCCTCATCCCGATCCACGTCGCGATGCTGGGCGTGGTGCTCGGCGTGATGACGGTGATGGGCGTGACGAACCACATGGGGTGGGAGATGTTTCCGCGCCGTCTGGTTCATTCGAAATTAGGCGGGTGGCTGATAACGGCGAGCCATCACCAGCGTCATCATGAAGAGTATCGATGCAATTACGGACTGTATTTTCGCTTCTGGGATCGCTTGTGCGGGACCGATCGGGGCCTGAGTCCCAACGCATGACGGCGCGGAGCGGCCTTAGACTGGCGGCGCTTCCGCTGGCGGCATGTCTCGTGGCGGGTGCGGCGCCGCAGGCGACACCCGACACGGGCACCACCGTCACGCTTGCGATCAGCGATCTGCGCAATGCGAAGGGCGTGGTGAGAGCCTGCATGACTCGCGATCCGGCGCGCTTTCCCAAATGCCGCGGCGATGCGCATGCCTACAGCGCGATCGTGGACGCGCATGGCGGCACGGTCACCATGCGTTTCGCCGATGTGGCTCCCGGCCGCTACGCCGTGGCGCTACTCCATGACGAGAACGCGAACGGCAAGGCGGATCGGGCGCTGGGCATGATGCCCAAGGAGGGATTCGGCTTCTCGCGCGATGCGAAAGTGCAGATGGGCCCGCCGGTGTTCGACGATGCGGCGGTCCAGATCGATCGCGCGCCGCGCACTCTGCCGATCAAGATGCGGTATATGCTCTGAAGCGAAACGGGCCGGCGGTTTCGCGCCCCGGCATGTTTAATCGTATCTTTACCACGCACGCGCCACAAGCGGACCCTGATTTGCAATGGAATTGGGGCGGTACCGGCGATGGACAGGCTTGGCGGCGAATTCGGCGCGCATGACGGGGGCTTCGAACCCGATCGGCACAGCGATCCGCTCGCCGATCCCTTCGATCTCGACGACGAGAGCGCTTACGAAGACGACGACAGCGACGATTTCGGGCCGCCCAGCCCGGTCGGACAGGACGAGCGCCGCATGCAGGTGCGCGCCTACAATCTCTGGGCGAGCCAGCTTGGCGACAATGCCTTTCCCTCGATCGACACGCTCGACCCCGAATCGATCGAGGATTTCGGCCCCTATTCGGTGCTGCTCGATTTCTCCGACGGGCTGGACGATCCGGTGCTGCGCCATATCGGCGCGGAACTAGCCAAGGAATGTAGCGCAGATGACGCAATGGCGCGCCTGTCGGACGTTCCCAGCCGATCGCTGTTGAGCCGGATTACCGACCATTACATGCAGATCCTCGCCAATCAGGCCCCCATCGGGTTCGAGGCGGAGTTTCTGAACGAGCGTGGCAACACCGCGCTTTATCGCGGTATCCTGCTTCCCTATTCGAGCGAGCCGGACGAAAATAGCGCCACGGGCGAGCCTGCGAAGATCGACTTCATCTATGGCGTCATCAATTGGAAGGAACTCGCCGACCAGGCGATGGCCGACGAATTGCTGCTGGAGATCGGCCAGGCCCTGGAAGGGGTTTCTCTGGCGAGCGAAGCGCAGGAGGACGTGCTCGAACTGGGCACTTTTGCCCCGAGCGAAGACGAGAGCGAAGACGAACCCGACGCCAAGGTGGATATCCTTCCCCGCCCATCGTTCGGCACCGCTTCGCCAGATCGGCCCGCCCGCACCAAGCGCCCTGCTCTGCCCACACCCGATTACGCGGCAGAAGCGGAAAGCGAGCCGGATCCGTCTGGCGAAGAGGCTGAAAGCGACGACAGTGAAAGCTGGGCGATAGGCGAGCGCGCAAGCGATTACGGCTTGGCCGAGGAATGGGACGAGCCCGATTACGAGGATGTGGACGATGTCGTCGATCCGCTGGCCGACGATGGCGTCGGTCTAGGCCTCGCCTCGCTGGTGTCGCGCGGCACGCGGCGCGCGAGCGAAGTGATCATGCCGTCCCAGAACACCATGGGCGACTTCCCCGAGCCTTCCGCGGCGCCGATCCCCCAGGCCTACGAGCCCGAACCGGTGGTCCAGCCGTTCGAAGAGGCGGCGCCCGTCGAGCTGGACCACAGCGAACCTGAAGGCCTTTACGACTGCCTCGCCGAAGCGCGCGACCTGGCCCATGCCGCACAGTCGAGCGAAGACCGCAGCCGGACCGCCCTCTACAACGCTGTCGGGCGCGCCTACGATTTCAGCCTGGAAGCGCAATCGGATCCCGAAGGCTTTGCCGAAATCATCGCCGATAACGGCCTGACCGTGCAGGATCGCGCGCCGATGACTCCGGTGGTCAAACTGGTCTTCGGCGCCGATTACGACAAGACCCGCCTGACCGAATATGCCGCAGTGCTGTCGCATGCCCATCGCACCAAGCTTGCACGCGGCTCGCTCGCCCGATTCCTCATGGAAGCTGAAGGCGGGCTCAAGGGCGTGGTGCGCGAAGAACGCCGCCTGCGCCGCGAAGAAGCGGGCAAGCCCGCGCTGGACGCGCCTGCGGTGCGCGCGGAGCTGGCGGAAATCCTCCGCCGGATGGACCCGATCGATCTGGCCGACCTCGCGCCCGACGGCCCGGAATTCGCGCTCGTCGTGATCCGCAGGGACGAGACCGGGACGCTCGATGTGATCGGGGAAGTGCCCGAGGATATCGCGCTGATCGAGCGCGCTGCGCGCAAGCTCGCCTGACCGCGCTTGCCGCGAAGCGCGAGGGCGCAGAGACTTAACAGCGCGGGCGCAGGCCGCTAGCGCCGCCTCATGCCCATCGCCCCCTTTCGCGCGCCTCCGATCCGCATCCAGCCCTATTTCGGCTTTCGCAATCGCGACCGCCTGACGATTTCATGCCGCGCCCTTCGTTCGGGCAAGCGCGATGCAAGTGCGCGGTTCCGGGCCAGCGGGCGCTGGCAGGCCTTTCGCACCATGATCTCCCAATTCGCCTCGCGCGAGGTGGCGGACGTGACGGTCGAGCTGGAACTGCGCCACGCCGACGGAAGATCACACCGCCATAGCGCCCTCACCGACGATGAGGGCTACGCCCAATTCGACATCGCGCTCGATCCGCCCGCCGACCTCTCTGAAACCACGGTGTGGGAAGTGGTCACTTTCCACTGGGACAATCGCGAGGGCGGACAGGCGGTGGACGGCCATGTCCTCGTCCCCGGACGCGATGCGGCCTTGGGCGTCATCAGCGATATCGACGATACGGTGATCGAAACCGGCATAACCGGCAATCTGCGCGCCATCGCCCGAAATTGGCGGCGAGTCCTGATGCAGATGCCCGACGAGCGCCTGCTCGTGCCGCAAGCGGACGTCTTCTACACCGCGCTGGGCGGCGGCGCGGTTCTGATGGAAGGGGACGGTTCGGCGGGCGAGCGCCTGCCCGCGACGCACCATCCCTTCTTCTATGTCAGCTCCAGCCCCTGGAACCTGTTTTCCTATCTCGTCGCCTTCATGAAGAGCCGCAAATTGCCGCTCGGCCCGCTGATGCTGCGCGATTGGGGGCTGAACCGCGAAACCTTCGGATCGGGCAGCCATGGCGCGCATAAGACGGAAGCGATCCACCGGATCATCGAAACCTATCCCGATATGCGCTTCGCTCTGATCGGTGACGATACGCAGGGCGATCTCGTGGCTTTCGCCAAGGTCGTGGCCGACCATCCCGGTCGCATTCGCGCGGTCTTCATCCGCCGCGCGGGCGATCCCTTCACGCCCGAAGAGCGCGAGGCGAAGGCGACGATCGAATCGGCGAACGTGCCGTTGTGGCTCGGCGACGATTACGAGACCGGCCACCAGTTTCTCGGCTCGATCGGGCTGTCGCAGGACGGCGAGGCGGAAGAGATCGTTCGCATGGTGGACCGGACCGGAAAAGGCGATACGGTCGCGGCGGAAGAGGGGGCGATATGAGCGCAACACGGCGGAGACCGGGAAAGATGGGCTGGACCCTGATCGTGATCGCGCTGCTGGCGCTGGCGGGCTTTGCCCTGTGGCGTTGGGCCTTGGCGGCGGGATCGGCAGGTACGCTCGATTGGATCGACGCGCGCTTTCCTCGCGATCGCAATGTCGAACTGGCGGCACGGGGCAGCTACGGTCCCGCCGAAGCGCAGCGGGCCGAAATCTGGGTGCCGGAAGGCGAAGCGCCCGCGGGCGGCTTCCCACTCGCCGTGTTCATCCATGGCGGCGGCTGGAATTCGGGCGCGCCGGAGGATTATCGCTTCGTCGCGCGCAGTCTGGGAGAGCGGGGAATTGCCACCGCGGTGGTCGGCTATCGGCTGGTGCCGGAAGGGCGCTATCCCGCCATGCTGGAGGACAGCGCGAACGGCCTTGCCTGGGTGCGCAGCCATGCGGGCGAGACGAATGTCGATGCCGGGCGCGCGGTCCTGATCGGCCATTCCGCAGGCGCGTATAATGTCCTTATGCTCGGCCTCGATCCGCAATTCCTGCGCGCGGCGGGCGTCCCGCGCGACAGCGTTGCAGGCATCGTCAGCCTGGCGGGTCCGGCGGATTTCTATCCCTTCGACACCGAATCCTCGAAGAACGCCTTCGGCCATGTCGCCGACGGACGCATCACTCAGCCGATCGCCTATGCCACACGCGAAACGCTCGCCGGTGCGCCCCCGCTCCTGCTGATGCACGGAACCGCCGACGAGACCGTGCGCCCCTATAATGCGCGCAATCTGGCCGCCGCCATCGAAGCGGTTGGCGGCGCGGTCGAGCTGATCGAATTCGACGTGATGAGCCATGCCGGGATCGTGATGGGCCTCTCCAAACCCTTCGCGCAGGGCCACAAGGTGCTCGATCCGATTCTCGCCTTCGTGGCGAACCGCACGGGGCCGCAAGGGCAGGCTTCAGTTCCGGTTCAGGGCAAAACCCGCTAGCACGCTCGCCATGCGCGCTCTCTCCTTCCTGCTCGCCTTCGTCGCGCTCACGCTCGCGAGCGCGCAGCCCGTCGCCGCCCAGTCGATCCTGCGCGATGCGGAGACCGAAGCGTTCCTGCGCGACATTTCGGAACCGCTGGTGGAAGCCGCCGGGCTCGAACCCGGCAATGTCGATATCGTCCTGATCAACGATCCCAGTATCAACGCCTTCGTGGCGGGCGGGCAGGCGGTCTATATCCATTCCGGCCTGATCGATGCGGCGGACACCGCCAATGAAGTCCAGGGCGTTATCGCGCACGAATTGGGCCATATCACCGGCGGCCACATCGTGCGCTACGGCGAGGGCATGAAGGCGGCGAGCGGGATAACCCTGCTCTCCCTTCTCGCCGGGATCGGTGCCGCGCTGGCCGGGGCGGGGGAAGCCGCAATGGCGGCGATGATGATGGGGCAGCGGGCGGCGCTGGGCCAGTTCCTAGCCTTCACTCGCGTGCAGGAAAGCAGCGCCGACATGGCGGGCGCCCAATATCTGTCCGATGCCGGGATTTCCGGGCGCGGATCGCTGAGCTTCTTCGGCAAATTGCAGAACCGCGAATACCGCTATGGCTACAGCCAGTCCGACGATGCGGCGTTCACGCGCACGCACCCGCTTTCGGGCGATCGCATCGCGACTTTGCGCGGCGTGTATGAAAAAGACCCGGCCTGGGATGCGCCGCTCAATTCCGAATGGGAGAGCGAGTTCGCGCGGGTGAAGGCCAAGCTGAAAGGCTATATCGCGGAGCCGCGCTACACCTTGCGCGATTATCCGCAGACCGACCAGACCCTGCCCGCGCGCTATGCCCGCGCCTATGCCTATCATAAGTCCGCGCAGGTCGATCGCGCTCTGTCCGAAACCGAATCGCTGCTCGCAAGTGCGCCGGACGATCCCTATTTCCTCGAACTGAAGGGGCAGGTGCTGCTCGAATCGGGGCGCCCGGAAGAAGCGCTCGAACCGCTGCGCAAGGCGACCGAACTGACGCTGGCCGATCCGCTGATCTCTTCGATGTTCGGCCACGCTTTGATCGCGACCGAGGATAAAGACCATTTCGAAGAGGCGGAGCAGGTGCTGCGCGCTTCGGTGGCGCGGGATCGGTACAATCCGTTCGCCTGGTATCAGCTCGGCATGGTCTATGCGGCGCGCGGCGATCTGCCCCGCGCGCGCCTCGCCAGCGCGGAACAACAGGTGATGAGCCGCCAGTACGCGATGGCGCTGCGCAGCGCGCAGGCGGCGGAGGCGGGCCTGCCGAACGGATCGCCGGACTGGCTGCGCGCGCAGGATGTCGGCATGCAGGCGCGCGCGCTGCTGGAACAGCAGATGGACAAGCGCTGAGGGGCCAAGAATTTATGCGGCAATATTTCCTGACGGCGCTGATCGCGCTGGTGGCCGGTTTTGCCGGGGCGGCGCTCTGGTCCGTTACCGGGCTGGGCCATTCGCAGACGCGCAGCTATCTCGTCGCCAATCCGGACATTCTGCCGGAAATGGCCGAAGCCTTCCAGGCGCAGCAGGCCCAGGATCGGCTGGCTAGCGTGGCGGACGAAGTCACCGAACCCTTCCCCGGCGCAGTGCTCGGCAATCCCGAAGGCACGCGCACGCTGGTCAAGTTCACCGATTACGGCTGCACTTATTGCAAGGCGAGCGAGCCGGACATCGCCCGGCTGATCGCCGAGGATCCACAAGTGAAGGTGGTGGTGCGCGAATGGCCGATCTTCGAGGGCAGCGAAGAGGCCGCGCGCATGGCCCTCGCCGCAGCGATGCAGGGCAAATATCCAGCTTTCTACAAGGCCATGTTCGCGCTCGGCCCACCGACTCCCGAGACGGTAGAGCAGGCCGCGCGACAGGCGGGACTGGACCTGCAACGCGCTCGCACCGACGCTGCAAGCGATGCAGTAACCGCCGAACTCGCCCGCACGATGGGTTTTGCTCGCCAGCTGGGCTTTTCCGGCACGCCGAGCTGGGTCGCGGGCGGGCGCGTGCTGGAAGGCGCGGTGGGGTATGACGCACTGGCCGATGCGCTGGCGCAGGACACCGGCACGGCGGACAAGAGCTGATGCGGTTTGCCGCAGCGATCGTTTTGGCTCTCGGACTGGTCGGGGCGGCACCCGCTCGCGCGCAAGCCGACAAGCTGACCGAGATCGAGGCGTTGCAGGCGCGCGATATCCAGCTCTTCCGCATCGGCTGGAAGCTCGTGACGGCGAACGCCCCTTATTGCGCCGATGCCCGGCCCGCGATCGGCGCGCTGTTCCACGATGCCGCTGCCTACGGAAAGCCCGATCGGGTGCGGGCCGAACTGGATCTGGCCGGCGATATCGCGGTCCAGGCGCTGGCGCCGGAATCGCCCGCAGTCGCAGCGGGCCTTACGCGCAATGCCGGCTTGCTCCATCTGAACGGCGCTCTCCTCGCCGAGACATATCCGCCGAGCGATCCGCGCTGGGAGCGGATGGTGGACATCAACGCCTCGCTGGACGAGGCGCTGGCGCAAGGCCCGATCCGGATCGGCTGGGTCGCCAAGGGCGAGTTGCCGAGAGAAGCGACCGTGACCGGCGTGCCCGCCTGCCCCAGCCGCTTCGAAGTGCTGGACGGAGGCAAGCGCGCCGTCGCGGATGGCAGCCGCGTCATCTTCGGTCGCGGTTTCGCCGGATTCTCCTATCCCGAAGACCAGTTCGCCGCCGCAGTCGCGCACGAACTGGCGCACAATCTTCTCGGCCATCGAAAGATGTTCGACAGGGTTGGACGCAGCCAGGGCCTCGTCCGCCTGACCGAGCGCGATGCCGACCGGATGATGCCGTGGTTGCTTTACAATGCCGGTTACGATCCGCGCGCCGCAGCTCGCTTCATGACGCGCTGGGGTCCGAAATATGGCGGCGGCCTGCTGCGCGATCGCAGCCATGACGGTTGGGACGAACGCGTCGAATTCATCGAAGCGGAGATCGCGACGCTGGAAGCCGCGCTGGCCGAGGATGGCGAGGCGGACTGGTCGCGGCGGTTCGTGCGGATGGCGATACCGGACTAGGGGGAATTCGGCTGTCGCCTTATGCGTCCGGCTGGCCGCCACTGTGTTTCGGATCGGTTCCGGCACGGCAAGAAGCGCCCTTTCGACCGCTTCCGCCGCATCTCTCGCTCGCTCCGGCTGGAAAGGCGCAGGCTTGCGGCTGGTCAGCCTTGCGGCAAATGGTCTAAAGCGAGGGCATAATGGCCGTCCTGCCCATCCAGCCGACCCCGTTCTTCGCGGACAAGAACCGCGCGTTCTGGACGCTCCAGAGCGCGGGCTGGGGCGGTGCGTTTCTCTTGCGCGCGATCACGGGTCTGGTGGGCGGGCAGGATTGGAGCTTCCTGGTCAATGTCGCGATCGAGGCGGTAACGGGCTTTTCGATCAGCCTCGTCCTTTCGGTCATCTACCAGCGGCTGATCTCGGTCCGTCCGCTCGTCACCTGGGCGTCGACCGTGCTGGTCCTGTTCGTGGGCGTGGGCATCTTCACTTTCATCATCGCATGGGTCACCAGCCTTACCCGCGCCAGTTTCGATGGCGATTTCGTCGCGCTCTATATCGGCTTTCTGATCTGGCCGCTGACGCTGCTGGGCGCGTGGTCGGCGCTGTATTTCGCGATCAATTACTTCCTCCAGGTCGAGGAACAGGCCGATCGGCTGGAGCGGCTGGAAATGCAGGCCACCAGCGCGCAGCTCGCCATGCTGCGCTATCAGCTGAACCCCCATTTTCTGTTCAACACGCTGAATTCGATCAGCACACTGGTGCTGCTGAAACAGACCGCGCCCGCCAATGCGATGCTGACGCGCCTGTCCAGCTTCCTGCGTCATACGCTCGTCAGCGAACCGGGCGGCAAGGTGACGGTGGAGCAGGAGGTGGAGATGCTGAAACTCTATCTCGATATCGAACGGATGCGGTTCGAGGATCGGTTGCAGACCGATTTTCGCATCGAACCGGGCGCGAGCGATGCCTGCATCCCGTCGATGCTGCTGCAACCGCTGGTCGAAAACGCAATCAAATACGGCGTATCGCCGCAGGAAGAAGGCGCGACGATATCGCTGGTCGCCCAGATCGCGGGCAGCCGCCTGCGCGTAACGGTCACCGATACAGGGCCGGGCATCCATCACACCGTGCGCCCGGAAACCGGTAGTCCCGGCGGCATTCCCGATGGAATGCTCGAACGCTCGCGCCGCACCACCTCGACCGGAGTGGGCCTTGCCAATATCCGCGACCGGCTGGCCCAGGCCTATGGCGAGGACCATCGCTTCGAAATCCGCTCTCCCGACAGCGGCGGTTTCACCGTCATGATCGAGATTCCCTACGAAGCCGCGGAAGACTCCGCGCCCTCCGCTTCCAAATCCACTTCCACACCGCAGGCGCGGCAACCGATACCCCCCTCATCGGTTTCTGCCCTGCCCCCTGAGAAAGCCTCCCCAGCATGACCATCCGCACGCTCATCGTCGACGACGAGAAACTCGCCATTCAAGGCCTCCAGGTTCGCCTGGAACCGTTCGAGGACGTCGAGGTGATCGACACCTGCCAGAACGGGCGCGAAGCGATCCGCGCGATCAAGACGCAGAAGCCCGATCTCGTCTTCCTCGACATCCAGATGCCCGGTTTCGACGGGTTTTCGGTGGTGCAGGGGGTGATGGAAATCGATCCGCCGCTGTTCGTGTTCGTCACCGCCTTTCAGGAACACGCCATCCGAGCGTTCGAGGCCAATGCGGTCAATTACCTGATGAAGCCGGTGGACGAGGACAAACTGGCCGACACGATCGAGCGCGTCCGCGTGCGCCTGTCGGAGAAGAAATCCTCCGAAGAGGCCGAAAAGCTGATGAACGTGCTATCGGAGGTCGCGCCAGAAGCGGCCGAGGAATTCACCGGCGAGGACGCGGATGCCGCCGGGCGGTATGAAAAGCTTATCAACGTCAAGGATCGCGGCCAGATCTTCCGCGTCGAAGTCGGCACGATCGAGCATATCGAGGCCGCGGGCGATTACATGTGCATCTATACCGGCGACAATTCGCTGATCCTGCGCGAAACGATGAAGGATCTCGAACGCCGCCTCGACCCGCGCAAGTTCCAGCGCGTCCACCGTTCGACCATCGTCAATCTGGACCAGGTCCGGCAGGTGAAGCCGCACACCAATGGCGAATGCTTCCTCGTCCTCGAATCGGGCGCCGAAGTGAAGGTCAGCCGCAGCTATCGCGATGTCGTCGCGCGTTTCGTCCATTGATAACCGCGCGATTCGGGGGGCAGACCGCATGAGCGACGACATGGCGCGGCGCAGTCATGCGCATCGTCCGCGCATAGAGCGCGGCGGATTTATCCTCTTCCTCGCGCTCGTGACCGTCGGCCTGATCTGGGTATCCTGGCCGTTTGCCTCCGCGATCCTGTGGGCCGCGCTCGCCGCGATCATCTTCCAGCCGCTGTTCCTGACCCTGCAGCGCAATCTGGGCGGGAGCAATCGCGCGGCGATCCTTACTCTTCTGATCATCTTTGCCGTGGTGATCGTGCCGGCAATCTGGATCGGCAATATCGTGATCGAGCAGGCGACGCGGCTTTATCTGGCGATACAGAGCCAGCAGATCGACCCCGCCGCCGCCTTCGACCGGGTCCACGATGCGCTCCCCTTCAGCTGGCAGCGCATGATCGACGGCGCCGGTTACGGCGATTTCCGCGTGTTGCAGCAGCGCGTGTCCGAATTCACCGAGGAAGCGCTGGTGATCGCCGGACGATCGGCACTGTCCATCGGGGGCAGCGCGTTCTCGTTCGTGCTGTCGCTCGGCGTCGGGCTCTACGTCCTCTATTTCCTCCTGCGCGACGGGCAGCGGATCGGCCCGGCGATCCGCGATGCGCTCCCCCTCGAACCCAAGACGGCGCATGCGCTGGCAGAGCGGTTCGCAGTCGTCGTGCGCGCCACGATCAAGGGTTCGGTCGTCGTCGGAATGGTCCAAGGCGCGCTCGGCGCGATCACCTTCGCGATCGTCGGCATGCCCGCCGCTGCGCTGTTCGGCGTGCTGATGGCGATCTTCTCGCTGCTGCCTGCGCTCGGTCCGGCCATCGTATGGATTCCGGTCGCCGTCTATCTCGCCGCGATCGGCGAATACTGGCAGACGGCAGTCGTGATCGGATCGGGCGTCGGCGTGATCGGAATGGCGGACAATATCCTTCGTCCGATTCTGGTGGGCCGCGACACGGGCATTCCCGATTGGGTCGTGTTGCTGACCACGCTGGGCGGCATCGCCACGCTGGGCCTCAGCGGGATCGTCGTCGGTCCGCTGCTGGCAGGCCTGTTCCTGACCGGCTGGGCGATCATGAGCGAACAGCGCGGCGTGGTGAAACATCCCGATCCGGTCCCCGAAGGAGAAACCGAATGAGCCTTCCCGACTGGAGCCTGCCCGGTTTCGACCTCGACCGTTTCGTGCGCGAGACGCTGGCGGAAGATCTGGGCGAATGCCTGCCCGATGGCGGGCGCGACGTTACCAGTGAAAGCGTGATTCCCGCCGAGGCGCGCTTTTCGGGCGTGATGGACAGTCGCGATCCGATCCGCGTGGCGGGCTTGCCGGTGGCCGCCGCGTTCTTCCGTGCGCTCGACCCCGAAATGGAGATCGCGATCCTTGTCGAAGAAGGCGCGGCGGTCGCGCCCGGCACCGATCTGATGCGGCTGACCGGCAATGCCCGCGCCATGCTGACGGCGGAGCGCAGCGCTCTCAATACCGTCCAGCACCTTTCCGGCATCGCCACGATGGTGGCCGAATACGTCGCGGCGATGGACAATCCCGACTGCACTCTGCTCGACACGCGCAAGACCATTCCGGGCCTGCGCCTGCTCGAAAAATACGCGGTTCGGATGGGCGGCGGGTCCAATCACCGCATGGGGCTGTGGGATGCGGCCATGATCAAGGACAACCACGTCCTCGTCGCAGGCAGCGTGGGCGAGGCGGTGCGCCGCGCGGTCGATGCGGGCGTTTCCGAGATCATCTGCGAGGTCGACCGGATCGACCAGATCGAACCTGCGCTGGAGGCTGGCGCGACCCGGCTGCTGCTCGACAATATGGAGCCGCCCACGCTGCGCGAAGCGGTCTCGCTCGTGGCGGGTCGCGTTCCCACCGAAGCGAGCGGCGGCATCGCGCTCGACACGATCCGCGCCAAAGCGGCGACGGGCGTCGATTACGTCTCTGTCGGCCGCCTCACCCAAAGCGCACCCGCCGCCGATATCGGTCTCGACTTTACGCCCCTGTAAAATCGCGCCATCACTGCGGTCCGAAGGGGAGGGCAAAACGCATGAAACCGGCAGCAATCAAAAAATTCGACTGGCTTTATCTCGGCTCGGTGGCCGTTGGCCTGCTGGGCTTTGCGCTGAATTACGGAGCGATCGCCGACCAGGCCAATGCGGAGCTTGCCGCGGGCGGACTGGAAGGCGCTGCGAACGGATTGCTGATCGGTAGTATGCTGGTCGGCGTGGCGATCAATGTCGCGTTGTGGTTTCTGGTGTCCGTTTTGCGGATCGGCTTCGTCAAATGGATCATCGTGCTGTTCGTCGCATGGGGCCTGCTGTCGCTGGGGACGGCGCTGGCCAGTGGGGAGATCGCCTCGCTGAATCTGATCTTCGGAATAATCAGCTCCTTGATGGTAATCGCCTCGCTCTATTTCCTGTTTCAGCCCGAGGCGACCGCGTGGCTGGCTGCGAAGAGCGACGATGACGGATCTCGCACGGAGTAGGTCCGGCTCGCGATTCTTGCGCGCTGTCTGCCTCGCCGGTTCGCTGCTGCTTGCCGCGCCGCTATCGGCTCAGGCCTATCAGTGTTCCCTGCCGCGCACGGCGAGCGTTCCCGCGATCGAACGCGACGGGCCGGCACGTAGCGCGCCCGTCACCGGCTATACGCTGGCGCTGAGCTGGTCGCCCGAATTCTGCCGCATGCGCGAGAACGATCGCGGGCAGGCGCGGCAATGTTCGGGCCACGCGGGGCGATTCGGCTTCGTCCTTCACGGCCTGTGGCCCGATGGTGCGCGCAGCTGGCCGCAATGGTGCGCCACACGCGCACGCCCTTCGGCGCAGACCGTCGCACGCCAGCTCTGCCGCAGTCCGTCCACGCGCCTCGTCGCCCGGCAATGGGCCAAGCACGGCGCCTGCATGACGCGCCAGCCGCAAACCTATTACCGCGTCAGCAACATCCTGTTCGATTCGCTGCGCTGGCCCGATTTCGACCGCCTCTCGCGCAAACCCGATCTCAGCGCGGGCGATGTGCGCGACTGGTTCGTCGCCGCCAATCGCGGTTGGCGTACCGATGCGGTGGGCATCAAGCTGAACGAACGCGGATGGCTGGAAGAATTGCGGCTCTGCTACGACCGGCGCTTCTTGCCGACGCCCTGCGATCGCCAGCGGCTCGGCCCGGCGGACGATTCGGAGGTCAAAATTTGGCGCGGGCTCTAGCCGTCGGCGCTGCTCAGCGCCGCGCGCGAAAGAATTCCCGCAACATCGCGCCTGCCTCGCTCTCGCCGATCCCCGCATAGACTTCGGGCCGATGGAGGCATTGCGGCTGGTCGAACACGCGCGCGCCATGTTCGACCGCGCCGCCCTTGGGATCGCTGGCTGCGTAGTAGAGCTTCGCGATCCGGGCATGGGCTATCGCGCCCGCGCACATCGCGCACGGTTCCAGCGTGACCCACAGATCGCAATCGGTGAGCCGCTCGTTGCCGAGCTTCTGCGCCGCCGCGCGGATGGCGACGATCTCCGCATGGGCGGTCGGATCGTGATCGCGGCGCGGCGCATTGCGACCTTCGCCGATCACCTGCCCGCGATGGATCACCACCGCGCCGACCGGGACTTCACCCGCCCGTGCCGCCTCGCGCGCGAGCGCCAGGGCCCTTGCCATCGGTTCGGGGGTCGGCCATTCGCTCATCGTGACCGGTGCCTAGCTCGTCGGCCCGCGCCCGGCAAACGCTTGACGATTCGCCATGCGCTGGCTATGCGCGCGGCTTTCCGGGGATACCGGTGTTATTTGATCGCCTGCGGGCCAGTTTCCGCACGCATCCATTCGAACGAGAGATTTGATCATGTCGCGCATCTGCGAACTGACGGGCAAGGGCCGCCAGGTCGGCCACAATGTGAGCCACGCCAACAACAAGACCAAGAAGGTCTTCCTGCCGAATCTGCAGAACGTCACGCTGATGAGCGAGAAGCTGGATCGCAGCTTCAAGTTCCGCGTTTCGACGCACGGCCTGCGCTCGGTCGAGCACAATGGCGGGCTCGACAACTGGCTGATGAAGACCAGCGACACCAAGCTGTCGGATCGCGCGCTCAAGGTGAAGCGCGAGCTCAAGAAGGCGACCGCCGCGGCCGCCTGAGGCGCCGTTCGCTTTTCTGACTTAGCGACTGCGTAAAGGGCGCTCGGAGCTTCCGGGCGCCTTTTCGCGTGTCTGCGCCGGGCCGGAATAGACAATGCGCACCAGCAGCGAACGCTGGAATGCGGAGAAATTGTCGTCCGAAATCAGCCAGAGGATGGACTCTCCCCCAGCCTTGCCATCAGCCGGTCCGGTCGCTGCAATCCCTTCGAAATTGTCGTTCGGCATACCACGCGGCAGAGACAGCATCTCTTCGGGCCGCCAGACGGTGCCCGGTTCGAGACCTGCCGGATCGAGCCGCACGATAGCGTTGACGAAACGCGGGGGGATGGCCCATTCGATCCGGCGGAGCAGAACCATTACCTCGCCCGACGGCACTTGCGTCATATCGACGGGACGAAACCCTTCGGGCGCAGCGAAGCGGAACTCCTCGCCCTTCGCGCCTGCGGTGGGATCGTCGGGGAAAACGACACCACGATTAAACGTCTCGCCCGCGCGCACGACCTCGGCGATCGCGACGAAGCGCCCGTCCGCCAGCCGCGCAAAGGATTCGGGGCCGGAGTTCGAGCGCCAATCGGCCATGGCTGCGGGTTCGACACGGCTGATCGGCGCCAGATCGGGCGTGAGCGCCTCGATCGCATTGCTGCCCTCATAGGCTGCCCAGATCCGCCCGCTTGCCGGATCGTGGGCCATGGCCTCCGCATCCGCGTCGCGCTTGTCCCTTTCGGCACTGCCGGTAATAGCGAGGAAGCGTGCCTCCATCGCCCGCGTCCCCGGACGCTCGATCGCCAGCAACCCGCCCGCATCGCTGGCCGCCAACAACGAGCCGTCGCTGCGCGCGATCAGCGCCGAATACCCGCCGAGGCCGCGACTCATGCTCGACAGCGCCCACGCCCCGGTCAGCAGCAGAGGCCCCTGCCGCCGTGCGTCCGGTGCGATATCCGCGGGCGTGAACACGATGGCCGCGCCCGGATCGATCGGGCGCACGTCGCTGCGCCACACCGTTCCCGGTGCCAGACCGAGCGCCACGGCCACGGCGAGGAAGGCGCGCAGGGGGCGCAACCGGCTTCCCTAGCGGTCGACGAAGAGCAGCGGATCGAGCCGTGCGCCGTGCCAGGTGAGCCCCCAATGGAGATGCGGCCCGGTGGCGCGCCCGGACGCGCCGACATCGCCGATATGCTGGCCTTGCGTGACCCGCTCGCCCTCACGCACCAGAATGCGCGAACAGTGCAGGAAGGCGCTGTTGAGCCCCTGCCCGTGGTCGATGATGAGCAATTGCCCTTCGAGCGAGTAATCCTCGACCGCCAGCACCACCACGCCATCTGCCGGCGCGACGAAGGGCGTGCCGGTCGGCTGCGCGATGTCGAGGCCGGAATGGTAGCTGCCCGGCTCCCCGCGATAGATGCGCTGCGATCCGAAGCGACCGGAAATCCGCCCCTTGACCGGCCAGACGAAATTCTGTCGCCACCCTTCTGCCCCCGTACGCTTCTGGCGCGAGAGATAGATGGCTTCCAATTCGGGATTGCGCCGCGCCATGAAGGCTTGCGAAGCGCCGCCGGGCGTGCGCGCGACATTCACGCGCTCGATATTCCAGTCGCGCGGGGAGACCGTGACCGGGCTGGCGATCACGCGCCCGTCGGCCAGAGTGGCAGTGAGCTTCGCCTGCGTTCCCGCATCGCGATCGAAAGCGGCGAAGAAGCGCCCCTCCTCGTCGAGGATCAGCTCCTGATCGTCGAGCTTGGCCGACACCGTATTGCCCGGAGCGGTGCCGCGAATCCAGCCGCCTTGCGTCAGTTCGCCGTCGAAGGTGAAGACCGGAGCGCGGGTGGGCTTCGGCGCAGGCGTTGGAGATGGAGGCGGCGAAGGTGTAGGAGACGGCGTGGGCGTGACCCGCACCGGCTGGACCGTTTCCGTAACGGGCGGAGCGTTCTCGCTTGCCACGCACCCGGCCAGCGCAATCGCAGTAACAGCAGCCGCAAGCGACCCGCGCCCACGCCTCGTGATGGTCACGATCCGCACCGCCTTTTCATTCACCCGCCATCCGCTTGGTCGCCATTTCGGCGCTGGCATAGGCTTCCTGGTGGTGGACGCTCCAATAGCGCAGCTCTTCCAGCGGGATCGCCTGTCCGCTGACCGCGCAGAACACGTGGGTGCCCGCGCGCAGGACGCGAAAGCCGTTGGGGCCGTAATGCAGCCGGGCTTCGCCGCCGCCGCTTCGATCTCGGGATGACATCAACATGGACCGCTCCCTAGCAAGCCGCGCTCATCCGAACAAATCCTCCTGCCCGGGCGGAGCGGCGGTTCGGCGCTTGGGACGCCTGGCGGGCGCCGCGGAAGGGGCGGAGGCGGGCGATCCTGCGGGAACGGCCGCCAGATCGCCGTCGCGGAATTTCAGCGTCAGCACGGCTTCCTTCGCCGCATCCGAGCGGTCCGTCAGCGTTTTGCCGTCCGCGCCCGTTACCCGGACATAGCCGCGCGCCAGCACGGCATCGGGATCGAGCGAACGCATCACGCGCACCGTGCCCGCCAGTCTCTCGCGCGAATCGCTTATACGGCGCTCGACCAGCGCGGGCGCCAACCGCGGCGCGGCAAGATCGCGTTCCGCATCGCGCAGGTTTCTCTGCAACACCGACGGAGTCAGCCGCAATTCGCCTAGCCGCTGTCGCCCCGCCGCCGCGCGGTCGAGCAGGCCGCGCCGCAAACGCTCGCCTGCCTCATCCAGCCTTTGCGCCTTGGGCTGCAGCAGCGCTTCCAGCTTCGGCATGCGCTGTACGCGCGCCTCGAGCCGCTCACGTCCCAACGAGACCGGACGCGCAGCGCATTGTCGTTGGCGATGGCCGAGATCGGCGAGCATGGCGGCAAGGTCCGCCTTTACCGGCACGGCGCGTTCCGCAGCCGCGGTCGGCGTCGGCGCGCGGACATCGGCGGCGAAATCGGCGAGCGTGGTGTCGGTCTCGTGCCCGACCGCGCTGATCGTGGGGATTGTCGATTCGGCGATGGCGCGGACCACGATCTCCTCGTTGAAGCTCCACAGATCCTCGATCGAGCCTCCCCCGCGCGCCACGATGACGAGATCGGGCCGGTTCGGATCGCCTGCATCCATGCCGGAAAAGCCCTGCACCGCCCTTGCAACCTGTTCGGCAGCGCCCTGCCCCTGCACCAGCACCGGCCAGACGATCACGCGGCTGGGAAACCGGTCCGCCAGCCGGTGCAGAATGTCGCGAATCACCGCGCCGGTGGGCGATGTCACCACGCCGATCGTGCGCGGGAGGAAGGGAAGCGGGCGCTTGCGTCGCTCGTCGAACAGACCCTCCGCCGCCAATCGCGCGCGCGTTTTTTCGAGCAGCGCCAGCAGCGCACCCTCGCCCGCCAGTTCCATCCGCTCGATCACGATCTGGTATTTCGAGCGTCCGGGATAGGTCGTCAGCTTGCCCGTCGCGACGACTTCCAGCCCGTCTTCCGGCTTGAAGGGGAGGCGCTGGGTATTGCCCCGCCACATCACGCCGTCGATCACGGCTTTCTCGTCCTTCAGCGCGCAATAGAGATGGCCGGAAGCCGCGCGCTTCACGCCCGACAATTCGCCGCGCAGCCGCACGAAGCCGAACCGATCCTCCACGGTCCGCTTCAACAGATTCGATATCTCGCTGATCGAATAGGCCTGGGCGTTGTCGCCGTCCGCCTGCCGCGCTACCAGCCCGCCGTCAGTTTTATCGTCTGAGAGGTAATCGGCCATGAATATCCTGTTGCTTGGCTCGGGCGGGCGCGAACATGCGCTGGCATGGAAGCTGGCGCAATCCCGGCTGCTGGCTGGCGAAGGCGACACGCTGTTCGCCGCGCCGGGCAATCCGGGGATAGCGGATCATGCGCAGCTCGTCGCCCTCGACATAGGCGACCAGGAAGCGGTGAAGACCTTCTGCGCCGAGAATGGGATCGGCCTCGTGGTCGTCGGCCCGGAAGTTCCGCTGGTCGAAGGGCTTGCCGATACCTTGCGCGATGCCGGCGTTCCGGTGTTCGGCCCGTCGAAAGCCGCCGCGCAGCTCGAAGGGAGCAAGGGTTTCACCAAGGATCTGTGCGAGCGGGCCGATATTCCCACCGCGCGCTATATCCGCGCGACCTCGCTGGAGGCGGCCTGGGGCGCGCTCAAACGCTTCGATCCGCCCTTCGTCCTGAAGGCCGACGGGCTGGCCGCGGGCAAGGGCGTGGTGATCGCGGAAACGCGCGAGGATGCGCAGCACGCGCTGTCGGACATGTTCGAGGGCAAGTTCGGCCACAATGCGCTTGGGGCGGGCGCGGAAGTCGTGATCGAACAATTCCTGACGGGCGAGGAAGCGAGCTTCTTCGCGCTGACCGATGGCACTCACATCGTCCCCTTCGGCACCGCGCAGGATCACAAGCGCGTGGGCGAAGGCGATCTGGGGCCGAACACCGGCGGGATGGGCGCGTATTCGCCCGCCCCGGTGCTGAGCGCCGATCTGCAGGAGCAGGCCATGCGCACCATCATCGAGCCGACCGTGACAGCGATGCGCGAGGCGGGCACCCCGTTTTCGGGCGTGCTCTATGCCGGGCTGATGCTGACGAGCGAAGGCCCGCAGCTGATCGAATACAATGTCCGTTTCGGCGATCCCGAATGTCAGGTGCTGATGATGCGGCTGGACAGCGATCTCGGCGAGATCATGCTCGCCTGCGCCGAAGGGCGGCTGGGGGAGATCGAACCGCCGCGCTTCAGCAAGGATTTCGCGCTGACGGTGGTGATGGCGGCCGAAGGCTATCCCGGCACACCCAAAAAGGGCGGCACGATCGACCTTGGCGAATCGGAAGCGCATGAGGCCAAGGTGTTTCACGCAGGCACGGCCCGCGACGGCGAAACCCTGACCGCCAATGGCGGCCGCGTCCTCAACGTGACCGCCCTCGGAGGGACCGCCAGCGAGGCTCAGGCCGCGGCCTATCGCGCGGTCGACGCGGTGGATTTCCCCGAAGGTTTCTGCCGCCGCGATATCGGCCAGCGCGAGGTGCGGCGCGAACGCGGCTGACCGGGCGCCGCAGCGTCAGGCCGCCAACCGTTCCGCCAGTTCGACACGGTTGCGCCCTTTTTCCTTGGCGCGATACAGCGCTTCGTCGGCGCGCTGCATGATCGCGGACAGATCCTCGCCCGCCGCATGTTCGGCGCAGCCCATGCTCGCGCTCAGATCCTCTTCGACCGAAAGGCTTTCGCGGCAGGCTTGGGCGAAGCTCCCGCGCAGCCGCTCTGCGATGTCGGCCGCATCCTGCAGCGTCGCCAGCGGCAGGTGCAGCGCGAATTCTTCTCCGCCGATCCGCCCGCACACGCTGCGCCGCTCGGTCGCCTTTTCCAGCACGTCTGCGAAGACGCAGATCGCCCCATCGCCCATATCGTGGCCGTAGCGGTCGTTGATGCGCTTGAAATGGTCGAGATCGGCGAGGATCAGCACGCCCGGTTCGCGCCGGATCGAATCGAGCGCGAGATATTCGAACGTCCCGCGATTGTAGAGCCCGGTGAGGTAATCGCGCTCAGCCCGGAAGCGGATATCCGCCAGCGCCCAGGCCGCCACGCGCACGATTATCAGCACGATGGCCAGCAGTTCGAGCGCGCCCAATACGACGAGATAGGTGCGATCGACATCCGAAGTGCGCAGCTCGGCAAAGCCCATGTCGAGGCCAAGAATCGACGGGACCACGACAAGTCGGCTCGCTTCCACCGCCACCACGCCCATCAGAACGGCGAGGAGGGCCCAATCCAGCCAACGTTTGCGGCTCACCTTCCATACGCGATAGGCAAGCTCGCATTCGATCATCGCGAAACCGCTCACCATCGCGGCGTAAGCGAGCACATACGGGACTTCGAGAACGGTCCCGGCAAAAGCGGCGATCAGCAGGCCGAAAGCCGCGCTGCGCCAGCGCCAATAGCCGTAGGGCTGGCGATAGACCTGGCGCAGCGCCTGGGCGAAGCCGATCAGCGCCAGCGGGACCAGCAGCGTGGCGCTCGCCATGTCGAACAGGGGCCCGCGCGACAGGCCGATCGTCCAGACCTGGAGCGTCCCGATCGCGATCGACCCGAACAGCCAGGCAAGCGCGCGCTTGCGCCGCATCCCGGCGAGCAGGGCCGCCACGCACATGACAGCCGTCCCGAACAGCACCACGTAGAGGGTGTTTATCGTGACGGTGAAGTCGGTCATGGTGAGGGTGTGCCGGTCAAGGTCTGCGAGCGAGAGCTTACCCGAGCCGCTTCGCCACCAGCGCCTTCAGATCGGCTTCGCTGCGCGCGCCGTAATGCGAGATGATTTCCGCCGCGCAGACCGCGCCCATGGTGAGGCAGGTTTCAAGGCTCTCGCCGCGCGCATGGCCGGTGAGGAAGCCTGCCGCGAAGAGGTCGCCCGCACCCGTGGTGTCGACCACCTTGTCGACCGGTTCGGCAGGGACTTCCGCGCGGGTTTCCCCCTGCACGGCGACTGCGCCTTTGGCGCTGCGCGTCGCGACGACGGTGGGGATCTTGCCGCTGAGACTGGCGAGGCCTGCGTCGAAATCAGCCTCGCCCGTCAGCGTGGCCAGCTCGGTTTCATTGACGAACAGGATGTCGATCTGTCCTTCGTCGATCAGCGCGCGGAAATCGTCGCCGTGGCGATCGATCACGAAGCTTTCGCTGGCCGTGAAGGCGACCTTGCGGCCCGCTTTGCGCGCAACCTCGATGGCGCGGCGCATGGCGCGGCGCGGCTCTTCCGGATCCCAGAGATAACCTTCGAGATAGAGGATGCCCGCGCTGGCGATCAGATCGTCGTCGAGCGCTTCGGCGGGCAGGTACTGAGTCGCGCCCAGAAACGTGTTCATCGTCCGCTCCCCATCGGGCGTCACGAAGATGAGGCAGCGCGCGGTGGGCAGGCTGTCCTCGCTGCCCTCGGCAGGGCGAGAGGGCGTCTCGTAATCGACGCCGATGGCGCGGATGTCGTGCGTGAAGACTTCGCCCAGCTGATCGTCCGCCACCTGGCCCACGAAAGCGCATTTCGCGCCCAAGGCCGCCATGCCCGCCAGCGTGTTCGCCGCCGATCCGCCGGAGATTTCCTTTGCAGGGCCCATCGCGCCATACAATTCGTCGGCCCGTTCGGTATCGACCAGCGTCATCCCGCCCTTGTTGAGGCCGAGTTCGCCGATCAGCGCGTCTTCGCACGGGGCCATTACGTCGACGATGGCGTTGCCAATGGCGATGACGTCGTATTGGGTCGGGGTGGCGGTATCGGTCATGGATGCTCCAGCGAGAAAATTCATCGTATCGCGCGCGGTTAGCGGTTCGGCGGATCGAGGCCAAGGGCGCGATTGACTTGGCGCTACGCCTCTTCCACTCCGCGCCGCTGATGACGAGCCTGCAATGACGAGCCTACCCCGGGCCCTCGCCCTGTCGATCGCCCAGCTCGGCGACCGCGCGATCCTGCGCGTGCTCGCGAAGTCCGCAGGCCTGACGCTGGCGATTTTCGCAGGGCTCGGCGCGGCCCTGTGGTGGGCGCTCGATGCGGTGATCGAGGACTGGATCGTCGCTAATCTCCCTGCCGATTACAGCGATGGATTGGCAGGTTTGGTCGCTCTGGTGCTCGGCCTGCTGGCGGCGTGGTTCCTGTTTCGCGTGGTCGCGCTGGCCGTGATCCAGCTTTTCGCGGACGAGATCGTCCAGGCGGTCGAGGCGCGCCATTATCCGCAAGCCGCGGCAGCCGCGCGGACGCTGCCCTTGCGCGAAGACATCGCCAATGGCGTACGCGGCGCAGGGCGCGCGATCCTGTTCAACCTGATCGCCCTGCCCTTCGCGCTGGTGCTGCTGGTAACGGGCATCGGCACCGCGCTGTTGTTCTGGTTCGTCAACGCGCTGCTTCTGGGACGCGAACTGACCGAAATGGTGGCGCTGCGTCATTCTCCGCGCGGAAGCGATAGCGGCCCGGCCATCGGCGCGATCACGCGCTTTGTCCTGGGCGGTATCGTGGCGGCGCTACTCGCCATTCCGTTTCTCAACCTGCTCGCCCCGGTTGTCGGCGCGGCGAGCGCCACGCATCTGATCCATGGGAGGCCGCGCCATGCGCCGGTTTGAATTTTCTCATATGGCGATGCCCGCCGTCTTTTTGGGCCTCGCCCTTTCGGGCTGCGTCGCGACCCCGCCTGCGGGCACGACCGGAACGCCATCCGAGACACAGCGTCCCCGGCCCACCAGCCCGCCGCCGATGACAGTGCCGCAGCCGACACCTGGCACCCAGCCCGGCGCTTTCATCCCCCCGCGGGTGATGAATATGCCCGGCCTCGAAGGCGTGATCGGAAGCAATGCGAGCGCACTCGCCAATCTGTTCGGTCCGCCCCGCCTGCAAGTGCGCGAAGGCGATGCTGTGAAGCTGCAATTCACCGGACAGGCCTGCGTCCTCGACGTCTATCTCTATCCGCTGACCCAGGGCGCGGAGCCGACCGCCACCTATATCGATGCCCGCCGGGCAAGCGACGGGCTGGACGTGGACCGCGCCGCTTGCGTGACCGCGCTCAGGCGTTGAAGCGCTGTTGCGCGCTTACACCATGAAGCTTTCGCCGCAGCCGCAGGCACCCTTGGCGTTGGGATTTTCGAACACGAAACCGGCGGTGAAATCGTCCTCGCGCCAGTCCATCGTGCTACCGACGAGATAGAGCACGCTCGCCCCGTCGATGTAAAAGGTGCCGCCGGGGGTTTCGATCTTCTCGTCGAACTTCGCTTCCTCGCTGACGTAATCGACCGAATAGGCGAGGCCCGAACAGCCCCGGCGCGGGGTCGACAGCTTGACGCCGATCGCGTCGTCGGGCGCGCGCGCCATCAGATCGGCGACGCGCTGTTCGGCCGCTTCGGTGAGGATGACGGCGGCCTTGGGCATCGGGCGGGTTTTCGTCTCGGTCATAGCATTCCCAGTTCGAGGCGCGCTTCGTCGGTCATCTTTTCCGGGCTCCACGGCGGATCCCAGACCAAATTCACTTCGGCATCGCGCACGCCGGGCACGCTGGCGGCGCGCAGTTCGACTTCGCCCGGCATGCTTTCGGCCACCGGGCAGTGCGGCGTCGTCAGCGTCATGGTGACGATCACGTCGCTTTCGGGCCCCACCTCGACTCCGTAGATCAGGCCGAGATCGTAGATATTGACCGGGATTTCCGGATCGTAGATTTCCTTCAACGCCGCGATCACCTTCTCATACAGCTCGCCGCCCGGTTCGCCCGCATTCGCGCCTTCGGGCTTCTTCTGGAGAAAGCCTTCGAGATAGTCGCGCTTGCGCTCCAGCTTGGCGCCGGCGCTTTCCTCGGGATCTACGGCGTCCGAAACACGTGCGCGCGGCGGTTTCGAAGGCGCGACGACCTGCTCCGTCGGCGAGGGCGCCACAATCTGTTCGGTCGGCGAGGGGGCCGCAATGAAATCCTGGTCCTGATCGGTGTCGGTGGTGCTCATATCTGGTCTCACGCGAAAATCTTGAGAGTGCGATCGATACCGCGAAGAAGTGCGGCAATGTCGCTATCGTCGGAATAGAGGCCGAAACTCGCCCGCGCGGTGGCGGGTACGCCCAGATGCTCCATCAGGGGCTGCGCGCAGTGATGCCCGGCCCGGATCGCGACGTCTTCTTCGTCCAATATGGTGCCGAGATCGTGCGGATGAACCCCTTCGATGGCAAAAGAGACAATTCCCGCGCTTTCCTCAGGCCCGAACAGAGTGACCGAATTGAGTGTGCGCAATTCCTCGCGCAGCGTCTTCGCCAGCGCGGCTTCGTGCGCGAACAGTCTGTCCGGCCCCTGTTCGGCGACATAGTCGATGGCGGCATGCAGCGCGATCGCTTCGGTGATCATCGGCGTGCCCGCCTCGAAACGCTGCGGCGGCGGGGCATAGGTGCTGCGCGCGAATTCGACCTTTTCGATCATCGCGCCGCCACCCTGCCAGGGCGGCATAGCTTCGAGCAGGTCCTTGCGGCCCCACAACACGCCGATCCCGGTCGGCCCGTAAAGCTTGTGGCCGGAGAAAACATAGAAATCGCAGCCCAGCGCTGTCATGTCGAGCGCCATGCGCGGCGCGCTCTGGCACCCGTCGAGCAGCAGTTTCGCACCCACGGAATGCGCCAGATCGGCGGCGGCGCGCGCGTCCAGCACCGATCCGAGCACGTTCGAGACATGCGCCAGCGAGACGATCTTCGTGCGCGGAGTCAGGATATCCTCCAGCGCGCCGAGATCGATCCGCCCATCCTCAGTCAGCGGGCAGACGTCGATGACGGCACCGGTCCGCTCCGCGATCATCTGCCATGGCACGATATTGGAATGATGTTCCAGCATGGAGAGGACGATCCGGTCGCCCTCGCGCAGGTTTGCCATTCCCCAGCTCTGGGCGACAAGGTTGATCCCCTCGGTCGCACCGCGCACGAAGACCACTTCGTCCTCGCTATCCGCGCCGATGAAATCCGCCACGCGCCGCCGCGCCGCTTCGTAACCCAGCGTCATCTGCGCACTGCGGCCATAGACGCCGCGATGCACGGTCGCGTAATCCGCACCTAGCGCGCGCGACATCGCGTCGATCACCTTTTGCGGCTTTTGCGACGACGCGGCGGTATCGAGATAATGCCATGGCTTGCCATTGGCGGTGAAGAGGCCCGGAAAATCGGCCCGCACACCGTTCGCCTCGAGCGCAGTCGAGAGGCCCTTGTCTGGACGTGTCTCGACTTCGCTCGACACGAGCGGAGAAGTTTGGCTGGCGCTCACAGATGCTTGTCCAGCTTGCCCAGCGCGACATCCATCAGGCGCTCGCTCTCTTCCTCATCCTCCAGAGCCACGAAGGCATCGCCGAGAAAGGCGCGGACCAGCAGCTTGCGCGCGGTTTCGGGCGGCAGGCCGCGCGCCGCCATGTAATAGCGCGCCTGTTCGTCCAATTGGCCGACCGTGGCGCCGTGGGCGCATTTCACATCGTCGGCATAAATTTCGAGCTGGGGGACCGAGTTCACGCTCGCGCCCTTCTCCAAGAGCAGGCCCTTGAAGTCCTGCTTGGCATCGACCTTCTGCGCATCGCGCGCGACGTCGATCCGGCCGAGAAAATTGCCGGTGCCTTGCCCCCAATGGACGCCGCGCACCACCTGGTTGCTGGTGGCGTTCGGGTGATCGTGCGCGATGCGGGTGACGAATTCGCGCGTCGTGTCGCGCCCGCCGAGCGTGACGCCGCCGAATTCGAAGTGCCCGCCTTCTTCGACCAACACGACCATTTCGACCCGGCCCAACCGGCCCGAGGCGATCACGCCGAATATCTCGCAGGTGGCATTCTTGCGCACGTTGATGCGCAGGCGGCGCAGTTCGGTGGCGTCGCTGACCGCATCGCCTTCATCGGCGATAACGATGGTGTCGCGAAAGGTCTCGCCTTCGGCCACGTCGATATCGCGCCATTGGTCGAACGTGCCGAGGTCCATGCCTGCAAGCGCGTCCGTGTTCGAATAGCGCCAGGCTTCGTCTTTCCGCGTCGGGAGGATGATCGCTTCGCTCACGCCGCCTCCGCCATCACCGCGTCATAGCCTTCGGCCTCAAGCCGCTGCGACAGGTCGGCATCGCCCGTCTTCACGATCCGCCCCTGCGACAGGATATGGACGAAGTCCGGCTTCACGTAATCGAGCAGGCGCTGGTAATGCGTGATCAGCAGCACGCCCTTGTCGGGCTTGCGCATGATCGCGTTGATCCCGTTCCCCACGGTCTTCAGCGCATCGATGTCGAGCCCGCTATCGGTCTCGTCCAGAACGGCCAGTTTCGGGTCGAGAATGCCCATCTGGACCATTTCGGCGCGCTTCTTCTCGCCGCCCGAAAAGCCGACATTCACCTGCCGCTTGAGCATTTCCATGTCGAGCTTGAGCAGAGCCGCCTGTTCCTTGGCATGCTTCAGGAATTCGCCGCCCGACAGCGGCTCTTCCTCGCGCGCCTGACGCTGGGCGTTGAGCGCCTCGCGCAGGAACTGGACATTGGAGACGCCGGGGATTTCGACCGGATACTGGAAGCCGATGAAGAGTCCCGCCGCCGCGCGCTCGTGCGGATCCAGATCGAGCAGGTCTTCGCCCGCGAATGTCACGCTGCCGCCGGTCACTTCGTATCCCGGCCTTCCGCCGAGCACATAGGCGAGCGTCGACTTGCCCGCGCCATTGGGGCCCATGATGGCATGGACCTCGCCCGCATTCACGCTGAGCGAGAGGCCGTTGAGGATTTGCTTGCCGTCTATTTCGGCGTGGAGGTCTTTGATTTCGAGCATGTCTGTTATCTCGTCTGGTCGCGATGCGGGCCCGGTTTGCGGGGCCGCGAATAATGCTGGTTGGGATTGGCCGCGGCATGGGCGCGCGCGGCCTCTTTCTTGTCGGCAATGCGGCTGCGCATGCCGAGCGTGATGCGCTGGAGCACGCTGTCGATATCCGTCAGGATGTCGGAGGCGGCGATCCGCATGACGCGGATGCCGACCGATTCGAGGCTCTTGTCGCGACGTTTCGCCAGCGCTTCATCCGCGCCCTCCTCGTCGATCATGATCGCCATGCCGAGATTGTGGCAGTTGAAGTCCACGATCGCGCTGCCGACCACGGCGAAGCGCTTGAAGGTATAGCGGCCCATATCCGCCTTGGCGAACTTCTCGGCGAGCGCCTTGTGCGCTTCGGAGGAATGGCGCCGCAGCTCGCGCGCCTGTTCGTGCAGGACGTCGAGCCGCTTGTCCGAAATCTCCCACCCACGGCCCTTCTTCTTGAGCGCGGGAGCGGTGTCGTCGGTTTCCGACGGTTCGCGAAGCTGGAGGGTTTTGCGGTCGGTCTCCGGCATCAGTCCTGTTCCGTCACCGGTTCAGCCATCGGAGCTATGTAAGGAGCCTGGAAATCGTCGAACTCATCCAAAAATGCTAAAACGCGATTCCTTCTGTTCTCTTCATTGTCGCCGACGCCATGCTTTCGATACAAATCGGCTCCGTACTCGACGGCATCGGTCCGCAATTGATCGCAGTTTTCCGGCTGATCAGTAAGATCGACGGGCTCGCCGTCGGATTGTACCGTATCGTACTGCTTGGCAGTGACACACATCATATACGGCATCACCGCGGGCACGATCTCGTCGGGAACGTCCAGCGAGCGCGAGACGGTGACGATGCTGCTCTCCGTCTCTTCTATTTCCTCTACCGTCGAAACGGTGGCGGCTTGGGCCATACCCAGGACACTCATAAGCAAAAGAAACATCACCCCACACTCCCCTCGAGCGAAATCGCCAGCAGCTTCTGCGCTTCCACCGCGAATTCCATCGGCAACTGCTTCATCACTTCCTTGGCGAAGCCGTTGACGATCAGCGCGATCGCCTCTTCCTCGCCCAAGCCGCGTTGCTGGGCGTAGAACAGCTGGTCGTCCGAAATCTTCGACGTGGTCGCCTCGTGCTCGATCTGGGCGCTGGGATTCTTGACCTCGATATAGGGCACGGTGTGCGCGCCGCATTGGTCGCCCAGCAGCAGGCTGTCGCATTCGGTGCGGTTGCGGACATTGTCGGCATTGGCGGCCACGCGCACGAGGCCGCGATAGGTGTTGTTCGACTTGCCCGCCGAAATCCCCTTGGAGATGATGGTCGAGCGCGAACCGCGCCCGTTGTGGATCATCTTGGTGCCGGTGTCGGCCTGCTGGTGATTGTTCGTCACCGCGACCGAGTAGAATTCGCCCACGCTGTCCTCGCCATTGAGGACGCAGCTGGGATATTTCCACGTGACGGCGGAACCGGTTTCGACCTGGGTCCAGCTGATCTTGGACCGCGCACCTTGGCAGAGGCCCCGCTTGGTGACGAAATTGTAGATCCCGCCCTTGCCTTCCGCATTGCCGGGATACCAGTTCTGGACGGTCGAATACTTGATCTCCGCATCGTCCAGCGCGACCAGTTCCACGACGGCGGCGTGCAGCTGGTTCTCGTCGCGCATCGGCGCGGTGCAGCCTTCGAGATAGCTGACATAGCTACCCTTCTCCGCCACGATCAGCGTGCGCTCGAACTGGCCGGTGTTTTCCGCATTGATGCGGAAATAGGTGCTGAGCTCCATCGGGCAGCGCACGCCTTCGGGGATGTAGACGAAGGTGCCGTCCGAAAAGACCGCGCTGTTCAAGGTCGCGAAGTAATTGTCGCGCTGCGGCACCACCTTGCCGAGCCACTTCTTCACCAGCTCGGGATATTCGCGGATCGCTTCGCTGATGGAGCGGAAGATGACGCCTGCCGCTTCCAGCTCCTTGCGGAAGGTGGTGGCGACGCTGACGCTGTCGAAAACGGCGTCCACCGCGACCTTGCGCGCGCCTTCGACGCCCGCCAGCACTTCCTGCTCCGCGATCGGGATGCCGAGCTTGTCGTAGACCGCTTTGATGTCGGGATCGAGCTCGTCGAGCGATTCCAACTTCGGCTTGGCCTTGGGCTCGGCGTAATAATAGGCGTCCTGATAGTCGATCTCGGGATAGCCGAGCTTCGCCCAGTCCGGCTCTTCCATGTCCTTCCACAGCCGGAAGGCCTTAAGCCGCCAGTCGAGCATCCATTCGGGCTCTTTCTTCTTGGCGGAGATATATTTGACGGTGTCTTCGTTCAGGCCCTTGGGCGCGAATTCGGTGTCGATATCCGAATGCCAGCCGAATTCGTATTCGGCGGCGCGCGCCGCGGCATCGCGGGCGTCCTGATCCTGAACGGGTTCCTGAAGGTCTACGGTATCGGTCATGCCAGTTCTTTCGGAGCGTGTGTCTTGGGCGCGTGGGGAGCGGGCGCGTCGGCCAATTGGGTGAGCGGTATTCCGGCGAGCGCGCCGCGCAGGGCGCCGTTGATGACGGGCCAGTGGGGGCGCAGGCTACAATCCTGGCCGATCGTGCAATCCTGCCCTTCGACGCAGGCGGTCAGAGCGATCGGGCCTTCCACCGCCTCGACGATGTCGGCAACACTGATCGCGGCGGCCGGTCGCGCGAGCTGCAATCCGCCACCCGCCCCGCGCACCGAACGCAGCAAACCCGCCGCGCTCAATTTGCTGACGAGCTTCTGCACGGTGGGGACCGGAAGCCCGGTTTCCGTCGCCAATTCCGCCGCACTCGTCCGCCCGCCACCGCAATGACGCGCGGCGGCGTGCATGGTGACGACGGCATAGTCGGCGAGATTGCTGAGGCGCATGCTGGCCAAATCGGAGCAATGCGGTCCGATTTCAACCGAAAACGGTTTGTTGCGAGTCGTTATTATGTTTGTGTTCCGCATCCCCGCCGGGATGCGAAATCCTCGCGCCTATCGGCGCTGCGGACGCGCGGTCGCGCTTGCGGGCCTACGGCCCGTGCTCCGCGACCAAGCCTTTGGGCCTGGAATGGTCCGGTCCGCGACCAGCGGACCGCAAGGGCACGCGCCCGCCCGGCAGGTGCCCGACCGAAGGGAGTAACAGCACCGAGGACGAAGCCACGGAGGTGGCTTCGAAACACAAAAACTCGCCCCAGCGGAGGCGGGTTCGCAAAACAAAGCTTCCGCCTATTTTTCTTCAGCGATCCAGGCGTCGACATTCTCTTCCATGATCGCCAGCGGCACCGGGCCGGTTTTGAGGATCACGTCATGGAAGGCGCGGATGTCGAAATCGTCGCCCAGCGCGGTCTGCGCCCGGTCGCGCAGTTCCATGATCTTGAGCTTGCCGATCATGTAGGCGGTCGCCTGCCCCGGATAGACGATATAGCGTTCGATCGCCTTCTCGATATCGCCGGGCGGGTTGGGCGTGTTGTCCGTGAGGTACTGGATCGCCCGCTCGCGGCTCCAGCGCTTGTGGTGGATGCCGGTATCGACCACCAAGCGCGCCGCCCGCCATAGTTCCATCCCGAGCCGTCCGAAATCGGAATAGGGATCGGTATAGAAGCCCATATCCTTGCCCAATTCCTCCGAATAGAGCCCCCAGCCCTCGCTATAGGCAGTGACTCCGCCGAAGCGGCGGAAGGGCGGCACATCGCCCAATTGGGTCTGGATCGAGAGCTGGAGGTGGTGGCCCGGAAGCCCCTCGTGATAGGCGAGCGCTTCGAGCTCGTTCTTGCTCATGTCCTTGAGATTGTAGAGATTGACGTAATAGGTCCCCGGCCGCGATCCGTCGGGCGCGGGGCGCTGGTAGAAGGCCTTGCCCGCGCTTTTTTCGCGGAACGCTTCGACCGGCTTGATCACCAGCGGATCGCTCGGCAGCGTATTGAAGAAGTCCGGCAGGCGGGCCTCCATCGCGTCCAGCTTGGCCTCCGCATCCGCCAGATAGGCTTCGCGCGTATCGTAGAAGAAGCGATCGTCGGTGCGGGTGTATTCGAAGAAATCCTGGAGATCGCCTTCGAACCCGACCTGATCCATGATCGTGCGCATCTCGTTATGAATGCGCTCGACCTCGCGCAGGCCGATCGCGTGGATCTGGTCGGCGGTGAGATCGGTGGTGGTATAGTTCTTCAGGAGCGCCGAATAATAGGCCGCCCCGTCGTCGAAGCGCCAGATACCGTCATCGGTCGGCGCCATCGTCTGCTGGCGCTGCATTTCGGCGAGCAGGCGCTGGTAGGCGGGGCGAGCGCTCTCGCTCCAGGCCGTTACGGCGCGCGCGATCAGCGCCCCGCTCTGCGCTTCACCCAGCTCGAGCTTTTCCACCTTGCCGCGGAAATCTTCCAGAATGGCGTTCTCGCGTCCGTCTTCCAGCAGGTTCTCGATATCCGAGATGACATAGGGATAGACCCAATCGGGCGGCATAACGCCCGCTTCCGCCCGTTCGCGCGATTCGGCAGTGAGCGTATCGAGCACTGCACCGAGCCCTTCGATCCGGCTGACGTAATCCGCCGCCTGATCCGCATTGGCGATCGAATGGATGTTGATGAGGAAAGCGGGCAGCTGGCTCTGCGCGCCGTTCATCTGGTCGAAGACGTATCCGTTCTCGCGGAAGGGAAACAGCATCGCGCTGTTTTCAGCCTGATAGTCGAACAGGCGATAGGACAGCGTGTCCTGCGGCGAGAGATTTGCAGGCGCGTATTCGGCGCGCATGGTCGCGGCCGTCGTCTGCTGAAGCCGCTCCTCGGCGATCGTCGCAGCATCGGAGAAATCGCCCCAGCGCCCGTAATCCTCGTCGCGAATACCGCGATAGGCCTTAGACAGAGGCGACAGAGCGAGCTGCGCCTCGTCGTAATTTTCGAAAAAGGTTCCGATATCGGCGCTCGCGCTCGGGGCGGCAGGAGAGGCGACCGCGCCGTTTGCGGCGGGCGGTTCGTTCATCGCCGTCGCGCATCCGCCAAGCGCCAGCGCGCACACACCGGCCAGATATCCCTGCAGCGACCGTTTCGTTCCGATGGCCATCGTCAAGCTCTCCCAAAAACTGCGTTGCCAAAGGCGCTAGCGCGTCGGAACGGGTCTTGGCCAGCCGAAAGCGGACGGTAATTGTTTGAGCGAACGGGAAAAAAAGGGCGGCCCTGCCGAAATGGAAAGGCCGCCCCTCAAAAGGTGAGAACCCGCCGCAGAAAGCGCCGAGCCCTTCGGGTCGCATTTCCGGTTTACGCGTAAGTGTGTCGCTCGAATAGGACAGATGCGACAAGTTGCAGCGCGTCAAGGTATCAAATGATATCGTTTGGCGGTTTTTTGATGTTCGAATCGCATCGTCTCGACACGATTCGGTGAACGCGCCATAGCGCCAGAGATGCTGTTCGATCTCCTGCGCCCCGCGATCTTCGCGCTCGATCCAGAGCGTGCCCACACCCTGACGGTGGCGGCGCTGAAACATCTGCCGCCGGGTCGCAAGCCCGCCCCCGGGCCGCTGACGACAAAGGTCGCCGGGCTAACCTTTCCCAATCCGGTTGGTCTGGCTGCCGGTTTCGACAAGAATGGCGAAGTGCCCGACGCCATGCTGGGAATGGGGTTCGGTTTCGTGGAGGTCGGATCGATCACGCCGCGCCCGCAGGAGGGTAATCCGAAGCCCCGCCTGTTTCGCCTGGCCGAAGATCGCGCGGTCATCAACCGGATGGGATTCAACAATCGCGGCGGGGCCGAAGCGGCACAGCGTCTGTCTGCGCGGCGGACACGCGGCGGGATCGTCGGCATCAATGTCGGCGCCAATAAGGACAGCGCCGATCGCGTCGGCGATTACGCGGCGATGACGCGGCTGCTGGCCCCGCTGGCAAGCTATCTGGCGATCAATATCTCCAGCCCCAACACGCCCGGCCTGCGCGCATTGCAGGACGAAAGCGCGCTGACCGGCCTGATCGATGGCGTGATGGATGCTCGGGCGCAGGTCTGCCGCCCCGGATCGGACACGCCGCCCCCGCCGGTCTTCCTGAAAGTCGCGCCGGATCTGGAACCTGCCGATATTGACGCCATCGCGCGAATCGCCATCGACACGGGCCTCGGCGCGCTGATCGTATCGAACACCACCATCTCGCGCCCCGATCTCGCCTCGCGGCACCGCGAAGAAACCGGCGGCCTGTCCGGTGCGCCGTTGCGCAACCTCGCTCTCCAGCGCGTGCGCGATTTCCGAAAGGCGACGGGCGGAGCGATTCCGCTCGTCGGCGTCGGCGGCATTGCAGATGCCGAAGACGCCTGGGCCCGCATCCGCGCAGGTGCGAGCCTGGTGCAGCTCTATTCCGCCCTCGTCTACGAAGGGCCGGGCCTTGCGCGCAAAATGGTACGCGGCCTGGAAAAGCTCATGCGCCGCGACGGATTCGCCTCGATTGCCGAAGCGGTCGGAAGCGAATAGCAAAGCAGACATGATCAAACCCGCCACTCGCAGCCTCGCCGCCATCCTGTTTCTGGTCGGCGCCGCCGCCGTAAACGCACAGGAGGCGGCCAGTCCCGCTGACCTACCCTTCATCGGCAGCGTGAGCGCCGCCGATCCGCGCGCCGAAGCCGCAGGCATGGCGATGCTGAAACGCGGCGGCAGCGCCACCGACGCCGCGATCGCCACCATGCTCGCCCTCACCGTGGTCGAACCGCAAAGCAGCGGGATCGGCGGTGGCGGCTTTCTGGTGCGCGGCGCGGCGGATGGCTCGGTCGAGACCGTGGACGGTCGCGAGACTGCCCCGATGGGGGTGACGCCCGACTGGTTCCTGAACGCCGACGGATCGGTCCCGCCCTTCATGGACAGTGTCCTCAGCGGCCTCAGCGTCGGCGTGCCGGGCAATATCGCGCTCGCCGCCGAAGCGCATGCGCGCCATGGGACACTGCCCTGGGCGGTGCTGTTCGAACCCGCGATCGAACTCGCGCGGGACGGATTTTCGATCAATGTCCGCCTCGCGCAATCGCTGACCCAGTCGCGCGATCGCGCTGCGGCGAGCGAAGGCGGACGAGCTCTGTTCTACGACGATCAGGGCCGCCCGCTCCCGGCGGGAACGCTGGTGCGCAACCCGCAGCTCGCCCGCACCTTCGAAGCGATCGCCAAGGGTGGGCGCGAGGTCTTCTATCGCGGGCCGATCGCACGCACGATCGCCGAGACCGTGGCCAGCGAAACGCCTCGCCCCGATCCGATGACGGAAGCGGACATCGCCGCGTATCAGGCGAAAGTGCGCGACGGCGTATGCGGTTCGTATCGCGGCTATCGAGTCTGCGGGATGGGGCCGCCATCGTCGGGCGGCGTGGCGGTTCTGCAAATCCTCGGCCAGCTCGAACGGTTCGATCTTGCCGCGCTCGGTCTCGGCAATCCGGTGACTTGGCACCTGTTCCTCGAATCCCAGCGCCTCGCTTATGCCGATCGCGAACTGTATATCGCCGACAGCGATTTCGTCTCCGTCCCGGTCGCGGGCCTGCTCGATCGCGCCTATCTGGCCGAGCGCAGCATGCTGATTTCCCCCGACACGACCATGGCCGAAGCGCGGCCCGGCATGCCGCGCGGGGCGCAGAGCGCGCTGGCCGATGGGGACGAGCCCGAAGAACGCGGCACATCGCATATCGCGGCGGTCGATGCGGCAGGCACGATGATCAGCTACACCTCCACCGTTGAAGGCGCGTTCGGTTCGGGGCTGACCGCGAACGGCTTCTATCTCAACAACGAACTCACCGATTTCAGCCGCTCGCCCACCATCGACGGCAAGCCGGTCGCCAATCGTGTCGAGCCGGGCAAGCGCCCGCGCAGCTCGATGGCGCCCACCGTCGTGTTCGATCCCGAAGGACGCCCGGTGCTGGCCGTCGGAGCGGCAGGCGGATCGACCATCCCGGTGACGACCGTGCGCGCCATCATCGGCGTGATCGATTTCGGCCTGTCCTCGCGCCAGGCGCTGGCCCTCCCCTTCACCATGGCATTCGGCGAAAGCGTCCTTGTCGAAGAGGGCAGCTGGCTCGAACGGCGCATTCCCGCACTCCAGGCGCTCGGCCATACCGACATTTCGGTGCGCGAGGCGCCGATCAAGGCCGGCGCCATCAAGCGCGAAGGCACGATCTGGGAAGCGGCGCGCGATCCGCGGCTGGAAGACGTCCTGCTGATACCGCGCGTGTCGCCGCTGCCGTAAGGGCGTGCCCCAGGAACCCTTGCCGTCGCACAGCCTTCTTCGTAAACCCGCCGCCGCTGGGGGGATCGCGCGAACGGGTAACAGGCCCGGGCCGAGCCGCTTCGACACTGTACGCGAGTGAGAGGGACAAGCCTTTGGTGCTGGACGATATCGATGCCGCCAACAATCTGGTCGAGCTGTTTCTGAAACGTGCCGACGAGAAGGGCGATCAACCTTTCCTCGGCGCGAAAAGGCAAGGCACATGGCAGACGATCAGCTGGCGCGAGGCGGCCGAGCGTGTGTGCCTTCTCGCCGAAAACTTGCGGGGACTGGGCCTGGAAAGTGGCGACCGGGTCGCGCTGGTCAGCGAAAACAGGCCCGAATGGTGCATCGCCGATCTCGGCATCATGGCGGCGGGCTGCATCACCGTTCCCGCCTACACCACAAACACCGAACGCGATCACCAGCACATCCTCGACAATTCGGGCGCGAAGGCGGTCATCGTTTCTACCGATAAGCTGGCCCAGCCGCTGATCCCCGCGATCTTCCGCACCGGCATCGCTAACCACATCATCCCGATCGATTCTGTGCGCGGCTATCAAGGCGGCAATCTCGACTGCCACGGATGGAGCACCATGACCGAAGGGGACGCGGCGAAGGCGCGCGCGGCGGTCGATGCGCGGCTCCGGCAGATCGGGCGCGGCGACACGGCCTGCATTATCTACACCAGCGGCACCGGCGGCGCGCCGCGCGGCGTCCTCCAGCATCACGGCGCGATCCTGTGCAATGCGGCTGGCGCAGGCGCGATCCTGCTTGAGGATTTCGGCATTACCGAAGACGAACGTTTCCTCAGCTTCCTGCCTCTCAGCCACGCCTACGAGCATACGGGTGGCCAGTATCTCCCGATCGCGGTCGGCGCGCAGATCTATTACGCCGAAGGTCTCGACAAGCTCGCCAGCAATATCGAGGAGACGCGGCCGACGATCATGGTCGTCGTCCCCCGCCTGTTCGAAGTCTTGCGCACGCGGATCATGAAGCAGATCGCGAAACAGGGGGGCGCGGCGCAGCGTCTGATGGAAGGCGCGCTCGCGCTCGGCCAGCGCCGGGCGGACGGCAAGCGCAAGCTTGGCGATGGCGCGCGCAATCTGGTCTACGAGAAGCTGTTGCGACCCAAGATCCGCCAGAAATTCGGCGGTCGATTGAAAGCGATGGTCTCGGGCGGCGCGCCGCTCAATCCCGAAGTCGGCGTGTTCTTCGATTCCATGGGGCTGACCCTGCTTCAGGGTTACGGCCAGACCGAGGCCGGGCCGGTCATCAGCTGCAATCGCCCGCGTGCCGGAATCGCGATGGAAAGCGTCGGCCCGCCCATGCGCGGCGTCGAAGTCCGCATTGCCGAGGACGGAGAGATTCTGGTGCGCGGCGAGCTGGTGATGCACGGATACTGGCATAACGATGCCGAGACCGAGCGGGCGATCAAGGATGGCTGGCTGCACACCGGCGATATCGGCCATCTCGACGATAAGGGCCGCATCGTCATCACCGATCGCAAGAAGGACATGATCGTCAACGACAAGGGCGACAATGTCGCGCCGCAAAAGGTCGAAGGCATGCTCACGCTCCAGCCCGAGATCGGCCAGGCGATGGTGGTGGGCGACAAGCGGCCCTATATCGTCGGCCTGATCGTTCCCGACGCGGAATGGATGCTCGAATGGTGCCATTCGCAGGGCAAGAAGTTCGACTGCAAGCAGGTGGCCGACCTGCCCGAATTCAAGGCCGCGATCCGCGCGGCGGTGGACCGGGTGAACAAGGATCTCTCGGTGGTCGAAAAGGTTCGCCAGATCGTCTTGGCGGACGAACCCTTCACGATCGAGAACGAGGAAATGACACCCTCGATGAAGATCCGCCGCCACAAGATCAAGGAGCGCTACGGCGAGCGGCTGGACGCCCTTTATCGCTGAGGCGCCGTTCTTAGCTGAGGCGCCCGGCCTTCAGGCGGCAGCCTCCGCGATATATTCGGGGTAGAAACCCGGCGCGCGGTCGGACCAGCCGGGCGCAGTCGCGGCGGCTTCGCTCAACGACTGGAGCAGCAGTTTGCGGCGCTGGGGCTGGATCTGCGGCAGCGCGGCGGCGGCGCAGAAGGCGCTGGGCAGCCAGGGCCGCGCCTCTGCGCCGAGCAGGCGTTCATACAGGAAACGGAAGCTCGAAAAGCAGTCGATCCGCTCCTGCGCCAGGTCGAAGGCGGCGACGCGCGTCAGCTTGCCGATAAAGCCCTCGATCGCATCGAAGCCGGTCTCGCACGGGATTGCGTGCCGCAGCGCTTTCAATTCCTGATAGGCGACGTACTGGCTTCTGATCGCGGCATTCTCGCGCGCATTCCTTCCCCAGACGCGAAAGGCGTCGCACCGTCCCAGCCCGATATCGAGACTGCGGCGGATGTAACGCTGTTCGGCCGCGGTGAAGCTGGCGAATTCGCGCATTTCGGCGATGGTGACGGACGCTGTCTTCGCAATGGCCATATCCCGGCCCTCCCTGTTTGCGAGAAACAGGTTTCGCCCATGATGGTTAATTTCGCGTTAGCCTTGCGAAAGGTTCGAATCAGTCCCGCCCGCGCAGGCGAAATTCCTCCACCGGAACGCCGCCGATCAGATGCTCCTGAATGATCCGTTCGAGCGTGCTGGGCGTGCAGGAGTGATACCAGACCCGGTCCGGCCAGACGACCGCGATCGGCCCCATGGCACAGACCTGGAGGCAGTCCGCCTTGGTGCGCTGGACCCCGCCTTTCGCGTCCGGGCCTTCGCCCTTCTTCGGGCCAGCCAGCTTCAATTGCTTGAGCCGGGTCTTCAGGAAGCTCCAGGCGGCCTTGCCCTCTTCGCGCGAGCAGCATTTCTGCTTTTCGGCGAGTGCGCACAGGAAGATATGGCGTTCCACCGCCTCCCCGCCGATCTTGGACAGGGCGCGCTCCGCCTTGCGCAGCTGCTTGTCGCTTTTGTCGTCGCGACTCATTCGGAAACCGTGGCCTCAGGCTTCAGCCAGCGATCGAGCCAGGCGAACACGGTGTTATGCCATTGCAGCGAGTTCTTCGCGTTCAGCACCCAATGGTTCTCGTTCGGAAAGACGAGGAGCTGGCTGGGAATATTGCGTTCCTGCAAGGCGGTGAAGCTCTGGATCCCTTGCGTATAGGGCACGCGGAAGTCCTTTTCGCCCGTGATCACCAGCATCGGGGTCTGCCACTTGTCGACGTAATTGACCGGATTCCACTTCTCGTAGAGCTCAGCCTGCTGGGCATAGGAACCGCCGAAATCCCAGCGCGGAAACCACAATTCTTCGGTCGCGTAATAGAAGCTGCGCATGTCGAACAACCCGTCATGCTGCACCAGGCAGTCGAACCGGTCGGGCCACTGGCCCGCGATCCAGTTCATCATATAGCCGCCATAGCTCGCCCCCATGGCGCAGGCGCGCGTGCCATCGATCTGCGGGTCCAGTTCCAGCGCGGCGGCGAGGCCTTTCTTGAGGTCTTCCAGCGGCTTTCCACCCCAGTCGCGGCGAATGCTGTCGGTGAACGCCTGGCCGTATCCGGTGGATCCATGGAAATCGACCGAGATCACGGCATAGCCCTGACTGGCGACGACGCGCGGGTTCCAGCGTGTCGACCAGCCATCGTTGAACGATCCCTGCGGCCCGCCATGGACATAGAGGATTGCGGGCATGGGGCCGCTCCGGTCCGCGAGCTTGGTGATCTGGCCCCAGACCGTGTCGCCATTCGCGCCCTTGAAGCTGAATCGTTCGACCTCCACCGGGGCGAGCGCGCCCACGCGCTGGGCGGAGACCTCGGTCAAAGGCTCGGCCTGACCATACCCTTGCGAAAGGAACAGTTCGGCAGGCGCTCCGATCGAATCGCGCGTGAACAGCAGCCGGTCATCGACCAGCGGCGTGACATTGCCGATATGCGCTTCATTGCCCGCCATCAGGTCGAGCCTGTCGATCGCGCCGGTCTGCGGATCGATGCGGAAGGCAGGCGTGTCTAGCACGTCCTGCGCGGTGGCGATCAGATACCGGCTGTCGGGCGTCCAGGCGAGCGTGCCGAAGCTGCGGTCGAAATCCTGCGTCAGCGGAGTGACCACGCCCGTCTTCACATCGCGCAGCATCACCACCATCCGGTCCGCCTCGTAGGTCGGGCGCGCCATGGCGGCATAAGCGAGATACTGGCCGTTGGGCGACGGCGTCGGCAGCGCATCGTAGGCTTCGTTTGCCTCGGTCAGGTTGACCGGTGCCTTGCCGGAAAGGTCCGAGAACCAGATGTCGAGATTGGTCGATAGCGGCTCGGTCCCGTCCGCCTCGCGCGCGACGAAATAGATGCCCGATCCATCGGGCGCCCAGGCGATATCCTCGCCCCCGCCGAACGGTTTGGTCGGAGTATCGCCGCTCGGCCCGCCTGCGCCGACCGGGCCGTCCACAGCCATGCCTGTGCCGGTCGTCCGCCCCTGCGCGAGGTCGAAGACGAAGACGCGGCTGACCGTGCCGGGGGTTTCCCAGCTGTCCCAATGGCGTACGAAGCCTTCGTCGCCCTGATAGAGCCGCCCATCGCCGGGACCGGTCAGATGCACGGTCCCATCGGTCTCGCAGCCGAATTGCGGACAACCGCGCGCGACTTCGGCCCACACTGCGAGCTTGTCTCCTTTGGGAGAGACGGAGAAACCGTCCACTGCGGTGTCGAAACTGCTGACGAGCGTGGGCGTCCCGACCTTCCCCGCAGACGTCACGCTGGCGCGCCAGACGCGCATGCGTTCGTCAGCCGAAGCGGACGGCTTGCGATCGGAAAGGAAATAGAGCTGGTTGTCGGGGCCGAAAGCAAGGCTCGACACCGGGCCGCCGAAATCGAGCCGGACCGGCTGGGCGCCTTCGCGCGTAAGGTCGAGCAGATAGGGAATCCCGGTGCGCGCATAGCTCGCCGGGTCCGTTTCGGTGACGGTATAGACTGCCATGCGCCCATCCGCCGATACGGTCGGTGCGCCGAGGCGCGGCATGGTGATGAGGTCCTGCGCGCTCATCGGAGCGGCGCTGGCCGCGTCTGTCGATTGGGCCAGAACCGGTGCCGCGAGAGCGAGAGTGGCGGTGCCTGCAGCGAAAAGGGCGAAGCGGGTCGCCGACCTGTAAAGGGTGTTCATGCCCGCGATATTAGCCGCGCCGGATGAACGCGGCAAAGACAAATCCGCTCAGCTGCGCTTGCCCGCGATCCGCGTAATCTCGTCCTTGACCAGCTTTTCGACCATCGGGGGCAGATTGGTGTCGAGCCATTGCGCCAGCATCGGACGCAGCATTTCGCGCACGAGCCCTTCGAGCGAGGTTTCGCCCGAGCGCACGATCTGCGGGCTGGCGCCGGGTTCGGCAAGCATGGCGAGAGCGGCGAAATTGGCCTGCATCGAATTGCGCAACGCCTCGGTCGTGAGCGGCGCTTCGCTGTCGCGATCCTGCGCTTGCGTATCCTCGTCCTCGTCGCGCCCGGCGCCCGCAACCATCGCGTCCTCGTCGAGCTCGAGCACTTCTTCCGCCTCTTCGGCATCGACGGGCTCGATCGGTTCGGAGCGCGCTGCGGAGGGCCGCGCGGCGGACTGCGAGCGTTCGCGCCGCTGGGCGATCGCGCCTTCGCGATTGTCGCGCGCGATCACTTTCTTGATCGAATCGAGAATTTCCTCGACCGATGGTTCGCCCGGTTGGTGCACTGCCCTATCCCCTGAAACTGCCCGCTTCGAACCGCGATGGGCTCCGAATCGCTCCGGCTGCCGAATCGCGTTTGACCTTAATACTCTCTTTCGGGCGCCATTTCATCCGTCTCGAACGGCTGCTCCTCGGGCACCTGCGCGTCGGCAGCGGGAATCGCGACGGTCGAAGCACTCATCGCTTCGGGATCGGGATCGCGGCTCCAGTCCCACCAATTGCCGCTAACGCGGTCGTAATTGGCCACGGGATCGTACAGCACGCCTTCGTCGGCAAGGCCCAGATCGCGTGCTTCGGCCCGGCCCATGGCAGCCAGAAGCGAGAACGCCGCGACGTAGGCGTTGCGCCGCGCGGTGACGAGATCGACGCGCGCGTTCAGCAATTCCTGTTCGGCATTCAGCACATCGAGGATCGTGCGGTTGCCGATAGAGTTTTCCGCCCGCACGCCTTCGAGGCTGAGCGAAGCGGCTTCGACCGCCGTCTGCGAGCTTTCGATGATCGCGAGCGAGGCCTGCCAGCTGGAATAGGCGGCGCGCACCTGCGCGATGACGTCCCGTTCGGCAGCAATAACCTGTTCGAGTGCGGCGGATGCGCGGGCCTGGGCCTGGCGCTGCAAGGCGGCGGGACGTCCGCCCTGAAACAGCGGGATCGAAACGGTAACACCCGCCTGCGCCGCCGTGGAGGTCTGCGGGCTGACAATCACCGGGCCGGTGGGATTGTCGGGATCGACCGCGTTCGGCACGCTGCCGAGAAAGTTCTGGTAATCGTAACCGGTGAAGACCGACACGCGCGGCAGGCGCGTCGATCCGGCGACGTCGATATCGTAGCCTGCCGCCTCGGCCCGCTCGCGCGCGGCGATGAGGTCGGGATTGTTGGTCAGCGCCACATCCACTGCCGTTTCCGCGCTGGCGGGCAGGCCGGGCAAAGGCGGCGGCGGAGCGAGATCGGTGGGCGCTTCGCCGACCAGCGCGATATAATCCTCGCGCGCGGCAATCAGATTTGCTTCGGTGCTGCGCAGATCGCCTTGCGCCAGCGCAAGCCGCGATTGGGATTGCGCGACGTCGGTCCGAGTGAGGTCGCCGATCTCGAAGCGGTCGCTGGTCGCCTGCGTGTTGATCGACAGCACTTCGACCTGATTGCGCGCAAGCGACACCAGCGCCTGGCCGCGCAGCACGTCCATATAGGCGGCGACGACCTGGCTGAAGACGGCGCTTTCGGTCCCACGCAGATCGGCGCGGCCCGCCTGGACCCGCTGATCGGCGGCGCGAATCGCGTTCTTGATCGCTCCGCCCGAATAGATCGGCGCGCTCAGGTCCACGCCGACATTGAAGGCACGATCGGGCGTGAAGAAGCTGGTCGAGCTCTGTTCGATGAATTCGGTAAGCGAACCGTTGGCATTGGCCGAGGGGCGTCCATCGGCCCGCTCGATCTCCACCTGCGCGTCGGTGGCGCGCAGGTTGGCGCGCGCGGCCATCAATGTGGGGTTATTGATGTAGGCCTGGGTGAGGGCTTCCTGAAGGGTATCGGCATGGGCAGGCGACGCCATCGCGCTGCTCAACGCAAGCGCGATCAGGCTGGCCTTGAGGCCGCGTGGCGACACCCCTCCCGCCATGGTCAGAACGTCCAGCCGGTGGGCTTGTCGAACTGGCCGAGACGCGGAATGCCGGTTTCGGCGAGAGGAAGAAGGCCGAGAGATCCGGCCACCTTGCGTCCGGTGGCGAGCCGCGTGACGCCCCGATCGACCAGGCCTGTGACTACGCGACCACCATCGGCAAGCGTTCCGGCCAGCATGGCAGGCAGGTGCTCGATCGCGCCGTCGATCAGCAGAAGAGTGGCGTCGCCCGTCTGGACGTCACCCTTGGCCGCCGCTTCCGCCGTAATCGTTTCGACTTCAGCGACCAGCGGCCGGACCAGTTCGGTAAGATATCCGCTGCCACCGTCCACCACGACAACCTTGTCCTCGACCCGCGGAGACGCTTCTTCCAGCAGCATGCCGTGAAAGACTGGCGCAGGCAGGAAACCGCCGTTTTCCAGCCGGATCGCACGATCCATATATGCCGTACCGCGCGCGTTCTCGGGCACGAAATCCTCACGTGGGACGATGAGCATGCGTTCGAGCACGAAACGGGCATTGACGCCGCTGGTGCGCAGCTGGCTGTCCACCATCGCGCGGCGGGCAACAGCATGGTCGATGGAAGTGCGCTGGGCCTGGCTCTGAGCCTGGTTCTGCTTGGGGGGCGGTTCGGCGGTGACGGTCATCGGCGCAATCTCTGTCGTCTCGAGCTGGGAATACGCGCCGCTGTATTACATAAACAACACAGCCGCGCAACGCTCGTTTTCCTTAAGCGCATGGCCGCGCGGGGCCAAGCGCTTTGACCATTCGCGTTTTCGGCGCCAAGGACACCCGCCAATCTGCGAAGAGGAACGAGGCGGCGATGAACGACAAGTCGGGAACCGGTCAAACCATGATCACCATCCGCGAGGACGATCTGATCGACAGCGTGGCCGACGCGCTGCAATTCATCAGCTACTATCACCCCATGGACTATATCCGCGCGCTGGGCGACGCCTACGAAGCGGAGCAGGGCCCGGCGGCCAAGGATGCGATCGCGCAGATCCTGACCAACAGCCGCATGTGCGCCGAAGGGCACCGCCCGATCTGCCAGGACACCGGCATCGTCAATGTCTTCGTCAAATGGGGCCAGAACTGCCGTCTCGAATCGACGCGCGCATTGCAGGACATCGTCGATGAGGGCGTGCGCCGGGCCTACAACCACCCCGACAACACGCTGCGCGCCTCGATCCTGGCCGATCCCGCCTTCACCCGCCGCAATACGCGCGACAACACGCCGTGCGTCCTCTCGGTCGAAATGGTGCCGGGCGACACGGTGGAAATCGACGTCGCCGCCAAGGGCGGGGGCAGCGAGAACAAATCCAAGTTCAAGATGATGAACCCCAGCGACAATATCGTGGACTGGGTGGTCGAGCAAATTCCGAGCATGGGCGCCGGCTGGTGCCCGCCGGGGATGCTGGGGATCGGTATCGGCGGCACGGCGGAACATTGCGTCCGTCTGGCGAAGCAATCGCTGATGGAACCGATCGACATGGCGCAGCTCAAACAGCGCGGGCCCCAGAACGATCTCGAAAAGCTCCGCATCGACATTTTCGACGCGGTGAACGCGCAAGGGATCGGAGCGCAGGGCCTTGGCGGCTTGTCGACCGTGCTCGACGTCAAGATTCTCGACTGGCCATGCCACGCGGCGGGCAAGCCGGTGGCGATGATCCCGAACTGTGCCGCCACCCGGCACGCGCATTTCACGCTGGACGGGTCGGGTCCGAGCTATCTCGAAAAGCCCGATCTGGACCAGTGGCCCAAGGTCAACTGGCAGCCCGATGCCGAGGCCAAGCGCGTCGATCTCGACACTCTGACGAAGGAAGAGGTCGAAAGCTGGGAGCATGGCGACCGCCTGCTCCTGTCGGGCAAGATGCTGACCGGTCGCGACGCGGCGCACAAACGCATTCGCGACATGGTGGCGAAGGGCGAGGAGCTGCCGGTCGAATTCGCGGGCCGCGCGATCTATTATGTCGGCCCGGTCGATCCGGTGATGGGCGAAGTGGTCGGCCCCGCCGGCCCCACCACGGCGACCCGGATGGACCAGTTCACCGAGACGATGCTCGATCTCGGCCTGCTCGCCATGATCGGAAAGGCCGAGCGTGGCGCGGACGCTGTCGAAGTCATCAGCCGGTTCAAGACCGCTTACCTGATGGCGACCGGCGGCGCGGCCTATCTGGTGGCGCGCGCGATCAAGGAAGCGAAGGTCATCGGCTTCGAGGATCTCGGCATGGAAGCGATCTACGAATTCACGGTCGAGAACATGCCGGTGACCGTGGCGGTCGATGCGCGGGGCAACAATGTCCACACGCTCGCCCCGGCGAAATGGCGCGAGAGGATCCGTGAGGAAAAGCTGCTGCCGGTGCCCTGAGGGCCGACCACGCTTCGACCAACGGCCTTCGCGTCTCGACAACCGCGCTGGAGAATCAAGCCCTTTACGCGCAGAAGACTGTCGCTTTGCCTTTTGACACATCTTTCGCCGATCCTGCGTCGGACACCCCATCGCGCCTGTCGGTGCGCACGGTCCTGTGGTCGATCATCGGCCTGTGGGTCGCCTATTTCCTGATCTTCACGGCGCGCGGCATGATCGTGGGGCTCGAAGCGGATACCGAGGTAATTCTCCGCCGTGCGCTGGTGACGCTCGCGGGGATGAGCGCGACGGTCGGGCTGTGGGTGATCCTGCGCCTGTTCGATCACCGGACCCTGGCCGTCCAGATCGGCGCTGCGGTGCTGTTGGCGATCCCCACCTCGCTCGTCATTGCGCAGACGAATATCTGGGTCTTTTCCGGTCTTCAGGAACGGCTCCAGGCGCGCATGGCGGAAGAACGCGGCTTCTCGATCAGTCGCGACGAGTTCGGCAATGTCGTGATCGAAGGCCCGGCGACATCGGCACCGGGCGATGACGGCCTCGGCAGCGCGTCCACGCCGCCGCGCGGACGGATCGTGGTGCCGAATGACGATAGCCGCGAACGCTGGCTGATCCTGATCGAACGCGCGCTCAGCCAGTTCTTTCTCCTGATCGCCTGGGCCGCGCTGTATTTCGCCCTGCTGGCGGGCGTGCGCGCGAAAGATGCGGAGCGACGCGGCGAACGCTTCCGCAGCGCAGCCAAAGCGGCGGAGCTGCGTTCGCTACGCTATCAGGTGAACCCGCATTTCCTGTTCAACGCACTCAATTCGCTCTCCGCGCTGGTGATGACCGATCGGCAGGCCAAGGCCGAAGAGATGATCCAGACCCTGTCCGGCTTCTATCGCCACAGCCTTGCCGAGGATCCGACTGCCGACGTCTCGCTGGAAGACGAGTTCGATCTCCAGCGCCATTATCTCGATATCGAGCAGGTCCGTTTTCCCAAGCGACTCAAGACCGAATTCATCTTGCCAGAGGCGCTGAAGGGTTTTCGCGTACCGGGCATGATCCTGCAGCCGCTGGTCGAAAACTCGGTCAAATACGGCGTGTCGCGCAGCAGCAGTCCGGTGACCATAACCTTGTCCGCACGTGAGGAATACGGGCGTCTGGTGCTGAACGTGGCCGATGACGGGCCGGGCATCGCGGCGAGCCCGGATTTGCCGCAGGCTGCGCAGGGCGGCTTCGGCATCGGCCTTGCCAATGTGCGCGACCGGTTGATGGCGCGCTTTGGAGAATTAGCCACGATCACCTCGGGCGAAACGCTTGACGGATACGAGACCGAATTGCGGCTTCCGCTGGTGACGCATGGCTGAAGCCTGGGCCCGAAACTGAAGGGGTGGGGACGTTGACGGAACCTTCGACCGAGAAACTGCGCACGCTGATTGTGGACGACGAGCCTTTGGCCGTGGAGCGCATGCAGGTGCTGTGCTGCAAGATGGACGATATCGCCGTGGTCGGCACTGCCAGCGACGGTGCCGCGGCGCTGCGGCTGGTCGAAGCGCTGCATCCCGATCTCGTCCTGCTCGACATGACCATGCCCGAAGTCGACGGCCTGTCGGTTGCGCGCAGCCTGGCGAAGAAATCGACTCGCCCCGCCGTGGTGTTCGTGACCGCGCACGACAATTACGCAGTCGAGGCCTTCGATCTCGACGCGGTCGATTACGTGCTGAAACCGGTCAAGAGCGAGCGGCTGGAACGCGCGATCGCCCGCGCATTGTCACGCCGGAATGAGGGCGCGCGCAGCGAAAGCGAATGGCTCGACGAATTGTGGATTCCCCACCGCTCCGAACTCATCCGCATCGAAACGGCGCAGGTCGATCGCATCGATGCGGAGCGCGATTACGTTCGCCTCCATGTCGGCGATCGGTCGTATCTGCTGCTCCAGACCATCGCAGGTCTCGAAGACCGGCTGGACCCTGCGAAATTTATTCGCGTCCACCGCTCCACCATCCTGCGGCGCGACCGCATTACCGGCCTCAAGCACGATGGCCTCGGCGTGTGGTCTGTAGAGCTCGATAGCGAGGAGCCGGTGCGGATCGGGCGGACTTATCTGCCCAAGGTCAAGGCCATGGCCGGTCGTTGAGCCGGAGCAGGCTTCTTCTGAGCTCGGACAGACCGAGATTTTCGATTTAGCCGGTCCGGTCAGGCGGTGAGTTTCGCCTCGCGAAATTGACCTGCTAAAAACGCATCGTAACTCCGCGCAATACCTTCTTCGAGCGGTACGCTAGGCGTCCAGCCGAGCGCGCGGAGCTTGCTACCGTCCATCAGCTTGCGCGGCGTGCCATCAGGCTTGCTCTCGTCATGCACGATGCGGCCATCGTAGTCGAGAACGCGCATGACGGTACGGGTGAGCTCGAGAATGGTAATGTCCTCGCCCGATCCGATGTTGACGTGTTCATCGCCCGAGTAAGCTTTCATCACGGCAACGCATGCGTCGGCACAGTCATCGACATACAGAAATTCGCGGCGCGGGGTCCCCGTGCCCCAGACCACCACATCAGCGCCGGTTTTCTTGGCATCGTGCACCTTGCGAATCAGCGCGGGCATGACGTGGCTGGATGCAAGATCGAAATTGTCGCCGGGACCATATAGGTTGGTCGGCATCGCAGAGATATAATCTCGACCGTACTGTTTCCGGAACGCCTGGGCCAGCTTGATCCCAGCGATTTTCGCGATCGCATACCATTCATTGGTCGCCTCGAGCGGACCGGTGAGCAACGCGTCCTCGGGAATCGGCTGTGGGGCAAACTTCGGATAGATGCAGCTCGATCCCAGAAACAGCATCTTCTCGACTTCCGCAGCGTGGGCCGCAGCAGTCATCGCAGTTTCGATCAGCAGGTTGTCGAGGAGAAAATCGGCCGGATAGTCGTTATTGGCGAGAATGCCGCCGACCTTTGCGGCGGCCATGAATATTGCGTCCGGTCGACGATCGAGCATCCAGCGCCGCACGCCATCCTGGTCGCGCAGATCGACCTCGCCTCGGTCGAGAGTCAGCACTTCGCAATCCTCTTCCGCAAGCCGCCGAACGATCGCCGAGCCCACCATTCCCTTGTGGCCTGCGACGAAAACCTTTTTGCCTGCGAGTGCGTACATTACGCGCCCTTTCCGATCGGCGCGTCGCGCATGACCTTGAGGTCGGCCTGGACCATCTCGCGTGCGAGATCGCGCGGGGAGGTTTCGTGATGCCAGCCGAGCTTTTCTTGAGCCTTGGTCGGATCGCCGATCAAGAGTTCGACCTCGGTCGGACGGAAATAGCGCGGATCGACCTCGACGAGGCAGCGTCCCGAAGTGGTGCAGAAGCCCTTCTCGTCGACGCCTTCTCCTTCCCAGCGCAGAGTAATGCCGACATCTTCGAAAGCCCATTCCACGAACGTGCGCACCGGTGTGGTTACGCCGGTCGCGAGGACGAAATCATCCGGCTCGTCGGCCTGGAGAATGGACCACATGCCGCGGACATATTCACGCGCATGGCCCCAGTCGCGCTGGGCGTCGAGATTGCCGAGGAACAGCTTGTCCTGACGCCCCAGCTTGATCGCCGCCGCCGCGCGCGTGATCTTGCGCGTGACGAAGGTTTCGCCGCGCAAGGGGCTTTCGTGGTTGAAGAGTATGCCGTTCGTGGCGAACATGCCATAGGCTTCGCGGTAGTTCACCGTAATCCAATAGGCATAAAGCTTGGCCGCTGCGTAGGGAGAGCGCGGGTAGAAGGGCGTGGTTTCGCGTTGAGGCACTTCCTGGACCAGGCCGTAAAGCTCGGAGGTCGACGCTTGGTAGAAGCGCGTCTTCTGTTCCATTTTCAGGATGCGAATCGCCTCAAGCAGACGCAGCGTTCCGACCGCATCGGCATTTGCAGTGTATTCGGGCGTTTCAAAGCTTACCGCGACGTGGCTTTGGGCGGCAAGGTTGTAGATTTCGTCAGGCTGCGTCTCCTGCACCAAGCGAATGAGCGCCGTGCTGTCGGTCATATCGCCGTAATGAAGGTGAAATGTGGGATCGGGCGCATGCGGATCCTGATAGATTTCCTCGATCCGGCCCGTGTTGAACGAAGAGGAGCGGCGCTTAAGGCCGTGGACTTCGTAACCTTTGTCGAGCAGAAGCTGCGCCAGATAGGCGCCATCTTGTCCGGTGACGCCGGTGATAAGTGCGGTTTTGGTCATAGTCGTCCCAAATTGGCTAGCGCGATACGCGCTTCAGTGAAATCGCGAAGGCCTTTGCCCGTGGTTCGGCAAAAGGTCCAGCCACGTACGAAATCTCCTAGCGGCGCGACTTTATGGAAGCGCCATGATCGCAGGTCGGCCTTGATCAGGAAGCCACGTTAGCGCCGGTGGGCTTCAGTGCGTGACGGTCCTGTCGCCAAGCAGCTTCGCTGCGGTCAAGACGATGATGCGCAAGTCGAACAGAATGGAGCGACGCTCCAGATACTCCCTATCGAATGCGACCTTCGTGGGAATGGGTAATTCGTCGCGTCCGTTAATCTGCGCCCATCCGGTAATCCCCGGTCGTAGGTGCGCAACGCCTACCTCGCGACGCAGTGCGATCAAATCGTCCTGATTGAACAAGGCGGGACGCGGGCCGACAAAGCTCATCTCTCCCGCCACGACGCTCCATAATTGCGGGATCTCGTCGAGGCTGGTGCGGCGCAGAAATCCCCCGATCGGGGTTAGCGCGCTTTTTGGATCTGCCATTAGATGGGTAGCCACCGCGGGCGTACCGACTTTCATCGTACGAAATTTCGGCATGCGAAAAATCCGCTCATTCGCGCCCACCCGGTCGGACCAATAAAGCGCGGGCCCACGCGAGGTAAGTTTTACAGCCAGCGCGACGACTAGGCCCAGCGGCAGAAGAGGGATCGCAGCTATCAGTGCGAGCAAAAGATCGATTGATCGTTTCACCTGTGTCTTACATCCCTACCGATGGTGCGGCGCATGGCTCGCTAAAGGCTTTGCGAAAAAGGCTTTTGTCGCTGTTCGGGGTGGCTATAGCGCTGCACCATGTCGAGACAAGATACCCCTATACTGGTTGTGGGAGGAGGGAGCCGCATTGCAGGGGCGCTCGTACCCCTTCTCGGCGATGCTGCCGCCTATGTCGTCCGGCGCCCTTCCGGCCATGCGCGCGAGACGATCGTTGGCGACTACCGATCCATTCCCCACTCGGTCTTTATAAATGCAGAATGCGTCATCAATTGCGTCGGCACGCCCACTGGCAGTGTCGAGCATTTGAACAGGATCAATTTCGAAATCCCCTGCCAGCTGGCCGTTGCTGCGCGCGATGCGGGCGTGGGCCACTTCATTCATATTTCCTCCTTCTCCGTCTACTGTAGGGCTGATGAGATTGGCCGAGCCACGCCCACCGCACCGACGGGGGATTATGGCCGTTCCAAACTTGCAGCGGATGAAGCCCTCCTCGCGCTTGCGAACGATCGCTTTGCGGTGACGATCCTGCGCCTCCCGCTGATTTACGGAGACGATGTAGCAGGCAAGCTCGCCCAGCTTTTGCGCTTGTGGGCCAGGACGCGTGTGCTCCCCATCCCGACCGGCGATGTCCGGCGGGCCATGATCGGCGTAGAATTATCGGCGGAGGTGATCGCTCGGATCGCGACGCAGCCGGTAGACGCGTCGAAAATCGTGTTCGCAGCCGACCCGCGGCCTTTCACCTATGCGGACGCTGCGCGCGCACGTAACGGCAAGAACGCGCTTCGTCGCTTTCCCGTACCGCGCGGGTTCGCCGACCTGGTCGAACGCTTGGCGCCCTCGGTCGGTGGCAGGCTGTTTGCGGACAGTCGGCTCGCGGATGACGACAACCTCGCCATCCGCTATGGGCTTGGCTCGCGGCTCTACCATGATATCGCTGCGGCCGACCTTTCCTAAATTACCCCCTCGTTCGGAAAATTTGATGCCAAAACCTCGCTTGTGGGTCGTGTCCGAGCTCTATTACCCGGAGCAGACTTCGACCGGATATTTTCTGACGAGGATAGCGGAAGGGCTGACCGACGCTTTCGACGTGCAAGTGATCTGCGGCAAACCGAGCTACAGCGAGCGCGGTGTCGTTACCCGGCGGCGCGAGGATCGCAATGGCACGACGATCCACCGGATGCGCGCGACTCATTTCAACAAGGACCGCCTCGTGCTCCGGGCGCTCAACGCCCTCACTCTCGCGTTCACCGCGACCGTGTTCGCACTGCGCCACTTCCAGCGGGGCGACAGAATGCTTGTCGTAACGAATCCTCCAACGCTACCGCCGATCCTCGGCCTGATCGCGCGGTTCAAAGGTGTGTCGAGCGTGTTGCTGGTTCACGATGTTTACCCCGAAGTGCTGGTTGCGACCAAGATGATGCGCAGCGACGGCACGGCGTTTTCGCTGGCATCGGCCTTTTTCAACCGGACCCTGGCAGGATTCGACCGTATCGCGGTGCTCGGCCGCGATATGCAAGCGCTGATCAAGCGCAAGCTGCGTGCGATCGGTGCCGATCGCCCGGTGGAGATTATCCCGAACTGGGGTGATATTGACGAGATTGCTTCGATCGATCGGACTGCCAATCCATTTGCGATCGAAAACGGACTGGCCGACAAGGTCGTGATTCAATTCTCCGGAAATATCGGTCGCACCCACGACATCGCGCTTCTGCTGGAAGTCGCGAAACGCGTCGAGGATTTGACGGAGGTCGTTTTCCTGTTCGTGGGATATGGTGGCCAAGCCGCCTCGGTCGTCAAGCATAAGGCTGCGAATATTCTCTATCTGCCGCGTCAGCCGCGCGACCGGCTGAATCAGATGCTGGCCTGTTCGAACCTCACGGTGATCGCCTTCAAGGATGCAATGAAAGGCGTGTCGGTGCCGAGCCGCATGTACAACGTGATGGCCGCCGGTGTGCCGATCGCCGCCGTCGCCGAAGCGGATGCGGAAGTGTCGCTGACAATTACCGAGAATAGAGCGGGATGGCACATCGCGCCCGGCGATGCGGATGCTTTGGAGCGGCTCGTCCGCGACATCGCAACTCCGGCCGGACGAAGCGAGGCTGCCCGGCGAGGACAAAACGCTCGCGCCGCGCTTAGCCGCGGCTACACACTGCCGCATGTACTGGATCAATATCGCGCCTTGTTATCCGACTCGGAGGGGCGCCTCGAACGCTAATTGTAGGCCCCCGCTCCTGGCAATCAGCCCTCCGGTTCGCATACTCCTCGCCGCTCCGCCGCCTTTGCCGCAACCAACGGCCGCCACCATTCTTCATGCTCAAGATACCAGCGAACCGTCTTCTCGATTCCCGTCTCGAAGGTCTCCCGCGGCTTCCAGCCGAGTTCGCGACCGATGCGAGAGGCGTCAATCGCATAGCGCCGGTCGTGGCCGGGCCGATCGACCACGAAGGTGATCTGCTCGGCATAGGGGATCCCATCGGCGCGCGGGGCAAGACGGTCGAGAGTCGCGCACAAAGTACGAACGACCTCGATGTTCTGTTTTTCGTTATGGCCGCCGACATTGTAGCGGCGTCCGGGTTCGCCGCGTTCAAACACCGCTTGCAATGCGCGAACGTGGTCGTCGACATAAAGCCAGTCGCGCACCTGATCGCCTTTGCCGTACACCGGTAGCGCTTCGCCATCGAGCGCCTTGGCGATCATCAGAGGGATTAATTTCTCAGGATAGTGATACGGGCCGTAATTGTTCGAACAATTCGTTACGAGAACCGGCAAGCCGTACGTATGGCCCCATGCCTGGACGAGATGATCGGAGCCCGCCTTGGACGCCGAATAGGGCGATCGCGGATCGTAAGGCGTGCTCTCGGTAAAGAGGCCGGTATCGCCGAGCGATCCGTAGACCTCGTCGGTAGAAATGTGATGGAAGCGGAAAGCGGCTTGCTCTGTGCTTCCTAGCGTCGACCAGTAGCGGCGCGCCTCGGCCAGCATGGTGTAAGTGCCCACGATATTGGTCTGGATGAACGCGCCCGGCTCATCGATCGAGCGATCGACATGGCTTTCGGCTGCGAGGTGGGTCACGATGTCGGGTCGAAAATCGTCGAGCGCCGCTCTCACCGACGCCGCGTCGCAAACGTCGCCTTGCACGAAGCGGTATCGCGATGAGCGAGCCACGCTGTCCAGGGTCGAAAGCAAGCCCGCATAGGTCAGCTTGTCGAAATTGAGGACTTCATGAGCGGTGTTCTCAATCAGATGGCGCACCAGCGCCGAGCCGATGAAACCAGCCCCGCCGGTCACTAAGATACGCATTGTCGTTTATGCCTTGCTTTTTCGGGTCGCGCAGTTCCGATCATCGCTACTGCGATGGTGAGGATGCGGTGACTTTTACCGTAAAAGCGACTAGCAGGCGGAATGCGTTTATTCCAGAACAGTAGTGTCTACCGATCGTATCGCCCTCGATTGAAGGCGCTGACCGCCGATGAAAAAACCTTTGACGAGGCGATAGGGGCGTTCCTGAACGATCGGTTCGGCGCGGTACATATTCTGCGCCCCGTGCTGGAAAGAGATGACGACGCCTTTTTCGCCAATGGCGATTATGGTCCGATGCAACGCCTATGGGCCCGAGAACAAGGCCTCCCTGCAACAACGAGTTTGGAAGACATTCTTCTCGCTCAGATCGAACACCACCGTACGGAGGTGCTGTATAATCTCGATCCGGTTCGCTACGGCAACGCATTCCTAGCGCGGCTGCCCGGCACTGTGCGCCGGACGATTGCGTGGCGTGCCGCACCCTCGCCCAACGCCAATTTTCTGCAGCACGATGTTATCGTCAATAATTTTTCGTCGCTGCTAGCGGGCTATGAGGCGCAAGGAGCCCGCACAGCCTATTTTACGCCAGCGCACGATCCGGTAATGGACGAATATTGCCTCGACGACCGTTCGATCGATGTCTTGTTCGTCGGTACGTATTCTCGCCATCACCGCAAACGAGCGGCGATGCTGGAAGCTATCGCAGGCTTGCGCGATCGCATGAAGATAGTGATGCACCTGGACGTCTCGCGCTTCACGAGGCTGGCAGAAACACCTCTCGGCTTAATGGGGCCTTTGCGCAAAGACCGGCGTCCAAGCGACTTACGCGCGGTGGCCAGGCCGCCTGTCTTCGGCCGCGACTTGTTCGCGGCTTTGGGAAGCGCGAAAATCGTGGTTAACGGTGCGATAGATATGGCGGGCAATGATCGCGGTAACATGCGCGTTTGGGAAGCGCTTGGGTGCGGTGCAGCGTTGGTTGGCGACTGCGGAACTTATCCACCGGGAATAGAAATTGGACGGCATCTACGCGCCTATAGGTCCTCCGCCGACGTGCCAGATTTACTCACCGATATGATCGAAAAACCAACCGAGACCGCCGCTTTGGCTCTGGCGGGACACGACATGATCCGCACGCGCTACAGCAAGGCCGCGCAGTGGGAGCGTTTCGTCGATCTTGCTGGTTGAGCAGAAGTAAAAAAAAGAGCTTTCGGAGTGGACTGCCCCTACCTTTTGTCTAGGGCGGCTATCATGACCAGCAACGATCGCGCCTTTCTTCATTTGACCGCAACCGATCGCGGTGGAGCAGGCATCGCGGCAGTTCGCATCCATCGCGCCCTTTTGGACGAAGGCCATCGCTCACATATGGTCGTGGGGCACGGCGACGGTGGCGAAGGAATTACAGTTCATCGCGCACGGTCTGCCATGATCGCACGCACGGCATCGAAAGCTGTTTTCCGAACTGCAACACGGCCGCGTTTCTATTTTCGCAATCAGCGGCATGATGTGCCCGGCGCATCGCAAACCGTAGCCTCTACCATTAGGCGCAAGAACTGGCGGCCAAATGCGATTATCGCTCACACCCTGACGGATTTCTTGTCATTCCCTGCGATAGCGAGGTTGGCGAAGGACAACAATGCGCATGTAATTTGGTCATTGATGGATATGGGGACCTTTACCGGCGGATGCCACTACGCTTGGGAATGCAGCAACTATGAGGTTTTATGCGGCGGTTGCCCTGCCTTGCGCTTGGGCGCTGGACCAAATGATTGGTCGGTGCGAACTTTACGCGAGAAGCGCGCTGCCCTCGCAGAGATGAACGCTACGGTCGTTGCCCCTTCCACTTGGCTGGCTAATCAAGCCCGCGCGTCGGTACTGTTTCGCGATACCCCGATTGAGATCATACCGCTCAGCGTGTCACCCGAGACGTTCGCGCCACGCGAACGCGCCACGCTTCGCGCGAATTTGGGGATTGAGATGTCGCGTCCGGCTGTTTTCTTCGGTGCGCGTGATCATCGTGACCCGCGCAAGGGGATGGCCTTGTTGGAGGAAGCGTTGATTCGCCTAGCGCAGCGCTCCCCGCCCGATATGCTGCCGTCATTACTCGTCGCTGGCGACGGAGCACCGTTCGAAGCCTTGGTCGGCTATGGTTATTCGGTTCGCCAATTCGGGTTGCTCAAACCGGACACGCTTGCGCAAGTCTACGCCGCTGCCGACGTTTTCGTTAGCCCTTCGATTGAAGATTCGGGACCGATGATGATCAACGAAGCGGTGATGAGCGGGACGCGCGTCGTATCATTTCCGGTCGGGGTCGCACTTGATTTGATTGAGCCCGACATTACGGGAATATTTGCCACACTTGGTGACGCCGGCAGCCTTGCTGCTGCGATAGCTGCGACGCTGGCTTGGGATCGCAGTCGCGCCGAAACCGGCTCACAACGTGCACGCCAAATAGGCCTCGAACATTGCTCGCCTAAGGCACAAGCGGACGCATTTGTAAGAGTTGCCAGCGCGCCGATAACCAGGTCAGTCAAATGAAAATTGTTCTGCTTTGTGCAACAGCACGTGGCTTGGCTTGCTGCAAGCATTTCTTTAAAAAATACCCAAACGCCGAATTTCTTGTTTTCAGTTTTCGGGAAGAAGCATGGGAACCGCCGTTTTTTGAAGATATATCCACGCTTTGCGCTATCTCAGGCGCGCGATTTATCGAAGCGAAGAAGGTCGACAGCGAGAAAAACCTCGCCACTGTTGCCGAATTCCGCCCAGACTTCGGGTTTGGCATTTCGTGGCGCTACATGATTTCGGAATCGTTCTACGATTCGTTTCCAAACGGTTTTTTTATTTTTCACGATTCTCTTCTTCCTCGCTATCGCGGCTTCGCTCCCACAGTATGGGCTATGATTAACGGTGAGAGCGAGGTCGGGGCCACCCTTTTTCGTATTGGAGCGCTAGTCGATGAGGGACCCATCGTTGGTCAGAAGAAAGTGCTCGTCGAAAAAAACGATTATATAAGCGATGTAATAGCTAAGGTAACGAATTGTTACTTGGAACTCATCGAATCTCATGTGGAAGAAATTGCTCAGGGAACAGTCATGGAAACTGAACAGGATCATTCGCAGGCGTCGTATTGTTGCAAGTGGTTGCCGACCGATGCCGTTATAGATTGGGCGCAACCCGCTTTTAAGATCGTCAACCTCATTAAAGCAACCTCATACCCGTACCCTGGCGCGCGGACCACACTCAACGGTAAGCCGCTTATTGTTTGGAAGGCATCGCTAGGCAAAGCCCCGAACTACGTCGGACGTATTCCGGGGCGTGTGATCGCTCTGTCGGAAGGGGGTGTCGAAGTTCTCGCCGGCGAAGGTAGCGTTCTCATCGACTCAGCCTCTTTTGTAGATGAAGTTCCAGCTCCTGCCATCTCGTCGATCCGCCGAATTAGCGACACTTTGATATGACGTATTCGAGACTTGCATGATTCCCTTCAACAAACCCTATCTGACCGGACGCGAGGCGCCCAACATCGCGGAAGCGCTGGCTGCGCGCAAACTGTCGGGCGACGGCCCGTTTACCAAGCGTTGTCAAACGATGCTTGAAGCGCTGCTGGGGTCGGGCAGAGCCTTCCTCACCACTTCCTGCACCGATGCGCTGGAAGCTGCGGCACTGCTCTGCGGCATCCAACCGGGCGACGAGGTGATCGTCCCGAGCTACACCTTCGTCTCGACTGCCAACGCCTTCGCGCTGCGTGGCGCGGTTATCCGCTTCGCCGATAGCTACGCGGACCATCCGAATATGGATCCGGGTTCCGTAGCTTCGCTCATCACTCCCAGGACGAAAGCGATCGTGCCGGTCCACTACGCAGGCGTCGCGTGCGATATGCATGCGCTGGCTGCACTCGCCGATCAGAATGGCCTGTTCGTGGTCGAGGATGCCGCGCAGGGTATCGCGTCGTCTTACAAGGGGCAGCCGCTCGGGACGTTGGGCGATTTCGGAGCCTTCTCGTTCCACGAGACCAAGAACATCATCGCGGGCGAAGGCGGCGCGCTCCATGTCAATCGCGCCGATCGGGTGCTGCAGGCAGAGATCGTTCGCGAAAAAGGCACCGACCGATCGGCTTTCTTCCGGGGCGAAGTGGATAAATACGGCTGGGTGTCGCTCGGTTCATCCTACCTACCTTCGGAGATGATCGCTGCCTTCCTGCTGGCGCAGCTGGAGGATATCGATGCGATTCAGGCACGGCGCCTTGCAGCGTGGCATCGCTATGCTGAGATGCTGGAGCCGTTGGCGCGCGCAGGTGCGTTCGAACTCCCCGCCATTCCCGAATATGCGACCAACAATGCCCACATGTTCTTCCTGCTCTGCCCCGATCTGGAAACACGCAGCGCATTATTGGACCATTTGAAAGCGGACGGCATATACGCTACGTTTCACTATCAGGCTCTTCGATCCAGTCCTTTCTTCATAGATAATGCCGGCCCGGAAACGCCACATGCCGATCGCTTCTCGCACACGCTTGTAAGGCTTCCGCTATTTGCCGAGCTCGGCGAGGACGATGCGGAGCGGATCGCGGCGAGCGTGATTCAGTTCTTCAAATCATAACGTGAGTGCAGCAATCATGACGGATCGCAAAGGAATTGTCCTGGCGGGGGGAAGTGGCACGCGCCTCTATCCCATGACCCGCGTCGCATCGAAGCAGCTCCTGCCGATTTACGACAAGCCGATGATCTACTATCCGCTGACCACTTTGATGTTGGCGGGAATTCGCGAGATTCTGGTCATCTCCACCCCCGACGACACGGCGCTGTATCGCCAATTGCTCGGAACCGGCGAGCAGTGGGGGCTCGATATCCAATACGCGGTGCAGCCGAAGCCCGAGGGGTTGGCACAGGCCTATATCATCGGGGCGGATTTCGTCGCCGATGGGCCGTCGGCCTTGGTATTGGGCGACAATATCTTTTACGGGCACCAGTTCGGCGCGCTATTGGCGCAGGCGGACGCACGCGAGCAAGGGTGTTCGCTTTTCGCTTATCATGTGCCAGATCCCCAGCGCTTCGGCGTGGTCGAGTTCGACACCGACTACAACGCACTGTCGCTTGAGGAAAAGCCGGCCCAGCCGCGCTCCAACTATGCCGTTACCGGCCTTTATTTCTACGACGGTCAGGCACCGATCCTCGCGCGCGATCTGAAGCCGTCGCCGCGTGGCGAGCTCGAGATCACCGATCTCAACCGCGTGTATCTCGAAGCGGAACAAGCCAGCGTAAGCATCATGGGGCGCGGCTACGCGTGGTTGGACACTGGAACGCCCGACAGCCTGCTGAGCGCCGGTCAGTTCATCGCCACAGTGCAACAGACACAGGGACTGATGATCGCATGTCCGGAAGAAATCGCGCTTGGAGCCGGCTGGATCGACACCGCCGAAGTGCGTCGCGAGGCAGCGAAAATGCCGAACAGTGATTACGGAAAATATTTGAAAGAACTCGCGGACAGGTAAAAGAAGACCGTGAAGCAACTTGGCTTCCAATCTTGACCATCTCATTATAGGGTCCAAAGCATGAAGAAAGTTCAGAAAAACCGCAATTACGACAAATTGTTCCAACAGTTTTGGCCACTCTATGTTTCGCGTCCTATTCAAAACAATTCCGGCGGGTGCGAGCTGCCGCAATTGTTTGGGCTATGGTGCTTTCTCCGCGAAAATCGCCCGACCCACATCATCGAGTCAGGTGCGTGGAAAGGACAGACTGCTTGGTTGATGGAACAGACGCTTCCCAACGCTCGCATCATGTCGATCGATCCGGTGCCCGAAAACCGTATTTTCACATCGCCGAACATCGAATATTCGACAATCGATCTTACATATCAGGATCTCTCTGCATTTCCGCCGACGACCACTTGCGTGTTCGAGGACGACCATATCAATCACTTGGCGCGGTTGCATCTGCTCCGATCGTGGGGAATTCGCTGGTGGATCGTGGAAGACAATTATCCAGACGGATGCGGTGATCCTTCGCTGCGCCAGATGCTGGCCGGCGCGCCCGCAGGTGATCATCCCCACACGTGGCGTGCCAAAATGAAAAGCGTCATGCGAAAGTATGCCGCGCGCTTCGATGATTTAGGACAAATTTACGATCCGAAGGAAGCGCAGGCGATCCTTTCAAATGTAGCCGCCTGCTACGAAGAGTTCCCGCCCCTCGCCATAGCCGAAAAGACTCGCTGGGGCACTCAGTGGCAAGAAAGCTATCCGGATCATCGTCCGGTTCTAAATCGCGATTACCTGACCGACCTCCAACGCTCTGCCGTCGAGCGAACCGTGCGCGATTGGAACTCAATCGCTATGATCGATTTCGAAGCGTCAGTTTAGGCCAGCGAAAATCTTGCAGCCTTGGTCAGATGCTTGGTGCGGCCGTACTTCGGAATTGGGTATCTTCTGCTGAACGGTAGAAATAAAGCAGCAGGGCTGCCGCGGCGCCGCCATTGGTAAGGATGGCGGTGAAGAGAGATGCGTCGGCGAGAGATGCGACGAATGGCATAAGCATGGCGCAGACGATCCGACGATTATTCTGCCCCACCATCCGCGACATGAACCATAGCCAAGCTGCGGCGAAGAGGAAGATCACCGGGACGCCCCAGGTACTGAAGCCAGTGATGCCATCCGCGGCAATGAAACTTGCATTGTAATTATTTGCAGCGCCCAGCGTAGGCGTGACGTATCGGCCGATCACCTGCCCGACGGATTCATCTCCGTAAGGATAGGTCGAGAATGCCCGCCCGATCAGCGAGTGCGACAATTTCGTTGTTGGATAGCTTAAAAAGAACTCGCTGTAGATGCCCACAAGTGCTCCCGGCAGCACGAGGATGCGGAAATAGATGAGATCCGACAGGGCGCCCACGAGACCACCCATCAGCACTCTCGGCGCAGTGATCCATGGCCCCATGATCGCGAATGCCAGGATCGCTGCCCTGATGCGCAGAAACACGACACGGCCGTGACGAAACGCCATAAAGGTACCGACAGTAAGCAGCGTTGAGCCCAGAACCACTTTGGCGGCAAGAGTGGAATAGATAAGAAGCTGACCGGCCAGTGCCATGGCCACCAATGACCAGCGCCGTTGCGCCAGGCCGATGACGAGCAGGAACGGATTCACTGCGCCGCTCAAGAACCCCATGACATATACGATGGCGGCGCCACCCAGACCCGACGTCCTGCTGCGTTGATCGTACACCTCTTCGAGGCTCGCGAGGCTCAACGATTGGCCGAAGACTGCGAGAATGGCCACATTGCCGAGTATCCAGCAGGCGATCACTCCCTGCCATAGGGCCTGCCGGGAAATGCGCAGCGGCGGAAACGGCGCTCCATCGCGTAGAAACGCGATGAAGGCAGCCGCTGACACCAGCGTCAGGGTTTCAAGCAGCAGAAGGTCGTCCGTGAGCAAGGTCCCCTGCTGCGGCGGGATCGTTACGGCGGGAATGAACAGGAGGAAGCACAGCACCCATTTAGCAAACCCGACCACTGTCCAGCTGCGCGCCGGCAACAAGGACCCTAATAGCCCCGCCGCTACTACCGATAGTCCTGTGACATTCGGTTCCGGCGGCGTGTACCAGAAGCCGAGATATCCCCAAGTCTTCGACAGCTCGCGATACGTTAGGATTAGGAAGAACCCATAGAAGGCCGCGACGCCTCCGTTCAGCGCGTGGCGCAGCGGAAGGGGGAGACCTCGATCCGAAGTGGTCATTGTCATCGCCGGACCCATCCCGTCACTCGCCGAAGGGCGCTGCGCAGGCGCATCATGCGATCGCTCATCCTTTTGTCGCTGTCGAACGTGTCATGCGGCATAGTCGGCGCGTCGATCAAAGAGGCGAGCTCGCTCGGGTCCATTTCCAGCTTCTTCGCGACGAACCGAGTGTCGCGTTCCGCCTGCCGCGCCGTAGTGATCGGCGTCGACAGTTCTGCGAGGGCCTCGTCGCGCATCATTTGTCCGGCAACGATGAGCGACGAATAGAACAGGCGCCGCTTATCGAAGCGCAGCTTGCGCGGAAGATACACTTCTTGATAAAATTTGGTGAACCGCGACTCGCTATGCTTGGGTCCATAGTCGCGCCAAGCGTAGTGCGCTTCGAGTTCGCGCCGAGCGGCTTCCTTGTCGTAATCGACGAAATCAAGGGGGCGGTAACGGCTGGGCAGGCCGCGGACGCGCGTCGTCCAGAGATATTCGGCCATCGTCATGATTGGATAGGATTTGAGCGGCTGCTCGCCCAAAGCCTTATGGACCGCGCGCACGTGCTTTCCGTCCGTAGAGCTCGGCCCGTCATGCGGAATATGAAGGTTTTCCGATGAGAAATTCACGCCCGACAGGAAACTGCGCACGTCGTATTGCCGCGCGACCCGCAGCAAAGTGGCGAAGAAAGCGTGATCCTGAGGGAAATCCTGATTGAGGACATTAGCCCGCAGAAACGCACGCTGCACGTCGCGCACCTCGCCCCATTCGATGACTTCCGTCACGAGATCGAGATCGAGCGCGCGGACCAGCTTCTCGATATTATGAACCGCAGGTTCGCTGTTCCAACCGGCATCGACGTGTACCGCCAACAGACGCAAGCCGTAGCGGGTCGCCATCAGATGCGCGAGATAAGCGCTGTCGATACCGCCGCTCAGGCCGACCAGCGCGTCGTACCGTTTGCCCTGCCCTTCTTCCTTCAGCTGCGCGACGAGAGCTGCCATGCGCCGTTCGCCCTCGGCCCCCGGCCACCATTCACTCGGCATGCGCGCAAGCGCATCCTTACAGCAATTGCACTGCCCGTCCGGCCCGATGGAAACACCCTCGACACCTTCGGTCATCACGCAAAAGTTGCAGATCGCCGCATTCCCGAGCGGCGTCGTAATGGGGTTCAGATCGACCTTATCGCCTGCCGCTGAAATCATAAGCCGCCGCCTGCACTGTCCGTTAAATCTTCCGGGTAGGTGACGAGCACGGCGCGCAGCCGCCCGATAAAGCTGAAGGTGCTGCCCGAAGCGCCTGCCGCCGCGCCAGCCTCGATGGATTCGGCGAGATGGGCGACCTCGCCTGCACCGCCCAGCGCGATGAGCGGAACCGGAATCTCGTCCGCGACCTTCGCAATCATTGCTAGATCCATCCCTGTTCGCGCGCCGTCGCGCTCGATCGATTGCAGAATAACTTCTCCCGCGCCCGCTGCGACGGCGGCTTGCGCGAGGTCCAGCGGAGAAAGCCCCGTGTCGTGCTGCCCGCCATCCACAAAAGCACGCCCGTCGCGATGATCGACACAGGCCACCACCGAAGACGAACCGTAGACGCTCGCCAGCGCATCAATGAGCGCGGCATCGGTCGCACCGGCACCCACCACGAATTTCTCGACTCCGTTCCGTGCGAGCGGTGCGCATTGGCGCACGTCACGAAGGCCTCCGCCGTAAGCGAGCGGCATGAAGCATTCGCCGGCGAGCTCGGCGACGAAGCCGTGATCGATCTCGTATCCGTCCCGCCCCGCGTCGATGTCGAGAATGCAAAGCTCATCCACCTCCTTCTCATTGAACAGGCGAATGACATTGAAGGGGTCGCCGATATAGGTGCGCTCACCGAACGCGACCGTCTTCACCAGCCGCCTATGACGATCAAGCAGCAGCACGGGGATATAACGGGGGCGGGCGATATCGCTCATAGCCGAGCAAACGCTTCTAGTAGGAGCATACCGTGGCGGTGACTCTTCTCGGGATGGAATTGCACTCCATGAAGTGTATCGCGCGAAACTGCGACCGTCACGTCTTCGCCGCCGCGGGAAATCGTGCCCGCGACATCGTCCGGATCGGCGCAGACCATGCGATAGCTGTGTACGAAATAGAAGCGCCCGGCTCGCGCGGTATCATCGAGTAGCGGCGAAACGCGCGGTTTGTCGACCAGATGCCAACCGATATTCGGAACTGCCAGTTTGCTTCCATCTTGCCCGGTCGCAGGAAGCCGCACGGTTACCGCGTCGATCAGCCCCAATCCAGGCAGGGTGCCCTCCTCGCTCGATCGACCAAGCAGCTGCATACCGAGGCACACCCCCAACATGTTGGCACCGCGCGCGACAGCATCGTGCAAGGGCGCCACCAGATCGCGTGCCGCGAGTTCGCGCATGGCATGATCGAACGCGCCGACTCCGGGAAGGACCAAATGATCCGCGCGAGCAATCGCTGTTGCATCGTCGGTGGGAACCGCGTCGAAGCCCAAATGGCCGAACATGTTGACGAGGCTGGCGATGTTGCCAACCCCGTAATCGACAATACGAATCATTTCGGGTCGCTCTCAACAAGTAGCGGATCGGGCGCGATCGCGGGGGCGCTCAGCGGATGTTTCAGTGCGTGTGCGCATAGAATGAGGAAGACGATGTTGGCAATCACAAGCAGCGCGCTGTGCAACGCCACGGAGACGACCACCGATAGATTCAGGATAGGAACAGCCGCCCACAGGCCGATAAGAGCCGTCAGCCGCGTGACGTCCCAAGCCATTTGGGTCTTTTGTCGCCCCACCACGCTGAGAGTCATGTTCACGCCGCCCGTTACCAGCCCGACGAATGTGGCCGGAGCCAGAACCTGGGCCAACGTCCCGGCGAGCTCCCATTCGCTCCCGAAAAGCAGGACGAACGCCGTCGGAGCGAGCAGGATGACCAGCACGGTCGGGATGATGCCGATGAGCGCCAGCCATCGTATGACACTGAGAAAATGCGTCTTCGCTTCGGTTCCGTTGCGCATCGCGGTAGCGAGCTGTCCCATAAAGGCCTGCGACACCGATGTCGCCACCACGGCGACGGGAAGCGACAAGACACGATCGACCAGCGCGTATTGACCCGCAGCGTTCGCATCGAAGGTCGCATAGATCATGATTGGCGTGATTGTGACGCCAGCGGAGTTTATGATGAACCCGGGTAACGCGACGAGCGGATATTCGCGATATCGAGTGGCTACAGCGCGGATCGACACGCGACCGATCCGGCTCATCGGAGCGCGCTTGCGCATCCAGCGATAAAGCCAAGCGAGGCTTGCAATACGCCCGAGGAAATCGGCGAAGACGAGACCGCTATTGCCGATACGCGCCACGCCAAGTGCGACACCTACTCCAGCATAGCTGACGGCTTGTGCAATCTTACTGTTGGCGTTCACGGAAAAGCGTTCGTCCCGGATCGCGACGTAAAGCAGCACTTGGCCGACGCTGGTCGCTACCATCGCCGCAATCGGTGTCCACAACGGAAAAGGCGACTGCGCCAACCAGCTATCAGGGAACAGGGCCGCTCCGCCATAGGCCACCGCCAGAAGGAATGCCGTTACAACAATATTAGCCCGGAAGCAGAGACTAAGCAGCGAGGAAAGCTCGGTGTCCTCGGCACGCAAAATCGCAATATCGTAACGAAGGCTGGGCAAGACGATCAACATCGTCAGCACGGACAAATAGAGCTGGAGATGACCGAATGCCGCCGGGTCGAACAGACGTGTGAGGACCGGCAGGATCAGGACCGCCACAGCCTGCGCGATGACGGTGCCGCGCATCACTGTGACGATGTTGCGGATCATGTAAGAATAGTTTCTGGCAGGTTTAAGCGCTCCCGCACGTGGTCGACGAATGCAAGTGGTATCTTCGTGCCGTATCCGGCCTCAATGTCGCGTGAACGATCGGTATATATTGGTAGGATCGCCTGCCCAGGATATGAGAGCCGGGGCACATTGCCGAGAAATCCGCCCCAAAGGCTGAAGCCCGAGCCCGATGCGATCAGCGCGACGCCATGACCAATTTGCAGCAGGTCCGTTACGGATTCTTGCGGGGGTACCCTCATTGTCTTTGGACGTTCAAGTAATGGTGCAAGATCAGCACTGGAACCATCCGAAAAAACGAGTGCGCGGACATCGAAGCCAAGCGCATCGCGCAATGCGTCGAGCCGATCACCATACCAATCGATCGGTAGGCGCGTGTTCGTCATTGTTGCGGCAACGTCACCCGACGGTTTTTTGAAATCCCCCATACGGACGTGAATTGCGATGAATGGCGCAGACGGGCGCGAAGGCCGGTATCGAGGCCGTGTCATCGCAAGGAGCTCCTTTCGCAGGAAAGCCCCGTGCCCAATTACCTGTGAGAAGGATTTTCTCTCATTGTCCTTCACCGCATTGTGCACGCAAACGAGGACCGGTTCCTCCCCCAATTGAGTTCGATCGATAACCGATCCCGGCCATTCGGGTCCGATCTTGATCCGGCGTGCTCGTGTCAGCACCATAAGCCGTCGCAGTCCCGCAACCGCATTCCCGCGGCCAAACAATTTGAAATAGGTTCGCTTGTCGCGCTCGCGACGCAAGTAAGGCCCGATCCGTGGCCTTAACCAGAACGGCGCGAGCATCGTCGCTCCGGTCTGTTCGCACCACAATCGGCAACGCGCCCAAGCCAGTAGTCCGTGCGCCAGACCATAGCGGCCCAGAACTGGAATCGCATAAATGGACGGTTTACTCATTTTTCGACGTTCATTGCGTCCCGTACGCCAGCAACAACCTCGTCCTGCTGCGCCTCGCTCAGTTCCGCATAGATCGGCAGCGAAAGTATCCGCTCTTGCAACCGGTGCGCAACGGGGAAATCGTCGGCCGTGTGACCACGATCGGCATAGGCCGGAAGGAATGGCAATGCCCGGCGGTAGTTGATGACCGTGGGCACGCCACGCGCCTTCAGCGCGGATTGAAGGGCATCCCGTTCGTCCGTTTCGATCACGTAGAGGTGGTAGACATGCCCCCGCCCATCTGCCGCCGTCGGCGTCGTGATACTGGGTATATCGGCAAGCAACCTGTCGTAGCGTGCCGCGACCGCGCGCCGACGCTCTGTCCAGTCGGCGAGGTGCGGCAGCTTCACTCTGAGTATGGCCGCCTGAAGCCCGTCGAGACGGCTATTGATACCCTCGATCTCGTGGTCGCCCTTGTTAATCCCGCCATGCCGCGCGAACCGGGCCATCTTTCGCGCCAGGTCGTCGCTGCTCGTCGTCGCCGCACCCGCATCGCCCATCGCGCCAAGATTCTTGCCAGGATAGAAAGACCAAGAAGAAATCTCGCCGAATGTACCGACCTGCTGGCCCCGATAGGTCGCGAGGTGTGCTTGCGCGCAATCCTCGATCACCCACAAGGCACGTCGCTTTGCGATCTCCATAATCGGATCCATGTCGGCTGCTTGGCCATACAGATGAACAGGGATGATGCCGACGGTTCGGTCGGTAATTGCCTCCTCGATCAGATTCGGATCGATCGTCGAAGTAGTGGGATCGATATCGACGAACACCGCTTTGGCGCCGTGCTGTCCGATGGTCTCGCTAGTCGAAATCCAGGTCTGTGCGGGCACGATAACCTCGTCCCCCGGCTTCAAGCCCAACGCATGCATCGCGATGTAGAGAGAATCGGTACCGTTTGCGGCCGACACGCAGTGCTTCGCCTGCATCAGCTCGGCGTATTCGGCCTCGAAGGCCTCGACATCGGGGCCGCGCACGAAGCTGCTGTTGGCGATGGTCCGCGCGATAGCGGCGTCGATCTCATCCTTCAGCGAACTATATTGCGCATAAAGGTCGACGAAAGGCACAGGCATGAAAGGTCTCCGAATCTGAAGGATCAGGCGCGGCGCAAGAGACGCGCTGGGTTGCCGGCATAGCTGCCGGGCACGTCGATCGACTTGGTCACGACGGCACCGGCACCGATGACGACGTCATCGCAGATTGTGACCGGCATGATGGTGGCATTGGAACCGATCGAAACTCTATCGCCGATTACGGTCGCTTCCCATTTGCTCATATCGCCCCGGGCGGGACCACCTCCGGAAAAACGGTCATTAACGAACATCACTCCGTGTCCGATAAAGCAATCGGCGCCGATGGTCACAAGCTCACAAACGAAACTGTGACTTTGAACGCGGGTCCGCGCACCGATGCTAACTCCGCGCTGCACTTCGCAAAAAGGACCGACGAAAACGCCGTCGCCAAGTTCGCATTCGTAGAGATTGCCCGGCTCTACCACGGTCACACCTCTACCAGTGGCAATGTCACGAACGGCAGCTTCGATGAGCCTCACAGTACCGGCCATAATTTAACCGCCCAAACGAGCATGCCGCGAGCGGAACTGAATCGGCACCTCAAGCCCAGTCTCGATTGATTCGTAAAGCGCGGTGATCAACTCAAGACTACGCCGCCCCTCCAGCCCATCAACCAATGCTGCGGCGTCGTTTTTCAGGCAATCGAGGACATGTTCGTAATAGGCCTGATGCCCATATCCGTACACATTCGGTGGATTGACGGAGTACTTGTCCAGCACCTCGGCATCATCCGACTGCGGCTCCACAAAATCCCATGTCACCATCTTGTTGACCGCGAAACCGCCGATCACCACTGTTCCACCCTCTCCCAAAATTGACAATGAGCCCTCTAGATCTCGCGGACGCGCGGCATTGGTCGCTTCGATGACACCCAGCGCGCCATTGGCGAACTGCAAAGTGGCAATCGCGGTGTCTTCCGCTTCGATATCCACAAGTGTCCGACTGGCGCGGGCGTGAACCGAGACGACATTGCCCATAAAATATTCTAACAAATCAACGTGATGGCTCGCCTGATTAGCAAGGACTCCGCCGTCCTGCGCCCAAGTTCCGCGCCAGCTATCCTGATCATAATAACTCTGGTCGCGGCGCCAACGTACCCTGACGGTGCCGAGAACCAGTTTCCCGAAGCGGCCCGCCTCGAGCGCTTCACGCGCCTTTACGACCGGTACGTTCAGTCGATTCTGCTTTACGACAAAAAGCTTCACACGCGCTTGGTCACACGCTGCGATCATCGCATCGGCATCATCCAGCCGCAACGCCATCGGCTTTTCGACAATGACATGCTTGCCAGCCCGGGCAGAGAGGATGGCATGTTCGGCGTGCATTCCGCTGGGAGTAAGCACGACCACCACCTCGACATTCGGGTCACCCAACATTCGTTCTAGGCTGTCATAGGCGGCCACATCGTACTTCGCCTTGGCCTCGGCCAGCCTCTGGCTATCAATATCGCATATGGCGACAAGTTGCGCGCCGTCGATCTCACCGCCCCCAAGCAAATCAAGATGGCGCTTCGAAATGCGGCCACAACCTACGACACCAAACTTAATCATTTTTATTCCCGAAAAAAGCAAGGAGCCAATGCCCAAATGCGGCGGACGCGGACATGCGGAGAAATTTCCGCGCGGCATAAGCGTATAGTAATGACCTGACAAGGGTTCCTTGGCTGCTTGCTTTCTTCCGACTTTGAACCATCGATCACCAACATTACCGAGGGTTAGATCACGGCTGATCGCGTGTCGCCGTCGCTTAAGATAATTCGGCTCTCCCGATCGCGCGAGCAAACTCTTCGCATGAGAAAAAGAAGCGAGATATCCTGTTGCGGTAGGTCTGACTTGGCTGAAAAGGCGATCGGCGCACCGATGAATCAGCCGCCCAATAGCCGCTCCTGCGTGGCGGCGGCGACCTGCTTCGCCGTTTTGGCTTTCACTTCGGCTACGCATGCGCGCATTTTGGAATTCCTGGCGATCCGCGTGCCGCTGCGCTGCTCATCATAGCCGCAGATCTTGCGCGCAGCACCGGCGATCCGCTTATCGAGCGTCGCTTGGCCTTGCGGGCTGGTGAGATCGAGATCGGAATATTGGACACCGATGCTCATGCTCTGCGCCACAACGGGGGTAGAGCTGGCCGTAAGAGCCAAACTGAACGCTGCGATTGCGGATGAGAGAGGGACGAATTGCGTTTTCATACTATCCTCCTGGGTTGCGGCGCGCCCGGAACGTAGGGGGGGAGGCGCGCCGCAGACCGAGTAATGGGCGTTTACGATCGTAGTCGCATCTCGCTATCGACGGGTGCGGCTGTCTTCCGATCGGTTGCGCATGATCGCGGACGAACGACCTCTGGCGATCCGCCAACGACGCGCCTATCCCCTTCGTCGATGCTGTTCGCGCTCGTCTTTCTGTTGGGGATTGCCAATTTCGCCGCCCACAAGGCGGTGCTGGAAAGCGGCCATCCGATCCTGGAGCGAATGGCATGGTTGCGACCGGGGCGGTTCGGACCGCCCTCGCTGATCGTGGAATTCGCGGTCCTGCTGGCGACGCTGCTGCTCTTGGCGGAGGGGTATGGAGGGATCGGTTGGGTCTACGCGATCTATAGCCTGTGCAATATCGGCAGCGCCTGGGCGCTGCTGACAGGCCGGATGTGACCGAGCGTTCGATCTAATTCAGAGGGTTATCGCCTCTGCGCCCGGAACCGGCGCGTGAATGAAGCGCTTGGCTTCTATGGCTCCGATCGACACCATCTGGCTGGTCCTCAACGCACGCAGCGGCAGCAATGAAGACGGCGCGATTGCGGAGCTGCGCGACCACTGCGAGCGTCGCAACCTCTCTCTGGCGCGCGAAATCTGCTTTCCTGACGAGGATCTGCCGACGGCGAGCGAGCTGGACGCGGCTGGGATCAATTGCCTCGCCGTCTTTACCGGAGACGGGACGCTGAATGCGGCGATCACCGGGCTTTATGGTTGGTCGGGATCGATCCTCGTGCTGCCCGGCGGAACGATGAACTTGCTCAGCCGGAGAATGCATGGCGAGGCCGAGTGCGAAGAAATCCTCGACCGGATCGCAAGCGGCGCTTTCCGGAAGGTTCGACCACAAGTCGTCCGGTGCGAAGCAGGCGACGCTCTGGCCGGGCTGTTGAGCGGGCCGGGAACGTCGTGGGCCAGCGTGCGCGAAGCGATGCGCGATTTCGATATCGCCGCTCTCGCCGAGGAAACCGGCGAGGCGCTGGCCGAGACGACGGGCGGGGCGTTCGTGCGTCTGAGGACTCCCGAACTGGGCTCGCGCGAAGGCTATCCGATGATCGAATTCACACCCAGCCATCGCGGCCTGCAACTCGACGCCTATCGGGCTCAGGATCCCGGCGATTTCCTGCGTCAGGGTTGGGCCCTGCTGCGCCGCCGCTTTCGCGAAGGGCCGCATGAACGGCTGGGACTGTTCGACGAGCTGGAGCTGGAGAATTGCGAGAATGCTCCGATCGGAGTTCTGCTGGACGGCGAACCCGCAACCCTTGGATCGCGCGCCACGTTTTCCGTGGCCGCGTGCGAAGTCGATCTGCTAGCAACCGCCCATGGCTACTGATCTCTCGCCCGCCCGAAACCGCCGCGAAACGCTCGTCTTCCATGTCTCCGATGTGCATTTCGGGCTGGAAGACACCGATGCGATCGCCTGGGTCAAGCGGGAGATCGCGGAGAAGCGGCCCGATGCCGTTGCGATCACCGGCGATCTGACCATGCGCGCCCGTCACCGCGAATTCGAAGCGGCCACGCAATGGATCCGCTCGCTCGATGTGCCGATCACGGTTGAGGTCGGCAATCACGACCTGCCCTATTTCAATCTGATCGAGCGCTTCTTCACCCCCTACAAGCGCTTCAAGGGCGTCGAATCGGTGGTCGAAAAGGAGCTCGACCTGCCGGGCCTCGCGATCGTGCCGCTCAAGACCGCTGTCCGCGCCCAACCGCGTTTCAACTGGTCGAAAGGCTGGATCACCGATGCGGCGCTGACGAAGTGCCTCGACGCCATCGATGCCCTTCCCGAGGGCGTGAAGGCCCTGGTCGCCGTCCACCATCCGCTGCGCGAGGTCGGTACGAAGGGCACGGCGCTGACGCATGGCGGGCAGAAGGCTCTGACCGCTCTTGCCCAGCGACCGGTTCTCGGCGTGCTGAGCGGCCATGTCCACGATCCCTTCGATCTGACGCAGGAGACCGTCCACGGTCCGGTGCGGATGATCGGAGCCGGCACGCTGTCGCAACGTGTGCGCTCCACTCCGCCGAGCTTCAACGAATTGCGCTGGGATGGTGAGACATTGACGGTGCGCGCTCGCAATCTGGGCGATGTCAGCACGCGCGACATGCAGATCGACGATGTGCCCGAAGATGCGATGCCGCCGCGCCAGCCGGGCGAGCCGGTCGCTCCGGTCAATCAGGTCCCCCGCACCGATCCGCCGGTGCATTGAAGCCTGTCGGCTCAATCGAATCGTAACCATTCCGCGGCATGGTAGGCGTCCGTATTAATGGAGGCCGGACATGACCGAACTCATCAAGGCATTGCCCTGCGGCGCGCTTCTGGCGTGGATCACCGCCCTGTTCATCGGGCACGGCGGCGGCATGGGCGGAACGCTCGCGATCGAACAGATGCAGATTATGGACCAGTCCTTTTTCTGGTCCTGGCCTATTTTCCTTGGCGGCACCGCGCTCGCCTGGGGCATCATGGCGATCCAGAACTGACGCCGCATAGCGACAGGTTTCACCCCCGACTCTCGATCGCCCACGAAAAAGGGCGGCCCCTTTCGGAACCGCCCTTCCTCGGTGATCGATAGATCGCTGACTTAGCGCTTCGAGAACTGGAAGCTGCGGCGAGCCTTGGCCCGGCCGTACTTCTTGCGTTCCACCACGCGGCTGTCGCGGGTGAGGAAGCCGGCGGCCTTGACGGTGCCACGCAGCGTCGGCTCGTACTTGGTCAGCGCCTGGCTGATGCCGTGCTTCACGGCACCGGCCTGGCCGGACAGACCGCCACCGCGCACGGTAGCGATCACGTCGTACTGGCCTTCACGCTCGGTGATCGAGAAGGGCTGGTTGATGATCAGGCGCAGGGTCGGACGCGCGAAGTAGACTTCCTGGTCCTTGCCGTTGACGATGACCTTGCCGCTGCCCGGCTTCAGCCAGACGCGCGCGGTGGCGTCCTTGCGGCGTCCGGTGGCGTAGGCGCGGCCCTGCTTGTCCAGCTCCTGCTCGCGCAGGGGAACGTCGGCGCGCTGCGCGATCTCGGCGGAATCGCCCTGCGGCGTATCGCCGGCGATGTCCTTGAGATCGGCGAGGTCGGAGACGCTGCTCTTCGCGTCGGCGCCCTCGTTCTCACTCGTCGCGCCCTTGGTCGCGGCGTCTGCGGTCGTGTCGGCGGCGTTTTCGGACGCGGTGGTGTCGGGCGTGGTGTTGTCGTCGGCCATTATGCGGCAGCCTTGTTCTTGCGGTTCAACGAAGCGACGTCGAGCGTCTGCGGCTGCTGGCCGTCATGCGGGTGTTCGGTCCCGGCATAGAGGTGGAGCGCCTTCATTTGCGCCCGGCCAAGCGGCCCGCGCGGAATCATGCGCTGCACGGCCTTTTCCAGCACGCGCTCGGGGAAGCGGCCTTCCAGCACCTTGGCCGGAGTCGTTTCCTTGATGCCGCCCGGGTGGCCGGTGTGCTTGTAATAGATCTTATCGGTCATCTTGCGGCCGGTGAACTTCACCTTGTCCGCGTTGATGACGATGACGTGATCGCCGCAATCGACATGGGGCGTGAAGCTCGGCTTGTGCTTGCCGCGCAGGTGGTTGGCGATGATCGCCGCTAGGCGCCCGACGACGAGCCCTTCGGCGTCGATCAGGTGCCATTTCTTTTCGACCTCTGCCGGCTTGATCGACCGGGTGGCCTTGGTGAGAGCCTTCATGGCGCTGTTCCGTCCTTGATGTTGCTTGGCCCCGGCGCGAAGCCGAGTCCGTGGAGCAGCGAATCCGGACCAGCCGGATATCGCGATGCGGCGCGCAAATGGCTCTGGATTGCGCGCAAGTCAAGCAAATCCGGGGATGCTAGATGGGGTATAATAATACCCCAAGGCTTGAGATCAGGTCTTGCGGCCCAATGCGTGTGCGTTCCATGCGAAGGTTGCAGTCAGCAATGCGCCCACAACCTGGTGCGCCACTGCCAGCCAGAGATCCACTCCGCTGACGACCGTCGCGATACCGAGCAGAATCTGCGTCCCCAGCAGCGCATTCATCGCGATCGAAGCGGGGCGCGCGATCGGCTTCACCCGCCGGGCCATCACGATCAGCGCCACGAACGCAACCCATGCCCACCAGCGGTGGAGGAAATGGATCAGGAACGGATCGTGCGTGATCGCGTGAAACAGGCCCCCTGTCGCGTCGAATTCCGGCACCAGCCGCCCCTGCATCAAGGGCCAGGTGTCGGAAGCGAGCCCGGCGTTAAGGCCGGCGACCCAAGCGCCGAGCAGGAGCTGAACGAACAGGATCGCGCCCACCCAGCTCGCCGTGACAGTCCAGAGCGAGCGCGGCGCGCTGCGGTTGGCCAATTGCCGGAGATCGAGCGCGGTCCACACCAGTCCGCCCAGAGTGAAGAATGCCGTCAGCAAATGGATGGACAGCCAGAAGTGGCTCACATCGGTCATCGTGCCCGCCAGCCCGCTCTTGACCATGAACCAACCGAACACGCCCTGTAGACCGCCCAGCGCAAGCAGCGCGACGAGCCGGTGCTTATACCCTTTCGGAATAGCGCCTTTTATCCAGAACCAAGCGAGCGGCACGGCGAAGGTGATACCTATCACCCGGCCAAGCAGCCGGTGGAACCATTCCCAGAAATAGATGAATTTGAACGCCGCCAGATCCATACCCGCCGGGCCGGTCACATTGATGTATTCCCCGGTGCGGCGATACAGGTCGAACTCGGCCTGCCAGGCCGCCTCGCTCAGCGGTGGGATCGCCCCGGTGATCGGTTTCCACTGGGTGATCGACAGTCCGCTTTCGGTCAGGCGCGTGATGCCGCCGACTGCCACCATCAGAACCACCAAGGCAGCGACCACCAGCAACCAATTGGCGATCGCGATCGGGCGCGCAGGCGAGATGGAACGCGATGAAATCGACATGGGCGCTGTTTGCTGCGCGCGGCGGCGCATCGCAAGTGCATTTGCAGCACCAAGTGCGTTCCTGCGTGCAAGACCCGGCTCGGCAATGCAGCGAAAAAACGTCAGCACCCCTTGCATTATGTTACATTGTCACATACTTGAGCGCTCATGGTGGAACGCCCGATCTCTCCGTTTCGGCGTCGGCTCGATCGCGCCGGCATTGCGCTTTCGGGTCTGTGCGCGCTGCATTGCGTGGTCAGCATCATGATCGTCGCGGGGCTGGGCGCAGGGTTCGGCATTGGGGGCGAATTGTTCCTCAACCCCGATATCCATCGCATCGGCCTCGTCTTTGCCGTGCTGATCGCCGCAGTGGCCATCGGCTGGGGTGCGTTGCGCCATCGCAAGGCCGCGCCCTTCGTGATTGCGATGACCGGGCTGACCTTCATGGGTGGTGCTCTGGCCGTGCCGCATGGTGAGAAAGAGGCGATTTTGACCATCATCGGCGTCGCGCTGGTCTCGCTCGGCCATATCCTCAACTTGCGCCATTCGCATTGAGGCCTATGTCGCGCGGGTGATGACCCAGCCTCTTTCCCTGACCGTCAACGGCGAAACCCGCCGCACCAGTGCAGCCACCGTCGCCGATCTCGTTCGCGAGCTTGAACTCGATCCTGCCAAGGTGGCGGTCGAACGCAACGGCACCATCGCGCCACGCAGCGAACTCGAACAGCATGCCTTGGCAGAAGGCGACACGCTGGAGATCGTCCATTTTGTCGGCGGCGGCGACCATGACGTGCAGGATGACAGCTGGACCGTCGCGGGCCGCACGTTCCGGTCGCGCCTGATCGTCGGAACGGGCAAGTACAAGGATTTCGCCCAGAACGCAGCCGCGCTCGAAGCCTCAGGGGCGGAGATCGTCACCGTGGCGGTGCGGCGCGTCAATGTCAGCGATCCCAAGGCGCCGATGCTGACCGATTTCATCGATCCCAAGAAGGTGACCTACCTCCCCAATACCGCCGGATGCTTCACCGCCGACGATGCGATCCGCACGCTTCGTCTCGCGCGCGAGGCGGGGGGCTGGGATCTCGTCAAACTCGAAGTCTTGGGCGAAGCGCGTACGCTGTATCCCGATATGCGCGAAACGCTGAAAGCGACCGAGGTGCTGGCGAAGGAGGGCTTCCTCCCCATGGTCTATTGCGTCGATGATCCGATTGCGGCGAAGCAGCTGGAAGAGGCGGGCGCCGTTGCAGTCATGCCGCTGGGCGCGCCGATCGGATCGGGCCTCGGCATCCAGAACCGCGTGACCATTCGCCTGATAAAGGAAGGGGCTAGCGTGCCCGTTCTCGTCGATGCGGGCGTCGGCACTGCGAGCGATGCGGCAGTGGCGATGGAGCTGGGCTGCGACGGCGTGCTGATGAACACCGCCATCGCCGAAGCGAAGGATCCGGTCCGCATGGCGCAGGCCATGAAGCTGGCAGTCGAAGCTGGACGGCACGCCTATCTCTCGGGCCGGATGGGGACGCGCAAATACGCCGATCCCTCCAGTCCGCTGGCGGGACTGATCTGACGCGTCTTATTCGTCGATCGAATCGTCGTGGCCGGTTCCGGCCGACAGGAAGACGAGGCCCATCAGCGCGCTCGCCAGCAGCATCGTGAAGCCGATGCCCAGCGCCACCGCGATATAGTAATGCACCGACGCCTCGCTCTCGCCATCGTAGAGAAAGGCGATCGCCACTGCGACCACGCCAATCGTGATCGCAAGCATGAACCACATGATGCGGCGATAGCGCGCCCAGGCGAAGGCGGCGGTTTCGGGGTCTTCGAGGGGAGACTTGCGAGCCATGAGCGCTTCAATGCGCGTTCCTCCGAATGCGCGCAAGACCGGCCGGATGTACCGCGATTCGCGTTTCGTAAACAATCGTGGCATTCTCACGCCCGAAGCGGGTGAGGAGAGCGGCAATGAATATCGCGAATTTGATCGAGGGACGGGCGAGTTCGGAAATCGTGAGCTGCACGGTGGACAGGCCCATGCGCGATGTAGTCGCGCTGTTGGCGGACCGGCGCATCGGGGCTCTGCCGGTGATGGAGGAAGGCCGGGTCGCGGGCATTTTCTCGGAACGCGACGTCTTGTATTGCCTCGCCAAGGAAGGTGCCGCTGCGCTCGACCGGCCGGTGCGCGAAGCCATGACCGCGCCCGCCATCACGGTCGACCGCGCCACGGATGTGGACGAAGCGCTTTCGCTGATGACCAGGCGGCGTATCAGGCATCTTCCCGTCCTCGACGGAGAAACCCTGTGCGGCTTCATTTCCATCGGCGATCTGGTCAAATCGAAGATAGATCAGGTCGAACACGAAGCGGCGCAGATGCGGCAATATATCCAGACCGCCTGAGATGCGCTTGAGGGGAGGGCTTCGGCTCCCTACATCGGGACTATGTCCGAACCGCTCTCCCTGACCCAAGCTGCCGCCGACCGCGTCGCGGCCATCGCCGCCAAGCAGGGCGCGCCCGCGATCCTGCGCCTTTCCGTGGAAGGCGGGGGGTGTTCGGGCTTCCAGTACAAGTTCGGCCTCGCCCCCGAAGCCGAGAGCGATGACAGCGTCAGCGAAACGGGCGACGTGCGGTTGGTCGTCGATCCGGTCAGCCTCGACCTCGTTGCAGGCAGCACGGTGGATTTCGTCGAATCGTTGGGTGGGGCGGCGTTCCGCGTCGAAAATCCGCAAGCGGCTGCCGGCTGTGGTTGCGGGACCAGCTTCGGCATTTGAATTAGACGCGTAGGCCGGTTTCGGGCAGACGGTCCCGATGCGCATTGCCAGCTTCAACATCAACGGGATCAAGGCGCGACTGCCGCGTCTCAAGGAATGGCTCGCGGAGACGCGGCCCACGGTCGCCTGCCTGCAGGAGATCAAGACGCAGGACGAAGGCTTCCCGGCAGCCGAATTTGAAGAGATCGGCTATCACGCGATCTGGCACGGGCAGAAAAGCTTCAATGGCGTGGCGATCCTGGCCGATGGAGTAAAGCCGGTTGAGACCCGGCGCGGCCTGCCCGAACTCTTCCCCGAAGATGCCGAGGACGATCACGCCCGGTATCTCGAAGCCGAGGTAAATGGAATCCGCGTGGGCTGCATCTACCTGCCCAACGGCAATCCGCTTCCCGGCTCCAAATTCGATTACAAATTGCGCTGGATGGAGCGGCTGAGAACGCATGCCGCCTCGCTCTGGAGACAGGAAATTCCCACCGCGCTGGTCGGCGATTACAATGTCATTCCCGAGGACAAGGATGTCTGGTCGCCCAAGGCCATGGCGAGCGATGCGCTGATGCAGCCTGAATCGCGCAATGCCTACGCCCGTATGCTGGCGGACGGGTGGACCGACGCGATCGACACACTCAACCCGCGCGGCGGCGTATGGACCTTCTGGGACTATCAGGCAGGCGCCTGGCAACGCGACCACGGGTTCCGGATCGATCACCTGCTCCTGTCGCCCGAACTCGCCGACAGAATGACGGCGGCGGGTGTCGACAAGGAATATCGCGGGCGCGAGAAATCGAGCGATCACACGCCCGTCTGGGTGGAATTCCAAGACGAACACTGATTGCGGTCGGTCGCATCAGCGACCGCGTGCCGACCGTTAGGCCGTAGCCAAGCGAGCCGGACGGCTCGCGCCCGGGGCTTGAGGGTCACCTGTAGAAAATATGCGAATCGATCGTGGCCCGCGCCACTTTGGTCCGGCTCCAGCTGGGGCGGACGTATTTGGCGTGGAAATAGAGCGCGTCGTCGGCTTCGCTATCCCACAGGTCGCGATGCGCGATCCGGGCGATGGCCTTGGCGCGGGTCCAGGCGGCGCTGGACGTACGCGGCTGCGGCATGCGGCCGTTCTTCACGAAGGAGAATTGCGAGCGCTGATGCACGACCGAGCAGTAGCTTTCGGGAAACTGGCCCGATTCGGCGCGATTGATGATAACCTTGGCCACGGCGAGCTGGCCGTCGAGCGGTTCGCCGCGCGATTCGAAATAGACCGCACCGGCAAGGCATTGCAGCTCTTCGGAAAGCGCACCGTCGGTGGGAGTCTCGGCGACGAGTTCGCGCAAGCTAGCGGCGCGGGGGGCATCGTCGTCGGAGGGAAGTTCGAGCACGGCATCTGTCGGCTGTTCCGGAAGGGGCTGGGCCACTTCCTTCTCGATGAAGACCGGGGCGGTTGCGGGGACGATTTCGTCCGTCACGTCCGGGTTTTCGAGAGTGAGCGCCGGGGCGGAATCCGATTCCTGCGCCACGGCACCGGAACTTTGTATCCCGGCAAAAGTAAGAAGGGCGGCGGCAGTGATACCCGCACCCGCGGTAAGCGATCGTTTGAACATGAAACCGATACATTCGGCGGTGAATACCTGTCGCAGGCTGGGATCCTTCGCGCCTTGATAGCGTCGTTGAGCGATCCGTAACGGGCCTGCCGGCCATTCCCCGACTGCGTGCTAGCTACCGAACCCCATGTCCAACAGCCGCCTACGCAAGCGAAGTCGGCGGCCAACTAGTCACATTCGAAACCGAGTCAACCCGTGCGTTCGATATGGTGCTCAAACAGCGATGAAGCGTTCGGCGTTTTCGATATCCAGTTCGATCTGCCAGGAATCGGGATCCTGGCGGAGGCGCCGCGCCAGATATTCTTCGAAATCAGTTTTATTTTCAGTATCTTGTGTTTTCGTCGCCACGAATTTCCTTGAGCCATCGAGCTGCGGCATACGCTCCCAAAGCGTTGAATTGTGGCCATTATGCGTCGCAATCACGCAAATCGCGCCCGCGTCCCGCTCGCCCTTGTGGAGCACGGTCGCAAAGCCCCCGGCCGCCTGGACCGACCGGATCATGCCCGCGATTTCGACATGGGCGGGCAGGCGATTATCGCTCATCGGATCACTGCGAATAGCCGGGCAGGCCGGACAGCGCGATGCGCGAGCGCATGAAAGTGCCCGTACCGCGTCCCACTTCCTCGCCTTCCGCATCGACCAGACGCGATTCGGCGACGAACACGCGCCGCCGCCCGCTGACCCAGCGCCCCTCCGCCACCACGCGCCCGCCACGCACGGGCTTGGTGAAATGCAGGTTGAACGAGGTCGTCAGCAGGAATCGATCGGTCGCCAGCGTGTTGGCTGCATAAAAGGCCGCATCGTCGAGCATTTTGAAATAGATCGTCCCATGCGCTGCGCCCGCAGCATGGAAAACGTCTTGCGTGATGTCGAACCCGATCCGGGCGCGCCCTTCGCCTTCGATCGTCAGTTCCGAGGCGAACAGGGCGTTGACGGGGGCCGAAGCGTAGAGGCGTTCGAGCGCGCGGTAATGCGATTCGGCGCCTGCAGCGGTTGGCGCATTGGGGGAGGGCGGTGCGGTCTCGTCCATTTCCCTCTCCCCGTGCCCCGGATCGCCTACCGGGTGCAAGCCGCTCTGCGCATCAATCGGCGCGGCGCGGTTCGACCCAGCCGATCGTTCCGTCGCGGCGGCGATAGACCATGTTGTGCCGCCCGGAGCCCGCATTCTTGAAGAACAGCGCGCTCGTATCGCGCAGATCGAGCATCATGACTGCGTCGGCCACGGTGGCTTCGGGAATGTCGGCAGTGGTTTCCGCCACGATGGGGGGCGCGCTATCTTCCTCGCGCTCTTCGGCCTGTTCGGGCTCGGACGCGGCGAAGATCGTGTACGCAGCCTCTTCCTCCGCCAGAGCGTGGGCGGCCTGGCTGTGCCGGTCCTGCACGCGGCGCTTGTAGCGGCGCAGCTGCTTTTCGATCTTGCTCAGCGCCTGATCGAAGCTCTGGTGGACGTCATGCGCTTCGCCATGGCTCTTGAGAATAAGGCCCTTGTTGACGTGCGTGACGATATCGCTGGAATAGGCGCCGGACCCGGCCTTGCCGAATGTGACGTGCGAGCTGAGTGCACGGCTGAAGTATTTTTCCACCATGGCCTGCAGCTTGTCGGACACATAGTCCTGCAAGGCGGCGCCGGTGTCGATCTGATGGCCCGAGACGCGGATATCCATAAAAATCGTTCTCCTTGTTTAACGTCGTCGATGCCGATCCCGGCCTGGCTCGTCCGCCGCGCTCCGCCGTCCCGAAGCGCACCGGCAATTCCTAAATCACTTCAACCACAAGGGTGCCTGCATCCGCCCGACGAATTCGGCATGGCGCGCCAGTTCGGCGGCGGATGGAGCGTGGGGGCGCGGTTCGCGGCGCGCGCCGATGGAAGCCGTGCGCAGCTGGATCGAGGCGGGCATGAGCTCCTCGCGCCCCTGTGCAGGCGCCGAATCCGCCGCCAGTTCCAGCCCGATCTGCCGCCCGCCGCGCAATTCGACATAGACCTGCGCCAGCAATTCCGCATCGAGCAGCGCGCCGTGCTTGACCCGGTGGCTGCGATCGATCCCGTAGCGGCTACACAGCGCATCGAGCGAGAGCTTCGCCCCCGGATGCCGCTTGCGCGCCAGCGCCACGGTATCGACCATCCTGCTGGTGCAGACCGCCGCCAGCCCACACAATTCCAGTTCGGCGTTGAGAAAGCCGAAATCGAAGCCCGCATTATGCGCCACCAGCGGATCTTCGCCGATAAAGTCGAGCAGGCCCTTGGCCCCGTCCCTGAACAACGGCTTGTCCGACAGGAAAGCGGCGGACAGGCCGTGGACCGCTTCGGCCCCTGCGGGCATGTCCCGTTCGGGATTGTAATAGGCGTGGAAGGTGCGGCCCGTGGGCATGAGATTGACGATCTCGACGCACCCGATTTCCACCATGCGATCCCCCGTCTTGGGGTCGAGGCCGGTGGTTTCGGTGTCGAAGACGATTTCGCGCATTGCGATACCTATCGGACGGGGCGAAGCGGATTACAAGGGGTCGGATACCGCCTTCAGACGCTCGATCAGGGCAAGCACCTCCGCCTCGGTCTCCTCGATCGACACGCCCGTATCGACGATGTGATCGGCGCGGGCGCGCTTTTCCGCGTCCGGAGTCTGCAAAGCGAGGATGTCGGCGAATTTCGCTTCGGTCATTCCGGCTCGAGTCAGCACGCGTTCGCGCTGGACCGCTGCCGGGGCGGACACCACCACCACCCGGTCCACTGCGTCCGCACCGCCCTTTTCGAACAGGAGCGGGATGTCGAACACGACCAGTGGTGCTTCCGCATGCCGCTCGAGGAACGATGCCCGCCGCTCCGCCACGGCGGGATGGACGATGGCTTCAAGCCGGGCGAGGGCGTGCTTGTCGCCGAACACCAGCGCGCCGAGCTTTTCCCGCAACACGCCCTCTGGCCCGGTGCTGCCGGGAAAGGCCGCCTCGATCGTGGGCACCAGCGCACCGCCGGGCCCCTGCATCGCGCGCACTTCGTGATCGGCGTCGAACACGGGCACGCCCGCGCCTGCGAACATCGCCGCGACGGTGGACTTGCCCATCCCGATCGACCCGGTGAGCCCGACGATGAGCGGTCTGGTCATCGCGTCAGCAGGTCCCGCAATTCGGCATCGTGCTCGCGCGGCGCGGGCTGGCCGAAAAACAGCGCGAACGCCGCCGCCGCTTGGCCGATCAGCATGGAAAGCCCGTCGATCGTTTTGAACCCGGCTGCGCGGGCGTTCGCCAGAAACTCGGTTTCGACCGGATCGGTGACGATGTCGTAGGCGATCGAGCCGGGTGGGGCATGGCTCCAGTCGAAAAGAAGTGGCGGCTGGCCGCGCATACCCAGCGGGCTGGCATTGACGATCAGATCGAGGCAGCCCTCGCGATCGTCGAAGGCAAAAGCAGTAGCTTGCGCGAAGTGAGCGAGGTCGACGGCGTGGTGTTCGCCTTCGGGGGCCAGCTCGTCCAGCAGAGCGCGCGCCTTGTCGGGATTGCGCCCGGCGAGGACGAGAGTGAACCCTTCCCCCGCCAGCGCCGCCACGATCGCGCGCGCCGCGCCGCCCGTGCCCAAAATGCGCGCCATGCGAAAATAGTGCTGGCGGTTCAGCATGGGTCGCAGAGGCTCGAGGAACCCGCCAGCATCGGTGTTGTGGCCGGTGAACTTCGTTTCGGTCGAGTGAATCGTATTGACCGCACCGATAGCGGCGGCAGGTTCCACCACCGTATCGAGATAGGGCTGTACCGCCTGTTTATGCGGCATGGTCACGTTGCAGCCGCGCCAATCGGGATCGGCGCGCCGTTCCGCCAGATAGGCTTCGAGCCCTGCGGCGTTGACACATGTGGCACGGTAGTCCGCTTCGATACCGAGCTTTTTCAACCAGAAGCCGTGGATGGCGGGCGATTTGGACTGGGCGATCGGATCGCCGATCACTTCTGCATAGGGGCGGGCGTAAGGAACGCTCATGCGATTAGCGCGCCTTCTTCGCGCAGCGCGTCCAGCACCGGCAGCAGCGGCATGCCGAGGATCGTGTACTGATCCCCCATGATCCGTTCGAACAGATGGACGCCCGGCCCCTCGATCCGGAAAACGCCGACGCAGTGCGACACGGCAGGCCATTCGAGGTCGAGATAGGCGGCGATGAAGTCTTCGGACAGATCGCGCACCACCAGCCGCGCGAAATCGCTGCCGATCCACACGATCCGCCCTTCGCGGGCGAGCGCGGCGGCGCTGTGCAAGGTCATCGCTCTGCCGGAAAAGAAGCGCAGATGCTCTTCGGCCTGCTCGCGGCTTGTCGGCTTGTCGAATCGCCGCCCGTCCACCTCGACCAGCGAATCGCTTCCCAGCACCAGCCGATCGGGATGCAGGGCCGAAACCGCCGCTGCCTTCGCTGCAGCCAGAGCCTGCGCGATTTCGGCGGGCTCGGCGTCCTCCATCCCGGCTTCGAGCGCCCGCTCGTCCACATCCGCCGCTATCGCATCGAATTCGACCGCCGCAGCGCTCAGCATCGCCTTGCGCGAGGCGCTGTTCGAGGCGAGCACGATTGTTTCACGTGAAACCGTCCCGCGACCGGAATCAATCGTATCGCTCATATCGGCTTCAACCCTTCGAACTGCCCATCGTCCGCCCGTCGGCTGCGTTCGCCCAAAAGCTTGATGACCGCCGCCGCCGTTTCCTCGATCGAGCGGCGCGTCACGTCGATGATCGGCCAGCCCTTGTCCGCGAACATCCGCCGCGCGAACAGGATTTCCTCCTTCACCCGCTCATGATCGACATAATCGGTCGTGGTGCCTTCGTTGAGGCTCAGCAGCCGGTTGCGCCGGATCTGGACCAGGCGTTCGGGCGCGCTGGTCAGACCGACGACGAGAGGTTTCTTCAATTGGAACAGCGAGGATGGGGGCGGGCTTTCCACGACCAGCGGGATATTCGCCACCTTGTAGCCGCGATTGGCGAGATAGATGCTGGTCGGCGTCTTGGAGCTGCGCGACACGCCCGCCAGCACGATATCGGCTTCCTCCCAATCCTCCCAACCGACTCCGTCATCATGCGCGATCGTGAACTGGATCGCTTCGACCCGGTCGAAATAGGCCTTGTCCATCAGATGCTGGCGGCCGGGTTTGCCGCGCGCTTCCTGGCCCAACGCCGATTCCAGGGCCGCGGTCACCCCATCCAGCACCGGCACAGCCGAAAGCCCCAGTGTACGGCAGCGTTCCTCCAGCCGTTCTCTGGTTTCCGGATTGACGAGCGTGTAAAGGACGAGGCCCGGATCGGCGGAGAGATCGGGCACGATCCGGTCGAGATGCTGGCGCGAGCGGACCATTGGCCAGAAATGGCGGACCACATCGGCGTCCTCAAACTGGGCGAGCGCGGCCTTGGCGATCATCTCCAGCGTCTCTCCCGTGGAGTCCGAAACGAGATGGAGATGGATGCGGTTCACTGCCTTGTCGCCCCTGTTTGGTGTCGGTTTCGTCTCTGCCGCCCTGTGGAGAACCCCGGCATAAACCACGGGACGAAGCTGGCGACAAGTTGGGGAGGGGATTCGCTCCCCGCTACCGGCCGATCCGCCCCGCCACTTGCCGACAGGCAAGCAGGGATGTCGACAGGCTGGGGATAGCGGGGAGAGTTCGCGTTTGACTCAAATCCGACCACGAGTCGCACGCCGCCTCGCTCTGGCATGAGCGGGAGAAATCGGGCAGGGGCGGGATATGCCCGCTTTCCACAGGGCCAACAGACTCCATCAGACTCTATAATAATATTGTATTATTGGATTGGACCTACCCGATGCCTGGTCTCCTGCTCGATACTCTGAACGGAAAACGCGGATCCCGTGCGCCCGTCTGGCTCATGCGCCAGGCGGGGCGCTACCTGCCCGAATATCGCGAGCTGCGCGCTGAGAAGGGCGGCTTCCTCGAACTCGCCTACGATAGCGAGGCGGCCTGCGAAGTGACCTTGCAGCCGATCGAGCGCTTCGGGTTCGACGGGGCGATCCTGTTTTCCGACATCCTGATCGTTCCGCACGCTCTGGGGCAGCATCTGGAGTTTTTGGCAGGTGAGGGGCCCAAACTCTCGCCGACGCTTCTGGAGACCTCTCTCGACGCTCTGGAGCCCCATCCAGAACGCTACGAGCCGATCTACGAGACGGTGCGCCGCTGCCGGGCGAGATTGGGACCGGAAACCACCATGCTGGGCTTCGCCGGATCGCCCTGGACCGTCGCGACCTATATGATCGGGGGCGAGGGCAGCCGGGACCAGCACGATGCCCGCGCGCTGGCCTATCGCGATCCTGCGCGCCTCAAGGCGATTCTCGAACGCATCGTCGATCAGACCGTGACGTATCTGCGCGGGCAAATCGATGCCGGTGCCGAAGCGGTGCAGATCTTCGACAGCTGGGCGGGAAGCCTGGCGCCCGACCAGTTCGAAAAACAGGTGATCGCGCCGAACGCGGCGATCGTGGCGGCGCTCAAGCAGTCGCATCCCGATACGCCGGTGATCGGTTTCCCCAAGGGTTCGGGCGAGAAACTGCCCGGATATGCGCGCGAAACGGGCGTCGATGCGGTCGGCCTCGACGAAACGCTCGATCCCGTCTGGGCGGCGCGCGCTCTGCCCGAAGGGATGCCGGTGCAGGGCAATCTCGATCCGCTTTTGCTGCTGGCCGGAAGCGAGGATCTCGAAAAGCGCGCCCGATTCATCCTCGATGCGCTGGGCGATCGGCCGCACGTGTTCAATCTCGGCCACGGGATCGATCGCCGCACGCCGATAGAGCATGTCGAACGTCTGCTTGCCGCCATTCGCGGTTGATTGCCAAACTCACCCTTGGCGCGGGCCCGGCACGGTCCTAGATGGGCTGGCGATGCAGGATGTGCTTTCCATGACCTATCTCTGGCTCAAGGCCGGCCATATCATTTTCATGGTGTTCTGGATGGCGGGCCTGTTCATCCTGCCGCGCCAGATGCTGTATCTGTATCCCTACGATGCGGATGCGCCCGAAACCGCAGTGTGGAAGGACCGGATCGGCAAATTGCGTCATATCATCCTGACGCCGAGCCTGATTGTGGTCTGGGTGCTCGGTTTCGCGCTGGCCGGGACGATCGGCGCGTTTTCGCAAGGGTGGTTCCACGCCAAGCTGCTGCTGGTGCTGCTGATGACGGGCTATCACATGTATATGGTCGTCCAGGCGAAGAAGATGATCGGGGGCGCACGGCCCTTGAGCGAGAAGCAGCTGAAGCTGTTCGGCGAAGTGCCTGCGATCCTTCTGGCGCTGATCGTGGTGCTGGTGATCGTCAAACCGTTCTGATTTCTCTGTTCCCGATTGACGGGCGGTTGAGCCGCCCGTAATCCGACATCTCCTTTCGGCTGAGGCTTGCGCGACGCGATCGCGCCGGCCGGGTCTGCTTTCCCCAAGCCTGTTCGCGATCCAAACTGCGGACTCACGACCTCCCGGGCCATTCCAAGACTTTTTATAATTCGAGAAAACCAATGCATCTCAAGGACTTGAAAGAAAAAACCCCGGCCGACCTCGTGTCGATGGCCGAAGAACTCGGCGTCGAGGGCGCGAGCACGATGCGGCGGCAGGATCTCATGTTCTGCATCCTGCGCGAACTGGCCGAGGACGAGGAATACGAAGAAAAGATCATGGGGATCGGCACCATCGAGGTGATGCAGGACGGCTTCGGCTTCCTGCGCAGCCCCGAAGCCAATTACCTTGCCGGGCCGGACGATATCTACGTCTCGCCCAATCAGGTCCGCAAATGGGGCCTCCGGACCGGGGACACGGTCGAAGGCGAAATCCGCGCGCCCAAGGAAGGCGAACGCTATTTCGCGCTGACCACGCTCTACAAGGTCAATTTCGACGAGCCCGACGCGGTGCGGATGCGCACCAATTTCGACAATCTCACGCCGCTATATCCCGAACAGAAGCTGTCGCTCGACACGCTCGATCCGACGGTGAAGGACAAGAGCGCGCGGGTGATCGATATCGTTTCTCCGCAGGGCAAGGGCCAGCGCGCGCTGATCGTGGCGCCGCCGCGGACGGGTAAGACGGTGCTGCTGCAGAACATCGCCAAAGCGATCACGGACAATCACCCCGAGGTCTTCCTCCTCGTCCTGCTCGTCGACGAGCGGCCCGAGGAAGTCACCGACATGCAGCGTTCGGTGAAGGGCGAGGTCATCTCCTCCACCTTCGACGAGCCTGCCAATCGCCACGTCCAGGTCGCTGAAATGGTGATCGAAAAGGCCAAGCGCCTGGTCGAGCACAAGCACGACGTCGTGATCCTGTTGGACTCGATCACGCGCCTCGGCCGCGCCTACAACACTGTGGTGCCGAGCTCCGGCAAGGTGCTGACCGGCGGTGTCGATGCCAACGCGCTCCAGCGGCCCAAGCGCTTCTTCGGCGCGGCGCGCAATATCGAGGAAGGCGGCTCGCTCTCCATCATCGCCACCGCGCTGATCGATACCGGCAGCCGCATGGACGAAGTGATCTTCGAAGAGTTCAAGGGCACCGGCAACAGCGAAATCGTGCTCGACCGCAAGGTGGCCGACAAGCGCATCTTCCCGGCCCTGGATGTCGGCAAGTCCGGCACGCGCAAGGAAGAGCTGCTGGTCGAGAAGGACAAGCTGTCGAAGATGTGGGTGCTGCGCCGCATTCTCATGCAGATGGGCACGATCGACGCGATGGAATTCCTCCTCGACAAGATGAAGGATTCCAAGACCAATGAAGACTTCTTCGCGACGATGAATCAATAGGTTAGCAAGTCGTCGTCAGACGACACGCTTAAGCGCTTCGTTACCATTCCGGGCCATGAACGGCTTGGACGGGTAACGAGGTGGGTCGAGGATGATTTCCAGCCTTTCGATTCGAGCGTCGCTTCAACGCATGTCGACAGCGGCGATGTGTTTGCGATCATCGAGGAATCGGCCCGCAACAATCCTCAACGCCAAGTGACCGGCTTCCTGCTTTATAACGGACGCGGCTTCCTGCAGTATGTCGAGGGGCCGGCGCTGGCGCTTGACGGTCTGCTCTGCATGTTGATCGGGGATTATCGCCACCATTCGGTTCGTATCCTGCATCGCGCCCAGCGCGAGGATCGTCTGTTCCCGAAATGGAAGATGCGCCGCGGGGGGTTGGGCGCCGAAGATGAACTCGCGGCGATCTATCATGCGGATCTGCCCAACGAAATGCGCGCCGAGATCGAACGCTTCGGAGCGCAGCGAAAGGCCGCCTGATCAGCTGGCGCGGTCACGCTCGAGCTGTGCGGCCATCATTTCCCAGACCTTGTTCACGGCCTTCAGGGGCCGCACCATCACTTTGAAATCCAGGATCGCGCCGTCCGCATCGAAGCGGATGATATCGACACCGTTGACGTGGATGCCCTCCATCTCGGTCTCGAATTCGAGCATCGCGGTGTCGCCATCCACCAGCTCGCGGACATAGCGAAAGCTGTCATTGGCGAGCGTCTGCCCGGCGGCGGCGAGATAGGCGGTCACGATCGGACGGCCCTTTTGCGGCGTATGGACGACCGGCGAATGGAACACCGCATCCTCGGCGATCATCGGGCCGAGGCTGGCGGCATCGTTTCCATCCGCCATCGCCCGATGCCACCGCTCCACACCCTTTTCTGCCGACATCCCGCTTCTCCGAAAGGTAATCCTGTCCCGACCCATACCGTGGATCATCGGACGCCGCGCGTCCACCGCCAGTGCCGAGACGAGTGCCGAGACTCAAGCGAGCCCCGGCACTGTCGGTGGCGGTGTGATCAGGCGAGATGCGTTTCGAAGAAGTCCGCCGTCCGCTTGTCGGCGAGATCGGCATTCTCCTCGTTGCGGCGCTGGCCGAATTCGGTCGCGAAACCGTGATCCATGCCTTCGTAATCGTAGAGCGTGGACTTGGGGTGGGAATCGAGCCCTTCATGCATTTTCTGCTGCGTTTCCTTGTCGACAAAGCCGTCTTCGGTCGGAATATGCAGGATCAGCGGATTGGCGATGGCGTCCTTCTCGCGCAGCAATTCATCGACGCCGACCGCGTAATAGCCCACCGTCGCATCGGAATCGGTGCGAGCCGCCGTCATATAGGCTAGCCGTCCGCCCAGACAGTATCCGACCGCACCGACCTTTTTACCGCCGGTTTCCTCGCGCGCCCATTTGATCGTGGCTTCGATGTCGCGAACGCCCTCGTCCTGGTCGAACTTGCCCATCCAGTCGAGCGCCTCCTGCATTTCGGGCTCGATATCGGGATCGAGCTCGATGCCGGGCTGCATCCGCCAGAACAGGTCCGGCGCCACGGCGAGATATCCCTGTTCGGCCAGCTTGTCGCATTTGCGGCGAATCCCGGCATTCACACCGAAGATTTCCTGAATGACGACGATTGCCGCTTTCGGCTCATCCGCCGGGCGCGCGACATAAGCTTTGAAGTCTGCGTCGCCGGACAGGGTCGAAATGCTGATATTCTCGCTCATCGTGTGGTATCTCCCGCAAGGTTGAAGGCCGAAACTCCGGTACGCGGCTTGCGCACCGCCGGCTTGCGACCCAAATAGGCCATGTGATGCCAACGGAGGAAGCGCGATGAAGGTCCATGTCGAAATCGATTGCACGCCTGAAGAGGCCCGGAGCTTCATGGGTCTGCCCGACGTGGGCAAGGCGAATGCCGTCTATGTCGACATGATGTCGAAGGCGATGACCGGCGTTTCCGACACCGAAAAGCTTCAGGAATATGCCCGCCAATTGGCGCCCATGGGCCAGGCCGGCTTCAAGCTGTTCCAGAGTTTCATGGAAGGGGCGCAGGCCAATCGCGCTCCCGGCTCGACGAAGCCGGACGATAGCAAGACGGGCTGAGCGCACACCATAATACTGAAGCGGTTGCGATGCCCGACACGATTTTCGCCCTGTCTAGCGGCGCGCCGCCCTGCGCGATTGCCGTGATCCGGATCAGCGGGCCGGATGCGGGCGCGGCGTTGAGTATGCTGGCGGGCGAGTTGCCCGATCCGCGGCGCGCTTCGCTGCGAACCTTGCGAGACGAAGAGGGCAGGGTGCTCGATCGTGCCCTGGTTCTGTGGTTCCCCGGCCCCCGCACTGCGACGGGAGAGGATCTGGTAGAACTCCACTGTCATGGTGGGCGCGCCGTGATTGCGGCTATCGAGAATAGGCTTTCGAATGTTTCCGGGCTGCGCCGTGCCGAGGCGGGAGAATTCACCCGCCGCGCTTTTGCCAATGGTGTGCTCGACCTGGCGGAAGCCGAAGGGCTCGGCGATCTGCTTTCAGCCGAAACCGAATTGCAGCGTCAGGCGGCAACCCGCGCGCTTGGCGGTGCGATCTCGCGCCAGGCGGAGAATTGGCGGGATCGGGTGCTGACACTCGGTGCGCAGGTCGAGGCAGTGCTCGATTTCTCCGACGAGGACGATGTCGAGGAGCTGCCCGGCGAATTCTTCGACGAGATTGCGGCATTGCGAGCGGAGATGGCCGATTGGCTGTCACGGCCCCCGGTCGAGCGCTTGCGCGAAGGCGTGCGCGTGGTTCTCGCAGGACCGCCGAATAGCGGCAAGTCTAGCCTTTTCAACGCTTTGGTAAGGGATGCGGCGGCAATCATCTCGCCCGTGGCAGGCACCACGCGGGACGCCATCGAGCGTCCCGTCGCGCTCGATGGCGTACCTCTCATACTGGTGGACACCGCCGGGCTGCGTGATGACAGCACGGATGCGATCGAGCGGATCGGTATCGAGAGAGCCGGGGCCCAGCTTGAGCGTGCGGATCTCGGTCTGTGGCTCGGCCCGGAAGGCGAAGGGCCGGAGGGCGCTATCGAAGTGGCGGCGCGGGCCGACGCGGAGGATTTCGAAACCAAGCAGGCGGCGCAGCATGTGGTTTCTGTCGTTACCGGTTTGGGTCTTCGCGAACTTGAGGCGGATATCGCCCGGCGAGCGCGATCGATACTTCCGAAACCGGGCGAGGCGGCTTTAAATGCCCGGCAACGCGCGGCGATAGGCGAGGCTGCCGATGCTCTAACTGCAATTGAGCGAGGGCAGGACTTTCTCGTCATGGGTGAGGAATTACGCCTCGCCCGCTGCGCTTTCGATGCCTTGCTTGGTCGCGCATCGACCGAAGATATGCTCGATGCGCTGTTCGGGCGTTTTTGCATCGGCAAATGATGTTCCACGTGAAACGTCAAGGCCGCGAACGGCTTTGACCCTGCGCGTGAGGGGCTCTAATGCGCGACCCATGGCGCAATTCGATATCATCGTCGTCGGTGGAGGGCATGCGGGCGTAGAGGCCGCAGCGATAGGCGCGCGCATGGGATTGCGGGTCGCGCTCGTCACCTTCGATCCGCAAACGGTCGGCGCGATGAGCTGCAATCCGGCGATCGGCGGATTGGGCAAGGGCCACCTCGTGCGCGAAGTCGATGCGCTTGACGGCGTGATCGGCCGCGCGGCGGACGCCGGCGCGATCCATTATCGCATGCTCAATCGCTCGAAGGGCAGTGCCGTTTGGGGGCCGCGCGTTCAGGCCGATCGCCATCTGTTCAAGCGTTCGGTGCAGGCGCAGCTAGCCACGCTTCCGACGCTCGAGATCGTGGCAGGGGAAGTCGCTGCACTCCGCTTCGTTGGCGAACGCGTGGTGGGCGTCGATCTCGGCGATGGAACGTCCGTGGAAGCACCGAAGGTCATTCTGTGCACCGGTACGTTCTTGGGAGGCATTCTCTATCGCGGAGAGGTTCGCCAGGAGGGTGGTCGGGTCGGGGAAAATGCCGCCCACCGCCTTGCCGATCAATTGCGCGGAGCCGACTTGCCGATGGCGCGCCTCAAGACGGGGACGCCCCCGCGCCTCGATGGGCGAACCATTGATTGGGCGCGGCTGGAAGAACAACCTTCGGACGGTGAGAGTTGGACGATGTCGTCGCTCTCCAGCGGGCGAATGAATCCGCAAATCTTCTGCGCGATTACGCGGACAAATCGATCGAGCCACGATATCATCCGTGCAAACCTAGATCGCTCGCCCTTGTTCAGCGGAGCGATCGCTGGGCAGGGGCCGCGCTATTGCCCGTCGATCGAAGACAAGATCCACCGCTTCGGTGATCGCGTAGGCCATCAGGTGTTTCTCGAGCCGGAAGGTTTGGGCACCCATTTGATCTATCCGAACGGGATCAGCACATCTCTGCCCGAAGACGTTCAATTGGCCATGCTGCGGAGCATGGAGGGGCTGCAACGCGTTGAGATGGTCGTGCCGGGTTATGCCGTGGAATATGACCACATCGATCCGCGCGCTTTGACCCGCGATTTGCAGGTCCGCGCGATTCCGGGCCTCTATTGCGCGGGCCAGATCAATGGCACGACCGGATATGAAGAGGCGGCGGCGCAAGGGCTGGTGGCGGGGATGCATGCGGCTGCGGACTGTCTGGACCGCGATCTGCCAGCACTCGATCGGGCAAATTCGTACATTGCAGTGATGGTCGACGATCTGACGCTTCACGGTGTGAGCGAACCTTATCGGATGCTCACATCGCGCGCCGAATACCGATTGCGGCTGCGTGCCGCGAATGCGGACACGCGCCTCACCCCGCTTGGTCAAGCGATCGGCTGCGTCGGCAAGGAGCGTGCGGCATGGTTCGTGCAGAGGCAGGAGCGTCTCGAACAGGCCCGATCGGCGCTGGAGACTTCCTTGGCTCCCAAGGAGCTCGCCGTGGCGGGTAATCCCGTTGAGCCCGTTGGCGCACCGCGAACAATCGCGGAGTGGCTCCAGCATCAATCGGTCGAAGCGGATGACCTGTCATCCTTTATGCCCGAAGACTGGGACTGGTCCGATCCGGTCGTGACCGAAGCGACCGAAGATGCCGCCTACGCGCCCTATCTGGCGCGGCAGGAAGCGGAATTGCGCGACTTGCGAGCCAATGATCATGTCCCGTTGGCACCGGAATTTCCGTATGCGGATGTCGCCGGCCTCTCGAACGAGATGATCGAGCGGCTTACTCGTGCGCGGCCCGACACGCTGGCTGCGGCGGCGCGTGTACCGGGTATCACGCCCGCCGCGCTGGCTGCGCTGCTGGTCCAGGCGCGCAGGCGCGAGAGCCAGGCAGCATGATCGCGACAGAGGAAGAAGCGCGAGCCTTCGTCGCCGCACGTTGCGACGCGAGCGTGCTCGATCGATTCGAGCATTTGATTGCGATGCTGCGTGAGGAAAATGAGCGGCAGAACTTGGTGGCTGCACGCAGCCTCGACGAGGTGTGGCTGCGCCACATTGCGGATTCGATCCAGCTGATGGATTACGTTTCGCATGAAACGCCCCTCTGGCTGGATCTCGGCACCGGTGCCGGATTTCCCGGTCTCGCGCTCGCGATAGCGCGTCCGGAACACCGCTTTCATCTGGTCGAATCGCGCAAGCGGCGTATCGAATGGCTTGCTGAAGCCATCGAGACTATCGGTCTCTCCAATTGCACGCTGCATGGAACGCGCCTCGAGCAGGTCGAGAGCTTCGAAGCCGATGTTATCACGGCGCGCGCCTTTGCCCCGTTGCCGAAGCTGCTGGACTTATCCGCACGCTTCTCCACAAAGGGAACGCGCTGGATCTTGCCCAAGGGGCGGTCGGCGGCGCAGGAAGTCGATGCGCTTCCGAAAAAGCGAAATGCGCTGTTCCACGTGGAACATTCGAAGACGGACGGTGAGGCGGGCATCATCGTGGGATCCGGACAGATAGAGGCACGGCCATGATCACAATCGCGATCGCCAATCAAAAGGGCGGTGTCGGCAAGACGACCACCGCGATCAACATCGCCACTGCGATGGCCGCGACCGGCTGGAAAACTCTGCTCGTCGATCTCGATCCGCAGGGAAACGCTTCGACCGGGCTGGGCATCGCCTCCAATGCACGCGAATTTTCGAGCTATGATTTGCTCTTGCAGGAAGCGACGCTCGCCCAGGCCGCGCAGGGGACGGATGTTCCCGGCCTCGATATCGTACCCGCCACGCAGGATCTGTCGGGCGCGGAAGTCGAGCTTGTGGGCGTGGACGATCGCACCGCTCGCCTCGGTCAGGCGCTGTCGGAACGGAGCGGCTACGATATCTGTTTCATCGACTGCCCGCCTTCGCTGGGCCTTCTGACGCTCAACGCGCTTGGCGCGGCGGATACGCTGCTGGTACCGCTCCAGTGCGAATTCTTTGCTCTCGAAGGGCTCAGCCAGCTACTTCAGACCGTCGAACGGGTGCAGGAGCGTTTTAATCCCGATCTCGGCATCATCGGCGTGGTCCTTACGATGTTCGACCGCCGCAACCGCCTGACGGACCAGGTTGCGGACGATGTGCGCGATTGCCTCGGCAATCTCGTCTTCGAAGCGGTCATCCCGCGCAATGTTCGCCTCTCGGAAGCGCCCAGCCATGGCCTACCGGCACTGATCTACGACCATGCATGCCCCGGCAGCCGCGCCTATATCGCTCTGGCGCGAGAATTGATCGGCCGCCTGCCGCAGGAAAGGAAAGCCGCATGAGTGCCGGGAACGAGGACGATCAGCGGCCCGGATCGCCTGCCGCAATCCGCAAGCGGAAGCTTGGCCGCGGGTTGGGCGCCTTGATGGGCGAGACTCGCCGCGAGGAGCCGGTCGCGGCGCCCGCGCGCAGTTCGAATGCTACACCGACCTCTAGCGAAGCAGATGCCGCTCCGGGCGAATCGCGCGAAGGTTTGCGCTCCATCCCGATCTCGGCGATCTCGCCGCTAGCAAATCAGCCTCGCACGCATTTCGATGAGGACGCACTCGCCGAACTCGCCGCATCGATCGCCGCGCGCGGGGTCATTCAGCCCATCATCGTCACGCCAGAAAGTAACAATCGTTACCGCCTTGTTGCGGGCGAGCGACGCTGGCGTGCCGCGCAAAAGGCGCGCCTGCACGATATTCCCGCCATCGTGCGCGAGCTGGATCCGCGTGAAATCACGGCTCTGGCGCTGATCGAAAATCTCCAACGCGAAGATCTCAACGCCGTCGAGGAAGCGCGCGCCTACAGCCGCCTCTCGGAAGGCGAGGGCATGACGCAGGCCGAGATCGCGGCGATGGTCGAAAAATCGCGCAGCCATGTGGCGAACACCATGCGCCTGCTGGCGCTTCCCTCGCAGGTTCTCGACTTGGTCGAGGTCGGCAAGCTCTCCATGGGCCACGCACGTGCCCTGATCGGCAACGAACAGGCGCTTAGACTCGCGGAGCAGGCGGTGCGGCAGGATCTGTCGGTGCGGGAAGTGGAGCGGATGGCCCGCGGCGATGCGCCCGCGAAGCCGAAGCGCAAGCCCGGTACCAGCGGCTCATCGCCCGTCGATGTCGATTTGGAAGCGGTGCAGACGCATCTGGAGGAGTTTCTGGGCCTGCAGGTCCGTATCAAGCCAGACGAGCCGGGCAAAGGCACGGTGAGCATCCGCTACCGCACACTCGACCAGCTCGATCTCGTCTGCCAGCGCCTGACCGGCGGAGAAATCTGACTTTTCAGGCGCTTGGCGGCAAGTCAGTCGACATAGACAGGCTGCTGCGCCACTTCGACCGTTACCGGTACGAGGAAATATTGCTGGCCCGGTACGGTCGTGGTGGCAGTGCCCGCCGTCTGACTGGCGCGGGCGAGGTAATCGTCCAGATAGGCGGCGCAATAGCCGCCATCTTCGCCGTAGCCTTCCCGATAGCGCCGCGCATCCTCACGATCGTCGATCGCATCGCCGACGACCGATCCGGCTACCGCGCCGGTCCCCGCACCGATCACGGTGCCGCCAACCCGATTCCCGCTTCCCGCAACGCGATTGCCGATAAGGCCTCCTGCTGCTGCGCCCACGACGGTCCCGATCAGACGTGCACGATCGCTTTCCTCGTAGGTTCCGACGCGCGCCCGACATTCGGCGAGCCACGCTTCGCGATCGAAACTGACCAATTGCCCGCCTCCGGGAAGATAGCCCGATTGCGGCGCGTTCTGAAAAGCGTAAGCGCCGCGATAAACCGGATAATTTTGAGCAGGAGCAGGTGCGCCCGCATAGGCAGTGCCGATTTGCGACGTTTCGCGATAGCTCTCGCCCGCCTGGCGAGGAGGAATCGAGCGGACGCCGCCACGCGGCGCGGCGGCCTCGACCACAGTCCCACCGATCGGCTGGACAACCGGATTGTATTCGAAGACCGGCTGCGTAACGTCCTGCGGCGGAAGGACGATCGCGCCGTCCGCCTGCGGTTCGACAGTCTGTGTGACGACGGTTTCCGCCGGCACGGCGTAGAGATAATCGCCGTCTTCATAGTAGATCGTCTGCGCGCCCGCGGCGCTCGCAAGCAAACCCGTTCCGGTCGCGAGTGCGGCGGCGAATGTTCGTACGGACATCATCATCTCCCTCTCGGCAAAGCGAGTCTGCGCCGCTTTGGTGCGGCGTTATATCCGTATGATATCACCATCGTCGAAGGTGCGTAAAACCGGCAGGGATGCGCTGTCCCCCTTTGGGGCGGATCGCGCTGAAAGTACGAATCAAATCCGCGAAGCCAGCATTTGGGCGAGCGCCTCGATCCCGTCACGATCCTGTTCGTCGAACCGCGCCCTGCTCGGGCTGTCGAGATCGATAACCGCGATCACTTTGTCGTCGCGCATTACCGGTACGACCAGTTCCGAAGCGGTTTCCGAATCGCAGGCGATATGGCCCGGAAACGCGTGCACGTCGGGGACAAGCTGAGTCTCCGCGCTTTCAGCCGCCGCGCCGCAGACGCCCTTGCCCTTCGGGATCCGGATACAGGCGGGCCGTCCGGCAAACGGGCCGAGGACCAGCTCCCCGTCGGGCGAGTTCGGATCGGTGCGATAGAAGCCGGTCCAGTTCACATCCGGCAGAAATTCCCACAGCAGTGCCGAGACATTGGCCATGTTCGCGACGCCGTCCGCCTCATCGGCGGTCAGAGCATCGGCAGCCGCGAGCAGGTCGCGATAGAGATCGGGCTTCGGTGTGCCATCGGCGGGTCGGAAATCGTACATGCCCGGCTAGCTAGGATGCACGCGCCATTGCCGCAAGGCGCGCAGCGGCCTAAACCTGTCGGTCATGAGAACTCGCACAAAAGTCCTGATCGGCGTCGTCATCGTTATCCTCCTGATCGCAGCGGCGATCTTCTACGTCACGCGCGGCGACCGGGCCGATCTGAGCGTGGACGAAGTGGCGGGGACCGATCCGACTCTGCAGGAACCCGATCCGGAGACGATCCCGACCGTGAAGATCGCCGAGCCAGTAGGCTGGGGCACGAACGAGGTTCCGGTGGCTGCGGAAGGCCTGACCGTGGGGCGCTTTGCCGAAGGGCTCGATCATCCGCGTGTGATTTATACGCTTCCCAATGGCGACGTGCTCGTCACTCTGACGCGCGCTCCGGCGAGCGAGGGGGGCGGGTTCTCCATTACCAATTTCATCGCCGGACTGTTGTTCGAGCAAGCTGGGGCGGCAGGCGTTTCGCCCGACGAGCTGGTATTGCTGCGCGATGCCGATGGCGACGGGCGGGCCGAACAGCGCGCCACGCTGACCGACGAGCTGGCCTCTCCTTCGGGCATCGCCTGGGGTGACGGGACGCTCTACGTCGCCAATCATGATGCCGTGCTGGCCTTCCCGTACGAGTTGGGAGCGACCAGTCTGGGAAGCCCTCGCAAGGTGATGGATCTGGCGCCCGGCGGCAATCACTGGATGCGTAATCTGATCCTCCATCCCGATGGCGATCGTCTCTATGTCGCAGTCGGATCGGCCTCGAATGTCGGTGAAAAGGGCATGGAGGCCGAAGAAGGCCGCGCTCTGATCTGGGAATACAATCTGGAAACGAACCGGCAGCGCGTGTTCGGTGCGGGGCTGCGCAACGCCAACGGTCTCGATTTCAGCCCCTGGTCGGGCGAGCTGTGGACCACGGTGAACGAGCGCGACATGCTTGGATCGGACCTCGTGCCCGATTACCTCACCAACGTGCCGGTCGGCGCGCAATACGGCTGGCCGTGGGTCTATTGGCGCGACAATATCGACGAGCGCGTCGATGCCCCGATGCCGGCCTACCTCACCGAATACGCCCGCCGTCCCGAATATGCGATGGGCCCGCATGTCGCAGCGCTCGGTTTCGTCTTCAGCGAAGAGGGCGCGCGCATGGGTCCGCAATTCGGCTCGGGCGCTTTCGTGGCGCGGCACGGCTCATGGAATCGCAAGCCTGCGTCGGGGTACGACGTGGTCTATGTCGCCTTCGATGCGCGCGGCAATCCGCAGGGCAAGCCGGTTCCGGTCCTGACCGGGTTCCTGACGGGCGAGGGCACTACGCGCGGCCGCCCCACCTGGGTCGACTGGGCCGAGGACGGGGCGCTTCTGGTGAGCGACGACACGGCCGGGATCATTTGGCGCGTGATCGCTCCGAATGCGCAGCCCGCCGCGGCGATCGAACGGCGGCAGGCGCGCTCGCTTCCGCCGCAGCGCGAACTGACCGGCGATCTGCGCGCCACCTTCGGGGATGACGATTACGCGCGGGAAGAACCCGCGCAGTAAGTCACGCCAGCAGGGCGCTGCTTTCCAGCGAATAGAGCAGGTCCGCGCCCGCAATCGCGCTGGCCTTCAGCCCCGCCGCTTCGGGCACGATCCGTTCGAGGAAGAAGTGCACGGTGACGGGTTTCGTCGCCGCGAGCGCAGGCGCGGCGCCTTGCGCGACTGCATCGCGCTGCTTCACCAGCTGCCATCCGGCGACGAGCACTGCCATCATGGTGCAGAAAGGAACGCTCCCCGCCAAACGATCGTCGAGCGAGGCTTCTTCGCGCATCCAGCGCGCCACGCCCGCGCAATCGCCGGCAAGCGCAAACAGGGTCGGCTCGTCCGAACAATCGCGCGCGATGCCTTCGAGGAAACCGATCAGGGCTTCGCCACCATCCAGGCCCAGCTTGCGCGTCACCAGATCGGCGGCCTGAATCCCGTTCGTGCCTTCGTAGATCGGAGCGATCCGGGAATCGCGCCAGTGCTGGGCGGCACCTGTCTCTTCGACATAGCCCATGCCGCCATGGACCTGGATGCCGAGGCTGGCGACCTCGGTGCCCGCATCGGTGCCCCAAGCCTTGATCAGCGGCACGCAGATATCGCCGCGCGCCTTGGCCGCTTCGTCGCCCAGAGTGCCGCGATCGGTCTGCCCGGCGGTGTAATAGAGCAGCGCCCGCATCCCTTCGGTCAGCGCCTTCATGCGCAGGATCATGCGGCGCACATCGGGATGTTCGAGAATTGCCACGGGTTCCTTATCCCCCGAACCTGCGCGCGCGGACTGGATGCGCTCGGCAGCGTAATCGGTCGCCTGTTGCGTCGCGCGCTCGCCGATCTGGACGCCCTGATTGCCGACATTGATGCGCGCATTGTTCATCATCGTGAACATCGCCGCGAGCCCGCGATTTTCGGCACCCACCAATTCGCCCACGCATTCGCCATTGTCGCCATAGCTCATGACGCAAGTCGGTGAGGCGTTGATGCCGAGCTTATGCTCGATGCTGACGCAGCGCAGATCGTTGCGAGCCCCAAGCGAGCCATCGGGTTTCACGTGGAACTTCGGCACGACGAACAGCGATATGCCGCGGCTGCCTTCAGGCGCATTAGGAGTGCGCGCCAGAACGAGGTGGATGATATTTTCCGCCAGCTCGTGCTCGCCCCAGGTGATATAGATCTTCTGGCCCTTGATCGACCATTTGCCTGCGTGCTCACCGTCCTCGATGGGATGCGCCGTGGTCCGCAGCGCGCCGACATCGGAGCCCGCCTGCGGCTCGGTCAGGTTCATGGTGCCGGACCATGCCCCGCTGACCAGTTGCGGAAGATACTTCTGTTGCAACTCGCTCGACCCGTGATGCTCCAGCGCCTCGATCGCGCCGACGCTCAGCATCGGAAGCAGATTGAAGGCCATATTCGCCGTGCCGAGATTTTCGAGCACGTTGCAGGCGAGCGTGAAGGGCAGGCCCTGACCGCCGAATTCGCCGGGTGATGCAATCGCGTTCCATCCCTGTTCGACGTAATGCTTGTACGCTTCCTCGAACCCGTCGGGCAGGCGCACCACGCCGTTTTCGAGCTTCGCGCCCTCCAGATCGCCCGTACGGTTGAGCGGCGCCCATTCTCCGGCGGCGAACTGGCCGACGCCTTCCACGATCGCTTCGACCATGTCGGGCTCGGCCGCGGCGAAGCGTTCGCTCTGCGCAAGCTCCTCTATTCCGGCGTTGACGCGGATGGCGAGCAGTTGATCCTGAGTGGCGGGCGAATAGGTCACGGGTAAAGTCCTCTTGGCTTGTCGCGAGCACAGATATAGCGCCAACGCATGAGCGGCAAATACGCTACGGAAACGATCCTCGCCAACGCAGGGGGAATCGCGCGCGCGGCGCAGGTGCTGCGCGATGGCGGTCTGGTGGCGGTGCCGACGGAGACCGTATACGGCCTAGCCGCGCGCGCCGACAGCGACGAGGCGGTGGCGCGCATCTACGAAGCGAAGGGGCGGCCGAGCTTCAATCCCCTGATCGTCCATGTGCGCGATGGAGCGCAGGCGCGCGAGTTCGCGGACTTGCGGCACGATGCGGGGATAATCGCCGATCATTACTGGCCCGCGCCGCTTACTCTTGTTGTGCCCCGCAAGCCGGATGCGAGGCTGGCCGCGGCAGTGACGGCGGGGCTCGACACGGTCGCTCTGCGCAGTCCGAACCATCCCGTGATGCAGGCCCTGCTGGCCGAATGCGCGTTTCCGCTGGCCGCGCCCTCCGCCAATCGCAGCGGTTTCGTCAGCCCGACCAGCGCCGCGCATGTCGCAGCCACGCTGGACGGGCGGATCGACCTGATCCTCGACGATGGTCTTCCCTGCGCCGAGGGGCTCGAATCGACGATTCTGGCAATCCGCGCGGATGGCCAATGGGAGGAATTGCGGCCCGGTCCGGTCGATCTCGACCGATTGCACCGCTATTACTGGGACAGCGCTCTACCCATTGGCGGGGGCGCTGGCGGGATCGAAGCGCCCGGCCAGCTCGCCAGCCATTATGCGCCGGGAAAACCGATGCGCCTTAACGTGCGGGAAGTTGCGCCAGACGACTTCGTGATCGGGTTCGGCGCGATCTCCGGGGACTGCACTCTGTCCGCGCGCGGCGATCTGAACGAGGCTGCTGCGCGCCTCTACGCCTGCCTCCACGAAGCGGCCCGCTCGGAAAAGCCGCGCATAGCGGTGGCGCCGGTGCCGGAAGAGGGGATCGGTATCGCGATCAACGACCGCTTGCGCCGGGCAGCGACTCCGCCCGACTAGCTTTCAGGTTCGACCGGGAGAGAGCGGATGAGCAATTGCATCTCCGCATAGATATCGCGCGCTTCGGCACAGGCGCGGCGATCGCCGTCTTGGCAATCCTCCATTCGGTCTTCGTAGCGGCGTTCGAGCTTGCCGAGCCGTTCTTCGCGCTGGCGGATTTCGCGGCCGCGCTTCTCGTCGCGTTCGGACTGGCTTGTCGTGGCAAGGTCGACCCCCTTGCTTACCACCTTCACCGGCGCCGTCGCGACGTCGACCAGCGTACCGACGCAGCCCGACAGAGCGACGGACGCGATCAGAAGGGAAGCGGCAGGAAACAGGACAGAGATTCGGCGCATGGGAGAGATACCTTTCGCGCCATCTTACGGCGATCCTATGAAATGCCGATTAATTGGCGCCAGAGGCCCCTCGGGATGCGTCACCGGCTGTTTCGCCCTCAGCGGCGCGGCCATTGCCGCCGCGACACGTCACGCTGCCGGATCCCATCTTGCTGACATCGCACTGCGCGTTCCCGGTCACGGTGACGGCGCCCGAGCCCATGACGCTGCCTTCGACCGTGCCGTCCGAAGCGAATTCGGCATTGCCCGAACCGACGATCGTCACGTCCGCACGATCCGCCCGAAGATCGGCCATGCGGCCCGATCCCGATCCGGCAATGGTGAGATCGAGCTTGCCGACCGTGCCGCTGCCTTCGAATTCGCCCGATCCGGCGATGGTCAAGTCGAAGGTTTCCGCCGCGATCTCGCGCACACGCGCCGTGCCCGATCCCGCGATCGTGACCTCCGGCTTGCCGGAGAGCCGCTGCGCATCGAGAGTACCCGATCCGGCGAGGACGATGGCGGTGAGGCTTGGCGTGGTCACGCGCACCTGCGCTCTGCCGATATTGCCATCGGCGTCCTTTTTCCGGCTGATCGCGAGCGATCCATCTTCGAGCGAGAAACGCAGGGCTTCGACTGCGCGCGGATCACCCGACACGGCGATATCGAGCGCACCGCCTTCGACCACTTCGACGCCATCGGGGCCGGCCAGGACCAGTTCGGTCGGCGCAGGCCCGCTGCGGTCTAGTTCGGCGAGAGGCACGCCGTTCCTGTCGTCTATGGAGATATTGCCGCCGCACGCGGAAAGCGCCAGTGCGCCAGCGGCGAGGCTGGCGGCGGGAGCCAGTCGTTTGACGAGATCGTACAGCATGGGAGAATCCTTTCGCGCAAAGCGGCGTTCCGTGTTGGTGTAATAATACACCCTACGATGTCGTGCAAGCGCGGGTCCAAACGAAAGGGGCCGTTTCCGGCTTGGAAACGACCCCTTCGTCGAATGTCGTAAGCGGTTCGCCGAAGCGCCCCGTTTTAAATCGGATCAACCCTCTTCGGGGTTGTCGTAATATTGCGGCGCGTGTTCGCGCAGCACGTCGAGGATCTTTTCGAGCGCTGTCGGCTCGTCGGTCTTCTCCATCGCGGCCAGTTCGCGGGCGAGGCGGCTGGAGGCGGCTTCGAAAATCTGGCGCTCGGAATAGCTCTGTTCGGGCTGGTCGTCCGGACGGAACAGGTCGCGCGTCACTTCCGCGATCAGGACGATCTCGCCGGAATTGATCTTGGCTTCGTATTCCTGGGCGCGGCGGCTCCACATGGTGCGCTTGACCTTGGGCTTACCCTTCAGGGTTTCCATCGCCTCTTTCAGAGTCTTGTCGCTCGACAGCTTGCGCATGCCGATCGATTCCACCTTGTTGACCGGAACGCGCAGCGTCATGCGCTCTTTCTCGAACCGGAGAACGTAGAGGTCGAGCTGCATACCGGCGATTTCCTCGCTCTGCAGTTCGATCACACGGCCTACGCCGTGCTTGGGATAGACAACGTAATCGCCAACATCGAAGGCATCATCGGCCTTGCTCGCCATGCGCAAATCCTTTCGTCCCGGGCAGGGTTTGGGAGGGGCAGCATTACGAGAGGTCCGTGCCGCGGGCGCGATGGCCGCGGGCGAAAACCGGATCGGAATGCTTGGAGGGGTACCTGCCCTTTCAATCAAATGCGCCCGTCCGGCGGCAAACCGGCGGGGTTGTTGCATTATATAGCACGTCCTCGCCTTTATTGCGAGTCCGTGTAATCAAGTGTCGGAAGCGGCCGCTTTCGCCCGGACCGCCGCATATTCGGCGCTCAAGAGCAGGAAATATCCGGTGAGGTAAAACCAGGTCAGCAGGATCACCACCGCGCCGAGCGAACCATACGTCGCGCCATAGCTGGCGAAATTGGCGGCATAGATCCCGAAACCGATCGTCGCGACCAGCCAGAGCAGGGAGAACAGCGCTGCGGCGGGCTTGATCGCGGCCCAGGGCAGGGGATGCCCATAGGGGGCGAAGCGCAGCAGCATGGCGCTGCCTCCCATTCCGGCCAGGAAGACGACGAGCGGGCTGACAATGCCCGATACGCTGGCGGGAAGAAGTCCCAGAGCCGCAACGGCACCGGCCATGACCGCCAGGCCGACGACTGCGCCCGCCGTCAGTGCCAGCGCGACGATATTGGCGCGCAGGAACCCGCGCCGGTCTTCGATATTCAGCGCAATGGCGAGGCCCGTCATCAGCGATTTCGCGCCGTTGCGCGCGCTGAACAGCGAAAGCGCGACGGCAAGCAGGAGGCTCAGGATCTTTCCGCCGTTCTCGCCCTCGGTCATCCGCTGCAATTGATCTCCGATCAGCTGGGCGGCGGATTGCGGCAATGTCTGGGCAAGAGCGGAGATGTGCTTGGCCACGGTCGCCGGATCGGCAACGATACCGTAGGCCAGCACCACCGTCGCCAGCAGCGGCACGATTGCCAGGAGCGCATAGAAGGCTATCCCCGCAGCGACGATGCCGATCTCGTCGTCACCGCCGGCTGCGAAGGCCGCCTTACCATCCTGGATAAAACGCTGGAGGATAGGCTTAATCGCCTTCGCCGGGTTCGGGGCTGAAATAGGCTTCGAACTTGTCCTCTTCGCCCTTGTGCTCGTCGGCGTCCTCGGGCGGATCCTTCTTCTGCGTGATGTTGGGCCATTCGGCGCTGAACTTGGTGTTCAGCTCCAGCCACTTTTCCAGATTGTCTTCGGTATCGGGCAGGATCGCTTCGGCCGGGCATTCCGGCTCGCACACGCCGCAATCGATGCATTCGCTGGGATTGATGACGAGCATGTTCTCGCCTTCGTAAAAGCAATCGACCGGACAGACCTCGACGCAGTCGGTGTATTTGCATTTGATACAGGCGTCGGTGACGACGTAGGTCATGGGAATGCCATCCTTCAGGGTGTGTCTGACGTCCGGCCTATGGGGATTTGGGCTTTGCGGTCAAGAGCCGGATCGAGCATCCGGTAACAGGCCTGCGCTTCGCGCGGCGATCCGCGGCGGTCCGGCAGGCTGAGGATTTCGATCAGCGCGACCCGGCTGCCGAGCGGCACGGTCAGCACATCGCCCGGTTCGACCGGCTGGCTGACACGGGCGACACGCGTCCCGTTGCGGCGCAGATGGCCGCTTTCGACGAGGGCGGTGGCGCGACTGCGGGTGCGCACGAACCGCAAGTGACAGAGCAGCCGGTCTATCCGCATCCCGCTCAAACGAGGCGATTCCTAGCGCACCAGATCGGCGAGCGCGGCAAAGGCGCTGCCTTCGCGGGGGCGGATGGGTTCGTTGCGCTGCTGCTTGCGGCGCCCCGCACCCGGTTTCGGGCGCCATTCCCAGCGATCGGGCCGTGGCGGACCGAATGCGCCTTCCTTCAGGGGGCGGGCGCGCTGGACGCGAAAACCGGCTTGGCCAAGCAAGCGGACGGCGTTGTCCCCTTCCAGCCCGATCGAGATCGGCAGCGCCAGATCGAGCACGAATTTCTTGCGCCGGTCCTGCTGCTTGCCGCTCCCTTGCGCCTTGGCGCGCGTTTCGTGCGCGGCGCGGAAAATTTTCTCCGCGAGATCGATGCGGATCGCCTGACTTCCCGCATGGCGATAGCCCGATGGCAGCTTTTTGCGATCCGCGACCACCGGCAACATCGCCTCTTCCAGCGAGCGCCGATCGGTCCCGATAGCGCTTAGCAGGCGGCGCGGCGCGGGCTTCAGCAGCGCAGGCGCAAAGATGTCGAGCGCGCCGAAAGTGACGCCAATGCGCCGCAGAAAGGGGCGCATTTCCTTGGGCAGATGTTCGATCCCCGCCTGTTCGCGCGTGACGAAGCCATGCCCGGCGAGGAGATTGAGCAGCAGCGCGCGTGCCTGCGATCCGGCTTCGGGGTCGCTCGCCGCCCGGTGCAATTTCTCCAGCGGATCGAGCGGGGCGAGAACGGTGTCGAGCCAGGTTTCGAGCGCGGCGAGCAGAGCCTTGCGCGGTGCTTCTGGCAAGGCCGCGACTTCGCGCGAGGGCACCAGAACGGGCCGCGCCTGTCCCTCTTTCGCTTCAAGATTGGCCAAGATCTGACCGTTCCAGCGGATCGCGCCCTTCGCAAGCTCGACGCGATCCGCGACACCGGCTGCGACCAGCGCCTCGACCTGCTGGCCCAGCAGGCGCGGCAGCGCCTTTTCCGCGGCGGCGAGCAGCATGCGCCGATCCTCGTGCCGTGCGCTCGGATCGACAGTGAAGCGCAGGCCCTCGACACGGCCCAGATGCTCTCCGTCGACGCTAACCGCGCCGTCCTCGTCTATTCCGATCGGCAGCGCCGATGCATCCTGTCCCAGCGATTTCATCAGGATCGTAGTCCTCCGATTGACGAAGCGCTCGGTCAGGCGACCGTGCAGCGCGTCCGATAATTTGGCTTCGACGGCGTGGGCGCGCGCGGCCATCTCGTCGCGTGCCAGCACCCAGTCGGGCCGCTGGCAGATATAGGCCCAGGTGCGAATCGCCGCGATGCGGCCCTGCAGCGTATCGATATCGCCCGCCATATTGTCGAGTTCGGATATCCGCGCCGCGGCATAATCCGCGCCGAGATACCCTTCCTGCAAGTCCTGCCACAGCCGCGCGACGAAACGGGCATGGACGTCCGGCCCCCGCGCGCGGAAATCGGGCAGCGAGCACGCTTCCCAGAAGCGCCGCACCTGGCCCGCGCCCCGGATCGATGCGGCGAAGGGCTCTTCCGCCAACCGCTTCAACGTCGCGAGGTCGATCGCTTCGGGCGCGGCGCGCAGCATCGCATGCTGCGGCGGGCTTTCGAGATCGCCGATCAGCGTGGCGATACTGTCGAAGCGCGGCTCCGCCTCGCGCCAGTAGAGATGGGTCAGAGGCGCGAAGCGATGGTCCTCGATCGCGTAGATTTCATCCTCGGTGAATTCGGGCGCGGCCGCGTTCCTGCCGCCCTGTCCGGAAAGCGTGCCGAAGGTTCCGTCGCGCTGGTGGCGACCGGCACGCCCGGCGATCTGGGCCATTTCCGCCGGAAACAGCCGCCGCATCCTTACTCCGTCGAATTTGGTGAGCCCTGCAAAGGCGACGTGGTTGACGTCGAGATTGAGGCCCATGCCGATCGCGTCGGTGGCGACGATGTAATCGACCTCGCCATTCTGGAACAGTTCGACCTGACGGTTGCGGGTTTCCGGGCTCAGCGCGCCCATCACCACCGCCGCGCCGCCGCGAAACCGCCGCAACATTTCGGCCACGGCATAGACCTGCTCGGCACTGAAGGCGACGACCGCGCTTCTGGGCGGAAGGCGCGAGAGTTTGCGCGGGCCGATATGCGACAGCGTCGAAAACCGTGGCCGCTCGCTGACCTCGACCTTCGGGATCAGCGCCTTCACCACCGGTTCCAGCGTGGCCGCGCCCAGCAGCATCGTCTCTTGCCGACCGCGCAGATTGAGCAGGCGATCGGTAAAGACATGGCCACGCTCGCGATCGGCGCCCAATTGCGCCTCGTCCAGCCCAACGAAACTGACGTCGAGACTGCGCGGCATGGCTTCGACCGTGCAGCACAGATAGCGCGCGTTCTTCGGCTCGATCCGCTGTTCGCCGGTGATCAGCGCCACCTGATCGTCACCCTTGATGGCGCGCACCCGGTCGTAGACCTCGCGCGCCAGCAGCCGCAGCGGAAAGCCGATCGCTCCGCTCGAATGGCCGCACATCCGCTCGATGGCGAGATGGGTCTTGCCGGTATTGGTCGGCCCCAGGACCGCCTTGATCGCTTGATCGCTCACGCCGGAGTAGATGGCAGGCGTGCGGGCCGCGCACAACCGTCTGCCGCGTAAGCCCATCCGTTCGTCGCAGGTGCGGCGCCATCCGGCGCGGATTAAACGGGACTTAACTTTAAAAGCGCACAGGCTTTCGCCATTGGCGCCGCGCTTTCGGCCCGGATCGCCGAAATGTGGGCCACCGATGCGGCGGAGGGACTGTGTTCAGAACGCGCGAGGACGATGCGCTGCAAGAGGTGGGCACAGGCTTAGGCCTGCCCGCCGCCGCGCTCGCGCACGATCAGATCGCGCTTTCCCCGACAAAACCCCCGCTTCGCACGGCGCCCGGCTGGCGCGAGCGCCTTTCACGGCGACTTTCCGCGCTGGATCTTGCTCCCGATCTCGGGCGCGGGATCGGGAGCCTGCGCTGGCTGCGCGGCGTGGGCACGTTCATCGGCCTGTCGAGTGCCGCCATCGCTTTCTGGCCCGACTTCGCGCCGCTGGAAGCGGCACCGCCCGCGCGATTGAGCGAGGCAGAGCGGGACGAATTGCGCAGCCAGACGATCGCACCGCTGGCTCTGGGGGCCGATACCGGCCACCGCATGGGCGCGACCGCGCTGGTTCGCCCCTTGGCTGCCGCGCCCGAACGTCCGCGTCTCGAACTGGTGGCCACTCTGGCTGCGGGAGACAGTTTCGAACGCATGCTGCGCCGCTCCGGCGTGGGGGCAGGCGATGCGCAGCGGATCGTGGCGCTGATCGGCGGTGCCATGCCGCTCTCCCAGATCGAACCGGGCACGCAGGTCGATATCGTGCTCGGCCGCCGCACCATTGCAGGTAATCCCCGCCCGCTCGAAGAGCTGCGCTTTCGGGCGCGTTTCGATCTCGAACTGGCGGTGGCACGGTCGGATGATCGCGCTCTCGCGCTCAGCCGCGAGGCGATCCGTGTCGACGACACGCCCCTGCGCATTCGCGGCAAGATCGGATCGAGCCTCTATCGCTCGGCCCGCGCGGCGGGCGCTCCGGCAAGCGCGGTGCAGGCCTATCTCAAGGCACTGGGCGAGCAGGTAGACGTGACGAGCGATCTCAGCGCGGACGACACGTTCGATATCATCCTGTCGCACCGCCGTGCCGCAACGGGCGAACGGCAGGCGGGCCAACTGCTCTATGCCGGGATCGAGCGGGGCGACAAACCGCGCGTCCAGCTGATGCGCTGGGGCACGGAAGGGCGTTTCTTCGAAGCCAGCGGCGTCGGCGAACAGCGCAGCGGGCTCGTCGCGCCTGTTCCCGGCCCGATGAGTTCGCGTTTCGGCATGCGCCGCCATCCGATCCTGGGATACAAGCGGATGCATGCGGGCGTCGATTTCCGTGCCCGCAGCGGCACGCCGATCGTGGCAGTAACCGATGGGCAAGTGATCGGCGCGGGCCGCATGGGCGGCTGCGGCCAAGCGGTGCGCCTGCGCCATGGAGGCGGGACGGACACGCGATACTGCCATATGAGCCGGATCGCGGTGAGCCGCGGGCAAAGCGTCAAGCGCGGCCAGGTGATCGGCTATGTCGGCTCCACCGGCCTGTCGACCGGGCCGCATCTCCATTACGAAATGTATCGCGGCGGGCGTGCGATCGATCCGGCCAGCGTGCGCTTCGTCACGCGGGCGCAATTGACCGGCGCCGAACTGGCGCGCTTCCGCGAAACGCTGGCGAAATTGAAGACCGTCGAACCCGGCGCCGCGCTTGCCGCGATGGAGCCGACCGCGAGCGAACGCGCCGCCGAAGCGCCGCTGCGCGAGATCGACCGGCTGGCCGCTCCCAAACCGGCCGAGGCGCGCTAATACTCTTGAGGCGCGGACGCGATTGCGCCTCCGATCGCTCCCTGATCGCGCGCCCGATTGCGTGAGGGGCGCGATTGCGGCACAGCGCACCGCCATGATCGGCAGCTATCCAAACACCCGCCTGCGCCGCCCCCGCGCCCATGCCTGGAGCAGGGCGATGCACCGCGAAACCATGCTCACGCCAGCAGACCTGATCTGGCCTCTGTTCGTGACGTCTGGGCAGGGCGTGGAAGAGCCGATCGCCAGCCTGCCCGGTGTCTCGCGCTGGTCGGTCGACGGGATCGTGGCGCGCGCCAAAGAAGCCATCGACCTCGGCATTCCCTGTATCGCGCTCTTCCCCAACACGCCGTCCGATCAGCGTAGCGAGGATGGCGCGGCGGCCTACGATCCCGACAATCTGATGTGCCGCGCGATCAGGGCCGTGCGCGATGCCTGCGGGAACGATATCGGCATCCTCACCGACGTGGCGCTCGATCCCTATACGACTCACGGGCAGGACGGCCTGCTCGACGGACGAGGCTATGTGTCGAACGACGACACCGTGGCAGTCCTCGTCGATCAGGCGCTCAATCAGGCCGAAGCGGGTGCCGACATCATCGCTCCGTCCGACATGATGGATGGGCGCGTGCGCGCGATCCGCATGGCGCTGGAAATGGGCGGGCATCCGAACGTCCAGATCATGAGCTACGCCGCCAAATATGCGAGCGCGTTCTACGGCCCGTTCCGCGATGCGGTCGGCTCGGGCGGGCTGCTGAAGGGCGACAAGAAAAGCTACCAGATGGACCCCGCCAATGGCGAGGAAGCGTTACGCGAGGTCGCGCTCGATATCCAAGAAGGGGCGGACAGCGTGATGGTGAAGCCCGGCCTCGCCTATCTCGACATCGTCTGGCGCGTGAAGGAACGGTTCGACGTGCCCGTCTTCGCCTATCAGGTGAGCGGCGAATACGCGCTGATCGAAGCGGGCGCGGCGGCGGGCGTGGGGGATCGCGACGCGCTGGTGATGGAAAAGCTGGTTGCTTTCAAACGCGCGGGCTGCACCGGCGTGCTGACCTATTACGCCGCCGATGCCGCGCGCCTGCTGAATGGCTGACCACTTCCTTTACGAGACCGAGCGGCTGGTTCTGCGCGACTGGCGCGAGGGGGATTGGGCACCGTTCTGGACCGGGACCAACACGCCCGCCGTGATGCGCTGGCTGGGCGGAGTCGCGGACGAGAGCAAGCGCGCGGCAGTGCAGGATCGCCTGCTCGGCTATCGCAAGCATCACGGCCACACCTTCTGGGTAGTCGAACGCAAGGCGGACGGCGCGCTGCTCGGCTTTTGCGGGTTGAAGCGCACCAATCAGAAAGGCGGCCCCCTCGGCGCGATGGAAGTGGGCTGGCGGCTGCGCGAAGATGCCTGGGGGCAGGGCTATGCGAAAGAGGCCGCCAGCGCCTCGCTCGATCTGGCGTTCGACCGCTTCGGGGCAGAGGAGGTCGTGGCGCTGACCGTGACCGGCAACGGGCCGAGCTGGGGCCTGATGAAACGCCTCGGCATGGCGCGGCGCGAGGATCTCGACTTCGACAACAGCGAATTCGATCCCGAGACCGGGCGGATCATCGTCTATTCGATTGCCAGAGACGCATGGAACCCGGGGCGTCTCCCTGCATGAGAGCACGCGCGCTGTTCGTCGCGACGATCCTGACGGGCAGCTTCCTGCTGTTCCTCGTCCAGCCGCTGGTCGCACGGCTTGCCCTGCCGCAATTGGGTGGGGCACCGGCGGTCTGGAACAGCGCGATGCTGGTCTACCAGGCGCTTTTGCTGGCCGGATACGCCTATGCACATGCGATCGCGCGCCTTGCACTGAAACGGCAGGCGATCATCCATCTGATCGTCCTCGTGGTCGCGGGCCTTACGCTGCCCATCGGGCTTGCCGATCTGGCACCGCCCGCATCGCAAGGGCTCGAAGCGCTGTGGGTGCCGCTGCTGTTCGCGCTCACCATCGGGCCGGTCTTCTTCGCCGTGTCCGCGCAGGCGCCGCTGATGCAGCGCTGGTACGCGGCGAACCCGGAGGCGGGCGATCCCTATTGGCTTTATGCCGCCAGCAATCTCGGCAGTTTCGCCGGACTGCTCGCTTATCCGCTCTTTCTCGAACCGAACCTGCCGCTGGGATCGCAGAGCTGGGCGTGGAGCGCGGGCTATGTCCTTCTGATCGCGCTGGTGGCGGCAGCGGCGTGGACGCGCCGGGGCGCTCCAGTCGAAAGCGACGCAGCCCTGTCTGACGAGAATGCCGAGCCGATCGGCTGGCGACGGATAGCCTTGTGGCTGGCTCTGTCCGCCGTGCCGTCTGGCCTGATGCTATCGACCACGACGCATCTCACCACCGACATCGTTGCCATGCCGCTGCTCTGGGTGATCCCGCTGGGGCTTTATCTTTTAAGCTTCGTGTTCGCTTTCAACGAACGCAGCGCCTTGGGCTATACGCTCGCCCGCGTGGCTCCGGTCATCGTGCTTCTGGCGGGCGGCATGGCGATGGTGAGCCAGAACGCGGCCAGCCTGTCGATCGGGCTCGCGACGGTCCTGATGCTGTTCGTCCTAGCGACCGCGCTGCACCGCCGCCTCTATTTCGAGCGGCCGAGCCCGCGCCGCCTGACTCTGTTCTATCTGGTGATGAGCGCGGGTGGCGCGCTGGGCGGCGTGTTCACCGCGCTGGTCGCGCCGCTGCTGTTCGATTGGGTGTGGGAGCATCCGGTCCTCGTCCTCGCTGCTGCGGCCCTTCTGCCCGACCGGCCCCTGATCGCCTGGATGGACCGGCTGGGGCTGACCGGGCGGCAGAAGCGGATCATGGTCGCGACGCTGCTGGCGGCGGCGGCCGGTATCTCTGTGCTCGTCAATCGCTGGGTGATGCTGCAGGACGATACGCTGGTCCTGCTCGGCATGCTGGCGGCGGCGGCCTGCGGCGTGCTGGTGCTGGGACACCGGCGCGCGATGGTGGCGGTGCTGTTCGTCCTGATGCTGGGGCGGGGCGGGTATCAGACGCTGGAGACTTCACTCGAAGGCTCGCGAGACCGCAGCTATTTCGGCGTCTACACCGTCCGCGATCTGCCCGAGGAGGGCAAACGATCGCTCATCAGCGGCACGACGCTGCATGGGCTTCAGTTTACCGAGCCGGATAAACGGCGCGAACCGACGACTTATTACGGGCGCGATTCGGGTGTCGGGGCGGCGCTTTCGCAGCTTCCCGCCATCGCCGGGCCGGGCGCGCGGGTCGGCGTGGTCGGATTGGGCGTGGGGACGGTGGCCTGTTATCGCACGCCCGGCCAGCATTGGGATTTCTTCGAAATCGACCGCACGGTGCTCTCCTACTCGGGCGAAGAGACCTTCACCTTCCTCAGCGACTGCGCGCCCGATGCCGGCATCCATCTGGGCGATGCGCGCATCGTGCTCGACCGGTTCCGCGAACGGATGCGCCCGGAAGACCGCTTCGACGCGCTGGTGATCGATGCCTTCAGTTCGGACGCGATACCCCTGCACCTCGTCACCGACGAAGCATTCGATATCTATCGTCGGACTCTGGCAGACGGTGGTTTGCTGCTGATCCATATCTCGAACCGCTTCATCGATTTGAGTCCGATGATGGCGGCGATGGCCGAACGGCATGGGATGATCGGCGTACTGCGATCGCGTCAGGATCCGCCTTTCGCGGACGGGATTTCGCCTTCGCTCTGGGTGGTCATGGCGCCCGATCCCAAGCCGCTCGCCGCATTGCTTTCGGCGCGGCCCGACCTTGCCTGGCATCGCCTGCCGCCGCCCGCCGAAGCGGTCTGGACCGACGATTTCGCCAGTATCCTGCCTTTCATCCAGTGGCAGAATGTGCTCGGTAGAGGGCCATGAGCATAGCAAGACCCGGCGTTCGCATCATCCCGATCCACGGGAAGACACCGAAAATCCATGACAGCGCCTTCGTCGCGCCCGGCTGTACGCTGATCGGCGATATCGAGATCGGAGCGGACAGCTCGATCTGGTACAATTGCGTGCTGCGCGCCGACGTGTTCACGATCCGTATCGGCGAACGGACCAATGTGCAGGACGGCAGCATCCTCCATTGCGATCCGCCGCGCCCCGGCGATCCGGACGGCAGCCCGCTGGTGATCGGGGACGATGTGCTGATCGGCCACATGGCGATGGTCCATGGCTGCGTGATCCACGATCGCGGCTTCGTGGGGCTGGGCGCGATCGCGATGAACAAGGCCGTGATCGGCAGCGATGCCATGCTGGCGGCGGGCGCCATGCTGACAGAGAACAAGGTGATGGGAGCGCGTGAATTATGGGCGGGCCGCCCGGCAAAGAAGCTGCGCGATCTGGACGATGCGGCGGTCATGGGCATGCGCGCAGGCGTGATGCATTACACGCAGAACGCGAAGGATCACGCAGCGGCGATCGACGCGGCGGAAGATTGACGCGAAGTCGCGCCGCGCGACTTATTCCTGCAAGTCGCCGCGCGCTTCCGTCCGCCAGGCGAGCACCAGCAGCAACGCATTCGCAGTGACCGCGACGATCGGGCCGATCGCGCCATCGAATGTGTGCAGCCACGTCCCCAGCACTGCGCCTGCCAGCAGGCACAACCACAGGGCCCCGTAACCCGGCTTGATCCGGTCCCGCTGCCCCAGCATGCGCGCGGCGAAATTCTGCCCGATCCGCACCAGCGCGCCGGTCATGTAAGTGACGCCCGCGGAAGAGCGATCGTCGCGCAGAAACACATTGTTGACGAGGCCCATGGCGAAGGCGGTCGTAATCAGGAAACCCAGCGTGCTGCCGAGCGCATAGGCCGCCGTCGCCACTGAGACGAGCACAAGCGAAATCGCCAGCAGGATCGTGCGCGGCCATTTCTGGCTCGTCCAGCCCACGGCCGCACCCGTCGTCACCCCGCCGAGGAAACAGGCGATCAGTCCGGCGGGGAGCAGGACCGACCCGATCCCGTCGAGCGCATTGACGCCCAGCTGCGTCGTATTGCCGGACATGAAGCTGACGAAATAGCCGTTGGCGATCAGGAAGCCGGTCGCATCGAGCAGGCCGGCGAGGGCCGAGAGGCCAAGCTGGAGCGTGCGCAGCGGAGGGCGGTTTTGCGGCATGGGTCCGCCAAAGCATCCGGCGGCGCAGCGATCAATCGCTTATCGCGGCAACTCAGTCCCGCACCAGCGCGCGCAATGCTTCCACCCGGTCCGCCTCGTGCACCGGTTTGTCCCAGCGGATGCGGTGGATGCGGGGGAAACGCATGGCGAGGCCGGATTTGTGGCGTTTGCTTTCATGCACGCTGTCGAAGGCGACTTCGAAGACGAGGCTCTTGTCGGTCTCGCGCACCGGGCCGAAGCGGTTGACCGTGTTCTGGCGCACATGGCGGTCGAGCTTCTTCAGCTCCTCGTCGGTGAAACCCGAATAGGCCTTGCCGACGGGCAACAGCTCTCCGCCCTTGTCCGGATCGCCGTCCCAGCAGCCGAAGGTGTAGTCCGAATAGAAGCTCGACCGTTTGCCGCTGCCGCGCTGGGCATACATGAGCACGCAATCGACGAGGAGCGGATCGCGCTTCCACTTGTACCAATATCCCACGCGCCGCCCGGCGATATAGGGGCTGTCCTTGCGCTTGAGCATCAGGCCCTCGATCGCATCGTCGCGGCTGCCTTCGCGGATTTGGGCGAGGTGGTCGAAATCGCGCGCTTCGACCACGCGGCTCAAATCGAAATGCGTGTCGGGCAGGCGCGACATTAGTGCTTCGAGACGTTGGCGGCGCTCGGTCCACGGCAGCGCGCGCAAATCCTCGCCGTCGATCAGCAGTGCATCGTAGAGCCGTACGAAAGCCGGTGCTTCGGCCAGCATCTTCTTCGACACGGTCTTCCGGCCCAAGCGCTGCTGCAAGGCGTTGAAACTCGCCGCGCCCCCCTGCGTGACATCGTTGGCCTCGCCCCCCTGATGCGAGCCGCGCACGAGCAATTCGCCATCGAGCACGGCTGGGAAGGGCAGCACGTCGAGCAGTTCGGGGAAGGTCGCCGAGATATCGTCGCCCGAACGCGAGAACAGTCTCGTTTCGTCCCCCGCGCGGACCAGTTGCACCCGGATTCCATCCCATTTCCACTCCGCGACATAGTCCGCGAGATCGACCACGGTTTCTTCCAGCGGATGGGCCAGCATGAATGGGCGGAAGGTCGGCAGATTCGCCATGTCGGGAGGAGCCTGCCCCTCGGCGGCCCAGGCGAAGAGTTCGGGGTAGGGCGGAGCGAGGCCGTGCCAATATTCCTCGACCTCCTCGACCAACACGTCGAAGGCTTGCGCGAACGCCGTCTTGGCGAGGCGGCTGGAAACGCCGATCCGCATGCCCCCGGTGGCGAGCTTCAGCAGCGCGTAGCGGCCCGAAGGGTCCAGCCGGTCGAGCAGTTTGGGCAATTCGACGAACACGCTCTTGCGATTCATCGCTTCGAGCAGCTCGACAGTCTCGCCGACGCCGGGAGGAGACGGCGGATGATCGGGGGCGGGCCACAACAGGCTCGCCGTTTCCGCCGTATCGCCCACGAAATCGCGGCTCAGCGACCACAGCACCGGATCGACGCGATCCTTCAAAAGATTGCGGATGGTGGAGGATTTGACCGCAGGAAAGTCTAGGCCATCGCTTAGCGCCGCCAAAGCCCAGCCGCGATCGGGATCGGGTGTGGCGCGCAGATATTCCGCGATCAGCCGCAGTTTCTCGTTGCGGCTGCGTGTATAGACCAGCGCGTCGATCAGGGCGGCGAATTCCTCCACCGCCTCAGTCGTCCTCGTCCTCGTAGCCGACCATGGCCAGCGCCCGCGCCCGGCGTTGATGCAATTGACACCACCGCAGCAAGGCATCCTCGCGGCCGTGGGTGATCCAGGTTTCGACCGGATCGACTTCCTCGATGGTGCGCGTCAGCTCGCCCCAATCGGCATGATCGGAGATGACCAGCGGCAGTTCGACATTGCGCTGCCGCGCGCGCTGGCGCACCCGCATCCAGCCGCTTGCCATGGCAGTGATCGGATCGGGCAGGCGACGGCTCCAGCGGTCGTTGAGCGCGCCGGGCGGCGATATCACCACGCTGCCACGCATGTCGTCCTTCGTATGGTCGGACACCAGCCGCAATTCACCCAGATCGACACCGTGTTCCTCGTATAACCGACACATCTTCTCCATCGCGCCGTGAAGATAGATCGGATCGTGGTGCCCGGCGGCGCGCAGTTCGGCGATCACCCGCTGCGCTTTGCCCAGCGCGTAAGCCCCGACGAGGACGCAGCGATCGGGATGGGCGGCCAGCCTGTCGAGCAGTTTCGCCATTTCCTCCGCGATCGGAGGATGCGTGAACAGCGGCAGGCCGAAAGTCGCTTCGGTGATGAAGATGTCGCAGGGGACGACCTGAAATTGTGGGCAGGTCGGATCGGCGCGACGCTTGTAATCGCCGGTGCAGACGATGCGCTCGCCCGCATGTTCCAGAAGGATCTGCGCGCTTCCGAGGACGTGTCCAGCGGGGAAGTACGTCGCCTGAACATCGCCGGGCAGCTTTATCGTCTCGCCATATTCGACCGGCACGGCCTTGTGCGGAATGTCGCCCGCCTCATCCTGCGTTCCGGTGCGATAGCGCAATTCCATGATCGCCAGCGTTTCGGGCGTGGCCACGGTCTGCCCGTGCCCGCCGCGCGCATGGTCGGCATGGCCGTGGGTAACGAGCGCGCGCTCGACGGGGCGCGAAGGATCGACCCAGGCGTCGGCAGGCACGACATGAATGCCCCACGGTTCGGGCCTGATCCACGAGAAAGGGGCGGGCATGCCCAATTCAAGCGCGGGCGGGCACAAGCGTTCCCGTCAGGAGGTTACGCGGACATACAACGCGTTCCCGTCAGGAGGTTACGCAGGCGTCCCTCGAAACCGTTCCACGATCTTCTTGAGGCTCGGCTTCTGGCCCGTCGAGAGCAGGCTGGCGCGGAACAGGCGACCGATCAGCACCAGTTCCAGCACGATCGTCACCGCGAGCAGAATGCCCGATCCGACCATCTCCCACCATTCGATCCCCATGCCCAGCCGCGCCATCACGGTGAAGGGCGTCCATAGCGGCACCCAGGTCAGCACCTGCACCATCCAGCCCGAATTGCCCGCCAGGATCGCCTGGATCAGGAAGGTGATCGGCAGCAGGATCAGGAGCAGGACCGGCATCAGATAGCCCTGCGCCTCGCTCATCGAATCGACCATCGCGCCGATCGCTACGAACAGGGCCGAGATCAGGATATAGCCCGCGATGAAGAAGAACAGGATCGCCGCGATGATGCCGGGGCTGGAGACGGGTTCCAGCGCGGGCCGGATCAGGTCCGCGATCGCGCCCTGTGTGGCATAGGCGGCCACGCCCGCACAGGCGCCCCAGACGAGGATCATCAGCAGGCCGACAGTCAGCGAGCCCAAGAGCTTACCATACATCAGATCCTCGGGCCGAATGCAGGCGAGCAGCGATTCCAGAAGCTTATTCGAACGCTCCTCGACCGAACCCTGCAACATCCAGCTGCCCGACAGCATCAGGCTCATCATCAGGATATAGGCAAGCGCCAGCGGCACGATCGAGCGGACCAGCAGGGTTTCGCGTGCGCCGCCGCCGGGCGGAGGGGTATCGACCGCGATCACGGGCGCCGCGCTCTGCACGGCCGCTGCCTCGGCGGGCGAGACGCCCTGCGCCGCCAGCAGACGCGCGCGCAGGTCTACGGTCAGGACTTCCTGCATGGTCGATACGAAGCTGCCGCGCGGCTGGTCGGCGGAGAACAATTGGATGCGCGGGTCTTCGGGATAGGTTTCGCCGATAAGCACCACGATTTCGGGCGCCGTGTCGTCGTCCGCATCGAACAGAGCGCGCGCTTCGTCGCCGAACGCGTCGCCTTGCGCGGAGGCGAGAGCTGCGGGAGCGGGCGCAAACGCGTAATCGGGCGCGTCGGCTTCGAATTCGGGGACGCCTTCGGGGCGCACTGCCTCGATCTTCGCCAAGGCCGCGTCGAGGCCGCCCGCCGCTTCGAAGGCGGCGATATCGGCGCCGGTATACCAGCGGTCGAACTGTGCCCAGGGCGCTTCGGGTTCCGCGCTTTCGAGATCGTAGCGCTGGACGTAGCGCGAGAGGTCGCGCAGCAGCCATTGCGTGTCTTCCATGGCGAAGCGCGCCTCCAATGCCTCTGCGGCACCGCCGCCCGAGCGGTCCACCACGGCGACCCGTGTCGGTTCGTCATCGTTCAGCGTTTCGGTGAATATCGGACCGAGCGCGAAGGCGACCGGCAGGATCAGCAGCGTCAGCCAAAAGCTCTTCATCTTCAGGATCTGGCGAATCTCGCGCGCGGCGACGAGCAGAATGCCGTTCATCGAAGCCGACCGGTTCATGCCGCGATCTCCTGATTTGCCTTCCCGGCGCCGGCAGGATCCTCGCCCACCATCCGCACGAAGACGTCATGCAGGCTTGGCTTGTGTTCATCCCACCGGCGCAGCGCGATGCCGTTGGCGGTGCAATGTTCCAGCACGTCGGCAGCAGGCACGCCCGGTTCGAGATGGAGCGTCCAGTCGTGCCAGCCATCCTCGATGCCGTCACCCGAAGCCGCCCGGGCGACACCGGGAATGCGGGACAGATCCTCTTTCGCGCTGGCGATGAGGCGCGCGGGTAGAGCGGCTCGCGCTTCTTCCAGCGTACCTTCGAACCGCTTGCTGCCTTTTTTCAGCAGCAGCAGTCGGTCGCACAGCCGCTCGGCATGCTGCATCACATGGGTCGAGAAAATGACGGCCGCGCCGCGTTCGGATGCGCGCAGGATCTCGTTTTCCAGGAGGCCCTGATTGACCGGATCGAGCCCCGAAAACGGCTCGTCCAGCATCAGCAGCTCGGGATCGTTGACCAGCGAGGTGGCGAGCTGGACCTTCTGGGCCATGCCTTTGGACATGTCGCCGATATCGCTTTTCGCCCGGTCCGCCAGATCGAACCGCGTCAGCAAGTCCATCCCGCGACGGCGCGCGTCGGTCGAATCCATGCCTTTCAGGCGGCCGAAATAGACGATCGTGTCGATCGCGCTCATCCCGGCATAAAGACCGCGCTCTTCGGGCAGGAAACCGATCGCCTGCGCGTTGCGGCGGCCGGGCGCGCTGCCGAGCAGCTGGATATTGCCCGAGGTCGGGCGGATGATGTCGAGCACCATGCGCAGGGTCGTGGTCTTTCCTGCGCCATTGCCGCCGAGAAAACCGAAGATCTCCCCCGGCGCGACCGAGAACGACAGATCGTCCACCGCCAGGACGCCATCGAAGCGTTTGACGAGATTCGAGACTTCCAGAACCGACATCGGCGCACCCCCCCTTTGCGTGTCCTATCTGCGTGGCAGAGGCGTAAGACAGTGAAGCGGGCTGCGCAACCGGATGCGCGCGCTAACCCGTTCAAAAGCAAACGGGGGCCGACAAACGTCGACCCCCGCTGTGTTCAGGTTCTGGGCCCGGGTTCGGGCCGCCGATCGCGGATCAGCCTTCGCCGTCCGTATCGGTGCCGCTTTCGCTCGCATCGGCGGCGGGCTTGGCGGAGGAGGCCTTCTTCTTCGCGCCCGTTTTCGACGCCGCCTTCTTCGTCTTGGGCGGCGCGGGCGTCAGCTCGAAACTGGGCTTGCCGTCCTTGATCATGACCTGGACCTCGCCACCGTCGGCCAATTTGCCGAACAGCAATTCCTCCGCCAGCGGCTGCTTGATCTTGTCCTGGATCAGGCGGCCCATCGGGCGCGCGCCATACAGGCGATCATAGCCCTTGTCCGCCAGCCAGTCGCGCGAGTCCTTGTCGAACTGGATATCGACATTCTGTTCCGACAGCTGGAGTTCGAGCTGGAGGATGAACTTGTCGACCACGCGAGCAACGGTGTCCTTGCCGAGATAGGCGAAGGGCACGATCGCATCGAGACGGTTGCGGAATTCGGGCGTGAACATGCGCTTCACCGCTTCCTCGCTCGCGTCCTCCTTGGATACGTCGCCGAAGCCGATGCCGCTGCGCGCCATGTCGGCGGCCCCGGCATTGGTGGTCATGATCAGGACGACATTGCGGAAATCGACCGTCTTGCCGTGATGATCGGTCAGGCGGCCGTTATCCATAACCTGCAGCAGGATATTGAAGAGGTCCGGATGGGCCTTCTCGATTTCGTCCAGCAGCAGCACGCAATGCGGGTTCTGGTCGATCGCATCGGTCAAAAGGCCGCCCTGATCGTATCCGACATAGCCCGGAGGCGCACCGATCAGGCGCGACACGCTGTGCCGCTCCATATATTCGGACATGTCGAAACGCTTCAGTTCGATCCCCATGATCGAGGCGAGCTGACGCGCGACCTCGGTCTTGCCGACGCCGGTGGGGCCGGAGAACAGGAACGAGCCGATCGGCTTGTCCGGATCGCGCAGGCCCGCACGGCTCAGCTTCATGGCCGTCGACAGCCGCTTCACCGCCGCATCCTGCCCGAACACGACATGCTTCAGATCGCGTTCGAGATTTTCGAGCGCCTTCTTGTCGTCCTTCGAAACCGATTTCGGCGGAATGCGCGCCATCGTCGCGATGACCGCCTCGATCTCGCGCGCAGTGATCTTCTTCTTCCGCTTGGACGGCGGCACCAGCATCTGCATCGCACCAACTTCGTCGATCACGTCGATCGCCTTGTCGGGCAGCTTGCGGTCGTTGATGTAGCGCGCGCTCAGCTCCACCGCTGTTTTCAGCGCATCGGAAGTGTAGGTCACCTTGTGGTGATCCTGGAACGCGCTCTTCAGGCCCTTCAGGATCTTGATCGTATCTTCGACCGTGGGTTCGTTCACGTCGATCTTCTGGAACCGGCGCAGCAGCGCGCGATCCTTTTCGAAGTGATTGCGGAATTCCTTGTAAGTGGTCGATCCGATGCAGCGGATCGCGCCGCTGGAAAGCGCCGGCTTCAGCAGGTTCGAAGCGTCCATCGCCCCGCCGCTGGTCGCGCCAGCGCCGATCACGGTGTGGATTTCGTCGATGAAGAGAACCGCGTTCGGCATGTTCTCCAATTCGCTGACGACCTGCTTCAACCGCTCCTCGAAATCGCCGCGATAGCGGGTTCCGGCGAGCAGTGCGCCCATGTCGAGCGAGTAGATCACCGCTTCGGCCAGCACTTCGGGGACTTCGCCTTCCACGATCTTGCGCGCCAGGCCTTCCGCGATCGCGGTCTTCCCCACGCCGGGATCGCCGACATAGAGCGGATTGTTCTTGGACCGGCGGCACAGGATCTGGATCGTGCGATCGACTTCCGGCCCGCGACCGATCAGCGGATCGACCTTGCCGTTTTCCGCCTTCTTGTTGAGATCGACGGTGAACTGGTCGAGCGCGGTTTCCTTCTTCCCGTCCTTGCCCTTGTCGGCTTCCGCTTCGGGTGCCGAATCTTCGGCATTGCCCTGCGGCGTGCGGGAATCGACCTGGCGGCCGCCCTTGCCGATGCCGTGGCTGATGAAGCTGACTGCATCCAGCCGGCTCATATCCTGCTGCTGGAGAAAATAGACCGCGTAGCTGTCGCGTTCGGAAAACAGCGCGACCAGCACGTTGGCGCCGGTCACGGTATCCTTGCCGCTCGATTGGACATGCAGGATCGCGCGCTGAACCACCCGCTGGAAGCCCGCAGTGGGCTGGGGATCCGCATCGTCGTCGCTGCGCAGCGATTGGTATTCCTGTTCCAGATACTGGCGCACCACTGCGGTCAGCTCGCTCAGATCGACGCCGCAGGCATTCAGCACCTGCGCTGCATCTTCATCGTCGATAAGCGCCAGCAGAAGATGTTCGAGCGTGGCGTATTCGTGTCGCCGCTCGGACGCATCGGCGAGCGCCTGGTGGAGGGTCTTTTCGAGGTTCTGGGCGAAACTGGGCATTCGGGGTCTTTCAGTGCGAGTCCGCAAGAAGCGCGGAACGGGGACAGGCTAGACGACCGAGATGAGCCGCCGCTGTATTGGATGGAACCAATATGGGAAGCATTGCGGCGATTGTGAGTCCGCGCCCCATTCCCGATCAATCCTTGGCACCGAACAGGGCGTCGGCGGCGGCGCGGTGCGCTCTGGCACTCTCGCTGTGGCGGCGCACCCGAGCGATCTCGGTTTCGAGCAGCACGATCCGTTCCGCCAGCTCGTCCTGCGAATAGGGCGCCAGATCCTCGCTGGCGAGAAGGGAGGCGGCATCGCCTCTGCGCTTGGGCCGGTCGTCGTCGTCCATCGAGCATCGTTCTCGCAAGCAAGGTCGGTTGCTGTCAAACGAAACGCGCGATAGACGAGGACGCCGGGGGCAGTGGATTGGCAAAAATGGGGATTGAAATGGGTGCGAGCCTACCCGAACGGATGACGGCGATGGGCTTCGACGAGCCCGGCGGGCCGGACGTGCTGCGGGCCGAGGATTGCCCCGTGCCGCAGCCGGGGCCGGATCAGGTGCTGATCCGGGTCAGCCATGCGGGGGTCAACCGGCCCGACGTGATCCAGCGCAAGGGCCTCTATCCGCCGCCTCCCGGCGCTTCGCCGATACCGGGCCTGGAAATTTCCGGCACTGTGGTCGCGATAGGGACCGGCGCGCCGCCCGAACTGCTCAATCAACAGGTCTGCGCGCTGGTATCGGGCGGGGGCTATGCCGAATATTGCCTCGCACACGCGGCGCATTGCCTGCACGTGCCCGACCGCATGTCGATGGCGGAAGCCGCCGCCATTCCCGAAACGCTGTTCACCGTGTGGCACAACGTATTCGAACGCGGCTGGGCCCGGGATGGGGAAACCCTGCTGGTCCATGGCGGGACCAGCGGGATCGGCACGATGGCGATCATGCTGGCCAAGGAATTCGGCCTCACCGTCCTCACCACCGCGGGCAGCGACGAAAAATGCGCCGAAGCGCGCGAAGTCGGCGCGGATCTGGCGATCAATTACAAGACGCAGGATTTCGTCGAGGAGGTGCGCAAGGCCACCGATGGGCGCGGCGCGGACGTGATCCTCGACATGGTGTCGGGCGATTACGTGCAGCGCAATCTCGATTGCCTGGCGGAGGATGGGCGCCACGTCACGATCGCGGTCCTCGGCGGGATGCAGGCCGAAATCAATATGGCCAAGCTGATGAGCCGCCGCCAGACCATGACCGGATCGACCCTCCGCCCGCGATCCGACGAATTCAAGGCGCTGCTGGCCGATGAAATCCACAACCACGCCTGGCCCCTGTTCGAAGACGGAACCATCCGCCCGGTGATGGACGAGACCTTCCCGCTGGACCGAGTGGCGGACGCGCACAGGCGGATGGAAGCGGGCGATCATATCGGCAAGATCGTGCTCAAGGTCGCGGACGACTGAGCCCTGGCGGCGGAGTCCTCGAACCGTCTTACTGTCCCCGTTCGGTCACCGCGCTGTGAATCGCCTGTAACATAACGGCGCTAGGCTTCCTGCCGAATGGTGGGAGAAACGCCGTGACCGAACTGCCGACCGATTTCGAGACCTTCGCGAAGCTGGGAGACAACATCGCCAGCTTCCCAGCGATCAAGCCCGCCGTTCCCGAACGGATCGTGGGCGAACGCCGCAAATTCCGCACCATCTGGATCAGCGACGTCCATCTCGGCACCAAGGGCTGCAATGCCGAGCTGCTGATCGACTTTCTCGACCATACCGACAGCGAGACCCTGTATCTGGTCGGCGATATCATCGATGGCTGGCGGCTGAAGAAGAAGGTTTATTGGCCCGCATCGCACAACGACATCGTCTGGCGCATCCTGAAACGCGCCAAGCGCGGCACGCGGATCGTCTATGTCCCCGGCAATCACGACGAGATGGTGCGACCGTTTTCGGGCATGAATTTCGGCGGGGTAGAGATCGCACGCGCCGCTTTCCACACGACGGCGGACGGACGGCGGCTGATGGTGCTGCATGGCGATGAATTCGACACGATCATGCTCGCGCATCGCTGGCTCGCCTTCTTCGGCGACGCGCTTTACCACGCGGCGATGGGATTGAACCGCTGGGTCAATCTGGTGCGGCGCCGGTTCGGCCTGCCCTACTGGTCGCTGTCGAAGGCGGCCAAGCACAAGGTCAAGAACGCGGTCGAATTCATCTCGAAATACGAGGAAGTGGTGGCGCGGGCTGCGGGCGAGCGGGGCGTGGACGGCGTGGTCTGCGGCCACATCCATACGGCCGACATTCGCACTTTCACGCAGGACGGGCGCACGGTCGAATACTACAATGACGGCGACTGGGTCGAAGGGTGCAACGCGCTGGTCGAACATTTCGACGGGCGGATGGAATTGCTCCACTGGCCAGAAGAAGTGGCGCGGCGCGACTCTGTGCCATCGGTCGCTGCGAAGGGCGATGCTGCGCGGGCGGCTGCGTGACGTCACTGGAGCGCCTCACCATTGCCGATGCGGCCTCACCTCAGTCCCCGATGCTGGCGGATGGCCCCCATCGCATCGCTATCGTGACCGATGCATGGCTGCCGCAGATGAACGGCGTGGTCCGCACCCTGACTACAACCTGCGACATTCTGCGCCAACACGGGCACGAGGTACTGACGATCTCGCCGGATCAGTTCGCGAATTGTCCCTGCCCGACCTATCCGGAAATCCGCCTCGCTTTGTCCGCGCCCGGCGCAGTGGCCGACAGGCTGCGCCGCTTCGCACCGGACGCGATCCATATCGCCACCGAAGGGCCGCTGGGCCTGGCGACGCGGCGATACTGTCTACGCACCGCAACGCCCTTCACCACCGCCTATCACACGCAATTCCCTGATTACGTGGCCCAGCGCACGCATCTGCCCGCCGAATGGTTCTGGCGCTACATCAGCTGGTTTCACGCGCCGGCCTGTCGCATTTTGGTCGCGACCGCGAGCATTGCGGAGGAGCTTCGCAGCCACGGCCTCGATCAATTGCACGGCTGGAGCCGGGGTGTCGATCTTGCGTGCTTTACGCCCGATGCGCCCCCGCCGCCGGAATTTGCCGGATTGGAAGGGCCGATCCAGCTTTATGTCGGGCGGGTCGCGCCGGAAAAGAACCTCGAAGCGTTCCTTCAGGGTTCCTATCCCGGCAGCAAGGTCGTGGTGGGTGACGGGCCCGCGCTCGAAAGCCTGCGCGCTCGCTATCCGCAGACGCTGTTCCTCGGACGGCGCAGCGGGCGGGAGCTGGCTGGCTGTTATGCCGCGGCGGACGTCTTCGTCTTTCCCAGCCGTACCGATACGTTCGGGCTCGTCATGATCGAAGCGCTCGCCTGCGGGACGCCCGTGGCGGCCCATCCCGTGCCCGGCCCGCGCGACATCGTAACCGATCGCGTGGGCGCGCTGGCCGAGGATCTCGACCGGGCGATAGCGGCGGCCCTGTTCTGCGATCGCAGGGTCTGCGCGCGATACGGCGCAAGCTTCAGCTGGGATGCCGCCACCGCGCAATTCCTGAGCGGGCTCGCCCCGCTGGAAGTTTCGGACGAGGCATACGCGCTGGCCTGAACCGCGCGGCACGAACACGCCGCGCTTGCGGACAAAGCCGGTTCAGCCTACAGGATACGGGCAACGGCCGCTCCGCAAGGGGCGGCCCTTACTATTTCAGGTCTTTAGAAAAGGCGCCGAAAATGGCCGACCAACCCAAGCCCCTCATGCCGCATGCGACCGCCACCTGGCTGGTCGACAATACCGGCCTCAGCTTCGAACAGATCGCCGAATTCTGCGGTCTGCACATTCTCGAAGTCCAGGCCATGGCAGACGATCTGGCAGGCGCGAAATACACCGGGCGCGATCCGGTGCATGCCGGCGAATTGACGCAGGAGGAGATCGAGAAGGGGCAGCAGGACAGCACCTATTCGCTCAAGATGCAGCGCGCGCCGGTCGCGGTCAGCCGCACCAAGGGCCCGCGCTACACGCCCGTGTCGAAGCGGCAGGACAAGCCGGACGGCATCGCCTGGCTGCTGCGCAACCACCCGGAAATCTCGGACGCGCAGATCGGCAAGCTGATCGGGACGACGCGCACGACCATCGGCGCGATCCGCGATCGGACCCACTGGAACATCCAGAACATCCAGCCCAAGGATCCGGTGACACTGGGCCTGTGTTCGCAGCGCGAGCTCGACGCGGTCGTCGCCAAGGCGGCCAAGAAGTTCGCGAGCACCGAGGAAGACGACGGCGAAACCGCAGCCCCCGCCATCGGCGAAGGCACCAGCGATCGCGAGCGTCTGATCGAGGAATTGCGCGCCGAACGCGCCGAAGAAAAGAAGGCCGCCGCCGAAGCCGCGCAGGAAGCGGAAGCCGCCGCCTGGCTCGAAAACAAGCGCGCGAGCGAGGCCGAAGCCGAAGGCTGACACTTACGTTTCGAAAATTACCGAAGGGCGGGAAAGTAAGCACTTTTCCGCCCTTTTCTCTTGTCAGCAGGCCCCGGCTTGCGCCATGCAACTGACATGTCTGTCAATAAGCGCTTCCCAATCCCATCCGGCACTTACGGCCACGCGCAACCCTGGAACAGCGCGATCTATGCCGAACCCCTGCCGGCCATTTTCGAACGGCAGGCGAAGGCACGCCCGAACGCGGTGCTGGCCGAGTTCATGGGTCGCGACTTCACCTATTCCGAACTCTACGCCGAGGCGCGCCGCTTCGCCGCCGGGCTTATCGAGCGCGGGATCGGGCCCAAGGACCGCGTCGGCCTGTTCCTGCCCAACGTGCCCGCTTACGTCGCTGCCTATTACGGAGCGATGATGGCGGGTGCGGTGGTCGTCAATTTCTCGCCGCTCTACACGGCGGAAGAACTGGCCGCGCAGGTCGAGGATTCGGGCACGCGCCTGCTGGTCACGCTCGATTCGCCGATGCTGCTGCCGACTGCGGTGGATGTGATCGACCGCTCCTCGCTCGAAACGCTGGTCGTTGCCCGGCTGGCGGACGCGCTGCCGAAAATGAAGAGCCTGGCGCTGCGCACGCTCGGCCGCAAGCAGATCGCCTCAGTGCCCTCGCGGTCCGATGTCGGCCAGTGGAATGACTGGCTGGGCCGCGATACCGGCGGCTTCCCCGATCTCTCCGCAGACGATCTCGCGCTGCTGCAATATACCGGCGGGACCACCGGCACGCCCAAGGGCGCAATGCTGAGCCACGCCAATCTGGCGAGCAATGCGATCCAGGTCGACATGATCGACCCGTTCGATCCGAACGAGCCGGACAGCGTGCTCGGCGCTCTCCCGCTGTTCCACGTCTTCGCCAACACCTGCGTCTTGAACCGCACGGTGGTGAAGGGCGGGCGGATCGTGATGCTGCCGCGCTTCGATGCAGGACAAGTACTCAAGACGATCACGAACAGCCGCCCGCGCGCCTTTCCCGGCGTGCCGACCATGTTTCAGGCGCTGCTCGACCATCCCGATTTCGCGAAGACCGATTTCTCTTCGCTGCAGATCTGCATTTCGGGCGGCGCGCCGCTGCCCGCCCCGGTGCGCGAGAAATTCGAGAAGGGCACCGGCGTGCGGCTGGTCGAAGGCTATGGCCTGACCGAAAGCGCGGGCGTCGTCTCGACCAATCCCTATGAAGGCACGCGCAAGCCCGGCACGATCGGACTGCCGATCCCGGCGACGCAGATCCTGCTGCTCGACAAGGAAGACCCGACGCGTCTCGCGCCCGATGGCGAGCCTGGCGAGCTGGCCGTGCGCGGCCCGCAGGTGATGTGCGGATACTGGAACAAACCGGAGACGCAGGCAGACGCCTTCGCGCGCTTCAACGGCGAGGACTGGCTGCGGACCGGCGATGTCGCCGCGATCGACGAAGACGGCTTCCTCGCCATCGTCGACCGGATCAAGGACATGATCGCAGTTGGCGGCTTCAAGGTCTTCCCGAGCCAGGTCGAGCACGTGCTGTTGCAGCATCCCGCGATCAAGGAAGTGCTCGTGATCGGGGTGCCCGACGAGTATCGCGGCGAAGTGCCGGAAGCCTATGCAGTCCTGAATGAAGGCGAGAGTGCGAGCGGCGAAGAGCTGGCCGCCTGGCTCAACGGTCGTATCGGCAAGCACGAGCGAGTCGCTCGCGTGGTGCTGCGCGACGATCTACCCAAGACCATGATCGGCAAGCTGGACCGCAAGGCGTTGCGGGCCGAAGTCCTCCCGAATTGAGAGAATAGAGCGCGGGTGGAGATCGTCTCCACCCGCATGAATCGGCTCAGTTGGCGACAGCCAGCTTCGGCTCGTCGGCCTTGGAGCCTGCGGCGGGCTTGGCGGATTTGGTCTCGCCACGCGGAGCGAAACGGCCTTCGACCTGCGCGCCCTGTTCGATGGTCAGCGCGTCGTAATGTACGTCGCCGTCGATGCGGGCGGTCTTGAGAATGGTGAGATCGCGCGCCGTGATCGAACCGGTCACGCGGCCCGCCAGACGCGCGGTTTCCGCCGTCACGCCGCCATTGATCGTGCTGCCTTCGCCTTGGACCAGTGCGGAACAGGCGATGTCGCCTTCGACATTGCCGTCGACGTGAAGATCGGCCGAAGCCGTGATATCGCCCTTCACGGAAATATCCGTGCCGAGCACCGAGAAGGTGGAATTGCCGTTGCGGGGGGTCATGGCTCTCTCGTTATTGCTGCGCGCTCGGAGCGTCGCTGCGGGCTTTTTCGAGAACATCGGGGGCTCTCTCCAGAAAGGTGCGGGGATTGACGGCGCGCCCGTTCAGGCGAACCTCGAAATGCAGGTGCGATCCGGTCGAACGCCCGGTGCTGCCCATGGCGGCGATGCGCTCGCCGGAGCGAATTTCGGCGCCGCGCTTGACGTTGAAGGCGGACAGGTGGGCATAGCGCGTGATCAGGCCGTTGCCGTGATCGATTTCGACCACCTTGCCGTAACCCGACTTCACGCCGACGAAGCTGACCCGGCCATTGGCAGCGGCCTGGATCGGCGTGCCGATGGGGCCGGCGAAATCGAGGCCGCTATGCATTGCACCGCCGCCGGTGAAGGGATCGCGGCGAAAGCCGAAGCCGGACGACATGCGCACGACGGAAGCGGGCATGACCTGCGGGACCGAATCAAGCGTCAGTTCCAGCGCGCCCATGCGGGCCAGCGAGAGGCCAAGGCGTTCGAAGCGCGGATCGATCGGACCGCCCGAGGCGCTGACGAATTTCTCCAAGGGACCACCCATCGCCTCGCGTTCGGCTTGGCGCAGCACGGTGGCGGGGTTGAGGCCGAGTTCGCGCAGCGCCGCTTCGGCGCGTTCCGCCCGGGCATCTGCAAAACGCGTCATTCCATCGACGAAGGCGAGCTGACGCGCTTCGATCCGGGCGAGGGCGGCGGCTTCAGGGATGGCGGCGCTGACCTTGCCGACCATCGCCTGCGTTTCGGCGGTGTCCTTGCCATCGGCCTGGCCGTCCTCGGTGTGGAGATCGGAGACTTTCACGTCTTCCGGCAGCGCGGCGACCATGTCTTCGATGAAGTCCTGGCGGCGCTGAAGGTCTTCGGCGACCGTGTCGATATCGTCGCGATAGGTCGCGAGCCGCTCTTCCGAATCGGCGACCTTCGCGGCGCGCGTCATCAAAGCGGCGCGTTCGGCCGAAGCTTCGTATTGCGCGTAGGCCATTGCTCCCATGCTGCCGGTCATGCCGATGACGGCGGCACCGATCAGCGCGGCGGCGCCGATCTGCAAGCGCGATGAAACGGTGACGAAGCGGACCTTGCCGTCCGAGCGCATGAAAAACTCGCGTTCCGGAAACCAGGCGCGCATGCGCTGCGTCCAACCGCGAGCGGTATCGTTCTTTTTCAAAGCGACCCCATCCTGTGTTGTCTTATACGATCCGTCGGGGTGCCTAGCGAGCGATCCGCCGGAATGCGAATCCACGACCCGGAAAATGGCCGAATCGACGGGTTCGCGGGATGAAGCGTTTTGGTTCCCGAAAAAATTGGCAAAAAATCGGGAACGAATCGCGAATTTTGCGTTGTGTCAGGCCCTGCCTATCGTCTCCTGACAGCGATCGGGGCAGGTGATACGATCCGTCCGATGGTTCCGAACTCTCCACTCGTCGCCGGTCTGCCCCGTATCGGTCTCTTGGGCGGCAGCTTCAATCCGGCTCATGGCGGGCACCGCCGCGTCTCTTTGTTCGCGGCGCGCGCGCTCGGTCTCGACGAGGTGTGGTGGCTGGTCTCTCCCGGCAATCCCCTGAAGCCAAAAGAGGGGATGGCACCGCTTGCCGCGCGCTATGCCTCGGCGCTGAGGCAATCTCGCCGCGCACCGATCTGGCCTACGGCGATCGAGCGCGAATTGGGCACGCGCTACACGGTGGATACGCTGAAAAAGCTGGCGCGGCGCTATCCCACGCGCGAATTCGTCTGGCTAATGGGGTCCGACAATCTCGCCCAGTTCCACCGCTGGCGCGACTGGCGCGAAATCGCGCGGACGATGCCGATTGCGGTCATCGCGCGTCCGGGTTATGATGCGTCCGCCTTCGCGAGCCCCGCGATGGCCTGGCTGCGGCGCTACCGCACACCCGCCGCCGGTTTCGCGAACAGGGCCCGATGGAGCGCTCCGGCACTGGTAATCCTGCGTTTCGATCCCGACCATCGCTCGGCAACGGCCATTCGCCGCGCCGATCCCGATTGGGCGGCCCGCATGGCAGACACCGCCGGATACGACCGATTGCGCGACCGCCTGACACATCGCCCCATTCCCGCACACGCATCGCGCGCGGACTCATGAAGCCCATGACGCGCGCCTTTCCATCCTTCGAGGAGCACACCATTCCTTTATGCCCCAAGCCCACACTTCTTCCGCGAGCGAAGCCCGCACCAAGGCACCCCCGATGAGCGGCAGCGAAACCGATTCGCTGCTGGCGCTCGTTCTCGACCATCTCGACGACGATCAGGCGCAGGATATCGTCACGATCGACCTCGAAGGCAAAAGCTCGATCGCCGATCACATGGTGATCGCTTCGGGCCGCTCGACGCGTCAGGTGGCCGCGATCGCCAACAAGCTGGCCGAAAAGGTCAAGCAGGCCGGGTTCGGTCCTGTGAAGCTGGAAGGCCTGCCTGCCGCCGACTGGGTGCTGCTCGATGCGGGCGACGTGGTGGTGCACCTGTTCCGGCCCGAAGTGCGCAGCTTCTATAATCTCGAACGCATGTGGGCCTTCGGCGACGCGCCGCCCGTAGCCGGAATGGCGTAACGTTTGTGTCCGCGCCTCCGCGCGGACCTCCTCGGTGCTGCTCCTCCCTTCGGTCGGGCACCTGCGGGGCGGGCGCGTGCCCTCGCGGTCCGCTGGTCGCAGACCGTTCCCTGCCCATAGCGCTGACTTGGTCGCGGAGGTCAGACCCGATAGGGTCCGCAAGGCCGACCGGCCGCCCGCAGCGCCGTGAGGCGCGAGGATATCGCAGCCGCGGAGGCGGCTGCGCAAACAAGGGTTCTCCATGCTCCTTCACGTCATCGCTCGCGGAAAGATCGCGCGTTCGCCCGAGGCGGAGCTGGTCGCGCGCTACGAGAAGCGGATCGCCTGGCCGGTCAAATTCACCGAACTGCCTGAGACGGGGGGCAAGGTTTCCGATCCGGCAAGTCCCCATCGCACCGTCCTCCTCGACGAGCGCGGCAGGGATCTGACCTCGCGCGAATTCGCCGCCATTCTCGAACGCTGGCGGGACGAGGGCGTGCGGGAAGCGCGCTTCGTCCTGGGCGCGGCGGACGGGCATTCGCGTGAGGAGCGCCAGGACGCCGACCTGCTGCTCGCTTTCGGCAAGGCCACCTGGCCGCATCTGCTGGCGCGCGCCATGCTGGCCGAACAATTATACCGCGCGACCACCATCGTCGCCGGTCATCCCTATCATCGCGACTGAGCCCCTATCATCCGAACGTAGATTGCGGCATCTGGCGTCATGATGCGCCCGGGGCTCGCCTTTGCCGTTACCGTTTTCGGTCTCGCCGGACTGATCGGCACGGCCATCGTGTCGAGCCCGATCACGGCGCAGGCCGCGCTCGACGTGCGCTTTTCCGATGCGCCCGAGGCGCAGCGCGCGCTCGACAGGGCGCAGCGGCGCGGCGCGCAGGCGCAGAACCGGGCCGCTCGCTTCGAGGCGCGCGCGGCAAGCGCCAGCGAGGCTTCCGCCAAGGCGCAGGCCGAGGCCGCAGCGCTCGCCGCGCGGGTCCAGCAGGCCGAAGCCGCGATCGGGGTGGCGGAAGCGAAGCTCGCTCTGGTCCAGTCCGAAAGGCGCCGGATCGACCTGCGGCTTGCCGAGCGGCGCGAACCGATCGTCCGGCTGACCGGCGCCTTGCAGACGCTGGTGCGGCGCCCGCTGTCGTTCAGCGTTCTGGCACCGGGATCCCTGCGCGATACCGTCTATCTCGGCGCGGTGCTCGACAGCACGGTGCCGCTCGTGCGCGAAAGCACGGTCGATCTGCGCGCGGAGCTCGACCGGTCATTGGAATTGCAGAACGAGGCGCGCCAGGCCCTTGCCGGTCGGCGCGGGGCCGAGCGCCGCCTGACCGAACGGCGCACCGAACTGGTCGCCATGGCCCAGCGCGAACGCCTTGCCGCCCGGCGTGCCCGCGGGGCCGCCGATCGCGAGGAATTGCGCGCGCTGGCTCTGGGCGAACAGGCGCGCGATCTCGATGGGCTGGTGGAACGGCTCGAAGCGGTCGGATCGCTGCGCGAACGGCTGGCGGCCTTGCCCGGACCGGTCTTGCGGCCTTCCGAGCCGGGATCTGCGAGAGCGCGCGTGAGTGATCAGGCGGGCGCTACTCCGCCGACGCCGACGCCGTCCGCCACCGCGCCGCCATCCGATTATCGCCTGCCGGTCGACGGGCAATTGGCCGCAGCCTTCGGCGCGCAGGGCGAGGGGGGCGTCCGCGCGACCGGCCTGTCCCTGGTCCCACGCGCCGGGGCGCAGGTCGTGGCACCGGGTGCGGGCCGGGTGGTCTTCGCCGGCGCCTATCGCGGCTATGGACGGATCGTCATCATCGAACATGCCAATGGCTGGACCAGCCTCGTCACCGGGCTCGGCGATCTGGTGGCGCGTGTGGGGCAGGATGTGGTCGTCGGATCGCCGGTCGGCATGGCAGAGAACGGAAATCCCACGGTTACGCTCGAATTGCGGCGCGGCGGCGATCCGGTCAATCCGCTCGACTACATCGACTGAACCGGCGAGCGGACGGGCCGGACCGCGTGGCGATCCTAATCTGGTGTTCATGGCCCGGAAGCGATAATACGGTCAGCAAACAGGATTGGACCGCGCCCAGATGAAATTCGCCGAACTCGCCCGCAGCGCCGCGCTCGTGACCGCGCTTGCGCTAATTCCTGCCACGACGGCGGGCCTCGCCCAGGTCGAAGGGCGCGCGGGACCGGAATTTTCCAAGGTTTTCGCGGTCTATCAGCGGATCAAGGCAAGCTATGTCGAGGAAGTCGATGATCAGACGCTGATCGACGGCATGATCGACGGGATGCTGGCGGCGCTCGATCCGCATTCGGCCTATCTCGACGGGTCCGATCTGGACCGGCTCGAAACCATGATCGACGGCAATTATTCGGGCCTCGGCCTGTCGGTGATCATGGAGGACGGGGCGGTCAAGATCATCTCGCCCTTCCGCGGCAGCCCGGCGGACAAAGCCGGGATCAAGGCGGGCGATTTCATCACGCATTTGGACGGCAAGCTGATCTATGGCGGCGAGCTGGACGATGCGGTGGCGCAGATGCGCGGGCCTGCGGGCACTGCGATCCGGCTGACCGTGTTCCGTCCCGGTCGCGACGAACCCTTCGACGTTACCGTGACGCGCGGCGTGATCGAGCTGGAGCCGGTGACGCACGAATTGATGGACGGGAATATCGGCCACATCATGGTCAACGAATTCTCACGCGATGTCGGCGCCGATGTGCTGGCATCATGGGAAGCGTTGCAGCAGGAGGCCAGCGGGCGGTTGAACGGCCTGGTGCTCGACATGCGCTCCAATCCCGGCGGTTCGCTGGACGAGGCGGTAGCGCTGTCGGACCTGTTCCTCGACGATGGCCGGATCGTGTCGCAACGCGGGCGCATCCGCGGCGAGAATATCGTCTACAACGCCGAAACCGTGTTCCGTGGCGACATTGCCGAAGGGATTCCGATCGTGGTCCTGATCGATGCGGGTTCGGCCTCCGCGTCCGAAATCGTGGCCGGGGCCCTGCAGGATCATCGCCGCGCGGTCGTCATGGGCGATCGCAGCTTCGGCAAGGGCAGCGTCCAGTCGCTTCTCCCGCTCGGCAGCGACGCCGCGCTCAAACTGACGACGGCACGCTATTATACCCCCTCGGGACATTCGGTGCAGGAAGGCGGGATCAAGCCGGACATCGCCGTGCCGCAGCTCTCCGATCCCGATCTGGCGCAGCGTTCGCGCTTCATCATGCGCGAATCGGATTTGCGCGGGCACCTGGTGAACGAATTGGGGCTGGAGGATTCCGCGCTCGAAACCGACAAGCGAGACGATCCGCGCTTCAAGCTCACGGCGGAGGAGTTGAAGGAGCAGGGGATCGAGGATTTCCAGCTCCATTATGCCGTCGACACGCTGCGCCGGGCGAGCCCCAACGCCATGGCGAGTGCTTCGCGCAAATCTGCAGCGAAGCGAAATTAAAGCTGTGGCGCCGATCTCGACAGCGCCGGTCCGCCCCGTGCCCGGCCGGGTGAAGCTGGCCCAATTGTTGGCGCTGGCGATTCCGGCGCTGTTGCTGGGTGGGGCCTATATTTCCGAATTCGTTTTCGGACTGCATCCGTGCGAAATGTGCTGGTGGCAGCGCTGGCCGCATTTCGCTGCCGTCGGACTGGCGCTCCTGTCGTTTGCAGTGCCGTTGCGAGTGCTTTTTACCGGGCTTGCAGCGCTCGCCATTCTGGTGTCGGGCCTGATCGGACTGTTCCATGCCGGCGTCGAATATGGCTGGTGGGAGGGCATCACCGGCTGCGCCACAATCGTGGCGAGCGAGGGCACCAGCGCACTCGATGCGATCATGAACGCGCCGATGATACGCTGCGACGAGGCGCCTTGGGACCTGTTCGGGATCTCGCTCGCCGGATGGAATTTCCTCGTCTCCACCGCGAGTGCGCTCGCGATCCTTTCTCTGCTCGTAAGGAGCCGACCCAATGTCTCGCGATAATTCGAACCCCAAGCCGTTGCGCCCCGAAATCGAACGGATGATCCGCGTCGATCAGGCCGGGGAATTCGGCGCGACGCGCATCTACAAGGGCCAGCTCGCCGTGATGGGCAATCGCGGGCCCCACTCGGCAGAGATCGCCGGAATGGCTGAACAGGAAGAAGGGCATCGCGCGCGTTTCGATGCCATGATGGCCGAACGCGGCGTACGGCCGACCGCGCTCCAACCCTTCTGGTCGATCGCAGGTTATGCGCTCGGCGCGGGCACTGCGCTGCTCGGTCCGGAGGCCGCGATGGCCTGCACCGCTGCAGTCGAGGAAGAGATCGACCGGCATTATTCCCAGCAGCTCGATCGCCTTGCGGAAACCGGTGACGAACCGGAATTGAGCGCGATGATCGAGGAATTCCGCGAAGACGAGCGCGAACATCGCGATGCGGCGCTGGCCGCCGGGGCGGAACGCGCGCCCGCCTATCCGGTGCTGTCCGGACTGATCCGCCTGGGTTGCCGCGCGGCGATCAAGATTTCCGAGCGCGTCTGAGGCCGGAACCGCGCCGCCCCTTCGCGCGCTTCATTCACAGTTCACCGCTCCGCGTCTCTACCGGAGCGAACCTGATTTCGGAGACGACTCTCATGATCCGCCGCCTTACCGCATCCCTGCTGGCCGCCACCGCCGCGCTGACCGCGATCCCCGCCGCCGCGCAGGACGAGGCGGGCGACAAGGTCAACATGGTCATCGTCTATGGAGACGATGCCGCGCCGGAGCCTGTCGCCAACGAGATCGTCGTCGTCGCACGCCTTCCCGAAGCGGACCGATTCCGCATTCCTGAAACGCTCCGTTACAGCGACAACCCCGCGAACAAGTCCTGGGCTTCGCGCGTCGAACGGCTCGATATCGTCGGCGATTTCGGGACTCTGTCCTGCTCCGCCGCCGGAGCGGGCTCGGAAACCGGCTGTACCCAGGCGATGATCGAAGCTGCCTATGCCGACCGCGCCAGCGGATCGACCGTGCGTTTTGCTCAATTGATCGAAGCCGCGCGTCAGGAGCGCCTCGCCACGATCGACGAGGATGCCGCTGCGGAGCAGGAGCGGGTCGAAGCGATCGAGGATGCGTATATGGAGCGTCTGCAGCAGGAACGCGATGCCGAGGTGCCGGAGACGACTGCCGCCGATACCTCGCTTCCAACGCTCGACGGCGCCGATCGCGGCCCGCCGGCCACGCCGTCCAAGGATACGCTGTTCGACGATGACAGCGAATCGGCGCAACCGCTCGGGGCGCAGGTTCCGGCGCGCGATCCGCAGTAATGAGCGGGCGATTGCGACCGCGCTGAGATCCGCTCCGGCTTTTAACCTTTGCGCGCTATAGGCACCGGCCATGGCGCGCAAAATCCTCTCGGTCTTCGGCACGCGGCCCGAAGCCATCAAGCTTTTTCCCCTGATCCATGCGCTGGAGCGTGACGATCGCTTCGTCTCGCGAACCTGCATTTCCGCGCAACATCGCGGCATGCTGGATCAGGTGCTCGCGATCGCGGATATCGCGCCCGATCACGATCTCGACCTGATGACGCCGGGCCAGACGCTCGACGAATTGACCGCGCGCGCCCTGACCGGGATCGGCCGCGTTCTCGATACGGAAAAGCCCGACTGGGTGGTTGTGCAAGGCGATACCACAACCGTTATGGCAGGCGCGCTTGCAGCCTATTACCGCCAGATCCCGGTCTGCCATGTCGAGGCGGGTCTGCGTTCGGGCGATATCCACCACCCCTGGCCCGAAGAGGTCAATCGCAAGGTCGTCGGCAGTTTCGCCGCCTTGCATTGCGCGCCGACCGAGACGGCGGCGGCGGCGCTTCGGCGTGAGAATGTCGATCCGGAGAGCGTGCATGTCACCGGCAACACCGTAATCGACGCGCTTCACTGGGTGACGCAGCGTATCGAGCGCGAGCCCGATCTTGCCTCGGGCCTCGCAGAGCTGGAGCGGCGCTTCGCTGGCAAGCGGATCATCGGCATGACCAGCCATCGGCGGGAAAATTTCGGCGAAGGGATGCGCGGGATTGCAGACGCGGTGAAGCGGATTGCGGCGCGGCCCGATGTAGCGGTGATCTTCCCGGTCCACCTCAACCCGAATGTGCGCGAAGTCATGAATGCAGAGCTTTCCGGGCTCGACAATGTCGCTCTGATCGAACCGCTCGACTATCCCCATTTCGCGCGGCTGCTCGACATATCCTATCTGATGCTCAGCGACAGCGGCGGCGTACAGGAAGAAGCGCCCGCGCTCGGCAAGCCCGTGCTGGTCATGCGCGAGACGACCGAGCGGCCCGAGGGTGTCGAGGCGGGCACCGCCCTGCTTGTCGGGACCGATCCCGATCGCATCGTGGCAGAGACGGTTCGTCTGCTCGACGACGAAGCCGCTTACGCCGCGATGGCCCGCGCGCACAATCCGTTCGGCGACGGCAAGTCTTCAGACCGAATCTCCGACCTTCTGGCGGGCTAGACGCGCGTCTCAATCCAGCGCGTGGTAGCGCTTGAACCAGTCTACGAAACGCGGGAAGCCTTCGGCTGCCGATACCGTCGGCTCGAAGCCGAGATCGTCGCGGATCGGATCGATATCGGCGTAGGTCTGCGGAACGTCCCCCGGCTGCATGGGGAGCATTTCAAGCTCTGCCTTGCGCCCGCATGCCTCCTCGATGATAGCGATGACATCCATCAGCTGTTCGGGCCGGTTGTTGCCGATATTATAGAGCGCGTGGGGGGCCGCGCTGCCGCCCGGCTTGATGGCGCCATCGTCTGCGGGAGGTGAATAGAGGCAGGCGAGAACGCCCGAGACGATATCGTCGATAAAAGTGAAGTCGCGCCGCATTTGCCCTTCGTTGAACACCTTGATCGGGCGGCCCGACAGGATCGCATCGGTGAATAGCCACGGCATCATGTCCGGGCGCCCCCATGGACCATAGACTGTAAAGAATCGCAGCCCGGTCAGTGGGATACGGTAGAGATGCGCGTAGGTCTCGCTCATTAGCTCGTCCGCCTTCTTGGTTGCGGCATAGAGCGAATAAGGATGATCGACGCGGTCCTCGACGCTGAAGGGCACCTTGTCGTTGCCGCCATAGACCGAGCTGGAGCTGGCATAGACCATATGCCCGATTTCGCGATGGCGCGCGATTTCGAGGAGGTTCAAATGCCCCACCACATTCGCCTCGACATAGGCACGCGGATTTTCGAGTGAATAGCGCACGCCCGCCTGCGCGCCGAGATGGACGATCCTGTCGAACTCCTGCCCGCCCAGTTGGCGTTCCAGCGCGGCCGCATCGGCGAAATCGCCTTCGATGGAGGCGAAATTCCCGCCCGCCGCATTCTCGACCCGCGCGATCCGGTCACGCTTAAGCTTCGGCGAGTAATAGGCGTTGAACGAGTCGATCCCGATGACGCTTTCTCCGCGCGCGCAGAGCGTTTCGGCAACCGCCGATCCGATGAAACCCGCCGCCCCAGTAACCAGAACCGTCATATTCGCGCCCTTCGAGCCGATCCGGCCTCGCTATGAAAAATCGCTGCGGTTACTGCAATGTTTACCCGCCCCCGGCTAGGGGCAGCACAAACGAGACGGGACTTTCAACAATGCGCGGCGATTCCAAACCGACTGTGTGTGTAATCGGGCTGGGCTATATCGGCCTGCCCACGGCGGCAATCATCGCGCGGGCAGGCTGTCCCGTCCATGGCGTCGACGTGACGCAAAGCGTGGTCGACACGATCAATCGCGGCGAGATTCATATCGAGGAAGTCGATCTCGACGGTCTGGTTCAAGCCGTGGTCCAGCGCGGTATGCTCAAAGCCTCGACCGAGGTGGCGGAGGCTGATGTATTCGTGGTCGCCGTGCCGACACCCTTCGCCAAGGACGGAGCACACACGCCGGATACGAGCTATGTGATGGATGCCACGCGCAAGCTGGCGCGCGTCCTGAAGAAGGGCGATACGGTCATTCTGGAATCGACCTCGCCGGTCGGCACGACCGAAGAAATGGTGGAAGCGATTGCGCAGGTGCGGCCCGATCTGGCTTTGCCCGGACGCTGCGAGGGAACGCCTGACGTCTCGATCGCCTATTGCCCCGAACGTGTCCTGCCCGGCAGGATTCTCGAAGAACTGACGCATAATGATCGCTCGATCGGCGGGATTACGCCGCGGTGTGCGCGCAAGGCGCTCGCTTTCTACAAGCGTTTCGTGAAGGGCGAATGCGTGGTCACCGATGCGCGCAGCGCGGAAATGACCAAGCTGGTCGAAAACGCCTTCCGCGATGTCAATATCGCCTTTGCCAACGAACTCTCGATGATCGCGGACCGGCAGGGGCTCGACGTGTGGGAAGTGATCCGCCTCGCCAATCGCCACCCGCGCGTGAACATCCTTCAGCCGGGGCCGGGCGTGGGCGGCCACTGCATCGCGGTCGATCCATGGTTCATCGTCCACGGAGCTCCCGAAGAAGCCAAGCTGATTCGCCAGGCGCGCGAGACGAACGATGCCAAGATGCACCACGTGCTCGACCGGGCAAGGGCGCTCATCGCCGAGCATCCGAAAGCAAAGATCGGGTGCCTGGGCCTCGCTTTCAAAGCCAATATCGACGATTTCCGCGAAAGCCCGGCGCGTTTCGTGGCTGCGAACCTGGCGCGCGAATACGGCGAGCGCATCCAGATCGTGGAACCCTATGCCGCCGAATTACCCAAGGAATTCGACGGCAGCGGTGCCAGCCTGGTCGACATAGATGACGCGCTGGAAGAATGCGGCGTGCTCATCGTGCTGGTGGATCACGACGTCTTCAAGGCTATCCCCGCCGAGGAACGCGCAGAGGCCTCGATTTACGATACGCGAGGGATTTGGCCGAGCTAGTTTAACGGTGGCTTGTCGGCTGGACGGGCTACTAGCCTTGTTCAACTCGCCGGGATTTGTGCCGTATTGAGCCCGGATTCCGAGACGTATTCGGGAACTAGGCGGCGCAGGATCGAGAGCGCGGTCTCCCGGTCGCCATCCAGAAAACAGGCATGCAGCCTGTCGAGCATAGGCATCAGCTCGCTTTCTTCCAGGCTGTATTCGTGCGCATGCATGATACGCGGATGACGCGTGGGGCGGCTTTCGCTGTCGATCAGCAATTCTTCGTAAAGCTTCTCCCCGGGGCGCAGCCCGATCTCCACGATCTCGATGTCGCCGTCGGGATTGATCTCGTCTCGCACCGTACGGCCCGACAATTCGATCATGCTACGCGCCAGATCGTAGATGCGGATCGGTGCACCCATATCGAGCAGGAAGACTTCGCCGCCTTCCGCCATCGCGCCAGCCTGGATGACGAGCTGCGCCGCTTCCGGAATGGTCATGAAGAAGCGGGTTATGTCGCGATGGGTGAGCGTGACAGGCCCACCGGCACGGATCTGGCGCTCGAATTGCGGCACGACGGAACCGCTCGATCCGAGCACATTGCCAAAGCGCACCATTGCGAAACGCGTCTCGTCCGGTGTTTTGGCAAGCGCCTGAAGGACGAGTTCGCACACTCGCTTGGACGCACCCATGACGTTGGTGGGGCGTACGGCCTTATCGGTACTGATCAGGACGAAATGCGAGACGCCATTGGCTTTTGCGGCAAGCCCTGCATTGAGTGTGCCATCGATATTGTTGCGAAGTCCGCTGACGACATTGGCTTCCACCAGTGGCACGTGCTTGTAAGCTGCGGCGTGAAATACGGTGTCTGGGCGCCAGCGCGAAAAGAGCCGATCGACCTGGGGGCGGTCGGCCATGTTGATGAGCTGCGGGACGATTTCGGGTCCCGATACCCCATCGAGACCGGCAAACCCGGTCATCTCGCGCTCGATCAGATACAGATTGTGTTCGCTTACTTCGGCGAGGATCAGTCGCTTGGGATGCGCACGGACTATCTGGCGGCACAATTCGCTCCCGATCGAGCCTCCGGCTCCGGTTACGAGGACCGTCTTGTCTCGAATGGTGCGGCTCAGCAGCAAGTCGTTGGGCGCTACCGAGGTCCGTCCAAGCAAGTCTTCGATCCGGATCTCGCGCAGGTCCGAAACCGACACCTTTCCATCGACGAGGTCGGCCACGCTCGGCAACAATTGAACGCTGACGTCCAGCCCGGTGAGTGTCCCGATAATCTCCTTGCGCCGTTCCCGAGAGATGGATGGCATGGCGAGAAAGATTGTGTCGATGGCATGACGTTCGATCAGCGCGGCCAGCCGCTCCGAATGATGGACGGTCAGGCCGTCGAGACGCTGCCGGTCCAAACGAATGTCGTCGTCGGCATAGGCGATCAGAGAGAAGCCCGGATCGTGCCTGATGGAGGAAGCCAACTGCTGTCCGGATGCCCCGGCCCCGTAGATCAGGCACCGCTTGACCTCGATCCCACCATTCGCTCCGAAAAGCTCGACTAATACATATCGCGCCATGATCCGTGAGATCGCGGTCAGGAGAAAAAACAGGATTGGAAACAGGATCGCGATAGTTCGCGGAATTCCGTCGAACTGGAAGAAGGTGAAAATCAGGATCAGTGGGATGGCGAGAATGCCGACCGCATGCGCCAATTGGAGAATGGTGCCGGATCCGGCAAACCGGAAGATGTGGCGATATGCGCCGGTCGCGAAGAAGATGATCGGAAAAAGTAGCAGGGTAACAGCGGTAAAAGTCACCAAAGGCGGCGACCAAGGCATCCATTCGCTAAGCCTTAGCGAAAAGGCGAACCACGCAGAAAGCGCACAGGTCACTGCGTCGGCAGACAAGACGAGCGCACGCTTTTTCCAGCGGTCAAGCGCGAGTAAGTCTCTGACGGCGGAGGAAAACAACCGGCCCGCGTAAGTTTCAACTTTTGATATATTCGACACGACTGCTTTTGACCAAGATCGTTTGGCGGGAAGTGGGGAGGCTTACCTGCAATCTATCGGACGGTAAATGAACGAAAAACACCTCTTGTTTCAAACCAATCCGATATCCGGCGCATCTTCCTGCTTCATGCCCACCACATGATAGCCGGCATCGACATGATGCGTTTCGCCCGTCACGCCGGATGACAGGCGCGAGAGCAGGTACAGACCGGCGCCACCGACGTCCTCGATCGTGACGTTGCGGCGCAGCGGTGAATTCAGCTCGTTCCATTTCAGGATGTAGCGGAAATCGCCGATGCCGCTTGCCGCGAGGGTCTTGATGGGCCCCGCACTGATCGCGTTGACGCGGATGTTCTTGGGGCCCAAATCGTTGGCGAGATACTGGACGCTTGTTTCCAGCGCAGCCTTGGCGACGCCCATCACGTTGTAATGCGGAATGACCTTTTCCGCACCGTAATAGGTCAGGGTCAGGATCGATCCGCCTTCTGGCATCATGTCGGCCGCGCGTTTGGCCACCGCGACGAGGCTGTAGGCCGAGATGTTCATCGTCATCAGGAAATTGTCGAGGCTGGTGTCGACATATTTGCCGCGCAATTCGTTCTTGTCTGAAAAGCCGATCGCGTGGACGACGAAATCGATAGTCTCCCACCGTTTTTTCAGACTGTCGAAGGCCCGGTCGAGCGCATCCATGTCCGACACGTCGCATTCGAAGACGAAATCGCTGCCGAGCTGCGCGGCAAGCGGTTCGACGCGCTTCTTCAGCGCTTCGCCCTGATAGGAGAACGCGATTTCCGCGCCCTGGTCGGCCAATTCCTTGGCAATGCCCCAGGCCAGCGATTTGTCGTTGGCCAGGCCCATGATCAGGCCGCGTTTTCCGGCCATCAATCCGCTCATGCTTCGTCCTTTTCCAATTCGCGTTCCTCCGCCATGTCCCGTTCGAGCGCGGCGCGCCGATCATCGTCGTCATGGCCGAGGGATTTGATCTCTTCCTCGGGCGTTTCCGCCAGCGCGGCGTTCAATTCGGCTCCGATAACCACTCCGAGCCCGACCAGCCAGAAGAAGAATAGCGCCACCATGATTCCGGCAAGGCTTCCATAGGTGAGGTCGTAAGTGAAGAAGCTGCGCAACACCATCGGCAGCAGGGTCGTCACAGCCACCCACCACAAAGTCGTGAACAGGACGCCGGGCCATTTGGGATAGCGGCGATGGCGATAGCGCGACGGAGTGAGCGTGAAGAATATGAGATAGAGCGAACCGAACAGGCCGAACGCAGGCACGATGCGCGAGAGGCGCAGCGCCTGGATCAGATCCACCAGTTCGGGGAAATAGGCGTCGATGACTTGCTGGGCCGCGCCGATCACGAATTGCGCGATCAGCGACAGCATCAAGAGCAGAACTGCCCCGAGAATCACGCCGCTCGAAAACAAGCGGTATTTCCAGAATGCATGGGTCAGTTCGGTGCCATAGGCGCGGCGCAATATATCGCGGATCGTCTCGATCAGGCTGCCCACGGTCCACAGGGCGACGAGGGCGCCGAACCACAGAAGCCAACCGCTGCGCGCCTCGATCACGTCGCGCGCCACCGGCTCGATCACGTTTCCGACCACCGGGGGGAGGGCATAGAGCACCGCGTTGATGCTTGCCGCCCGCTCGCTCTCCTCCCCGATCAGGGAAAACAGCGCAGAGCCGAGAATGAAGAAGGGGAAGATCGAGAACATCGCCAGATAGGCGAGGTTGCCTGCATGGATGAAGCCGTCGTTGAAGGTGCCGATCCCGGCACGCTTGGCGACATTCCAGGCGCGCGTGCCGGGCCCGATTGTGTCGACGACGCGTTCCTGCAGGGTTTCGGCATGCTGGCGACGCGCTTCGGGAGAAAGCGACCGGACCTCGCGGTGCTCGGGGGGCGGAAGTTTTCCGGGCGGCAAGTCCTACGCTCCGAGACCGGCCCGTGGGTCGCCCGTATCCTTCCATCCTTCGAGGCGGTTCGCCAGCTCGCCGAGATCCTCGGGCAGCTGGATTTCGAGCGTGACCAACTGATCGCCGCGCGTGCCGGATTTGTTTGTAAAGCCCTTGCCCTTTAGGCGCAGCTTGGTGCCGCCGCTGGTGCCCGGCTGGATCGTCATCATCACCGGGCCATCCACCGTGGGAACGCGGACCTTGCCGCCGTTCACCGCTTCATCGAGCGTGATCGGCAGGTCGAAGCGCACATCGTCGCCTTCGCGGCGGTAGAGCTTGTGGCTCTCGATCTCGATCGTCACCAATCCATCGCCCGCGCCGCCGGGGCCTTGCTGGCCCTTGCCCTTGAGGCGCATCTGCGTGCCGCTTTCGACGCCCTTCGGCAGCTTCAGGTCGATTGTCTTGCCGTCGGACAGAGTAATCCGCTGCTGCTTCAAGGTTGCGGCATCCACGAAGGGAACGCGCAGGCGATAGGCGATGTCGGCACCCTTCTGCTGCGGCGGCGCGCGGCGTCCTTGCCCGAACGGATTTCCGCCACCCATATTCGGATTGCCCCGCTGGCGGCCACCGCCGAACAGTCCGTCGAAAATGTCGCCGAGATCGACTTCCTCGCCACCGCCGAAGCCCTGGAAGTCTTCCGCGCGGAAGCCGCGCTGGCCGCCGGGGTTGAAGCCGCCCCGGCCTCCTCCCATGCCGCCACCACCCATACCCGCAAACGGATTGGCGGGATTGCCGTCGGCATCGATCTCGCCCCGGTCGAAGCGGGCGCGTTTGTCCTTGTCGGACAGGAGATCGTAGGCATTGGTGACTTCGGAGAATCGCTCCGCCGCTTTCGGATTGTCCTTGTTGCGGTCGGGATGCAGCTCCTTGGCGAGCTTGCGATAGGCGCTCTTGATCTCCGCTTCGGAGGCGGTGCGCGCGACACCGAGGGTGGAATAGGGATCGGCCATGGTGTGTCAGCTAGGTGGGGCGGGGCCCAAGGGCAAGCGTCCAGAGCTTTTCACGGGCGCAAGCTGCCGCTAGGGCGCCGGGCATCGCAGCAAAAGGATCGAGCGATGGATAGAGATCGCAGTGCCATTCCGCAGACCGATCCCTTCGCCCTGTTCGAAGACTGGTTCGCCGAAGCGCACACCGGCGAGCCCAACGATCCCAACGCCATGGCGCTGGCCACCGCGACGCCCGATGGTGCGCCGTCGGTACGCATGGTGCTTTTGAAGGATCGCTCGGAAGACGGCTTCACCTTCTACACCAATGCCGAAAGCCGCAAGGGCCGGGAAATCCGTGCCAATATGCAGGCCGCATTGCTGTTTCACTGGAAGAGCCTGCGTCGCCAGATCCGCATCGAAGGGCCGTTGAGCGAAGTGAGCGCCGACGAGGCCGACGCCTATTTCCATTCGCGCGCGCACGATTCGCAGATCGGTTCGGCGGCGAGCGACCAGTCGCGGCCTCTGCCCGATCGCCAGACCTATCTGGACCGGATCGAGAATCTGGCGGAGCAATACCCGGAAGGCGATGTGCCGCGCCCCGCGCACTGGACGGGCTTCCGCCTCGCCCCGCGCCGCATCGAATTTTGGCTCGACCGGCCCAATCGCCTGCACGATCGTCGCGTGTTCGAGCGCGCGGGAGCAGACGCGGATTGGACCGACACGCTGCTCTATCCGTGAGGCAGAATACGCCACCCGATCGCGCGCTGCTGACGCGTAGCGCCGCGATCGCCTCGATCACGGTTGCGCTGCTTCTGGTGGCGCTCAAGGCGTGGGCGAGCTGGCGGACGGGATCGACCGCGATGCTCGGCAGCCTCGCCGATTCGACTCTCGACCTCCTCGCCAGCGGGATCACGCTGTTCGCGGTCTGGTTCGCCAGCAAGCCCGCCGATCACAATCACCGTTTTGGTCACGGCAAGGCGGAAGCGGTGGCCGCGATGGTTCAGGTTATGCTGATCGCGGTGTCGGCGGCGGGTATCGCGCTGAGAGCGGGCGAACATCTGCTCGGAGGACAGGAGGTCGAGGCGGCGGGGGAAGGCATCGCGGTTTCGGTCATCGCGATTCTGGCGACGTTCGGACTGCTCGCCTGGCAACGTTACGTGATCTCGCGCACCCGGTCTGTCGCGATCCGCGCCGATTTCGCGCATTACCAGTCGGACCTGCTGCTGAACCTCGCCGTGATCGCAGCGTTGGTGCTCGACGATCTTCTGGGCCTCAACGGCGCGGACCCAATATTCGGCCTTCTGATCGCGGTCTGGCTGGTGCGCAGCGCGTGGCGCGCGGGCAGCGAGGCGATCGAGCATCTGATGGACGCCGAATGGCCCGAGGACAAACGCCGCCGCCTGGTCGAGGTGGTCGCGCGCCATGACGGATTCTCGCGCCTCCACGATCTCAGAACGCGCACGGCGGGCGATATCGATATCGCACAATTCCATATCGAAATGGACCCGGACCTGACCGTGCGCGAGGCGCACGACATGCTGGAGCGCGTCGAGAACGATCTGGAACAGACGTTTCCCGGTCTCGAACTGTTCGTCCACATCGATCCGCGCGGCCAAATCGATGCGCCGGGCAACACGCTCGTCGAAGCCAATGAATTCGAGAAACTGGAGAAGCGCCCATGATCCGCCTGCCCTATTGGCATGTCGATGCCTTTGCCGATCGCCCGTTCGCAGGCAATCAGGCGGCGGTGATGCCGCTCGACCAATGGCTCGACGATGCGACCCTGCTGGCGATCGCGGAAGAGAACAATTTCGCCGAGACCGCCTTCCTCGTGAAGGACGAGACGGGTGAGGCGGACTGGGAACTGCGCTGGTTCACGCCGACGATGGAGATCCGCCTGTGCGGCCACGCCACGCTGGCGAGCGGCCATGTGCTGCTGGAACGCGACGGCGGCGAAAGAATCACGTTTCGCACCCGCAAAGCGGGCGTGCTGGAGGTGGCGCGCAGCGATTCGGGCTATGAACTCGGCCTGCCTGCCATCCGCACGGAAAAATCCGCTTGGGACGAGGCGGCGGCGCTTCTGGGTGGCCCGATCGAGGAGGTATGGCGCAATGCCGATGGGTACGAGGTCTTCCTCTATCCCGACGAAGCCGCAATCCGCGCGCTGGATCCCGATTTTCGCGGCCTGAAGGCGCTGGGTACCAATCTATTCATCTGTAGCGCACGGGGCGAGGAGACCGACATAGTCAGCCGCGTCTTCGTGCCCGGCGGCGGGATCGACGAAGATCCCGTAACGGGCGGCGCTCATGCGGTGCTGACGCCATTCTGGGTCGAGCGATTGGGACGCTCCGAATTCACGGCCTTTCAGGCTTCCGCCCGCAGCGGCAGGATGACCTGCCGTCTGGAAGGCGACCGCGCCATTCTGGGCGGCCAGTGCGTGACGGTGGTGGAGGGAACCTTCCGGCTACCCTGACGGGAAACGCTCAGCTTTCCGGATACAGTTCGATCACATCGGCGGCCTGTTGCAGCATCGCTTCGCGCTGGGGCGCGTCGGAATGGCCCAGGCGGACCATCGTCACCTTCTTGCTCGGCGAGATCAGGACATACTGGCCCATATGGCCGATCATCGCGAACAGCGAATGCGGCGCGCGGTCGGGGAAGAGCGGGTGTTCGGCCCCGGTCATGCCTTTTACCGGGCGGTTGAGCCAGGTCTGGAAACCGTATTGCGGACTTTCCGGACTGGGCGTCACCATCTTTTCCACCCAGGCGCGCGGGACCAGTTGGGTCCCGCGATAGGAGCCCTTGTTGCGCAGGAAATCGCCGAACCGGGCATAATCGCGCGCGGTCGCATGCATCAGGCTGCCGCCGATGAGCGTGCCCGCTGCGTCGAATTCGGGCACGATGGATGTCATCGCCAGCGGTTCGAACAGCCGCGCCTGGAGATAGGTCGCCACGGCCCGGCGCCGGATATCGGGATCCTCGCTATCGGTCAGCGCCCGCGCCGCGATATCGGCGAGGATGACGGTGGTGTTGCTCGAATACTCGAACTTGCTGCCCGGCTCGGCCTCAAGCGGCTGTTCCTCCGCCCAGCCGGCCATATCGTCGCGCCCGTCGAGGAACAGCATCCGGACTTCGCTCGATTCGTTCGGAACCGGGCCCGCTTCGGTATGATCGAGGCCCGAACGCATCTGCAGCAAGTGCCGCAGCGTGATCTCGCTGCGCGGATCGCCGGGGCGCTGCCAGCCGGGAACGGGGGCGGGCTCGTCCAATCGCAACCGCCCGTCGGCCACCAGCATGCCGATCATCACCGCCGTAATCGTCTTCGCCATCGACCAGCTGACGAAGCGCGTGTCCGCGTCGTAGCCCGGCGCATAGCGTTCCGCCGCGATCGTGCCGCCATGCATCAGGACGACGGCGCGCGTTTCTCCCAACCCCTCCATCGTGAACAGATCGTCCACCTGACGGGCAAGCTGGCGGGTCGGCGCGCCGGGGTTTTCCTTGATCGCGCCAAGCGCTTCCTCGCTCAACGGCGGCTCGCCCACCGGCTCCGCATCGCCGCACCCGGTGAGGGCGAAGGCGAGGGTTGTGGCAAGGGCGAGGGAGGCGATAAGGGGCTTGGGCCGCACGATCATTGCGGCTCACTCGCACGGAGATTTCCCGCTTGGCAACGCCTAAATCCCGCACGACGCAGAAGCGCCGCGCATGGCCGTGGATCGCTCTGGCAGCGCTCGTGCTGCTGGCGCTGGGGTGGTGGTATGTGCGCGACAGTTTCAGCGGCAATGCCGAGGCCGGCACCGCCTATGCCGCGCGCGTCGCCTGCTCGTGCCGCCAGGTCGCAGGGCGCAGCCTGGAGGATTGCGAGAAGGACAAGCTCGATGGGATGGAAATGGTCTCGCTGAGCGAGGACGAAGACGCGCGCAGCGTCACGGCCAGCGTCCCCCTGATGGCCAGCGCGACCGCACGATATAAAGAAGGCTATGGCTGCGTGCTTGACCCCTGGGAGGACTGAGGCGGTTCGATGCGGCAGTCCGACAGATTCGGCGGCGGAGGTATTGGCGGCATCGGAGGGGGGCAGAGGCGTTCGGGCGTTCTTTGTTCCCGGCAGGCATGCTTTGCGGCTTCATTCAGTTCCGCGGTTAAGCCGCTTTCCCTTCGATATTGCTCGATTTGCGCTCGATCCTCCGCCGAACAGATCGGCCTGCGCTTGATCGTCTGTAAGCGGCGCATCGTATCGACGCCGCAGGCACGGGCCACATCGGGTGGGGCCTGAATGGGTTGGTCCTTTGAGCAGCCGACCGCCAGAAATACGCCTTCCGGCTCGCCGACCCTCATTTCGTACTCCTCGCCACCATTGCGCATCCCCACGGCAAGATAGCCTGCGCGATCGCGGTGGACGCTGGGGATGCCGAGGACCAAAGGGCCGGGCCGATCGGATCTTGCGTCCTGAAAGCGCAGGCAGCCGTCGATCAGCACGATACGGCCGGAATAGGATGGCGGTCCTTCGAGGGTACAGACCGTAATCCGCTTTTCGGGGACATTCTCCCACCGCTCCCGAGGTACGCCGCGCAAGAAGCGCGCGACGTCGGGAGCGATGGTATCGCCTGAGGTCTGTCCGATCATGCTGCCGGGAGGGGCACGTTCCGCCAAGACTCTCGGTGCGTCGGTGACGGTGCCGAATCCCGAAGGCTCCAGGCGCATCCCGACTGTCGGGGGCGCATCCGCCGTCACGCCCGGCGCAAGCATTTCCACAACCAAACGCGGCGGCGGGCCGCCGTACCACCAGCGATTGGGGACGAAATAGAGGACGAAGGGTATCGCGATGAAGGCTGCTAGCAGGATCAGCGCAAGCGGCGGCATGGGTTTGCCGCGCGGCGCGCCGCGTCGGCTCATGCAGGCTCGGTCGAATCGATCCAGCCGCCGCCGACTACGCGCTCACCGTGATAGAGGACGGCGGCCTGGCCCGGTGCAACGCCGTATTCTGGATTGGCGAAGCGGATCGTGACCGCCGCGTCGTCGCCCAGCGGGCCTTCGAGCGTTACCGGAACCGGCTTGGCGAGACTGCGGACCTTGGCGGTCAACTGCCCAGACGGCAGCGGGCCGATGCGATTCGTCTCGACGATCCGTGCGGACCCAACGGCGAGCAGGCGCTTGGGTCCGACGCGAACCTCGCGGGCGTCCGCATCGATACCGACCACGTAGAGCGGTTCGGGCTGACCGCCGATCTCCAGGCCCCGGCGCTGGCCGACCGTGTAATGGACCACGCCCCTGTGCTCGCCGAGCGTCTCTCCGGTTTCCGCATGGACGATCGCGCCCGCCACGCCGCCTTCGGGGCGCATCTTCTTGACGATCTTGGCGTAATCGCCGTCGGGCACGAAGCAGATATCCTGACTGTCGGGCTTGGCCGCGTTGCGCAGGCCTGCCGCTTCGGCCAGTTCACGCACCTCGCTTTTGGGCAAGCCGCCAAGCGGAAAGCGCAAATAGGCGAGCTGATCCTCGGTCGTCGCATAGAGGAAATAGGACTGGTCGCGCGCCGGATCGTGTGCGCGGTGCAGTTCGGGCCCCGCTTCGCCCATCACCCGGCGCACGTAATGGCCGGTGGCGAGGCAATCCGCCCCCAGCTCGCGCGCCATCGCGAACAGATCGGTGAATTTCGGACCCATATTGCAGCGGATGCAGGGCACCGGCGTGCGCCCGGCGAGATATTCGTCGGCAAAGGTTTCGACCACATCCTCGCGAAAGGCGCTTTCATGGTCGTGGACGTAATGGGCGATGCCGAGTCGGTCGGCTACGGCGCGCGCATCGGCGATATCGTCGCCCGCGCAGCATGCGCCCTTGCGACCCGTCGCCGCGCCGTAATCGTAAAGCTGCAAGGTGATGCCGATCACGCGCGCACCGCTCGCGGCGGCAAGCGCAGCGACGACCGAACTGTCGACTCCGCCCGACATCGCAACCACGATCGTACAGTCGGCAGCCGCGCGGGGAAGATCGAACAGGGCGGCTGCGCGCTCGGGCGCGAGGGATGGGGAAGGGAAGGAAACTGGGGCGTTCATGATCCGGCGGCCCTTACACGTCGCAGCCGGTTTGCGAAACCGCCCGCACGCCCGTTCGCCCGAGCCAACTTGGGTTTCACGGATCGTTTACCACGCGGCCCTATAGACTGAGGCCATGTTCGAGGGGCACATCAAACCATCCGGGCTGGACGAAGCCCAGGAATCGTCGGTTCTCCGCCATCTGCGCTGGACCGATCTGGTCGCGCGGCTGGAAGCGACTCGCGAGCTGCGACGCGAATTGTCGCGACCCCGCCCCGCAAACTTTACCGCGTTCAGCGTCCATCTCGGTGAAGCGCCGTGCGGTGAGCCAGTGGCGGGCGAAACCGGGCGAAAGGATCGTGACGACAAACGGGGCGTTAACCACGATGTTTTAAGCCGTGGCAAATTCAGCAGGCGTAGACCGGTTGCAGTCGCAAACGACGCGGCGCTTGGCGATAGAGACGATACATGATGCAGAACCAGGATATCCGCCCCGCACAGGTAATCGGCCCGCTCGGCGAGCCGCTTTCGCTGGCGGATCTTCCCTCGCCCAAGACCAAGCGCTGGGTGGTAAGGCGAAAGGCCGAAGTGGTTGCGGCGGTCAATGGCGGCCTGCTGACGATCGACGAAGTGCTCGAACGCTATGACCTCACGCTGGAAGAATTCGCCTCCTGGCAGCGCGCCGTCGATCGTTCGGGAATGCAGGGCCTCAGAGTAACCCGGATCCAGCACTATCGCGATCTCTACGAACGCCAATTGAAATACTGACCGAAAACCGCCGTTTCGCGGTCCGAGAGGTTTCCGGAGCGAGAGCTCGGGGAACCTTTCGTCGTTTCGAAGCCTGTTCAAGCATGACTTCCGCGCTCCCCCGCGGATCACCGCATGATCGAGACGCACATTGTGGTGCGATCCGGCGGCGGATTTGAACAGGAGGATTGTTATGGGTTGGATTATCGCTCTTATCGTCGGCGGCGTCGCTGGCTGGCTCGCGAGCATGGTGATGAACCGCGATGCTTCGATGGGTATCTTCTGGAATATCGTCGTCGGCTGCATCGGCTCGGTCATCGGCAACGCGATCGCGGGTCCGCTTCTGGGTGTGGGCGGCAGCGTTCAGGAATTCTCGCTGACCGGCCTCATCATCGCCATTGTCGGCGCGATCGTGCTGCTTGCGATCGTCAATCTGATCCAGCGCGGTCGCGTGCGCTAATCGCACCCGCGCCATACGGCTCATGAAAGGGCGGCGGTCTTCGCGGACCGCCGCCCTTTTTCGCGTGCCAGTCGCGTATCGGCCGTTTGTCGTTGGCAGGAAGGAATGGCCCCCCTGTCGAGCATCGCATTGCCCTATCTTCGCGCGAGGAGTACGGCATTGTGCACTAACGCAGCGGCATGCCCGGCTCCCGAAGCCACGGCGATGGCTTGCGGTGGCTGACTTATCCGTATAACACACCCGCCATTGAAGCGAGGCTGGACGAGCGATCCGATGAATTACGAAACCACCGTCAAGGGCTCCGACAGCCGACCGTATGCGACCGCCCAGGCCGGCGAAGCCGATGCGATGGATGTGGACGATACGGCGGAAAGCCGGAGCAGCCGTCGCCGCCTTATCATCGTCCTTCTCATCGTGGCCGTCGCCATTGCGGGCTTTTTCGCCTGGCGCAGCTTCGGTGCGGACAGCGCGCCCCCGTCGGATCCCAATTCGCAATTGCCGACCGTCACTGTCATCGCCCCCGGCCAGACTACCGTTGAAGGGACGATTACCGCCACAGGCACGCTCGCCGCGCGGCGCGAAACGCCGGTCGGCGTGGTTGGCGAAGGGGGTCGGGTGGTTTCGGTCGCGGTCGAAGCGGGCGACTGGGTACGCCAGGGCCAGGTCCTCGCAACCATCGACCGTTCGGTGCAGAATCAGCAGGTCCGCAGCGGCCGCGCGCAGATCGAGGTCGCACGATCCGAAGCCAATCTGGCCCAGGCCAATCTCGACCGCGCGCTTCAGCTGGTGGAGCGCGGCTTCGTCTCGAAAGCGGATGTCGATCGGCTGACTGCGACGCGCGATAGTGCGGTCGCGCGGCTCCGCGTGGCCGAAGCGCAGGTCGGCGAATTGCAGGCGCGCAACGACCGGTTGAACATCGTCGCGCCCGCAGCGGGCCTGGTGCTGGACCGCAATGTCGAACCCGGCGCCGTGGTCGGCGCGGGATCGGGCGCCCTGTTCGTGCTGGCGCGCGGCGGCGAGATGGAAATGCTGGCTTCCGTCGGCGAAACCCAGCTTGCGAGCATCGGTGTCGGTGCACCCGCGACTGTGACACCTACAGGATCGGACCGCTCCTTCACCGGGCGGGTCTGGCAGGTTTCGCCCGTGATCGACCCCCAGAACCGTCAGGGCACGGTTCGCATCGCCCTTTCCTATGCCGAGGGTCTTCGCCCCGGCGGCTTCGCCACCGCCGAATTGCAGAGCGGCACGGTGGTCGCGCCGATCCTCCCCGAAAGCGCGGTCCTGTCCGACGACGAAGGCCCGTATGTCTATGTCGTCGATTCCGACGATACCGCGCAGATTCGCCGGGTGGAAACCGGCATGGTCACGCCGCAGGGAATCGTCATCGATAGCGGCCTGACGGGGCGCGAGCGCATCGTGCTGCGCGCCGGCGGCTTCCTGACCGAGGGCGAGACCGTTCGCCCGCAGCTGGCGCGCTGATGCCCGGCAAGACCGAGCCCGATCGAGTAACGTTATGAACTTTCGCAACATCTCCGCCTGGTCGATCCGCAATCCCGTGATCCCGCTGGTGGCGTTCACCGCGCTGCTGCTCGCAGGCATCCTCAGCTTCGCGCAGATGGACGTCGTGAATAATCCCGACGTCGAATTTCCCGCGGTCAGCGTCTCGATCTCGCAGCCGGGCGCCGCGCCGACGGAAATCGAAAACCAGATCACCCAGCGCGTCGAATCGGCGATCCGCTCGATCAACGGAGTCAAATCGCTCAATTCCACGGCGAGCGAGGGCAATTCCAACACTTTCGTCGAATTCGAAATCGGGACCGATCCCAATGACGCGGCGGTCGAGGTCGCGAATGCGATCGACACGATCCGCGGCAGCCTGCCGGACGGCATTCTGGAACCGCGCGTCACCAAGCAGGAAATTTCCGGCGGCTTCCTGGCGATCTATGCTGTCGAAGCCGACGATATGACGATCGAGCAGTTGAGCTGGTTCATCGACGACACGATCGCGAAACGCCTGCTCTCGGTCGAGGGCATGGCCGAGGTCAATCGCTTCGCAGGCGTTGATCGCGAGATCGAGGTGATTCTCGATCTGCCGCGGATGCAGGCGTATGGAATCACAGCGAGCCAGATCAATCAGGTCCTGCGCCAGACCAATATCGATGCGGCGGGCGGCGCCACCGAGGTCGGCGGCACGCGCCAGTCGGTTCGCGTGCTCGGCAGCACCGAAACAGCCTATGAACTGAGCCAGCGCCAGATTCAGCTCGGCAACGGCACGTCGGTGCGTCTGGCCGATGTCGCCACCGTGCGCGACGGGTATTCGGAGCGGACCTCGATCAGCAAGGTGCGCGATCGCGAAGTCGTCAATTTCGGCATGAGCCGCGCCAAGGGCGCCTCCGACGTCACCGTCTTCGCCGCCGCAGAAGAGGAAATCGCCGCGATCGAAGCGGAAAATCCCGGCATCCGCTTCATCCCGCTGTTCAACACGGTCGAATACACCGAAGAACAATATACCAGCTCGATGCGGGCGATGATCGAAGGCGCGATCCTGGCCGTGGTCGTCGTGTTCTTCTTCCTGCGCGACTGGCGGGCGACGGCGATTTCCGCCGTGGCGATCCCGCTGTCCGCGATCCCGACCTTCTGGTTCATGGATCTGCTCGGATTCAATCTGAACACGCTTTCCTTGCTCGCCCTGGGCCTGGTGGCGGGCGTTCTGGTCGACGATGCCATTGTCGAGATCGAGAACATCGTACGCCACATGCGCATGGGCAAGAGCGCCTATCAGGCCAGTATCGACGCCGCGGACGAGATCGGCCTGCCGGTGGTGGCGACCAGCTTCTGCATCGTGGCGGTCTTCCTCCCCGTCGGCCTGATGCCGGGCATTCCAGGCCAGTTCTTCAAGAATTTCGGCATCACCGTCGTCATCGCGGTGCTGATGTCGCTCGCGGTCGCGCGCATGATCACGCCGATGCTTGCGGCCTATTTCCTGAAAGCGCACGGCCATGCCGAACATGGCGAGGGCGCGATGATGGACCGCTATATGCGCGTGCTCGACTGGTCGCTCGACCATGACAAGGCCAAGCGGATGCGGGCAACCTATGCCGATGTCGCCGCGCAGCCTGCCTATTACGCGCTGTCGATCGTCGCCGCGCTGGCAGCGGCCTGGTTCGTGATCACGACCTTCTTCATGGCGGACGGCGGGGACATGGTGCTGAACTTCATGTTCGGCATGCTGTCGCTGCTGATCGCCGTGCCGCTGGCGTTCTTCGTGGGATTATTGGCGACGGCGGTAATCGGGTCCGTATTGGGATCGCTCAGCAGCGCCAGCACCGGTTTTCTCGCCTGGTCGAAATTCATGATGCGCCGCCTCTGGGCGCGGCTGCACGATCACCGTGTGTGGATGCTGGGCGTGGGCTTCGTAGCGCTTTTGCTGACCGGGCTCTTGTTCGTCATAACGCCATCGCAATTCCAGCCGCTGACCGATAGCGACAACAGCCGGATCGAAATCGAGATGGTGCCCGGCACCACGCTGGAGACGACCGAGCGCGTGGCCGATCGGGTCGCAAAACTGCTTTACGAACAGCCCGAGGTAGAGATCGCGCTGGAACGCGTGCGCGAAGGCCAGGCGACGATTTACATCACGCTGAAGGAAGATCGCGAGAAGAAGTCGGTCGAATTCGAACGCGATCTCGCGCCGACCTTGGCACAGATCCCAGATGCGCGCGTCCGCTTTGCCTCGCAATCGGGCGGTTTCGGCAGCGGGCGCGACATAACGGTGATGCTGGCGGGCTCCGATCCCGAACTGCTCGAACAAACGGCGGCGACGCTGGTCGAGCAGATGAAGGGGATCGACCTCCTAGTCGCGCCGCGTATCAATGCCGATATCAACCGGCCCGAACTGATCATCGAGCCGCGCCCCGATCTCGCCGCCGAGCTGGGCGTTACGACTGCCGCGATCAGCCAGACGATCCGCATCGCGACGCTGGGCGAGATCGAGCAGAACGCCGCGCGCTTCTCCCTGTCCGATCGCCAGATTCCGATCCGCGTCAAACTGCCCGAGCAGTCGCGCGAATCCCTGACCACGATCGAGAATCTGCCCGTCCAGACCCGCAATGGCGGCAGCGTGCCGCTGGCGCGCGTGGCGGATATCAGCTTCGGTTCGGGGCCGACGACGATCCAGCGCTACAACCAGAATCGCCGCGTGCTGGTGGGGGCCGATCTCGGCCAGGGCGTGATCAAGGGCGATGCGCAGAAACTGATCGACGAATTGCCGATCCTTCAGGATCTGCCCCAAGGCGTGATCCGCGACGTGGTGGGCGAGGACCAGTGGCAGCAAGAGATGATCAGCAGCCTCATCGTCGCCATCGTGGCCGGGTTCTTCCTCGTCTTCGCGGTGCTGGTCCTGCTCTACAAGCGCGTGATGAGCCCGCTGGTCAATATGACCTCGCTCTTGCTGGCACCGCTGGGCGGCATCTTCCTCGTCTGGATTACCGGCCAGCCGCAATCCATGCCGGTCTATATCGGCACGCTGCTTTTGCTCGGGATCGTGTCCAAGAACTCGATCCTGCTGATCGATTTCGCCATCGAAGCGATGGCGGCGGGACAGCGCAAGTTCGAGGCGATCATGGATGCGGGCCATAAGCGTGCCCAGCCGATCGTGATGACTACCGTCGCCATGACGGCGGGCATGGTTCCGGTTTCGCTGTCGGGCTATATCGGCTCTGGCGACGGAGCATCGCGCGCGCCGATGGGCACGATGGTGATCGGAGGGCTGATTATGTCGACGCTCCTGACGCTGCTGATCGTGCCCGCAGGCTTCAGCCTCGCCGACGGAATCGAGCGCCGGCTCGGCCCGTGGATGCGCAATCGCTTCCTGACCTATCGTCCCGGTGACGATCAGCGGGACGGCCAGCGGGACGGCCAGCGAGACGGCGGAACCGAGGCGGAGACTGCTCCTGCCGAGTGACCCCAATGGCGGGCGAACGGAGCCTTCAGGCCTGCGACGCGTGGTGCGCGGCGAGATCGTGACGCAGGACCGCGCGCGCCGGATGCGCTGGACCGCGACGGGCCTCCTGGTGTTGATGGCCTTCGTGTTCGTGCTGTCGGGCCGCTATCTCGACGCGCATCCCGCATGGGGCTTCGTCCACGCCTTTTCGGAAGCGGCGATGGTGGGCGGCCTTGCAGACTGGTTCGCCGTGACGGCCCTGTTCCGCCATCCGCTCGGCCTGCCGATCCCGCACACTGCCATCATTCCCGAAAACAAGGATCGCATCGCCGATACGATGGCGGGCTTCCTGCGCGAAAACTTCCTGACTGCGCAGGTCGTGGCGCGCCGCATGGGTGCGATGAATCTGGCGGGCGCAGTGGGCAGCTATCTGTCCGATCCGACATCGAGCCGCGATTCGCGCATCCGGGCGGGCGCGAGCGAACTGTTCGTGGAAGTGCTCGAATCGCTCGATCCCGAACGCCTGGGAACGCAGGTGCGCGCTGGCCTCGCCGCCCAGCTCGAGAAGCTCGACATCGCGCCGCTGATCGGCGGCATGCTCGACGCCATGATCGCCGATGGACGCCACAAGCTCCTGATCGACAAGATCATTCGCTGGGCGGGTCTGGTTCTCGAAGACAATGAGGAATTGGTGCGCGACATGGTGTCGAAACGCGCCAACGCAGTGCTGCGCTTCACCGGCCTCGACGAAAGACTGGCGACCTCGGTGATCGACGGCCTCTACAAGCTCCTGGCCGAAGTGCTGGTCGATCCCGATCATCCGCTGCGCGACAAGATCGAGGAAGGCCTGCAGGATCTGGCCCACGGCCTGCGCCATGATGCCGAAATGCAGGCGCGGGTTGAGCGGATGAAGACCGAGCTGATCAACAATCCGGCGGTGGGCGAATGGTGGCAGGGTGTGTGGGAGCGGGTGCGGGCCCGCCTGATCGACAGCATCCGTTCTTCGGGCGGCAGCGGCGGCTATATCGGGCAGACGCTGGGCGAGCTGGGCGCCGCCCTACGCGACGATCCGCGATTGCAGCAGCAGATCAATCGCTTTGCCCGCAGGACGGCGGTGGGCATCGCCACGCGCTATGGCGATCAGATCGTCCAGCTGGTGTCGGAAACCGTGCGCCGCTGGGACGCGCGCACTCTGACCGATCGCGTCGAAGGCGCCGTCGGCCGCGATCTCCAATTCATCCGCATCAACGGCACGCTGGTCGGCGGGCTGGTGGGCGTGACGATCCATCTGGTGAGCGGGCTGTTCTGACCGCTCTGGCGGAGTGACTTAGCTGGGCCAGGTATACATCGGCCCCGAACGCATCGTGTAGCGCAGCCGGGTCGTGTGAAAAGACGCCATGGGCTGCCCGTCCTCGTCGATCGCCGGTTCGAAGATCGCGCGCTGCCTGATGTCCATACAGGCCGCGTCGCCGAAGCTTTGGGCCACGGTCATGTTGGTAACCACGCACTTCGTGACCGCGCCATTTGCATCCACCATGACGCGCAGATGCAGATCGGCCTGTTCGCCGTTGCGAAGCGCCCGATCCGGATACTGGTCGATCAGGATGCGCTCGATCAGCGGCAGGTTCGTGAGGCGCGGGCCGACGGCCCGTTTCGCATGCCGATCGAGATCGACACCCCAGGAGGTGACGAGATCGTTCATGCACGCATTCATCGACCGGAAAAGCGGAGCGAGCGCGCCGGTCTCAAGCGCGATTGTGCCAACCCGGGGCGCGTCGATTTCGAGCGAGGTGAGGCCGTCCACCCGCTCGGGATCGAGGCTTGGGAGCCCGAGCTTGCGTGCGCGATCTTCCACTGCGGGCTGGGGGCGGTCGGTCCGCTCGTCCGCAATTTCGCCATCGCTGGTCAGCGCGGTGCCATATCCGTCCAGAGACATCCCACGGACCGAAACCTCCGTCCATTCTCCCGTCGAGCCGTAGCGCCACCTGGCTTCGAAATTCTTCCGCAATTTCTTCAGCGGTCTGCCCGCGACGATCCAGCGCAGCTGCGAATCGGGTGCATATTGTTCGAAGAACAGCACCGTCCGCTCATCGCCTTCGCCGAAGAAGCGCCCGATGCGGCACCGTTCCTTCTCGTATTCGAGCACCCACTTGCTCGACGGGGCGAGCGACAAACTTTCCTGCGCCGAAGCGGGCGTGCCGACAAGAGGAGCGACGCAGAGCAGCGTCAGGAAGCATGACCGCATGACATGAGCTTTCGTTTTACGTTGCATCGCCCTCAGCCCGGCATGCGATAGAGGATTCGCGTGACATAATAGCTGGGCACGGCCGTCCCGGTGGCATCGGTGGCGGGGGCGAACCGCGCGCTTCGGCTGAAGATTGTACAGGGATGGCGGCTCATGTCGAAATTGTCCGCTATGGTCTGATTGATCAGGGCGCATTTTTCGACGCTGCCATTCTCGCCAACGGTAAGGCGGAGATGGAAATCGGCTTGCGCACCGCTCCTAAGCGCTTTCAATGGATAGCTGCGCAGGATCTGATCGACGACGTTTTTCGGGTTGAGGAAATTGGGAGGGCGAACGACCTCGCGCTGACGATCCACGTCGAAGCCCCAATGTTCGACCAGATTGGCCATGCAGAGGTTCAACGCTTCGAGCGGTTTCTTCATGTCGCCCAGATTCAGACGAATATCGTCGGGCGAACTGCGGCCGATATCGAGATAGGTGATGCCCTCCGCCTCATCGGCGTACAGGTGCGGCAGTCCGCGCGGATCGGCATCGTAGTCGCGGTCATCCTCCTCGCGCTCGTCTTTTGCGCCCTCTTGGAGCACGACCGATGAGACGGACCGAACCACGGTGCCGAAATCGCCGAAAGTCGATGGCAGGAAGTCGAAGGCTTCGGCATCGCCGCCAGGCCCGAAGGCGAAGGACGCCGAACGCCGCGATCTGTAGCTTTTGACCGCGTCGCCCGCCACCAGTCAGGAGACCTCCGTCGAAGGATCCCACTGTTCAAGCAAGAACAGCGTCTTCTTTTCTTCGGTCCCGAAAGCGCGCGCCAACCGGCAGTTGTTCTCTGCCATGTCCAATTGCCATGGACCCATCGGATCGATGACCGTCGGCCCCCGATCGTCCTGCGCTGCGAAAGCGGGGGCTTCAGGCGCCGCCAGCCCGGCAAGCGCAGCGCACGCAAGAATAGCTCGAATCGTCATATTGCAACCCCCCGGTGTCTCGGCGCAAGGTGCCTTGCTACGGCAGTGATTTGCAACGACAAATCGAGCCGGATCGGGCCGAGATACGAAGAAGGCCGCCGGATCGCTCCGGCGGCCTTTCGGGTTGTTTAGTCTGGAAAGACTTCAGAGCTTCTCGGTGAGCTCCGGCAGGACTTTGTACAGATCGCCGACCAGGCCGATATCCGCGACCTGGAAGATCGGGGCGTCTTCGTCCTTGTTGATGGCGATGATGGTCTTGGAATCCTTCATGCCAGCCAGATGCTGGATCGCGCCGGAGATGCCGATCGCGATGTAGACTTCCGGAGCCACGATCTTGCCGGTCTGGCCGACCTGATAATCGTTCGGCACATATCCGGCATCCACCGCCGCACGGCTCGCGCCCACGCCCGCGCCGAGCTTGTCGGCGAGCGGCATGATGTATTCTTCGAACGTTTCCGCATCCTTGAGGGCGCGGCCGCCCGAAACGATCACCTTGGCGCTGGTCAGTTCGGGGCGCTCGCTCTCGGCGATTTCCTGGCTGACGAAACTCGACAGGCCATCGCCGGTCGGGCCGGAGACGTCTTCGATTTCGGCGGAACCGCTTTCGGCGTCCGCCTTTTCGAAGGCAGTGCCGCGCACGGTGACGACCAGTTTCTCGTCGCTGGATTCTACCGTCGCAATGGCGTTGCCGGCGTAGATCGGGCGCGTGAAGGTCTTGTCGCCTTCCACCGAGAGAATGTCCGAGATCTGCATCACGTCGAGCAGGGCGGCAACGCGCGGAGCGATGTTTTTGCCCGTGGTGGTGGCAGGCGCAACGAACGCGTCATGGTGGCCCATGAGATCGACGATCAGCGGCGCGACGTTTTCGGGAAGGCCGTGCTCGTACGCCGCATCGTCGGCGACATGGACCTTGCCCACTCCCGCGATCTTCGCGGCTTGCTCTGCCACGGCGCGGCAATCCGCGCCTGCGACCAACAGGTGGACTTCGCCCAGCTTGCTCGCGGCGGTAACGGCTGCGAGCGTGGCGTCGGCCAAGCTGGAATTGTCGTGTTCGACCCAAACGAGGGTTTTCATAATCTTATTCCTTCTCGTTTCGCGGGGTTCAGACGAGGTCCATCGCCTTGATCTTGGCGACGAGCGCATCGACATCCTCTACCTTTTCGCCCGCCTGGCGGACAGGCGGTTCGGAGACGTTGGTCGTCTTGAGGCGCGGTGCGATATCGACGCCGTAATCGGACGGGCTCTTGGTATCGAGCGGCTTCTTCTTCGCCTTCATGATATTGGGCAGCGAAGCGTAGCGCGGCTCGTTGAGGCGCAGGTCGGTGGTGACGATCGCGGGGAGCGACAGCTTGACCGTTTCGAGGCCGCCATCGATTTCGCGCTTCACCGTGACGCTGTCGCCTTCGACCTCGACGGTGTTGGCAAAGGTGCCCTGGGGGCGACCCATCAGCGCGGCGAGCATCTGACCAGTCTGGTTCGAATCGTCGTCGATCGCCTGCTTGCCGAGCATGACGAGACCGGGCTGTTCTTCTTCGGCGATGGCCTTGAGGATCTTGGCAACGGCGAGCGGTTCGACTTCGTCGTCCGTCTCGACCAGGATCGCGCGGTCCGCACCCATTGCAAGGGCGGTGCGCAGCGTTTCCTGCGCCTTTGCCGGGCCGATGCTGACAGCGACGATTTCTTCCGCTTTGCCCGCTTCCTTGATGCGGATGGCTTCTTCGACGGCGATTTCGTCGAACGGGTTCATGCTCATCTTGACGTTGGCGAGGTCGACGCCCGACCCGTCCGCCTTGACGCGCGGCTTAACGTTGTAATCGATCACCCGCTTGACGGGGACGAGGATTTTCATGGGACTTCCTTCCTCTCGAATAATCTGCCGCGCTTCTAGCTTGCGTTTACGTAAACGTCAAGTCGCACTCGCGCAGAAAAGCGCGCTCCCGCAAGATACGGACGGGAAGGGGGCGGCGTTCCCGGCTGGGACCGGCCTATCGTGAGCGGACACGAAAAAGGCGGGCTTCCTGTGGAGAAGCCCGCCTTTTGCTTGTCGCTGACTTACCCTCGAGCGAAGTCAGGCCGCCTTCTTGACCTCGGCGACGATCTTCTTCGCTGCATCGCCCAAATCGTCGGCGCTGACGATCGGGAGACCGCTGTTTTCGAGGATGTCCTTGCCCTGCTGCACGTTGGTGCCTTCGAGGCGGACCACCAGCGGAACCGACAGGTTCACGTCCTTCGCCGCCTGGACGATGCCGTTGGCGATGACGTCGCACTTCATGATGCCGCCGAAGATGTTGACGAGGATGCCCTCGACCGCCGGGTCCTTGAGGATGATCTTGAACGCCGCGGTCACCTTCTCGGTCGTCGCGCCGCCGCCGACATCGAGGAAGTTGGCCGGGAAAGCGCCGTTCAGCTTGATGATGTCCATGGTCGCCATGGCGAGGCCGGCACCGTTTACCATGCAGCCGATGTTACCGTCGAGCTTGATGTAGGCGAGGTCGTATTCGCTCGCTTCGACCTCGGCCGGGTCTTCCTCGGTCTCGTCGCGCATCTCTTCCACGTCCTTGTGGCGATAGAGCGCGTTGCCGTCGAAGCTCATCTTGGTGTCGAGGACGGAAAGGTTGCCGTCCTTGTCTTCGACCAGCGGATTGATCTCGAGCATTTCCATGTCGAGTTCCATGAAGGCGGTGTAAAGCTGTTTGGCGAGCTTCTGCGCCTGCTTGTTGCTGTCGCCTTCCAGCTTCAGCGCAAAGGCCACCGCGCGGCCGTGGTGGGGCATGAAGCCCTGCGCCGGATCGATCGTGATGGTGGTGATCTTTTCGGGCGTCTCATGGGCGACGTCCTCGATATCCATGCCGCCCTCGGTCGATGCGATCATGGCGACCTGGCCGGTGGCGCGATCGACCAGCATCGAGAGATAATATTCGTGCGCGATGTCGACACCGTCGGTGACGTAGAGGCGGTTGACTTGCTTGCCTTCGTCGCCGGTCTGGATCGTCACCAGCGTGTTGCCGAGCATGTCCTTGGCGTTCGCTTCGACTTCCTCGACGCTCTTCGACAGGCGCACGCCGCCCTTGCCGTCGGGGCCCAGTTCCTTGAACTTGCCCTTGCCGCGGCCGCCGGCATGGATCTGCGCCTTTACGACATAGAGCGGCCCGGGCAGCTTCTTCGCGCCTTCGACCGCTTCTTCGACCGTCATCGCGGCATAGCCGGTGGGCACGGCGATGCCGTATTTCGCGAGCAGTTCCTTGGCCTGGTATTCGTGGATGTTCATGGGGCTAAAGCGTCCTTCGCGCACAGATACGATGGGATTGGGTTCGAAAGTGGTTTGCCGCGCGCCTAAGCATGTATGGAGGCGCTTGAAAAGTGGCCAATCCGGGTGCACCTGCCTTGCACTCCTGATGATAGACGCCAAACGCCTCGAATCGATCACCGCCGAAGCGGGCCGGATCGCCTACGATCTGTGGCCGGGCGCAGGCCATGATCTCGATTCGTGGGAGAAGGAACCCGGCGCGCCGGTTTGCGAGGCGGACCTTGCGGTCGACAAATTCCTGAAGCGCGAGCTGGGCCAGTTGCTGCCCTCGGCGGGCTGGCTGTCGGAAGAAACAGGGGACGATCATTCGCGGCTCGACCGCTCTCTGATCTGGCTTGTCGACCCGATCGACGGCACGCGCGATTTCATTCGCGGGCGTAGGGGCTGGGCAGTGTCGGTCGCGCTGGTGAGCGCGGGCCGGCCTCTGATCGGCATTTTGAGCGCTCCGGCGCGGGAGGAGACCTGGACCGCGGTCGCGGGCCGAGGAGCGTGGCGCAACGGCACGAAGCTTGCAGCCTCGACGCGCAAGGATTTGCCCGGCGCACGCGTGCCGACCGATTCGCTGCCCAAGGTCGATCGCGACCTCTCCATGGTGGACAAGCCCAATTCGATCGCGCTGCGCATCGCCATGGTCGGTTCGGACGAGGCGGACCTCGTCGCGACCTTGCGCTGGGGGTTCGAATGGGATGTCGGCGCGGCGACGCTGATCGCGCGCGAGGCGGGCGCAGCGGTCAGCGATGCGTTCGGAAACACGCTCGATTTCAACAAGCGCGATCCGCGCGCATTCGGCGTCATCGCCTGCGCGCCCGCGATCCACACCGCCGCGATCGAGCGCCTGGCCGGCCGCGCGGCGAAAATCGGGGGCGACAAGGATCTCTAGCCCGGCGGTGCTTCGACGCCGGCACGCTGTTGAAATTAAACACGAAAAAAGGGCCGATCCGAAGACCGGCCCCTTCCAGTTATCCGCAAGTGCGGGGGAACTTACATGCCCTGCTGACGCGCTTCGTTTACGTCCTGCGCGTCGAAGGGAATGATCTTGATTTCGACCCGACGGTTGAGCGGCTGCGCCACATTGTCGCCGGTCTGCACTTTCAGCTGCGTCTCGCCGAAGCCCATCCAGCGGATGCGCGAGGAAGCCACGCCCTGCGAGGTGAGATAATTGGCGACGGCCTGGGCGCGCTGGTCCGACAGGCGCTGGTTCGCAGCGGACGAGCCCACGGTGTCGGTATAGCCGTACACGTCGATCAGGCTGTTCGGATACTGACGCAGGCTGCTGGCGACATTGTCGAGCAGGTCGCGGAAGGCGGGCGAGATCGTCGCGCTGCCGGTAGCGAAGGTCACGCCGTCGGGCAGGTTGACGAGAATGGCATCGCCGCCATCGACCGAGGTGACGTCCACGCCGGTACCGGCAGTGCCTTCGCGCAGTTCCTTGATCTGTTCGTCCATGCGATAGCCGACATAGCCGCCCGCAGCAGCGCCGCCGACCGCGCCGATGATGCGTCCGGTCTTGCCGCCGATGACGCCGCCGAGAAGCGCGCCCGCGCCAGCGCCCAGCACGCCGCCCACGGCCGTGCGCGAAATCTTCTGTTCGCCCGTATTGGGATCGGTAACGCAGCCCGACACGCCCAGCAGCGAGACCGATGCGAGAGCGGCGACGACGAATTTCGATCGTTTCATGGATACTATCCTTTGTTTTTGCGGGCGCCGGACGGTTCCGGACCTCCCCTGATCACGTAATAATTCGGGACGCGCCCACCATCGCGTCTGGCCCAACAACCTTCGAAGCGGGCGGGCGTTCCATTCTGCCCGCACGGAACGGACATCGCTTGGGCTGGCCTTAAGCCCCAACTGTGCTAGCGCGGATCGGGTGACACCCTTTCCCTGGACCGACCTCGTCATCATCGCCGGGCTCATCGTGCTCAACGGCGTGTTCGCCATGTCCGAACTGGCGATCGTTTCCGCGCGCACCGGCACGCTGCAGACCCGCGCACAGAAGGGCAATGGCGCGGCGCAGACCGCACTGGAGCTGGCGGCTGACCCCGGCAAATTCCTCTCGACCGTCCAGATCGGGATCACATTGATCGGCATCATCGCCGGTGCTTTTTCCGGTGCGAGCCTTGGCGGCCCGGTGGGTGAGCGGCTGGCGGCGGCGGGATTCCCGACCGAATATGCGGACCAGGCGGGCTTCGCGCTGGTGATCGCGCTGACCACCTATGCCAGCCTCGTGATCGGGGAATTGGTGCCCAAGCAGGTCGCGCTAAGGGCGGCCGTGCCGATTTCGATCATCATGGCGCGCCCAATGAAGCTGTTGTCGAAGATTGCCGCGCCGCTGGTCTGGCTGCTCGATGCATCGTCCGGCCTACTGATCCGTTTGCTGGGCGTGCGCCCGGGCGGGCAAAGCTCCGTCACGGCGGAGGAATTGCACATGCTCTTCGCCGAAGCGACCCGCACCGGCGTGATCGAGCACGAACAGCACCAGATGCTTCAGGGGGTGGTCCGCCTCGCCCAGCGGCCGGTGCGCGAAGTGATGACGCCGCGCAACCAGCTCGACTGGATCGACGCCGATTCGGACGCGACCGCGATCCGCGCGGCGATCGAGGAAAGCTCGCATTCGCTGATGCCGATCGCCGAGGGGTCTCCCGACAAGGTGATCGGCGTCGCCAAGGTGCGCGAGATCCTGGCGCTGATGGTGGCGGGCGAAACTGTCGATCTGCGCGCCATCGCCCGCAAGGCTGAAGTGGTTCCCGACCAGCTCGACGCGGTCGATGCGCTGCGCGTGCTGCAACATGCCGATGTCGCGATGGCGATGGTGCACGACGAATACGGTCATCTCGACGGGATCGTGACGCCGGTCGACGTGCTGACGGCGCTGGTCGGCGATTTCGCCAGCGATCAGGAACACGGCGAATCGCCGGGCGTGGTGGAGCGGGAGGACGGATCGCTCCTGATCTCCGGCTCACTTTCGGCCGACGCTTTGGGCGACCGGCTCGGCCTCGATTACGGCGACGACCGCGAATTCGCGACCGCTGCCGGATTCGCGCTGGCCGTGCTCAAGAAGCTGCCGGAGGAAGGCGAGGTCTTCACCGAACAGGGCTGGCGCTTCGAAGTGATCGACATGGACGGCCGCCGGATCGATAAACTGCTGGTGAGCGAGGAAGCACCGCGCGAAACGGTCGAGTCTGACGGGGACGGGTAAGTCTTCGTATTTCGAACCCGCCTCCGCGGGTTCGTCCTCGGCGCTGTTCCCTCCGCTTCGCTTCGGGGCACCTGCGGGGCGGCCGCGTGGCCTCGCGGGCTGCTGGTCGCAGCCCGTTCCAGTTCAAACTCATGGGCTTGGTGGCGGAGCTCGGACCCGCAGGGTCCGCAAGGGCGACCGCCCGCCCGGAGCGCCGTCAGGCGCGAGGAAATCGCGCCCGCGGAGGCGGGTGCGCAAACAAGCAAATAATACCCGGCGTCAGCCGGGAATTACGGCGCTGGCCCCGCGACCTTCGCCTTCGGGGGCGGCGATGATGTCGCGGGTGATCGAGCCCTTGGCGACGGTGTTCGTCTCGGGATCGCCCACTGCGGTGCGGATGCCCGGCGCGGCGGCACCGGCGCGGTCGAGCGCGCTGGTTTCGACGCCGCTGCGCTGGGCAGGGCCGCCGAACAGGGCTTCGAGCGCTTGTTCCTGCGCGGTGCCTTCGGCGGGGCGCGGGGCGCCAGCGGTCGGCGGGACGAGGTTGAAGTCGGGCGGGACCACCAGCGGCGCCTGGCGCTGCACGGCGAATTCGTCGGGCCGCTCGCGTTCGAGGAAGCCGCCGCCGCCGCAAGCGGTCAGCAGGGTGGCCGAGGCGCCCAGCAGGGCGAAGGTGAAGGTCTTGGTCATGGCTTGGTCTCCGCTGAGCGAGCGTGCGTATCGGAATGGGCGGCTGGCGCGCTGTCGGCCATCATCTGGTCGGCAGTGTCGCGCACGAAAAAGGCGCGGGCAAGGATAATCACCACGCCGATGGTAATCGCGGCATCGGCCACGTTGAAGATCAGGAAGGGGCGGAAATCGCCGAAATGAAGGTCGGCATAGTCGATTACGTATCCGTAATCGTAGCGATCCTTGATGTTGCCGAGCGCCCCGCCCAGCACCAGTGCAAGGCCGAGAATATCGCCGAACTTCTCCTCGCGGATCATCCAGACCGTCACGACCAGCGCGATACCTGCCGTCACCGCCACCAGTGCCCAGCGCATTTCCGGGCTGGTCGCTTCGAACATGCCGAGCGATACGCCGAAATTCTGGGTCCATCTGAGGTCGAAGAACGGGACGAGTTCGATCACGCCGCGCTCGCGCAGCATCAGCGGGCCCTTGACCCAGTATTTAATCGCCTGGTCCACAGCGAAGATGGCGAAGGCGATCAGGATGCCGATCGCCTGATTGCGGCGGGCCGGGGTCACGACGAAACTCCTTCGGCGTCCAGCTCGGCGACGACGGCCTCGCAGCGATCGCACAGCGCGCCGTCTTCGGCCACGCTCGGCAGCAGGCGCCAGCAGCGCCCGCATTTGTCCTCGGATGATCGGCTGGCAGTCACGTCGGCGCTATCGCTGCGCGTGACTGACGCGGTGATGAACGCTTCGGCGAGATCGGCGTCCGAGAAGCCTTCGGGGACGCGTTCGGCGGGAACGGTGACGTCGGCTTCGAGGCCGGAGCGCACGATCTTTTCGCGCCGCAATGGCTCGATCGCTTCCATCACATCCTCACGTAAAGTCCGCAGCGCCCCGAAGCGCTCGCTCAGGCCCTTGTCGCGCCAGTCCGGCAGGTCGCGCCAAGTTTCGAGATGTATCGAGCCCGCATCGGGAAAGCGCGTGCCCCAGACCTCTTCGGACGTGAACACCAGCACCGGCGCGGCGTAGCGGACGAGGGCGTGGAACAGCGTGTCGAGCACGGTGCGATAAGCGCGCCGCTCCATCCCGTCCGGCGCATCGCAATAGAGCCGGTCCTTGCGGATATCGAAATAGAAGGCCGACAGGTCCTCGTTGCAGAAATCGACGAGCGTACGGACATAGCGATCGAAATCGTAGCCCGTCGCCGCTTCGCGCAGCGCGCCGTCGACCTGCTTGAGCCGCGCCAGCACGTAGCGTTCGAGCTGCGGCATGTGTTCGGGCGCAACCGCTTCGCTCTCGTCGTAACCGGCCAGCGCGCCGAGCAGATAGCGGAAGGTGTTGCGCAGGCGCCGATACTGGTCGCCGACACCCTTCAGGATCTCGTCGCCGATGCGGTGATCCTCAGTGTAATCGACCGACAGGGCCCAGAGGCGAATGATGTCCGCCCCGTATTGCTCCATCACCTTCAAAGGATCGATCGTGTTGCCGAGCGATTTGGACATCTTGCGCCCGTCGCTCGCCATGGTGAAACCGTGGGTGAGGACGGCGTCGTATGGCGCACGGCCGCGCGTGGCGCAGCTTTCTAAGAGGCTCGACTGGAACCAGCCGCGATGCTGGTCCGACCCTTCGAGATAGAGATCGGCGGGCCAGCGCTGGTCGGGCCAGCGCGTGCCATCGAGCGTGAAGGCGTGGGTGCAGCCCGAATCGAACCAGACGTCGAGAATGTCGGTGACCATCTCGTATTCGTCGGGATCGTGATCGGGTCCGAGGAACTCATTCTTGCGCTCCTCGCGCCAAGCGTCGACGCCTTCTTCGCCCACTGCCGCGACGACGCGCGCGTTCACGTCCGCGTCTTGCAGATACGAGCCGTCCGCGCGCACGAATAAGGTGATCGGCACACCCCAGGCGCGCTGGCGGGACAGCACCCAGTCGGGCCGCCCCTCCACCATGGAGCGGATGCGATTGCGCCCGCGTTCGGGGACGAATTGCGTGTCGCCGATGGCGTTCAGCGCGAGGCTGCGCAGCGTGTGCTCGCTGGTCTGCTCATCGGCGGGATCGACCGCGCCGCCTTCGCCTTCCCACCGCTGCTCCTTGTCCACCTTGCGCGGGGCGAGCCCTTCGAGCGGACGGTCCATCGGCACGAACCATTGCGGCGTGCAGCGATAGATGACTTTCGCCTTGGAGCGCCAGCTATGCGGGTAGGAGTGCTGGTAATCCTGACTTGCGCTCAGCAGAGCGCCCGCGTCGCGAAGGTCCGAACAGATCGGCCCGTCCGGCGCGTTGAAATTCGGATTGATGACCGCGCGGCGGCGCTCCTTGCCGTCCGCATCCACATCGCCCGCGCCCAGCCACGGCCAATCGTCGCGATAGCGCCCGTCGTCCATGACCGCGAAGACGGGTTCGATGCCCACGGTCTTGCAGAGGTCGAAATCGTCCTCGCCGTGATCGGGCGCCATGTGGACGAGGCCGGTGCCGCTATCGGTGGTGACGAAATCGCCGGGCAGCATGGGGCGCAAGGTTTCGTAGAAGCCGCCGAGCTTGTGCATCGGATGGCGAACCTTGGTTCCGGCCAGCTCGGAGCCTTTTACTTGGTGCTCGACGATATCTTTGAGGCCATCGATTACGTCTGAAATGCTCGCATCCGACACCACGCGAAGGGGCTTGCCATACCGATTTCGAAATTCATCGATGAGGTCGAAGGCAACCAAGAAGCGTCGACCATCATCTGGATCGCTCAGCTGCTGGTAGTGGATTTCGTCCCCATACCCGATCGCCTGGTTCACCGGGATCGTCCACGGCGTCGTCGTCCAGATCACGGCGTGCGCGCCGACCAGTTCCTGGATCGGCGATTCCACGATCTCGAACGCCACGTCGATCTGGGTCGAAGTGATGTCCTCGTATTCGACCTCGGCTTCGGCGAGCGCGGTCTTTTCGACGGGGCTCCACATCACCGGCTTCGCGCCGCGATAGAGGTTGCCGGCTTCCACGAACTTCATCAGCTCGGCGACGATGGTCGCTTCGCTTTCGAACTGCATCGTCAGATACGAATTGGCGAAATCCGCCATCAGGCCGAGCCGTTCGAGCTGGCCCTTCTGCACCTCGACCCATTTCGCGGCGTAATCGCGGCATTCCGCACGGAATTCGGCGCGCGGCACGTCGTCCTTGTCGCGCTTTTTCTTGCGGTATTGTTCCTCGACCTTCCACTCGATGGGCAGGCCGTGGCAGTCCCAGCCGGGCACGAAGGGCGCGTCCTTGCCCATCATGCCCTGCGTGCGCACCACCATGTCCTTGAGGATGCGGTTCAGCGCATGGCCGATATGCATATCGCCATTGGCGTAGGGCGGGCCGTCATGGAGAATGAACTTTTCTGCGCCCCGGCGGGTATCGCGCAGCTTTTCGTAGAGGTTCTCGTCCTGCCAGCGGGCCAGAATGCCCGGCTCCTTCTGGGGAAGGCCCGCTTTCATGGGAAAGTCGGTCTTCGGCAGGAAGACGGTGTCGCGATAATCGCGCTGTTCTGATTGCTGGGGATCGGCGTCGGACATAGGCCTGCGCCGCTAACCGAAACGGGGCGTGTAGGGAAGTGTTTCGACGAACCGCCTAGCCGAGCAGGTGCCGTGCCTCGTCGCAATCCCTGGCCATCTGGTCGGTCAGCGCATCGAGCGTGTCGAACTTCGCTTCGCCGCGCAGGAAATGGTGGAAGGCCACTTCGATCTCCTGCCCGTAGAGATCGCCGGAAAAATCGAAGAAATAGGGTTCAAGCAATTCCTTGGGCGGTTCGAATTGCGGCCGCATCCCGACATTGGCCGCGCCTTTCAGCTCCTGCCCCGTGCCGAGGATGCGGCCCGTCACGGCGTAGATCCCGTAATGCGGGCGCAGATATTTCTCGAGCGCGAGGTTGGCGGTGGGATAGCCGATTTCGCGGCCTCTTTTGTCGCCATGCTGGACCACGCCGCGCACGGCGAAGGGGCGGGTGAGGAGTCGTGCGGCCTCCTGCGGATCGCCCTGGCGCAAGGCTTCGCGCACCCGGCTGGACGAGATCGCGCGGCCATCGTCGATCACCGCGCCGACGGTGCGGCTGGCGAGGCCGCGCTCCGCGCCGAACCCCTGCAGCAGCGCGACATTCCCCTTGGCACCCTGGCCGAAAGTGAAATCCTCGCCCGAAACGACACCATGCGCGCCCAGCCTGTCGAGCAGGATTTCGGTGATGAAATCCTCCGCGCTAGTGCCCGCCAGTGCGCCGTCGAAATGGAACACCAGCATCGCGGTCGCCCCGGCGTCGAGATAAAGCTCCTGCCGCTGCTCCAGCGTGGTGAGGCGGAAAGGGGGCACGTCGGGCTTGAAGAAGCGCACGGGATGCGGATCGAAAGTGGCGATGATGGCGGGGCGCCCTTCGCGGCGCGCCCAGTCGATGGCTTCCTTCGCCACCGCCTGATGGCCGAGATGGAACCCGTCGAAATTGCCGAGCGCGATGATCGCACCGCGCAAGGGGGCAGGCACGGTCTCGCGATGGTCGAGCCACCTCATGCCGCGCTATCCTCGTCGCGTTCGTAGCTGACGAAGGAATAGGCCGGGCGATCGCCATCCTCGCCATGATCCTCGCGCGCCACCACGCCCCAGCCTGCAGGGAGGGGGCGCATGAACACGTCGCCGTCGAAATCGGCGTGGATCTCGGTCAGCTCAGCGCGCGTGGCGATGGGCAGGAACACGTCGAAGATCGCCGCGCCCCCGATTACGGAGGCCGGTTCCCCCGCAAGCAGGGCGACCGCCTCGTCGACCGAGCGAACCACGTCGGCGCCTTCGCAATCCCACCGCTCGCGCCGGGTGAGGACGATATGGCGGCGCCCCGGCAACAGGCCCGGCAGGCTCTCGAAGGTCTTGCGCCCCATCACCATCGGCTTGCCCATGGTAAGCGCCTTGAAGCGCTTCAGATCGGCGGGCAGATGCCAGGGCAGGGTACCGTTCTTTCCGATCGCGCCATTGGCCGCGCGGGCATAGACGAGCGTGAATTGCGGATCGCTCACGCGCGGACGATCCGCGTCACATGGCCCATCTTGCGCCCTTCGCGAGCCTTGGCCTTGCCGTAGAGATGCAGATGCGCGTCCGGCTCGCTCAACAGATCGTGCGCCGTGTCCGCTTCCGGGCCGATCAGATTTTCCATCCGGATCTGCGGGGCGATCGTGGCCGTATCGCCCAGCGGCAGGCCCGCCACGGCGCGCATATGGTTGGCGAACTGGCTGGTGGCCGCGCCCTCGATCGTCCAGTGGCCCGAATTGTGCACGCGCGGGGCCATTTCGTTGAAGACGGGGCCATCCTTCGTGGCGAAGAATTCGAGCGTCAGCACGCCCACATATTTGAGCGCATCGGCGACCTGGCGCGACAGGTCGCGCGCTTCCTCGACCTGCGCCTCGACCGCCTCCCCAGCGGGCAGGACGGACGCGCTGAGAATGCCGTCGTGATGGATGTTGCGCGAAGAATCCCAGAAGCGGATCTCGCCATCCTGGCCGCGCACGAGGATGACGGAAAATTCCGCCTCGAAGGTCACGAAGCCTTCGTAGATCGCCGGTTGCGAGATATTTCCAACGCCGTCGGCATCGCGCTCGTCCTTCAGGCGCCACTGGCCCTTGCCGTCATAGCCTTCGCCGCGCGTCTTGAGGATGCCGGGCGTGCCGATCGATTCCATCGCGGCGTCGAGATCGGCGCGGCTGTCGACTGCCGCATGCGGCGCGGGCCGCCCGCCCAGATCGGCGACGAAGCGTTTCTCGATCAATCGATCCTGCGCGACTTCCAGCGCCTTGCGCGGCGGGAACAGGCGATCTTTCGGCAGCGCATCCGCCACGGCGAGCGGCACGTTCTCGAATTCGAGCGTGATCGCATCGCACTGCGCGGCAAAGGCGGCGAGCGCGGGCCTGTCGCTCCAGTCGTTGGTGAAGAAATCGTCGCAGACGGGCGATGCGACATTGTCGCCCTCTGGCGCGAAGCCGACGCAGCGATAGCCCAGCCGCGCGCCCTCGATCGCGAGCATCCGCCCGAGCTGGCCTCCGCCGAGAATGCCGATCGTACTGCCTGGTTTGAGCATCGGATTACCCTTCGGGCCGTTCCGCAACGGCATCGCTGCGTGCCTGGCGCCATGCCTTCAGGCGATCGGCCAGCGCGGCATCGCTCCCGGCCAGGATCGCCGCGGCCAGAAGGCCCGCATTGGTCGCGCCCGCCTCGCCGATGGCCAGCGTGCCGACTGGCACCCCGGCCGGCATCTGGACGATCGAAAGCAGGCTGTCCTGCCCGCTCAACGCCTTGGATTTCACCGGCACGCCCAGCACGGGCAGATGCGTCATCGCCGCGATCATGCCCGGCAGATGCGCGGCGCCGCCTGCGCCCGCGATGATCACCGCGATCCCCTCGCCTTCCGCCGCGCGCGCAAACTCGACCATGCGATCGGGCGTGCGATGGGCCGAGACGATGCGGATATCGGTTTCGACCGCAAGCTCGTCCAGAACTTGGGCGGCGCATCGCATGGTCGGCCAGTCGGACTGGCTGCCCATCACGATAGCGATTTTACCCGCAGCGCTCATTTCAGGCATCCTTGAGATAATAGCGCTCGCCCGAGGGGCGCAGATCGTCGCCGAATTCGTAGACGATCGGCTGGCCAGTCGGGATTTCCAGGCCGGTGATTTCCTCGTCCGAGATGCCCGACAAGTGCTTGACCAGCGCTCGCAGGGAATTGCCGTGAGCGGAAATGATCACCGTCTCGCCCGCCGACAATTGCGGCAGGATCGCGCTCTCCCAATAAGGCAGGACGCGCTCGATGGTGAGCTTCAGGCTCTCGGTCGCGGGCACCGGGATACCGGCGTAGCGCGGATCGCCGGACAGATCGTATTCGCTACCCTTGTCGATCGCGGGCGGCGGCACGTCGAAGCTGCGGCGCCAGATATGGACCTGATCGTCGCCATGCTTCTCGCGCGTTTCCTGTTTGTCGAGCCCGGTGAGGCCACCATAATGGCGTTCGTTAAGGTGCCAGTCCTTGGTCACCGGGATCCACAGCCGGTCGCACGCCTCCAGCGCGAGGTTCAGCGTCTTGATCGCGCGGGTCTGGAGCGAGGTGAAAGAGACCGTCGGCAGCACGCCCTTGTCGCGCAGCAGCTCGCCCGCCGCTTTCGCTTCGGCCACGCCTTTTTCGGTCAGGCCGACATCCCACCAGCCGGTGAAGCGATTGGCGAGATTCCATTCGCTCTGGCCATGGCGCACGAGGATCAGTTTGGTCATCAGCTTGTCCTGGGTATCTGCGAAGAACGCGTGAGCGCCGCTCGTTAGCGTTCGCCCTCGGTTTTGGAAAGCGAAGGGTCCGATTCGCGCGCATCGTCTCCGATCGCGCGTGCCTGCGATTTGCGCCGCCTGAGGTTTTCACGCAGTTTCGCGGCGAGCCGCTCTTCGCGGGTCGCGGAGTCTCCGCCGGTGGTCTTGCCCTTCGTCATTGCGCAACCTTTTGCGGTTAAGCCTCGAAATCGCAAGCGCGGCTTGACTTTGGCGGGCCAACTGCCAATAGCGCGCGCCTCGCCACCGGGTAAATTTCCCGGCGGCCCGGACGCTGCTGTAGCTCAGTGGTAGAGCGCACCCTTGGTAAGGGTGAGGCCGGGAGTTCAATCCTCCCCAGCAGCACCATTCTCGCCGGACAAGAGGTCCGGTTGCTTTTCGGTCTGAGGAGAACGGACCTGTCGATCGCCAGGCTGAATTCGGTTTGGTAAGGTCGCCTGTTTTGCTAAACGGCTGCGATGATAAAAATTGCGCATTTTCCGGTATTGATCGCTTTAAGTATCGTCGGCGCCTGTTCGTCGAGCGAAGGTCCGGAAGAGAAAACGGAAACCTCGCAGCAGCGCACGTTTACAGAAGAGGATAAGCGCATCGCGCGTCTGCTGACGGTTGGCAGTGACGAGATCGACGAGTCCGCGTCTCCGCAATACCGTGCGACCCTTTGCAGCTTGGCCCTCCAAGCGATCGAGGGACGGATGCGTGGGGCCCTGTCCGACGAACAGCTCAAAGCCTTCGCGCAAGCGCAATCCTTGTACGATCAACGCGCGAGGGCTGGCGCATCGGCGGAAGATGCACAGCTTACGCGCGACGAAGTCGAAACGGCGTATCCCGACGAAAGCGACCGTGCGCGCTTTGCCATCGGCTGCCTGCAAGATTTAGCTTAGTCAGTAGAGGCCAGGGACGTGCTTCCCTGGCCAGCAAGTTCATCGCGGACGGCGACCGACCGCAGTGCGCGTTCTTGTCTGTGCGCGTTCGAACGGCGCCGTCGCGTTCGCCGTCGCGTCGTAATTGCGATCAACGCGGTTGCGCAGACGGTTCTGGACGCGATTCTCGATCCGGTTGTCGAGTCTGCCGAGCGGCTCGACGTTCGGCGCGACATCGTCTCGTGTCTGGCGCTGACCGATTTCTCCATTACCCGCATCGGCGGTGCGCGCCGTTTCGCCGAGCCCTTCTCCCTGACTTTTCGCTTCTGACTGGCGCGCACCGGGGTCGATTGGGAATGACTGCGCCAGGCAGGGTGTGGACAGAACGGCGAAAGACATCAGGGCGATCGTGGGCGCGAAAAGTTTCATGACAGGGGAATCAGCCTTGCTTTCTCGATCTGGCCGCTGACACCCATGATGTCGTCGGTCGATCGCGCTACCAACGTAAGGGTCTGGGATACGCATCCTGCGGGAACGTCGAATCGACCGGTAAAGCGGCCTGAATCTTGATCCGAATTAGGAAGCACAATGCGACCGAGTTCGCGTCCGTCCTGACAGGTCAGAGACCAATAAGGTCGTGATCGTTCAGGCTGATCGATCCCGCGGCTTTGCCCTTCGAGACGATACGGACCGGGGGGAAGCAACTGCGCCTGGCTGACAAGTGCGCCCCCGACACTCGGCGGAACCGAAAAATCGAGGATTCCACGATTTCCTTGTTGCAAGATCGCCGCGGAAAGACGCGTGTCGGTTCCCGTCTGCCAGTCGAAGACCGACTTAACCGCTGTATTGAGCGCAAAATTCGGGTCGCGCGATAGATCGCGGCGAGCTCCGGACCGAAAGGTCCGGTAATAGGCCCATGCTTCGCTACGCTTATTCTGTCCGAAAAGCGCGTTGACCAGATTGGCTTGTGCATCTTCGGACGCCTCAAGACCAATGGCGCGGCCCTCCCGAAATAAGGCTATCGCGCCTTCAGGCTCAATGCCGGTCTTCGCGATATAGCCGAGAAAACTATCCTTCCACACGGGATCGGAATCTAGGACGGGGAGCAGAGCAGCACGGATACGCGGTTCGGCCAGCGCAGCGGTCAGGGAAGGAAAGAGCAGGCCGAGCGCATCGTTGGATGTGCGCAGCGCGATATCGTAATTGCGCAAAGCGCCGGCGATATCTCCGCGAGCTATTGATTCTTCGATCGCCCACAGGCGGGGCCGCAATTCGCGCCGCGATATGGCGGTGGAATATGAGAAGATCCGGTCTGCTTGTGCCGTATCTCCGCGCAATTGGGCCTGGAAGCCAAGGACGGTCAGTGCATCGGCGGCCGTAGGCTCAGCGAGCAAAGCCTCTCGAGCCAGATTCGCGGGGGCGGAGTTCGCTTCCTTGACGGGTCTGCGAGTGAAGGAAGTCTGAGCATAATCGGCCAGAATGACGCCGTTGTCAGGCGCCATGAGATGGGCTTGCGCAGGATCGGCCTTGACGACGACATGGGCCAAACTGCTCGCGGTACCGATGTAACTCAGCACCGCAAGGCCGAGCGCCAGCCCGCCACGCGCAATCCATTCGCGGCTCGACCGCTTTGCCGAGCCGCCATCGCGGCTGCGCTTCCCAGAACTTTTGCTACCCCTTAGCGCCATCAGGCAGCCTTCGTGTCCGTATCTCGTCCGTAGCCATAGCCGTATTCGTAGCCATAGCCGTAATGAGCCTTGCGGGCTTCGAATTTGGTGAGCACGGCGCCGAACACACGGGTATGTGCCGCCTGAAGTCTTCCGAGAGCTGTCTTGACCTGTGTGGAACGGATGCCGTGCGACTCCACGGCATAGATCACACCTTCGACATGTCCCGCGATCAGCGGAGCATCGGCGAGTCCCATGACGGGCGGAGAATCGACGACGACGTGATCATACTTTTCGTGCAGACGATCGATCAGGCCCCGCATCCGGTCGCCGGTAAGCAATTCCGCAGCATTCGGAGGGATAGGCCCTGCGCTCATCGCGTCGATACCCAAATCGTCCATACGGAAGATCGAACCCGTGAAGTCTTCATCGCCTGCAAGAAAATTGCTCACTCCACGATCGTGACTGACATTGCCGAGATGATGCACCGAAGGCGAACGCATATCGCCATCCAGCAGGATCACCCGTTTGCCCGAACGTGCAAGCATGGTGGCCAGAGCAAGCGAAGTCGTCGACTTGCCTTCCGCCGGCCTTGTCGAAGTGACGGAGAAGGAGCGCGGAACGCCATGCTCGGTAGTGAAGGCCAGATTGGTCTGCACCGCTATGTAGGCATCGACCATTTCCGATTTGCGATCGAGCAGAGCATCGCGAGGTGTTTCGTCCTCATCCACTTTCGGCACCGTGCCCAGAAGAGGCAGGCCGAGGCGGCGCTGTACTTCCGACGGATCAGCGATCGCTTCGTCGAGCTGTTCGAGCGCGAGGGCGAGCGCGGCACCGATGCCGATGCCAGCGAGAAGCGAAACGAGCAGATTGATAAGCAGGCGGGGGCTCGAAGGGCGCTCCGGAACGTTGGCGGTATCGACGATTGCGATATTGTTGACGCCGACGCCTGCCGCGACGCCAAGCTCTTGGAAACGTTGCAGCAATCCATCGTAGAGTGCGCGGTTAGTATCGACCTCTTGCTGGTAGATATTGTATTGGATCGAACGACGGCGGACGTCGAGATATTCATCGGTGAGCGCGTTGACACGTTGTCGAAGCGCCTGCTCACGCGCTTCTGCCTGCTGGTATTCGGCTCTGACTGAACCTGAAACGCGCGATTCTTCACGAGCGATCGCCTGATCGAGAGCTTCGATCTGAGATTGAATGGCCCGCGCCTGTGGGTAGCCTGGCTCGAAGCGTATCATCAGATCCTGATATTCGGCGTTCAGTTCGGCGCGCCGTTGACGCAAATTGTTGATCGCATTGTTGCTCAGCGCTTCGGCCGAGCTTCCGCCGCCGCCTGCGCGCCGGAACCGCGCCTCCGCCGCGATACGATCGGCCGTGGCTTCATTCAGAGCGGCATTGAGGGATGCGAGATTGTCGACCACGATGGGGCGTTCTTGCGTATTCGTACCATCGTTGCCGCCTTCCGATGGAAGATTCACGATTTCCTGATCGGAAGCGTAAGCGACCAATTGTCGCTGCGATTCGTCCAACCGCTCCTTGTATTCAGTTAATTGGCGCTGCAGCGCATCGCGACCGTAGGATGTTGCCTGAACCTTGCGCTCCAGATTGGTCGTGATGAAATTTTCGGCCCACGAATTGGCGACTTCCGCGGAGAAAGCCGGGTCGGGGCTGGTCATGCTGATATCGACGAGGCGCGAGAGCCGGGTCGGGTTTATAGTCACATTGGTCAGCAGAATATCCGCTGCCTCGCGCTGACGTTCGGCCCTGCCTTCAGCGGAATATCGCTCGTTCGTAATTTCGAATGCGGGATCGCCGGAACCGTCGAAACCGAACATTTCGAAAAATTCCGGGTCGTCCACCAAGTTCAATTCGCTCGCCACGCGCTCGGCAAGAGAGCGTGCGCGCAGCAGGCCGTACTGGGTCTGGTAGAATTCCTGATCGGAAGCGGTCGCTTCGCGCTCGACACCCTCGATATTGGTAACGCGATCGGCTTCGCGGGAAATTTCAACCGTCGAGGTCGCGGTGTATTGTGGGGTCATCAGCAAGGTGACGATCAGACCAAGCAACACGCAGACAGCGATCGCGCCCAGGATCACCCAGCGCCAGCGCCGAGCGATCCGAAGATATTGCTCGAGTATCGACGGCCCAGTCTGCTCGGTGGGATTGGTATATCCTGGGGCCGAACCTTCAGGCGCGTTCCGAAACGGATCGGAATGGGAAGAAAGACTATTCATAAATCCGATCGAACTATTGCAACAATGCTATGACGGGAGAAGCGAGCAACGGCGCCACGCTAACGAAATCGCGGAACAGCCTGCGTTGAGGGCTGTCACCTACCACGACCAAATCATTCGCATAGAGTGCGGGATCTTCGTAAAGCCCGCGTCTGATAGCGCCGATATTGTAGAGCCCGGCAATCCGCTGCCCACCGACCGTGCGCAGAATAACCACATCGTCCTGATCGGCGAATTCGGTTAGGCCGCGAGCGGAGGCGACTGCGCGCAGCAAGGTCATCTGATTGGTGACCGGGTACAGACCTGGTTCGACGACCTGACCGTCGACGGTGACGACTTGGCTGACCGAACTCACGATATTCACTGTCACGTTCGGGTTGCGCACGTACCGGCCGGACAATTGGCTTTCGACGTCCCTGGCGAGTTCGGCCGGCGTCTTTCCGCCTGCATCAATGGTGCCGATGAGAGGCATTGCGATACGCCCACCAGCATCGACCTGCATTTCCCGGCTCAGCTCGGGAACTCCGAAGACATTCACCGTTATCGTATCCAATGGGCCTACCAGTGCGATCCGGTCCTCCGCCGCCAAATCGCCCCGATCGGGCGCTGGCAAAGCAGATTGACCATCGATCACCGTCAATCCCGGTGCCGACTGAATAGGCGGTGTCCCTGCGCAAGCTGTTAGCAGGCAGGCCGCCGCAGCCAAGCCAGTCAAATTTCGCATATAAATAGTCACGTCCGTTAGGAGGATATGGCGCGCTCGCTATAGATCGCACGTTCGGGAAGGTAAAGTTAAGGCCGTGGGCGATCTGCCGGATACGCATCCGATGATGAACCTGAGCCTAAGTGCAGCCATGCCGCCGCGATTACGAGCAGCGCCATTATCATTGGGGTCCGCGCCGGATAATCTGGAACGCTTGCGAGCATGATGAGCACCACGGCGAAAGCGCCCGGCAGCGCCAATCCTGCATTCTGCACTTTCCGTCGCCAAGTCCGGACTGCGGATATGCCTACCCAGATAATGATGGCCGCAAGCAGCACCGCTGAAAGAACTCCGCCGTCCAGAACGACTTCGAGCCAGTCGTTATGCGCATGGTTGAAATATCGCGGTTGCAACAATGCATCGACCTCCCCGATCCTGTAGGCTGGATCGAACGCACCAAACCCCGATCCGGCCGGGAAATAGCGCATAAGGGTCTCGATAACGGAAGGCAGGGCTTGTGCGCGCAGATCTTCCCCAGCGTTCGAAACGAAGACGCGATCGATCGATACGGCCCGGCCCAAGCTAAAGGATAGGGCTGCGGCACCGACGAGGAGGACGATCGCCAAACCCACCGTCGCACCCGCGGCCCATCGCGGCAAAGCTTGCAATTGGCGCTTCACCTCGTCGCGGTTGAAGAAAAGGCCTGCCACAATGGCTAAAGCAGTCAGCAAGACGCCCGCGCGAGAGCCTGTCGCCAGCGCCACAAGTAGAAAGAAAGGTAGGAGGGTAAAGGCGATGATCGCAGTCCACCGTGTAGCCCCTACGCCTCGGAAGCCCCAGAGCGGCGCAAGCAAGCATCCGATCGCCACGAAGAGGGCGAAATGATTGCGGTTAGCGAAGTTTCCGGAAACCGCAGCGTCCTGATAATTGATCAGCGGATTATCGAAATTCGCGCCCGAGAACTGTAACAGCGCCAGCAGGCTGCCCGCGAAGATCAAACCCAGCAGAATAGACGCAATCCGCCGGTGTTGGTCTCGCGTCAATTGCGCGCAGAGAACCAGGACGAGCGCGGGCACTACCAGCGATCCCAGCGCGTTCGCGGTTGCGCTGGGTGAAATCGACAGTGGTCGCCATGGTTGCGGCTGGTCGCTGACTTCGGCGGCACCTTTCAGCAATTCGCGGCCCGGCAGCGCGGTCCACACCTCGGGCGGTAGCGGCACAAGCTGCAGGAAGACGAGCAGGATCGCCAGCCCGAGAAAGATCGCGATCGGCTTGACCCGACGCCAATCGAAACGGGCCGAGAATAGAACGAAGACGATGAGGAAAATCCAGGCAAAGAACCGCACCACGGCCTGGCCTGAAACATCGGCCCGCGACGCACCGCCTGCGATCCAGAGAATCACCAGAAAGGCGCTGAGAAGCCAGAAGGACAGGCGAGCGCTGAAATCGGCCGAAGAGGTGGTGCTGCGGGGCATGCGCGCCGTCTAACGAATAAATTTCGAGCGGCAAAGCGGTGTCTTCCAATCGTTCCCGCCTGTTGGAACCGATTTCGTCTCAATCGCTCTTCAAGTGCGGAACCGGTCATCCGGACTGTCTCAAGCCTTCTCGACTTCGCCCCTCGTGAGCGGCATGGGCAGGGTGAGGGAGAGCATCATGGACTTTCGGCTTACCGAGCAGCAGCGCGAGCTTCAGGATGCGGCGCGCGCCTTTGCCGTTAAAGAATTGCCGGATCTGGCGCGCGAGATGGAGGCCAAGGACTTTCCCGTCCCCGATGCCATGGTGCGGCGCTATGGGGAGATGGGGTTTCTCGGCGTCAATCTTCCCGAGCAATATGGCGGGCTGGGGCTCGGCCATCTCGAAGCGCTTCTGGTGCTCGAACAGTTCGCCATGATCTCGAATGCAGTGGCGTTCCCGGTATTCGAAGCGCTGGTGGGGCCGGTGCGCACGGTCGATCGGTTCGGGTCCGGAGCGCTCAAAGAACGGATCATTCCTCAAGTCGTGAGGGGCGAAGCGACGGTGGCCGTGTCGATGTCCGAACCCGATGCGGGCACCGCGCTGACCGATCTTTCGACCCGTGCGCGCGAGGACGGCGACCATTACATCCTCGACGGAAGCAAGCGCTGGACCAGCGGCGCGGGGCACGCGCGCTATTATGTCGTCTATTGCCGCCTGTCCGACGCACCGGGAGCGAAGGGCGTGGGCGCGCTGCTGGTCGACAAGGACATGCCGGGCGTCGGTTTCGGCAAGCGCGAGGAATTGATGGGCTTTCGCGGCATCGAAACGCGCGACATCGCCTTCGACGCGGTGCGCGTGCCGCAAGACAATCTGATCGTCGGCGCGGGCGGGTTCGGGAAGCTGATGAGCGCCTTCGGCCTCGAACGCTGCGGCAACGCCACGCAGTCGCTCGGCCTCGCCGCCGGTGCGCTGGAGCAGGCGACCGCCTACGTTCAGGAGCGCACGGCGTTCGGCAAGCCGATCGTCGATTTCCAGGCGGTCCAGCTGCGGCTGGCGGATATGGCGATGCGGGTCGAGGCGGCGCGCCTTCTTATCTATCGCGCTGCGGCCAATGCCGAATATCAGGAAAACGGCCTTCCCAGCGTCTACGAAAGCAGCGTCGCCAAATGCTTCGCCAACGAGATTGCGCGTTCGGTGACTGCCGACGGGATGCAGGTGATGGGCGGCTATGGCTATCACAAGGAATACGGGATGGAGCAGCGCGTGCGCGACGGCTTCGCCTGGGGGATCGCGGGCGGGACCACCGATGTGCAGAAGACCAATATCGCCGCTTCGCTGGTCGGTCGGCGTTTCGACCAGAGGCGCTGAGACGCGTGTTGCCTGCGCCGGGTGTATTAGATAGATAGGACGCAATGACCACGCCCCCCGAGTTGACGCCTGCCGACCTCACTCCGCTCGACCCCGCCTATCGCACCGTGCTGCGCATCGTCGCCAGCATCTGGTCCGCGGTCTTCTTGGTCGGGGCGCTGGTGGCGGAATTTGCCGTTCCCGGCTGGAACGGCGTGTTCGTCATTCCGGTTTTGATCTTCGCCGCGCTGCTGATCCTGCGGGTGCCGCAGCGGCGCTGGTCGGCGCGGGGCTATGCGCTGGGCGAGGAGCGGTTGCGCGTGGTGCGCGGGCTGTTGTTCCATTCGGACACGGTGGTGCCGTTCGGGCGGGTGCAGCATATTGACGTCGATCAGGGCCCGCTTGAGCGAGCCTACGATATCGCGACGCTGACCGTGCACACGGCGGGCAGCCACAATGCGTCGGTCCAGCTGCCGGGCCTCAATAACGAAGACGCGCTGGCGATGCGCGAAACGATCCGCGCCGCGATCCGGCGCGACACGCAGTGAACGAGGCTGTTTTGTCCGCCGACGGCGAGGCCCGCCGGACCGATCCGCTCAGTTTCGCGGTGAGCGGTGTGACGCTGCTGGGCCAGCTGGTGATCCCGCTCGGCTTCCTGGCCTTTTCGATCTTTCGCGATGGCGAACTGGATGCGCTCGCTTACTTTCTGCCCATCGTGCTGGCAGTGATCGCGTTCAATTTCGCGCTCGCCTACGCGCAATGGTTGCGGTTTACCTACACGGTGAACCACGCGGATATCCGCGTCGAAAGCGGGCTCCTGTCGCGCACCGCACGCGCGGTTCCCTACGAGCGCATTCAGGATGTCAGCCTCGAACAGAAGCCGATCCCGCGCCTGCTCGGCCTGACGGAAGTGCGGTTCGAAACCGGGGCGGGCGGCAAGGACGAAATCACGCTGCGCTATCTTTCCGAAGCGGAGGGAGAACGTCTGCGAGAATTGGTGCGCAACCAGAAGGCGGGCGGCGCGCCCATCGCGGCGAGCGAAGGGGAGGACGAAGCGCCGGTCCTGTTCGCCATGGGGCCGAAGCGAGTGCTGACCTTCGGACTGTTCGAATTTTCGCTGGCGGTGGTCGCCGTGGTGGCAGGCGCGGTCCAGCAGGTGGATTTCCTGCTCGATTTCGACATCTGGGAATGGCGGGAATGGCAGCGATTGCTGGCAGGGCCGGGCGGCTGGCTGCTGGCGCTGGGCGTGGTCGGCCAGGTGATTGCCGGAGCGATCGCGATTATTGCGCTGCTGCTTCTTGGGCTGGTGACGGGCGTCGTCCGCACGGCCTTGCGCGAATGGAACTTCCGGCTGGAGCGGACGGATAAGGGGCTGCGCCGCCGCCGTGGGCTGCTGACCCGCACCGATGTGGTCATGCCGATCCACCGGGTGCAGGCCTTGCGGCTCGGGACGGGGATCGTGCGGCGCCTGTTCGGCTGGCACCGGTTGGGCGTGGTCAGCCTGGCGCAGGACAGCGGCGGCGCCAATCACGACGCGGCTCCCTTTGCGCAGATGGATGAGATTGCGCCGATCGTGCGCGAAACCGGTTTCCATCTTCCGGCAGGCGATGCGCAATGGCAGATGGCGTCTAAGCGCTACCGCGTGGACAGGGTGGCGATCGCCGCGCTGGTGCTGCTGCCGATCAGCGCGATTGTCGCGTTTCTCTTCGAGGAGCCGTTCTGGATCGCGCCGCTGCTGGTCCTGCTCTGGACGGCGGTGGTGGAAGCGTTCCACTTCCGCCACACGCAGAACGCGCTCGACGCGGATCAGCTCTATTCGCGCCACGGCTGGCTCTCGCCGAAGCTGGCGATATCGTCACGCGTGAAGCTGCAATCGGTAGAGATCGCACGCGGGCCGATCGCGCGGCGGCGCGGCTATGCGACGCTGCATCTGGGCCTTGCCGGCGGTAAACTCGCCCTTCCCGGCCTGCCGATCGCCCGCGCCGAAGAATTGCGCCGCGCCGTGCTGCAATCGATCGGTCGGCGCGATTTCAGCGAATTGCTCTGACCGTCAGTTTGCGGCTTTGAGCTCGCTCCATTCGGGATGGTCGCGAAACGCCTGCGCGACATAGCTGCAGGCGGGGACGATCCTGAAGCCTTCTTTCCGCGCATCGGCGATCAGCGCCTGGACCAGTTCCTTCGCAATGCCGCGTCCGCGCAATTCGGGCGGCGTGAAGGTGTGGTCGGCGACGCGCACATCGGCTCCGCGCGCCTGCCACGTCAGTTCGGCTTCCGCCTCGCTGTCGGCGACCTGGGCGACGTAACGGCCGCGCTGGCCCTGGTTCTCGCGGCTGATGGTGACGGCGGTTTCGGCCATGGATCGGTCTCCGTGTAGGGGTGGCGGGTAAAACGGGGAGGGGTCTCGCTTGCGCTCAACGCGCGCGGCTCTACAGGCGTTCCGATGCTCTTCCTGTCCGACAACGCCGCCTCCGTTCATCCGAAGCTGTGGGAAGCGATGCGCGCCGCCGACGGCCCCGATTCGCCCTATGACGGCGACGGGCACTCGCAGGCGCTGGACGCGAAATTTTCCGAGGTTTTCGGGCGCGATTGCGTCGCGCTGTGGGTGGCGACCGGGACGGCGGCGAATTGCCTGGCGCTTGCCACCCTATGCCAGCCGCATGGCGGAGTGGTGTGCCACGAAGAAGCGCATATCGAGGCCGACGAAGGCGGTGCGCCGGGCTTTTTCCTCCACGGGGCGAAGCTGATTCTGTGCCAGGGCGAAAGCGCGAAGCTGACGCCGCAAGCGGTGCGCGCCGCGATCGATCCGATCCGCGACGATGTCCACCAGGTGCAGCCGCATGCCCTGTCGATCACGCAGGCCAGCGAATACGGCGTTGCCTACCGGCCCGCCGAGGTGAAGGCGCTGGCGACGCTGGCCAGAGAGCGCGGTCTGGGCTTCCACATGGATGGCGCGCGCTTCGCCAATGCGACGGCCTATCTCGGCTGCTCGCCGGGCGAAGCGGCGGGGCCAGTCGATGCTCTGAGCTTCGGCTGCGTCAAGAACGGGGGAATGAGCGCGGAGGCGATCCTGTTCTTCGATCCCGCTCTGGCCGATGTCGCGAAATACCGCCGCAAGCGCGCGGGCCATCTTCAGTCGAAAGGCCGTTTCTTGGCGGCTCAACTCCACGCCATGCTCGACGGCGATCTGTGGCTCGAAAACGCGCGCGCCGCCAATGCTGCGGCGGCCGAGATTGCGACCAGTTGCGGCGAGCGGCTCATGCATCCCGTCGAAGCCAACGAAGTGTTCGTGACATTGTCGCCCGACGAGCGCGAAGCCTTACGCGCGCGCGGCTTCCAGTTCTACGATTGGGGTGCGGACGCCGCGCGCTTCGTAGCTGCCTGGAACACGCGAGAAGAAGATGCCTGCGCACTCGCCGACGCGATCGCCGCTCTATGAGCGCGGGATCGGACGATTCCACTCTCCTGACGCCGCGCAATCTCGGCGCTTTCCTGCTCGTCAGCGTGATCTGGGGCGGGACCTGGCTGGTGATCAAGGACCAGCTCGGCAATGTGCCCGCGCAATGGTCGATCACCTATCGCTTCGTGGTCGCATGTCTGGGAATGTTCGCGCTGGCGAAGCTGCGCGGCGAATCGCTGGCGCTCGCCAAGGGAGGGCAGCGTTGGGCTTTGCTGCTGGGCATCACGCAGTTCACGCTCAACTTCACCTTCGTCTATAATGCCGAACACTTTATCACGTCCGGCCTCGTCGCCGTGATGTTCGCGCTGTTGGTAGTGCCGAATGCGCTGCTGGGACGGCTCTTTCTCGGCCAGCGCATCACGCCTGCCTTCGTGCTGGGATCGGGCATCGCGGCGGTCGGCGTGGCATTGCTGTTCACGCAGGAATATCGCGCCTCGCCCGCGACTCTGGGTGAAGTGCTGCTCGGCGCGGGATTGACGCTTGGCGGCATCCTTTCCGCGAGCGCCGCCAATATCGCGCAGGCGATGGAGGGGGCGAAGCGCCAGCCGCTGCTGACGCTGCTCGCCTGGTCGATGTTGTGGGGCGTGGCGATCAACGCGGCGCTGGCATTCGTCACGGTCGGCCCGCCGAGCTTCGATCCGCGCCCGTCCTACGCCCTCGGCATCCTTTATCTCGGCCTGTTGGGGTCGGTGGTGACCTTCCCACTCTATTACGGTCTCGTCCGAAAGGTCGGGGCGGGGCAGGCGGCCTATACCAGTGTCATCGTGCCGGTCGTGGCGATGATCCTGTCCACGCTGTTCGAAGGATATCGCTGGGGGCTGTTACCCGCCGCCGGTGCCGTTCTGGTGCTGGGGGGCATGGTGGTCGCCTTGAAAGGCCGGGCGGCCGTTCCGCCCAGGCGGGCTACGCCGGAGCCTTAAGCCTTTGCGGCGAGAATCGCGGCCAGGCCTTCGCGATAGGTCGGATAAGCCGGTTCCCAGCCCAATACCCGCTTCGCCTTCCCATTGGCGACTCTACGATTCTCGGCATAGAAGCCGCGCGCCATCGGGCTGAGATCGGCTTCCTCCATCGTCTGGAGCGGCGGCGGCTCGCGGCCCGTCAGGCGGCAGGCTTCCTCCACCACCGCGTTCTGGCTGGTCGGAAGATCGTCGGACAGATTGTAGGCCCCGCTGGGCGCATCGCCTGCGATGGCCGCGATAACGCCGCTGACGATATCTTCGACATGCACACGGCTGAAGACCTGGTCCGGCATGTCGATCCGATGCGCGCGACCTTCTTCAAGCCGCTCGAAAATGCTGCGGCCGGGGCCGTAAATGCCGGGCAGGCGGAAGACCCGCGCGCCGCAATCGAGCCAGCGCGCATCGCATTCGGCCCGCGCGGTGCGCCGCCCTTCGCCCGTCGGAGACTGCTCGTCGACCCACGCTCCGTCGGCATCGCCATAGACGCCGGTCGAGGAGAGATAGGCGAGCCATTTTCCGTCCAGCAGATCGCCATAGCGATCGAGCACCGGGTCGCTATCGTCCGCGGGCGGAACGGAGGAGAGCACATGATCGGCGCGCCCGATTTCCTGCGCGACCGCGTCCGCATCCTCGAACGCGATGTCGCCCGCGCTGCCAGTGGCCGAAATGGTGAAGCCGCGTTCTTTCGCTGCTTGCGCGATCCGCGTGGCGGTGTAGCCGAGACCGAAAATGAACAAATGTGCCATCCTCGCGTTCTACCCGGGACTGCGCACAAGCCAAGATAATCCGAACCTTATGGAAATGCCGATATGATGGACATCGCCCGCACCCCCTCCACCGCCGATGGCAATCCCGAGCTGGCCGATGCCGCCATCCAGCCGCAATCGCCGCCGACGATCCTGCGCGAGGATTACGCGCCGTTCCCATGGCTGGTCCCGACCACGCGGCTGGAATTCGCGCTGGGGCTGGAAAAGACGCGCGTGACCGCCACGCTCGATGTCGAGCGCAATCCGGACGCCGAACCTTCGCCGACGATTCGCCTGAATGGCGATGGGCTAGAGCTGGTCTCGCTCGAATGCGACGGCGGCGAATGCGACGGGCACACGATGGACGGGGACGATCTCGTCGTGACGCTGCCGGGCGACAAGCACACCCTCACCATCGTGACCGAGCTGGACCCGAGCGCCAATTCGCAGCTGATGGGCCTTTACGCATCCGGCGGAATGCTCTGCACCCAATGCGAGGCGGAAGGCTTCCGCCGCATCACCTTCTTCCCCGACCGGCCCGACGTGCTCAGCACTTATACGGTGCGCATGGATGCGTCGGAAGAACAGTTCCCCGTCCTGCTTGCGAACGGCAACCGCACCGGATCGGGCAAGAGCGAGAACGGGATGCACTGGGCCGTCTGGCACGATCCGTGGCCCAAGCCCTCCTACCTCTTCGCGCTGGTCGCGGGCGATCTGGTGGCGCGCAAGGACAGCTTCACGACGAAGAGCGGGAAAGAGGTCGATCTCGCCATCTGGGTCCGCGATGGCGACCTCCAGCGGACCGAGCATGCGATGGAATCGCTGAAACGCTCGATGGAATGGGACGAGAAGGTGTTCGGGCGCGAATACGATCTCGACGTGTTCAACATCGTCGCGGTTTCGGATTTCAACATGGGGGCGATGGAGAACAAGGGCCTCAACGTCTTCAACACCAAATACGTGCTCGCCGATGCGGATACGGCGACGGATGGGGATTTCGACGCGGTTCAGGGCGTGATCGCGCACGAATATTTCCACAATTGGTCGGGCAATCGGGTGACCTGCCGCGACTGGTTCCAATTGTCGCTAAAGGAAGGCTTCACCGTCCTACGCGATCAATTGTTCAGCCAGGATATGGGCAGTGCGCCGGTCAAGCGGATCGAGGATGTGCGGATATTGCGCAGCGTCCAATTCCCCGAGGATTCGGGCCCGCTGGCGCATCCGATCCGCCCCGACAGCTATCGCGAGATCAGCAATTTCTACACCGCGACGGTCTATAACAAGGGCGCCGAAATCATCCGCATGATGCGCAGCATGGCGGGCGAGACGCGCTTTCGCGAAGGCACGGACCTCTATTTCGAACGCCATGACGGCGAAGCCGCGACCTGCGAGGATTTCATCGTGGCGATGGAAGACGGCGCCGGGCTCGACCTCACGCAATTCCGCCTATGGTACAGCCAGGCCGGCACGCCGAAGGTGAGCGTGAAGACCGCGCTCGAAGGCTCGACGGCGGTCGTGGAACTGACGCAGGACGTGCCCGCGACACCGGGGCAGGACGAGAAGCAGCCGATGCCGATCCCGCTGCGCATCGCTCTGTTCGATCGCGAAACCGGGGCGCATCGCGGCGAGAAGCTGATCGTGCTCGACGAAGCCCGTGCGCGTTTCACCTTCGACGGGTTCGACGCCGAACCGGTCCTGTCGATCAATCGCGGCTTCACCGCTCCGGTGCGGATCGAACGGGACATCCCGCGCGAGGATCTCGCCTTCCTCGCCGCGAAGGACGACGATCCCTTCGCGCGTTACGAGGCCTTGCAGGATCTCGTAGTCGGCCATCTGGTCGAGGCGGTGGGCGGCGGCCTGTCCGGAACCGATCGTGATTCGGCGCGGCAGGCAATCGCCGAAGCTGTGCGCGCCATCCTCGCCGACGAGACGCTGGACGATCAGATGCGCGGCGAATTGCTGATGCTGCCGAGCCAGACCTATCTCGCCGAACAGATGCTGGTCGCCGATCCGGGTCGCATCTTCGAAGAGCGCGAAGGGCTGAAGGCGTGGCTGGGCGATAAGCTGGCGAGCGAATTCAACGCCCTCTACGAACGCGCCGCCGCGGCCGATGGCGGGCGCACGGCGCAAGCCAGCGGCGCACGGAAGGTGAAGACGCTGGCCCTGTCCTATCTCGCCGCGTCCGACCCGAAGCGGGCCGAAAAGCTGGCATCGGACCAATACGATTCCGCCGACACCATGACCGATCGCCAAGGCGCGCTGATGGTGCTGAGCGGGCTCGAGGGCGCTGCGCGTACGGACCGGCTCGCGGCGTTCTACGAACGGTATCGCGACAATCCGCTGGCAGTCGACAAGTGGTTCGCGATCCAGGCCTCCTCGCTGCATCCCGACGTTCTGGACCAGGTGAAGGCGCTGGCGGACCATCCGGACTTCACCTTGCGCAATCCCAACCGGGTGCGATCGCTTTACATGGCCTTTGCAGGCACGGCGCAGGGCTTCCACGCGGAATCGGGCGAAGGCTATCGCATGATCGCGGACCTTATCCTGGCCCTCGATCCGATCAATCCGCAGACCGCCGCGCGCTTCGTCCCGCCGCTTGGGCGCTGGCGCCGCATGGAGCCGAAGAGGGCCGCGCTGATGAAGGAACAGCTCGAACGCATCGCCGAGGCGCCGAAATTGTCGCGCGACACCTACGAACAGGTTACCCGTTCGCTTGGCTGATCTGCTGACCAGCGCGGTTTTGGGCGGAGTGCCGCACGGGTTCTCGACCCGCGCGGGCGGCACTGCCGAGGATATCCTTCCCGACGCACCGCTGATCGTGGCGAAGCAGGTCCACTCGCCCGATGTCGCAGTCGTCGAGAAGCCTTGGCCGGGCGATCCGCCCGAAGTGGACGCGCTCGTCACAGCGACGCCCGGCCTCGTGCTCGGGATCGTTACGGCCGACTGTGCTCCGGTCCTTCTTGCCGATGCCGAGGCAGGCGTGGTCGGCGCGGCGCATGCCGGATGGCGCGGTGCCGTGGGTGACGAGAGGGGCGGCGTAATCGCCAACACCGTCGCCGCGATGGTGGAACTGGGCGCGCAGAGAGCTCGCATCGCGGCGGCCATCGGACCTTGCGTCGCGCAGGCAAGCTACGAGGTCGATGCCCCGTTCCGGGCGCATTTCGACGGCGAAGATGCGCGCTTCTTCGCGCCGGGGCGGGAAGGTCACTGGCATTTCGACCTGCCCGGCTATGTCGCGGCGCGATTGCGCGAAGCAGGTGTCGAGCAAGTCGAGGCACTGGGGCGCGACACTTATGGCGAAGAGCGCGACTTTTTCAGCTTCCGCCGCGCCTCGCATCGCGGCGAGCCCACCGGGGGGCGGCAGATTTCGCTCATCGCGCTCGCCTAAGCGTGCCGTAACGGTAGCGCGCACTGCGCCGCAACTTGCCTAAAATGGCGGTTGGCAAGGTGTGACATAGCGTTTACAGGCCGCGCTAACCGGCAATGTCGGGGCGCGGCGCGCCCTTCGCATGTGTGGCGCGAATTGACCTTTTCGAGGGGGTGACCCCGCAGGCGATTGGCGCTTTGGGCCGGAGGGGCAATCCGTCCGGCATCCGCCGGACGCGCGAAACGAGACGAGACAGGCAACGCTCTGATGGCAGATACCGCTGCAACCACCGCTGCAACCACGGACACGCAGGTCGAGACCGCGACGGGCGAATTCCGTCGGCGCGACTTCATCAATGTCGCCGCGATCAGCGCCGCCGGCGTCGGTGGGGCGGTCGTCCTGCTGCCGCTGATCAGCCAGATGGCACCGTCGAAGGACGTGCTCGCCGAAAGCACGACCGAGATCGACGTATCCGCGATCGAGCCGGGCCAGGCGATCAAGGCGGTCTTCCGCAAGCAGCCGCTCTTCGTGCGCCGCCTGACGCCGGAGGAAATCGCCGAGGCGGACGCCGTGCCGATCGGCGATCTGCGCGATGCCGAGACTCTGGCTGAGCGCACCAAGGAAGGGCACACCGACCTTCTCGTTACGATGGGCGTGTGCACCCATCTCGGATGTGTGCCGCTGGGCGCTGCCGAAGGTGAGAACAAGGGCGAGTACGGGGGCTATTTCTGTCCCTGCCACGGCTCGCACTACGACACGGCGGGCCGCATCCGCAAAGGTCCGGCGCCGACCAATCTGCTGGTGCCCGATTACGAGTTTTCCACGGACACGACGATTCTCGTCGGCTGAGGCTGAGGACGGACTGGAAGAGAGATCATGAGCTTTCCCTGGGCGAAACAATACGAGCCGAGCAACGGGCTGACCAAGTTCCTCGACGAGAAGCTGCCTGTGCCGCGTCTGGTCTACAACGCGGTCGGTGCCGGTTATCCGGTGCCGCGCAACCTCAATTATATGTGGAATTTCGGCGTTCTCGCCGGGTTCTTCCTCGTGCTCCAGATCGTCACCGGCGTGGTCCTGGCGATGCACTACGCCGCCAATGCGAGCGTGGCCTTCGCGACGACCGAACATATCATGCGTGATATCAACTGGGGCTGGCTGATGCGCTATGCGCACGCCAACGGCGCCAGCTTCTTCTTCGTGGTCGTCTACATCCACATTTTCCGCGGTTTCTATTACTCCTCCTACAAGGCTCCGCGCGAAATGATCTGGTTGCTGGGCGTCACCATCTTCCTGCTGATGATGGCGACCGCGTTCATGGGCTATGTGCTTCCGTGGGGCCAGATGAGCTTCTGGGGCGCCAAGGTGATCACCGGCCTCTTCAGCGCCATTCCTCTTGTCGGCGAGCCGATCCAGGTCTGGCTGCTGGGCGGGTTCGCGCCCGACAATGCCGCGCTCAATCGCTTCTTCTCGCTGCACTTCCTGCTGCCGTTCGTGATCATGGGCGTCGTGATCATGCATATCTGGGCGCTGCACATTCCCGGTTCGTCCAACCCGACGGGCGTCGAAGTGAAGAGCGAGAGCGACACCGTGCCCTTCCACCCGTATTACACGGCGAAGGATGGTTTCGGCCTGGGCATCATCCTGCTGATCTTCTTCACGTTCGTCTTCTTCCTGCCGAACGTGTTGGGCCATCCGGACAATTATATCGAAGCGAACCCTCTTTCGACGCCCGCACACATCGTGCCGGAATGGTATTTCTATCCGTTCTACGCGATCCTGCGTGCCTTCACCTTCGACTTCATCCTGCCGGCAAAGCTCTGGGGCGTGTTGGCGATGTTCTCGGCCATCCTGCTGTGGTTCTTCCTGCCCTGGCTCGACAAGTCGCCGGTGCGCAGCGGCCACTATCGCCCGCTGTTCCGCAAGTTCTTCTGGTTCGGTCTGATCCCTTGCATGGCGCTGCTGTTCTATCTGGGCGGTGCGCCGGCCGAAGAACCCTATGTCATGCTCAGCCAGATCGCGACGGCTTACTACTTCATCCACTTCCTCGTGATCATCCCGATCGTGAGCCAGATCGAGAAGCCCGAGCCGCTGCCTTATTCCATCACCGAAGCGGTGCTGGGATCCGACAAGAAGGCCGTGCTGGGCGAAAACACCCAGCCCGCGGTCTGACGCGACGCAACGCTACGAGAGAGAAGACTTTCGCATGATCCGCATCATCGCCATCCTCGTCGGCCTGGGTTTCGCCGTCGTCGCGCTCGTCTCCTTCGGCGTCGGGGCCTACACCGCCGCGACCGATGACGCGCCCGACACGCACCTGCCCTACAAGCATCCTCAGGACGTCAACTATTCGTTCGATGGACCTTTCGGCACGTGGGACTACGGGCAGCTTCAGCGCGGCTACAAGGTTTACAAGGAAGTCTGCTCGGCCTGCCACAGCCTCAAATTCGTTGCCTTCCGCAATCTCGGCGAACTTGGCTACACCGAAGCGCAGGTAAAGGCCGAAGCGGCGACCTGGACCGTGCCGGGTATCGATCCGAACACCGGCGAGGCGAGCACGCGCCCGGGCGAACCGACGGATTACTTCCCCAAGCCCTATCCCAATAACGTGGCGGCTGCGGCGGCGAACAATAATGCCATTCCGCCGGACCTTTCGCTGATGACGAAGGCGCGGGAAGATGGCACGAACTACGTGGCTTCGCTGCTGGTCGGCTATCAGCCCCCGTCGGAAGAATTGCTGGAAGAGCATCCCGAAGCGGCGCCGGGACCGGGCCTCTATCACAACGTCTACTTTCCCAACATGAACCTCGCCATGGCGCCCCCGCTGACCAGCAACGGACAGGTGACCTATGACGACGGAACCGAGGCGACCATCGGCCAGATGGCGACCGACGTGGCGGCCTTCCTGACCTGGACTGCCGAACCGACGCTGGTGAAGCGCAAGCAGACGGGTTGGCCGGTGCTGGTCTTCCTCCTGTTCGCGACCATTCTCGCCTGGTTCTCCAAGACCCAGATCTGGTCGGCGGTTAAGCCCAAGAAGACCAAGGCCTAAACCGGTCTCCTACCCTCATTCATCCGGCCTCTCGCGCTTTGCGGCGCGGGAGGCCGTTTTGTATCCGGCGCGCGTATGCTGACACCTTCCGACCTCAAGGCGCTGGTCCGCACCGTTCCGGACTTCCCGGCAGCGGGCGTCCAGTTTCGCGACATCACGACGCTGATTTCCGATGGCGCAGGCCTGAAGGCCAGCGTCCACCACCTCGCCGCCCATGCGCGCGGGGCGGGGGCGCAGGCGATCGCGGGCATGGAAGCGCGCGGCTTCATTTTCGGGGCGGCAGTCGCGATCGAACTCGGCATCGGCTTCGTCCCCGTGCGCAAACCCGGCAAGCTGCCGGTCGAAACGATCGGGATCGATTATGCCCTCGAATACGGGTCCGACCGGCTCGAAATGGATCCGGGCGCGGTTCTCAAGGGCCAGCGGGTCGTCCTGGTCGACGATCTGATCGCTACCGGAGGAACGGCCTGTGCGGCGGCCAGCCTGTTGCGCCAGGCGGGTGCGGTGGTGGACGCCGCGGCATTTGTGATCGACCTGCTGGACCTCGGCGGGGCGGCCCGTCTCGATGCGATGGGCATTGCAGTGTCGGCCCTGATGGACTTCCCCGGGGATTGATGCGCGGGCTCTAAGCCGCGCCGAATAAACCACTTTCTCCTTGCATCCTCTCACCTGTGCGGGTTCAGTCACGCCGAGACGAGCACCAATCGGGGGCAACACGGCTCAGGCCATGGAAGAACAAGCGATCGTCATCGCCCTCGTGGGCATTTTAGGCATCGGTTCGCAATGGATCGCGTGGCGGACCGGTTGGCCTGCCATCGTCCTGATGCTTGCCGCAGGCTTCCTGGCCGGACCGGTTTTTGGCCTGTTCGATCCCGAACACGCGTTCGGCGAACTGCTCGAACCAATGGTGGCGGTGGGCGTCGCGCTGATCCTGTTCGAAGGTGGCTTGAGCCTCGATTTTCGCGAACTGCGCCATTCCGGCCAGGCTGTATGGCGGCTCGCCACGGTGGGCGTTGTCGTGGGTTGGTTCCTCGGGGCGCTCGCCGCGCATGAGATTGCCGGCCTCGTCTGGCCGGTGGCCGTGCTGTTCGGCGGCATCCTCGTGGTGACAGGCCCCACGGTCGTCATCCCGCTCCTGCGCCAGAGCGCGGTCCAGCAGCGTCCTGCGACGATCCTGAAATGGGAAGCCATCGTCAACGATCCGACCGGCGCGCTCTGCGCGGTCATCGCTTACGAATATTTCCGCAAGGTCGCGGAAAGTCCCGGCGCCTCGCTGATCGAGGTGGTTCCACCGCTGATCATCGCCGCCGTCCTCGCCGGGCTGATCGGCTACGTTGCCGCCGTCATAATAGCGTGGTCCTTTCCGCGTGGGGCGGTGCCGGAATATCTCAAGGTTCCGGTGTTGCTGACGGCGGTGATCGCCGTGTTCGTCGTCTCGAACATGATCGAACACGAAGCGGGCCTCGTCGCGGTGACGGTTATGGGCATCGCGCTCGCCAATATGAACGTGTCGAGCCTCAGGAGCATTCATCCCTTCAAGGAGAACATCGCGATCCTGCTCGTCTCGGGCATTTTCATCGTGCTGTCCGCTTCGCTCAAATGGGAAGATCTCTCCTATCTCAACTGGCGCTTCGGCGCGTTTCTCGTGGCGCTGCTGTTCCTGGTCCGTCCGCTGACGATCATCATCAGCCTGCTGGGCAGCTCGATCCCGTGGAACGAGCGGCTGTTCCTCGCCTGGATCGCGCCGCGCGGGATCGTGCTCGTCGCGATATCAGGCCTGTTCGCGCTGCGCCTTGCCGAACTTGGCTTCGGCGACGGCAACGTCCTCATCGGCCTCAGCTTCGCCGTGGTGGTCACGACCATCGTGGCACACGGCTTCACCATCGATCTCGTCGCGCGTCTCCTCAAGGTGAAGGGCCAGACCCGCCCCGGCCTGCTCATCGTCGGCAGCACGCCCTGGACGGTCGCGCTGGCGGAACAGATGCGCGATCTGAAAACGCCGGTGACTGTAGTCGATTCCAGCTGGCAACGCCTCGCGCTCGCCCGCCGCAAGGGCGTTTCCTATTACCACGGAGAGATCCTGAACGAGGCGACCGAGCACAATCTCGATCTGAGCCCTTTCCAGACGCTGGTCGCAGCAACCGATAACGAGGCCTACAACACGCTCGTCTGCAACGAATTCGCGCACGAGGTCGGGCGCGATTCGGTCTATCAGCTGGGCGAGGCGGGCGACGAGGACGACCGCCACGCGTTGCCCGAAGCATTGCGCGGCCGCGCGCTGTTCGAATCGGGTTGGGGCGTGACCGAGGTCAGCGAACGCCAGCAACAGGGCTGGGTCTTCCGCAAGACCAAGCTGTCCGAGGAATTCGATTTCGAGGCCGCCCAGGCGAAGCTGCCCGATGGCGCGCACATGCTGCTGCTGCTGCGCGACAATGGGCGGATGCGGTTCTTTACCCACGCGGCCCGGCCGGAACCGCGTGCAGGCGATGTCATCATCAGCTTCTCGCCACAGGCGCGTACTGCGGAAGACACCGCGGCCAAGAAAGCCCAGAAGAAAGAGAAAGGCGGGCCCAAGCCCGAACCAGCATGATCGACCCGTTCGCGCACGTCCCATCGCATCGTATTCTCACCGGCCTCGCTCTGGCGCTGGCGCTTGCCGCCTGCGGATCGGACGATACGCGCGAACCGGCGCCAGAGCCCAGCTCGACTCAGACGGGCGCGCAGAATTCGATCATTCGTGACGATCTGGAGGATACCGCGCCTCTGCCGCCGCCGCCTCTGGCGCCGCTCGACGCGCGGATCGGCTTCCCCGAAGGCGGAGCGGAGCTGTCCGAATCGGCGACCGCCGATCTCGACACCCTGCTTCAGTCGCCCCAGATCGAAGAGGGCGGTCCGATCGTCCTGCGCGCCCACAGCGATGCGGGCGGGCCGGGCGACGCCAACCAGCGCGCATCGCAATCGCGCGGCGAGGCGGTGCGGGACTATCTGGTCGAAAACGGGATCGACGAAGAGCGGATCACCATTATCGCCTTTGGCGAACAGAACCCGATCGCGCCGAACGCCAATCCGGACGGTACTCCGAACGAGCGGAACCGCGCCGCCAATCGCCGTGTCGAAGTGCATGTCGCGCTTCCCGGTGCGTCGGAAGAAGCCGCCCCCGAAGAGATCGAACAGCCCGAGCCGACGATCGCGGAGAACCTTTCGCGAGCGACTGCGGATTGAGGCTTCGACAGCGAATGGCTTCAGCCGGAAGCCACTCAAACCGACGTTAGCCGGACTAGCTGATAGCGCCGAGAATGCCGTCCGCCAGATCGGGTCGGCAGATCAGCAGATCGGGCAGATAGGTGTCACGCGCGTTGTAGCGCAGCGGGCTCCCGTCGAGACGCGAGCAGTGCAGTCCATATCCGAGCGCCACCGCGACCGGGGCGCAGCTGTCCCATTCGTACTGCCCGCCGGAATGCAGATAGATTTCCGCTGCGCCGCGCACCACGGCCATCGCCTTCGCGCCGGCGGAGCCCATCGGCACGATCTCGGCATCGACTGCCGCCGCCGCCTTTTCGGCTTCTGCCGGAGGGCGCGAGCGGCTGACCACCATGCGGGGGCGACACGTCGTCGGATCGCAGGCGATCGGTTGGTCGGATCGCAACACGCGCTGGCCCGCCATACCCGGTAGCGCAACCGCGCCGAGATGCGCCGCGCCATCAACGGCGAGGCCCACATGGACGGCCCAGTCCGGCCGCCCCTCGCCATATTCGCGTGTCCCGTCGACCGGATCGACGATCCAGACGCGGCTTTTCTCGAGGCGCTCGGGCGTGTCGTGCGTTTCCTCGCTCAGGATGCCATCGTCGGGACGCGCGTCTTTCAGCGCCGCCATCAACAGCGCGTTGGCGCGTCGATCGCCTTCCTGGCCGAGCGCGCGGCCTTCGAATTCGCCCTGTGCGCGCAGATCGAGCAGCAATTCGCCCGCTTCCCGCGCCAGACGGGCGGCCAGATCGCCATCGGTTTCGTGGCTTGCCATTCGCTCGCTCATTTCAGCGGGAGGATGCGCGACACGATATAATCCGCCGCTTCTTCGGCCGTCATATCGACCGTGTTGACGCGGATTTCGGGCGCCTGCGGCTCTTCATACGGGCTGTCGATCCCGGTGAAGTTCTTGAGGCTTCCCTCGCGCGCTTTCTTGTAAAGACCCTTCACATCGCGCTGTTCCGCCACTTCAAGCGGCGTATCGACGAAGATCTCGACGAACTCGCCATCGGGAAGCATATCGCGCACCATCTGCCGTTCGGCCCGGAACGGGCTGATGAAGGCGGTGAGGACGATGAGGCCCGCATCCACCATCAGTTTGGCGACTTCGCCGATGCGCCTGATGTTTTCGATGCGGTCGGTTTCGGTGAAGCCCAGATCCTTGTTCAGGCCATGGCGGATATTGTCACCGTCGAGCAGAAAGGTGTGGCGATTCATCAGCGCCAGCTTCTTTTCGACTTCGTTGGCGATCGTCGATTTGCCCGAGCCTGACAGGCCGGTGAACCACAGCAGCCGCGGGGTCTGGTTCTTGAGACTGGCGTGATCCTCGCGCCCGACGCTCGTCGCCTGCCAATGGACGTTCTGCGCGCGCCGCAGCGCGAAATGCAGCATGCCCGCAGCGACCGTCTGGTTGCTCACCTTGTCGATCAGGACGAAGCCGCCGAGCGTGGGGTTCGTATCGTACGGTTCGAACACGATCCGCCGTTCGGTCGTCACTTCGACCACGCCGATGGCATTGAGGTCCAGGCTGGTCGCCGCCAGCTTCGCCATCGTGTTGACGTTGATCTCGTATTTCGGCTCGGCGATCGTGGCGGTCACGGTCTGCGTGCCGAGCTTGAGCCAGTATCCGCGACCCGGCTTCAGCGATTCGGCGTCCATCCAGACGAGCGTCGCTTCGAACTGGTCGGCCACCTGGGGCGGATCGTCGGCGGATGCGATGACGTCGCCGCGCGAACAATCGACTTCATCGTCGAGAGTGAGCGTGATCGAATCGCCCGCTTCGGCGCTGTCCCTGTCGCCGTCGAAGGAAGGGATCGCGCGCACCGTGGTGGTGGTGCCCGAGGGCAGGATGCGTACTGCATCACCGGGCTTGACCATGCCGCCCGCGACCTGGCCCGCAAAACCGCGGAAGTCCTGGTGGGGGCGATTGACCCACTGGACCGGCAAGCGGAACGGCGCGTCCGCGCTCGACTGGTCGCGTACCGGGATGGTTTCGAGATGCGCGATCAGCGTCGGGCCGTCCCACCAATCCATCGCTTCCGATTTGGTGGCGATATTGTCTCCGGTTACGGCCGCAAGCGGGATCGCGGTGATGCGCTCGATCCCCAGTTCCTCGGCAAAGGCGCGGTATTCGGCCTCGATCGCGTCGAACCGTTCCTGGCTGAAATCGACAAGGTCCATCTTGTTGACCGCCAGCACCATGTTGCGAATGCCGAGCCGGTGGCACAGGAAACTGTGGCGGCGCGTCTGGGTCAGCACGCCCTTGCGCGCATCGATCAGGATGACGGCGGCATCGGCAGTGGACGCGCCGGTTACCATGTTGCGCGTATATTGTTCGTGGCCGGGACAATCGGCGACGATGAATTTGCGCGCCTCGGTCGCGAAGAAACGATAGGCGACGTCGATCGTGATGCCCTGTTCGCGCTCCGCCGCCAACCCATCGACCAGCAGCGCGAAATCGAGCTCCGCCCCGCGCGTGCCCGATGCCTTGCTGTCCGCCTCCAGCGCTTCCAGCTGGTCCGCGAAGACCCGGCGGCTGTCATAGAGCAGGCGCCCGATCAGCGTCGATTTGCCATCGTCCACGCTGCCGCAGGTGATGAAGCGCAGCATGTCCTTGTCGCGATGGCGGTCGAGATATTCGCCAATATTCTCGTCGATCAGGGCATCGGCGCGGTAGGCGGTGTCGTCAGGCCGGTTCATCAGAAATACCCCTCCACCTTCTTGCGTTCCATTCCGGCGCCGGAATCGTCCTTGTCGATCGCGCGGCCCTGGCGTTCGCTGGTGGTGGTCAGCAACATTTCGCGCACCACGCCTTCGAGCGTGTCCGCCTCGCTCTCCACCGCGCCGGTGAGCGGATAGCAACCAAGGGTGCGGAAGCGGATCGAGCGCATCTGCGGCTCTTCCCCGTCACGCAGCGGGAAGCGCTCGTCATCGACCATCAGCAGCATGCCGTCACGCTCCACCGTGGGGCGGGGCTGCGAGAGGTAGAGCGGCACGATCTCGATATTCTCGGCCATGATGTATTGCCAGATATCGAGCTCGGTCCAGTTCGACAGCGGAAAGGCGCGCAGGCTTTCACCCTTGGCCTTGCGAAGATTGTAGAGGTTCCAGAGTTCCGGCCGCTGGGCCTTGGGATCCCAGGCGTGGCTGGCACTGCGGAAGCTGACCACGCGTTCCTTCGCGCGGCTCTTCTCCTCGTCGCGCCGTGCGCCGCCGAACGCCGCATCGAACCCGGAATGGTCGAGCGCCTGCTTCAACCCCTGCGTCTTCCACATATCGGTATGGAGCGGGCCGTGATCGAACGGATTGATACCGCGCTCCTTGGCCTCGGGGTTCTGCCAGACGAGCAATTCCATGCCTGCATCCTTCGCCGCCTTTTCGCGCAGCTCGTACATGGCGCGAAATTTCCAGGTCGTGTCGACATGGAGAAGCGGGAAGGGAGGCGGGGCGGGATGGAAGGCTTTGCGGGCCAGGTGCAGCATCACTGCACTGTCCTTGCCGACCGAGTACAGCATGACGGGCTTGGCCGCCTCGGCGACGACTTCACGCAGAATATGGATGCTTTCGGCCTCAAGCCGGTCGAGATGGGTTCGGCTGGTCATGATGGATGGCGAGGTAAGGTCGGGCCCGACGCGACGGAAGAAACATTTCGTGTCGCACGGACAAGCGCCCGGTGATCGGCCGCCGAAAAAAAGCGCGCGCACGGTATTGCGCAAACCGGCCGATGCAAACCAGTTGACGACGCGCCGCCAGGAGTGGCAAAGGCGGCGCCTGCCGAAACGTGCAGCGGGCGGGTATAGCTTAGTGGTAAAGCCCTAGCCTTCCAAGCTAGTTATGCGGGTTCGATTCCCGCTACCCGCTCCATGATTTTCATCGCTTCGCCGTGTTTCGCACGCTCTTCGCCACAGTAAACATGACACGCATCTGATTTTCCCACCATCTTGGCTTGCCCGCGACGTGGCGGAGCAATAAGCGCCATCGCATGAGCGAGAGTATTTCACCCGTAATTCTTTGCGGCGGTAGCGGCACGCGGTTGTGGCCGCGTAGCCGAATTTCGAGACCCAAGCCCTTCCTGCCGCTTGTGGGCGATGAGACGCTGTTCGGTCAGGCGCTAGCAAGGACGCAGGGCGACAGCGCATTCGCCTCGGCGATGATCGTGACCGGTAAGGGTCATCTCGACCATGTGGAGAGCGAGACTCTCGAGGGCGACGTATCGATCATCGTGGAGCCGAGCGCGCGCAACACTGCCGCGGCGATCGCACTTGCGGCTTTGCGGCTGCCTGCGGATCAGGTCATGCTCGTTTGTCCGAGCGATCATCACATCTCCGATACCGAAGCCTTTATCGAAGCGGCGCGCCGGGGGGCGGAACTGGCGCGCGAAGGACGGCTCGTGGCCTTTGGGATCCGCGCGACCGCGCCCGAGACCGGCTTTGGATATATCAAACGCGGCGATGCCATGGGGGACGGCGCGTACGAGATCGAGCGCTTTGTGGAGAAGCCCGATCGTGACCGCGCCAAAGCTTTTGTCGAAGACGGCGGATACGATTGGAACGGAGGTATCTTCGTTTTCACCGCCGGGCGTTATCTCGAAGAGCTCGCAGCCCACCGACCCGATATCGCTGATGCGGTGGCGAACGCGGTCGCGACCGGTCACGAGAAGGACAATCGCTTCGAACCCGATGCGGAACTGTTCGCCGCCGTGCCCAGCGAATCGATCGACTATGCCGTCATGGAAAAAACCGATCGGGCTGCCGTCGTACCGGTCGATATGGGATGGTCGGATATCGGCAACTGGCATGTGGTGCGCGATAAGCGTCCAGGCGATGCGGACGGCAATCGAGTCATCGGGCGGGCGGAACTGGTCGACTGCCGCAATGTCCTCATCGAAACCGATGGCCCGCGCGTTTCGGCGATCGGTCTCGAGGACCTTTGCATCGTTGTCGATGGCGACGAGGTGCTGGTGACCACCGTGGACGGGACGCAAAAGGTCGGAAAACTCACGGGCGCCCAGAACCAGGATAAGCACGAATGAGTTCGCTTCTTCCGGTCCGCTCGGTCGAAAAACCCTGGGGGCGTGATCGGCTGCCCGCACCGTTCGTGGCACCCGAAGGAAAGCGCATCGGTGAAATCTGGTTCGAACCGCCGGCCGCGCTCGACGATCTGCTCGTCAAATATCTATTCGCCAGCGAAAATCTGTCCGTCCAGGTCCATCCCGACGACGCTCAGGCTCTGGCTGCGACCGGCAGGAGCGAAGGCAAGGAAGAGTGTTGGTTGATCACCGCTTGCGAACCGGGTGCGCGGATCGGTATCGGTTTCGAGGAACCGCTCGACGCCGAAACGCTCAAATCGGCCGCTCTCGACGGCTCGATCGAAGCGAGAATGGCCTGGTTCGATGTCGTCCCAGGCGATTTCTTCTATATCCCCGCCAACACAGTGCACGCAATCGGAGCAGGGTGCAGCCTGATCGAAATCCAGCAGAACAGCGACATAACCTATCGCCTGTACGATTATGGGCGCCCGCGCGAACTGCATCTCGATGCGGCAATCGCAGTCGCCAAGGGTGAACCGCATCCTCCGCGCATGAGGCGCCGCGTGGCGGAAACGGGGGAGGTCACTCTGGTAGAGGGACCGCTGTTCCGGCTCGATCGGCTCGATGGCGCGGCCTCGCCTGACGTGAGGGCGCGGTATGAGGGCGCCTTTCTCGTCATCCCGGTTTCAGGAAGCGCCACGATTGAGGGCGAAAGGGTCGCGGCAGGGCAATGTGCGCTGGTTCGCGACTGGTCGTCGCTTTCGATTGAAGGCGACGCCAAGATTCTAATCGCTCAACCGGTTCTTTAGACCGCGCGATTGTCGATCAGGCGTGTGCCGCCGATCCGCGCGGCGACGAACAGGCGCGCATTGCCGTTATCGCTCTCCAGCGGGGCCAGGCTGTCCGCATCGCGCAATTCGGCGTAATCGACGCTTTCGAAGCCTGCCACGCGCAGCGTTTCCTTCAGATTGCCCAGAGCGCGCGCGGCATCGCCGCCATCAGCGATCACGGCCGCCGCATCCTCCATCGCGCGGGGCAGAGCGGCGGCGCGCTGGCGATCGTCGGGCGAGAGATAGGCGTTGCGGCTGCTCATCGCGAGCCCGTCCGCCTCGCGCACGATCCCGACGCCGTAAATGGCCGCGACATGCGGAAAGGTCAGGTCGAGATCGCGGGCCATGCGGCGGATCACGGCGAGTTGCTGCCAGTCCTTCTCGCCGAAAAGCGCCATGTCGGGTCGAACCTGGTTGAAGAGCTTCAGCACCACCGTTGCCACGCCGTCGAAATGACCCGGCCGATCCGCGCCGCAGAGCCCTGCGCTGACCCCGCTGACCGAGACATTGGTCGCATAGCCTTCAGGATAGACCTCGCTCGGCGCGGGCGCCCAAAGCACGGCCACGCCCTCGCCCGCCAGAAGGTCGCTGTCGCGCGCCAACTGGCGGGGGTAGGCGTCGAGATCCTCGTTCGCTCCGAACTGGCGCGGATTGACGAAAATCGAGGCGACGACATGGTCGGCGCGCGCCCGCGCTTCGCGGATCAGTGTCAGATGCCCTTCGTGCAGCGCGCCCATCGTCGGCACGAGTGCGATCGAGCCGCCGCCTTCCTCGCGCAGCCCGGCGATGAAGCTTCTCAACATTTCGAGCGTGGTCGCGGTTTGCACGGGGGCACCCTTCGGTTATGGCCGGGACCGCCCTAGCCGCATCGGTTCGGGCGCGACAATACTCGACGTACGAACACGGAAAGCAGCGCACCCCTTGTCTCACAATCGTGCCCATCGCATCGTCTTCGCCAACGAGAAGGGCGGGACCGGCAAATCGACCACGGCGGTCCACGTGGCGGTGGCGCTCGCCTATATGGGCAAGACGGTCGCCGCGATCGATCTCGATCCGCGTCAGCGCACGATGCATCGCTATATCGAGAACCGCGAGGCCATTCAGGCAAAGCGCGGAATCGAACTGCCGACGCCGACCTGCGAGGTTTTCGACGGAACGGCGGCAGGCCAGGACGAGAAAACGCTCGAAGCGACGCTCGACCGGTTCGCGCAGACGGCCGACTTCCTGATTGTCGACACGCCGGGGCGCGACGATCCGATGGCGCGCATCGCCGCCGAACAGGCCGACACGCTGGTCACGCCGATGAACGACAGCTTCGTCGATTTCGACCTCATCGGCCAGGTCGATGCCGAAACGTTCAAGGTTAAGAAGCTGTCCTTCTACGCCGAACTGATCTGGGAAGCGCGCCTCAAACGCTCGCGCATGGGGCTGGAGCAGGATCGGCGCGAATTGGATTGGGTCGTAGTCAGGAACCGCACCGGTTATACCGAAGCGCGCAATATGGCGCGTCTGGAAAAGGCGCTGGCGGAAATGTCCAAGCGGGTCGGCTTCCGCATCGCCAAGGGCCTGTCGGAGCGTGTGATCTATCGCGAGCTTTTCCCCTCGGGCCTGACCCTGCTCGACAAGGGGCATCTCGGCGATCTCGGCACCAGCCACCTCGTCGCGCGGCAGGAACTGCGCGGTCTCATCGCCAGCCTGCGCCTTCCCGGCATCGGCCTGGAGGACAAGGCGGCATGATCCGCTGGCTGGTGATCGCCGCCCTGCTGGCGATCGCCTCCCGCTGGCTGTTTGGTAAATGGCCGTGGGAGTATCTACGCACTGCTCCGACGCGGACCAAAGAGCTGACGTGGGCGCGCCGCATGTTGGGCGTGGCGACCGACGCCGATGCGCGCACGATACGCGAGGCGCATCGCCGCCTTGCCGCGCAGACTCATCCCGATCGCGGCGGCAGTACGGCGCGCCTTGCCGAAATCAACGCCGCGCGCGACCTTCTTTTGAACCAGATCGGAACCGATCCATCGGAGCCTCGTGAATGACACACCAATTCGATTCCACAGTCCTGCGCGAATATGACATTCGCGGCATTATCGGCGAAACGCTGGGTGCGGACGATGCCCGTGCCATCGGGCGCGGTTTTGCGACGCTGCTGCGGCGCGCGGGCGGCAGCAAGGTCGCGGTGGGCTATGACGGACGGATCAGTTCCCCCATGCTCGAGCACGCGCTGGTCGAGGGATTGACGGCGAGCGGCTGCGATGTCGTGACGATCGGCCTCGGCGCGACGCCGATGCTCTATTACGCCGAAGCCTCAAGCGAGGATGTGGATGGCGGCATTCAGATAACCGGCAGCCACAATCCCGCCAATTACAACGGCTTCAAGATGGTCTTTCAGGGCCGTCCGTTTTTCGGCGCGGATATCCAGAAACTGGGCGAAATGGCCGCGACGGGCGACTGGGACGAAGGCGCGGGCAGCGTCGAGAGCCGCGAGATTCTGAGCGAGTATGTCGAGCGCCTGTTGATGGGCCTTGGCGATGTCGACCCTGCTGCGCTCGCGGATCTCAAGGTCGGCTGGGACGCGGGCAATGGCGCTGCCGGACCCGCGCTCGAAATGCTCGCCGCGAAGCTGCCGGGCGAGCACCACCTTCTTTTCACCGATGTCGACGGCACTTTTCCCAATCATCATCCCGATCCTACGGTCGAGGCGAATCTGGCGGATCTGCGCACGCTCGTCGCCGAGAAGAACCTCGATTTCGGAGTGGCTTTCGACGGCGACGGCGACCGGATCGGCGCGATCGATGGTGAAGGCCGGGTGGTTTGGGGCGATCAATTGCTGATGATCTATGCGGAGGACGCTTTGAAAAACCGGCAGGGCGCCACGGTCATCGCCGATGTAAAGGCGAGCCGCGCCCTGTTCGATCATGTGGCGCGGTGCGGGGGCAATCCGCTGATGTGGAAGACCGGCCATTCGCTGATCAAGTCCAAGATGAAGGAAACGGGCGCTCCGCTGGCAGGCGAGATGAGCGGACATGTATTCTTCGCCGATGACTATTACGGGTATGACGATGCGCTCTATGCCGGCGTGCGCCTGATCGCGGCGAGCGCGCGGCTTGGCCGGTCGGTGACCGATCTGCGCGGGGGCATGCCCGCCATGGTCAACACACCCGAACTGCGTTTCCAGGTCGATGAAAGCCGCAAATTCGCTGCGATCCGCGAGGTCGAGGAGCGGCTTGCGGGCAGCGACGCCGACGTCGACGGGACCGATGGGGTGCGGGTCTCGACGCCGGACGGCTGGTGGCTGCTGCGCGCATCCAACACGCAGGACGTCCTCGTCGCACGTGCGGAAAGCGACAGCGAAGAAGGGCTCGCCCGCCTGATGGCGCAGATCGACGAACAGCTGTCCCTGTCGGGGCTGGAGCGCGGCGAGAGCGTCGGGCACTGAGGTAAAAGAGAGGGGGGACATATCATGAAGAAGACTGCATTTTCGCTGGCCCTGGGCACGCTTTCGCTCGGCCTGTCCTCGCCCTTGGCAGCGCAGGATATCGAGATTGGGAAGGTCGAGGGCGAGGTCGCTCTGGAGCCTGCCGAAGCCGGCGGGGCCATGGACGAAGCCGCCGTGCTCGAGATGATGAGCGGGATGTTCCAGGCCGAACCGCTAACTGCCGACCAGGAAGCGCGCCTCCCCGCCGCCACCGCCATCGTGGCGACGATGATGCCCGAGGGCTTCTATGGCGAAATGATGCGCGACATGATGGAAAAGACCATGCGTCCGATGATGGCCATGTTTTCCGAGCCCGACTTCATCCTCGCCAGCAGGCTTACGCTCGACGAAGCGGCCATCGCGGAATTGGGCGATGCGGAGAAGAGAGAGCTTCTGACCATGCTCGATCCCGCGTGGGACCGGCGGGCCGACACCATGGTGGACGCGCTCATCGCGAATATGGGCGGCGCGTTCGCCGCGGTGGAGCCCCCCGTACGCGCGGGATTGGCAAAGGCCTATGCGGTCCGGTTCGACGAAGCGCAGCTTGCCGATATCTCCAGCTTCTTCGCGACCCCGACCGGGAGCGAATTCGCGCGCCAGTCCATGGCCCTGTTCGCGGACCCTCAGGTCATGGGCGCCACGATGGAGGCCCTCCCGGAAATGGTGGGCTCGTTCACCGAGATGGAAACTTCGATGGAGGCGGCGCTGGAAAGCCTCCCGGCGGAGCGGGACTATGCGGACCTGTCGGCGGCTCAGCGCGCGCGCATGGCCGATCTGCTGGGCGTGGAACCGGATGCGCTGGGCGATATGGTGATACCGCACGGAGAGGGCGAGGAGCCCGAAGTGGAGTAGTATTGGCATTGAACTTCGCGCCGGATGGGACACGGGCGGAACACCGCGCCCCATCCCGCGCTATCTCTTGGTGAGCACGCCCCCGATACCGCCTGAGATCGAAGCTTGGTTCGCTGGCCGCGGCTGGCGCGTGCGGCGCCACCAGGCCGAAATGCTTGCGGCGAGCGATGCGGGCCGCCACGCCCTGCTCGTCGCGGACACGGGGGCGGGCAAGACGCTGGGGGGATTTCTGCCGACGCTGGCCGCCTTCTGCCCCTCACGGCTGGGAGAGACGGAGCCGCCCGGCGGGCTGCACACACTCTACGTCTCCCCGCTCAAGGCGCTGGCGCATGACGTGCAGCGCAATCTCATCGCGCCGATCGAGGAGATGGGTCTGCCCATCCGGGTCGAGACGCGCAGCGGCGATACGCCGTCCGATCGCAAGAAGCGCCAGCGTACCAAACCGCCGCATGTCCTGCTGACCACGCCCGAAAGCCTGTCGCTCCTTCTGAGCTATCCCGACAGTTTCGCCATGTTCGCCGGGTTGAAGCGCGTCGTGATCGACGAGGTGCACGCCTTTGCCACCGGCAAGCGCGGCGATCTGCTGGCGCTGGCCCTGTCTCGCCTTCAGGCCATCGCGCCCGATATGCAGCGCGCCGCGCTTTCGGCCACGTTGGCGAACCCTGAAGGGTTTCGCGAATGGCTTGCGCCGCTCAAAACCGGGGACGAGAGCGAGATCGAAGCGGTCGCGATGGTGGAAGGCGAAGCGGGCGCGCCCGCCGAAGTCGAAATCCTCCTGCCCGACGAAGAGCGTGTGCCCTGGGGCGGCCACGCCGCCACCTGGGCGATCCCGCAGCTTTACGAAGCGATCAAGGCCAACCGCACCACGCTGATCTTCACCAATACGCGCTTTCTGGCCGAATATATCTTCCAGAACCTGTGGGACGTGAACGAGGACACGCTGCCGATCGGCATCCACCACGGATCGCTGGGCAAGGAAGCGCGCCGCAAGGTCGAAGGGGCGATGGCGCGGGGCGAACTACGCGCTTTGGTGGCCACCGCCAGCCTCGATCTGGGAGTCGATTGGGGGGATATCGACCTGGTCGTCCAGATGGGCGCACCCAAGGGCTCGTCGCGCCTCTTGCAGCGGATCGGACGCGCCAATCACCGGCTCGACCAGCGTAGCCGCGCTTTATTGGTGCCCGGCAACCGCTTCGAATTTCTGGAAGCGACCGCCGCCAAGGAAGCGGTCGACGAAGGGCAGCGCGACGGGGAGGAGTTCCGCCCCGGCGGTCTCGACGTGCTGGCCCAGCATGTCATGGCCTGCGCCTGCGCGGAGCCTTTTGGCGAGGCTGCGCTGCTGGCGGAAATCCGCACGAGCCTGTCCTATGCCTGGGTGGACGAGACGGCGTGGGACCGCGTGCTCGAATTCGTCGCCACGGGCGGGTACTCGCTGCGTGCCTATGACAAATTCAAGCGCATCGTGCGCGAAGGGGATGGCGAAGGGGGCGGCATATGGCGGCTGGCGCATCCCGAACAGGCCGCCCGACATCGGCTGAATGCCGGGATCATCATCGATTCCGAAATGCTCGACGTACGTATCACCGCTGGCTCGAACCGGGGCGGGCGCTCGCTCGGCAAGGTTGAGGAGCGTTTCGCCGCCTCGCTATCTCCCGGCGACACATTCGCCTTTGCGGGCATGAGCCTGGAGGTGGTTAAGCTGCAGGAGATGGAGATCCTGGTGCGAGCGGCGAAATCTTCGGCCATGATCCCTTCCTACGGCGGGCAGCGCCTGCCGTTGACCACGCATCTCGCTAACCGGGTGCGCGAGATGCTGGTCGATCGTACTGGGTGGGCGCGCTTCCCCGACGATGTCCGCGAATGGCTGGAAGTGCAGGACTGGCGTTCGCAAATGCCGGGTCCGGGGCAATTGCTTGTCGAAAGTTTCCCGCGCGGAGGGCGCGAATACACCGTCTATTACACCTTCGAAGGCTGGAACGCTAACCAGAGCCTGGGCATGCTGATCACGCGGCGGATGGAGGATCGCGGGCTGTTGCCGGGGGGCTTCGTCGCCAACGATTATTCGCTGGCAGTCTGGGGCCTGAAGCCGGTGAAGGATCCCGCGCCGCTCCTTTCCCCCGATATTCTGCAAGACGAATTCATTGAATGGGTGCAGAATTCGCACCTGCTGCGGCGCGCTTTCCGCGAGGTGGCGGTGATCGGCGGGCTGGTTGAACGCCAGCATCCAGGCAAGCGCAAGACGGGCAAGCAAGTCACCTTCTCGACCGACCTGATCTACGACGTGCTACGCAAATACGAGCCGGATCACGTGCTGCTGGAAGCCGCCTGGGCCGATGCGCGGACGCGGATGACCGATGTCGGCCGCCTTGGCGATCTGCTCGATCGGGCGGGCGAGCAATTGGTGCATGTCGAACTCGATCGGGTCAGCCCGCTGGCCGTGCCGGTCATGGTCATGATCGGACGCGAGGCTACGCCGCAAGGGGCGGTGGACGACGAATTGCTGCTCGAGGCCGAGAGCCTGGCTGGCGAAGCTATGCGGGTCGAGGATTTTTCCGACGGTCCGGATTAAGCGGTGCAGCGCTCTCCATTGTTATCCGGCCTCGACCCAAATTGGAGCGAGCCTAGAATTGGCGGTAGCGCTCATTCCCGACGAAGCCGAATTTGGTCACGCCGCTGGCCTTGATCGTCGCTAGCGTGCGGGACGACGCGGCGTAGCTGGCATTGGCTGCGGGTTCGAATTGCAGCTCGGGCTCGATCGGGAGATCGCGGGACAGGACCAACAGCCTCGATAGCTGGCGCTGATCGATCGCCTCGCCATTCCAGAGCACGCGGTCGCTTCCGTCGATGACGATCTTGTTCCGCGTTGGCTCGAGATTGGGAAGCGGACAATCCGTGCAAGGGGCAGGGAGGTCGAGTTCGACCGAGTGTGTGGCGGCGGGGATCACCATGATGAACATGATGAGAAGCACCAGCATGACATCGATCAGGGGTGTGGTGTTCATCTCGCCCATGGGTTGGGTGTCGGATGCGGAAAGCGCCATAGCCATCGTTATTCTCCCCTATTTGATCGCTATATAATAACATAACAAAGCGGAGGGCGCAATCGAGGGGAATCTTGCCCCAGAAACAAGCGGCGGCAGCGGCCATGTGCGGGGTGTCGTCAGCGATTGTGACCGATCTTTTAAACGCGAAGGCATGAGACAGCTAGCGCGGTCGGAGCGGTTCACATGAGCCGCGTACTGCGGGCTTCGGTCTGAGCGCACGATGCTTCGCGAAGCATTTGAGTTGGAAAACAAAAAGGGCGGCCGAAGCCGCCCTCTCGTGAAGTCTTGGTATGTCCGCTTACTGTGCGGTCGTGCTGCCGAACGTGCGGTAACGCTCGTTTCCGACGAAGCCGAACTTGGTGACGCCGCTCGCCTTGATGACGTTGAGGACGCGAGCCGACAATTCATAGCTCGCGAGGGCTTCGGGCTCGAACTGCAATTCGGGCTCGGGCACGATGTCGCGCGTCAGATTGAGATTACGCACCAGCTCCGCCTCGTTGAGCGTATCGCCGTTCCACAGGATCTCGTCGGTCTGCGTCAGAACGATCTTGTTCTTGATCGGGTCGATCTGATCCTCGGGCGGAGGATTCGGGTTGGGCTGGGGCAGGTCGATATTCACCGCGTGGGTGGCGACCGGGATGGTGATGATGAACATGATGAGGAGCACGAGCAGGACGTCGATCAACGGCGTCATGTTCATCTCGATCATCGGGGCGCCATCGTCCTTACCGCCTGACATTGCCATGATGGGTTACTCCTGAAACTCTTTGAAACGCGAAACCTGGGCTCGAACCGGCAGATCAGCCGTTCGGATCGACCGGGTTCGAAATGAAGCCCACCGTGGGATAACCCGCCGCCTGGACGTTGTAGATCGCACCGGCCACGCAAGACCACGGTGCGTTCACGTCACCGCGGATATGCACCTGCGGGATGAGGTCCGGATCCTGACGGATCTGGTCGGCACCGCCCGCACGCTGCACGATCGCGTCGAGACGTTCGAAGGCCTGGTCGTACAGTTCCTGCGAGGTCACCGGGGTGATGTTGTTGAAATAGACGCGGCACTGCCCGTCGCGCGAGGCGCCGGCATAGCCGGGCTCGCCGGCGCTGAGGCCGCTCGCATCGGTCGTGCTGACCGTGAGAAGCAGGTTCTCGACCTTGTCCTTCGATTCCACCGATTCGAAGATCGGGAGGCGAAGCTTCTCGATCGTCTGGATCGCGACCGGAACCGCGATCAGGAAGATGATCAGAAGCACCAGCATCACGTCCACGAGGGGGGTGGTGTTGATGTCCGACATCGGGGTCTCGACACCGCCGCCTACTGCAACCGCCATGGTTTATCCTATCCGTTCCGTTGTTTCGTGGGTTCCGCAAGAACCCGAATGCGTTCCGGTCCGCAGGACCGGGGCGGGCCGAGGCGAGCCTGAAAGGATCGCACCGGCCCGCCGAGCCGGATTACTTCCGGGTGGTCGTGGTGGTCGAGGTCGTCGCCGTGGTGGGCTTCGCCGCCGCCGGAGCCGTCTTGGTGGCCTTGGCCGAAGCCTGGGTCGACGTCGACGTCATCACCGCAGGACGCACCGCACCGTTCGAGCTGATGTTCGCGAGAAGATCGGTCGAGAAGCCCGACAGACGCTCGGCGATGCGCTTGTTGCGGCTCTGCAGCCAGTTGTAGGCAAGCACGGCCGGAACCGCGACCAGCAGGCCGATGGCGGTCATGATGAGCGCTTCACCGACGGGACCGGCGACCTTATCGATCGAGGCCGAACCGGCGAGGCCGATGTTGATCAGGGCGCGGTAGATACCGATAACCGTACCCAGCAGGCCGACGAACGGTGCAGTCGCGCCGACAGTGGCGAGGAAGGGAAGGCCACCGGCGAGGCGCGCGTTGATCGACGCTTCCGAACGCGCGAGCGAGCCATGCAGCCAGTCATGCGCCTCGAGGTTGTCGCCCATCTTGGTGTGGGTTTCGCGAGCCTTCACCGCATCGTCCACCAGCTGGCGCCATGCGCTGTTCGAATCGAGCTTCTTGGCCCCTTCGTCGAGCGTGTTGGCACGCCAGAACTGCGAGCGCACGCTGTCGTACTGGCTCATGATCTTGCGCTGTTCGAACAGCTTGGTGAACAGGATGTAGAACGAACCGACCGACATGATCACCAGCACGGTGAAGATGGCCCAGGCGATGACACCGCCCTGTTCCATGGCTTCCATGAAGCCGAACTGGTTCTGCGGAGCGGCTTCGCCCGCGACGGCAAGAAGTTGAGTAATCATAGCGAGTGGTCCTCTTGAAAATCGTTATTGCTTTAGCGACGCCGCATCAATCGGGCAGGACGTAGCGAATGGATTGCGTGGTTGTCGCGGAAATCGGATTACCGGCAGCGTTCAGCGCGGGATTGTACCGGGCGTAACGTTGCATCCCACGGCAGGCCGCGTCGTCGAGTGCGCTCGACCCTGAGCTCCCCGTTACCGAACAAGCCTCCACACGGCCGTTGGCACCAACGGTGATCCGCATGGTGACCGTTCCGGACTCGTCACGCCGCAGGGCGCTGGAGGGATAGTCGGACTGGATCCGAGCGGCCCACCGAGCTGCGTTATCCGGCGACACGCTACGAGCCTGCGAAGGCGGCGGCGGCGGGGGCGGCGGTGCGGGCGGCGGGGCCGGCGGCGCCATGGGGGCGGGCGGCGGAATCCGGATCG
>NZ_JAGHQR010000004.1:0-422699 GCF_017744235.1 Erythrobacter sp. A6_0
GGGGCTCCTCCTCCGGCTCAGGCGGGGGCGGGGGCTCTTCCACATCGATCGTGGTCACGCGTTCGAGCACCTTGGTAGCAGCCTCGTAAGCGAGACCGGTGACGAGCGCGTAGCCTAGGGCAATATGGATGAGGGCAACGATAATAATCGCGATTACGCGATTGCCGCTCATCTGTTGGTCAGCATAAGCCATTCGGTCGCATCACTCCATCGTCCGTACCGGGCGGACCCGGCGGCCATTCATCCGGGACGTCGTAGCGTTACCCGGACGGCGTTCTGGTGTTCCGCCGACATCCTTCCCAAGCCCCTCCAACGGCGTCAGCCATCGGAAGTTTCCGAAAAGGTCCGCTGCGGACCCGCCGGGGCAATTTTGTAATCTTTATCCCCGGACCGCCCGATCCTGTAGCCATGGTGACCGTACGGGGCAATCGCTTTATCGGTTAACCCTTGATTCACCGCTTAGGGCCTCCAATTCGAACCAAGGTGCGCGGTCGCGATGGAACCGGTCGCGCGCAAGATCGACTGGTAAATCTTCCGATCGGCTCAAACACTGGAACGCCCATGACCTTTATCGCCCGCTCAATGCGCCTCGCGCTGTTTGCTGCCAGCTTTGCTACGCTGTCGGCATCTCCTGTCGTGGCACAGACCGTGCCGCCAGCGTCCACAGCGCCGACCTATGCCGATCTGGTCGCGCTGGCCGAGGGCGCGCCGCTGGTCCTGAAGGCGCGGATCAAGGACCAGGCGGTCCTCAAGCCCGAGCGGGCTCCGAACCTCGCGCCCGGCTTCGCGCGCCTCTATGTCGAGGCACAGACCCAGGCGCTGCTCGCGGGCAATGTCCCGGTCGGCGAATCGCTGCGCTATCTCGTCGACGTACCTCTCGATGCGAAGGGCAAGGTACCCAAGTTCAAGAAGCAGGAGGTGGTCCTGTTCGCCCGCCCGGTCTCGGGTCGGCCGAACGAGCTGCAATTGGTCGATCCGCGTGCCCAGCTTGCCTGGACGCCCGATCTCGACGCGCGCCTGCGACCCGTGCTCGAACAGCTGGCGGCCGCCGATCGCCCGCCTCAGGTGACCGGCGTGCGCGACGCGCTGTCCATCGCAGGCACGCTGGTGGGCGAATCGGAAACGCAGCTGTTCCTCGACACGGCGAATGACGGGCCGGTTTCGATCACCGTCGTGCGCCGTCCGGGGATGGAACCGCGCTGGGGCGTGTCGTGGACCGAGATCGTCGACCAGGCGGCGCGACCGCCGCGCACCGGTACTCTCGAATGGTATCGCCTCGCCTGCGCTTTGCCACGCACTCTGCCTGCCGAGGCGAATCTGTCGCGCGATGCGGAAAGCCGCGCGCGCGCCGCGGAGGATTACAGTTACGTGATCAGCCGCCTCGGCGCGTGCGAGCGACGGCGCGGTTCGAACCAGAGCTAGGGCTGCGGCAAGACAAACTGGTTCCCACCCCGCCGCACGCTCGGCTAGGCGCGAGGGCATGGCAGATCCGTTTTCCCATCGTTTCCGCGTGCGCTATTCCGAAGTCGATCCCCAGGCGGTCGTCTTCAATTCGCGCTATCTCGAATATGCCGATGTCGTCGTGTCGGAGTTCTTCCGGGCGCGCCGCGCCGAAGGCATGCCCGACATCGAATTCCACATCCGCAAGGCCGAGGTCGATTATCTGCGCCCGATTCGGCTGGAGGAACTAGTCGAGGGACGGCTGACGGTCCTGCGGATCGGCAATTCGAGCATGCAGATGCGGATGGAGCTGCACGGGGCCGGCGAGACTTCCGGAGAAAACGATCTGCGCGCCGAGATCGCGCTGGTCCAGGTCCATATCGATCTCGACAGCGGAGAGCCCCGCCGCATCCCCGATACCGTGCGACAGGCTTTCGGACCCTATATCGCCGAAACCGCAAAGGAGACGGTCGATGTCTGAGGCCGCCGCGAAACCCCTGCGCATCGCGCTCGCCGGACTGGGCACGGTCGGGGCGGGCGTCCTGCGCCTCCTTGAAACCAATCGCGCCGTGGTGGAAGCGCGGGCGGGACGGCCACTCGAAATCGTCGCGGTCAGCGCGCGAGATCGCCAACGCGATCGCGGTGTCGATCTGTCGCCCTATGCCTGGTGCGACGACATGACCACGCTGGCGGAGCGTGACGATGTCGATGTGGTGGTCGAGCTCGTCGGCGGGTCGGACGGCCCGGCGTTGGCGCTGGCGCGCCGCACGCTCAATGCGGGCAAGTCGCTGGTCACGGCCAACAAGGCGATGGTCGCGCATCACGGGATGGCGCTGGCCGAAGCGGCCGCCATCGGCGGCGCTGCGCTCAAATTCGAAGCGGCAGTCGCGGGCGGCATTCCGGTGGTGAAGGGATTGCGCGAAGGGGCGGCGGCGAACGCGATTGAGCGCGTATCGGGCATTCTCAACGGAACCTGCAATTTCATCCTGACGCATATGGAAAAGAGCGGCGCGGATTTCGGTGCCGTCCTGTCCGAAGCGCAAGCCAAGGGCTATGCCGAGGCGGATCCCGCCTTCGACATCGAAGGGGTGGACGCGGCACACAAGCTCGCCATCCTGGCCGCGATCGGCTTCGGCGCGCGAATCGATTTCGACGCGGTTTCGGTGACGGGCATCACGCAAGTACGCGCCGCCGACATCGCTCGCGCCGACACGCTCGGCTTCGTCATCCGCCTCGTCGGTATCGCCGATTGCGATATGGCGGAAGACGGATCGCCCCGCCTGCTCCAGCGCGTGCGCCCCTGCCTTGTGCCTAAGCACCACCCGCTCGCCCATGTCGACGGGCCGACCAATGCCGTGGTGGCGGAAGGGAATTTCTCCGGCCGCCTGCTGTTCCAGGGTGCCGGCGCAGGCGACGGGCCGACCGCGAGTGCGGTCGTTTCCGACCTGATCGACATCGCGCGCGGCGATATCGGCGCGCCGTTCTCGGTCCCGGTTTCGGACCTTGTCGCCATGGCACCTGCCGATCCCGGCCACCGTGTGGGCCGCGACTATATCCGCTTCACCGTCACCGATCGTCCCGGCGTCCTTGCCGAGATCACCGCCGCGATGCGCGACGCCGATGTCTCGATCGAAAGCCTGATACAGCAGGGCCGCGATCAGGACGGGGGCGAAGTGCTGGTGGCCATGGTCACGCATGAAGGCCCCGAACGCTGCGTAGCCAAGGCGCTCGACCTGCTCGACGGGTCGGACAGCCTTACTGCGGCGCCGCTGGTGCTGCCGATCCTTCGGGACTGACGGGCGCGGCCTCGTCCTCGTCCGCAAAATCGGGCGGGGGAGGCAGATCGAGCGTGTCGGCGTTCTGCGCAGGCGGCAGCGGCAGGCGCGGCCCGTCGCGACCGAGCGGCGGGAGGCCGCGCGCGATCCGGTCTGCATCCGATCCCGGCGGCGCTTCGGGCAGAGCCGCGAAATCGACCACGATCGCAGGCGGAGGAGGGCATTTCTGCAGGCCCGGTATGCACAGGCCACCGACGGTCGGCGCACCGCGAAAGATGCCGGGCCCTGCGACATCGACCGGATCGGCCCCGCGCGTTTCGGCGGCATAGCGCTCTTCCCAGGCCTTTTTGTCGAAGCCGTAGGCAGCGGTATCGTCCCGCGACCTTCGGCAGACGACGATCTCGCCCGAAATCAGCGTCGCTTCGTCGGTCTCGCTGCAATTTTCGAGCTCGCCTTCCGCATTCTCGCTGGCAATCTCACGGCTCTGGGCGAGAAGATCGACTCGTTCGGGCGGGCTTGCCTGCGTGGGCGACGCGATCGGTTCGGCCTGCTGGGCGGCGAGGGCGGCGGGCGCGGCGAGAAACAAGAAGGTTATCGCGGGTAGCGGCAACCTTCGCCCGATCTGGCCGGTTCGAAACGGTATGCGCACCAGCCCTGGCGCCGATTGTCTCGACAAGCCCATCCTCCCTGTCTACTCCGCCGCTCAAAGACCGCTTTGGGGACTGAACCGGCCATGAACTCGACCACCGACACTGCTCGCAATCCGCTCGACCGTATCCTCGTGCTCGAAATGGTCCGTGTGACCGAGGCGGCGGCGGTCGCGGCTTCCAAGCTGATCGGGCGGGGCGATGAAAAGGCCGCCGACGCCGCCGCGGTCGAAGCGATGCGCCAGGCTTTCGATGAGCTGTATATGGACGGCACGGTCGTGATCGGGGAAGGCGAGCGCGACGAGGCGCCGATGCTCTATATCGGCGAAAAGGTCGGCGGCGCGCCGGGTAAGGGGCCCAAGATCGACATCGCGCTCGATCCGCTCGAAGGCACGACCATCACTGCCAAGGCCGGGCCGAACTCGCTGGCCGTGCTGGCGGCGGCGGGCGAAGGCGATCTTCTGAACGCGCCCGACGTCTATATGGACAAACTGGCGGTGGGGCCGGGCTATCCCGACGGGATCATCGACCTCGCCAAATCGCCGAGCGAAAACGTGAAGGCAGTCGCCAAGGCCAAGGGCGTGGAGCCGGGCGAGATCATCGTCTGCGTGCTCGACCGTCCGCGCCATGCCGATCTCATCGCCGAATTGCGCGCGCTGGGCTGCGGTGTGGTGCTGATCGGCGATGGCGACGTGGCAGGCGTGATCGCGGTGACCGACGAGGACACCACGATCGATATGTATATGGGCCAGGGCGGCGCACCCGAAGGCGTGCTGGCGGCGGCGGCCCTGCGCTGCGTCGGCGGGCAGTTCAACGGACGGCTGGTGTTCCGCAACGATGACGAGAAGGCGCGCGCGGCGAAGTGGGGGATCGAGGATCTCGACCGGATCTATACGCGTGACGATCTGGTGAAGGGCGACTGCATCTTTGCCGCCACAGGCGTCACCAGCGGTTCCTTGCTCGAAGGTGTGAAATATCGCCGGAACGGCAAGATGACGACCGAAAGCGTGGTGATGCGCGCGAGCTCGGGCACCGTGCGGTGGATCAAGGGCGAGCACCAAGCGAAGTAGGCAGCGGGAAAGTCCTCTGCCCCGCCCAGTGCGCGACGGTCCTCGCGCGTCTCCAATAAAGGAGTGCGGTGGATCAAGGGCAAGCATCAGGCGAAATAGGCCCGCATGCAGGCGGATTGGGGGCAAAAACGGCCTTCATGTTGCAATCCGATGTCGCTCGGCTAGGCGGGGCGCGAAACCGCGCTACGTAAGGATTCGCTCCCACATGAAGATCATGGCCGCCAATTCGAATCTGCCGCTCGCCCGGGCGATTGCAGGCTATCTCGAAATGCCGCTGGTGGATGCCGGCGTGCGCCGCTTCGCCGACGAGGAGATCTTCGTCGAGATCCACGAAAACGTGCGCGGCGAAGACGTTTTCGTGGTCCAGTCGACGAGCTTTCCGGCCAACGACAATCTCATGGAGTTGCTGATCTGCATCGATGCGCTGAAGCGCGCCTCGGCCCGGCGGATCACGGCGGTCGTGCCCTATTTCGGCTATGCGCGGCAGGACCGCAAGCCCGGCCCGCGCACCCCGATCTCGGCCAAGCTGGTCGCCAATCTGATCACCCATGCGGGCGCGGACCGCGTGCTGGCCGTGGATCTCCACGCCGGGCAGATCCAGGGCTTCTTCGATATCCCGACCGATAACCTCTATGCCGCGCCGGTGATGGCGGCCGATATCCAGGCGCGCTATGGCGATCAGGATCTAATGGTCGTCAGCCCCGATGTCGGCGGCGTGGTGCGCGCCCGCGCGCTGGCCAAGCGGCTCGACAACGCGCCGCTCGCCATCGTCGACAAACGGCGCGATCGACCGGGCGAATCGGAGGTGATGAACATCATCGGCGATGTGCAGGGGCGGCATTGTATCCTCATCGACGATATCGTCGATTCGGGCGGCACGCTCTGCAATGCGGCGCAGGCTTTGCTCGATCAGGGGGCGAGCAGCGTGGCGGCCTATATCACGCACGGTGTCCTGTCGGGCAGCGCGGTGGCGCGCGTCGACAAATCGGCGCTCAAGGAGCTGGTCATCACCGATTCGATCCGCGCGACTGACGATGCGGTGGATTCGGACCGCATCCGCATTCTCACCATCGCGCCGCTGATCGGCGAAGCGGTGCGCCGGATCGCGGACGAAAGTTCGGTCAGCTCGCTCTTCGACTGAGTGCGGATGTCAGCGCGGCCGGATTTCCATCCGCGGATCGCGCCAAGGGGCGGGCTTGTCCGGCGAGAGGCGCTTCAACGCCTCCATCCGGCGAGACTGGCGGATCTCAAGATTGAGCATCAGCAGCGGATTGCTCTCTTCGCGCAATTGGCGCGGAGTCCTGTCGAAGAAATGGCGGATTTCGCGGATCTGATGCGACTGGTCGAAATAGCGCAGCTTCATTTCCGCCTCTTCCTCGCTCATCGCCACGCCCATTAAGGCCGCGGCGAGATCGAGCGCGCGGGCACGGCGCATGACCTGTTTGGGTGTCAGCCCATACGCCTTGCGCACCACTCGTTCGACGGTGCGGATCGAGACATCGTTCGCTTCGGCGAATTCCTGAAGCGTGAAATCCGGGTCCGCCAGCGTGCACGTTTCGAACTCCAGCGCGATGCGATCGGGACGTGGCGGCGTGATTTCGGCCAGATACCGCCCGAAATTGCGCGCGAAGGTTTCGTACCAGGCCTGCGGCGGCGCTGCGAAATCGAACAGCGAGGCGAAATGGCCGCGCCCCATGAGTTCGTCGAAATCCATGACGCGGTCGATCGTCTCGTTCTGCGCCGGTGCGCCGAGCGCCTGCGCCCCGCCGACGCCGAGATAGATGGTGATGGCCTTGAAAGAGCCGTCGACCGATGTCGGCATAACCTTGCTCTGTGGGCCGAAATACAGCGCCATGCCTTTTTCGCCCGGAACGAAGACGCGCGGCCCATCGGCTGTCAGGGCCGTCCAGGTGCCGCCTTGGAAAACCCGGATGGCGGCATGATCGCCGAGGATGCCGCCTTCGAGCACTTCGCTATCGGGCTTTTCCGCATGGGTGGCGGCAAACCAGCCCACCCACGGCCGCAGATCGCGTGCAGGAGCAACATTATACGCGAGCGCATTGCCATCGTGTGCCCTGCCCGTGCGCCCGATCAGAGGCGTGTGTTGAGGCGGATCGTTCGATACTCTCTTCTTGCGCAGCGTCGCCATTTCCAACCCCCAGCTAGAAATCGCCGATTAGGCTCCAAGCATCCTGTCCAAGACCCGGCGGCGTCGAATTCGTACAAATTTTGACAGTAATCAAGACCGCTCGTGGAGAGTGAATGATCCGGTATGAACCTATCGAAGGGGCGTTTCGCAACTGCGCGGTGCGGCTTGCACGGCGCGCTCGCGCTGCTAGGCGCTGGGCATGCCATCTTTCCAGAACCAGTCGCCCGACCGCGACGACCTCAAGCTCGCTCACCGCCTCGCCGATGCGGCGGGAGAGGCGATTCGCCCCCTGTTTCGCGGAAACTGGGACAGCGAGCGCAAGGCGGATCGTTCGCCCGTCACCGAAGCGGATCGCGCCGCCGAGGCGGCGATTCGCGCCATTCTCGAAGCGGAGCGGCCCGATGACGGCATTCTGGGCGAGGAATACGGCCTGACTCGCGAAAATGCCGGGCGCCGCTGGGTGCTCGATCCCATCGACGGGACGATCAGCTTCATGGCGGGACGCCCGATCTTCGGCACGCTGATCGCGCTCTTGCAGGACGGCTGGCCGATACTCGGCGTGATCGATCAGCCGATCGGCCGCGAACGCTGGGCCGGGCAGGTCGGGGGAGGAACCACTTTCAATGGCAAGCCCGTCGCCGCGCGTACCTGTCCCTCGCTCGAAGGGGCCGTTCTCGCCACAAGTAGCCCACACTATTTCGGCCGGGACGAGGCCGATGGCTACATGAAGCTGGCCGGCGCGGTGGGCGGAAACGAGCGCCAGGCCACCATCGTCTATGGCGGGGACTGCTACAATTACGGCCTGCTGGCGAGCGGCCACGTCGACATCGTGTGCGAGGCGGGGATGGCGATCTACGATTACGCCGCCCTGGTGCCGATCGTCGAAGGGGCGGGCGGCACCATGTCCGACTGGCAGGGCAATCCCTTGGACGCCGATAGCGACGGGACGGTGCTCGCCCTTGGCGATCCGGCACGCCTTGACGACGTGCTGGATGCCATGGGGTGATTCAGCCGTAGCGGCGGGTCTGTTCCGGGGTTCCGTCGGGCAGGGCCTTGAACCGCGCGGTGGCGACGAAGCCGTAAACGACCTTGGCCGTCACATCGAGCACCAGGATCAGCCAAAGGCTAGCCGTGCCGCTCAGGATACCCAGCCATTCCGGTCCGATCGCGAACGCCACGGGATAGACCAGCCAGACCACGGTCAGGAAGACGAGGTTCCCGCGATAGACGTTCTCCATCGCCCCGCCGAGATTTTCGCCGATATCGCGCACCGGCTTCCAAAGGATGTAGAGCACGCCCGCAAAGGCGGCACAGGACCACGCGAACCAGATCAGCTTCTGCGTCGGATCCTCGGTGAGCGCGGCGACCAGGCCGGTCGCGACCATGATCACGTCGAGCACGATGGCGGGCAGGATATAGGTGGAGTGGCGCGGATGTTCGTGCAGCCCGGTCAGGATCAGCCCGGTGAGCAGAATCGGTGTCGTCACCGACCAGTCCAGATAGCGCGGGAAATAGATCGTCGTGCCGCCGATTTCGATCACGCCCGTGCCCAGCGTCATCGCCAGATAGGCAGTGGCCGCGATAAAGGGGACAAGGGAATGAAATTGGGTGTGGTGGCGGAACTCGCGCCGTTTATCGCCGTGAAGGAAGATCGCCACGCTACCAAGTGACATGACGATGAAACCGATCAGCAGCGGTATTTGTTCGGGCGTCATGGCAATCTCTCCTTTGTTAGATAATCTCGCAACGCAAGATTTCGGGTTTGGTTGCGGCACGATGAATGAGAATCCCGCAAGAGGAGTTGCGCGATGCAGGATACCAAGCAGACGATAATGATCACCGGCGCAGGCAACGGAATCGGGCGCGCCGCGCTGATGCATTTCCACGGCCTCGGCTGGCGCGTCATCGGCCTCGATCTGGACGACAATGCCTTAAGCGAGTTGCGCGAAACTCTGCCGGGCGACACAGCGCTGCTGCTGGCCTGCGATGTCGGCAAGGAAAAACCGGTCGCGGAGGCGTTCGAGAGCATTGCGGACTGGATCGGCGAGGATGCGATCCACTGTCTGGTCAACAATAGCGGCATTGCCGATCCGTATTCGGGGCCGCTCGAAGATCTGTCGCTGGAAAAATGGCAGGCCTGGATCGACGCTTCCCTGACCGCCGCTTTCCTCGTCAGCCGTTCCGCGATTCCGTTTCTGCGCCGCGCCGCCGGGAACGGTGGCAGCGCGAGCGTGGTCAACATCTCCTCCACCCGTGCGGTGATGAGCGAGCCCGAAAGCTATGCCTATGCTTCGGCCAAGGGCGGGCTCGACGCCCTGACCCACGCCATGGCGGTGACGCTGGGCCCCGATATTCGCGTCAACGCGATCCGCCCCGGCTGGATCGAGACCGGACCGTGGCAGAAGAAGGAGGACCGTTCGAACCCCGACCATCGCGATATCGACCGCGATCAGCACCCGGTGGGCCGGATCGGGGAGCCGCAGGATATTGCGGAGGCCATCCAGTATCTCCACGAGGCGGGCTTCGTCACCGGCCAGCATCTGAATGTCGATGGTGGCATGACGGTAAAGATGATCTACGAACATTGAGAGAGCGGGCATTGAGATGAGTGACAGGCTGAGGGGCAAGCGCGCGCTGGTGACCGGCGCGGCGCGCGGGATCGGCTTCGCGATCGCGCAGAGGCTGGCGCAGGACGGCGCGCAGGTGCTGCTGAACGGGCGCGACGGCGACGCGCTGGCGGATGCGGCGACGCGGATCGGCGAACGCGCGCAGGCAATGCCCTTCGATATCGCCGACGATGCCGCCACCGCCACCGCCTTCGAGAGGCTGGCGGAGGGCGGGCTGGACCTTCTCGTCAACAATGTCGGCCAGCGCGACCGCCGTCCGCTCGCCGAACTGGCGCGCGTCGATATGGCGGCGCTGCTTGCGGTGAACCTCGTCGCACCCTTCGATCTCGCTCGCCGGGCAGCCGCGATCATGAAGCCGCGCGGGTTCGGGCGCATCGTCAACATCACGTCTATCGCTGCCGATATCGCGCGCGGCGACGTGCTCTATACGGCTAGCAAGGGCGGGCTCGCCGCGCTGACCCGCGCGCTGGCGGCCGAATTGGGCGGTAGCGGTATCACGGTCAATTCGGTCGCGCCGGGCTATTTCGCCACGGAGGCGAATGCGGACATGGTGGCGGACCAAGATGTCGCCGCGCATCTCCAGCGCCGGACATCGCTCGGGCGCTGGGGCAAGCCGGACGAGGTCGCTGGCGCGGTCGCCTATCTCGTTTCGGACGATGCGGCCTATGTCACCGGCCATTCGCTCGCCGTCGACGGAGGCTATCTTAGCCACTTCTGACTCGCAGCTCTAAGACGCCTAATTCATTTTCCAGTGATCTAATTTGGCGCGGACGAAATCCACGAATAGCTCGGCGTACTCAAGGTTCTCGCCGTGAAGCCAAAACGAGTATTCGAAGCCGTTACGCCGAATGCTGAAGAGGCAGGTGTGATATTCTCCACCATCTTGCGTCTCGGATATCATACAGGCGGGCGGTAGCATATCGTTTCGCTTCCAATCGCCTTCTTCATCCAAAAGGTCGAACATTCCTCGGCTTCCAACGTCCCAAAAGAAATTGGTTTGACCATAGCGAGTTAGCTTATCAGACGTCGTCGCACGCTGGACATTAGTGACGAGCGCCGATTGGAAGTTCGATTTGTCGGGAACACGTTCCACGACCACACTAGGGCTCGCATCTACGGGTCCGATATACCCTTGGGTTTTCGCCTTGAAACCGGGGATTGCAGCAGCAACTTCCGCGCCCGCGAATACTAATCCGATCTGATTGGCGTCCGATGCTAGAGCACCGCCATAGGTAAAGGTCACGTATTCACCCGCGAAGGTGTTCATCAGCAGATTTTCCGCCGGAATATCGTAGCGATCAACTTCTTCGGTTGCGGCCGTTGCCTTGAAAGCACCTAAAAACAGAAGGATTAGCAATCCACTGGAGATGACGATTTTTCTCATAGGTGCAGATCTAACGCAATGACGGTATCAGGGTAAAGGAGCCGAATGAAGCCGGGATGGATGACGGCTCAAATGACTTGCGTTTGGCCCGTAAAACGCTATGTCGCGCGCCTTCACTGACACGTGATTCATCTGCCTGCCTGGCGACAAGGGCTGCCAGGGCCGGTTCGGACGTGTCTCTGCCATAGGAGATGAAAATGCCCAAGCTGAAGACCAAGAGCGGTGTGAAGAAACGCTTCAAATTCACCGCCACCGGCAAGGTCAAGCATGGTGTCGCGGGCAAGCGCCACCGTTTGATGAGCCATAGCGCAAAGTATATCCGCCAGCGTCGCGGCACCGAAGTGATGGCCGACTGCGACGTCGGTCACGTCAAGCTCTGGGCGCCCTACGGCCTCAAGTGACGCATTGGCCGCGCGGCCTCGTGGCTGCGCGCCTTTCCAGATCATAAGGATACACTGATATGCCTCGCATCAAACGCGGCGTCACCACGCGCCAGAAGCACAAGCGGCTCCTAGACCAGGCCAAGGGCTATCGCGGTCGCCGCAAGAACACCATCCGCGTCGCGCGCCAGGCGGTCGAAAAGGCCGGCCAGTACGCCTATCGCGACCGCAAGGTTAAGAAGCGCACCTTCCGCGCCCTGTGGATCCAGCGCATCAACGCCGCGGTCCGCGCCGAAGGCCTGACCTATTCGCAGTTCATGCACGGCGTGAAGCTGGCCGGGATCGAACTCGATCGCAAGGTCATGGCCGATCTCGCCATGAACGAAGCAGGCGCGTTCAGCAGCATCATCAAGCAGGCGAAGGACGCGCTTCCCGCCTGATTTGTTGAAATGAAAATCGAGGAAGCGCCATTCCCGCACATGCGGGGGTGGCGCTTTTTCGTTGTCCCTCCTAATCGAGCGCCACGATGAGCACCGAACACGAACAACAGGTCACCGACACGCTGGAGCGGCTGCATAGCGCCGACAGCGTCGATCAGGTCGAAGCCATCCGCGTCGAGGCGCTGGGCAAGCAGGGCTGGATCAGCCAGCTGATGAAGACCCTGGGCAAGATGAGCCCGGAGGAGCGCCAGCAGGAAGCGCCCCGCATCCAGGGACTGCGCACGCGCGTCGCCGATGCGGTGGAGGATCGCAAGGCGGTGCTGGAAGCGGCGGCGCTGGAAGAACGGCTGGCGTCCGAAACGCTCGATCTGACTCTGCCCGCGCCCATCACGCCAAAGGGATCGGTCCATCCGGTCAGCCAGGTGATGGACGAGCTGGCGGAGATTTTCGCCGATCTCGGCTTCTCGGTCGCCACCGGGCCGGAGATCGAGGACGACTGGCACAATTTCACCGCGCTCAACATGGCCGAAACGCACCCCGCGCGCGCCATGCATGACACGTTCTATTTCCCAGATTTGGACGCGGATGGGCGGCGGATGTTGCTCAGGACGCATACGAGCCCTGTGCAGATCCGCTCGATGGTCGCAAACGGCGCGCCGATCCGCATTATTGCGCCGGGCCGCGTCTATCGCAGCGACAGCGATGCGACCCACACGCCGATGTTCCACCAGATCGAAGGCCTGGTGATCGACCGGGACATCCATCTCGGCCATTTGAAATGGACGCTGGAAACCTTCCTCAAGGCCTTCTTCGAGCGTGACGATATCGTGCTGCGCCTGCGCCCCAGCTATTTCCCCTTCACCGAACCCAGCGTCGAAGTCGATGTCGGGTGGAAGGACGTGAACGGCAGGCGGGTTCTGGGCGGCGACGGCGATGCGCCGGGCCATGGCTGGATGGAATTGCTGGGCAGCGGCATGGTCAACCGGCGTGTCATCGAATTCGCCGGGCTGGACTCTCAAGAATGGCAGGGCTTCGCCTTCGGCGTCGGCGTCGATCGCCTCGCCATGCTGAAATACGCGATGGACGATCTGCGCGCCTTTTTCGACGGCGATAACCGCTGGCTGACGCATTACGGCTTCTCGCCCTTCGATCAGCCGACCCTCTCCGCCGGTGTAGGAGCGCGGACATGAAATTCTCGCTCGAATGGCTCACATATTTCCTCGAAACCGATGCCTCGGTTCAGGAGATCGCAGCCACGCTCAATCGTATCGGCCACGAGGTCGAAGGGATCGAGGATCCGGCGGAAAAGCTCGCCGGTTTCCGCGTGGCGGAAGTGCTGACCGCTGGCCCGCACCCCGATGCCGACAAATTGCAGGTGCTGAGCGTTTCCACCGGCGATGCAGAGCCTTTGCAGGTCGTGTGCGGCGCACCCAATGCGCGTGCGGGCATGAAGGGCGTGCTCGGCCTGCCCGGTGCGGTCGTGCCCGCCAACGGAATGGAATTGCGCAAGAGCGCGATCCGCGGCGTCGAATCGAATGGGATGATGTGTTCGGTGCGGGAGCTCGAACTCGGCGAAGAGCATGACGGGATCATCGAGCTTCCCGCCGATGCTCCGGTCGGAAAAGCTTTCGCCGAATACAGCGACGTTTCGCCCGTCTTCGACGTGGCGATCACGCCCAATCGCCCCGATTGCATGGGCGTGCTCGGCCTCGCGCGCGATCTGGCGGCGGCGGGGCTGGGGACATTGAAGCCCGTCACTTCCGATCCAGTCGAAGGCGAAGGCAAAGCGCTCGATATCCGTATCGAGGACGAGCAGGGCTGTCCGGCCTTCTACGCCCGCACCATTACGGGCGTGACCAACGGCCCGAGCCCGGCCTGGATGCAGCGCCGCCTGAAAGCGGCGGGCCAACGGCCCATCAGCGCGCTCGTCGATTGCACCAATTACCTGATGCTCGCCTTCGGGCGCCCGGCGCATATCTACGATCTCGCCAAATTGAGTGGTCCCGTTACCGCGCGCCGCGCAAAGGACGGCGAGAGGGTCGAGGCGCTGAACGAGAAGACTTACACGCTCGATTCCAGCATGACCGTGATCGCCGATGAAACCAGCGTCCACGATATCGGCGGGATCATGGGTGGGGAGCATTCGGGCGCCACCGACGCGACCACCGATGTCCTGCTCGAAATCGCCTATTTCGATCCCGAGGCGATCGGCGTGACGGGCCGCAAGCTCGGCATTGCGAGCGATGCGCGCACCCGGTTCGAGCGCGGGGTCGATCCCGCTTTCCTCGACGAGGGGCTGGATATTCTGACGAGCCTCATCCTCAAGACCTGCGGCGGTACGCCCGGCGCAGTGACGCGGGCAGGCAAGCCCCCGGTCGAGCCGAAGCGGATCGCCTTCGATCCCAAGCTGACTGCGACGCTCGGCGGCGTCGACGTGGCCGAGGACGAGCAGAAGCGCATTCTCAAAGCGCTCGATTTCGAGGTCGCAGGCGATTGGCAGGTCACCTGCCCGCCGCGCCGCCACGATATCGAAGGACCTGCCGATCTGGTCGAGGAAGTCGTGCGCATATACGGGCTCGACAAGGTCGAGAGTGTGGCTTTGCCGCGCGCCGAAGGCGTCGCCAAGGCAACCGCGTCTCCTCTCCAGCTCACTGAGCGCAAAGTGCGTCGGGCAGCGGCGGCGCGCGGGCTGAACGAGGCGGTGACGTGGAGCTTCCTTCCGACGCAGGCAGCGCAGCATTTCGCCGACGGTGCGGATTTGTGGGTGCTCGACAATCCGATCAGCGAGGATCTGAAGGCGATGCGCCCTTCGCTGCTGCCAGGCCTCTTGATGGCGGCCAAGCGCAATGCGGATCGCGGCGCGGATACATCGCGCCTGTTCGAGATCGGCAGGCGCTATTTCCGCGCGGCGAACGGCGCGAGCGACGAGAAGCCGACGCTGGGTGTCGTGTTGGCAGGCGAGAAGACACAGCGCGGATGGAGCGACGGTAAGGCGGAAGGCTTCGATGCCTATGACGCCAAGGCGGAAGCTCTGGCGCTGCTCGAAGCGGCGGGGGCGCCGGTCGACAATCTGATGGTATTTGGGGAAGCCGGTGCGCAGTTCCATCCCGGCCAGTCCGCCACCCTGCGTCTCGGGCCGAAGAACGTGCTCGCGCGGTTCGGTGCGCTGCATCCCGCGACGTTGAAGGCGTTCGACCTCGATGGCCCGGTTGTCGCGGTGGAGATCTATCTCGACGCGATTCCGGCCAGGAAGAATGCCGGATTTGCGCGGGCTCCCTATGCGCCGCCCGCTCTGCAGGCGATCACGCGCGATTTCGCGTTCTTGGTGCCTGCCAATCTCGCGGCGGGCGATCTGGTCAAGGCGGTGCGCGGCGCGGACAAGCAGGCCATCGTCGAGGCGCGCGTCTTCGACGTGTTCGCAGGCGCAGGCGTGCCCGAGGGCAGGAAATCACTCGCCCTCGAAGTCACGCTCCGGCCCGGCGAGAAAAGCTTCACCGAGGCGGAGATCAAAGCGCTGTCCGATAAGATCGTCGCCGCTGCGAGCAAGCAGGGTGCGGAGTTGAGAGGCTGATATGACCAAGACCGCATTCGTCACTGGGGCCACCGCCGGGATCGGAGAAGCTACCGTGCGCGCTTTGGTCGCGGGTGGCTGGCGCTGCGTCGCGACCGGGCGCCGCAAGGAACGGCTCGACGCGCTGGTCAGCGAATTGGGAACCGACAAGGTCCACCCGGCTGTCTTCGACGTGCGCGACGAGGATGCGATGGATGCCGCCATCGCGGCGCTGCCCGGCGAGTTCGCGAAAGTCGATCTGCTCGTGAACAATGCCGGGCTCGCCCAGGGGCTCAGCCCCGCGCAGGAAGCCGATCTGGACGATTGGCAGACCATGATCGACACCAATGTCACCGCCATGGTCAAGCTGACGCGCAAGCTCTTGCCGGGCCTCATCGAGCGCAAGGGCGCGATCATTGCGCTGGGCTCGGTCGCGGGGAATTACGTCTATCCGGGCGGCAATGTCTATGCCGGGTCCAAGGCCTTTGCGAACCACTTCACGCTGGCGCTGCGCGCGGACCTTCACGGCACCGGCGTACGCGTGACGAGTATCGAGCCCGGCATGGTGGAAACCGAATTCACCCTCGTGCGGACGGGCAGCCAGCAGGCGTCGGACGATCTCTATCGCGGTTCCGATCCGATGACGGGCGAGGATATCGCGATGATGATCAAATGGGTGGCGGAACTGCCGCCCCATCTCAATATCAACCGACTGGAACCGATGCCGGTCAATCAGGATTTCGCGGGCTTCCGGGTGGCGCGGGAACAGCAGTAACGCCCTAGGAAAACAGAATGCCCGATACCCACAATTCCCGCCGCACCTTCGCGATCATCTCGCACCCTGACGCGGGCAAGACCACGCTGACCGAAAAGCTCCTGCTGACCGGTGGCGCGATCCATCTCGCCGGCCAGGTCAAGGCGCGCGGGGCGGCTCGCCGTGCGCGTTCGGACTGGATGAAGATCGAGCAACAGCGCGGGATTTCCGTGACCAGCTCGGTCATGACGTTCGAGCGTGACGGGATCACCTTCAACCTGCTCGACACGCCGGGGCACGAGGATTTCTCGGAAGACACTTATCGCACGCTGACCGCGGTCGATTCCGCCATCATGGTGATCGACGCGGCCAAGGGGATCGAGCCGCAGACGAGGAAGCTGTTCGAGGTGTGTCGCCTGCGCAGCGTGCCGATCATCACCTTCGTCAACAAGGTCGATCGCGAAGGGCGTCCGGTCTTCGAACTGCTCGACGAGATCGCGGACATGCTGGCATTGGACGTGAGCCCCCAGGCCTATCCGGTCGGGATGGGCGGCGAATTTCAGGGCGTGCTCGATTTTTCGACTGGCTGCGTCGCGCGGCCCGAGGGCCCGTCCAAGGAGTTCAAGGGCAAGCGCGATGCGGATGTCGACCTGCCAGAGAAAGTGGCCGAGAACGTCGAACTGGCGCAGATCGGCTATCCCGAATTCGACCTCGACGCCTATCGCAACGGCGATCTGACGCCGGTCTATTTCGGATCGGCGCTGAAGAATTTCGGCGTCACCGAGCTGATCGAGGCGATCGCCGAATTCGCACCCCCGCCGCGCCCCCAGCCTGCGGGCGAGGAGAAGATCGGGCCGGACCATGACGAGGTGACGGGTTTCATCTTCAAGGTTCAGGCCAATATGGACCCCAATCACCGCGACCGGATCGCCTTCATGCGGCAGGTGTCCGGCACGTTCAAACGCGGTATGAAGCTGACGCCTAGCGGCCTCGGCAAGCCGATCGCGGTGCATTCGCCGATCCTGTTCTTCGCGCAGGACCGCGAGCTGGCCGACACGGCGGAGCCGGGCGACATCATCGGTATTCCCAATCACGGCACTCTGCGCGTGGGCGACACGTTGAGCGAGACCAACACGGTCCGCTTCACCGGCCTGCCCAATTTCGCGCCGGAAATCCTGCGCCGCGTCCAGTTGAAAGATCCGACCAAGACCAAGCAATTGCGAAAGGCGCTCGACGATCTTTCGGAGGAGGGCGTGATCCAGGTCTTCTATCCCGAGATCGGCGCGCAGTGGATCGTCGGCGTGGTCGGCCAGTTGCAGCTGGACGTGCTCGTTTCTCGCCTGTCTGCGGAGTACAAGGTGGAGGCCGCGCTCGAAGCCGCGCCCTTCGCCACTGCGCGTTGGGTGTCGGGCGATGCCAAGGCGCTGGACCAGTTCGAAAGCTTCAATCGTGCCAATCTCGCCAAGGATCGCGACGGCGATCTGGTCTTCATGGCCAAGAGCCCATGGGACGTCGGCTATCAGGAAGAGAAGAATCCGGAGCTGAAATTCTCGGCGACGAAGGAGCGATAATCGGGCGAACGGGCTTGCGCAGCGGCGCGGAGGATTTCAAACCGCTGGCATGACTCTCACCGGACCCACCTCGCAGACCTTCGTCTCGCAGCGCCTGCGCCTCAATTACCTCGATTGGGGCAATCCCGAAAAACCGCTGCTGATGCTCGTCCATGGCGGGCGCGATCATGCGCGCAGCTGGGACTGGGTGGCGGAGGAATTGCGTGAGGACTGGCACGTCGTCGCCTTCGACCATCGCGGCCACGGCGATTCGGACTGGGTCAGCGATGGAAATTACAACGTGCAGGACATGGTCTACGACCTTGCCCAGCTCGTCCATCAACTTGGCGACGACGAAGTCACCATCGTCAGCCATTCGATGGGCGGCAATGTCGCGCTGCGTTATGCCGGGACGTTTCCCGACAAGGTCCGCAAGATCGTCGCCATCGAAGGGCTCGGTCCCAGTCCCAAGCGGCAGGAGGAGATGCGCGCCGATCCCTATCCCCAGCGCATGGCGGAATGGATCGAGAAGAAGCGCGCCGCCGCCGCCCGAACGCCCCGCAAATACGACAGCATCGAAGCTGCCTTCGCGCGGATGATCGAAGAGAACAGCTACCTCACCGAGGCGCAGGCCCGCCATCTGACGTTGCATGGGGTCACCCGCAACGAGGACGGAACCTATAGCTGGAAGTTCGATCCGCATCTGAATGTCTGGCATGTCGAGGATGTGGCGGACGAATTTCTCCACCAGACCTGGGCCGCGATCACCGCGCCGACCCTGCTGCTCTATGGTGCGGACAGCTGGGCTTCCAACCCGCAAGGCGATGGGCGGCTGGAGCATTTCGAAAATGCGAAAGTGATCGAATTCGAGAATGCCGGACACTGGCTGCACCACGACCAGTTCGACCGCTTCATGCAAACCTTGCGCGACTTCCTCTGAGCGCGTGAAGCTCACATTCGCCAGCTATAACGTCCACAAGGCCGTCGGCGTCGATCGGCGGCGGGATCCCGACCGGATCATTTCCGTGCTCCGCGAGATCGATGCCGACATCATCGCCTTGCAGGAAGCCGATCTACGGCTGGGCGATCGCGCCAGCGTGCTGCCCAAGGCCTTGCTGGACGATACGCCTTGGCGCGTGATCCCGGTGGCGAAGCGACCGCGCAGCATCGGCTGGCATGGCAACGCCCTGCTGGTGCGGCGCACCATGAAGGTGGAAAGCGGCGAGGCGCTCGACCTGCCGACACTGGAACCGCGCGGCGCGGCCTGCGGCCATATCGCAGTCGAGGGGCGGGCGATCCGCATCATCGGCACTCATCTGGACCTGTCCGGGCTGCGGCGGCGCGATCAGGTGCGCTCGCTGCTCAAATTCGTGCGCGAATGCGAGGGCGACTGCCCCACCGTGATTGCGGGCGATTTCAATCAATGGGGCCGCAGCACCGGCGCGATGCGCGAATTCGGCGACAGGTGGACGCTGATCACGCCGGGCGCGAGCTTTCCCAGCCGCAAGCCGATCGCCCGGCTCGACCGGCTGGTCGCTTCGGACCATTTTCGCGTGATCGAAAGCGGAACGCATCACACCGCGCTCTCGGCGGTCGCATCCGACCATTTGCCGATCACGGCGACACTGGAGCTGCCTAAGATTTAGGCACGAGCTTATTCGTTAAACAAAGGTTACCGAAGCGCGCAGTCGCAGTGTATTGTTATTGCGCGATTTCGGGGTTTGGCACGCGCTTTGCTGCACTTGCGAGAGCCGGGAACGGGCCCGGCCTCTAACAAGGGGGATGCGCGCCGTGAAATACATCATCGCCGTCATCAAGCCGTTCAAACTCGACGAGGTGCGCGAAGCTCTCGGAGCGATCGGTGTTGCTGGCATGACCGTTTCGGAAGTGAAGGGTTTCGGACGCCAGAAGGGCCAGACCGAAATCTATCGGGGGGCCGAATATTCGACCAACATGCTGCCGAAGGTGAAGCTGGAAATCGCCGCGAGCGACGATTTGGCGCCGCAGGTGGTGGAAGCCATCCAGCAGACCGCGAGCACCGAAGCGATCGGAGACGGCAAGATCTTCGTGCTCGACCTCGCCGCCGCAACGCGCATCCGCACCGGCGAAACGGGAGACACCGCGCTATGACCTGCGTCACGAACATGGGAGGCACCATGATCCGCACACCTTTCGTCCGTGCCGCTTCGATCGGCACTGCTCTTCTGGCCGGGGCATCCTCGGCCATCGCAACGGCGCAGGAAGCCGTTCAGGAAGCGGTTGACGGCGTCACCGGATCGCCCATCGCGGGCGCGACCGTGGAAGCCGCTGCGGCCGTTCCCAATCCGGGCAACAATGCCTGGATGATGACATCCACCATTCTGGTCCTGCTGATGATCCTGCCGGGCCTCGCGCTGTTTTACGGCGGCCTGACGCGGTCGAAGAACATGCTTTCGACGCTGACGCAGGTGGGCGCCACTGCCGCGCTCGCCATGCTGATCTGGGTGATGTGGGGCTATTCCACCGCCTTCGGCCCCGAAGGCAACGCCTTCTTCAGCTGGGGCAACGCCTTCCTCACCGGCACCACCGCCGACAGCACGGCGGCGACCTTCAGCGACGAAGTCATCAGCGAATACGTCTTCATCAGCTTCCAGATGACCTTCGCGGCTATCACCGCGGCCCTGATCCTGGGCGCCACGGCGGAGCGGATGAAGTTTTCCGCCATGATGGTGTTCGTGCCGATCTGGCTGACCATCGTCTATTTCCCGATCGCGCACATGGTGTGGGCGACCGGCGGTCTCCTGTTCGATGCAGGCGCGCTCGATTTCGCGGGCGGCACCGTGGTCCACATCAATGCCGGTGTTTCCGGCCTGGTGCTGGCCATGATGCTCGGCAAGCGTCGCGGCTATCCCGCCGAACCGATGCCGCCGCATAGCCTCGTGATGACCATGATCGGCACGGGTCTCCTCTGGGTGGGCTGGTTCGGCTTCAACGCCGGGTCGGAACTGGAAGCCGACGGTGTCGCCGGTCTCGCCATGATCAACACCTTCGTCGCCACGGCGGCAGGTGCACTGACCTGGATGGTGATCGAGAAGCTGGCCGGTCACAAGGGCAGCGCGCTCGGCTTCTGCTCGGGCGTGATCGCCGGTCTCGTCGCCGTGACCCCCGCTGCGGGCAATAGCGGCCCGTTCGGCGCGATCCTGCTCGGCATCGTGGCCTCGGCGGTGTGCTACTTCTTCGTCGCCAAGGTGAAAACCAAGTTCGGTTACGACGACAGCCTGGACGCTTTCGGCATTCACGGCATCGGCGGCGTGGTCGGCGCGATCGGCACCGGCATCGTGGTCCAGCCGTTCATTGGCGGTCCGGGCGATGGCGAAGTCGGCACGCTGGCGCAGGTCGTCATCCAGCTCGAAGGCGTGGTCGTCACCATCGTCTGGGCGGCAGTCGGTACCTTCATCGCCGGCATGATCGCCAAGCTCGTCACCGGTCTGCGCGTCTCGGAAGAAGACGAGGTCAACGGCCTCGACATCGCCGAGCACGGGGAGCGGGCCTACAACTGATCCTACCGAATTGGCGGGGCCGGGGGCTCTCTCTCCTCTCTCTCAAACCCCGACCCCGCCAACCGATGTTCCTCCTGCGAACATAAGACTAAGGCCGGAGCTCCCGAACGGAGTTCCGGCCTTTTTTTGTTGGGTTTAGTGTTTCGAACCCGCCTCCGCGGGTTCGTCCTCGGTGCTGTTCCTCCCTACGGTCGGGCACCTGTGGGGCGGGCGCGTGCCCTTGCGGTCCGCTCGTCGCGGACCGTTGCCGTTTAAACATCTCGGCTTGGTGGCGGAGCTCGGACCCGCAGGGTCCGCAAGGGCGACCGCCCGCCCGCAGCGCCGCAGGCGCGAGGATATCGCGAGCGCGGACGCGCTTGCGCAAAACACAACCTCAACGCTTGGCCCTGGTGCGCGCGCTATCGGTCTAGCGCCCGAAGCCGAGAGCGACCAATCTATCTCGCCATTCCCGCAGGCGTATCTACCCCAGCTCGTCCTTCACGAAGTCGGCGCATCTCTCCCCGATCATGATGCTCGGCGCATTGGTGTTGCCGCTGACCAGGCGCGGCATCACGCTGGCGTCCGCGACCCACAGCCCCCTGATCCCGCGCACCTTGAGCTTGGGGTCGACCACGCTGTCCTCGTCTGCGCCCATCCGGCAGGTGCCGACCGGGTGATAGACGGTATCGGCGCGGCTGCGGATCAAATCGTCGAGCGCGTCGTCGTCGTCGAGGTCGATGGGATAGCGATCCTTCGGCTCGAAAGCCTGCATCGCCGGTGCATCGACGATCCGGTGCGACAGGCGCACGCCTTTCCTCAGCACCGCCATGTCGCGATCATCGTCGAGGAAGTTGGGATCGATCACCGGCGCATCGGCCGCCCGTCGGCTGGCTAGCCGCACCGTGCCCCGGCTTTCGGGCCGCAACACGCAGGCATGAAGCGAGAAGCCATGCCCCTTCACCTTGGTGCGTCCGTGATCTTCCAGCATGGCGGGGACGAAATGCCACTGGACGTCGGGCGCGGGCGCATCCTCCATGACCGTCCAGAAACCACCCGCCTCGGCATAGGGCGTGGTCATGATCCCGGTGCGATGGCGGCGATGTTCGATCAGCGCCTTTGCCATGCGCATCGTGCCTTTCAGGCTGTCGCCGAAAAACCCGTCATCTTGGGTCTGCCAGCTCGAAACGTAGTCGATATGGTCCTGCAGATCCGATCCCACCGCGTTGCAGTCCCGTTGCACGGTTATTCCATGTTCGCTCAAGTGACCGCCCGGGCCCACGCCCGACAGCATCAGGATCTGCGGCGAATTGAACGCGCCCGCGCTCATCACCACGCCGCCGCGCGCGCGCACGGTGCGCTGGCGATCGCCCGCCGAATAGGTCACGCCGGTCGCGCGGTCGCCGTCGATCTCCACCTTCTGGACCGTCACGCCGATGCGGACATCCAGATTGCGGGACTTGCGCAGCGGCTCGACATAGCCGCGCGAGGCCGACCAGCGCTCGCCATCCTTCTGCGTGACCTGATAGATGCCGAAGCCCTGCTGGCGCTCGCCGTTGAAATCGGTGTTGCGCGGCAATTGCAGCTGCGTTGCCGCCTCGACGAAGGCGTGGCTGCCGGGATTGACCGCGCTCTGGTCGCTGACCCACAGCGGGCCGGACGCGCCGTGATAGGCGTCATCGCCGCGCACATTGTGTTCGGCGCGTTTGAAATAGGGGAGCACGTCATCATAGCTCCACCCGTCGCATCCCAAGGCCGCCCAATTGTCGTAATCGTAGCGATTGCCGCGGATATAGATCATCGCATTGATCGCCGACGATCCGCCAAGGCCCCTGCCGCGCGGCTGGTATCCCTGCCGCCCGTTGAGGCCTTTTTGCGGCACGGTTTCGTAGCGGTAATTGATCTTCGGCCCGGTGAAGGCGAGCATGGCGGGGGTCTTGACGCCGAACGTGTCGTTGCGCCCACCCGCTTCCAGCAGGCACACGCTGTATCCCGCTTCGGCCAACCGGCCTGCGACCGCGCATCCGCCGCTGCCGCCGCCCACCACGATGACGTCGAATTCGTCCATGCTCTCTCTCCCTTGGATCGGGAGGTTAGGTAGGCTTTCGCGTCTCGGCAATCGCGTTTTCGACTGCAACCTTGTTCGCGGCCTCGGATCGCGCGATCCAGTCTGCGCGGATCTGATCGGACGTCGCGCGGCTGCCGTCGTGGCTCCAGCCGGGTTCGCGCAGCAGATACGACAATTTGTGCCGCCAGGGTGCGCGCCATACGTCGTCGGCGATCCCGACCCATTCGTGGAAGACCGCCCAGACCAGATTGAAGCTGCCGAGCTGTTTCACGATGCCGTAGCGGATGCGCTCTTCGTCGCTCTCCGGTTCGAACGTGCCGAACAGTCTGTCCCACACGATGAAGACGCCTGCGTAATTGCGGTCGAGATAGCGCGGATTGGTGGCGTGGTGGACGCGGTGATGGCTGGGGGTGTTCATCACCGCTTCGAACCAGCGCGGCATTTTATCGATCGCTTCGGTGTGGATCCAGAACTGATAGATCAGATTGAAGCCCGCGCAGATCGCGATCATCCCGGGGTGAAATCCGATCAGCACCAGCGGCAGCTTGAAAGCGAAGCCCAGCGTCAGGAAACCGGTCCAGCTCTGGCGCAGCGCGGTCGAGAGATTGTAGTGCTGGCTGGAATGGTGATTGACGTGGCTGGCCCAGAACCAGCGCACCCGATGGCCGAAGCGGTGGACCCAGTAATAGGCCAGATCGTCGAGCACGAAGCACAGCGCGAAGGCCCACCAGCTCCAGGGGATGTCGAATGCACGAAACTGCCACGCCCACAGGAAGAGTGCGAGGAAGAGGCCGCCGGTCAGCAGCCCGGCCACCGTGCTGCCCAGCCCGAAGGCGAGGCTGGTGAGCGTGTCGCGCGGCTCGTACGCCTCACGCCGTTTGCGCCACGCCCAGATCATCTCGACGAGAACCAGAGCGATGAAGCCGGGCACGGCGAGTTCGGTGGGCGAGAAATCCGGCATCGTCGCGCGGTTATAGGCGCGCGATTGCGGCTCTCCAAGTTTCGGGATCGGCGATGGCGAGCCGCACCGCGCCGTAGCGCCGCTCGCCACAGTCCACGATAAGCGCTCCCTCCTCAATCCGGGCACTCGCCCTGGTGTCCAGCAGGCGCCCGGCAAAGTGAGCGCCGTGCTGGCGAATCAGGAGAAGGCGATCGTCGGCATCGCGCAGCAGGGCGGCGCCGCCTTCGCGATCGCGGGCCAAAGCGACGGGCTCGAATCCGTCCAGCGCCTCACGGCCCGCCTCGCGCGCTGCGTCGTCGCTATCCAGCCTGCGCTGCGGCCCTAGTTTGAGCGACCAGGCCAGGCCCGCGAGCAAGAGGATCGCGATGAGCGATCCGGCAAAACGCAGCAGGTCGGGCGAAAGTCCCACCGCTTGCGAAATCAGGAGCGGGCGCGGGCGGCGAGCTGGTCCATCGCGGGACGGACCGGCGAGACGTCATAGCCCGCCTCAGCCGCTTCGCCCGCCACTTCGTCGAGGTCGCGACCTTTATGGGCCTGAACGAGCGCCCAGAGCAGTGTCGAGCGAGTGCCGGTCCGGCAGAAACCGAGTACCGGTCCGTCTGCCGTGTCGAGCACGCTGGCCAGCGCTTCGACATCTTCCAGACCGAAGCCGTTCGGCCCGATCGGGATCGCAGTATAGGCAAGGCCCGCTTCGTCCGCCGCTGCACGGATCGCCTCGCCCGGCGGCTGGTCCGGCACCTCGCCATCCGGGCGATTGTTGACCACAGCCACCACGCCCGCCTGTTTCGCCTGCGCGATATCCGCAGGTTCGATCTGCCCTGCGGCCAGGAAGCCTCCGGCAATCGGTTTGAAGTCGCTCATGCGGAAATCTCCTGTGCGGCCCGCTGCTTCTGACGGCGGTTGCGCTGGACGATGTTGAGGATCTCGACTCCGACCGAAAAGCCCATGGCCGCGTAGATATAGCCCTTGGGCACATGGAAGCCGAACCCGTCGGCAATCAGCACCACGCCGATCATAACGAGGAAGGCGAGCGCCAGCATCACCAGCGTCGGGTTCTTCTCGATGAAGTTCGCCAGCGGATCGGCGGCCACCATCATGATGCCCACGGTGATGACCACGGCGGCGACCATGATCGGGATATCGTCGGTCATGCCCACGGCGGTCAGGATCGAATCGACCGAGAAGACGAGATCGATGGCGACGATCTGCGCGATCACCGTGCCGAAACTCGCCTTGACCGCATCGCCCACCGTGGGGGATTTGCCGGGCGTCTTGTCCAGCAGATCGCCCGAATCGTCTTCTGGCTCCATCGAGTGATGGATCTCCTTGGTCGCCTTCCACAGCAGGAACAGCCCCCCGACGAGCAGGATCAGATCGCGCCCGGAAAACGCGGTGTCGAAGCTCGGCTCCCCATATTCGTTCGGCGCGCCTCTGATGCCGAGATCGAATAGGGGCGTCTGCAAGGTCACCAGCCAGCCGATCAGCATCAGCATTCCGATTCGCATGATCAGCGCCAGCGAAAGCCCGATCCGCCGTGCGCGCTGCTGCTGGTGTTCGGGCAGCTTGTTCGACAGGATTGCGATGAAGATGAGATTGTCGATCCCCAGCACGACTTCGAGTGCGATGAGCGTGAGCAGGGCAAGCCAGGCGGCGGGATCGGAAAGAAGCGCGATAATGTCCATACCGTGCGAATGCCCGGCTTCGCTGAACAACGCAATCGCCAAGCGGCATGAGAGATAGGTTGCAATACTAGCCACGAAGATTGGCGAAAATGTCATAATGATGCGCCAATTTGTTCATCGGCGCTAAATCGTTCGCGTATCGTTCGAATTGTCGCTATGAGGGATTCGATAATGGGGCGGATTTGCCTTTTCGGGCATGGCCGCTGCGCGCCGGTTCGCATTCGCGGCCCTCGATCCGGCGCATTCACGACGGGGCGGCGCGACAAGGTATATGTTGAGTTATGGGTTACGATAAAGGCCGTCGACGGGGACGGGACAAGCGCGACGGCATCGGAGAAGATTACGATCCCTTCGGCGGACCTCCGGGCGGCGGCTTCGGCGGTGACGACCGGGGCGGCTACGGCGGCGGTGGCGGCGGCTATCGCGGCGGCGGTGGCGGCTATCGCGGTGGCGGAGGCGGCTTCGGCGGTGACGACCGGGGCGGCGGTGGCGGCTTCGGCGGCGGCGGCGGCGGTGGTGGTTTCCGCGGCGGTGGCGGTGGCGGTGGCGGCGGTGGTAACCGCATGCCCGCACAGGTCGTCGGCACCGGCAAGGGCACTGTAAAGTTCTTCAACGCACAGAAGGGTTTTGGCTTCATCCAGCAGGATGGCGGGGGCGAAGATATCTTCGTCCACATCAGCGCCGTCGAACGCGCCGGCCTCGAAGGTCTGGGCGAAGGGCAGGAGCTCGAATTCAACCTGGTCGATCGCGGCGGCAAGGTGTCCGCCCAGGATCTCCAGATCGTGGGCGACGTGGTGCCCGCCGGCAATGCCGGTGGCCCGCCCAAGCGCGATCTGACGGGTGAAAAGGCAACCGGTACGGTCAAGTTCTTCAACGCGATGAAGGGCTTCGGCTTCCTCACGCGGGATGACGGCCAGCCCGATGCGTTCGTTCACATCAGCGCCGTCGAGCGCTCCGGCCTTGCCGGGATCAACGAAGGCGAGCGCTACACGTTCGATCTCGAAGTGGACCGACGCGGCAAGTACTCGGCGGTCAACCTGGTCCCCGCTTCCGACTGAGGAGCGAGCCGGGACGGTCCCGCGCCCCCGTTTGACCGGGCAGGCGCGAGACCATAGAACGCCGAGCAAACGAGAATGGCGGTTCCTCTCGGGGGCCGCCATTTCTCGTTCGGGATGCTACCGAGCCATGAGAATTTCCGGAGATGCAAATGTCGATTTCGCCGCTGATGCCTGTCTATCCCCGTTGCGGTGTACGCCCGGTCCGGGGTGATAACTGCCATCTGATCGACGAGGATGGCACGCGCTATCTCGATTTCGCCAGCGGAATCGCGGTCAATCTGCTCGGCCATTCGCACCATGCGCTGATCGGTGCGATCCAGCGCCAAGCGGAAACGTTGATGCATGTCTCGAACCTCTATGGCAGTCCACAGGGCGAGAAGCTGGCCCAGACGCTCGTCGACAACACCTTTGCCGATACGGTCTTCTTCACCAATTCGGGCGCCGAGGCGGTTGAGACCGCCATCAAGACCGCGCGCGCCTATCATCAGCACGAAGACGGCGATTCGAATCGCACCGAGCTGATCACCTTCACCAACGCGTTCCACGGCCGCACCATGGCGACCATCAGCGCGTCCAATCAGGAAAAGATGCACAAGGGTTTCCAGCCTTTGCTGCCCGGCTTCGTCTATTGCGAGTTCGATGATCTCGAAGCGGCGAAGGCGTTGATCGGGCCGAAGACGGCTGGCTTCCTGGTCGAACCGATCCAAGGCGAGGGCGGCATCCGCCCGGCAAGCCGCGAATTCATGACCGGCCTGCGGGCCCTGTGCGACGAACATGATCTGATGCTGGTGCTGGACGAGGTCCAGTGCGGTGTCGCCCGCACCGGCAAGCTCTATGCGCACGAAGCCTACGGAATCGAGCCCGACGTTATGGCCAGCGCCAAGGGCATCGGCGGCGGCTTCCCGCTCGGCGCCTGTCTCGCCACCGAAAAGGCAGCCCGAGGGATGGTGTTCGGGACGCACGGATCGACCTATGGCGGCAATCCGCTGGGCATGGCGGCGGGCCAGGCGGTGATGGACACCGTCGCGAACGAGACATTCCTGTCCGAGGTGACCGCCAAGGGCGAGCGGCTGCGCAGCCGTCTCGAACAGTTCATCGGTAATTATCCCGATCTGTTCGATTGTGTGCGTGGCATGGGTCTGATGCTCGGCATCCGTATGAAGGTGGAGAGCCGCCCCTTCTTCGTCCACCTGCGCGACAATCACCAGCTGCTGACCGTGGCGGCGGGCGATCAGACGCTGCGCGTCCTGCCGCCGCTCGTGGCTGACGAAGCCGAGTTCGACGAATTTCTCGACAAGCTGTCGGCCGGCGCGGCGAGCTACGATCCGGAAGCTGCGGGATGACGAAGGAGCAGCCTCTCGATCTCGCGCCGACCGTGCGCAATCTCCTCGACCTGTCCGATGCGGGCGGCAATGCGATCGCGGCTATGATCGGCGACGCGATCGATCGGAAGGCTGCACGCGCAGGATGGCCCAAGGGCAAGGCTGACGCCGACGCTCCGCTGGCTGGCCATGTCCTGGGGATGATCTTCGAAAAAGCATCGACGCGCACGCGAGTCAGTTTCGACATCGGCATGCGCCAATTGGGCGGTTCGGCCCTGATCCTCGATGCCGGTACCAGCCAGTTGGGGCGAGGGGAAAGCATCGCCGATACCGCGCGCGTGCTGAGCCGCATGGTGGATGCGATCATGATCCGCACGGACGATCACGCCAAGGCCGAGGAGCTGGCGCATCATGCGCATGTCCCCGTCATCAACGGCCTCACCGATCGCTCGCACCCCTGCCAGATCGTCGCCGATCTGCTGACGCTGGTGGAGCATGGCAAGGCTCTGCCCGGTCTCGAACTCGCCTGGTTCGGAGACGGCAACAATGTGCTGCATTCGATTCTCGAAGCGGCGGGATTGATGAAGTTCAACGTACGCGTCGCGACGCCCCCAGGTTACGAGCCGGATGGCGAGTTCGTGGAAATGGCCCGTAATAGCGGGGCAACGATTACGCTCACTCAGGATGCCGAGGCGGCGGCGCGCGGGGCGGATGTCCTCGTGACCGACACTTGGGTTTCGATGGGTCAGGCCCATGCCGAGGATAAGCTCAAGGCGATGGAGCCGTTTCGCGTCGATGCCCGGCTGATGGAAGCGGCCAAGTCCGACGCGCTTTTCCTTCACTGCCTGCCTGCCCATGTCGGCGACGAAGTGAGCGAAGACGTGTTCGAAGGCTCGCAATCGGTGGTGTTCGACGAGGCGGAAAACCGTATCCACGCGCAGAAATCGATCCTGCGCTGGTGCTTCGGCCAGCTTTGAGCGCGGTTCTCGTGGCGGTCTTCTCAGCGGGCCGATCGGTCCCCATATGGCTGGAATGACGGAAAAGAAGACCGCCCCGCAATTGCCTGCCGAAAACCCGCTACCAGAAATATTTGCCGGGCAAGTGCTCGGCTTCATGATCCCTTCGCAGCATGCGCGCGGCCGCGCCGTGCGGCTCGATGCGGTGCTGGATGAAGTCCTCTCGGCGCATGACTATCCGCCGCCGATCACGCACCTTCTGGCCGAGGCGCTGGTGCTGATCGCACTGGTCGGATCGCTACTGAAGGACGAGGGCGCGCAAGTCACCATGCAGGCGCAGACACAAGCCGGGCCGGTGAGCCTGCTCGTGTGCGATTACAAGGATGGCGCCTTGCGCGGCTATGTCGATTTCGACGCAGATCGCCTCGTCGAACTGGGTGCGAATCCTTCGCTTTTCGCCTTGTTCGGGGCCGGATATCTGGCGCTCACCTTCGACCTGCCGGGCGAACAGGGGCGCTATCAAGGGATCGTTCCGCTCGAAGGCGATAGTCTGGCCGAAGCCTGCCAAAGCTATTTCGTCCAGTCCGAACAGGTGCCCACTCTGATCCGCGTGGCGATAGCCTCGGGATCGGATGGTTGCCGGGCCGCAGGCCTGCTGGTTCAGCACCTTCCGGACGGCGAGGAAGGGCGGGAGCGTCTGCACGTCCGCCTCGACCATCCCGAATGGGAGCACGTCGCAGTGATGGCGGGATCGATCCGGCACGAGGAATTGCTCGACACCGGTTTGTCGATGGACGCGATTGTCTGGCGGTTGTTCCACGAAGAGGATGCGGTGCGCGTCACGCGCGGTCCGCATCTCGTTCGTGGATGCCGCTGCACCAGCGACCATTATGAGAAGGTGCTGTCGCGCTTCTCCGAAAAGGATCGTCAGGAAATGCGCAATGAAGACGGGATCATTCTCGTCGATTGCGCATTCTGTTCGCGGAGCTTCCCGATCGCCGCCTGAAACGCTGGTCGACCCGCGAAGCCTTTTCATAGACCGAGAGGACAAACGGCACGATTTCACCTACAAGAGTAGGGTGGTCGCAGCTTGGAGAATGGCTATGGCCAAAACTGTTCGTAAATTGGGCGTCCTTGCGTCGATCCTCGTCGGCGTTTCGGCGAGCGTGATTGCATTCGCTCCGGCGACTGCGCAATCCTCGCTCCAGATGCTGTCGAAGCTCACGCCCGGCCTGTGGGAAATCCGTGGCCGCGAGGGCGATATGGCTCGTTCGATCTGCGTGCGCGACGGTAGCGAGCTGATCCAGATCCGCCATCGCGGCGCCGCCTGCAACCGGTTTGTCGTGGAGGACGGCGCGAACGAGGTGACGGTGCAGTACACCTGCCGCGGCGACGGCTATGGCCGGACGCATATCCGGCGCGAGACCGCCACTCTGGCGCAGATCGACGGTCAGGGCATTGCAGGCGGAAAGCCATTTCAGTTTGCCGCCGAAGCGCGCCGTGTCGGCTCCTGTCGCTGATACTTGAAGCGCCGTCCCGAGCGGCGTAGCGCCGCCCCTATGGCCAACACTCCTTCGACCACCGCTCCTCCCGCCGTAATTCTGTTGTCGGGCGGCCTCGACTCCATGGTCGTCGCCGCTCTGGCGCGCGAGCAGGGCTTTGCGGTGCACGCGCTCAGCGTCGATTACGGACAACGGCACCGGCGCGAGCTCGAATCAGCGCGTGATATCGCACGGCGGCTGGGCGTCGCTCGGCATGTCGTGCTGCCCCTCGATCTGCGTCAGTTCGGGGGCTCGGCGCTCACCGACGATATCGACGTTCCGAAATCGGGTGTCGAGGAGGGGGCGATCCCGGTTACTTACGTACCAGCCCGCAATCTCGTCTTTCTCGCGCTGACGACGGCCTTTGCCGAGGCGAGCCATGCGCGGGATATCTTCATCGGCGTCAATGCGCTCGATTATTCGGGCTACCCCGATTGCCGCCCTGAATTCATCGCCAGCTTCGCCGAAACCGCGCGGCTCGGGACGAAGCAGGGCGTCGAGGGGGAGCCTTTCACCATTCATGCGCCGCTGCAATTCCTGACCAAGTCCGACATTGCGAGCGAATGCCACAGGCTGGGCCTCGATCCGGCGTGGAGCTGGTCGTGCTACGATCCGGCGCCTTCGGGGATCGCCTGCGGCGTCTGCGATTCCTGCAGACTACGGCGAAAAGGCTTTGCCGAAGCGGGGGTTGTCGATACCACTCCCTATCAAGAGGATAATTCGGGTTAGGGAGAGAAGGCTTGAGCAAGATCGACGATGTCGTGCGTCCGGAGAAGACACCGATCGATCCGAACGCGAAGGTGCCCGCATATAGCTGGTATGCCCTCGGCGTCCTGGTGCTGGTCTATGTCCTGAATTTCATCGACCGGCAGATCCTCTCGATCCTGGCTAACGACATCAAGGCCGACCTCGGAGTCGAAGACGACTATCTAGGCTTTTTGTATGGAACGGCGTTCGCTGTCTTCTATGCGCTTTTCGGTATTCCGCTCGGCAAGCTGGCCGATAGCTGGAAGCGCGTTCGTCTGATGAGCATCGGCCTCGCCTTGTGGTCCACGATGACCGCGCTGTCCGGTTTCGCCAAGAATGCCTCCACGCTCACCGTGGCACGGATCGGGGTCGGTGTGGGTGAAGCGACGGCCAGTCCGTCGGCCTATTCGTTGATCTCGGACTGGTTCCCAGCCCGCCTGCGCGCCACCGCGCTGGCGATCTATTCCTCCGGCCTTTACATCGGCGGCGGAATCTCGCTGCTGATCGGAGGGCTGATCGTCGAAAACTGGAATGCGGCCTATCCCGGCGGCGGGCCTTACGGCATCGTCGGTTGGCAGGCTGCTTTCCTGAGCGTTGGTATTCCCGGCCTTCTTCTGGCGCTTTGGGTGCTGACCTTGAAAGAGCCGGTTCGCGGCGCGATCGACGGTTTGGAGACGCCAGAAGATCCCGAACCCTTCCGCGGTTTCCTGCGCGAGCTTTTCCAGGTGATCCCGCCCTTCACGATCTTCGGCGCCGCTGCGCGCGGCAGCCGGGCGCTGTTCATCAACCTCGCGGGCCTCGCTGGTTTCGCGATTCTGGCGTTGGTGCTGACCCAGCTCGTTCCCGCCAGTTCCACGCTGATGAATTTCCTCGGCGCCCCCGGCCTCGTATCGGATCAATGGTTGTTTCTCGGGGTCGGCTATTACGCTGTGTTCAGCTGGGCAATGGGCCTCAAGGCGCGCGATCTTCCGACTTTCTCGCTGACCTGGGGATCGCCAGCCTTCCTGTGCGTGGTGCTGGGCTATGGGATGGTGGCATTCATGGCTTACTCCGCTTCTTACTGGGGCGCGCCCTATGCGGAGCGGGCGCTCGGTGCGGCGAAGTCCGATCTTGGTTGGTTCCTCGGCGCTCCGGCAGCAGTCGCCGGTTTTCTTGGCGTCATCCTGGGCGGTCGCATGGCCGATTTCCTGCTCGAACGGCGGCCTGCCGGGAGGATCTGGGTCGTGCTTTTCGGTCTGATTGTGCCGCTGCCCTTCGTGGCTATCGCCTTCACGACCGATAACGTCACGATCTTTTATATCTTCAGCTTCATCGGCAATCTGCTGATTGCATCGGCGCTTGGCGCCGCAGCCGCTTCAAGCCAGGCGCTGGTCCTGCCGCGGATGAGAGGTATGGCGACGGCGATCTTTTTCCTGGCCACCACGCTCGTCGGTCTCGGGCTCGGACCCTTCATGGCCGGATACGTATCGGCAGCGAACGGTGACAATCTTTCGCTCGGTGTCCTGTCGACCTTCGTAGCGGTACCTTTCGGGCTCGCGCTCCTGTTCACCGCCCTGAAGCTGGTTCCGGAGGCGGGTGCCAGCGTGGTCGAGCGTGCACGCGAAGCGGGCGAGGCGGTCTGAATACCCCTCGCCCGAACATTTCGCTTTAGGAAGGTCCTCTGACGATTAGCTGCGGACGAGCACACCGCAGGCCTCGCGCGAGCCGGCATCGCCCGATGGATCGGTGCGATAATCGTCCGGTCCGGAATGGATCATCACTGCCGTGCCGTCAGCGTCGAAGATCTGTGCCAGCGTGTCGTTGCGCACATCGGGCACCTCGACAGTCGCCGTGACCATTCCGTCCGCGCCTACCTGAAGGTTGGTCATATCGCCGAGATGCGGACCTTGGGGATCGAGCCGTCCGTGACTGCGATTGCCGGGATTGAGATGACCGCCCGCGCTTGTGAAGTCCGGTGCCTCGCAGCGGCCGGTTGTGTGTAGGTGGAAGCCTTTCGCGCCGGGTTGCAGGCCCATGCCGCGGATCGCAACCGCGAAGTCGTCACCGTCGCGCATCAGCGTAGCAGTTCCGGCAGAAGCGCCGTTGGCAAGCATCAGATTGGCGACGCCGAGCGTTTCGCCAACCATTTCGTTTCCATCCGACATGGTGGTGCAGGCCGCCGTACCGGCCAGAAGGGCAACAGTGCCCGTAAGTGCGAGGAACGGTTTCAGGGTCATAAAGAGTGCTCCGATAGGAAGGTTGGGATGGCGCGATAAGCGCATTCACAGTGGAGCAACGAAAAAGGGGCCGGATTGCTCCGGCCCCTCAATCATTTCAACGCTAGGCGTTGGGCTTACATGCCCGAACCCGGACCGTAGGTGATTTCCACACGACGGTTTTGCAGTTCGCGGACGCCGTCGGCGGTCGGAACGCGCAAGTTCGTTTCACCGAAGCCTTCGCTGGTGATGCGGCCACCCGGGACGCCACGCGCCGTCAGGTAATCGCGGACCGAAGCGTTACGACGCTCGGACAAGCCGACGTTGTACTGTGCCGAGCCCGAGGTGTCGGTGTAGCCGGCGAGCATGACCGAAGCCATGCCGCAATTGGCGTAGGCCGAAACCGCGTTGTCCAGAATGGACGCTGCTTCCGGAGTGATGTCCGACTTGTCCCAGTTGAAGAAGACGATGTACGGACCCGATTCACAAGCCGGAGCCGGCGGCGGCGGGGGAGGCGGCGGCGGAGCCACGACGTCCGGCGCACCGAAGTTGTAGGTCAGCGTACCCATCAGCGAGTGCGAACGGACGTCTTCCTGGAAAGAACGGCCAAGCGCATCGGTCAGAAGGACGTTTTCCGCATTGAACAGGCGATACTTCAGGCCGACGTCGATATTGTCGGTCAGCGGAGCGCGAACGCCGGCAAGGATCTGCCATGCGAAGTCGGTGTCCGAATCGTCGATACCGGCGGGGCCGCTCTGCGTGATGCGAGCTTCGAGACCCGTGCGGGCTACGCCAACACCACCGCCGACAAAGCCCTGAAGGCCATCATCGGGACCGAAATCGGCAAGGCCGTTCACCATGAACGCGAGCGAATCGATCTGGCCGCTGGCGGGATAGACGCCCGAACCGGCGCGAATGTTCGAAGCGAGGAAGCCCGTGTTACCGACAGTAACCTGGTCGATATTGGCTTCGGCATAGCGCGCTTCGGCTTCGATGCGAACCGGACCGAAATCGTAGCCGACGAAACCACCGGCATCGAAGCCGTAGTCGTAATCGACACTGGCGACGTCTCCGGTCGCACCGATGTCGAAAGTCGTATCTTCGACGATCATCGGACCTGCTTCCACGCCGACGTACCAAGCGCCGTCACGTGCAAGGGCAGGCGAAGCAAGGGCCGTAGAGGCCATCGCCATTCCTATGACGAGTTTCCGCATTATAAATTCCCCTTATTGCGAATTAGAGCCACCGAGTGGCGGGTTCTGTAACTTTTCCCCTCACGGGTGGCAAGCCGGACGTAGGCGTGAACTGTTGCAAGATAGTCGCTAAACTGCGCCATTGTCTTTTAATTCAGGCGGGATGTCCGTCTCGATAGCTGCAAACGAGCCCCCCCATTTCAAGTTCCCTTAATTCGCGGGAAGAATACCGAGAGCCCGAAGACTTTCCAGAAGTGTTGCAATAGCGCCACGCGCTTCGTCGTCGACAACCGCCCCCCCGGCTGGGTCGGGGATCGGGGGCGAAAGGCTCCAGCCGCCCCGCCAAATGCGGATGGTTTCTTGTTCCCGATCGAAAATCCGCATCCCTTCGTAAGGAACCTGGAATTCCCAGTGCGTATCCTGCGAGATCGCGAGAGAGCCCTCCTGACCGGTCCATTCCGCGCTGGCTGGGTCGGCGACGAGAAACGTATCGCCCGCCGCATGGGTCGCGGGAGGAGCCGAAAGGGTAGAGGTAATGACTGGCTGGGCAAGCGCATCGAGCCGCGCGAGCGCTTCGTTCACGAACACTTCCTTCTGAGCCTGGCCGGGATAGAGAAGCGGCAGGGAATGGCGCGGCGTACGCACGCCGAGCGCGATGGGATCGGTCATGGGGGAATCCTCTTCGAAGTGAAATCAGGAAAGGGTGGTCAGCGCGAGCGGCACGGAACGGGCATGGGTACCGACCTGGCGAACCCAGACCACGCTTTCCGGCGCTGACGTCGCGAGGGCGGAGCGCTCCGATCCGGAGATCGCGAGCGACGGCGTGGATGTCTGCCAAAGAGCCTTTGGTGCTGCGACCGGGCCGACGCCGACCTCGTAGAGCTCGTCTTTGTCGATGAGCGGACCCTCTCCCCCGTCATTCCAGCGCCAGCCCCCCTGGATGCGGCGTGTCCACGCCAGCGACAACGTCCCGTCCGCCGCCATCGTCACGCGCGGATGCACGGGCGACGGGGGTGCGGCAGCCGATCCGCGGGCGCGGATGGAAGCGTAGACCGGCTCGTCTTCGGCTGTGCCGATTGCGGCGATCCGATCGACGGATAGCGTGTGTTGAGGATCCAACGCCAGAATACGCTCGTCGAGCAGCGCCATTCGAGCGCCGACCGCATGGCCGTCCCGCGCCGCGTGTTCGGTCCCAAGCCGACCGCGCAGTAGCCCAGTAAGCGCCCATCGCCGGGGTCCGATCTGCTCCGCGTGGACGAATTGCAGGACTTCCTCGCCAAGCATAAGCCGATTCGCGCCCAAGGCGACGGCCTCCATGGTGGCGGAATTGAGCTGCATGTCTTCACTCGCGAGATCGAGCACGAGCGGTGCGCCCGTTTCCATCATCAACGCCGGTGAGCCGCGTAACGGTTCTGCGAGGCTTCCAACGATGGCGCGCAGGCTCGAACTCGGGCCGAGCGACTTAAGAGCGCCGCCGCTTTCGGCGTAGAGTGCCGCACCCGCCCAGCGGCCCTCGCTCGCGCTGACGGCCGCATGGACGGTTCCGATATCGGGTGCGCCGTAACCGTCCCACGGCAGTTCGAAAGCCTCGAGCAGAGTTGCGCCCGCACCCCGATCGGGCGGCGACCAGGGCAGGCCCTGGCTGGCGGGCGCGGGAAGCTGTGCTTGCGTAAAAGCGAGGCGATGCAGTTCGAGTTCGACGCCTTTCTCGCGCCATTCCCAGGCGACGACGCTCCAGACCCCCGCACGACCGGGGATGCGGACGCGGGCACCCGGCATAAGCGATGGATCGAGCTCCGCAAGGCGCACGAAGTGACGCGAGCGTCGCTCGTCCTCCCGGCGCTGGATCGTCCGACCGAGCTGGCGCGCGCCTTCGGCAAAGGTGGCGATCGGCAGATCGATCAGATCGTGGCCGGTCCTTTCGGGCCGGGCGATGGCGCGCTGGACACCGGGAAGGTAATCGCGCTCGACATCGTAATAGCGAACCCCGGCGAAGCGCGTTGGCGAAGGCGCCGCGCTTTCGCTGCGAACACCGCCCTGCGCCGCAAATTCGCCATCGGCCCAGTCTGCGAAGGGGCCGAGGTCGCGTGCGGTCTCGGGCGGAGGCGGCGCGTCGAGCCGCAATCCATCCGGCGATGCGACGGGCACCATCGGCACGACCGTATCGAGGAAAGCGAGCGTCTGGATCGGCGCTTCGCCCATCTGCGTGAACCCTTCGATCTGCGGCAGCATCAGCGCAGGGTCCGCCGCGATGCCGGCCTCGCGCGCCAGCACGCCGACTGTTGCCGCGCCACTCCCGGCGAACACTTCGTAACTCAGCGCCGGAATGCGGTTGCCGAAATCGGCGAGCTGGAGGTCTTCGAACACCAGATAGGCGATGCCGCGAAAGGCGGGGCACTGCGCGCCGAGCGCTGCCTGCATCAGGGGGTCCGGCAGCTGATCGCCATGGCCATGATGGATGCGCAATTGGCCGCCGGTCTTGAGATCGCCCGCCGCCCCGCGCAGCAGGTTTCCATCCGCCCAGATGCGCCCGACCGCGTCGATGGGGTGACAGGCGAGCGCCACTGCGAAGCTGGTCGAATAGGAATAGGTCGTGGTCTTGGGTCTACCCTTGCCGCCGCTCGTCTCGCCATGCTCCTTCAGGTCGGTCGCCCAGATGATCGTGCCCGCCGTGCGCATTCGCCCGACATGGCGCGGGATCGGCTGGCCATAGCTGGAGGTGGTGACCTTCAATTCGTCGAGCCGCGGCCCTTCGCGTTTGGGGCTGCCGATGATCGCGCCGTCGATCTGCCGCCCGGCCAGCGCGCCGAGGGCGCCACCGAGCGGACCGCCGACCAGAGTGCCGACGGCGCCGAGGACCAGAGTTGCCATGGTGATCTACTCCGTTGGAAGCCGCCAGGCGCGCAGGATCGGCATGGCGGGCTCAGGGTCGGTGGGAAGGGGCTGAGAGACGATCCGGCGAAGGCCGGCATGGGCGTGGACGATCATATGGGGAGCAGTCGCGATGGCGAGATGGTGCTGGGCCGCGCCGGGCCGCAAAAGAAGGACGTCGCCCCGGATCGGATCGCTGTCGCAAGGCTTGAGGCCTGCAAGTGTGGCGAAGGGAAGGAAATCGGCGATATCGGCATTGCGAAGCCCGTATCCGGCGGGCACCGATACCGATCGGCCCGACCTCGCCAGCGCAGCCGCGACCAATCCCACGCAATCGAGCCCGTAGGCGGTATCGCGTCCGAACAGGCGGAAGGGAGTACCGACAAGGCTTTCCGCGGCCTGCGCGAAGGCTTCGCGCGTTTCGCTCATCGCGGCATCGGATAATGGGTCAGCAGGTCGTTACCCGGCAAGTGCGGCTCGCCCTGGAAATTCGCGGCGTTGGTGAAGCGTGTGGCACAGGTCGCGATCGTGTGGTCGCATCCTTCGCGAATGAGCACGCGATGGCCGGGAAGGGTCTCGGGATCGATAGCCCGGTCGAGCACCAGCCCGTCCGCATCGGCGGCGATCACGGTCGCGGCGAGGCCGGTCTGTGGCCCGTCGATCCAGCGCAGTTCCCCTTCGGCGAAGCGCGTCGGATCCGCTATGGCGAAGCGCACCCGGTCGAGATCGCGGTCGATCGCTTCGGCCACCGCGCGATGTGTGAAGCGGGCGGGGGAGAGAGTGCAGCCTTTGTCGCAGAAGCGCGCGCGACAGCCCGGGCTGGTGCGCGGGATCGTGTCGCGCGCCAGCAGGGCCTTCGCCGATTGCAGCCGGGCGGTGAAGCTGCCGTTCTCGCGCCCGACGCTTTCGATCGTGCCGCGATAGAGGATTTCCGTCTCTCCCGTTTCCCAGTCGATCGCGCCCACCGCCACGCGCGCGCCATCATAGCGTCTGGCGGCAAGGTCGCTCTCACGGATGGCGTCGTGCGACAGCGCACCCTCGATTTCGGCGGCGTCATCGGCGAAATCGACCGTGCGACGGATCGCGGACGGGACCATTCCGGGGCCTGCGCGATGGAGGAGGCCGTCCGACCAGATATCCCGATCATGCGTGGTGAAACCGAGCGCCACGCCGTCGCGGCGATGGATGCGCCAGACGCTCGCCACCGTATCGAGCGGGCGGTCGAAGAAAATGCGGCTCACGCGAAGATCTCCTCCCGCAATTCGATCAGCGGGATCGAAGGCGCTTCCCCGGCAGCGAAGGAGAGGCCAGACACGTCGATCCGATCCTCGGCGAAGCGGACGGGCACGTCGAACAGGAAGCCTGCGCGCAGGATCGCGCCGGCAGGCGGTCCAGTTTCGAACAGGATATTCCCGCCCGTGCCAAGGGTCCATTCGTTCGTCTCAGCGCCGTCGACGCTGACAAGCACCAAGCCTGCGTCCGGGCGCGTGATGCGGCGGGTCTGTTCGTCATAGGTTTTGACGAGCGCGAATTCGGATGCGAGCCCGTCGCCCGTGCCGATGATCTGGTCGAAGGCGGTCGGTACTCCCGTCATTCCGTTCGAGCTGAAATCGAACGGATCGCGGAGGCGAAATCCGCGTGCCGGACCGTGGCGGGCGCGGAAGAAAGCGATCAGCGTGCCAAGCTCGTCCTCCGAGCGGATACCCGGCCCGACATCGAAGCGCAGCCGCGCGTCCGACCACAGGGCATTGCGCCGCTCGTGCCCCGACGCGGTCAGAGCGACGGCGGTCGAGAATTCCGGGCTGACCGAAGCGTCCCGCCCCAGCGCGAGCGGATAGGCGATATCGTCGAAAGGCGTCATGGCATCCTCGTGAGTGTCGTCGGGATTGGGCAGGCGCGTGTATCCGTCGCGTGCGATCTGCGGCAGCGCCCAGACATAGCGACGCGGAACGCCCCGGCGGCGCGCCTCGTCCAGTCCCGCATCGATCCGCCGCCAATAGAGGTCGGCATCCTGTGCCAGCAGGACGAAACCGGAGAGGAAATCCTGCACTTCCAGCGGATAGCCGAGCCGCGCCTGCACCAGATCGTAGCCCGCCCGCCGCGCGGCGGTGGCACCCCCGGTCAACCAGTCGTAATCTTCCAATTGCAGCCGGTCGAAGGCGGGATAGGCCCAGCCGATGGGCAGGTTCGCGCGCTTCAACTCGGGCATTTCGGGATCGAGAATTGTCGGTGTGAAGGCGAGCAGCAGGATTTCCGCCTCGCCCCCGCCGCCGTCTACAGTCGCATCGCGGACCGCCTGGGCCAGCGCCGCCGTCGATTGCGCCAACAATGCGCCCGCCGCATCGAGCAGGGCGAGCTGGCTCTCGTCCATCGCCGCGCGCATGTCGGATATCGGCGTCGCCGTGTCGCCCAAAACCGCTCTGCCGGCGTCATCGTAGAGGCAGGGCTTGCGGCCTTCGGGCTGGACCCACCACCACGGCTCACCGATCTGGAATTCGACCGACATTCCGGCATCCAGCGCGATTGCCACGAAAGCGGCGGCGACCTGGCGCAGATAGCCCATCGCGCCGTCATGCGCGGGCGAAAGCAGCGTCGATGGCGGCACCCACCCGGTCAGCGCAGGCGATCCGTCATGGGCGCGCTGCTTCCAGTCGTTCCAGCAATGTGCGTCGAACAGTTCGTAGGATAGCGACCAGATCACGGTGAAATCGCGCGCCATGGCCTCGGCAGCGAAGGCGCGGTGCCAGGCTTCGCACACGCGCGACAGCACGCCGCCCGCGAGGCTGACGTAATGGCCGCCGCCCGACGGTTCGAGCCGGAAATAATGGCTCATGCCGACATAATGGACGATCCGGTCGCGATAGCCGAGGGCTTCCACCGTGCGCAGCAGGCGCGCGGGCGTCTGGTTGAAACTGTCGTCGTAGGCGGTGGCGATCCCCTCGCCGTGGGCGGGCAGCATGACGTCCCCGATGGCCAGCATCGCGCGCTCGCCATGGCAGGCGATGTCGCTCATTTCCCCCCAGCCTTCGCTGCGCGCGGGAAGCGTCTGCGTACTGTCGGGGACGAAGGATGCGGGCACGAGGCTGACGAACATCCGGTCGATATCCGACGGATAAACCGGCTCGCCCGGCAGGCCGTAGCCCGATTGAAGGTCCGAAAAGCGCAGCGTGACGATCGCGTCTTCGGGCGTGCCGACCGCGTAATTCCACAATCGGACATACCAGACGCGCGCCGCGCCGCTCGCATCCCGGCCCTCGATCGTCAGCGTCGGCCCGTTCGGCTGGTCGAGCGGGACGATGCCACCCGAACGCCAGCGAAAGGTCAGGACGGTGCGCGAATAATCGCGGTCGGTGGTGTAGCGCAGCAGGGGGTGATCGAGCACGTCCTCGCTCGCCCAGATCAGTCCTGCGAGTTCGCCCTCGTGGTAGAATTCGCAGTCGACCCGCAGCGCGTCGGGCGCGGTGGCGACGACGCTTGCCATCATGGGGCGGGGGAAATTGACGGTCCAGAACCGCGGATCGAACCGCTGGATCGCGTCCTCGTCCTGCCCGTCGCGACGACGGGCGAGCCAGAAGGGCATGAGTTTTGGGTCCTTTCGTTGCGAACCGGCCTCCGCCGGTTCGTCCTCGGTGCTATTCCCTGCGCTTCGCTTCGGGACACCTGCGGGCGCGCGGTCGCGCTTGCGGTCGGCTGGTCGCCGACCGATCCTGGCCACGCTTTTTGGTTCTTATTATTCCACCACCGCTCGTCTTACGGCGCTCGCGATCTGTCTTGCCGAGCGTCGAAGCGCGACCGGAGTTTCGGCTCCGCGCGTGGCGGGGAGGGCGATGTTCACGCGCACGTCACGGCCGTGCGAGGCGCCTTCGCGGTTCGGTTCGACACGCCCGGCGCTGGTGGGGACGAACAGTTCCGGGCCTCTCTCGCCGACCAGATAGGGCCGCTCGGGCGAAACCAGACCGCCGGTGGCGCGGCCGGGGAGGCCGGTCAGGCCCGCCAGGAGCCCAGCCAGAACCCCGCCGATCCCGCCGCTTTTGCCCCCGCCGCCCATCACGCGGTCGAGACCCAATTGGAGCGCCTGCCCGGCGATCTGGTCGAGCGCGCCGAGCGCCACGCGCTTCAAATCCTCGAAACCCAGGCTCCCCTTGCGGATCGCCGAGAGCAGTCCGCGTTCGAGCACGTCGCCCGCGCGGGCGAATCCGTCCAGCAATTGTCCGTCGAAACTCGCCCGCATGCGCGCGATATCGGCGGCGAACCCGGCGGTGTTGGCGCGGATATCGACCAGCAGCGGGTCCAATTCGTCATCCATGGCGATCCCTTTCGATCATGGCCGCGATCTCGGCACGGTCGGGCGGTGCGGCATCGGCGGCTTCTTGGCCGATGCAGGCGGCGAGTTCCGCCGGCGTCGCGGCCCAGAACACAGGCGGCGTCCACCCCAGCGCTCGCGCGGCAAGGCCCGACAGGCGCAGCGCCGTTTCGGCGAAATCGGTCACCCGGTGCCTTTCAGGATCTGACCGAGCAGCACCCGCAGCGCCGCGGTGCAGCGGGCAAGGCCTAGCGCCATCACCGCCTCGCCCACCCGTTCGCGCGGCACGGCGCGATCGGCGAGGCAGTGCCAGAAGAGCGCCGCGATCTCGGCCAGTTTGAGCTGCCCGGCACCCGCCCGCTCGACCAGCGCGAAGAGCGGGCCGAGTTCCTCTTCGGCCCGCACCAGCGCGTCGAACGTCGGACGAAGCAGATGCTCGTGTCCGGCAATGGAGAGTAAGGCTTCTCCGCGTAGTGTGTTCGCGCTGCCGGTCATGGTTTCAGCGCGGCTCACGACGGCACAACCGCGCCGGAACTTTCCAGCTGCATGGAATAGGTCCGTTCGCCATTGAAATCGCCGGAATAATCGAGCCGCTGGACAAGGAATTGCCCGCGCATCTTCGCCCCGTCCTCGAAGCTCAGCTCGTACTGGTCGAGCGTGCCCGCCAGCGCATGGGAGCGGACCCGCGCTTCGGCATCCGAGCCGAGGAATATCCCGCTCGCCGAGACCGAGACAGACCGCGTGCCCGCCCCGGACAATAGCTCGCGCCAGCCTCCGGACTGCTTGTGCGTGACGACCACGGTATCGATATTGACGCTCATCTGCGTGGTGCGCAGCCCGGCGACGGTTTCATAGGACGGTGTGGCGGCGCCATCGCCGATCTTGAGAAGGAAGGCAGCGCCTTTCTGGGCGGTCATGGGTAGGTCTCCTTTTTTGTTTTCCGCACGCCATCCGGCGTGCGATATCCTCGCGCCTGATGGCGCTGCGGGCGGGCGGTCGCCCTTGCGGACCCTGCGGGTCCGAGCTCCGCGACCAAGCCAAGATGTTTTGACGGGAACGGTCCGCGACCAGCGGACCGCAAGCGCGACTGCGCGCCCGCAGGTGCCCGACCGAAGGTTGGAACAGCACCGAGGACGAAGCCACGGAGGTGGCTTCGAAAAACTAATTCTCTTCTAAAAGCCGAAACCGGTACTCTATGAGCACCGCACTCAATCCCTTCGCTCGCCGCTCCGCGCGGCTGCGCAGGAAGTGTGTGCTCACGATGCGATAGCTCTGCTGGATCGGCGCCATGGTCGCCAAGCGGCGCTCGATCAGGGCGATGGTCTCGGCCGTCGCGGCTCCATCATCGGTGCGATCCGCCAGTTCGAGCGCCACCCGCACCTCGCGGCCCGCAAAGGTCTTGCCGCTCCAGTCGGCAGACGCGCTCGCGGCGATGCCGAGCCAGGGTGGGCTGGCGGCGGCGGGGCTTTCCTCCTCGACTGCGTTGAGCCGCGTGGTCAGCGCGGGATCGGCGCGCAGCCAGGCGATCAGATCGTTGCGAAACAGGGCTTCCATGGTGTGGGTCTCAATTCGCGAACAGGGGCCAGAGATAGGGGGCGGAGCGCCAGCGATGGCCTTCGGGGCGCCGCTGTCGGGCGCGGGCGAGGCGTTCGGCGCGCGCGGTCAGCGCGGCGGCGAGGCGGTCGAACGGATGTGTCGGCGCGCTCACAGGCGAAGCGTCCGGTAAGGCCGCCACAGCGCCGCGATCGCGGCGGGGGGAGGGCGATCGACCCCGCCGTCCCGCTCGCGATATTGCCAGGCGGCGAAGCGGACGATCCCTTCGGCGAGCGCGGAGGGTAGCCCGGCCCAGTCGGCGGGCATTGCGCTGGGTTCGACGAAGCGCGCGCATGTCTCGTAGCCCGCAGCCAGCAGCCGCAGCAGCAGGGCATCCTCGCGCGGGCCGGAGATCGCGAGCCACTCCTTCAGCGCAGCGAGCGGCGCGCCCGTCAGATCGGGCACGACGATAAGTGTCGGCATGGGCGGGTCCTTGAAAGAGGGGAAAAGGGGTGGGGGAGGACAGGGGAAATCCTCCCCCACCGGGCAGCGCCGCGAGAAGACTATCCGAGCCGGAGGCGAGGCAAGCGCGACTGCGCGCCCGCAGCGCCATCGGGCGCGAGGATAGCCAAGGCCGCGAAGGCGGCCGCCGGCGCTTGAGGCCAAACGAAAGCTTAGGCTTCGATTTTCAGCAGCTTGATCGCATTCCCGTCGAGCACCTGGCCGCCCACCCGCTTGGTGGCGTAGAAGTGGACGAAGGGCTTGTTGGTGAAGGGGTCGCGCAGGATCTGCGTCGCGCTGCGTTCCGCGATCAGATAGCCGTGGCGGAAATTGCCGAAGGCGATCGGATAGGTACCCGCCGCGATGTCGGGCATGTCCTCCGCTTCGACCACCGGATAGCCGAGCAGGCGGTCGGGCTGTCCTTCGACGAGGCCCGGCTGCCACAGAAAGGCGCCATCGGCGGTTTTGAACTTCCTGACCTCGGCCAGAGTCGCCGAATTCATCACGAAGCTTGCGCCCTGGCGATGGCCTGCCTTCAGCGTATGGACGAGGTCGATCAGCGTGAGATCGGGCGCAGCGCCCAGTCCCGCCGCATCGCCGCTGCCGATATATTGCAGCGCGCCGAAAGCTCGCGCATCGTCCGCCGCGATTGTTGCCGGGGCGGTCAGGAAGCCTTCGGGCTGGTTGAGCCCGCTCCCGTTCACGAAGGCGGCGCCTTCCGCGCGGGCGAATTCCATTGCGATCTCGCTCGCCAGCCACGCCTGAAGGTCGAAGCCGACATCGTCGAGCATGGCTTGGGATGCCGCCGGATTGGCGTAAAGCTCACCCGTCGGCGGGGCGATTTCGTGGAAATCGGGCGTGGCGGTGCCGGGGCGGGCGGCGGTCTCGCTGACCCAGCCAGAGGCCGTGCCGCCAGTTGTCACCAGCTTGCGATAGCCCGCGCTGCCGGTCTGGACGACTTGCGCGATTCCCCGGATCGGGCTGATCTCGGTCAGCGCACGGGCGATGGCGGCGTCGATCTGACGCGGGACGGCATAGCCCCCGTCGGACGGCGCCGCACCGCTGATCGACTTGATTTCATGCGCCGCGCCCCGGCGCAGATAGCCATCGACGAAGCCCTTCACTTCCGGAGCGGTTTCCTGGCCGGAGGGTGCGAGGGCGGGGCGGGCAGCCGCGCGGGAGATACGATCGACGCGGGCCTTCACGTCCTCGACATCGGTTCTGAGCGCAGTGACCTCAGCCTCGGTCCGGTCCTGCCGTGCGACGATGTCGAAGCTGGCTTCTGCGATGTCGGGGGTGGGGGCGGGGGTGGTAGCCGTGTCGGGAGTGGTGGTCTGGAAATCCATTCTCTTTCCTTTCGTGGACGAAAATCGGGGAGTCTTTGTGTTTCGAACCGGCCTCCGCCGGTTCGTCCTCGGCGCTGATCCTCCCTTCGGTCGGGCACCTGCGGGGCGCGCGCGTGCGCTTGCGGTCCGCTGGTCGCGGACCGTTCCCGGCCAAACGTGTCGATGTGTTCGCGGAGTTCGGACCCGAAAGGGTCCGCAAGGCCGACTGGCCGCCCGCAGCGCCGTCAGGCGCGAGGATTTCGCGCGCCGGATGGCGCGCGGAAAACTGAAAACTAAATCAAAAAATGCACCCGCGCCCCATGCTGGAGCGGGTGCGTCACCACGCTGACTTCGAACAGGTCGATTGCGGCCAGTTCGCGGCCCTGCGGCGTGTGGCGAAAGCCGCGGGCGCGGTAGCCGAAGCTCAGGCCGCTGACCTTGTGGGCGCGCAGCATCCGGCCCGCGCGACCCATCGGATTGTCGATCGTCGCAATCACGCGTAGCCCGCGCGCATCCTCGCCCGCAGTCTCGACCCAGCCGATGCGCTGTTCGGGCCGGTGCTGCCAATAAAGCGGGAAGGGCCCGCGCCGCGCGGCCAGCGTATCGCGGAAGGCGCCGGGCAGAATGACGTCGCGATCGGCATCCGGCACACCGAACAGAGCGGCATAGCCCGCGATCCTCAGCCCGCTCATCGCACCATATCCCCGACGCCCAGCCTGACCGCGATGCCGACCAGCAGCAGCGCGAAGACGCCGCGCACCAGCCACTCGACCGCTGCCTTCCACGCGCTCGCCTTGGCGTCGCGCCAGGCCGAGAGAAGCTCGCGCAATTCGTCGATATCTCCCGAAGCCTTGTCGTCGGCGAGGCCCAGTCGGGACAGCGCGCGAGCCGCGCCCAATTCGCTCGCTTCCTCGATCAGCGCGCGCAGCGTGACGAGATCGCCGCCCTCCGCCGCCGCCTGGCCCACGAGGCGCGCGATCATGTCCTCGCGGTTCATGCGCGGTCCTCCAGCCCGAGCAGCTTGCGCTTCTCATCGTCCGACAGGAAATCGGCCGCGCCCACCTGCGACCACAATTTCTCGCGGTCTTCGGACAGCGCGGGCACGCGGTCGAGATCGACGCGCAGGCTGGCCTCGCCGAACCACGGCTCCAGCCCCCGGACGAGCCCGTCGAGCATACGCGTCGCCAGCGGGAGCAGGGTCAATCGCCACAGCGCGCGATTGGCCTCGCGGTAATTGGAATAGGTGTTGTCGCCGGGAAGCCCCAGCAGCATGGGTGGCACGCCGAAAGCGAGCGCGATGTCGCGCGCCGCGCCCGCCTTTAACGCGGCGAAGTCCATGTCCGCCGGGCTCAGAGACATGCTCTGCCAGCTGAGGCCTCCTTCCAGCAGCATCGGACGCCCGGCATTGCCAGCGCCCTGAAAGGCCTGGGCGAGTTCGGCCTTCAAGCGATCGAATTGCTCGCCCGTCAGGCCCGCGCCGTCGCCGGTTTCGTAGACCAGCGCGCCGGAAGGCCGCGCCGCATTGGCGAGCAGCGCGCGGTTCCATTCGCTCGCCGCATTGTGGACGCCGACTGCGCCGTGTGCGGCGGCAAGGCAGCCTGCGCCGTAATGGTCGTCACCGGGGTGAAAGCCCTTCAGGTGGATCACTTCGGGCCATCCGTCCTCGTCCGCCAGTGCGAGGTCGATCACCTGCTCGGCCACGCGGTAGCGATAGAGAGCGGGCCAGCCGTCCTCGCCCGCAATCACCTCGACCCGCTCGGGCCGCAACGGATGCAGATCGACCGGATCGCCCGCCGCATCCTTCACCACCTGACAATAGGCATTGCCGTGCAGCAGAAGCTGCGCCGCCAGCGTCTCCAGCAGCGGCTGCGATCCGCAGGCGCAGTTGACGAGTCTTTCGAGCGCCTGCGTATCGCAGGACAGCGGCGCGCCGCCGATCCCCTCCGCCACGATCCGGACGCTGCGTTGCGCCACCGGATTGTCGAGATAGGCCTCGCGAATGGCGGCGGTGTAATCGAAGCCGGGACTGGCGGGGCTTGCGTCAAACAGAGTGCTCCATGGCGCGACGAAGCCGCCCGCGACAGGCACGCGGACATCGCCCCCGCCCTTGAAGGCGGAGACGAGAGTGGTGAGGAAGGACATGAAAGTCTCCGTGGTGGCGGATTGTTAGTTCGGGGTCGCGCGTGGGCGTTGGCGCGGCAAAGTAAGGGGCGTCATCCCCGCGAAGGCGGGGATCCAGTCAGCGCAAGGGTTCGAAGCCGAGATCGACCGCAAGGTCTCGCCAAGCGGGATTGGCTTCTTCGATCAGCCGCAGTTTCCAGGCGCGGTTCTATTTCTTGATCCGCTTTTCGCGAAGGATCGCGTGTTCCATCGTGCCGTGCGGTTCCAACGAAAGGAGCGTCTTGGTGGACAGCGCGGCGCTCACAGCCCACGCACTCTTGGCTCCCCGCCACCCTTCTTCAAAACCAGCTCCGTCAGCGCCCAGACCAGCGCGTCCGCGCGGTCGGGCGAGCGGCCCGGGCCTTCGTAGGCGCCGCCTGCCAGAAATCCGCACATCTGGTCTTCCAGTTTCGCGAACAGGCCGACATGGCGCACGCGGCCCCGCTCATAGAGCGCGGCGACGGGTTCGGCGCGGGCGGCCTTGCCCCGGCTGGCGTGGACCAGCCTGATGGGGAGCGATATTTCGGCGGCGCGAAGTACGCTTTCCACCATCGCGCCGCCCTGATTGGCTTCGGCGACGACGCGATCGGCATCCCAGTCCTGCGCCGCGCGTGCCACTGCGCGGGCCCAGCGTTCGGGGCTGGCGCGCTCGACCGAGCAATCCGCCAGCACGCGGGCGATCCCGTCCTGGCCGGCTGCGCAGACCACGATGCCGCACGCATCCCCTCTGGCCGAGGCCGGCGGATCGACGCCGATTACCACGCGGGTGGGCGGAGAAGATGGCGACGCTTCGCGGCAGCGTTCGATCAGCGCGCGGGTCCACAGCGCGCCTTCGCTGGCCTCCACCATTTCACCGTCAAGTTCCTGCCGCCCGAACCCGCTTTGCGAGAACTGTTCGATCATGCTGGCGAAATAGTCGGCGGGCAGGATCTCGCGATTGTCGACCGTCCTGCCGCGCGCCAACACGACCTTGCCGCGCTTCGCATCCGCCAGCAGCAGGTGCATCAGCGGCGCGTTGCGCGGCGTGGTGGTGGCGAGGACGCGGGGCTTGTGGCCCAGCCGCATGGTGAGCTGGAGATTGTTCCAGCACGTCATGGCGCGCTCGCCTGCATTATCCCATTTGGCGATTTCATCGCACCAGGCATGGCTGTGCTGCGGCCCGCGGAGGCTTTCCGGTTCGGCCGCCGAATAGAGAAAGGCGAGGGCCCCGTTCTCCCAGGTGAGGCGTTTGAGGCTCGGCTCGTAAACCGGCGCCAGCGCACCGGGCGCGGCGGCCAGCACGCCGCTATCGCCTTCGACCATGACGGAGCGGACTTCGGCAAGGCTCGCGCCGACAAGGGCGATGCGCGCCGCACCATCGTTTCGCGCCACGTCGCGGACCCATTCCGCACCCGCGCGCGTCTTGCCGAAGCCCCGCCCGGCGCAGATCAGCCAGGTGCGCCAGGCATCGGACAGCTCGCCTTGCGGGGGCAATTGCTCGTCGCGCGCCCAGCCTTCCCAGTAATAGCTTCCCAGAGCGGCCAGTTCATGCGGGGCGAGCTGGGCGGCGAGAGTCTCGCGATCCGCCGCGCCGCCCGCATCCATGCGCCGCAGCCACGATCCGCGCGACAGCTCGCGCTTACGCCGCGCCATCGTGGTCCGCTTCGGTCTTGCGCGCTTTCACGCCCTTGCGGGCCGTCGCTCGTGCTTCGGAGATCGCCTTGTCCCCCGCCTTGCGCTGGGCGCGCAGGGCATCGATCTTGGCATTGATCGCCGCGATCGTGGTGACTTCGCCCGCCAGCGTGCGGCGGCCCTTTTCGCGCGCCACCGCCTCGCGATGCGCGGTCAGGCACCTGAGAGCGCCCGCCGTATCGAATTTGCGCTTCGCCCCATCCTTTGCGCCAGCGGCCTCGCCGTGGCGCAGATGTTCGAGCAGCTGCATTTCCAGATTGTCATATCCTTCGCACAGCGCATCGAACCAGCGCCGGGCGAAATCCGGATCCTCGCGCCGCGTCTTGTAGACCCAGCTGAGGCTGATCTCCGCCGCTTCCGCCGCAGCGCTGATGTTCGACGTTTCGCCCAAGGCGGCGATGAACCGGTCGCGCCAATTCCTCGGCGCGCCGGTCCTGAAGCGCTTCTTCGTCATATGTCCCGTCCCGATCGTCTGGCGAGCGTGCGACACGAAAAAGGGCGGCGCCGTTGCCGGCCCGCCCGTTTCATCGATCCCGCCGGTGCAGCGGCGAATCACACTATCGCGATGTTCCGTTTCTCTAACCAAAGAGCGTCACGATGTCAATCATAAAACGCCATATAGGTTAAATAAGCCTTGCTTGCCGCTCGCCCCCGGTTCCTCTATTGGCGCGCCACCTGTCGCTTTTCCGGACGATTTCCCGATGCTGATGAAGCCCCTGCGCGGTCTCTACGAATGGACCATGGACAAGGCGGCGCATCCGCACGCCGTGTGGTGGCTGGCGCTCTTCTGCTTCATGGAAGCGAGCTTCTTTCCTGTACCGCCGCATCCGTTGCTCGGCCTGATGTGCCTGGCCGAACCGAAAAAGGCGATCCGCTTCGGCACTGTGGCCACCCTGTCCTCGGTCGCGGGCGGCCTGCTCGGCTACGCGATCGGCTGGGGCTTGTGGGATTCGGTGGGGGCGCAGCTGATCGGCCTGTTGGGCATGACCGACAGTTTCCCGGTCGCGGCCTGTTACCTGCGCGAATTCGACTTCGAAGCGATCCTGATCGCGGGCGCGACGCCGGTGCCGTTCAAACTGCTGACCATCGCATCGGGCTTCGTCGGCATGAATCTGGTGACCTTCGTGCTCGCCAGCATTGTGGGCCGGGGGATGATCTTTTTCACCGTCGGCGTGCTGTTCCGCGTGTTCGGCGCGCCGATCAAGCGCTTCATCGACGAATATCTGGGCCTCGTCACGATCGCCTTCGTCGCGCTGGTGGTGGGCGGCGTGTTCGTGCTGACCATGGTCGGCAGCGGCGAGGAAGACCCGACTGATGTGTGCGCGGGCGCAACCTACGAAAGCCTGGGGCTGGAAGGATGAGCGACGCGCCGTTCGAGCCGGACCTTGCAAGGCGGCTCGCGGCCGAGGCGATCGGGAGTTTCTTCCTGTTCGCGGGCGTCTTGGGCTCGGGCGTGATGGCGGAAACGCTCAGCGGCGGTAATATCGGAATCGCGCTGCTCGCCAACACGATCGCCACCGGTGCGATCCTTTACGTGCTGATCGCCATGCTCGGCCCTTATTCCGGCGCGCATTTCAATCCGGCAGTAACGCTGGCCTTTGCGCTGCGGCGCGAATTTCTCTGGCGCGATGTCCTGCCCTATGCGCTCGTCCAGATCGTCGGCGGCGTGCTGGGGGCTTTCGCCGTCCATCTGATGTTCGATCTGCCGATCCTGCAACTCGCGACCAAAGCGCGCGAGGGGACCGGACAGCTTGCGGCGGAAGCGATTGCAAGCTTCGGCCTGATCTTCACGATCATCGTAACGCTGCGACGCCTGCCCGCATCGGTCCCGGCCAGCGTGGCGCTCTATATCAGCGCGGCCTATTGGTTCACATCTTCGACCAGTTTCGCCAATCCGGCGATAACGCTGGTCCGCAGTCTGAGCGACACATTCGCCGGAATCGCTCCCGCCGACGTGCCCGGTTTCATCGCCGCACAGATCGTGGGGATGTTGCTGGCGGTGGTTGCAGGCGGATGGCTAACAGCCGATCCGCCCACTAGACAAACGGATGGCTAACAGCCGGTCGGCCCACCAGACAGGCGGACGGCTAACAGCCGATCCGCCCGCAGTTCAGAGGTTGAGCGACCTCAGCCGGTGAATTCGGTTTCCAGCGTGATTTCGCAGGTCAACAGCTTGGAAATCGGGCAGCCCTTCTTGGCTTCGGCGGCGAGCTCCTCGAACTTCGCCTTGTCGAGACCGGGGACATTGCCCTTGAGGTGCAGGGCCGACTTGGTGACGGAAAATCCGTCGCCGTCCTTTTCGAGGCTGACCTTCGCTTCGGTTTCCAGCGTGCCGTCCTCGTGCCCGGCATCGGCCAGCTTGAAGGCCAGCGCCATGGTGAAGCAGCTGGCGTGGGCCGCCGCGATCAGTTCTTCGGGATTGGTGCCCGCACCGTCTTCGAAGCGGGTGTTGAAGCCATAGGGCTGATCGGACAGCGCGCCCGATTCGCTGGACACATGGCCCTTGCCCGATTTGCCGAGGCCTTCGTATTTCGCGTGTCCGGATTTAACGATCGTCATAAAAATCTCCTTGTTCAGGAGATCAGACGTTCGGCAAAGCGCGGAGTTCCGCGCGTTTCGGTTCCGCTGCGGCTCAGATGATCCCGACGGCCTTGCCCGCCTTCTCGAAAATCGAGAGAATCTGTTCGACCTCATCGCTCGAATGTTCGGCGCATAGCGAGCAGCGTAGCAGCGTCATGTTTGCGGGCGTTGCGGGCGGGCGGGCGAGATTGACGTAGAGGCCGTTCTCGATCAGCGCCTCCCACATCGCCGCACCCTGTTCGAGGTCGGGCATGATGACGGCGATGATCGCGCTTTCGGCTTCCTTCGTGCCGAGTTCGAAGCCGAGTTCCCGCAGGCCCTTGTGGAGCGTGCGGGAATTTTCCCACAGATGCGCGCGCTTGTTGCCGCCATGCTTGAGCTTGCGGATCGAGGTCGCCGCAGTGGCGACCACGCTGGGCGGAAGCGATGCGGTGAAGACGTAGGGGCGGCAGACCAGCCGCATGATTTCGAATTTGGGGTGATTCGACACGCAGAAGCCGCCGACTGTGCCCACGCTTTTCGAAAACGTACCGATCACGAAATCGACCTGGTCAAGCACGCCCTGATCCTCGGCCACGCCGCGGCCGTTTTCGCCGATGAAGCCCATCGAATGCGCCTCGTCGACGAGGACCATCGCGCCGTGTTCCTTGGCGACGCGGATCATCTCCTTCAGCGGCGCGGTGTCGCCCAGCATCGAATAGACGCCTTCGAGAATGACCAGCTTGCCCGCATCAGCGGGAATGCGCTTGAGGCGTTTTTCCATCGCCTCGATATCGTTGTGCTTGAAGGGCACGACTTCGGCCTTGCCCATCGCGCATCCGTCCCAGATGCTGGCGTGGGAATCGATATCGAGCACGACGTAATCGCCCTTGCCAGCGATCGTGCTGATGATGCCGAGATTGGCCTGATAGCCGGTGGAAAAGACCATCGCGTGGTCCATCCCGTAGAAATCGCGCAGCGCCTCCTCGCATTCTTTGTGGCCCTGATAGGTGCCGTTGAGAACGCGGCTGCCGGTGGTCCCCGATCCGAAATCGGCGAGCGCCTGCTTGCCCGCTTCGAGCACATCGGGATCGAAGGTCATCCCCATGTAATTGTAAGTGCCGAGCAGGATCGTCTCGCGCCCGTTGCAGATCGCGCGGGTGGGGGAGAGCACCTGCTCCATCACCAGATTGAACGGATCCTCGCGCCCCTGTGAAAGCAGGCCTTCGCGCATCGCAATGATGTCGTCGAACTTGGAGAACAGGTCCGTCTCGCCGCCTTCTGGCGTTCGGGCCGAGGTTTCGGGACGGTCGGGCTGGGCGATGCCTTCGCTCATCGTCGGATCAATCCTTGCCGGCGTGAAGCTTGGTCACGGCGTCGACCAATTGGCCGTAGGTCTCGATCTCGGCCTGCTGGTTCATCGAGATGATGATGTCGAACTCGTCCTCGATCGCGGCGACGAAATCCATCACCGTCAGGCTGTCGAATTCGAGATCGTTCGCAAAGGTCGTGTCGTCCGTGATCGTCACGCCCTTGGTGTTGAAGGGTTCGATCAGCGTGCGGATGCGGGCATCGGTTTCGGCGCGGTCCATGACAAAGGTCCAGTTCAATGAGTGGACGCGAAGGATCGCGTCGGTTGGTGGCGGGACAAGCGCAAGGGTGGAGGATTTGTCAAGCGCACTCGCATGGTGCGCCACGGCAAACGGTTGAAATTGCTGGCCAGCCAATCGCTCGTCGTTCAATCGTCCAGCAGGCCGCGCACGGCCCGCATGAACGGGCCGATCGAAACCGGTTTGGCCAGATAATCGCTCGCGCCCGCATCGCGGATACGCTCCTCGTCGCCCTTGCCCGCATAGGCCGTGACGGCAAGGATGGGCGTGGGCGCAAGCCGCGCATCGGCCTTCAGGCCCGCAATCAGATCGACGCCCGATACGTTGGGAAGCTGGATATCCATGATGACCAGCTCGGGCAGGAATTTGGTCGCAGTGGAGAGTACGTCCTGGCCGTCGGCTACGGGCACGACCTCGTATCCGTTCGCTTTTAGCACGTCGCAAAAGAGTTTGCGGTTGAGATCGTTGTCCTCGACAACCATTATCCGCTTGGCCACGGCATCGCTCCTATCCGGTGCCGCCCCTAGAGATTTCCGCGGAGACTGACAATCGATCCCAATTCGCCATTCCCCGCCAAGGCCAGCGCCGATGGCGTAACGGCACAGGACCGCGCGAGCGCGCTGGCTCTCGGCGCGCTGGGATGGGCGCTGGAGGATGCGCGCCGCGCCGAACGCCTGCTCGACCTGACCGGGCTGAGCGCACAGGAATTGCGCACCGGCCTGGGCGATCCCGCCGTGTTGGGCGCCGTGCTCGATTTCCTCGCCAATCACGAACCCGATCTGATCGCCTGCGCCGAAGCGCTCGAGACCGAGCCTGCCCAGTTGATCCATGCCGCAAAGGTCCTGAATTCATGAACCGCCCCCTGATCGTTTCCGATTGCGACGAAGTGCTGCTGCACATGGTCGCCCATTTCCGCGACTGGCTGGGGGAGGAGCACGCCGTGGATTTCCGGATGGACGGCGATTTCGGCAATGCGCTGACCCGGCGTGGATCGGGCGAAATCGTGCCGCAGGAAGAGGTCTGGACGCTGCTGGGCGGGTTCTTCGATACCCAGATGGATCGCCAGAAGCCGATCGAGGGCGCGCTCAAGGCGATCGACACCTTGTCGAACCATGCCGACGTCGTGATCCTGACCAATCTCGTCGACAAGCGGCAGGAGCGGCGGCGCGAGCAATTGCTGGCCCATGGGCTGGATGCGCGGGTCTTCACCAATCAGGGGCCGAAGGGCCCGGCCTTGCAGCGCATTCTCGACGAATACCGGCCGAGCCGCGCGATCTTCATCGACGATCTGCCGCAGCACCACCAATCCGCGCGCGAAACCTTCGGCAAGGACATCACCACGCTGCATCTGGTCGGCGAACCGCTGGTCGCGCCGCATATCGCCTGCGCGCACCGGGCCGGTCACGCCGATGCGCGGATCGACGACTGGGCCAGCGCCTTGCCCTGGCTGATGGAACAACTGGAAAAGGAACCCGCATGAGCGCCTCCAAGACTATTGCCGACCGCCTCAGGGAACTCGGCATCACGCTGCCCAAGGCCGCCGCGCCGGTGGCGAGCTATCAGCCGCTCGTGGTGCAGGGGAACCAGTGCTATCTTTCGGGGCAATTGCCGTTCGTGGATGGCGAACTGGTAACCGGAAAGCTCGGCGCGGACGTCACGCTCGAACGCGGCCAGGAAGCGGCGCGGGCCTGCGGCCTGATGATCCTGGCGCAACTCGAAGCGCACGATCTGCTCGAACGGGTCGAGCGGGTGGTCAAGCTGGGCGGTTTCGTCGCCAGCGTGCCCGATTTCACCGACCAGCCCAAGGTGGTGAACGGTGCATCCGACCTGATGGCCGAAGTGTTCGGCGACAAGGGCAAGCATGCCCGCAGCGCGGTCGGCGTGCCCGTCCTTCCGCTGAACGCCGCTGTGGAAGTGGACGCCGTCCTTGCTCTTTCGGGCGCTTGACCGGCTGCTGACCCGCGCGCCCGATCCGGCCCGCGTGGCGTGGATCGGGCAGTGGACCTACGCGCATCGCGGGCTACACAAGCCCGGCGTGCCGGAAAACTCGCTGGCGGCCTTCGCCGGAGCGATCGCTGCCGGGTACGGGATCGAATGCGACATTCAACGCAGCCGCGATGGCGAAGCGATGCTGCTGCACGATTGGGAGCTGGAGCGGCTGACCGGCATGACCGGGCCGATCGCCGCGCACTCCGCCGAAGAGCTGGCCCAGATCGCCTATCTCGACAGCGAACACCGGATCGCGCGCCTTGCCGACCTGTTGGATTTGGTCGCGGGCCAGGTGCCGATCCTGATCGAGATCAAGTCGCGCGCCCGCTACAATGTCGCCAAGACCTGCCGCGCGGTGCGCAAGGCGCTGGAAGGCTATCCCGGCCCCTGTGCGGTGATGAGCTTCGATCCGCGCGTCGCCCGCTGGTTCCGCGCGCATAATTCGAAAACGCCGCTGGGCCTTGTGATCAAGGAGACGGATGACGGATCGACGCCGCATCGCTGGCAGCGCCATCTGGCCTTCTGGACCGCGCGGCCCGATTTCGTCGCTTACGATATTCGCGCTCTGCCCAATCGCTTCGCGACCGATCTGCGCGCGCGCGGCTTCCCGCTGCCAAGCTGGACGGTCGATACGCCGCATAAGTTCGAACGCGCGATGGAGCATGCCGATGCGCCCATCGCGGAGGGCAACGGGTTCCCGACCGCCGAACCGCAAGAGCGCGCGGCGTGAGCGATCGTATCGCCAAGATCGGCGGATCGGTGGGCGCGTTTGCGGCGGAGGAATGGGATGCGCTGGCGGGCGGCAATCCCTTCGTCAGCCACGCTTTCCTCACCGCGCTCGAGGATTCGGGCAGCGTCGGGCCGGGCACAGGCTGGCAGAGCGCACCGATTGTGATCGAGAGTGAAGATGGCGGTCTGCTGGCCGCGCTGCCCGCCTATCTCAAGGGCCACAGCCAGGGCGAATACGTGTTCGACCACGCCTGGGCCGATGCGTATCAGCGGGCGGGCGGCGATTACTATCCCAAGCTCCAGATCGCCGCGCCTTTCACCCCCGCCACGGGGCCGCGCCTGCTCCTGTCGGACGACAGCCTTGCGCGCCCGCTTCTCGCCGCGGCGGAGCAGGTGTGCGCGCAGAACCATTTCAGTTCGGCACATGCGACCTTTATCGAGCCCGGGCAGGTGCCCCTGTTCGAAGCAGCGGGATGGATGACGCGGCGCGACATCCAGTATCACTGGCACAATCGCGGATACGAGGATTTCGACGGATTCCTGGGCGAGCTCGCCTCGCGCAAGCGGCGTGCGCTCAGGAAGGAACGCGCCGCCGCCCAAAGCGAAGTGCGGATCGAGCGATTGCGCGGCGATGCCATTCGTCCCGAACACTGGGACGCGTTCTGGATCTTCTATCAGGACACCGGCGCGCGCAAATGGGGCAGCCCCTATCTGACTCGCGCGGCCTTCGACCTGTTTCAGGAAAGAATGGGCGAGGCGCTTTTGCTGGTGCTCGCCTTCGACGGCGACGAGCCGATCGCGGGCGCGCTCAATTTCATCGGACCCGCCAAGGATGGGGGCGCGCTTTACGGGCGCTATTGGGGCTGCACGCGCGATGTGCGCTTCCTGCATTTCGAACTGTGCTATTATCAGGCGATCGACGCGGCGATCGAATTGGGCCTGGCCCGCGTCGAAGCAGGTGCGCAGGGCGGCCACAAGCTGGCGCGCGGGTACGAACCGGTCGAAACGATCTCCGCGCACTGGATCGCCGATCCCGGCTTTTCGGCGGCGGTGGAGGATTTCCTCGAACGCGAACGCCAGGGCGTCGCCATCGAGAAACTGCATCTGGAAGAGCTGACGCCCTTCAAAAAAGGCTAGGGCCGAGGCCCCAAACGCTCAGGCGGCGCGGCGTTCGATCGCCAGCCATTCGCGCGCGCGGCGCTGGGCTTCGGCGATTTCGCGCGCGGTCATCTCTTCGGAGATATCGGCCCGGCACATCGTGGCGGCTTCGTGTCCGCGCGATGCGGCGATGTTGAACCATTTATGCGCCTCGACGAGATCGCAGGTCACACCGTGGCTGCCGGTCGAAAAGGCGACGCCGAGATCGTAGATGGCATCGAGGCTGCCGCTCGAAAACGCGGCGAGGCATTCGGCCACCAGCGCATCCGCCTGCGGGCCTTGGAGAACGGTAGCATTGCCGCCGTCGATCGAAGTGAAGTGCATGGCTCTTCCCCTGTTCGTGCCGGTAACCCCATTACCGGTCATTCCGGTTCTGTCCGAACATGGTCAACAAACAGTTAACGCCAATTCGATTATTCCATGGGAAAGCCGGGGAAGCGCCCGAATTGGCAGGGATTGCCGCTTGTGCCGCATCGGGCCGCGCCCTATAGGCCGCGCCCGACGGACCTCGCTTTCGGGGGGCCGGGGCCGGGAGCCGGAGAGGGCTTGCGGAATGGGCCGGGTTTCGCGGATGGTGGTGGTCCGCCCGTCAGGGTAGGATAGAGGTGCCGATGGTCGCCACGTTAGCTGTGGATCAGGAAAAACTGGCCCGGATCAAACGGTCCGTGGGCGAAGATTACGTCCCGAGCGACGATGAGGAATATATGGACGAGCGGCAGCTCGACTATTTCCGCATGCTGTTGCTCGAATGGAAGAAATCCATCCACGACGCCGCCGAAGGCACGCTGCAGAATTTGCAGGACGGGCCGCTGCGTGAACCCGATCTCAACGATCGCGCCTCCAGCGAAACCGATTGGGGCATCGAATTGCGCACACGCGACCGGCAGCGCAAGCTGATCGCCAAGATCGATAGCGCCCTGCGCCGGATCGATGCGGGCGAATACGGCTATTGCGAGAAGACCGGCGATCCGATCGGCCTCAGGCGGCTGATCGCCCGCCCGGTGGCCACCATGACCGTGGAAGCGCAGGAAGCGCACGAACGGCGCGAAAAGATCTCGCGCGACGACTGAGCAACCGCGTAAAAATTCTGTGGCTTACCTTTTGTTGAGAGTTGGGCCCTAGAACCGGCGCGAAGCGTAAAAAGGAAGAGCCCCGACGATGTCTGCAGTCGACACCAGGAATGTCAGCCGGGACAGCCTGTTTCTGATGGCCGACATCCAGATCGAGGGACGCAGCGATGCGGTGCGCGCCAAGGTGCGCAATCTTTCGGCTGGCGGCATGATGGCCGATGGCGATTTCTCGGTCGAACGCGGCACGCGGCTGGTGGTCGATCTTCGCCATGTCGGCCATGTTTCGGGCACCGTCGCCTGGGTGCAGGACAGCCGGATCGGCATCGCCTTCGATAAGGAAATCGATCCCAAACAGGTGCGCGCGCGCGTCGGGGTGAGCGAATCGATCGTTCCCACCCATATCCGAACCGCGCCCGCCTTCACCGATCCGCAGAGCGGAAAACGTCGCTTGTGAAGCGAACGGGGGTCCTTGAAAGGGGTCTCCGGCGGCTTCTTCTTCCGGCGATAACGCGACGGTGCTAGCAGGGCAGGCCCATCATGCTGCTTTGCTCCCATTCTTTTCCTTTCGGCCCAGTCGCCCGTCGCGCCGTTTTCGCGATAGCCGCGAGCCTCTCGCTCGCCGCCTGCAATTCGGCGACCGATGACGGCGTGATCGATGTCGCGATCGTCGGCTCGGACGAGGCGATGCGCGCGCCGGGGCTTCGCCTGTCCTTCGCTGCCCAGCATCTGCGCGCCGCCACCGCCCAGGGGCTGGTGCGGCTGGATGCGAACGGACTGGTGGTGCCGGGTATCGCCGAACGCTGGATCGTCACCGATGACGGGGCGAGCTATATCTTCCGCATTCGCGAATTCGATCTGCCGGGCGGCGGGCGTCTGACGGCGCAGGCGGTGCGCGATTCGCTCCGGCGGACCATGACCCGGCTCGATGGAACCTCGCTCGGCCTCGATTTGGAGCGAGTGCGCGATATTCGCGCGATGACCGGGCGCGTCGTCGAAATCCGGCTCGACGGCCCGATGCCCGAACTGCTGCAATTGCTGGCCCAGCCCGAACTCGGCCTCGCCGTGGGCGATGCGCCGCTCGGCCCGATGCAAGCGGCAGTTGCAGATGCGGACGAAGCGGCGGAACCGCTGGAGGGGATCTATCTCGAAGCCATGCCGCCAGAACTTCGCGGCCTGCCGAGCCAGCCGGAATGGGACGAAGGCGTGCGCCCCGTCCGTCTCGTCGCCACCGATGCGCGCGATGCGGTCGCCGGTTTCTCGCGTGGGCTTTACGACGTGGTGCTGGGCGGGACGATCGTCGATTTCCCGCTCGCCGAGGTTGGGCCCCTGTCGCGCGGCGCCATCCGGCTGGACGCGGCGGCCGGCCTGTTCGGACTCGATATCCGCTCGCGCGAGGGTTTCCTTAGCGAAGCGAGCAATCGCGACGCTCTCATCATGGCGATCGACCGGCCGAGCCTGATCGCGGCCTTCAATGTCGGCGGCTGGACGCCAAGCGAGCGGATCGTTCCGCCTGCCCTTCCGTCCGAAACCGGGGCCGCCGCTACCGATGCCGCCGGAACGCCCGCCTGGAGCGCGCTTGATCTGGGCGAGCGCCGCGCCGAGGCTGCGTCGCGCGTCGCGGACTATCGATCCGCCACGGCGGGCGCGCCGATTTCGCTTCGCATCGGCATGCCCAAAGGCCCCGGTGCGGATATACTGTTCAGGGCACTCCAATCGCAGTTTGCCGAGATCGGTATTGCCACGGTGCGTGTGGCGATGGACGAGCAGCCCGACCTCGCGCTTCGCGAACGCATCGCGCGCTATAGCGGTGCGCAGTGGTTCCTCAACCAGTTCGATTGCGCGGTCAGCCGGGCGGTCTGTTCCGAAGACGTCGATTTCCTGCTCGATCTGGCGCGCGATTCGTCGACGCCCGAGGAGCAGGCGAGCTACCTTGCCGAAGCCGAAGCGGCGCTGGTCGCGCTTTCGGTCTATATCCCGTTCGGCCCGCCGATCCGCTGGTCGATGGTGCGCGGCGACGTGACAGGCTTTGCCGAAAACCCGTGGGGCCTCCATCCCTTGTTCCCGCTCTCGGGCGCTCCCATCTAGGGACGGTATGACCAGCGACGACAAACCTCTCGACGGTTCGACGCCCAAGCGTCCGGTTCCCTATCGGCCCGATCCCTCCGAAACGCCGCCGGGTGCGGAGCGCCTGCGGCCTCTGGGGATCGACCTGCCGACAGGTAACGATCCGATCTCGATCCGCCGCCGGGTCGAGGCGCTGGAACTCATTCTCGAGCGCAGCTTCCGCATTCCGGGGACGAATTATCCGGTCGGGCTCGATGCGATCATCGGGCTGGTGCCAGTGGTCGGCGATCTGATCGCCGCTGCGATGAGTGCCTATATCGTGTGGGAAGGCAAGAATCTCGGCATGCCGAAATGGAAGCTGTGGCGCATGGGCGGCAATATCGCCATCGATACCGCGATCGGTGCAATCCCGCTGGTGGGCGATGCGTTCGACCTCGCCTTCCGCTCGAACACGAAAAACCTCCGGATCATCCGCAAGCATCTCGACAAGCACCACCCGGCGGCGCGCACTCTCGACCGTTAGGGCGGCGCCCGCTAGGGCTCGGGAGCATGGCGCAAGACGTAACCTATTCCTCCTATCTCGATCTCGACCGCATTCTGGCGGCGCAGCACCCGGTGTCGGGCGCGCATGACGAGATGCTGTTCATCATCGTTCACCAGGCCAGCGAATTGTGGCTGAAGCTGTGCCTGCATGAATTGCACGAAGCGCGCGAATGCGTGATCGCGGACGATCTGCGCCCGGCCTTCAAGATGCTGGCTCGCGTAGCCCGCGCGCAGGGGCAATTGATCCAGAGCTGGGATGTGCTGAGCACCATGACCCCACACGATTATTCGACCGTCCGCCCGCATCTTGGCGGATCGAGCGGGTTTCAAAGCGCGCAGTACCGGATGATGGAATTCCTCCTCGGCGGGCGCAATCCGGACATGGTGACGATGCACGAGGCAGTGCCGCAAGTGGCCGAAGACCTGCGCGCCGAGCTGGGCCGGCCAAGCATTTATGCCGAAGTCGTCGCTCTGCTGGCGCGGCGCGGCTTCGCCATTCCCGATAGCGTGCTGGCCCGCGATCATGTCGACAGTTGGGAGCATAGCGAGGCCGTCGAAGCGGCCTGGGCCGCCATCTATCGCAATCCGCAGGACTTCTGGGATCTCTACGAACTCGCCGAAAAGCTGGTCGATCTCGAATACCATTTCCAGCGCTGGCGCTTCGGCCATCTGAAAACCGTGGAGCGCATAATCGGCTTCAAGAAAGGCACCGGGGGAACGCCTGGCGTGCCCTATCTGGCGGGCGTATTGAAGCAGGCCTTCTTCCCCGAACTGCTCAGTGTGAGGACCGCGATATGAGCGAACGGCGCATCTGGGACATCTCGCAGACATTGCGTCCCGAGCTGCCGGTCTGGCCGGGCGATACGGCGTTTTCGTTCGAGCGGACCTGGAAGATGGAGGACAGCTCGCCCGTCAATGTCGCTCGCATGACGATGAGCACGCATTCGGGCACGCATGCCGATGCGCCCCTGCATTATGCGGCGGACGGACTGGACGCGGCGGGCATGAATCTGTCGCCCTATCTGGGCGAATGTCTCGTGATCGATGCGCGCGGCGTTTCGAACGAGATCGACATCGGCGACCTGCCGCATATCGACAGCGCGGATCGCGTGCTGTTCCGTACCTGGGACGCATTCCCGCATGACGAATGGCGCAGCGACTGGCTGCCGATCGCGCCGGAGACGGTGGAATGGCTCGCCCTTCAGGGCGTCCGCCTGATCGGCACCGACGCGCCCAGCGTCGATCCGCAGGACAGCAAGACCATGGCTGCGCATCTCGCGGTGCTGGACCACGATCTGCGTATCCTCGAAGGGCTCGTTCTGGATGACGTGCCGGAGGGGCGCTACGAACTGATCGCCCTGCCGCTGAAAGTCGCGGGCGGGGATGCCGGCCTGTGCCGCGCCATTTTGAGAGAGCTGGCCTGATGTTCGACCGCGCAAGAGAGCTCGACGCCGCCGATCCGCTGGCGAGCTATCGCGACCGCTTCGTCCTGCCCGACGACACGATCTATCTCGACGGCAATTCCTTGGGCTGCCTGCCCAAGGACACGCCTGCCCGCATCGCCGAAGTGGTCGCGCATGAATGGGGCCGCGATCTTATCGGCAGCTGGAACACCGCCGACTGGATCGTGATGCCGCAACGCATCGGCGGCAAGATCGCGCCTTTGATCGGGGCCGCACCGCACGAGGTGATCGCCTGCGATACGGTCAGCGTGAACCTCTTCAAGCTGATCGCGGCGGCGCTGACAATGCAGCCCGGCCGCACGGTCGTGCTGAGCGAGCCGGGCAATTTCCCGACCGATCTCTACATGATCGAAGGCCTCGAACGGCAGGGCCTCGCCCAACGCCGCCTGGCCGAACGCGACCGGATCGCAGAAGCGCTCGACGGGGATGTCGCTTTGCTGCTCCTGACCCACACGCATTACAAGACCGGCGAGGTCTTCGACATGGCCGAGCTCACGAAAGCCGCGCACGCGGCGGGCGCGCTGGTCCTCTGGGATCTGTCGCATTCTGTCGGCGCGATGCCGGTCGATCTCGATGGGTGCGGGGCGGATTTCGCGGTCGGCTGCGGGTATAAATATCTGAACGGTGGCCCCGGCGCGCCTGCCTTCGCTTATGTCGCTCAGCGTCATCACGATGCGCTGGCCCAGCCGCTGACGGGCTGGATGGGCCATGCCAAACCCTTCGAATTTCTGGACGATTATACGCCCGCCCCCGGCACCGATCGCCTGTTATGCGGCACGCCGCCGATCCTGGGACTGTCGGCCCTCGAAGTCGGTGTCGACCTGATCGCCGAGATCGGGGTCGGGCGGCTTCATGAAAAATCGCAGGCGCTTTCCGAATTCTTCCGCGAATGTCTTGCGGATCGGGGAATCGACCTTGATCTGGTAAGCCCCGACGATCCGAAGCGGCGCGGCAGCCATCTGAGCTTTGCCCATGAAAACGCCTACGCGCTCAGCCAAGCCCTGATCGCGCGCGGCGTGATCGGGGATTTCCGCGATCCGGACATTCTGCGGCTCGGTTTCGCGCCGGCCTATCTCCGGTTCGAGGACATGGCCGAAGCGGCGCGGCATCTGGCCGAAGTGCTGGAGACCGGCGAATGGAAGCGCGCCGAATTCAGCGAACGATCCGCCGTGACCTGACGAATCTGGTAGAGGTTCGAAAGGGTGCGCGCCATCGCTTCACCGCAAGCCATGCTTTTCCCGTTTGACTAAGTATCTTAATTTCGCCACATTTACGGCATCCGTCAGTATCGACAGGATTAAAGGGGAATTTTCATGAAGTTCAACAAAATCGCTCTCGTCGCTTCGGCTTTCGCGTTCGCGGCTCTCGGCGGTTGCGCCGAAAGCGAGCAGGAAGCTCAGGAAGACCTGGTCGAGCAGCAGTACGAAGCCGGTGAAGACGTGCTCGAAGAGCAGGCCGACCTCGCCGAAGCTCAGGGCAACGAAGCGCAGGAAGAAGCTCTCGACGCGCAGGCCGACGCCATGGGCGAAATGGGCGACCAGGCGGAAGACGCCGTGGAAGCCGGTGCGGACACCACCGCGCAGTGAGCCTTGCGTCCTGCCGATCCGGCAGGTCGAAGCATTCGGGCGGCGTCGGTCTTGGGACCGGCGCCGCCTTTGTTTTTAGGCGGTGGGGGCAAGCGACAAGCCCTCCCGCCCGCTACTCTTCCAGTTCGATGTCCCAATAGAGCCAGTCCCGCCAGGTCTCGTGGAGATAGTTCGGAGGGAAGGCCTTGCCGTGCTGCTGCAATTGCCAGTGGGTCGGCCGGATGGGTTCGGCGTAAAGCTGCATGCCCGCCTGTTTCGGCGTGCGCCCGCCCTTCTTCATGTTGCAGGGCGCGCAGGCGGTGGCGATATTTTCCCAGCTCGTCTTGCCGCCAAGCCGCCGGGGCAGGACATGGTCGAAGGTGAGGTTCGCCTGGCTGCCGCAGAACTGGCACGCGAAGCGATCGCGCAGGAACAGGTTGAAGCGCGTAAAGGCGGGAAATTCGGACAGCTTCACATATTGCTTGAGCGCGATCACGCTCGGGATCTTCATGTCGAGATTGGGCGAATGGACCTCGCGCTCGTAACTCGCGATCACGTCCACCCGGTCGAGGAAGATCGCCTTGATCGCAGTCTGCCACGGCCACAGACTGAGCGGGTAGTAGGATAAAGGCGTGTAATCTGCGTTCAGCACCAGGCTGGGGCAGGATTGCAGGTTCCGCGTCGGATCGTCTCCGGCGCTGCGGAACCGTGCCGCCCGTTCGAGCAGCTCGCTCTTAAACATGGGTACCTGACACGATCACGCGCTCCTCCCCGATGCGTTGGAGAATGCACTCGCAGGAAAAAGCGTCAAGCCTGTTACGGACAGCCTATCCACAGACTTGTCCCATCCTCGTTGCGATGGCGTCCCTCCGCGTCAGCGTATAAAGTGCCGCCATGCCGGTCACGCGCTTCGCCCCCAGTCCCAACGGGCCGCTTCATCTCGGCCATGCCTTTTCGGCGATCACCGCGCGGGATCTGGCGGGCGAGGGCGGTCGGTTCCTGCTGCGGATCGAGGATATCGACGGCGCCCGCTCGCGCTCCGAATTGGCCGACGCCTTCCGGGCCGATCTCGACTGGCTGGGCCTGACTTGGGAGGAGGTCGCGCCGCAATCCGCGCGGCTCGCACATTACGAGGCGGCGGCGGCGCATTTGCGCGATTCGGGCCTGCTCTACCCCTGTTCGTGCACGCGCGCCGAAATCGCGGCGGACGCGCCGGGCAAAAGCGCGATGGGGGCGATCTATGGCGGGCGCTGCCGCAGGCACGGACCGGTGCCGGGGCGCCCGGTTTCCTGGCGGCTGGACGTGACTGCGGCGCTCGCACGCACCGGTCCTCTGTCATGGTTCGATGCGCGCGCGGGCGCGGTTCCGGCGCAGCCGGAAATGGTGGGCGATGTCGTCCTCGTCAGGAAGGACGAACCCGCCAGCTACCATCTCGCCGCCACGCTGGACGATGCGGCGGACGGGATTACGCTGGTCACGCGCGGCACGGACCTTTTCGAAGCGACGCATATCCACCGCCTGCTCCAGGCCCTGCTCGACCTGCCGGTCCCGCGCTGGGACCATCATCGGCTGCTGCTCGACGAAAGCGGCCGAAAGCTTGCAAAACGGCGCGGTTCGCCTTCGCTGGCGGACCGGCGCGCGGCGGGCGAGAATGGAATGTTGCTTGCCGAGCAACTGCGCTTGCACCGATTTCCGGCTGGAATTTCGCTCGGCAATCCCTAGATTTGGAGCATCATGACAACATTCCTCGTCCTCGTTCTCGTCGTCCTCATGGGACTGACCCTGTTCTCGCTGATCCGCGGAGTGGTGGCGTTCCTGAAAACCACCAAGATCGATCTGGAGACCGGGCAGGGCGAAACGGCGACCGATATGCAGCTGCTGCAGAACAAGATGATGTTCAACCGCATCAAATATCAGGCGCTCGCAGTCGTGGTGGTCGCGATCCTGCTCGCAGCCACGCGCTGATCGCACGCTCCAACCGATGGTAAAACTTAACAAAATCTACACCCGCACCGGTGACGACGGCACCACGGGCCTCGTCGATGGATCGCGCGCACCCAAGCACAGCGCGCGCATGGTCGCAGTCGGCGATGTGGACGAGGCGAACAGCGCCATCGGCCTTGCCGCTGCCGCACTGGGCGAGACGGATCGGGCCGACGCTCTCTTCCGCATCCAGAACGACCTGTTCGATCTCGGAGCCGATCTCGCGACACCCGCTGACGACGGCGAGGATTTCGAACCATCCGACATGGTGCTGCGCGTGGTTGCGGGCCAGGTTTCATGGCTCGAACAGGCCATCGATGCGGCGACCGCGCAGCTCGAGCCGCTGACCAGTTTCGTCCTTCCGGGCGGCAGCGAGAACGCCGCACGCCTCCATCTGGCGCGCGCAATCGTGCGCCGGGCCGAACGGTCGGTGGTCGCGCTTTCGAAAGAGGACGCGGTCAATCCCCAGGCGCTCGCCTATATCAACCGCCTCTCGGACTATCTCTTCGTCGCCGCGCGCCTTGCCAATGAGCAGGGCCGGGCAGACGTCAAATGGGTGCCGGGCGCCAACCGCTAGGCGCCGCTGGCAAATCCTTTCGTCCTTCGCTAGTGCAGCGCGATTGTTGCAGTTGCGAGGATAAAGCAGTCATGATCGATACAGTCGCCGTTATCGGTGCGGGCCAGATGGGTTCGGGCATCGCCCAGACCGTGGCCGCGCATGGCATGAAGGTGCTCCTCGCCGATATCGACCTCGCCACGGCGGAAAAGGCGCGCGGCGGCATCGACAAGGCGCTCGGCAGGCTGGTCGGCAAGGGCAAGCTCGAAATCGCGGACGCGGAAGCGACGCTCGCCCGGATCGAGGCGGTGGCGGATCACGCGCCGATGGAGCAGGCCGATCTGATCATCGAAGCCGCGACCGAGAAGGAAGCGGTCAAGAAGGCGATCTTCGAAAAGGCTGGCGAGCGGCTGGCGGCGGACGCGATCATGGCGTCGAACACCAGCTCCATCTCGATTACCCGTATGGCGAATTACGCGCCCGATCCGGCTCGCTTCATCGGCCTGCACTTCTTCAATCCGGTGCCGGTGATGCAGCTGATCGAGGTTATTCCGGGGCTGGCGACGAACGAGACCGTTACCGAACGGACCTGCGCCTTCGCTCGCGCTCTCGGCAAGGAAGTGGTGCTGAGCCAGGACGAGCCCGGCTTCGTCGTCAATCGGATCCTGTTGCCGATGATCAACGAGGCGGTGTTCGTATTGGGCCAGTCCACGGCGGGGATCGCGGATATCGACAAGGGCTGCCGCCTCGGCCTCAACCATCCGATGGGGCCGCTGCAACTGGCCGATTTCGTCGGGCTCGACACCTGTCTCGACATCATCCGCGTGCTTCACGAAACCACGGGCGACACCAAGTACCGGCCCGCGCCGCTGCTGGTGAAATATGTCGAAGCCGGCTGGCTCGGTCGCAAGACCGGGCGCGGTTTCTACGATTATTCGGGCGAGGAACCCGTTCCGACGCGGTGATTGGCCATCGGGGCGGGAACGCGCGAGCGCGCCCGCTCGTTCAGGCGGAAAGGAGAATTTCCGCGATGAGCGATACGAAGAAAAGCAATCCCGACAATCCACTGAAGGTCAATGGCGTCGGCGAAAGCCAGGAAGCGCGCCAGGCCGATCTCGCGCCCGAAACGCATAATGACGAGCAGGACGATCACCGCGCACAGGCGCAGGAGATCGCGCAGGACGCACAGGAGCTGACGCCCAAGACCGGCAGCCCGACCGAAAGCGTGAAGAGCGACAATTCTTCGGGCCTCCTGGGCGATTCGACGCAGGATACCGTCGATCACATGCGCGACATGGAAAGCTCGGGCCGGGTCGATATGGACGCGTATAAAGGCGAGCCCAATCACGACGACAATGTCGACAAATACGGCAAGGACAAGAAGCTCGACGGCCTGCGCGGCGACGGGACCTGATCCTCTAGCCTAGTTGTTCGGCGCCGGGGGCCTTGCGTCCTTGGGGTCGAGCGTGCGCGGGGGTATCCGCTCGTTCGTCTGATTGAAGTCGGACGGGTCGAGCCCCATCGACGCGGGCGGCGTGAAAACGGGGCCCGGCGCTTGAAAACCGGGCGCTTCGACCCGCCGTTCGAGCCCATCCGACCGGGCGGGCAGGCTTGCTGCGGGCGGCGGAGGCGGTTCCGGGCTGTACCATGCGGGCTTGGGCATCGTGCCGCTGGCCTTCTGAGCCTCGGCCTGTTCCTGCACCTTGCCGAGGACGCCGGGCGAATCCTCTTCGCCGACCATGACCACGACGATGGCGAGGATCGCTCCGATCCCGGCGAGCGCCTTTCCGTGCGTTTGCAGAATGCCGTCCATAGTGGCCCGACACTATCGGCGAGCCCTTACGATTCGGTATCCGCAGCTTCGGCTTTGAGCGCATAGAGCGTGTCGAGAGCCTCACGCGGGGCGAGCGCATCCAGATCCAGTTCGAGGAGCCTGTCCCGCAGCGTGTCGCGCCGGGGTTCGGGCTCTTCGGCCATGGCGGCGAACAGCGGCAGATCGCCGAGCCCCGCTGCCAGGCCGCCGGTCTTCTCGCGCGCCTTCTCCAGCCGGTCGAGCACCGATTTCGCGCGCTTGAGGACAGACGGCGGTACGCCCGCCAGGCGCGCTACCGCGATCCCGTAGCTGCGATCGGCCGGTCCGCGCGCAAGCTCGTGCAGCAGGACGAGATCGCCCTTCCATTCGCGCGCGCGCACATGATGCAGGCTCAACGCCTCGCAGCTTTCGGCAAGGCGCGACAATTCGTGATAATGCGTCGCGAACAGGCAGCGGCATTTGAGCGTCTCGTGCACTGCCTCCACCACTGCCCAGGCCAGCGCCATCCCGTCATAGGTCGAGGTGCCGCGCCCGACCTCGTCGAGGATCACGAAACTGCGCGCCGTCGCCTGGGCGAGAATGGCGGCGGTTTCGACCATCTCGACCATGAAGGTGGAGCGCCCGCGTGCCAGATTATCCGACGCGCCGACACGGCTGAACAACCGATCCGCGATGCCGATCCGGGCCGCTTCGGCAGGAACGAAACTGCCCGCCTGCGCCAGCAGGAGGATCAGCGCGTTCTGCCGCAAGAACGTCGATTTGCCGCCCATGTTCGGCCCGCCGATCAGCCACAGGCGATCGTCGGCGCCGAGCGTGCAATCATTGGCGACGAAGCGGTCGCCGCTCTTCGCCAGCGCTTCCTCCACCACCGGATGGCGGCCTCCGGTGATATCCAGACAGGGTTCGTCCACGATATCGGGCCGCGCCCAGCCGCTTTCCGCCGCGCGTTCGGCCAAGGCCGCGCTCACATCCACGCGGGCCAGCGCCGCCGCGGTTGCCGCGATAGCCTCGCGCGCGTCCACCACCTCGCCGATCAGAGTCTCGAAATGCGCGTCTTCGGCGGCGAGGGCGTGGGCGCCCGCCTCGGCGATGCGAGTCGCTTCTTCGTGCAGGCCCAGCGAATTGAACCGCACCGCGCCCGCCATCGTCTGGCGGTGGGTGAAGCCGCTATCCGCCGCCATCAATTTGTCGCCGTGCTTGGCAGGCACTTCGATGAAATAGCCCAGCACCTTGTTGTGCTTGATCTTGAGCGTGGGCGTCCCGGTCTCGTCGCGATATTTAGCTTCGAGCGCAGCGATGGCGCGGCGTGCATTGCCGCTGGTTTCGCGCAGGGCATCGAGCGCGTGATCGTACCCGCTTGCGATAAAGCCGCCCTGACCGCGCTCGGTCGACGGGGAGGGGACGAGCGCGCGGTCGAGATGGTCGGTCAGCGCGCCGTGGCCGCCGAGTTTTTCCGCCTCGCCAGCCAGCAGGGCGGGGAGATCGGCGCTGCTGAGCAACAGGTCGCGCACGCGCCGTGCCTCGGCCAGCCCGTCGCGGATCTGACCGAGATCGCGCGGTGACCCACGCCCCGCGACCAGCCGCCCGAGCGCGCGTCCGATATCCGGCGCCCCGCGCATCAGCGCGCGCAGATCGGCGCGCAGCAGGGGATCGTCATGGAGATGCCGCACCGCCAGCAGGCGCGCTTCGATCGCGGTCCGCTCGGCGAGCGGCGCGGCAAGATCTTCGGCCAATTGGCGCGATCCCGCCCCTGTCGAACAGCGATCGACGCAGGCGAGCAGGCTGCCCGCGCGCGCGCCGTTTTGCGCTTCCAGGATTTCCAGCGATCCGCGCGTCGCCGCATCCATCGCCAATTGAGCGGTGCCCGCGCGCATGACCGGGGGCAGCAGCAGGGGCAGATTGCCGCGGCCCGCATGGTCGAGATAGGCAATCAGCCCGGCTGCGGCGGCCAGCATCGGGCGAGTGAAAGCACCCATTCCATCCAGCGTTGCGACACCGTGAAGCGCCTTCAGCCGCGCTTCGCCGTCTTCGCTGCGGAATTCCGATCGCTCGCGCACGGTCGCATCGGAGGGGGCCGCATCCCAATCGTCGGGCACGACAGTCTCGCGCGCGCCCAGCCGCGCCAGAGCGGCGTCGACTGCATCCGGCGCGCAGTCTTCCAGTACTATGCGCCCGGTCGAAATGTCGCAGGCCGCGATCCCCACGGCCTCGCGCAAGGGGGCCAGCGCCACCAGCACATTGGCGCTGCGCGGGTCGAGCAGCGCCTCCTCGGTCAGCGTGCCCGCCGTCACGAAACGGACGATATCGCGCGCCACCAGTGCCTTCGAACTTGGCGTGCCTTCGCGTTTCGCCCGCGCCTTGGCCTCGTCCGGCGTTTCGATCTGTTCGGCGATCGCAACCCGCTCGCCCGCCTTGATCAGGCGCGCCAGATACCCTTCCGCCGCGTGGACCGGCACGCCGCACATCGGCACGGGTTCGCCCCCGCTCTCGCCCCGGCTGGTCAGCGCGATGTCGAGGATGGCGGCGGCGCGCCGCGCATCGTCGAAGAACAATTCGAAGAAATCGCCCATGCGATAGAACAGCAGCGCGCCTTCGGCCTGGCGCTTGAGCGCACGATATTGCTGCATCATCGGAGTGTCGCCGCCGGCCATGCCCGCGCTCGTGCCAAGCCCTGACCGATTCGGGAAGCGGTGCGGACGTGCTTTCCCCTAGTGCTTCCCTGTCTGCGCGGTTAGGGCACGCGGACACGTACAGATTTAGGAGCCATCATGGCGGACGAAAAACAGGCCGGTTTCACCGCGCGCGAAGCGCTGTTCTATCACGAGACCATCCGGCCCGGTAAAATCGAGATCGTCGCGTCCAAGCCCATGGCGACGCAGCGCGATCTTTCGCTCGCCTATTCGCCCGGCGTGGCCGCTCCGGTGGAAGAGATCGCCAAGGATCCCGCCAACGCCGCGAAATACACCGCGCGCTCGAACCTCGTGGCGGTGATTTCGAACGGCACCGCCATTCTCGGCCTCGGCAATCTGGGCGCGCTCGCGTCGAAGCCGGTGATGGAAGGCAAGGCGGTCCTCTTCAAGCGCTTCGCCGACGTCGATTCGATCGATCTGGAACTCGATACCGAGGATCCCGACAAGTTCATCGAAGCGGTCGCGCTGATGGAGCCGAGCTTCGGCGGCATCAATCTGGAAGACATCGCCGCGCCCGAATGCTTCATCATCGAACAGGCCCTGCGCGAGCGGATGAACATCCCCGTCATGCATGACGACCAGCACGGCACCGCGATCATCGCGGCGGCCGGCCTCATCAATGCCTGCGAAGTGACCGGCCGCAAGCTCTCCGACTGCAAGATGGTGGTCAACGGCGCGGGCGCCTCCGCGCTGGCCTGCACGGCGCTGGTGAAGGCGATGGGAATGAAGCACGAAAACGTGATCGTGTGCGACCGTTCCGGCCCGATCTATCCGGGCCGCAAGGATGTCGATCAGTGGAAGAGCGCGCATGCGGTCGAAACCGAAGCGCGCAGTCTGGAAGAAGCGCTCGACGGGGCGGATATCTTTCTCGGCCTGTCGGCAGCCGGGGCTCTCAAGCCCGAATGGGTCGCCAAGATGGCGGACAAGCCGATCATCTTCGCCATGGCCAATCCCACGCCCGAGATCATGCCCGAAGAGGCCAAGGCCGTGCGTCCCGATGCGATCATCGCCACGGGCCGCTCGGACTATCCCAACCAGGTCAACAACGTGCTGGGCTTCCCCTTCATCTTCCGCGGCGCACTCGACGTGCGGGCGACCGCGATCAACGAAGAGATGAAGATCGCTGCCGCGCAGGCCATCGCCAAGCTGGCGCGCGAGCGCGTGCCCGAGGAAGTCGCCGCCGCCTATGGCGTTACGCACCAGTTCGGCACCGATTACATCATCCCCGCCCCGTTCGATCCGCGCCTGATCGAGGTGGTGTCGAGCGCGGTCGCCAAGGCGGCGATGGACAGTGGAGTGGCGCTGGACCGGATCGAGGACTGGGACGAATACCGGATGAGCCTCAAGGCCCGGCTCAATCCGACGACCGCGGCGCTCACCAATATCTACGAACTGGCGCGCAAGGAGCCGCGCCGGATGGTCTTCGCCGAAGCGGAAGAGGAAGTGGTGCTGCGCGCCGCGATCCAGTTCCGCGATTTCGGCTATGGCACGCCGATCTTGGTCGGCCGCACCGAAAAGGTGCGCGAGAAGCTGGTCGAACTGGCGGTGGACGATCCCGACGACTGGATCATCGAGAATTCCAAGCTGTCCGACAAGATCCCCGCCATGGTGGACTATCTCTACAAGCGGTTGCAGCGCCGCGGCTATACGGAGCGCGATGTCGGCCGCATGGTCAATCAGGAGCGCAACGTGTTCGCCGCGCTGCTGGTCGCGCTGGGCCATGGCGACGGGATGATTTCGGGTCTCACGCGCACTTTCGCCCAGACCGCGCGCGAGATCGGGCGGGTGCTCGATTCCAAGCCCGGCGCGATCCCCTTCGGCATCCATATGATGATCGGCAAGAACCACACCACCTTCATGGCCGACACCACGATCAATGAGCGTCCGACGGCGGAGGAGCTGGCCTATATCGCCCGCGAGACCGCGCAGGTCGCCAAGCGGATGGGGCACGAGCCGCGCGTCGCCTTCCTGTCCTATTCGACCTTCGGGAATCCGAGCGGCCAATGGCTGGAAAACATCCGCAACGCGGTCGCTCTGCTCGATGCGGAAAATCCCGGCTTCGAATATGAAGGCGAAATGGCGCCCGATGCCGCGCTCAATCCCAAGGTGATGGCGCTTTATCCGTTCAGCCGCCTGTCGGGCCCGGCGAATGTCCTCATCATGCCGGGGCTTCAGTCCGCCAATTTGAGCGCCAAGCTGCTGCGCGAACTGGGCGGGGATGCGACCATCGGGCCGATGATGATCGGCATGGAAAAGCCGGTCCAGATCGCCCCGATGACCGCGATCGCCCCCGATGTCCTGACGCTCGCCGTATTGGCGAGCGCCGGAGTGGTCGGCTGATGTTACAGGACGCCTTTGTGGACGGGGGCTATTCTTCGCATCGGTGTTAGATCGGTGTTCACAATACAGGAGATTTCCGCATGAGAAGGGCTTTCATGATCCTTGCAGCAACGGCTCTGGGCGGTTGTTCGAATCTCCACATCAAGCCGTCGAACCATGCGGATGTCGCAGTGACTCCGGGCCCCGTCGAAACTTTGGGGGAAACGATCGCGAAAGAGCAGCAGGGTGATGGCTGTCTGGTGGCCGGAAACCTGGGCAAAGGCGGCCATTGCGAAAAACTGCGCAAGGATCTGAACCCGCCGAAGGTTCCGGCTTCGAAAGACGATTGAACGGGAGAGCAGGCCGTTTCGGCAATCAGAACGGCAAGTCTTCGCCCTTGTAGTCGACATAGCGGTAGCCTGCGCCGCCGCTGTTCTCGACCACGTCGGCGAGGCCGCTGACGCTTTCGTGGACCGTCAACTTGGCATTCTCGCCGCCCATGTCGGTCTGCACCCAGCCGGGGTGTAGCGAGAGGACGGCGATGTCGCGCTCCTTCGCGTGCTGTTCGGCGATGCCCTTCGCCAGCATGTTCTGCGCGGTCTTGCTGGTGCGATAGAGGTCGTAGCCGCCCGAACTGTCCTCGATCGATCCCATCAAGGAGGACATGAAGGAAAGGCTTCCGCCATCCTTGATGCGGGGCAGCAATTCGCGCGCCGCGCGGGCCGGGCCGAAGGCATTGGTCATCATCACATGCGCGACCTCGTCCGACGTCGCCTGGCAAGCGTCCTGGTGCTTGGCGCCGGTGATTCCGGCATTGACGATGATCACATCGACCGAGCTATCGGAAAGGCCGAGATCGGCATAGCTTTCGGGCTTGGTCACATCGGCGGTGACGATGCGCAGTTTCTCTCCTTCGAGCGCGTGGAGATCGTCGCTGCGATCGCGCTCGCTGGCGACGACCTTCCAGCCGCGTTCGAGAAATTCGCGCGCGAGGCCGAGGCCGATGCCGCGCGAGGCGCCGAGGATGAGGACGGTCTTGGACATGAATGATCTTCCCTTTCGCTGTGTTCGAACAGCGCTGGAAAGCCGCGAGCGTTCCGCCGGTTCATCGCTTCGCAACCGTAGGAAGGCCAAGGGGCCCCGACACGGGATCGATTACGAAAGGACGATTATGAAATTCCCCCTGCTTCTCGCTGTATCCGCCACGGGCTTGGCCGTCAGTCTCGCGATCGCCGCGCCCGCTTCGGCCCAGAACGTCGCGCCGGGCGGCCTCTATGTCGGTGCGCTCGCCGGCTATGAAGGCCTCGACGTGGACGCGCAGGACGGCTCGGCAAGCGCCAGCGCCGATTCGGCGGTCTATGGCGTTACCGCAGGCTACGATCTGTCGCTCGGCGGCGGCTTCGTGGGTGTCGAGGGCGAGGTTTCGACCAGCGACGGCTCCACAGACTTCCCTTCGAACTTCAACACGGCGCGCGACGGGCTGGAAGCCAACGGCCAGTATTACATCGGCGCACGCGCCGGTTTCGCGCTGACGCCGGGCATCGCGGCCTATGGCAAGGTCGGCTACACCGCGCTCGACACCAAGGCTTTCACCAGCGCCGGTTCGCTGGACGAGCTGGAAGAGAATGCGGGCGGTATCCGCTTCGGCGGCGGGCTTCAGGTGCAATTGCCCGGCCCCCTTGAAGCGCGCGTCGAATATCGCCGCTCGCGTTACGAGGACGTGGTCGACAGCCAGTTCGGCGATCTGACCACCGATCAGGTCGTTGCGGGCATCGGCCTCAGATTCTGACGATAGCGGGGCGGCCTTCGCTTGTCGGCTGCCCCGTCATTTCCGGCGGAAGCGGAAATACCAGACTTCGTGGCCCATCTGTTCGCGGGCCTTCTTCTCGTAACGCGTCTGACACCAGCCCGAGGGGCGGTTTTCCCAACTGTCGCGCCCTTCCACCTGCCATTCGAATTCGTCCGTGAAGCGCCGCATCACCATCAGGGCGTGGCGCAGATAGATCGGATGGTCGGTCCCGAAGCGGAATTCGCCGCCCGGCTTCAACTTGTCGGCGATCATCCGCACCGGGCCGTCATTCATCATCCGGCGCTTGGCGTGCTTGGCCTTGGGCCAGGGATCGGGATGGAGCAGATAGACCATGGTCAGCGCCCCATCGGGCACGCGGGCCAGAGCCTGAAGCGCATCGCCGTGGACGAGCCGGATATTGGCGAGCCGCTCCTCCTCGATCTGTGCGAGGCATTGCGCCACGCCGTTCACATAGGGCTCGGCCCCGATCAGGCCGTGATCGGGCAGCATGTCGGCGCGATAGGCGAGATGTTCGCCGCCGCCGAAGCCGATTTCGAAATGGAGCGGGCGCGAATCGCCGAACAATCGCTCCGCCGTCACCGGGCCTTCGTCCGGCACCGCGATTCGGGGCAGCAGATTGTCCACCAGCCCCTGCTGATGCGCGCGCAACGGCTTGCCGATCGACCGGCCGTAAAGCCGGTTCAGCGTGGTCGGGTCGCCTTCCTTGTAAGCAGTCATGGCGCGCGCCCTAGACCAATCAGGCGAAGGCGGTCCAGACGCCGTAAAGGCTCGTCGCCGTCAGCACCACGCCGACCAGGATCAGCATCAGTTTCGGGCTGAAATGCTTGGCCGCAAAAGCGCCGAACGGCGCGGCGATCACGCCGCCGAGCAACAGGCCCGCAGTCGCGCCGACCAGATCGGCAATGCCGAGATGGAAGATAAAGGTCGCCGAGATCGCGATCGTGAGGAAGAATTCGACCGAATTGACCGTGCCGACGACCTTGCGCGGTTCGGCCCCTTGGATCAGCAGATTGCTGGTGACCACCGGCCCCCAGCCGCCGCCGCCCGCCGCATCGAGGAACCCGCCGAGAAGACCTAGCGGGGCGACATGCTTGGCCTCGCGCTTGGTGGGCGGATAGACGAGGCCGCGCACCAGCAGATAGATGCCGATGCCCGCCAGATAGAGCAGGACGAACGGCTTGATCTTCGAAGCGTCGATCGAACTCAACAGATAGGCCCCCGTCACTCCGCCGATCATGCCTGGGATCAGCAGGCGGAAGAACAGCTTCCTGTCGATATTGCCGTTGAGCAAGTGGCTGATGCCCGAGGTCGCCGTGGTGAAGCATTCGACCACATGGACCCGTTGGGAGGCAAGGGCGGGGGGCACGCCCATCACGCCGACCAGCAGCGTGTTGGTGATGACGCCGAACGCCATGCCCAGCGCGCCGTCGACCATCTGGGCTGCGAAACCGATCAGGATGAAGGGAAGAAGACCTGCCCAGTCGAAACCGGCAGGATCGAAACCGAACACTTCCATGCGAGCGTATCTTTCGGCGATTGGAAGCCGCCAATTACGCTGCGCCGCAGAAACGGCATACGGGGAAAAACTAGGGGGCCGCTAAAGAAAAACGCCCGGTGCTGCGGGGCACCGGACGTTTTTCTCGCTGTCCAAGCGGGTCGGGTATTGGAAAATCAGTGGGTCAGGCGGCTTCCTGCGCCTCGTCCGGATCGCGCAGCACATAGCCGCGGCCCCAGACGGTCTCGATGTAGTTTTCACCGCCACAGGCGTGGCTCAGCTTTTTGCGAAGCTTGCAGATGAAAACGTCGATGATCTTGAGTTCGGGTTCGTCCATGCCGCCATATAGGTGGTTGAGGAACATTTCCTTGGTCAGCGTGGTGCCCTTGCGAAGCGAGAGCAGCTCCAGCATCGCATATTCCTTGCCGGTCAGATGCACGCGCGCACCGTCGACTTCGACGGTTTTGGCGTCCAGATTGACGGCCAGCTTGCCGGTGCGGATGACCGATTGCGAATGGCCCTTGGACCGGCGCACCACGGCGTGGATGCGCGCCACCAGCTCTTCGCGATGGAAGGGCTTGGTCACGTAATCGTCGGCACCGAAGCCGAAGCTGCGGATCTTCGAATCCATTTCCGAAATGCCCGACAGGATCAGAACCGGCGTCTGCACCTTGGCGACGCGCAGTTTCTTCAGCACGTCGTAACCGTGCATGTCCGGCAGGTTCAGGTCGAGCAGGATGATGTCGTAATCATACAGCTTGCCCAGATCGAGGCCCTCTTCGCCCAGATCGGTCGAATAGACGTTGAAGCCTTCGGTCGTGAGCATCAGCTCGATCGCCTTGGCGGTGGTCGGTTCGTCTTCGATCAGCAATACGCGCATGGGTCTGGTCCCCTGTACCCCGAGTATGGCTTGGCCGCAGCCTGGCCGGAAAATGGTGGCCCTCGCTTGGCCCTTGCGTGACGACGCCCTTCCTATGGGTTCCGCCTCGTTAACCACCCCTCTTCTGAACGGAAAAGGTTAACGGTGGGTTACCCGCGTTAACGTTTTCGTATGTGGGCTCTGTGTAGGCTCGATTCTTCAACAGCTTACACAATCGGCGCCGCTTCACAAACCTTGCAGTTTCTTCGCCCGGCGACGCTGTGCGCTGGACCCGATGCCGATCGCCTCGCGATATTTGGCGACGGTGCGGCGGGCGAGATCGAATCCCTCGGCTTTCAAAACATCGACCAGCGCCTGGTCGGATAGAACCTTCTTTGCGTCCTCTGAATCGATCAGCGCCTTGATGCGGGCCTTGATGGCTTCGGAACTCGCGCCTTCCCCATCGGCCGCGCCCACTCCGCTCGAAAAGAAGTATTTGAGCTCGAACGTGCCGCGCGGGCAGGCGAGATATTTGTTGCTCGTCACCCGGCTGACCGTGCTTTCATGCATCTCGATGCTTTCGGCCACTTCGCGCAAGGTAAGCGGCTTCATCGCGGAAACACCCTGGCGGAAAAAACCATCCTGCCGCTTCACGATATCGGCGGCGGTCTTGAGGATGGTCTTCTGCCGCTGGTCGAGCGCGCGGATCAGCCAGTCGGCCTCGGAGAGTTGCTCGTTGAGCCAGGACAGCGCCTTCTTGTCGCGCGCGCCGCCTTTCAATTCGACGTAATATTCCCGGTTGACCACGAGGCGGGGCAGGCTCGCCTCGTTGATGCGGATTTTCCAGCCGCCGGTCTCGTCCGGCATGACGAGAACGTCGGGAACGATGCCCGTTTCGGCGGTGCCGCCGAAGCGCAGACCCGGCCTCGGATCGTATTCGCGCAATTCGGCGAGCATGTCGGCGAAGTCTTCATCGTCGACCCGGCACAGCCGTTTCAACCGCGCGACCTCGCCTGCGGCGACGAGATCGAGATTGGCGATCAAACGCTCCATGCACGGATCGTAACGATCTGCCTCGCGCGCCTGGAGCGCGAGGCATTCGGCAAGGTCGCGTGCGCCGACGCCGGTCGGGTCGAGCCGCTGGACGAGGTCCAGTCCGCGCTCCACTTCGGCGAGAGGCGCGCCGAGATCTTCGGCGATGTCGCGCAAGGCGGTTTCGAGATAGCCCGCCTCGTCCAGCTCGCCGACGATGCGCAGCGCGATCAGCGCCTCGCGCTCGCTCCGCGCCTCGCCGCCGATCTGTGCGGCGAGATGCTCTGCCAGAGTCGGTCCGTCGGAAGACCGGTTTTCGAGGTCGGGCAGGCCGTCCTCGCCTAGCGAGCCCGCGCCGCCCGCCGCCTTGCCCCAATCGCCCTGATCGGACTGGATATCGGCGCGCGAGGCCTCGGGATCGACCGCGTGGCTCTCGATATCGAGCGCTTCGGAACCGTCGGGCCCCGGATCGCTCTCGTGTTCGGATGGGGCGGGGGCTTCCTCGCCGTCGCGCTCGCCCTTTTCGTGGCGCACTTCGCCGATGTCGAGCAGCGGGTTCGATTCCAGCGCTTCGCCGACAAAGGCCTCGATTTCGAGATTGGACAGCGCCAGCAGCTTGATCGCCTGCTGCAATTGCGGCGTCATCACCAGCGACTGGGTCTGCCGCAGATCGAGGCGGGGGCTCAACGCCATGGAATTATGCGATCGATGGCATCACAGCGTGAAATTCTCGCCCAGATACAGCCGCTTCACATTCTCGTCCTGAACCAGCGCCTGCGGTGTCCCGGCGAACAGGACCTGGCCGCCATAGATGATGCAGGCGCGGTCCACGATCTCCAGCGTCTCGCGCACATTGTGATCGGTGATGAGGACGCCGATCCCGCGCGTCTTCAGATCCTTCACCAGATCGCGGATGTCGCTGATCGAAAGAGGGTCGATCCCGGCAAAGGGTTCGTCGAGCAGCATGATCGATGGTTTCGCCGCCAGCGCGCGAGCGATTTCGGCGCGGCGGCGTTCACCGCCCGACAGCGCCATGGCGGGGCTCGTCCTGAGGCGCGTGAGGCCGAATTCGTCGAGCAGCCGGTCCAGTTCCGCCTCGCGCGTGGCCGGATCGGGTTCGACCATTTCGAGGACGCAGCGGATATTCTGTTCCACCGTCATTCCGCGAAAGATGCTGGTTTCCTGCGGCAGATAGCCGAGGCCCAAGATCGCGCGGCGATACATCGGCAACTTGGTCACATCCTCCCCATCCATCAGGATGCGGCCGGCATCGGGGCGCACGAGGCCCATGATCGAATAGAAGCAGGTCGTCTTGCCCGCGCCATTGGGCCCGAGCAGGCCGAGCACCTCACCCTTGCCGACGGTGAGGGAAATATCGCTGAGCACGCTGCGCTTGTCGTAGCTCTTGGCGATCGAGATCACTTCGAGTCCGCCCTGCGGGATCGGCGGCGCGGCATCCGCCACAGCCTCTTCGGCCAGATCCTCGCGTTGCAATTCGGTTGCTGCAGTGTCGCTCATGCCTTTCGCTTTAGGAGCAGCGGGCCCTGCTGAAAACCCCGCCGGTCCAAGCGCATGGGCATTTGGCAGGAAACCTGCATGGATTGCAGCGAACCGAGACCGCGTAATATCCGGCGTGCCGCGGGCTCGCTGAGAGGCGAAAACTTGCCAAACCCTATGGTTTCTGAAATGTTTCGAGTCGGGAAAAAGGATGCAAGGGGAGAGCGCTGTGGGAAAAGCGATCGACGAACAGGCCTACCGGTACACGCATGGCGAAGCACGCAGGCCGGGGACTCGCGATTGGCGCAAGAGCATGAGCGACAATGTCGCGCTCGCCCTCATCGTCTATACCGGCCTCCAGATCTTCGTGACGGTCAAGGCGCTGGAAAAGGGCATGCCTTCACTGCTCCCCTATCTCTTGCTGGTCGTCCTCGTGGTCGCGATCATTCCCGCCTGCCGCTGGTTCGAAAGGCGGTGGAAGGATATCGACGATGCGCACGCGGCGGACCCGGCGCTGTCGGGCGATTACCGCCGCGATCAGGCTCTTTTGTGGACGATGGCGATCGGCCTTCCCTTCGCGATCGCTTACGGGTGCAAGGCGATCCTCTGATCCGCCTGGCGGTTGCGCTGCCGCCTTTGCCGACCTAACCGGACCCCAAAGCGGCGATCCGGAGTTCACCGTACATGATCGATAGCGATACGGCGCTCACCCGCTGCGAAGACCTCATTGCGATTGCGCGAAGAATGGGCGCCGACGCGGCCGATGCGGTCATGCGCGCCGACGCTTCCGAAGGCGTGGAAGTGAGGCTCGGCAAGCTGGAGGAGGTCGAGCGTTCGGAAAGCGAATCGATCGGCTTAAGGGTTTTCGTCGGCAAGCGATCCGCATCGATCCACACCAGCGATTTCAGCGCCGAGGCCTTTGGGACTCTGGCGGAGCGCGCTCTGGCGATGGCAAGGATCGCGCCCGAAGATTCCTATGCCGCGCTGGCGCCGCAAGAACGGCTGTTCGATGGCGATTTGCCTAATCTCGATCTCTACGACGAACAGGAAACCGTGCCCGAAACCTTGCGCGAACGCGCGATGGAGGCGGAAGATGCGGCGCGCCGGATCGAAGGTGTCACCAATTCCAACGGTGGCGGGGCGAGCCGCTCGCACAGCGCCGTTGCACTCGCCACATCGCACGGTTTTGCGCGCGGGTATCAGGCCACCGGCCATTCCGTTTCCGCCACCGTCGTCGCGGGCGAAGGCGGTCGGATGCAGACCGACGGCTATTTCCGCAGCGCGCGCCACAGCGCCGATCTGCCAAGCGCAGCGGATATCGGAGCGGAGGCAGGGCGGCGTGCCGTCGCGCGGCTCGACCCGGCCTCGCTCAAGAGCGGCAGGATGCCCGTCATCTTCGATCCGCGCGTGGGCGGCGGGCTGGTCGGCCATCTGCTTAGCGCGATGAGCGGTCCCGCCGTGGCCCGCAAGGCGAGCTTCCTGATCGGGCATGAGGAGGACGACCTGTTCGCTCCCGGCATCCGCATCCTCGAAGACCCGTTGAAGCCGCGCGGCCTGCGCTCCCGGCCATTCGATGGGGAGGGGCTGGCCTGTCGGCCCCGCGCGCTTGTCGAAAGCGGGCGCATTTTCGGCTGGATGACCAATACGGCCTCGGCGCGCCAGCTCGACCGGCCCCTCACCGGCCATGCCGCGCGCGGCGGGGGCGGGGCGCCGGGCGTTTCGCCCAGCAACGTCTATCTCGAAGCGGGCGAGGCCAGTCCTGCGGCCTTGATGGCGGACATCGCGGACGGGCTCTACGTTACGCACCTGTTCGGTCAGGGCGTCAATCTCGTCACCGGGGACTACAGCCGTGGCGCATCGGGCTTCCGGATCGTCGACGGCGAAATCGCCGGGCCGGTGGCGGAAATCACCGTTGCGGGCAATCTGCTCGCCATGTTCAAGACCCTGACCCCCGCCAACGATCTCGAACGCCTGCGCGCGCTCGACGTACCGACTCTCAGGGTCGATGGCATGACGGTGGCCGGATCGTGAGAATGCTGAAGATGAAACATTGCCTCGCCGCCCTGCTGGTCGTTCTGGCCGCCGCCTTCGCCAGCCTCCCGGCCTCGGCCATGCTGCCCGCCGCTCCGGAAACGCCCGAAGCGACGGCGAGCGCGGCGCCCGAACAGGTCATCGACGATACGCAGGAAGCGGGCAGCGATGCGCGCATCGCCAATCGCATTCGCGGCATTTTCGGCGAATTGCCCGCCTTTGAAAATGTCAGCGTCGACGTGCAGCAGGGCGTCGTCTCGCTGGCGGGCGCCGTACCCGCGCAGGAGGATATCGCGCGCGCCGAAACCATCGTCGGGCGTATTTCCGGCGTCGTCACGGTGGAAAACGCGATCGAGCGCGATCTTTCCGTGAACAGCGCGGGCAGCCTCGCCAGCCTTCAGGACCGGATCGATCATTTCATCGCGCTGCTCCCGCTTCTTGGCCTGGCGGTCGTCGTCGCTCTCGTCATCGGAGCGGTGGGGTATCTCATCGCCGGGCTGACCGGCTTCTGGCACCGCATCGCGCCCAACTCCTTCCTCGCGGAATTGATCGCGAGCGCGATCCGTTTCGTCTTCATCATCGGCGGTCTCGTCGTCGCGCTCGACATGATCGGGGCGGGCGCGCTTCTGGGGGCGGTGCTGGGCGGTGCGGGCGTGGTCGGCGTCGCGCTGGGTTTTGCCATGCGCGACACGATCGAGAACTACGTCGCCAGCCTGATGCTGAGCCTGCGCCAGCCCTTCCGCGCCAATGACTGGGTGCTGATCGACGATCTGGAGGGCCGCGTAATCCGCCTGACCAGCCGTGCCACCATTCTGATGACGCTGGACGGCAATCATCTGCGCATTCCCAACGCGCAGGTCTTCAAGGCGGTGATCACCAATTTCACCACCAATCCGCAGCGCCGCTTCCAGTTCGACTTGGGCGTCGATGCCGACGACGATGCGCAGGCCGCGCGCAAGCTGGGCCGCGAGACCTTGGCCGCGCTCGATTTCGTGTCCAACGATCCGCCTGCCGAGGCGCGGATCATCGAAGTCGGCGATTCCAACGTGGTGATCCGCTTCCTCGCCTGGATCGACCAGCGCGAGGCGGATTGGTGGAAAGCGCAGAGCCGCGCGATCCCCGCGGTCAAGACCGCACTGGAAGATGCGGGCTTCGGCCTCCCCGAACCGATCTATCGCCTGCGCTTCGATCCGCGCAGCGCCACGCTCCCGTTCGAAAATATCGCCGAGGGCCAGGCGGACGGATCCGCGCCGGCCCGCGATCAAGCCGCGAAGAAAGTCCGCCAGATCACCGTCACCGCAGACGAGGAAGATGTCCGTCCCGTCACCGAGATCGCCGATATGGTCGAAGAAGAGCGCCGGGCGGGCGGTGGCGGCCAGGAAAAGGACCTGCTCGACCACTCGCGCCCGGTGGAATGACGCCGCCCGGCTAGCGCAACCTCGGAATATCCCCTCTGGGACAAACGCGTCTCTCGCGCTCGTCCCAGCGTTTCGGCGTCCTCAGGTTCTGCGCCTGAAGGACCAAGACCGGCCCTTCGGGCCTCAGCCCTTCTGTGCCTGCTTCTCGCGCTCGATCGATTCGAGGATGATGCGCTTGGCTTCTGCGGTATCGCCCCAATTGCCGACTCGCACCCACTTCTCCTTTTCGAGATCTTTGTAGTGGGTGAAGAAGTGTTCGATCTGCGCGAAGATGATGCTGGGCAGATCCTTCGTTTCGGCGACGTCCGAATAATAGGGGAAAGTCGTGTCGATCGGCACGCAGACCAGCTTTTCGTCACCGCCATGCTCGTCTTCGAGATTGAGCACGCCGATCGGGCGCGCGCGGACGACGCAGCCGGGAACGAACGGGCTGCGGCTGATCACCAGCGCGTCGAGCGGATCGCCGTCGGGCGACAGCGTGTGCGGCACGAAGCCGTAATTGGCCGGATAGCGCATCGGCGTGTGCAGGATGCGATCCACAAATAGCGCGCCCGATTCCTTGTCGAATTCGTATTTCACCGGCTCGCCCCCGGTGGGGACTTCGATGATGACGTTGAGGCTTTCGGGCGGATTGTCGCCAGTGGGGATCAGGTCGATGCGCATGGGCTTCAAGATACCTTTTGAATGGGGCGCTTACCGGGCCGGGTCGCGCAAGATGTCGCGCGCGCCCATACGGCGTGACCCGTGCGGCTGCAAGCCACCCGGACCCTTTGCGCACCCTCGGCACAGACGCGCTTCTTCTCCTCGCACAGCGCCTTTTCCGTTTCCCGCGAAAGCGCTAGGGGCACGGCCATGAGCAAATCTTCCGGCAAATCCTCCCAGAAAACCCCGCAGGCGATCCGCGGTACTCAGGACATTTTCGGCGCGGATGCGGAAAGCTTCGCCTTCGTGGTCGAAACCTTCGAGCGCGTGCGCAAGCTCTACCGCTTCCGCCGCGTCGAAATGCCGGTGTTCGAGAAGACCGAGGTTTTCGCGCGCTCGATCGGGGAGACGACCGATATCGTCTCGAAGGAAATGTATTCCTTCGAAGACAGGGGCGGGGAATCGCTGACGCTGCGCCCGGAATTCACCGCCGGGATCGCGCGCGCCTTTCTGACCAATGGCTGGCAACAACATGCGCCGGTTAAGCTCGCAACCCACGGGCCGCTGTTCCGCTACGAACGCCCGCAAAAGGGCCGCTACCGCCAGTTCCACCAGATCGACGCCGAGATCGTGGGCGCCGCCGAACCGCAGGCGGATGTCGAATTGCTGGCGATGGCGGATCAGCTGTTGAAGGAACTCGGGATCGAGGGCGTCACGCTGCATCTCAATACGCTCGGCGATGGCGACAGCCGGGAGGCCTGGCGCGCCGCGCTGGTCGAGCATTTCCGAAGCGTGAAGGACGAATTGTCGGAAGATTCGCAGGAACGGCTGGAGAAGAACCCGCTGCGCATCTTGGACAGTAAGGACCGGCGCGACCAAAAATTCGTCACCGATGCGCCGAAAATCGACCAGTTCCTGTCGGACGACGCCCGCGCCTTCTTCGACGCGGTGACCGGCGGCCTCGATGCGGCGGGCGTGAAATGGACGCGCGCCGAAAGCCTCGTTCGCGGTCTCGACTATTATCGCCACACCGCCTTCGAATTCATTCCCGACGAGGGATCGGAAGCGGCCTCGAAACTGGGCAGCCAGAGCACGATCTTGGGCGGCGGGCGCTATGACGGGCTGATGGAATCGCTCGGCGGAGCGGCCACGCCTGCGGTCGGCTGGGCGGCAGGGATCGAGCGGCTGGCGATGCTGGTGGGCGAGAAAAGCGAAACGCCGGCCGATGTGATCGTGGTCGTCGAAAACGATGCGGTGCTGTCGAAGGGGATCGAAGCGGCCCGCAAGCTGCGCGATGGCGGGATGGCGGTGGAGCTTGTCGCCTCGGGCTCTCCCAAGAAGCGCTTCGACAAGGCTCGGAAGGAAAACCCGAAAGCGCTGCTCTCTTTCGACCAGCGCGATACCTTCCAGAGCAATCTGCGCGGCGATGCCGATGTAGAGGCCGCTATTCGCAGCATCCTGAACGATCCGGCGTTCGACCTTTGACCATCCCCGCCGAACGCCTCGATCAGATCACCCATCGCTTTGCTGAGCTGGAAGCGCGCATGGCGTCCGGCACGCTGGAAGGCGACGCCTTCGTTCAGGCCTCGCGCGATTATGCCGAGCTGGAACCGGTCGCGAAGATCGCGGCGCAGGTGAAGGCGATGCGGGCCGAATTGCCGGATCTCGAAGCCATGCTTGCCGATCCCGAAATGAAGGCGATGGCGGAAGAGGAGCTGGCTTCGATCCGCGAGGCGCTGCCCGAGGCGGAGCGTCAGCTCGCCGTGGCGATGCTGCCGCGCGACAGCGCCGACGCGAAGCCCGCAATGCTCGAAATCCGCGCCGGGACCGGGGGCGACGAAGCGGCCCTGTTCGCGGGCGATCTCTATCGCATGTACGAGAGATATGCCGCCGAACGCGGCTGGAAGGTCGAACCGGTCAGCATGAGCGCATCGGAAGTCGGCGGATTCAAGGAAATCGTCGCCAACGTCACGGGCACGGGCGTGTTCGCCAAGCTGAAATTCGAAAGCGGCGTCCACCGCGTCCAGCGCGTGCCGGAAACGGAAAGCGGCGGGCGCATCCACACCAGCGCAGCGACCGTGGCCGTCCTGCCCGAACCCGACGCGGTCGACGTGCAGATCGATCCGACCGAGTTGAAGATCGACACGTATCGCTCGTCCGGCGCGGGCGGCCAGCACGTCAACACAACCGACAGCGCGATCCGCATTACGCACCTTCCGACCGGCACCGTGGTCACCTGCCAGGACGGGCGCAGCCAGCACAAGAACCGCGAAAAGGCGATGCAGGTGCTGCGCGCGCGGCTTTACGAAGCGCAGCGCGAGGCGACGCAGGGCGCGGAAGCCGAAGCGCGCAAGGCCATGGTGGGCTCGGGCGACCGTTCCGAACGCATCCGCACCTACAATTACCCGCAAGGCCGCGTGACCGATCATCGCATCGGGCTGACGCTGCACAAGCTGCCCGAAATCGTTGCGGGGCCGGGCTTGGCCGAGTTGATCGACGCGCTGATCGCGGAGGATGAGGCGAAGCGTCTGGCCGCGCTGGCGGAATAAGGCCCGATGGCCGCGACGATCGCCGATGCCCTGCGCACCGCCGCCGAGCGGCTGTCCGCGACCAGCGACACCGCGCGGCTCGATGCGGAGCTTTTGATGGCGCACGCGCTCGGCGCCTCGCGATCCGACCTGCTCCTGCGGCACATGCGCGATTGCGTGCCGACAGGCTTCGAACCGCTGGTGGACCGCCGCGCCGCGCGAGAGCCGGTTGCGCATATCCTCGGCGAGCAGGAGTTTTTCGGGCGCACGTTCCGCGTCACGCCCGCCACGCTGATCCCGCGCGGCGATAGCGAGGTGCTGGTGGAAGCGGCCCTCGCCGTCGATCCGCAGCCCCGGCGCGTGCTCGATTTGGGCACCGGCACGGGCGCACTGCTCCTGAGCGTTCTTGCCGAAACCGCCGCCGAGGGTGTCGCTACGGATCGCTCCGCCGCTGCGCTGGCCGTCGCGCGCGAGAATGCCGAGCGGCTCGGCCTTGCTGCGCGGGCCCGTTTCGAGGAACGCGATTGGCACGAGGCGGGCTGGGCCGCCGAACTCGGAGCCTTCGATCTCGTCCTGTGCAATCCGCCCTATGTCGAGGAGGGCGCCGATCTCGATCCGGACGTGCGCGATTTCGAGCCGGGATCGGCCCTGTTCGCAGGTGCCGAAGGGCTCGACGATTATCGCGCGCTGCTGCCCCAGCTTGCCGGGCTGCTGGTGCCGAAAGGCGTCGCCATTTTCGAGATCGGGGCGGGCCAGGCCGATGCAGTCGCGTCCCTCGCAGCGACAGAAGGGTTTGCAGCCAAATTGCATCGCGATCGTGCCGGACGGCCGCGCGCTTTGACCATGATGCGGGGAATAAACCGATAGGGGCTTGGCAAACCGGGTGGGAGCCACTACCCCTAGCTTACAGGTTAGCGGAGTGCGACGCGTTCGTCCCGCCGGTCTGGCTCCGACATATGCAGTTCAGGTGTGAGGCGCTTTGCTTCGCGGACCGTGCAAAAAGATCGGAAGATGCGGCCCGCGCCCAGGTTTCGCGACTGGTAAGTCTCGCGACCACGGTTTCGGCGCAGGAGGGGTCACGCGGCTGAGAGCGAACACGGTTCGCGCCGCGCCATGAATGAGGACGCTATTCCTTGAACAACAATCGTAACAACAACAACCGCCGTCGCGGTCGCGGCAATCGCAATCAGGGCGGGGCGAATTCCGGTAACCGGATCGACAGTCGCGCGCGGGGAAATGCGCCGCAGCTTCTCGACAAGTACAAGAAGCTGGCGCAGGACGCGCAGCACAATGGCGACCGTGTTCAGACCGAATACTATCTCCAGTTCGCCGATCACTATTTCCGTGTGATCGCCGACAACAAGGCCCGCCAGGACGAAGCGCGCGGCAACACCCGCCAGGATCGCGACGACGGCGACGGCGACGATGATGACGATACGCGCGGCCAGGATAATCGCAACGACAGCCGGAACGACGATCGCAAGCCCAATCGGCGCGAGCGCGGCGGACGCGGCAATGACCGCCAGGCCGAACGTTCCAACGACCGTCAGGACGAACGCAGCGATGGGCGGAGCGAGGATGCGCCCAAGCGCGCAACCCGCGGCCGCCCGCGCAAGGCCGACCGCGACACGCAGGCGGGCGACGATCGGTTCGAACAGGACGACAATCCCTTCGTGCGCGAAAGCCGCAGCGAAGAGAGCGAAGCGCCCAAGAAGCGCGCCCCGCGCAAGCGCAAGGCGGATCTGGAAGCGTCGGCGGAAATCGACGTGGCGGCGCTGCCGCCTTCGATCGTGGGTTCGGATGGGGACGAAGAAAGCGCCAAGCCGAAGCCCAAGCGCGCATCGCGCGCCCGCAAGGCTCAGCCGCAGGACGACGACAAGGTAAGCGTCGCAGGCTGATCGGCGGGACTGGCAGCGGATCGCGGCTGCGATGCAGGCTTTCTTCGAACGGATGAGGGATGCGCTCGCCGCGCATCCGCGGCTCGCCGCCCTGGGCTTCGGCCTGCTCGCCGCGACCGGGTTCCAGCCGCTTCATCTCTGGCCGCTCGCCATGGCGGGACTGGCCGGGCTGATCTGGATCGGCCGAAGCGCCGGTAACTGGCGTGAGGCGCTGCTGCGCGGCTGGCTGTTCGGGCTCGCCCATTTTACGCTCACCAACAACTGGATCGCCACCGCCTTCACCTATCAGGCGGAAATGCCCGCCATTCTGGGCTGGGCGGCAGTGCCGCTCCTGTCGGTCTATCTCGCAGTCTATCCCGCGCTCGCAGTGCTGGGTGCGCATCTCCTGGCGCGTGGCAAGCCGATCCCCGTCTGGTCGCTCGCTTTTGCGGGCAGCTGGATCGTGGCCGAATGGCTGCGCAGCTGGGTCTTCACCGGCTATGTCTGGGGGCCGCTCTCGCTGATGTGGGTGGGCCCGTTTGCGCGCCCCGGCCTCGCTCTGGCGCTTCCCTGGTTCGGTACCTATGCCCTGTCCGGCATGGTCGCGCTGGCGAGCGGGCTTGCGCTGTGGCTGCTTCGGGAAAAGCGCTATCTGGTGTTCGGCGGTGCAGCGCTGTTGCTGGCGCTGGGCATGTATCTGCCACAGCCCGCCGCACGCTCGTCGGACCTCGCGATGACGCTGGTCCAGCCCGATCTGCGTCAGGAGGTGCTCGACGATCCGAGCAATTTCGAGACGCAATTCCTGACGCTGCACCGCCTGTCGCAGCCCAATCGCGAATTCGACCGGCGGCTCGTCCTGTGGCCCGAATCCGCGGTTCCGGATTATCTGCGCCCCGGCTATCCCCAACGCTATTACGACCAGATGACCGTCGCCGGAGACCCGGTCTTCGCGCGCCGCCGGATCGGATATGCGATCGGGCAGGACAGTCTGCTGCTGACCGGCATGGTCGACCTCGAAATCGGCAGGGATGGCGATTACGAGCGCGCTGTCGGAGCTTATAATTCCATCGCGCCGATCGCGGCGGACGGCACGATCGGGCCGCGCTATGCCAAGGCGCATCTGGTCCCGTATGGCGAATATCTGCCGATGCGCGCCGTGCTCGAACCGCTCGGCCTGTCCCGCCTCGTCGCCGGATCGATCGACTTCATCCCCGGCCCCGGTCCGCGCACGCTCGATCTGGGCCGCTGGGGCAAGGCCGGGATGCAGATCTGTTACGAGATCGTCTTCTCGGGCGAGGTCGTCGATCCGAACGATCGGCCCGATTACATTTTCAATCCCTCGAACGATGGCTGGTTCGGTGCCTGGGGCCCGCCCCAGCATCTCGGCCAGGCGCGGATGCGTGCGATCGAGGAGGGGTTGCCGGTCCTGCGCTCCACCACCACCGGCATCAGCGCGGTGATCGATGCGAAGGGCGTGGTCCGCGATCATATAGGGATGCACCGGGCGGACCGGATCGACGGCTTCGTGCCGCAGGCGCTCGAACCGACCCTGTTCGCGCGCATGGGCCATGGGCTTACCGCGCTCTGGGCGATAGCTTTTCTTGCCCTTTCGCTGGTTGCGGCGCGCCTGTGGCGGCGCTAGGTAAGGGCAACACATAAAGCTATCTTTATATCGGAAACTTCCCCTTCCATCGGAGACCCCATGCGCAGCAATTACCTCTTCACTTCCGAAAGCGTTTCGGAAGGCCATCCGGATAAGGTCTCCGATCAGATTTCCGACGCTATCGTCGACCTCTTCCTCTCGAAGGACGCGGAAGCGCGCGTCGCTTGCGAAACCATGACCACCACGCAGCGCGTCGTGCTTGCCGGTGAAATCCGCTGCAAGGGAGTGTTCGAGAACGGTGACTGGGCAGAAGGCGCGCAAGAGGAGATCGAGAATGTCGTGCGCCAAACGGTGCGCGAGATCGGATACGAACAGGACGGCTTCCACTGGGAAACGCTGACCTTCGAGAATCACCTCCACGGCCAGTCGGTCGAAATCGCGCAGGGTGTCGATGCGGGTGCCGATGGGTCCAACAAAGACGAAGGCGCGGGCGATCAGGGGATCATGTTCGGCTTCGCCTGCGACGAAACGCCCGACCTGATGCCCGCGACGCTCGATTACAGCCACAAGATCCTCGCCCGCATGGCGGATGACCGCAAGAGCGACGCAGCGCCCTTCCTCGAACCCGACGCAAAGAGCCAGGTTACGCTGCGCTACGAGAACCACAAGCCGGTCGAATGCACCGCTGTTGTTGTCTCGACGCAGCATGCGCGCGGATACGACAAGGGCGACAAGGAGGCCGAGCTCAAGGCCTACGTCAAGAAGACGGTCGGCGAGATCCTGCCCGAAGGGTGGCTGACGGAAGAGACGGTCTGGCATATCAATCCCACCGGCGCCTTCGAGATCGGTGGGCCGGACGGGGATGCGGGCCTGACGGGCCGCAAGATCATCGTCGACACCTATGGCGGCGCGGCCCCCCATGGCGGCGGCGCATTCAGCGGCAAGGATCCGACCAAGGTCGATCGCTCTGCGGCCTATATCACGCGCTATCTCGCCAAGAACATCGTCGCCGCCGGCCTCGCGCGCCGCTGCACGATCCAGCTCGCCTATGCGATCGGCGTCAGCGAGCCGCTATCGCTCTATGTCGACACGCACGGGACCGCCGCAGGCGGGGTGACCGACGAAGGGCTGGAAAAGGCCATTCGCGGGATCGGCAAGCTCGGCGGCCTGACCCCGCGCGGGATTCGCACCCATCTGGGCCTCAACAAGCCGATCTACCGCAAAAGCGCCGCCTACGGCCATTTCGGCCGCGAAGTGACCGGCGATCATTTCCCGTGGGAGCGCACCGATCTTGTCGAGGATCTGAAGGCGGCAATGGGCTGATCCGGGACATTCGAGACAGGAAAAGGGCGGCCCGCGAGAGCCGCCCTTTTCATTGGTGCGTCACGCGTCAGGCGTAGGCGCTATCTTCGCGCAGCCACTGGCCGACCTTGCGGCCGAATTTGGCGATCGCGTTCATGTTGAAGAAGTGCATGGCTCCGAGCACCACCACGACGAGGCCGATCTTGCTCGACAGGAAAGTGATCGTCTGCGCGAGCGTTTCCGGCGCGGTGCCGTAGCGTAGCGTCAGAAGGATCCAGCCCAGATTGACGAGATAGAAGCCGACGACCAGCAGGTGATTGGTCGAATTGGCCAGCGCATCGTCGTGCCCGAAGCATTCCTTCAGGAAAACGATCCCATTGCGCGACAGAGTCCGCGCGACCCAGACGGTAAGGGCGAGGCTCACAGCGAGATAGATGAGGAAAGCGGGTACGAGATACATCTGGGTTCTCCTTTAATTTCTGAAATTAGAGAAATTGGGTAATGCGGAAAGGGCGTGGCCTCCTTTCTTCGGCGCGGGAAAATCAGTCGGTGTCGGCTGAAGGTTTGGTTTTGCCGCCGGGGATAAAGCGGGCGATCCGGCCACCGAGCTTCATGAGTGCGACAAGGGTGGGGCGCGGCAGGCGGCGCACATCGTCGTACCAGTTCGTCAGCGTGCCGAGGAATTCGTGCATGCGACCGATCCGTTCGTGGATATGCGGGGGCAGCTGGGTCCGCCCGTCGAGGCTTTCGGCCAGCTCGCCGAGGAGCTGGATCGTCGGATCGATCTCGCGCCGTTTGCGTTCGGCGGCGATCTTCATGAGCATGTCCCAAAGGTCGGTGTCGGCGACGAAATGATCGCGCCGATCGCCTTCGACATGGACACGACGGATTATCCGGTAGCTCTGCAATTCCTTGAGCCCGTTCGATACGTTCGAGCGAGCGAGGCCGAGACGGGTGCAGATCTCTTCGGCGGGGAGCGGCCGGTCGCTGAGATAGAGCAGGGCGTGCATCTGCGCGACCGAGCGATTGACGCCCCATTGCGTGCCCATTTCACCCCAATGGAGGATGAAGGAGCGGACTTCGGGGATGTCCATGAACGCGCTCATCGCGACTCGCCTTTCGTTTCTGTAATTACAGAAATAACGGCAGGGCCGAGTGAGGCAAGAGAAATTTCTCTCGCGAGAGAAATTAGCGTGGGTCGATGCTTCCCTGTCGCGGGCTCGGTTCGTCGAGCGCCAGATCCGCATCGGAAAAGCGGAACGGGCTGCGTATGCCGGGCACACCGTCCGGCGCGATCTTCAGCTCGCGGGCGCGCACTTGCGGATCGGCGAAGACGGTGTCGAGATCGTTGATCGGCCCGGCGGGAACCCCTGCCTCGGCACAGGCCGCCAGCAGCGCGTCGCGAGCCCACCCGGCGGTCTCTCCCGCGATCAGCGCGTCGATTTCAGCGCGGTGCGCAATGCGGCCTTCATTGCTGGCGAAGCGCTGATCGCCCAGCAAATCGTCCCGCCCGAGCAGGGTCAGCAATTTGCGGAACAGCACGTCATTGGCAGGTGCCAGCACGACCGGACCGTCCTGCGTCGGGAAGACGCCGTATGCGCTTACCTGGGCGTGCGCGTTCCCCATGCGCGGCGGATTTTTATCCGTGGCGAAATAGGTCATGGCCTGATTGGCGAGCAGGCCCACCGAACAATCGAGCAGGCTCATATCGATCCACTGGCCGGTCCCGGTCCGGTGCCGCATCAGCAGCGCCGCCTGCACCGCATTGGCCGACCACAAGCCGCAGGATAGGTCGCTGATCGACAGGCCATGCTTCATCGGATCGCCTTCCGGCTCGCCGGTCAGCGACATCATGCCGCTCATCGCCTGGATCACGAAATCATAACCCGGCTCGCTACGCCGCGGCCCGGTCTGGCCGAAGCCGGTGATGGAGCAATAGACGAGCGCCTGATGGGACGCGGACAGGCTCTCGTAATCGAGGTCGAACTTGCCGAGCGCCCCAGGCTTGAAATTCTCGAGGACGACGTCGGCTTCTGCTGCGAGGTTCTTCACCCTGTCGAGATCGCCAGCGTCGCGAAAATCCGCCACCAGCGAGCGTTTGCCGCGATTGCAGGCGTGGTAATAGGCGGCTGTGCGCTCGCCATCGTGCTCGATCCAGGGCGGTCCCCAGATGCGGGTGTTGTCGCCATCGGGGCTTTCGACCTTGATGACGTCCGCGCCCAGATCGGCCAGGATCTGCCCCGCGAACGGCCCCGCCAGCACGCGCGCCAGTTCGAGCACCTTCACCCCCGCAAGCGGCGCGTTCGGATTGCGGGGTGCGTCCAGCCAGCCGGTCACGATGCGCGTCGGATTACAGCGCGACTTCGTAATGCGCCGTGGTCTGCGCGGCGATATCGTCCGCGCTCACGCCCGGCGCCAGTTCGACCAGCTTGAACGGGCTTTCGTGATCCGCGCGCTGGAACACGCCCAGATTGGTGATAACCATGTCGACCACGCCCGTTCCGGTCAGCGGCAGCGAGCATTCGGGCAGGAACTTGGGCGATCCGTCCTTGGCCGTGTGGTCCATCACCACGATGATCTTCTTGACGCCTGCGACCAGATCCATCGCGCCGCCCATCCCCTTGATCATCTTGCCGGGGATCATCCAGTTGGCGATGTCGCCATTCTCCGCCACTTCCATCGCGCCCAACACGGTCAGATCGATATGCCCGCCGCGGATCATGGCGAAGCTGGTCGCGCTGTCGAAATAGGCGCTGTGCGGCAATTCGCTGATGGTCTGCTTGCCGGCATTGATGAGATCGGCGTCCTCTTCGCCCTCATAGGGGAAAGGCCCGATGCCGAGCATGCCGTTCTCGCTCTGCAGCGTCACATGCATGCCTTCGGGGATGTGGTTCGCGACCAGCGTCGGGATCCCGATGCCGAGATTGACGTAATAGCCATCCTCCAGCTCCTTGGCGGCGCGGGCGGCCATCTGGTTGCGGTCCCAGCCGGTGGCAGTCGTATCGGTCATCTCATTGGCCTTCATTCATGATTGCGGGCGCGTCGGAGCGCGGCGTGCCGGGTTTCCAGCGGTGGGTTTCGGGATAGACCTCGCCGATCGTGCCGGTGATGGAATCGCCGTAGACGGGGTTGGGAAAGGCGAACCAGCCTTGCCCCCAGAGCTGTGCGTAGTCACCCCGCGCGGCGAGAGTGCGGCGCGCCTGGACGCCGCGAGTGTCGTCGTTGAAGATATCGGCGAAGTCGCCAAGATTGTCGCCCGCCAGCGCGATTACGCAATACCGCTCGGCGATCAGGGCGCGCCGCCCGTCCTTGTCGCCGCTGTCGGTGCCGTCGTCGCCGCGCAGGAACAGGGTTTCGCGGTGAACCGCCTCGCCGAGGCCCGCCATGGCGATGGCGCGTGCGGCGCCTTCGGGGCTGTATTGCCGGTTGGTGTTGAAGACCGGGGTCACGCCCGCCGCGCGCAGGCGACGCAATCCCGTGACGGCACCCGGAACGGGAGAGACCTGCGCCGCGCCGGTGCGCTCCCACATCTCCCACGTTTCGCGGCTGTAGGTGTTGCCGGTGGCGAGAAAATATTCGTAGCCTTCGTTGAGGATCACCGTTTCGTCGACATCGAATACGATCGCCAGCGGCTTCGCGGTGCCATCGGCGCGGCGGCAGGATACGGTGCCGACACCATCAGCGACGTTTTGCGGCAAGCCCATCGCCACCGATCGAGCAGGCGCAGGCCCACGCGCCACGCTTTCGGCGTAATCGGCCAGCATGCGCCATGTCTGGATCGAGACGCCCGCCGCTTCGCCCGATCCGTAGAGCCAGCGCATCGAATCGGGCGCGGCGCTCTCCAGCGTGATCGCGGGAGCCGGTGCAACCGGCAGCTCGACCCCAGTCACGCTCTGCGCGCATCCCGCCATAGTCAGCGCCGAACCGGTCAGCGCCAGTGCCTTGAAAATCCGCTGCATCATCCCTCGCTCACGATTGGCGTCGCCAGAAACCATCCCCGTCCGATGATCGCATCGGAAGGGACGACCGCTTCCCGATCCTTGAGATACAGATAGAGTTCGTCGAAATCGGCGCGCTCATCACCCAGAATCGCGACGATACAATGCGTTTTCGCCTGCGCATCGCGCCGCGTCTGCTTGCGCTCGTCCAGCGAGCCCAGGACCAGAAGCTTGTCCGTTCCTTCGGGGTCGAGCCCGGTGCGGGCGAGAGCGGCGCGAATGGCTTCGGCGAAATTTTCGCCCAGACGAGTCTGCCAGGCGATGACGACGTCCTGCTCTCGCAAGCGTGTCAGGGCATCCACGAGCCCGGGATCGGTCTGGCTGTTGGCCAGCGGATCGAAGGCGTCGCGGCCCGGATCGAGATCGATCAGCACCATGGCGGGGCGTGCGCGACAGGCCGCGCGCTCGCTGTCGAACGCGCCGGGGGTTGCCAGCACGGCGCTGCGGGTGTCGGCGTTGGCAGGGCTGGCCTCGACCCGATCGAGCGCGTGCTGCGCGAAGGTCAGGAAAGTCTTGTCGCGAACGCCGATGTCGCGTGGGCTTGGGGCGGGAAGGGCGGTGAGGTCGGTCAGCACCACGGCCGTGTCATCCGACGAAGGGAGCGCGGCGGCTGTCGAAGGCGCTGGGGCGAGCGCGGCATTCGCCGGAGCGCGCGGTGCGTCCCGCTTGCCCTTGGCGATCGCGACGCCTGCTGCGGCAAACGGAGCGGCGGCCGCGACCACGCAACCTTGCAGCGCAAAAGCCGCGCCCGTCAGCGCCAGAGAGGACAGGACGCCCCGCAAGGTCAAGCCGCCTCGCGGTCTCGCGTGGTGACGAATTCGATCTTCTTGTCGTAGGGCGCGCCCACGATCAGGCGATTGACGAACACGCCCGGCAGATGGATCGCATCCGGGTCGAGCTCGCCCACGGGCACGATCTCTTCGACCTCGGCGACGCAGACTTTGCCGCAGGTGGCGGCGGGCATGTTGAAATTGCGTGCGGTCTTGCGGAATACGACATTGCCGGTCTCGTCCGCCTTCCAGGCCTTCACGATCGACAGATCGGCGAAGATGCCGCGTTCGAGGATGTAATTCTCTTCGTGGCCGTCCGGCCCCATGAAGCTTTTGACCTCCTTACCCTCGGCCACCTGCGTGCCGACGCCGGTCTTGGTGTAAAAGCCGGGAATGCCCGCACCGCCCGCACGCATCCGCTCGGCAAGCGTGCCCTGGGGACAGAATTCGACCTCGAGCTCGCCCGAAAGAAACTGGCGCTCGAACTCCTTGTTCTCGCCGACATAGGAGCTGATCATCTTCGCCACCTGCTTGGTGCGCAGCAGCATGCCGATCCCTTCATTGTCGATTCCGGCATTGTTGCTGGCGAAGGTCAGGTTCTTGACGCCCGAATCGCGGATCGCGACCAGCAGGCGTTCGGGAATGCCGCACAGGCCGAAGCCCCCGCTGGCGATCAGCATGCCGTCTTTCAGCACGCCATCGAGGGCGGCGGCGGCATCAGGGTAAAGCTTGTTCATCGGACCTCCGTTACGGCAAGGCGGTTTAGGACCATGGCGGGGCGCTGTCACCCCTGCGCAAAACGCGCGAGCAGAGCGACCTGTGCGGCAGAGTGTTGCGCTTCTTGCAACCATGAATGTTCTTTTCGCACTTGCACAATATTTGCTGCAAGCGCATATCGGTCATGCCTTTTCAGGCATCCTCTCCCAAGACTTAACAGCCCGGTTGGTTCGCCAGCCGGGCTTTTTTCTTGTTTGCATGCGTTGCAGGGTCTTTTCGTGGACCTTGCACGCCGTTCGCTCATTTGCATCGCGAGGGGCCGGTTCCTACCTGTCCCGCCAGTGACACGAATTGAGGACGGACCGAGCGAATGGCCGATGCGCAAGCTGCAGTCGAAGATAACACGGTGAGGCTGCAGGTTGCAGCGGCACGGCAGGAGGAAAGCGGGCAGGGGATAGCGCGCCTGCCGCGCACGGCCTTCCAGAAGCTGGGCATTACCGAAGGCGATGTGGTCGAAATCAAGGGCAAGCGCTCCACCGTGGCGATCGCCATGGCCGCTTACGACGAGGATCAGGCGCTCGACGTGGTGCGCCTCGACGGGTTGCAGCGGGCCAATGCGGAAACCGGATCGGGCGAACACGTCACGATCGCCTCGACCGAATCGCGCCCCGCGACCCGTGTCGTCTTCGCGCCCGCCAGTCGCGAAATGCGCCTGCAGGGCCCGGCGCAGGCGCTGAAGCGCAATTTCTTCAAGAAACCGCTGGTGGCCGGCGATCTCGTCGCCACCACGGGGCAGCAGCCGGTGCAGAACATGCCGCAGGAACTGCGCCGCATGGTCAATTCGCCCGCCTATGCGCTGACGCAGATCCGGCTCACCGTCGTCTCGACGTCGCCCAAGGGTATCGTCCATATCGACGAGAATACCGAGGTCGAGCTGCGCGCCGAATATGAAGAAGCCAAGGCGGGCCGCGCGGTCGTCAATTACGACGATGTCGGCGGAATCGAGGACACGATTCAGCAATTGCGCGAGATGGTGGAACTGCCGCTGCGCTATCCCGAACTGTTCACCCGCCTCGGCGTCGATCCACCCAAGGGCGTGCTGCTGCACGGCCCGCCCGGAACCGGCAAGACGCGGTTGGCCCAGGCGGTCGCGAACGAGAGCGATGCCAATTTCTCGATCATCAACGGCCCGGAGATCATGGGTTCGGGCTATGGCGAGAGCGAGAAGCGCCTGCGCGAAGTGTTCGAGGAGGCGAGCCGCAATGCGCCCGCGATCATCTTCATCGACGAGATCGATTCGATCGCGCCCAAGCGCGACCGCGTGCCGGGCGAGGCGGAAAAGCGCCTCGTCGCCCAGTTGCTGACCTTGATGGATGGCCTGGAATCACGCGCCAACGTGGTCGTGATCGCGGCCACCAACCGTCCCGACGCCATCGACGAAGCGCTACGCCGTCCGGGCCGCTTCGACCGCGAGATCGTGATCGGCGTGCCGGACGAGAACGGGCGGCGCGAAATCCTCGGCATCCATACCCGCGGCATGCCGCTGGGCGACAAGGTGGATCTGAAGGAGCTGGCGCGCACCACGCACGGCTTCGTCGGCGCTGACATCGCCGCGCTGGCGCGCGAAGCGGCCATCGATGCTGTGCGCCGGATCATGCCACGCCTCGATCTCGACGAGCGGACTGTGCCGCCCGAAGTGCTCGACGATCTCTATGTCAGCCGCGAGGATTTCATCAGCGCGCTGAAGCGCATCCAGCCTTCCGCCATGCGCGAGGTGATGGTGCAGGTCCCCAATGTCGAATGGAGCGATGTCGGCGGTGTGGGCGATGCGGTGGAGAAACTGAAGGAAGGCATCGAACTGCCGATGCGCAATCCCGAAGCCTTCCACCGGCTCGGCATCCGTCCGGCCAAGGGCTTCCTGCTCTACGGTCCGCCGGGCACGGGCAAGACTCTGCTCGCCAAGGCGGTCGCCAAGGAGGCGGAGGCGAACTTCATTTCGATGAAGAGCTCGGACCTGCTCTCCAAATGGTATGGCGAGAGCGAGCAACAGATCGCCCGCATGTTCCAACGCGCGCGCGCCGTGGCACCATGCGTCGTCTTCATTGACGAGATCGACAGCCTGGTCCCCGCGCGCGGATCGGGTGCGGGCGAACCGCAGGTGACGGGCCGTGTGGTCAACACGATCCTTGCCGAAATGGACGGGCTGGAGGAATTGCAGTCGGTCGTCGTGATCGGTGCCACCAACCGCCCGACTCTGGTCGATCCCGCGCTGCTGAGGCCGGGCCGGTTCGACGAGCTGGTCTATGTCGGCACGCCCGATCAGGGCGGGCGCGAACATATCCTCAAGATCCACACCCGCGACATGCCGCTGGCAAACGATGTCGACCTCGCCGATGTGGCGGGCAAGACCGAGCGCTTTACCGGCGCCGACCTCGAAGACGTGGTTCGCCGTGCGGGTCTCAACGCGCTGCACCGGGTGGGCCGCGAGGTCACCGAGGTGAGCAATCAGGACTTCGTCGAAGCGCTAGAGGATTCGCGCGCGACGGTGACGCTCAAGATGGAAGAGGAATACAAGAAGATGCGCGGCGAGCTGAAGAAGCGCGCGGCGGAAGCGGTGCCGATCGGCTTCGTCTACGAGGGCATGGTGGAAAGCACGCGCGAGCGGAAGCACGGGGAAGGATAAGTCTCTCCCCGACGGGGGGGCGACGTCAGCCTCCCGTCGCCCGCGCGTTCGCCGCCTCGACTTCGAGCCGGTGACGGATCAGCGCGCCAGGCATGTTGTTCTGAAGCCAGTGGAGCATGTGTTCGCGTACTTCGCAGCGCAGCGTCCACAGATCGTTGATGGTCGCGGCGCTCATCGCGAGGCGCAGCTCCACGCTTTCGGGATAGGCTTCGGTCATCAAGAGCGCCAGATTGCGCCCGTCATAGAGTTCGTGCGCCGTCACGAAACGTTCGAACTCCGCCCGAATCGGGGCGATCTCGGTCGCCGGGTCGAGGTGGAGAAAGACCGGGCCGGTCAGCTTCTCGCTGATGCGCGACCAGTTCTCGAACGTCCCTTCGAGAAAACGCACGGTGGGCACCACCAGCACCCGCTCGTCCCAGGTCCGGACCGTGACGAAGCTCATCCGGATTTCTTCCACGCGCCCGACCTCGCCGTCGAGCTTGACCATATCGCCGATGCGTAACGGCTGCGTCAGCGCCATCTGCAAGCCGCCGATTAGCGATTTGAGCGCCGGCTGGGCCGCCGCGCCCACGGCCAGCGCGGCGAGACCTGCGGAAGCCAGCATCGCGGTGCCGATATCGCGCACGCCCGGAATGTTCAGCATGATCAGCGAGACGGTGATGATGACGACGGCGACATTGACCGTGCGCGCCAGAATGGCGAGCCGCGTGCGCTGGGCGCGCAGGGCGACCGGATCTGCAGCGGCGTCGAACTGGCGCTGCAAGCCTTCGGAGATTCCCTTGACCGAAGCATAGAGCAGCCAGCCGATCAGGGCGGGCATGATGAAGCGGGCCGCCGCATCCCATTGGTCGCCCACCAGGGCGTCGCCATGAGCGGCAGCCGATATCGCGATTCCGAGCATGACCCAGCGCAGCGGGTTGCGCACGCGCGCCAGCATCGCATCGTCCACCATGTTGATCGAATGGCGCGCAACCCGACGCAGCACAGCCATCGCCAGCCAGTGCAGCGCGAGCGCTATCAGGACGGCACCGCCCAGCGTCACCGCGACTTCGATAAGCAGCTCGGTGTCGATCTGATAATTGCGTGGGTCGTAACGTTCGAACATCGCGTTTCGCCCTAGGCGGTGCGCAGGAGCGACTCAACCGGTTGCGGGCAGCTCGTTCTGCTGATCCTCGATGGGAAGTTCGATGGTGACTCGAACGCCTTCGGCCAGGAATTCGCGCTCGATCGATCCGCCGAACTGGCGCGAGGCGCTGGTCATCAGCATGCTGCCGAAGCCGCGCCGTTCGGGTTCGGTCTCGATCGCGTCGCCCTGTTCCTGCCAGACCAGCTTGATCGTATCGCCCACGCGCTGCCAATCGACCGCGATCGTCCCACCGCTGGCCCAGGCACCGTATTTGACCGCATTGGTGGTCAATTCGTGGAGCACCAGCCCAAGGGGTGTCACCTGCTTGGCCGGAAGGAGAATCTCGTCGCCCTCGATTTCCGCAGTTAATTTGCTGGAACGATAGGGGGCAAACGTCGTCTCGACGAGTGCGCGCAGCGAAGCCACCGGGCGATCGAGCTCGCCTTGCGAAACCTCGTGCGCGGTCAGCAAAGCGCGAACCCGTTCCGCTATCCCGTCGGTGACTTCTTTCGATTCGGGCTTGTCGCGACCGCTCAGCTGGATGATCGCCAGAACCACGGCGAACAGGTTCTTGACCCGGTGATTGAGTTCGCGCGCCAAAAGATCCGCTCGGTCGCGCGCTTCACCGAGTGCCACCGCCTGCGCAGCCTCGACCTCCGCGCGGGCGGTGCGGGCGACGAGGCGCGTCCCAGCTACGATAGAGCCGATCAGCAACAGCATCAGTGCGCCCAGAAGGGGGAGGACGCGGCCTTCCGCACGCGCGGTCTCTTCGGTGGCGTCGGACAGGAGCTGGAATTCGATCCGCTCCATTTCCCCGATCGCGCGGCGCAGACGCTCCATCGTTTCCTGTCCCTGATCGGACAGCATTTCGCGGCGTGCGTCGATCAGCCGACCGTCTTCGAGCAGCCGGACCGATTCGTCCATTTCGGCGAATTTCGACGTGGCGAGCGCTTCGATCTGATCGACCAGCTCGGTCTGGCGGCGCGTGGTTTCCTCATCTTCCATCGCGGTCCGCAAACGGCGCAGCGACGGATCGATCTGTTCGCGGCCGAACAGATAGGATTCGAGATACCGCCGGTCGAGCGTGATGAGATAGCCGCGCTGGCCGGTCTCGGCATTGACTGCCGCGCTCGACACGTTGCGCAATTCGAGCAGGATGTCGTTGGTGCGTTCGACCTGTTCGCGCTCGGCCCGCTCGCTCTCAATCGTCTGGAAGGCGACGACGATCAGCCCGATCATCGCCAACGCCATCAGGGCGAGCAGCGTGACATTGCCCCATTTGAAGCTGTTCCTGCGTCCGAGAAGATCGAATTTGGGCGTCAATGCGCAGCATCCCAGCTTGGCCCGGTCCCGATGTCGACGCCGAGCGGAACCGACAGCTCGACGGCGGGCAGGGCGGCCTCGGCCATCACGCGCTCGATCACCGGGCGGGCGGCCTCGACCATGCCCTTCGGCATTTCGAATACCAGTTCGTCATGCACCTGCAACAGCATCCGCACGCCCGATTGTCCGTCAAAGGCGAGTCCCTCGGCCTCCAGCGCGGGCATCATCCGCACCATGGCGCGCTTGATGATGTCGGCGCTGGTGCCCTGGATCGGCGCATTGATCGCCGCCCGTTCGCTGCCCTGACGTTCCGACTGGTTCTTCGACTTGATCCGCGGGAACCAGGTCTTTCGCCCGAACAGCGTCTCCGAATAGCCGCGGTCGCGCACCGTCTGAAGGGTTTCGGTGATGTAGCGCTGGATGCCGGGGAAGCGCTTGAAATAGGTGTCGATCATCGCCTGCGCCTCGTCGGGCTCGACCTTCAGGCGACCGGCGAGGCCCCAGCGCGAAATGCCGTAGAGGATGGCGAAATTGATCGTCTTGGCGCGGCCGCGCGTGTCGCGGGTCACTTCGCCGAACATCTCGCGCGCGGTGCGATCGTGAATATCCTCGCCCTGTTCGAACGCTTCCTTCAACGCATCGACCTCCGCCATATGCGCGGCGAGGCGCAGTTCGATCTGCGAATAGTCGGCGGCGAGCAGGATATTGCCGTCTTCGGGCACGAAAGCTTCGCGGATCTGGCGGCCGATCGCGGTGCGGATCGGGATATTCTGGAGGTTGGGATCGGTCGAGGACAGGCGACCGGTCTGCGCGCCGACCAGGCTGTAGCTGGTATGCACGCGGCCCGTTTCGGGATTGATCGCGGCCTGAAGCGCGTCGGTATAGGTCGATTTGAGCTTGGTAAGCTGGCGCCATTCGAGCACCTTGTCGGCAATCTCCGCCCCGTCGCCCGATAACCTCTCCAGCACGGCCTGATCCGTCGAATACTGGCCGCTCTTGCCCTTGCGCCCGCCCTTGTGGCCGAGCTTTTCGAACAGCACGTCGCCCAATTGCTTGGGGCTGCCGACCGTGAACTCCTCGCCCGCAAGCGCGTGGATCTCGCTTTCGAGGCGCGCGGTCTCGATGGCGAATTCCTCGCTCAGCTTGGCCAGCCGCGCCCGGTCCACCTTGATCCCGTGCCGCTCCATTTCGGCGACCACGGGGACCAGCGGGCGATCGACCCGCTCGTAGACACGGGTGCCGCCCTCTATGGAGAGGCGCGGCTTCAGCAGCGTGTGAAGGCGCAGCGTCACGTCGGCATCTTCGGCGGCGTATTCGGTCGCCTTGTCGATCGGCACTTCGCCGAAGGGAATCGCCTTCTTGCCCGTGCCGCACAGCTCCTTGAAGGTGAGGCAAGCGTGGTCGAGATGACGGCCTGCCAGCTCGTCCATCCCGTGACCGCCCCCGATCCCGTCGAGGCTGCGCCCGGCATCGAGCGCGAAGCTGATGATCATCGTGTCGTCGATGGGCGCGACGTGGATGCCGTGCCGTGCCAGGACGTTGAGATCGTATTTTGCGTTGTGCAGCACCTTCAGGACCGCATCGCTTTCCAGAAGCGGCTTCAGGGCACAAAGAGCGCTTTCGCGGGCGATCTGTTCGGGCTTTTCAGCAAACATGTCGTTGCCGCCGCCCTGCGTGACGATATGGCCCAGCGGGATGTAACAGGCGTCGTTGGGGCCCAAGGCCAGGCTGACGCCGACCAGGTCCGCCCGCATCGCGTCGAGCGCGCTGGTTTCCGTATCGACGGCCACGACCCGCGCGGCATGGGCGCGGGCGATCCAGTGTTCGAGCCGGTCCATGCTGGTCACGGCCTCGTAAGCGAAGCGGTCCACTGCAGGCATTTCGGGCGGGGGCTGACGATTGCCCTCGACCCCCGGGTCCGCGCCCTTGTTTTCGGGCTTCATGGGATTGAGATTGTTGGGCCGGTCGGGGCTGCCGCTACCCGTATCGAGGCGGCGCAGCAGGCTGGTGAAGCCATGCTGTTCGAGGAAGGCGGCGAGCGGTTCGCTCGGCACTTCGTCGAGCTTCATGTCCTCGAGCGCGACGGGAAGCGGGCAATCCTCCTTCAACGTCACGAGAATGCGGCTGAGTTCCGCATCCTTGCGATGCTCGATCAGCCGTTCCTTGAGCTTGGACTTCTTCATGTCCGCCGCCGAATCGAGCGCAGCGGTGAGCGTGCCGTTCTCCGCGATCAGCTTGCTGGCGGTCTTGGGGCCGACGCCGAAGATGCCGGGAATATTGTCCACCGAATCGCCCATCAGCGCCAACACGTCGCCCAATTGCTCGGGCGGGACGCCGAATTTCTCGACCACTTCGTCACGCCCGATGCGCTGCGATTTCATCGTGTCGAGCATGTCGATGCAGCCGCCGCTTTCGACGCCGGGTTCCAGCTCGTCATCGGCGCATTGGCCGATCAGCTGCATCAGATCCTTGTCCGAACTGACGATCGTGACATCCCAGCCCTTGCGCGTGGCGGCGCGGGCATAGCTGGCGATCATGTCGTCCGCCTCGACATCGGGCTCTTCGATGACCGGCAGCGAGAATGCGCGGGTGGCATCGCGAATCAGCGGGAATTGCGGCACCAGATCCTCGGGTGGATCGGGGCGGTTGGCCTTGTATTGATCGTAGAGGTCGTTGCGGAAGGAATGGCTCGACTTGTCGAGGATGACGGCAAGATGCGTCGGCCCGTCCGCCTTATGAAGATCGTCGGCCAGCTTCCAAAGCATGGTCGTATAGCCGTACACCGCGCCGACCGGCGTGCCTTCCGGATTGGTCAGTGGGGGCAGGCGATGATAGGCACGAAAGATATAGGCCGACCCGTCGACAAGATAGAGATGCTGTTTTTGCGCCATATTGCGCGAGGTCTAGCAGCGGGGCGAGGCGAAGGGGAGCGCTTTCGGGCGTCGAAATGAGGCCGAAAAAAGGCAGATTGCGACGAAATGGGGCGAAATCGCTTGCATCGTCACATTGTCGCCATTATTTAGCCATCGTGAGGCCACGAAAAGGGTTTCGCGGAAGCCCTGTCGGGTCTTCCAGTTTTACTCGCTGATCAAGGATTTCATCTTATGCGCAAGATCGCTCTTATCGCTGCCGCTTCGGCCGCTGCCCTGTCGCTCGCCGCTTGCTCGGAAGCCACCGAAGACGCCGCGTCCTCGACCGTCGAAAACGCCGCTGCCGACACCGAAACGAACCTCGAAGCCGCTGGCAACGAAATGGAAGAAGCTGGTGCCAACCTCGACGCCGCTGCTGAAGACGCCGCTGCCGAAGCCGAAGCCGAAACCACCGAAATGGAAGCCAACATCGAAAACGAATCGATGAACGAAGCGGCTGCCGACTAATCGGTCTGCAGCTCAGGCTGCAAACAGAAAGGGCGGTGCCTCGCGGCGCCGCCCTTTTTCGTGTCCGTGATGCCAGGTCTAAATCGGCGAGCGGTTATTCGCCGCCATAGGTCGCGTTGGCCCAGACCCGCCCGTCATTCGCGCGACGCTGAAATCCTTCGTATAGCGCGCCGGTGATGCTGTTGATGCGCATGTCGCGCTTGCGGCGCGCTTCCAGCTTGGCGCTGCGATTGCCGTTCTCATACGCCATCGAGGGGCTCTGCCCGGTCACATAGATCGCAGCGGCGATCGTGCGCCCGTCGGCTGTCTGGAACAGGCCGATATCGCTGGCCGTACGGCTCAACGTGCCGGTCTTGTGCGCCAGATTGGCGCTGCCCGGCAAGGCGGCGGACATCCGGTTCTTGCCCGTCGTGGTCGCGAACATCGCGCTCATCAGCACGCTGCGCGAAGACGAGCTGAGCCATTTGCCCTGATAGATACCCGCCAGCAGCTGCCCCATGGCGCGCGGCGTGGCGCTGTCGTTGACGTCGATCGAGGTCGCCGGGTCCGAACGGCCATCTTCGCGGATCAGCGTGGCGATATCGCGCGTCAGCATGAATTCGGTAAGCCCGGCCTCCCGCATCCAGCGATTGACGGCCGCCGGACCGCCGACGGCATTGAGCAGCGCGTCGGTGCAATCGTTGCAGCTTTTCGAAATCATCAGTTCGAGATGACGGCGGGCGGGCAGCGTCGCGCCGCCGCGTCCCGGCAGGCGCCATTCGCTGGACAGCGTCCATTTGCCCTGATCGACGCCCGCCAGATAAGTCGCGGCGATCGCGACCTTGCTCGTGCTTGCCAAGGGAAACCACTGATCGGCCATCACGCCGACTTCCTCGCCCGAGGACAGGTCGATCGCATAAACGCCGATCCGGCCCTGCGAGGCATCGGCGAGCCTTGCGATGCGCCGGGTGAGGTCGCTGTCGTAAGTGGCCTCCATGGTCTCGAGAGGCCGAACCTCGGTCCCGAGCATGGAATCGAACAGCGATTCGTATTCGGTGGCGGCGGCACCGGCACTGACCTGTTCGCCGACCGTGGGCGCGACCGACTGGATCTGCTGCGCCTGTGCCGGAAAGGCGAGGGCCATAAGCCCTGCCGCCAGCACGCTTCCGATGTTTTTCAGTCCCATGAGACCCCGATACCCCAATCAAGCTTTGCGTTTGCTTAATGCGGGGATGGTTCCCAAGGAACAACCGCTCCGCGACGAATTGTGGCGCGGAGCGGATCAGTTCATTGTTGCGGTGTTTTCAGACGCTTCGGCGAGCCGGAGCGTAGACCGCTCGTCGCGTCAGGCGGATGCGATCGCCTGTTCGATCTTGTCGGTCGGCTGGCCCGTCATCGTCTTGGCGATTTCACCCAGAAGGCGCTTTTCAAGCTCCGAATGGTAATGGTGGCGCATCTCGCCCAGCGTCTTGGGATCCGCGATCACGACCAGTTCCTCGATATCGCCCGCCACGCATTTCGAATTGAGCCATTCGGATGCCGCAGCGGCGTGCGCGAGTTCGTCGAGCTGGGTGCTGGTGCCCTTCTCGCGTCCGATATTGTCCTGGTGGCGAACGCCTGCGCTGTAATTGGTCGCCGAAAGATCGGGATGTTCCGCACGGTCGAGCTTGGGCTCCAGCGGGGCGCCAGAGTTGCGCATCACGCTGAAATTCTCGCCGTCGACGATGGCGACATGGGCATTCTTGGGAAGACGCATGGGGGTTCCTCTTTCTCGTTTTCGTGTCTGATCGCTCAACGGGCGAGAGCGCGAATGGCTCCGACATCGACGGGCCCTTCGCACGAGATTTGCGTAATTGCGCCCGCATGATAGCTAGGAGGGAAGAGTTCAGGCTTTCCCCCTTCGGAGACATATGATGACCCTTCGCCTTTCGCTGACCGCGGCGCTGCTCGCGACCGCCGCCACCGCGCCGGTCGCGGCTCAGGATGCGCCCATCGTGCTGCCGGGTGCGCCCGGTGAAGCCTCGCGCACCATCGATGCGCGCGAAGCGATCGCGATCACCGGCGTCAGCTATGCGCCGGGCGACGTGCGCTTCATGCAGGACATGATCGTCCACCACCGGCAGGCGGTCACGATGGCGGAACTCGCCAAGACCCGTGCGAGTGACGATCGCGTCAAGAAGACCGCGGATCGCATTCTCGCCAGCCAGGCGGACGAGATCGACTTCATGCGCGAATGGCTCGAAGCGCGCGGCGAAAGCGTGACAGGCCCCATGATGATGGGCGCTTCCGATCACGAGGGACACGACCTTCATGCCGGGCACGATCTGATGCAGGGCATGGCGAGCGCGGAGGAAATGGCGGAGCTGGCCACGCTGTCGGGCAGCGCCTTCGACCGCATGTTCCTCGATCTGATGGTCGAACACCATCAGGGCGCGGTGGCGATGGTCGAAACGCTGCACCGTTCGCCCGGCACCGCTTACGAGCCGACCGTGTTCGAATTCACCAACGAGGTGGTCACCGATCAGAACGCCGAGATCGGGCGGATGAACGCGCTGCTCGCCATGCTCTCCAATGATCCGCGCGCCACGCTGGCTGCGGGTTTCCGCGATGCGGGCGAGGCGATTTCGAATATGCGGCTGGTCGCGGCTATGCCGAAAGCCGCCGGGTTCTTCGACCCCGACAATCCCGCCCAGCTCCAGCCGCTGATCGAGGACGAGAGCGAGGTGGAAGCCGAGGCAAGCGCCGATGGCGAGGATCGCGAGGAAATCCTCGAAGGCGAGGAGAAGGAGCCGCGCTTCGGCCAGCGCGGATCGCTGCTCACCTTCTGGTCCACCGACATGGCGTTCAAGGACGATCTGCTCATCACCGGCAGCTATCACGGCTTCAATATCTATCGCCTCGGCACCGACGGCGTGCCGAACCTCGTCAGCTCGACCGTATGTCCGGGCGGGCAGGGCGACGTGTCGGTGGTCGGCGACCTTCTGCTGATGAGCGTGCAGGACAGCCGCGCGCGGCTCGATTGCGGGCTCGGCGGGGTCGAGGGACGGGTGAGTGACGAACGCATGCGCGGACTGCGCATCTTCGATATCTCCGACCTCATGGCGCCGCGCCAGGTCGGTGCGGTGCAGACCTGCCGGGGCAGCCACACCCATTCCGTCGTCAGTGCCGACGCGTCCCGCGTCGTCGTCTACAATTCGGGCACGTCCTACGTCCGGTCCGACGAGGAACTGCCGGGCTGTTTCGAAGATGGAGGCGACGGAACAGCTCTCTTCAGCATCGACGTGATCGAAATCCCGGTCGCCGATCCGGGCGCGGCCCGGCTGGTCGGCAGCCCGCGCGTCTTTGCGGAAGGGAACAATATCGCCGGCCTATGGCGGGGCGGCGACCATGGGGAGGGGACGCAGGATACGCGCGTGACCGATCAGTGCCACGACATCACCGTTTTCCCGTCGAAGAACATCGCCGCGGGCGCATGTTCAGGCAACGGGATCGTGATGGACATCTCCGACCCGCTCAACCCCAAGCGCATCAGCGACGTGACCGACGAAGGCTTCGCCTACTGGCATTCGGCCACTTTCAACAACGACGGCAGCAAGGTGGTCTTCACCGACGAATGGGGCGGCGGCACCCGCCCGCGCTGCCAGGCGGGCGATCCGACGAATTGGGGCGCCGATGCGTTCTACGCGATCGAGGACGGAAAGCTGGTTTATCGCGGCACGTACAAGCTGCCCGCGCCGCAGGGCGAGAAAGAGAACTGCGTCGCCCATAACGGGTCGATCGTCCCCGTTCCGGGCCGCGATATCTTCGTCCAGGCATGGTATCAGGGCGGCATCAGCGTGATCGATTTCACCGACGCGACGAACCCGTTCGAAATCGCCTATTTCGACCGTGGGCCCGTGGACGCGGACCAGCTGGTGACCGCAGGTTACTGGTCGGCCTATTGGTACAAGGGCCGCATCTATGCGACCGAGATCGCACGCGGGCTCGACGTTCTGGCGCTGGAGCCGAGCGAATATCTGACCGCCGAGGAAATCGCCGCGGCCAGCGCCGCCAGCTATCCGGGCGATGTCTTCAATCCGCAGACCCAGACCGAAGTCACCTGGAGCGAGGATCAGATCCGCGCAGCCGAAAACAGCCGCTTGGGCGGTTGAAAGGGGCGCGGCTGAAGAGGAAGCTGGCGGGGCACCTCAACGGGCGCGTCGCCGCTTAGTTCAATCGACGGGTGGGGTCGCCAGCTCGATACGGTCCCGCCCGCTATTCTTGGCGCGATACAAGGCCTCGTCCGCGGCGCGCAGTGCGCTGCGGCGGTCCGGAAACGCGAAAAGGTCCGCGATCCCGCCGGAAAAGGTGATCATGCCGAGCGACTGGCGGGTCGTCCGGTTGATGAAGGGCCGGTTGGACAGCTTCGTGCGGATCGCGTCGAGATTTTCGCGCGCTCCCTCGAGCGAGAAGCCGCGATAGACGACGACGAATTCCTCGCCGCCATAGCGCACGACCTGGCAATCCTCGCCGGCCCCTTCGGCCAGCGTACGCGCGACCATCTGCAGAACCCGGTCGCCGGTATCGTGGCCGTGAATGTCGTTGACCGGCTTGAAATTGTCGATGTCGCAAAAAGCGATCGCGACCGGTTCGCGCTCCTTCTCGTCGGAACCGTCCCAATCGACATCGCGGGCGTCGCTCCACAAGCGTTCGAGCATCTCGTCGAGCGCGCGGCGATTGGGGAGACCGGTCAGGTGATCGATATTCGCGACGCGCTGCGCCTCTTCCAGATCGCGGCGCAGCGAAATCGCCTCGCGCTCGCTGCGCTGCATCTTCTCTTCCGCCAGCTGCGCCTGTTCGCGGATCGCGCGGGTCAGTTCCGTCACACGGCCGAGCAGCTCCTCCGCCGTCTCCTGAGAATCGATCTCCTCTGCCTCTTGCGCGTGGGAGTTCATCGCCTCCCGGTAATCGGCGACTGCGGTGCAGGCATCGCGGGCATTGGTGGCGAAGGCCTCGATGGAATTCTGGAGATTCGACGCCATCCTGTCGACCTCGGCCCGATCCTGTTCGTTACGGCCGTCGTCATAGGCGAGCGTGTCGAGCCATTGCTGGGTAATCGGTTCGCCGCGATCCTTCATGGCCGCCGTCAGCGCGGCGAATTCGGGTTGCTCGCCCGAACATATCGCATGCGCGCGAGCGAGATTCGCAGGGGTGATGTCCAGATCGTTCCCCGTCAGGAACGTCCCGATTTCGTCCATCAGGATTTTGCTGGGCGAGCGCTCTATGGTCGGGGCCGGGGCCGGGACCGCAGCGGGGCTCGGTGACGAGATTTCGCAAGCGGTTTTCTTCTTCGGCGCCTTGCGGGCCGATCGGGCAATTTTTGTGGGAGGTACCGCCTGCTCCGCCTCTGGCGGGTTATCCTCGCGCGTTTCCATAGGAGGATCGCCATGCTCCTCCGCCTTCCGCTCGGAGAGGAAGTCGTGGACCGTGATGCCCGATTTTCGGCGGAGGGCGCCGGAATGGTTCACTACGCAATAGTCCAATCTTCGCTGACTAGAAGGCGCTGCTCGCGATGAGCTGGCACGGTGTTAGCGAGCATTAGTGAAGAACGTCTCAATGCGAGCGCTAAGTAATTTTACCCAGCCAATGGGGAACGATCTTGCGTTCACAACGAAAGGGCCCGGCGGGATCGCTCCCGCCGGGCCCTCTTTAGATCCGGTGTCGGATGGGGGAGGGCTTAGAAGCCCATGCCGCCCATGCCGCCGCCCATGCCACCCATGTCGGGCATGCCGCCGCCGCCGGAATTCTTGTCTTCCGGCTTGTCGACGATGGCCGCTTCGGTGGTGATCAGCAGACCGGCGACAGACGCCGCGTTCTGCAGCGCGGTGCGCACGACCTTGGTCGGGTCGATCACGCCGGCCTGGACCAGGTTCTCATACGTGTCGGTCGCGGCATTGAAGCCGAGCGTTTCGTCGTTGCCGTCGAACAGCTTGCCCGACACCACGGCACCGTCATGGCCGGCATTGGACGCGATCTGGCGGACCGGAGCGGTCAGCGCACGGCGCACGATGTCGATACCGCGCGTCTGATCGTCGTTCTCGCCGGAAAGGCCCTGAAGCGACTTCGAAGCGTAGAGCAGCGCAGTGCCGCCGCCCGGAACGATGCCTTCTTCGACGGCAGCGCGGGTTGCGTGCAATGCGTCGTCGACGCGATCCTTGCGCTCCTTCACTTCGACTTCGGTGGCACCGCCGACCTTGATCACGGCAACGCCGCCGGCGAGCTTGGCGAGACGCTCTTGCAGCTTCTCGCGGTCGTAATCGCTCGAGGTGTTGTCGATCTGCGTGCGGATTTCCGAAACGCGGGCCTTGATGTCGCCCTCGTCACCGGCACCGTCGACGATGGTGGTGTTGTCCTTGTCGATGGTGACGCGCTTGGCTTCGCCGAGCATGCCGAGCGTGACGTTTTCCAGCTTGATGCCGAGATCTTCGCTGATCATCTCGCCCTTGGTCAGGATCGCGATGTCCTGCAGCATCGCCTTGCGACGATCGCCGAAGCCCGGAGCCTTGACCGCAGCGACCTTCAGGCCGCCGCGCAGCTTGTTGACCACGAGGGTGGCCAGCGCTTCGCCTTCGATGTCTTCAGCGATGATCAGCAGCGGACGGCCCGACTGGACGGCCGCTTCGAGCACCGGAAGCATCGACTGGAGGTTCGACAGCTTCTTTTCGTGGATCAGGATGTACGGATTTTCGAGTTCGACCGTCATCTTGTCCGGGTTGGTGATGAAATAGGGGCTCAGATAGCCGCGATCGAACTGCATGCCTTCGACGGTTTCGAGCTCGAATTCGAGACCCTTGCTCTCGTCGACGGTGATCACGCCTTCCTTGCCGACCTTGTCCATGGCTTCGGCGATCTTTTCGCCGACTTCACGATCGCCATTGGCGGAGATGATGCCGACCTGGGCGATTTCGCCCGAGCCCGACACGTCCTTGGAACGGCTCTTGAGGTCCGCGACGACCTTTTCGACAGCGAGGTCGATGCCGCGCTTCAGGTCCATCGGGTTCATGCCGGCGGCGACCGACTTCATGCCTTCGGTCACGATCGACTGGGCGAGCACGGTGGCGGTGGTGGTGCCGTCACCCGCCGCGTCGTTGGACTTGGAGGCGACTTCCTTGAGCATCTGCGCGCCCATGTTCTCGAACTTGTCCTTGAGTTCGATTTCCTTGGCGACGGTGACGCCGTCCTTGGTGATGCGCGGAGCGCCGAAGCTCTTGTCGATGACGACGTTGCGGCCCTTGGGACCGAGCGTCACCTTGACGGCGTTGGCGAGGGTATCGACGCCGCGCTGAATGCCTTCGCGCGCGTCGCGGCTGAACTTTACGTCCTTGGCTGCCATGTTGGTTTCTCCTGGATTGAATGAATTGGAAAGAAAGCGTCAGGGTTCGGCGATCAGCCGAGGATCCCCATGATGTCGCTTTCCTTCATGATCAGCAGGTCTTCGCCGTCGAGCTTGACCTCGGTGCCCGACCACTTGCCGAACAGGACGCGGTCGCCTGCCTTGACGTCGAGCGGGGTGACGGTGCCGTCATCGGCCTTGGCGCCCGAACCGACGGCGACGATTTCGCCTTCGCTGGGCTTTTCCTTGGCGCTGTCGGGGATGATGATGCCGCCTGCGGTCTTCTCGTCGGCTTCGATGCGACGGACCAGAACGCGGTCATGCAGTGGACGAAATGCCATGATGTACCTCTTTCCTGTTCGAAAGGTTTTGAATTGCGTGTTGGCACTCACGCTGGGAGAGTGCCAGCGGCGCGCATATGTGGACGGGGCGGTGCAGTGTCAACGACTCCGGCGGCAAAAATTCTGCGGCTTTCGGACAGGGCGTTGCATCGGGTGGCCGGACGGTGCGCCAGGCGGTGTGGGGCCGCATGGCTGGCCATTTCGGGCGGGTTTCGCTAGTCGCTCCGGCGAACGGGACGCAACCCCGAAATTTCAAGACAAGAGGCCGCCATCGTGACGACCGACAAGGACATCGCCGCTCTTACAATTCCCGAACAGCTTTTCATGTGGCTGAGGCTCCACATGATGGAGATCGCGGGCGCTTTCGCCGTTCTCGTGATCGGCCTGCTCTTGGCAGGATTGGTGTCGCGGTGGGCGCGTATCGCGCTCTCGCGCTCCTCCAAGCTCGATGCCACGGTCAGCCAGTTTCTCGCCAATCTGATCAAATATTCGCTCTGGGCGCTGGTCCTCGTCACCGTGCTCGCGCAGTTCGGCGTGCAGACGACCAGCATTCTCGCCGCGCTCGGTGGCATGGCGCTGGCGGTCGGGCTGGCCTTGCAGGGCACGCTGTCGAACGTGGCGTCGGGCGTGATGATACTGGTGCAGAAACCGTTCCGCGTGGGCGAGGGGATCACGGTCGGCGGGATAACCGCCGTGGTACAGGATATCGGCCTGTTCACGACCGAGCTGAAGCAGTTCGACGGCCTGTTCGTGATGATTCCCAATTCCGAATTGTGGAACCAGCCGATCGTCAATTTCAACCGCCACCCCACGCGCCGCTTCGAGCTGATCGTTGGCATCGGTTACGACGACAGCATGCAGGAAGCGCGCGAGGAATTGCTGAAGCTGGCCGAGGCGGACGAGCGCGTCCTGCCCGAACCGGCGCCTGCCGCCTACGTCGCTTCGCTCGACGACAGTTCGGTGGGAATCGGACTTAGAGTCTGGTGCGCGACGGGGGATTATCTGGGGCTCAGCTGGGATCTGACCGAACAGGCCAAGGCGCGCTTCGATGCGAAGGGCATCTCGATTCCCTTCCCGCAGCGCGAGATCACGACCAAAGCAGCCTAGGGGGCCGTCAGCCCCAGCCGGTCGCGGGCGGTCCAGCGCCAGATCAAGAGCGCTGCCGCCACGGTCAGCCCGGTGGCGAGGCCGATCCAGACGCCCACGCCTTCCAGCGGCGTGAAGAAGCCGAGCACCACCGACGTGCCGATCCCCGGCACCCAATAGGCGAAAGCCGCGATCCACATCGGCACGCGCGTGTCCTGAAGGCCGCGCAGAGCGCCCGCCGCCACGGCCTGCATCCCGTCGAACAGCTGGAAGGCGGCGGCGATCACGATATAGGTCAGCGCATAGCCGATCAGCACCGCATTGGCCGGATCCCAGGGATCGACATAGATCGCCAGCAGGTATCGCGGCGCGATAATCATCGCGAGCGCGGTGAGCCCCATGAACCCCGTCCCGATCGCGATCGCGGCCCAACCAGCGCGCTTCATCCCTTCCGGATCGCGCGCACCGTAGAAATAGCCCACCCGGATCGTCGCCGCCTGACCCACGCCGAACGGCACCTGAAAGGCGAGCGCCGCGATCTGGAGCGCGACCGTGTGCGCGGCCAGTTGCGCGGTGCCGATATTGCCCATCAGGAAGGCTGCGGCACCGAAAATGCCCGCCTCGGCGGTGATGGTCAGCGCGATCGGCGTCCCGATGCGCACGATCTGCCGGAACCGCTCCCAGTCCGGCGCCCACCAGCGCCCGAAGATGTGATAGCGATGCAGGCGCGGGTCGAGCCGGATCGCGGCGATATAGGCAGCCAGCGTCGCCAGCGCCGTGATGATCGTCGCCACGCCCGCACCCTTCAGCCCCAGTTCCGGCGCGCCGAGATGGCCGAAGATGAAGGCGTAATTGGCAAGCGCGTTTACCCCGATCCCGGCGGCCGTGATCAGCGTCGCCAGAATCGGCCGGTCGAGCGCGGAGACGAAGCTGCGCAGCACGTTGTTGAACAGCATCGGCACGAGCGACCAGACGATCACCGTGTTGTACTCGTTCGCCAGCCCGACGATCTGCGCGTCCTGGCCCGTCGCGCGCATCAGCGGGCCGAGCAGCAGGCATAGCCCCATGCCGAGAATGCCGCTCATCAGCGCCAGCCAGAGCGCCATGCGGATGCCGCGCCTGACGGGACGCAGTGCCGGAGCGCGCGCGCCCAGATCGGCGGCGATCACCGGAGCCACCGCGCCGGTCAGCCCGCTCATTGCCCACAAAATCAGGCCGAACAGCGCCACGGCCAGCGCGGAGGCGGCCAATTGTGCCTCGCCCAGCCGCGCGATGAAGATCACGTCGACCGCATAGGTCAGCATCTGCAACAGGTTCGCCGCCGCCAGCGGCCAGCTCAGCCGCAGCGTGGCGGCGAATTCGCCGCGCCAGCCATCTCTGCCGCCGAGGACTTCGGGAGGCAGGGGCGAGGGGGAGGACGTGGTATCCATGACAGTGCGTGCCGCCCGGTCAGGACAGCCGCACCGGATAGGGAGGCGCCCCGATCAAGGCAATCGCTGGCTTGTGCGCGCTTCAGCTTCGGGCAAGATGCGATGCAGCAGAGGCACACCCGTTCCAGCACAGGGGTCCCCCGCACGATGCGCCTTTCCTTCCTCGCCGCCGCTCTCGCGATCGGTCTCGCCGTTCCCGCGCAGGCAGGCGAAGTCTTCGGCGGAGTCTACGCCCACGCCGTCGACACGCCCTTCACCTTCGACACGGGCGAGGGCGGGGCGGATGTCCAGATCGGCGTGCGCAGCGAGCCGATCGAGGCCCTGCGCGTCATCGGCAAGCCGTCCGCCCATGTCTTCGGATCGCTCAACAGCGAAGAGGGCGGCACCGATTTCGTAGCCGCCGGTCTGTCCTGGAAGGTGGATGCGGGGCCGGTCTATATCCGCCCCGGCGTGGGCCTCGCGCTCCACAACGCGCCGGACCTGCGCGTCGACCCGGCAACCCGCATCCGCACCGATCTGGGCAGCCGCGTGCTGTTCGAACCCGAGATCGCGATCGGGACGAACCTGTCGGAGCGCGTCTCGATCGAGGCGAGCTGGGTCCACATCAGCAATGCCCGCCTGTTCAGTCGCGAGCAGAATCCCGGCATCGACATGATGGGCGTTCGGCTGAACTGGAAAATCTGAGAGAGTTTCGACGCGAAAACAGAGGCGTGCCACGCAATCGAAGGAACCGGTCAGACGGTTTGCGGTTGTATCCGCGTCGGCGCGCGTATGGTCGCATGCCGGAAGTAACTCGGAGAGACGCCATGAAGAAGTTCGTAACCATGCTCGCGCTGGGCAGCTCGATCGTCCTGTTGTCCGCCTGCAACACCGCACGCGGCGCCGTCAACGACGTCGAATCGGTTGGCGATTGCGTCGACGGCGTCGAAGGCAATTGCTGAGCCGACGCGAAGCGTAAGCTTTATAAAAAAAGGCGCTGCCCATCGGGCGGCGCCTTTTTTTATTGTGTCCGCACGGCTGGGCCTCATCCTCATCGAGAGCGGACAAACGAAAAGGGCGGCGCCTTGCGGCACCGCCCTTTCCTGTGTCTCGCAAAAGCGATCCGAAGATTACTTGAGTTCGACCGTGCCGCCAGCGGCTTCGATCTTGCCCTTGATTTCTTCGGCTTCCGCCTTGTTGACGCCTTCCTTGATCGGCTTCGGCGCGCCTTCGACGAGCGCCTTGGCTTCGCCCAGGCCCAGACCGGTGATGGCGCGGACTTCCTTGATGACCTGGATCTTCTTGCCACCGTCGCCGGTCAGGACGACGTCGAATTCGTCCTTTTCTTCGGCTGCGGGGGCATCGCCACCGGCGGCGGGGCCGGCCACGGCGACGGCAGCGGCGGCGCTAACGCCCCACTCTTCTTCCAGTGCCTTGGCAAGCTCGGCGGCTTCCATGACGGTCAGTTTGCTCAGTTCTTCGACAAGCTTGGCGATATCGGCCATGATGTTTCACTCCAAAATTTCAGTTGGGACACAGGCGTCCCGAGTACATGTTGCTTCTGCGGTAAATCGCTTACGCCGCTTCCTTGGCACCATAGGCACCGAAGACGCGTGCGAGCATCGATACGGGTTCCTTGATCGTGCGGACGACCTTCGTCGCCGGCGCATTGACCAGACCCACGATCGTACCACGCAGCTCGTCGAGCGACGGCATCGAGGCGAGTGCCTTGACCCCTGCTTCGTCGAGCACGCTCGCCCCCATGGAACCACCGACGATTTCGAGCTTGTCGTTGGTCTTGGCGAAGTCCACCACGACCTTCGCGGCCGCGACCGGATCTTCCGAATAGGAGAGGGCCGTGGGGCCGCTCAGATATTCGTCGATACCGGTGTAATCGGTGTCCTTCAGGGCGAGCTTGGCGAGGCGATTTTTCGCAACCTTGTAGGTCGCGCCCGCTTCACGCATCTTCTGCCTCAGTTCGGTGGACTGGGCCACCGTCAGGCCGAGGTTGCGGGTGACGACCACCACGCCCGCCTCGTTGAAGACTGCGTTGAGCTGGGCGACCGCGTCGGCTTTCTGCGAACGATCCATGCCATACTCCTTCACAATGTGCGCCGCATGCTAGGCCTTTTGGGCAGGCCATGCGGTTGGCACGATGGCCGCTCGGGATGGCTCCCGCACGGCCGGCTCATATTCGCCCATGCCGCTGATCGGCACGGACATGTCCATTGATGGGGAAGGAGGGCCGTTCGCTGCTCTGAGCGAAACATGCCTGACGGCCATGCGCGAAGGCATTGCCGATTGAAATCTCGTTTCCCCGCCTAGGCTGGAAATTAAGACCGGCAATTCCGGCCACCAACTGTCTCGGACGGCTGAACGCCGGATGCCTTGTCGCCTAAACGAAAAGGCCCGCCGTTCGAGGGCGGGCCTTTAGCGTTCCGGGCTGTCGAGTCAAGGACAAGCGTGTCTGCCGCTCGTGTCCTGACCCGATCCTGCCGAGCCGATTACATCGGCGTTTCGGCGGTGTCCGGCGTATCGGCCATCGCTTCGTCGGCCATCATGCCGTCTTCGCCCATGGCGTCGTTCGCCATGCCGTCCGTGGACATGGCATCGTCGGCCATTGGCGTTTCGCCGGCGACCGGGGCGGTCATGCCCTGATCCATCGGCTCGACCGCGGCGGGCTCCATCGAGGTGGTGTCGGTGCCGTCGACTTCCTCGGCCGATTCGCCACAGGCGGCGAGCGAGAGGGCGAAAGGCAGGGCGGCGATAAGGGCAATCTTCTTCATGGTAATCTCCGAGAAGGGTCCGAGGCATCGGTCGTGCTTCGGGTGAGTCTACAGGCCATGAAATCGCCATAATCGACGAAGGTTCCGAGACGCCCGGTGCATCGCCCGGCGCAGGGACAGGAAAAAGGACAAAGAAAAAGGGCCCAACCTCGGTGGCGGGGGCCCTTTTTCAGTACCGTCCGTAGGGATCGGGCGGAGCCGAACTCCGCCCGAAAGCCGCTTACATCGGGGTTTCGGTCGCTTCCGGAGCGGGGGTTTCGGCCGTCATGCCGTCTTCCATCATGCCGTCTTCCGCCATGGGGGTTTCGCCCGCCATCGGGGTTTCGGCAGCCATCGGCTCGGTGGTCATGGTTTCGGTGGTCATGGTCTCGGTGGCCATGGGCTCTTCGACGGTGTCTTCCGCGGCGTTGTCGCAAGCGACGAGGCCGAAAGCGAGCGGCAGAGCAATGAGAGCGAACTTCTTCATGATTTGATTCCTTTGCCGGTTAGGGCGCGCCGAAATGGCTTGCCGCGATTGGCCGTCACATTATCGCCTTATTTGAGATTCGTGCCAAGAGGAATTTTACCTGCCGGTAAGAAATACTCATGCGGGCGCAGCCTCCTTCGCGGAAAGACGAGCGGGCGTCAGGTCCACCCCCTTGCGCCTGGCAGCGCGGCGCGCAGCGAGTGCGCTCGATCCGGCGATCGTCAGCGCGAGAAAGCCCACCACCAGCGAATCCGCGATCATCAGCGCCCAGTCGAGCCCGGAGGGAGCCCAGACGACCGCCAGGATGGCCAGGCCGTAATGCGGGATCATCAGGGGCACGAAGCCCGCGACGAACAGACCGAGCGCGTACCAGAACGAACCGTTCATGATGGCGACCGAACGGACGGGACCGATCCGCGCATTGCCGAGCGCCCAGGCCACCGTCCAGACGGTCAGATAGATCATCGCCACCTGAAGCACGATACCGGTCCCGGCATCCACGATCGGTCCGCCAAGGCCCAGCGGCGCGAGGAGATCGGGACCGAACAGCGACCACCAGGCCTGGATCGCGGAGAGAGCGAATACGACCAGCCACAGTCCGATGGCGGGCCATTCGATCCGCACGGCGCGCGCCGCATCGCCGAGCAGCAGGTAGCGGACGAACCAATAGCTCGGCAGTCCGATCGCCAGCGTCTTGGCGAAGCCGAACCAGAGCCGCACCGGATCGCCCTCCGCCGCCTTCGCGCCTGCCTCGTTCAGATACATCCCGGCCTGTATCTCGACGACGTGCTGCGCCATTTCCACGAGCACCGGAATCAGGAACAGCAGCGGGAAGGCCAGAGCGAAACGCCCCGCATTGCGATAGATTGCCTTGATGTCGGCCCACATGATGTCATTCCCCCTCGTCATGGGCGAGCAGATCGCCCGGTTGGCACTGCAGCTCGCGGCAGATCGCATCGAGCGTGGAAAAGCGGATCGCCTTCGCCTTGCCGGTCTTCAGGATCGACAAATTGGCAAGCGTCAGGCCGACCCGGTCGGCCAGATCGGTCAGTGTCATGCGCCGCTCATGCAGCAGCTCGTCGAGCTTGACCCGAATGGCCATCAGATCGTGCCCTCCAGATCGTCGCGCATGATCGCGCCTTCCTTGAAAATGCGCGCCAGGATGAGAAGCAGCGGCACGGCAAACCAGCCGGTCAAAGAGAGCGACCAGCCGAGATATTCGCCGCTCGTCTCGCTCGCCCAGATGGAGACCTGACCGAAGGCGAGATCGACCAGATTGATAGCGAGCAGCGCCCAGGCGATGATGGCGAGGCGTTTGGCATTGGTTTCGGTAATGGCCGCGCCCGCCTGCGTATCGCGAAGCATGGCGATAAGCCAGGTGAAGATAAGGTGAGCGGCTCCCACGACGGCGAACACGCAGACGCAAGCGAGCTTGAGCCACAAGAACAGGGCGTCGACCGAGCGCGGACCTTCGAGGGCCCGCTCGAACGTCGAACGGAACTGATCCGGGGCGATCACCATCAATGCCAGCAGCAGGGCGAACAGCGCCCCCATGATCCAGTTCAGCCAATTGGCTGCCCGCAACACCCAGATCGCCACCTTGATCATGATCGAACCCCGCCTCGAATCTTTTATCGAAATTCGATATGGCCGAGCTCGACTTTATCATCAATCGATAAATCGCATATCGTTTTGCGGCGAGATGGCGTGTCACACGTGTCAACGCCCGGCCCTCTTGCGGGCCCGCCATTTCAGGCCCGAAGGTTGTCGCCCGCCGGTTGACCCCCGGTGCCCCGCCCCCTATATGCTGCCCCGACCGCACGCTTCGAGCGAGTCCGATTCATGCGCGGGAATCGGGACCAGGATGGAAGCGGCGTTTCCATATCGCGACGCTTGAAAAGAGCTGCAGCTGTCGGCCCAATCCCGATCCCGGGGAGGGTTGACGATCCGCTGCGGCTTGTTCGCGTCGGCATGGTTTCTTCAGCGCGAGAGTTGAATTTGCGGCCTCCCGTCCAGGGCAGGCCAGGCATTGCTAGAAAAGGCGAGAGCACCCTTATGGCTACCAAGGCGAAGGCCCCTCAGAACAAGGCCCCCCATGCCAAGGCATCGGGCACCGCGAAGCGGCGCATCCGCAAGATCTTCGGCGACATCCACGAGGTCGTCGACATGCCGAACCTGATCGAGGTGCAGCGCGAGAGCTACGAGCAGTTCCTGCGCTCGAACAAGGAGATCGATTACGTCTCCGGCCTGGAAAAGACCCTGCGCAGCGTCTTCCCGATCCGCGACTTCGCCGGCACCGCCGAACTCGACTTCGTCAATTACGAGCTCGAGCCGCCGAAATACGACATCGTCGAATGCCGCCAGCGCGGCATCACCTATGCCGCCCCGATGAAGGTGACCTTGCGCCTGATCGTGTTCGAGGTGGATCAGGAAACCGAAACCCGCTCCGTGCTCGATATCAAGGAGCAGGACGTCTATATGGGCGACATGCCCCTGATGACGGGGAACGGCACCTTCGTCATCAACGGGACCGAGCGCGTCATCGTCTCGCAGATGCACCGTTCGCCGGGCGTCCTGTTCGATCACGATCGCGGCAAGACCCACAGCTCGGGCAAGCTGCTGTTCGCGGCGCGGATCATTCCGTATCGCGGCTCGTGGCTCGATTTCGAATTCGACGCCAAGGACATCGTCAACGTGCGTATCGACCGCAAGCGCAAGCTGCCGGTCACTTCGCTGCTGTTCGCGCTCGGCCTCGACAATGAGGATATTCTCGACGTCTTCTACGAAAAGAAGACCTGGGAACGCGCCAAGGACGGCTGGAACATTCCGTTCGTGCCCGAAGCGTGGCGTGGCCACAAGCCCGCTTTCCCGCTGATCGACGCCAAGACCGGCGAAGAAGTCTTCAAGGCCGGCGACAAGATCAGCCCGCGCGCCGCTAACAAGGCGGCCAAGGACGGTCTCGAAACGCTGCTGCTGCCGACCGAGGAAATCTTCGCTCGCTACGCCGCGCGCGACATGATCGACGAGAGCACGGGCCGCATCTACATCGAGGCGGGCGACGAAGTCTCTCCCGAGAACCTCGAAAAGCTCGATGCCGCGGGCATCGACCGGATCGACCTGCTCGACATCGACGACGTCAACACCGGCCCGTGGATGCGCAATACGCTTGCAGCCGACAAGGCGGAAAACCGCGACGAAGGTCTGGAAGCGATCTACAAGGTCATGCGTCCGGGCGAGCCGCCGACCAAGGAAACCGCCGAAGCGCTGTTCGAAGGCCTGTTCTTCGATGGCGACCGCTACGACCTCTCGGCCGTCGGCCGCGTGAAGCTCAACATGCGCCTCGACCTCGATGCCGAGGACACCGTTACTACGCTGCGCAAGGAAGACATCCTCGCGGTGGTGAAGGAGTTGGTGAACCTTAAGGACGGCAAGGGCGAAGTCGACGACATCGACAATCTCGGCAATCGCCGCGTGCGTTCGGTGGGCGAGCTGCTGGAAAACCAGTACCGCGTCGGCCTGCTGCGCATGGAGCGCGCCGTGAAGGAGCGCATGAGCTCGGTCGATGTCAGCACGGTGATGCCGAACGATCTCATCAACGCCAAGCCCGCCGTGGCTGCCGTGCGCGAGTTCTTCGGCTCCAGCCAGCTTTCGCAGTTCATGGACCAGACCAACCCGCTGTCGGAAGTGACGCATAAGCGCCGCGTCTCCGCGCTCGGGCCGGGCGGTCTGACGCGTGAGCGTGCAGGCTTCGAAGTCCGCGACGTTCACCCGACCCACTATGGCCGCATCTGCCCGATCGAGACGCCGGAAGGCCCGAACATCGGTCTGATCAACTCGCTTTCGACCTTCGCGCGCGTCAACAAATACGGCTTCATCGAAACGCCGTATCGCGTGGTGACGGACAATAAGGTCACCGACGAGGTCATCTACCTGTCCGCGATGGAAGAGCAGAAGCACACCGTCGCGCAGGCGTCCGCCGAACTCGACGAGAATGGCGGCTTCGTGGAAGAGCTGGTCTCCGCGCGCCAGAGCGGTGACAACCTCATGGCGCCGCGCGAAAACATCACGCTGATGGACGTCAGCCCCAAGCAGCTCGTCTCGGTCGGTGCCTCGCTCATTCCGTTCCTGGAAAACGATGACGCCAACCGCGCGCTGATGGGCGCCAACATGCAGCGTCAGGCCGTTCCGCTCGTGAAGGCGGAAGCGCCCTGGGTCGGCACCGGCATGGAAGAGACCGTGGCGCGCGATTCGGGCGCCGCGATCACCGCGACGCGCGGCGGCGTGGTCGACCAGGTCGACGCGACCCGCATCGTGATCCGCGCCATCGGCGAGGTCGAAGCCGGCCAGTCGGGCGTGGACATCTACACGCTGCAGAAGTTCCAGCGTTCGAACCAGGATACCTGCATCAACCAGCGTCCGCTGGTGAAGGTGGGCGACGCGGTCGAAGCTGGTGACATCATCGCCGACGGTCCCTCGACCGATCTCGGCGAGCTGGCGCTGGGCCGCAACAGCCTCGTCGCCTTCATGCCGTGGAACGGGTACAATTACGAAGACTCGATCCTGATCAGCGAACGCATCGTGAAGGATGACGTGTTCACCTCGATCCATATCGAGGAATTCGAAGTCATGGCTCGCGACACCAAGCTGGGCCCGGAAGACATCACGCGCGACATTCCCAATGTCGGCGAGGAAGCGCTGCGCAACCTCGACGAGGCGGGCATCGTCTATATCGGCGCCGAAGTGCATCCGGGCGACATCCTGGCGGGCAAGATCACGCCGAAGGGCGAAAGCCCGATGACGCCGGAAGAAAAGCTTCTGCGCGCCATCTTCGGCGAAAAGGCCAGCGACGTGCGCGACACCTCGCTCCGCCTTCCGCCGGGCGTGGCCGGAACGGTTGTCGAAGTTCGCGTCTTCAACCGCCACGGCATCGAGATCGACGACCGTACGCGCGCGATTCAGAACGAGGAAATCGAACGTCTCCGCAAGGACGCGGCGGACGAACGCTCCATTCTCAACCGCGCGACCTACAACCGCCTCAAGGACATGTTGCTCGGCCAGACGGCTTCGGCGGCGCCCAAGGGCGTGAAGAAGGGTTCGGAAATCGACGAGGAGCTGCTCGAAGGCGTCGATCGCCACGAATGGTTCAAGTTCGCGGTGGCCGACGACAATCGCCAGACCCAGATCGAAGCGGTGAAAACCCAGTACGATCAGGCGGTCAAGCTGATCGACGACAAGTTCGCCGACCGTAAGGAAAAGCTCGAGCGGGGCGACGAACTGGCACCGGGCGTGCTCAAGATGGTCAAGGTGTTCGTCGCGGTGAAGCGCAAGCTGCAGCCGGGCGACAAGATGGCCGGCCGCCACGGGAACAAAGGCGTCATCAGCCGCATCCTGCCTGCCGAGGACATGCCGTTCCTCGAAGACGGGACGCCGGTCGATATCGTGCTCAACCCGCTGGGCGTGCCTTCGCGCATGAACGTCGGTCAGATCTTCGAAACCCATCTCGGCATGGCGGCCCGCAATCTGGGCATGCAGATCGGGACGGCGCTGGAAGACTGGAAGGCCGCCAATCCCAACGCGGCGGAGGACTATTCCAAGGCCAAGCCGCCCGAAGCGGTCGTGGATCGCCTCAAGGACGTCTATGGCGAGCAGTATCACGACGACATCGACAACCGGTCGGTGGAAGAAGTGGTCGAACTCGCCGGAAACCTGCGGGCGGGCGTTCCGATGGGCACCCCGGTGTTCGACGGCGCGCGCGAGAGCGACGTGACGATCCAGCTGGAAAAGGCCGGGCTCGACAGCTCGGGCCAGTCGGTCCTCTACGATGGCCGCACCGGCGAGGCATTCGACCGCAAGGTGACCGTGGGCATCATCTACATGCTCAAGCTGCACCACCTTGTGGACGACAAGATCCACGCCCGTTCGATCGGTCCGTACTCGCTCGTCACCCAGCAGCCGCTGGGCGGTAAGGCGCAGTTCGGCGGCCAGCGCTTCGGTGAGATGGAGGTCTGGGCGCTCCAGGCCTACGGTGCGGCGTACACGCTGCAGGAAATCCTCACCGTGAAGTCGGACGACGTGATCGGGCGGACCAAGGTCTACGAAGCCATCGTCAAGGGCGACGATACTTTCGAGGCGGGCATTCCGGAGAGCTTCAACGTGCTCGTCAAGGAAATGCGCAGCCTGGGCCTCAATGTCGAGCTCAAGAACCTGGCCGACGACGAGGACGACGACGGACTGGCGATCGCAGCAGAATGATCGGGGCGGGGCGGTCGCCGGATGGCCGACCGCCCGCCTCCACCGCCCCTGATTTATCCCTCAAAGGGAATTGAGACATGAACGAACTGACCAAATTCACCAACCAGCTCGCGAAGCCCGAAACCTTCGACGAGATCCAGATCGGCATCGCCAGCCCCGAGCGCATTCGCTCGTGGAGCTTCGGCGAAATCAAGAAGCCGGAAACGATCAACTACCGCACGTTCAAGCCCGAGCGTGACGGCCTGTTCTGCGCGCGTATCTTCGGTCCGGTGAAGGATTACGAGTGCCTGTGCGGCAAGTACAAGCGCATGAAGTACAAGGGCGTCGTCTGCGAAAAGTGCGGCGTCGAAGTCACCGTCACCAAGGTCCGCCGCGAGCGCATGGGCCACATCGAACTGGCCGCGCCGGTCGCGCATATCTGGTTCCTGAAGTCGCTGCCTTCACGCATCGGCCTGCTGCTCGACATGCAGCTCAAGCAGCTCGAGCGCGTGCTGTATTTCGAAAGCTACATCGTCACCGAGCCGGGCCTGACCCCGCTCGAGAAGTTCCAGCTGCTGAGCGAGGACGACCTCCTCGAAGCGCAGGACGAATACGGCGAAGACGGCTTCACCGCCGATATCGGCGCGTCCGCGGTCAAGACCATGCTGATGGATCTCGACCTCGAGCGTGAGCGCGACGATCTGATGGAAGAGCTTGCGACCACCAAGTCCAAGCTCAAGCCCGCCAAGATCATCAAGCGCCTGAAGGTCGTCGAAAGCTTCATCGAATCGGGCAATCGCCCCGAATGGATGATCCTCGAAGTGATCCCGGTCATCCCGCCGGAACTGCGCCCGCTGGTCCCGCTCGACGGCGGCCGGTTCGCGACGTCGGATCTCAACGATCTCTATCGCCGCGTCATCAACCGCAACAACCGTCTGAAGCGCCTGATCGAACTGCGCGCGCCCGACATCATCGTGCGCAACGAAAAGCGCATGCTGCAGGAAGCGGTCGACGCTCTGTTCGACAACGGCCGTCGCGGCCGCGTCATCACGGGCGCCAACAAGCGTCCGCTGAAGTCGCTCAGCGACATGCTCAAGGGCAAGCAGGGCCGCTTCCGCCAGAACCTTCTGGGTAAGCGCGTCGACTATTCGGGCCGTTCGGTCATCGTGACCGGGCCGGAACTCAAGCTGCACCAGTGCGGCCTGCCCAAGAAGATGGCGCTCGAACTGTTCAAGCCGTTCATCTACGCCCGCCTCGACGCCAAGGGTCTTTCGATGACTCTCAAGCAGGCGAAGAAGTGGGTCGAGAAGGAGCGCAAGGAAGTCTGGGATATCCTCGACGAAGTCATTCGCGAGCACCCCGTTCTCCTGAACCGCGCACCGACGCTTCACCGTCTCGGCATCCAGGCGTTCGAACCCGTCTTGATCGAGGGCAAGGCGATCCAGCTTCACCCGCTGGTCTGCGCCGCGTTCAACGCCGACTTCGATGGCGACCAGATGGCCGTGCACGTTCCGCTGAGCCTTGAGGCGCAGCTGGAAGCACGCGTGCTGATGATGTCGACCAACAACATCCTCTCGCCCGCCAACGGCAAGCCGATCATCGTCCCCTCGCAGGACATGGTCCTGGGTCTCTATTACCTGTCGATGGAACGGCAGGAGAAGACGCCCGAATTCGTCGAGAACGACAAGGGCGAGAAGGTCGAAAAGCTGCCCATGTTCTCGGACATGGCCGAAGTGCACCAGGCGCTGGAGACCAAGCAGGTTTCGCTCCACACCAAGATCCTCGCCCGCGTTCCGCAGGCCGACGAGAGCGGTGCCATTTCGATGCAGCGCTTCGAGACGACCGCTGGGCGCATGCTGATCGGCGAATGCCTGCCCAAGAACCACAAGGTGCCGTTCGATATCGTCAACCGTCTGCTGACGAAGAAGGACATCGCCGACGTGATCGACGAGGTCTATCGCCACACCGGCCAGAAGGACACGGTGCTGTTCGCCGATGCGATCATGACGCTGGGCTTCCGCCACGCGTTCAAGGCCGGCATCTCGTTCGGCAAGGACGACATGATCATCCCCGAAAGCAAGGTCGGGATGGTCGAGGAGACCAAGTCGCTCGTCGCCGATTACGAGCAGCAGTATCAGGACGGCCTGATCACGCAGCAGGAGAAGTACAACAAGGTGATCGACGCCTGGAGCCGTTGCGGCGATCAGGTGGCGGAAGCCATGATGGACGAGATCAAGTCGCAGCCGATCGACGATGACGGCAAGCAGGCACAGATCAACTCGATCTACATGATGTCGCACTCCGGTGCGCGTGGTAGCCCCGCGCAGATGAAGCAGCTCGCCGGTATGCGCGGCCTGATGGCCAAGCCGTCGGGCGAAATCATCGAGAACCCGATCATCTCGAACTTCAAGGAAGGCCTCAACGTCCTCGAATACTTCAACTCCACCCACGGCGCCCGCAAGGGTCTCGCGGATACGGCGCTGAAGACGGCGAACTCGGGCTACCTGACGCGCCGCCTGGTCGACGTGTCGCAGGATTGCACGATCGTGGTCGAGGACTGCAAGACCGAGAATGCGCTCGACATGCGCGCCATCGTTCAGGGCGGTTCGGTGATTGCTTCGCTCGGCGAACGTATTCTGGGCCGCACCTTGGCCGAGGATGCGGTGAACGCCGCCACCGGTGAAGTCATCGCCAAGGCCGGCACCCTGCTCGACGAACCGATGGTCAAGGCCATCGAGGAAGCCGAAGTTCAGGTCGCCAAGATCCGCTCGCCGCTGGTCTGCGAAGCCGAACAGGGCGTTTGCGCGACCTGCTACGGACGTGACCTTGCACGCGGTACGCCGGTCAATATCGGCGAGGCCGTGGGCGTCATCGCCGCGCAGTCGATCGGTGAGCCGGGCACGCAGCTGACCATGCGTACCTTCCACATCGGCGGTGCGGCGCAGCTCAACGAAACCAGCCACCTGGAAGCGGTGTCGGCCGGTAAGGTCGTCTATCGCGACATGCCGACCATCACCGACAAGCGCGGTCGTATCCTCTCGCTCGCCCGCAATGGCGAGCTGGCGGTGATCGACAGCGAAGGCCGCGAGCGTGAAATCCACAAGGTGCCCTACGGTACCATGCTGATGCACAAGGATGGCGAGCAGGTCGAAGAAGGCGGTCGTCTGGCGGAGTGGGATCCGTTCTCGCTTCCGATCATCACCGAGCAGTCGGGTGTGGTCCGCTTCCAGGATCTGGTCGAAGGCTCGACCCTGGAAGAGCGCGTCGACGATGCCACCGGCATTGCCCAGCGCGTCGTGACCGAAAACCGGGCGACCGGCCGCAAGAAGAAGGAAGAGCTGCGTCCGCGCATCACTCTCTTCAACGAAGCCGGGGACGAGACCGAGGCCGCGCGCTACATGCTGGCGCCGGGCACCACGATGTCGGTTGAGGACGGCCAGCAGGTCGAAGCGGGCGACATCCTCGCCCGTGCCAGCCGCGAAGCCGCCAAGACCCGCGACATCACCGGCGGTCTGCCGCGCGTCGCCGAACTGTTCGAGGCGCGCCTGCCCAAGGACATGTCGGTCATCGCCAAGATTTCCGGCAAGATCGAATTCGTCCGCGAATACAAGGCCAAGCGCAAGATCGCGATCGTCCCGGAAGAGGGTGATGCGGTGGAATACCTGATCCCCAAGACCAAGGTGATCGACGTGCAGGAAGGCGACTTCGTGAAGAAGGGGGACACCCTGATTTCCGGTTCGCCCAACCCGCACGACATCCTCGAAGTCATGGGCGTCGAAGCGCTGGCCGAGTATCTCGTCAACGAAATCCAGGAAGTCTATCGACTCCAGGGCGTGAAGATCAACGACAAGCACATCGAGACGATCGTTCGTCAGATGCTGCAGAAGGTCGAGATCACCGATGGCGGCGACACTACGCTGCTGCCGGGCGAACAGGTCGATCGCACCGAAATGGACGAGTACAACGCCAAGCTGGGCCGCAACAAGAAGAAGGCGGAAGGCACGCCGATCCTGCTCGGGATCACCAAGGCGTCGCTCCAGACCCGTTCGTTCATCTCGGCGGCGTCGTTCCAGGAAACCACGCGCGTGCTCACGCAGGCCGCGGTCGAAGGCAAGAAGGACACGCTGATCGGTCTGAAGGAAAACGTGATCGTGGGCCGTCTCATCCCCGCCGGAACCGGCGCGGGCATGAACCGGATGCGCATTACCGCCTCCAGCCGCGATGCCGCCCTGCGCGCCCAGTGGAAGAAGGCGCAGGAAGCGATCCTGGCCGCCCAGACTGCCGACGAGGAACGCGAAGCCGAACTCGCTCAGGATGCGGATGCGGCGATCGGCGACGATCCGCTGGCCCGGATGGAAGGCGAAACGCACGGCACCGATGCCGATGCGGGCGAATATCTGAACGAGGAAGCCGCCGACGGCGAATAAGCCGCGACTCGCGTGTTTCTCTTGGAATTGGCCCCGCCGGAGCGCCCCTCCGGCGGGGCTTTTTCGTTCCGGTCGGCGGCCTTTTTCAGACTGCCGTGCCTATCGTATTGATTTCCTATATAATTTGTTAAATGATCACTCGGTATCGATTGGGTCGCATCGATTCCGGGCAGGGAGAGCCTTTGGAAGTGCGATTGGATGACCGACTCGATTCGGCCAGGCGCGGCAATGCTCCCGGCGGATCGGTCACGGAGGCGTCTAGTGGGGTGCAGGGTGACGCAAATTCGCGATAGCGCGGCGCTCGTTCGGGAGCGGCGCTTGCGGGCGGCCACTGCAGCGGGGTCGTTCTCGCAGATCGCGACGGGTCTCTCGGCCGTCATACTCGCCGCCACGTTCTACGGCTTCGTGCCCAATGCGATACTTTTGGCGTGGCTGACGGGGGCAGCGTTCCTGTTCGCGACTCGCTTCGTGATCATTCGGGGGTGCGATGCGGACCTGCTCGACGATCGGCAGATACGGACACAACTTGCGCGCCTAGTCGGATCGAAAGCTGCTACATCCGTTTTCTGGGCTGCGAGCTTCGTGCTTTTCGCCGGGTATGCAGAGGGGGAACGCCTCGCTCTGCTGATCCTGATAGCGGCGCTGATCTTCGTCGGAACCATCCTGCTGCACCGCGGAGTACCGCGCGCGAGCATCGTCCACCTCGTCGCGACGACGATCGGCATCATCCTGAGTGCGCTGGTAGTGGCCGGCCAGGAAGCAGTGTGGGTCGGTCTTTTGATCGTGCCCTATGCAGTGGTCCTCTTCCGCTTCACGATCATGCAGGATCGCGCCTTTGTCGAAGAGGTGCACAACGAGATAACGCGCCAGGAAAGCGAGCTTACGGTCCGCCTCTTACTCGACGAATATGAGACGCAGGCACAGGATTCCCTGTGGTCGGTCGGCCCGCGCGGCCGATTGCGGGACGTCTCGCAACGGCTTGCCAATTTCGTCGGACAGGACATCGATGCGCTCGAGGGCATGCCCTTCGCCGACCTGTTCCTCGAAGGATCCCATCGTACGCGTCTGCTGGATCTGCTGACCAACCGGACGCCGTTTCGCGACGAGATCGTGAAGCTCGAAATACAGGGCGAAATTCGCATCTGGCGGGTCAGCGGTCGCCCGCGGTCGGACGGATACGTCACCGGCGTTCTCCGCGACGTTACGGAAGCGCTGCGGACCGAAAAACGTGTGCATTATCTCGCAATGCATGACGACCTTACAGGGCTCGCCAATCGGCATGCGCTCAATGAGCATTTGCGCGGCAAGATGGGCCTTCTCGCAAAACAATCCCGAAAAATCGCGCTGTTCTATCTCGACCTCGACGATTTCAAGGCCATCAACGACACCTACGGGCATCGGACTGCCGACGCGATCCTGTGCGAAGTTGCCAAGCGTCTGAAGGCCCAGCTGCGGGAAGCGGATCTCGTCGCCCGGCTCGCTGCGGACGAATTCGCGATCATCATCGAAAGCGCGCTGGGCGATGGTATGCTGATCGAACGCGGGCATCGCTTGCTCGATGCCGTGCGCCAGCCCTTCGTGATCGAAGGGCGTCAGATTGCCGTGTCGGGCAGTGTCGGCATCGCCCGCTGTACCGAGGAAGCCTGCGAAGCTGAGGAACTGGTCCGGCGGGCCGATCTCGCGATCGTCGCCGCAAAGACGAAGGGCAGGGGGCAACTCGCCCTGTTCGACCACGCCCTCGATGCCAGGGTTCAGCAACGTCGCCGGACCGAACAGGAATTTCGCACGGCTCTGGATACAGGGGGCTTGCGCGTCCATTATCAGCCGGTGATCGACATCGGGACGGGGCGCACGGCGGCGTATGAGGCGTTGGTTAGGTGGGACCATCCCGAACGCGGACTCCTGGGCCCGGACGAATTTCTCGGAGTTGCCGAAGAAACCGGCCTGATCGTCCAGATGGGCGAATTCGTCATACGCCGCGCCCTCAGCGAAATGGCCGCCTGGAAAGGCGATTTTCGTATTTCGATCAATCTCTCACCCAGCCAGATCCGCTCGGTCGATCTTCTTCCCACCATCGCCGAGGCGATTGCTGACACCGGGATCGATCCCCACCGGATCGAATTCGAGATTACGGAACACGTCATCCTTCAGGCCGACGATACCGCCGCCGCGACTCTCAGCCGCCTGCGCGCGTTGGGGGTCAAGATCGCGCTCGATGATTTCGGGACCGGCTATTCCTCGCTCAGCTACCTGCGCCGCTTCCCCTTCGACCGGATCAAGATCGATCGCAGCTTCGTGAAGGATTTGACCACCAGCGCCTCGGCCCGCGCGATCGTGAGCACCGTCATCGCATTGGGGCGGAGCTTGGGTATGGAAGTCACTGCCGAAGGGGTGGAAGACCGTACTCAATTGCATATCCTGAATGAATTGGGCTGTGACGAGGCGCAGGGATATCTCATTCTCGAACCGGTCGCGGCACCCGAACTCGATCGCGCACGCGCCGATCTGGGTGCCGACAGGGATGACGGCGTGCTCGACTATGCCGCCGCGCGCGAGGCGATCCTGCGGAGGCGCAAGCAAGCCGGCTGACCTGCTCGCTCCATTCGCGGGGACAGCGCTGCGCTCTCGCCAGGTCCGCGGCCATCGGCTATCGGCAGTGGCGATGACCTCTGCCAACACCACCGTAACCCGCTTCGCCCCGTCCCCGACCGGGCGCCTCCATGTCGGCAACATCCGAACCGCGCTGCACAATTGGATGTTGGCGCGAAAGGCGGGCGGGCGCTTCCTGCTGCGGATCGACGACACCGATGCAGAGCGCAGCCGCGAAACCTATGTCGAGGCGATCCGCGACGATCTTGCCTGGCTCGGCCTCGAGCCCGATGGAGAGGAGCGTCAGTCCGAGCGGCTTGCGCATTACGAGGCGGCGTTCGAGGCCCTGAAGGCGGATGGCCGCGTCTACCCCTGCTACGAAACCGCGCAGGAGCTGGAGCTGAAGCGCAAGATCCAGCTGGGCCGTGGATTGCCGCCCATCTACGACCGCGCGGCGCTGTCCCTGAGCGAGGAAGATCGCGCGGCGAAGGAAGCCGACGGAATCGCGCCGCACTGGCGCTTCAAGCTCGATCACGACACGCCGATCGTGTGGGAGGACGGCGTGCGCGGGAGGCAGAAATTCGACGCCGCACAATTGTCCGACCCCGTGATACGTCGTGCCGACGGCTCGTGGCTCTATATGCTGCCGAGCGCTGTCGACGACCTCGAAATGGGCGTGACCAACGTGCTGCGCGGCGAAGATCACGTTTCCAATACTGCCGTTCAGATTCAGATGTTTACCGCACTCATTGCTGCGCAGCATAATGGCTCGTCAACGATGCCCGATTTCGCGCACGAGGCTCTGTTAGTGGGGAGCGAGGGCAAGCTGTCGAAGCGCCTCGGCTCGCTCGGTTGCGATGCGTTTCGCGAGCGGGGGATAGAGCCGCAGGCGCTGGTAGCACTGCTTGCGCGGCTGGGCACCGCGCTCCCCGTCGAGCCGATTGCGGATCGAGACTTACTGATCGAGAGCTTCGACCTTGCGACCTTCGGCCGCGCTCCGGCGCGCTTCGACGATGGCGAGCTCGATCGTATCAACGCGGCGCTGGTTCACAAAATGGAGTATCGCGACATTGCCCACCGACTGCCTGAAGGGATGGACGAGGCGGGGTGGCATGCGGTGCGGCCCAATCTCGAGAAAGTCGGTGATGCGGCGGCGATCTGGCAGTTGGTGACCGGCCCTGTCCCGGTGCCCGACCTTCCGGAGGAGGATCGCGACTATTGCGGCCTGGCGGCAGGGGCACTGGAATGGACGGACGATCCGTGGCGGTCGCTCACCACTCGGCTGAAGGAAGAGACCGGGCGCAAGGGTAAATCTTTGTTTCTTCCCCTGCGTTTGGCCTTGACCGGACAGGCATCGGGACCCGACATGGGCGAATTATTGCCGCTGATCGGTGAGGATGCGGCGCGCACCCGCTTGGAGGCTGCGGCACGCGGCGCCTAGGAAATAGCGCTTAAGGGGCGAGGGAGAGCCATGATCGGAAACGCCCTGAGACCCCGCCTCGGCTGGCTGACCGATCTCACGGCGGGCGGGCTGGTCAAGGATATCATCGCCGGTCTGATCCTCGCCATCCTGCTGGTGCCGCAGGCAATGGCCTATGCGCAGCTGGCGGGCCTCCCACCGCAGACCGGTCTGTTCGCCGCCCTGTTGCCGCCGGTCATCTATGCGGTCTTCGGCACCAGCAATTTCGTGTCGATGGGTCCGGTCGCGCTGGTTTCGCTGGTCGTGGCCGAGGCGGCGGGCAATGCTCCCGTTCCGCCCGAGACCGCTGCCGCCGTGATCGCGATCGAGGCGGGACTGGCGCTGGCGCTGTTGGGCGCGCTCGGTCTTGGCCGACTGGTGAATTTCATCAGCGAGCCGGTCCTGCTCGGCTTCACCGCGGCCGCCGCTTTCCTGATCGCGGCGAGCCAATTGCCGACGCTGATCGGCGTCGAAGCGCCGCGCGCGGGCAATCTGCCGACCGCGCTCGAAGGGCTGTGGAACGGCCTCGGCGGCTTCAGCCTTGCGACCACGCTGATCGGGCTCGCCAGCCTTGTCGCGCTGCTGTTCATCAACCGCTACGCGGCTGCGATTCTCTGGAAGCTCGGCCTGCATCCGCCATTGCGTCAGGCCGTGGCGAAATCCTTGCCCTTCGCCGTGATCGTGGCCGCTGCCTTCGCAGTGTCGCAGATCGCCGCGCCGGTCGCCACGGTGGCGGCGGTGGAGCGCGGCCTGCCAAGCCCGCCCTGGCCGCTCGGCGGACCGGCGCTCTGGCTGGCGCTGCTGCCCAGCGCGCTGGCCGTGGCGGTGATCGTGTTTGTTACCGCGACCGCCGTCGCCAAATCGCTTGCCGGGAGCAACCGCAGCCATCTCGACACCAGTCGCGAAGCGGTGGCGCTCGGCTTCGGCAATATCGCCGCCGTGGCGACGGGCGGTTATGCAGTCGGGGCCAGCCTCAGCCGATCGGCGCTCGTCGAGGATAGCGGAGCGCGCAGTCCGCTCGCGTCGATCGTCGCATCGATGGTCGTGCTCGCAGTGCTGCTGTTCCTTGCGCCTTATCTCTCGCTGCTACCACGTACCGCGCTTGCGGCGCTCGTCATCAGCGCGGTCTTCGGCCTGATCAAGGTGCGCGACATCCGGCAGATCTTGGCACACGATCGGATCGAGGGCGCGATCGTGGCCGTCGCCTTTCTCGCCACGCTGATCTTCGGCGTGCGGCTGGGCCTCGCCGTCGGCGCGGGCGTGGGCCTTGCGCATTTCCTCTGGTTCTCCTCGCTGCCGCGGGTCACCCGCGTCGGCACCGATGATGGCGGCATGTCCTTCCGCTCGGTCGATCGCGATGCGGTGATGATCGACACGCTGCCCGTCCTGATCGTGCGGATCGACCGCTCGATCTATTTCGGCAATGCCGCTTATTGCGAGGACGAAATCTTCGCGCGCATCGCCCAGCACGAGGAAGTGACCTGCCTCGTCATCGACATGCGCGCCGTCAACGGTGTGGATGCGAGCGGCGCGGCGATGCTGCGGCGGCTGACCGAACGCCTGCGCGAAATGGGCATCATGGTCCGTTTCGCCGAGGCGCATGAGCCGGTCCACAGCGCGCTCCAGTCGCTCGATCCCAATATCTGCTGCTTCCACCGCACGGTGCAGCACGCGATGGAGGAATGCGGCGCGCCGGTCGACGAGACGATCGCGCCGACCTGACGCATGGGGCCGGGGCGCTTACTTCTGAAGCGCGCGATCCGTATCGTAATTCTGCAATTCGTCGCCGCTCAGAGTGACGACATGCAGCAGATTGGTTGCCCCCGGCGTTCCGAACGGCACGCCCGCCAGCGCGATCATCTTGTCGCCGCCTTCGCCGAAGCCGTGGCGCAGCGCCATGCGCTTGCCCTTGGCGATCATCTCTTCGAAACTGCCGATATCCTTCGTCGCCACGGCGTGCGCGCCCCATAGCAGGCCCACGCGCCGCGCCGTCGCCATCGAAGGCGTCAGCACCAGCATCGGCACCGAAGGCCGCTCGCGCGCAACGCGGCGCGCGGTCGATCCCGATCCGGTGAAGACGGTGATCGTCTTGATCGAGACGGTGTCGGCAATGGTCATGCAGGCATGGCTGAGCGCATCGGCAGTGGTCCGGTCGGGCGGCGTGTCGAGATAACGGACGCGGCCCAGATAGGCCTCGTCCCGTTCGACCTGGATGGCGATCTTGTCCATGATCGTGACCGCTTCTTCCGGCCAGTCGCCCGCGGCAGTTTCCGCCGACAGCATGATAACGTCCGCCCCGTCATAGACCGCATTCGCGACGTCGGAGACTTCGGCACGGGTGGGGGCCGGGCTCTCGATCATCGATTCGAGCATCTGCGTCGCCACGATCACCGGCTTGCCCGACAGGCGCGTCGCGTTGACGATCTGCTTCTGCAGAGGCGGAACCTCCTGCGGCTCCAGCTCGACGCCCAGATCGCCGCGCGCCACCATGACACCGTCGGACTGTTCGACGATTTCGGCGAGGCGGCGCACCGCCATCGGCTTTTCGATCTTGGCACAGAGCGCCCCGCGCCCGCCCATCAGCTTGCGTGCTTCGGCCAGATCCTCGGGCCGCTGGACGAAGCTGAGGCCGATCCAGTCGACCCCCTGTTCCATGGCGAAGGCGAGATCCTTGCGGTCCTTTTCCGTGAGCGCAGGGATCGGAACCTCGGCATCGGGTACGTTGACGCCCTTGCGGTCGGAAATCACGCCGCCGACTTCGGCGGAACACAGGATTTCGTCTTCGTCCGCCCGGATCACGCGCAGGCGGATCTTGCCGTCATTGATCAGCAGGCGCTGGCCCTTTTCGAGCAGGCCGAACAATTCGGGATGGGGCAGCTGGACGCGCGTCTCGTCGCCCGGCTCGGGATTGCGGTCGAGCGTGAAATGGCCCGAATGGCGGATCACCGCCTTGCCGCCCTTGAACGTGCCGACGCGCAGCTTCGGCCCCTGCAGATCGGCCAGGATCGCGATGGGACGTGCGAATTCCTTTTCCAGCGCGCGGATCGCGCGGATCGTCTCCCCATGGACGGAATGCTCGCCATGGCTCATATTGACCCGGAAGGCATCGGCGCCGGCCTTGAACAGGCGCCGCAGCATGTCGGGATCGCGGCTCGCCGGGCCGATGGTGGCGAGGATTTTCACCTTCCGCGCGCGCGGATCGAATTTCTGGATCGTCATGCTGAACGCCTATGCCACCCCCGTGTTGCAAGACAAGGAATATGCCCCTTCATGGATACGAATACCAAGACCGACGCGCTCGACGCGCTTCCCGACGATGTCGCCGCCGCGGCCTTTCGCCGCCTGGTGCGCCATCTGCGCCATCGCCACGATGCCCAGAATATCGACCTGATGGGTCTGTCTGGCTTCTGCCGCAATTGCCTCGCCGACTGGATCCGCGATGCGGGTTATGACGGCGACAAGGAGCAGGCGCGCGAAGTGATCCACGGAATGCCTAGCGGTGAATGGAAGGCGGCCCGCCAGTCGCCGGCGACCGAGGAGCAGCTGGCACGGATGAAGGAAAGCGTGGCGAAGAACGCGGGATAAATCTCAGCGCCTGGCGCGGAATAATCCGAACCGCCCACTTCACCCCCGCCGCGCCTCTGGCTATCGAGCCCGCAACCGATCCCGAATCACACTGGAGTACACGAGATGGCCGAAGCCACCGACGACCGCCTGCGCCTGCTGATCGAGCGCATCGAACGCCTCGAGGAAGAAAAGAAGGGCATCGCCGACGACGTTCGCGACGTTTACGCCGAGGCGAAGGCGGTGGGTTACGATCCCAAGATCATGCGCCAGATCGTGCGCCTCAGAAAGATGAAGCCCGACGATCGCAGCGAACAGGAAATGATCCTCGACACCTACAAGGCCGCGCTCGGCATGGGGTGAGGCGGCGCGGCCGGAAGCCCTGCCGCAGGCAAAGCTCGACGAAGGCCCCCGCGTTCGAGACGAGTGACGGAACTTGTGCGCGGTGCCTCCGCTTGAGTGGGTAGAACCCCCAGGCGGAGCCCGAACCATGACCGAACTGAAGAAAACAGACAGCGCCACTTTTATCGAACCGATCGCAGAAGAGCCGCGCATGCCCGGCCACGAAAGCGAGATGGACCGTAAGCCCGAATGGCAGCCGCGCTATCCGGGGTCGGGGCGGATGAAGGGCAAGGTTGCGATCGTCACCGGCGCGGATAGCGGGATCGGGCGCGCCACCGCCGTGCTGTTCGCGCGCGAGGGCGCACAGATCGCCATCGCCTATCTCAGCGAAGATGACGATGCAACGAAGACCAAGGAATTGTGTGAGGCGGAAGGCGCGGAAGCCTTCATCTTTGCCGGCGATCTCGGCGACAAGGCGGTCGCCGACGCTCTGGTCGCCAAGACGATCGAGCGGTTCGGCCAGCTCGATTGTCTGATTCAGATCGCGGGCGAGCAGCATCCCGACAAGGACGTGACAGACATCACGCCCGAACAATTGCAGCGCACCTTCCAATCGAACATCTATTCGATGTTCTACATGGTTCAGGCAGCGCGTCCGCATTTGAAGCGCGGCGCCACCATCGTAAACTGCACATCGATCACGATGTATGAAGGCCAGCCGATCCTGCTCGATTACAGCTCGACCAAGGGTGCCATCACCGCGTTCACGCGCTCGCTGTCGCAGAACCTGATGGATGACGGCATCCGTGTGAATGGCGTCGCGCCGGGCCCGATCTGGACGCCGCTCAACCCGTTCGGGGGCCAGCCGAAGGACAAGATCGACGATTTCGGCAAGGGATCCCCGATGGGCCGGGCGGGAGAGCCGAACGAGGTCGCACCCTGTTTCCTGTTCCTCGCCTGCGAAGACAGCTCCTACATGTCGGGCCAGGTGCTGCATCCCAATGGCGGCAGCGTCGTCGGCGGTTGACCGTGCGCTGCGTATTACTTATCTAATACACGAAGCGAAGGAGGAGGATCGGATATGGCAGGCCCCTGGAAAGACGCACGCGGCATCACCGTGACGACGACGCCCACGATCGAGGGCAAGCCGGTGCAGGACTATCTCGGCATCGTAACCGGCGAAGTGATCGTGGGCGCGAACCTGTTTCGCGATCTCTTCGCCAATATCCGCGACATCGTCGGCGGGCGCTCGGGCAGTTACGAGCGCATCCTTCGCGATGCGCGCGAACAGGCGATTCAGGAATTGCAGGCCGAATGCGCCGCGCTGGGTGGAAATGCCGTGGTCGGCGTCGATCTCGATTACGAGGTGATCGGCGATACCGGCTCGATGCTGATGGTTTCGGCCAGCGGTACTGCCGTCAAGGTCTGACCGTCAGGACGCGGTCACCGTTGCAAGCGCCACCAGCGCCATTGCAGTGCCGTTGTGCAGCGCATGCAGCGCGATGCTCGTCCCAAGGCCGTAAGTCACCCGCATATAGCCGAGCAGCGCGCCCAGCACGAATTGCGGCAGCACCAGCGGAAGCAGGACGAACAGCGCGCCCTCTTCGAAATTGAACAGATGGACGCAGGCGAAGGCCAGCGTGCTGAGCCAATAGAACAGCGGGAACAGGCCGGCGAACCAGCGCATCGAGGGCCGATGCCGCGCGGTCCAGAAAAGGATTGCCGTCAGCCCGAGAGTGAAGATGAGCGCTGCGATCGACCAGATGGCGGCGCCTGTCATATCGCTCGCGCCCAGCCATGCGGTCGCGCCCATCCCGCCTAGGAAGACCACGCACGCCAACACGTCGCGCTTGCGCCCGGACAGCCAGCCGCGAAAGGCGATTTCCTCTCCCACCGGCGCGACGATCAGGATCGCGGCGATCAGCCCGGGCGTCACGGCCAGATTCGCCAGAGACGATTCCGGCAGTTCGATACCGGAAGCGATCACGATCGCGGCGATGGTCGCCAGTGTCGCCATCAACGCCAGATCGAGCAGAAAGACGCGGAGCAGCGCAACCACCGGGCGCGAGGGGCGCGGCTCCACCGGATCGGGCAGTCGGGGCCGCGCCACGAAAGCGCGCACCCGCGCCCATTCGCCGGTCAGCGAGTTCGGTTCTCCCGAAACCGCCACCGGGCTTGTCGATTCATCATCCATGCGGCTAATGCGGCCCTTCACACACGCAACCCACCCGAGGCACGGTAACGCACCCCATGGCAGGCCATTCCAAATTCAAAAATATCATGCACCGCAAGGGTGCGCAGGACAAGAAGCGGTCCAACCTGTTCTCGAAGCTCAGCCGCGAGATTACCGTGGCGGCGAAGATGGGCATGCCCGATCCGGACATGAACCCGCGCCTGCGCCTGGCGGTCAACGCAGCCAAGGCGCAGTCCATGCCCAAGGACAACATCCAGCGGGCCATCGACAAGGCAAGCGCGGCGGATGGCGAGAATTTCGAAGAGGTCCGCTACGAAGGCTACGGCCCCGGCGGTAGCGCGATCATCGTCGAGGCGCTGACCGACAACCGCAACCGCACCGCCACTGCCGTACGCACCGCCTTCAGCAAGAATGGCGGCAATCTCGGCACCGAAGGCAGCGTCGTCCACGGCTTCGAGCGGCTCGGCCTCATCGTCTATCCCGCCGATGCGGGGAGCGAGGACAAGGTGCTGGAAGCCGCGATGGAAGCGGGCGCAGACGACATCGTCTCGTCCGAAGACGGCCACGAGATCTGGACCGCGGCGGACGATCTCCATCAGGTGGCGAGCGATCTCGAAAAATCGCTCGGCGAAGCCGAAACGGTCAAGCTCGCCTGGAAGCCCAATCTCACCGTCGACATGGACGAGAAGGATGCGGGCACGCTCCTGAAGCTGATCGACACGCTGGACGACGATGACGACGTCCAGACCGTGTGGGGCAATTACGACATTTCGGACGAGGTGATGGAGAAGGTGGGCTGATCCTCTCCGCTACGGCGAGGGCGTGGCCGTGTTGATCCTCGGGCTCGACCCCTCGCTCAGCTGCACTGGCTGGGGCGTGGTTCGTGCCGAAGGATCGCGCATCGCGCATTGCGCCAACGGCCAGATCAAAACCGATGCGAAGGCGCCGATGGCCGAGCGGCTGGCGGCGCTCCAATCGGGCCTGAGCGCGATTATCGCCGAGCATCGCCCCGACCGCGCGGCGGCGGAGGAGATCTTCGTCAACAAGAACCCGCAATCCACCTTGAAGCTCGCCCAGGCGCGCGGGGTGGTGCTGGCGGCGTGCGGCCTTGCCGGGCTGGCCGTGAACGAACACGCCGCGCGGCTGGTCAAGAAAGCGGTGGTCGGCACGGGCGGGGCGGACAAGGCGCAGGTTCAGGCCATGCTCAAGATCCTGCTGCCAGGCGCGACCATCGCGGGCGCGGACGCAGCCGACGCGCTGGCCGTCGCTATCGCCGACGCCCATCTGATCCGAAGCGCCTAACTTTCCAATTTGGAAATTATTCTTTTGCCGGATTGGAAAGTCGTGCTATCTGTATTTCCGAGCTGGAAAGTGAAGGAATACGAGATGGCAGACCGCACTGATCCTCGCGACGCGCTGGCCGCGATCGAGCGTACCGAAGGCAGGTTGGCGACGCGCATGCACTGGCCGCTCCACCGCCATGCGGCGGCGGGAGTGTTGCAGGCGCTGTTCGTTGTCGCTTGGGCGCTGCCCCTGCCTTATATGGGCGCGCTGTTCGCCGTCGCCGTGGCGATGATGACGCTGATCGCTGAAGCCGATCGCAAGCGCGACGGCATGTTCGTCAGCGGCATGGTCTCGAAATCGGGGATACCGGCGATCGTGGTCGCGATCGCGCTGACATTGGGCGGGATTGCGGCGGTGACTTGGTTCGCGGGTGGCCCCGGCATGTGGCATATCGCTGCGGTTCCCGTGGCGATTGTGGTGGCGGTGGGCGTTACTTTGGCGAGCCTTTGGTGGGAAAAGCTCTATCAAGCCGAATTGCGGCGGGAGCAGGCGGCATGAGCGGCGGGCTCGACATGGTATTGCACCCGCCTGCGCGCCTCCAGATTGCGGCCATGCTGGCGCGGGTTGACGACGTCGAGTTCGCGGTCATCAAAGATGTCGTCGAGATCAGCGATTCGGTTCTCTCCAAGCACTTGTCCGCGCTGGCCGAGGTCGGCTACGCCAAGGTCGCAAAGGGTAAGCGCGACGGGCGGCAGCGTACCTGGGCTTCGCTGACGGCCAAGGGTCGCAAGGCATTCGCTGCGCACATGGCCGCCCTCCATCGGCTGGCCGAGGCCGCGGCCGACGCTGTTCCGGCCTGATAGCCGCCATACAGCGGACGGAAGTACTATGATTTACCTTTACGGCATTCCCAATTGCGACAGCATCAAGAAGGCGCGCCGCTGGCTCGATGGGAAAGGGCTCGACCACACTTTCCTCAACTTTAAGAAGCAAGGTGCTGACCGCGCGACGGTCGAAAAGTGGGCCGACCGCTGCGGCTGGGAAAGCCTGCTCAACCGGCGCGGCACGACGTTTCGCAAGCTGGACGAGAGCGACAAGGTCGATCTCGACCGCGAAAAGGCGATCGACCTCATGCTGCAACACACCAGCCTGATAAAGCGGCCCATAGCCGAGCACGAGGACGGGCAGCGCACGCTGGTCGGCTTCAACGAAAGCGAGTGGGAGAACGCGTTTTGCTGACACGGGCGTTGCTGAAATGGGTGGGGGCCGCGCTTGCGGCGCTGGCGCTTCTGCCGACGCCGCTCTTTGCGCAGGATGCGATGCTGGTCATCGCCCATCGCGGCGCGAGCGGGGAACGGCCCGAGCACACGCTGGCGGCCTATGAGCGCGCGATCGATCAGGGGGCGGATTATATCGAGCCGGACCTTGTGGCGACCAAGGATCTGGTCCTCGTCGCCCGGCACGAAAACGAATTGTCCGGCACCACGGACGTTGCGAGCCGCGAGGAGTTCGAGGATCGCCGCCGGACCAAGGAGGTGGACGGCCAGCGGGTGGCGGGCTGGTTCGCGGAGGATTTCACGCTCGCGGAATTGCGGACGCTCCGCACGAAGGAGCGCATCCCCTCGCTGCGGCCTGCCAATGCGCGCTTCGACGGGCTGTACCCGGTGCCGACCTTCGACGAGATTGTGGCGCTGGTGCGCGCGAAGGAGGTCGAGACCGGGCGGCGGATCGGGCTTTATCCCGAACTGAAGCATCCTACGTTTCTGTTGCAGAATGCCGGGATCGACATGGTCGATCTGATGGTCGCAGCGTTGCGGCGTCACGATCTCGACGATGCGGACGACATGGTGTTCGTCCAGATCTTCGAAGTCGAACCCCTGCGGCGCCTCGACAGCCTCATCGAAACGCCGTTGGTCCAGCTCGTCGGGGCGGAGGGCGGCCCTGCCGACACGCCAGCGCTGCGCTATGCCGACATGGTCGCGCCGAGCGGCCTTGCGGACATCGCGACCTATGCCGATGCGATCGGTGCCGACCTGCGCGTGCTGCTGACGGATGACGGACGATCCAGCGGCGTGGCGCAAGCGGCGAAGGCGACTGGGCTGAAGGTCCATGCCTGGACCTTGCGCAAGGAGAACGCCTACCTGCCGCATCCGCTGCGCCAAACCGGCGGGGATGCCGGACGCGGCGATATCTGCGGGCTTTACGGTCTGCTGCGCGGAGCGAGTGTCGACGGGGTTTTTACCGACGATCCTGGGCTTGTGGAGGCGTGTCGCGTCGATGAATGATGCAACGCGACGAGAGCCTCACCCGCGCCGCGCGGTAACGATGTAGTTCAGCGACAGATCGCTTGATAGATGCAGGCCCTTGGCGGGCGAAAAGGCGATGCCGCGCGGCTCGCCCATTTCCAGCCCGGCAGCGGCGAGCAACTGCGACAGGTCTTCGGGCGCGATGAAATCGTCCCAGTCATGCGTACCGCGCGGGATCAGGCCGGTGGTTTCGGCAGCGCCCACCATCAGCACGCGCGACTTCAGGGTGCGGTTGGGCGTCGAAAGGATCAGCAAACCCTCCGGCGCCAGGCTCTCGGCCAATTGGCGCACGAAAGCGCCCTTGTCCGCGACGTGCTCGATCACTTCGAGGCAGGTGACGAGATCGAACTGGCCGAGATCGAGATCGGCCAGCTCGCCCGCCATATAGCGGATGTCGAGCCCGCTGCCTTCGGCATGGTGCGCGGCGGCAGCGGTGTTTTCCGGCGCGGCATCGACGCCGGTGACATCGGCGCCCAGCCGCGCCAGCGGCTCGCACAATAGCCCCGCGCCGCAGCCGACATCGAGCGCGCTCTTCCCGTCCAACGGATGGCGGGCGCGTACATCGCCGCTCCAGTGAAGGTCGATCGCCTCGCGCACGAAGCCCAGCCGCACCGGATTGAGGCGGTGGAGCATGGCGCTCGACCCCTTGGGATCCCACCAATCGCGGGCCAGCGCGCCGAAATGCGCAGCCTCGTTTGGCCGGATGGTCTGACCGCCCGTTGGGGCCTGCGAAGGAAACGTTTCCGAAACCGGGATTGCATCGCTCATGCCTGCTGCCGTAACAGCCCCGCGAAACGGTTTCCAGCGGGAGGCGCAGGGCTTGGCTCGCATCGTGATGAAATTCGGCGGCACCTCGATGGCGGGGACGGAGCGTATTCGGCGCGTCGCCAATATCGTGCGCCGTCAGGCGGCTGACGGGAACGAGGTCGCCGTGGTCGTTTCCGCGATGGCGGGTGAGACCGATCGGCTGGTCAATTTCTGCCGCGAGGCGAACGCGCTGTACGATCCGGCGGAATACGATGTCGTCGTTGCAAGTGGGGAGCAGGTGACGAGCGGGCTGCTTGCACTGACCTTGCAATCGGTCGGCTGCAAGGCGAGGAGCTGGCTCGGCTGGCAATTGCCGGTCCGCACGATCGAAGCGCATGCCAAAGCCCGGATCGACGATATCGACGGAGACGCGCTGGTGGCCGCGATGGAAGCGGGCGAGATCGCGGTGATCCCCGGTTTCCAGGGCGTGTCGGACGATGGCCGGATCACCACGCTGGGCAGGGGCGGATCGGACACGTCGGCCGTGGCGGTGGCCGCCGCGATCGGGGCGGATCGCTGCGACATCTACACCGATGTCGACGGGGTCTATACCACCGATCCGCGCATCGTCGCCCGCGCGCGCAAGCTGAAGGCGGTGACGTACGAGGAAATGCTGGAACTGGCGAGCGTGGGTGCCAAGGTGCTCCAGACCCGCTCGGTCGGGTTGGCGATGAAGGAAGGGGTGCGCGTGCAGGTGCTCTCCAGCTTCGTCGACGACGATGCGACTCCGGCTGACGAATATCCCGGCACGATGATCGTGTCCGAGGAAGAAATGAACGAACTGGTGGAGAAGGGCGAAATGGAACGCCAGCACGTGACCGGCATCGCGCACGACAAGAACGAGGCCAAGATCATCCTCACCCGCGTGCCCGACAAGCCGGGCGCGGTGGCGCATATCTTCGATCCGCTGGCGAAGGCCGCGATCAATGTCGACATGATCATCCAGAACGTGGGCCGCGACAAGGGCGAGACCGACGTGACCTTCACCGTCCCCATGGCCGATCTCGCCCGCGCGCAGGCGCTGCTGGAGGACAAGCGCGGCGATATCGGCTTCAACCGCATCATCACCGACAGTCATATCGCCAAGATTTCGGTCGTCGGCGTGGGGATGAAAAGTCATGCGGGTGTTGCCGCGACGATGTTCCGCTCGCTCGCCGATCGCGGGATCAACATCCAGGCGATCACCACGTCCGAGATCAAGGTGAGCGTGATGATCGACGAGGACGAGACCGAACTGGCGGTGCGCGTGCTGCACACCGCCTATGGGCTGGATGCGGCGGATAATTCGGCGGACTAAAGCCGCTCAGGCGGCGTCCTGCTTCGCGTCGTATAGATCCTGCGCTCGCAGGATCGCGGGCATGTTCTCTTCGGCCCAGCGCAGGACCGGACATACACGCTCGGTAAGGGTCTCCCCCATCACGGTCAAAGCGTATTCGACCGAGACCGGCACGCTCGGCGTCACCGTGCGCGTCAGCAAACCGTCGCGTTCGAGCCGCTTGAGAACCTGCGAAAGCACTTTTTGCGAAATTCCCGCGATGTCGCGTCGCAGTGCGTTGAAGCGGCGCGGCCCTTCGGCGAGGCGGCGCAGGATCAGAAGCGCCCATTTGTCGCCGACATGGTCCAGCACGGCGCGGGCCGGGCATTCGCTGCTGTAGACGCTGAAACCCTGCATCTGCGCATCGTGCGCATCGTCCGTGGGTTTCCGCAAGGTTACCATGTCACTCACAAGTGCTCTCTTTCGCGATTTCCTGAGCGATCTATCTAGCGGTTCGCACGCTGGTTTCCAAACGAAACCTGCAATCATCGCGAAACCCAAAATAGGAGCACGATCATGACCCAATCCAGCGAACCGAGCATCGCAGTCCTCTTCCATTCCGGTTACGGCCACACCGCCGCCGTGGCGCAGCATGTCGCGAACGGCGCGGGGGCGGGTGCGCGCCTTGTAACCATCGATGCCGAAGGGAATCTGACGGACGAGGACTGGCAGGCGCTGGATGCAGCCGATGCCATCGTCTTCGGCGCGCCGACCTATATGGGTAATGTCAGCTGGCAATTTAAAAAGGTCGCCGATGCGACTTCGGGGCGCTGGATGGCGGGGGCCTGGAAGGACAAGATTTTCGGCGGCTTCACCAATTCGGCAAGCCCATCGGGCGACAAGCAGGTATCGCTGATCGCAATGCAGACGCTCGCTTCGCAGCATGGCGGCATCTGGATCAGCCTCGGAATCCCGCCCGCCAATCAGAAGGCGTCCAGCCATGACGATCTGAACCATCTCGGCGGATCGGTCGGGGCGATGATCCGATCGCCGGCCGATGCAGCAGTAGAGGAGATTTTCACCGGCGATCTTGCGACGGCGGAAACATACGGTCGCCGTATCGCAGACTTCGCCGAGCGCCTGCGCCCTGCCGCGTAAGCGCGGGCTTGCACGCCAGGCTCCGGTGGTCGAAAGACGGCACGAACGCCGCGATCGGCCACCGGAGATATGTAGCCATGGCTCACACCGCCAAAATCCTCCTGCTCGGTTCGGGCGAGCTGGGGCGCGAATTCGTCATCTCGGCGAAGCGGCTGGGGGCGCATGTGGTGGCCTGCGACGCCTACGATAACGCGCCCGCCATGCAGCTCGCCGATGCGCGCGAGGTGTTCTCGATGCTCGATGCCGAGGCGCTGCGGCGCGCGGTCGAAACGCACGGGCCCGATTATATCGTGCCTGAAATCGAAGCGATCCGGACCGAGGTGCTGGCAGAGCTGGAGCAGGAAGGTTTTACCGTGGTGCCGAGCGCGCGTGCCGCGCAGCTGACCATGAACCGCGATGCGATCCGCGATCTGGCGGCGCATGAGCTGGGCCTCAGGACGAGCGCCTATCGCTACGCCAAGAACCTGGAAGAGGTCCGTGCCGCCGCCGCCCACACCGGGTTTCCCTGCGTAGTAAAGCCGGTCATGTCCTCGTCCGGCAAGGGCCAGACCACGGTCAGGGGCGAAGATGGGTTGGAAGCGGCCTGGGATTACGCCGTCGCCAATATGCGCGGCGACCGAAGCCGCGTCATCGTCGAGCAGTTCGTGGCTTTCGAATACGAGATCACGCTTCTTACCGTTCGCCACGAGGGCGGCATCAGTTTCTGCCCGCCGATCGGCCATCGGCAGGAACGCGGCGATTACCAGGAAAGCTGGCAGCCCATCGCCATGAGCGACGCGGCGCTCGAAAAAGCGCAGGACATGGCGCGCACTATCGTTGACGATCTCGGCGGTTATGGCCTCTTCGGCGTCGAATTCTTCGTCGCCAGGGCGGAGGACGGCGCGGAAGAAGTCATCTTTTCCGAATTGAGTCCTCGCCCGCACGATACCGGCATGGTCACGCTGGTCAGTCAGAACCTGACCGAATTCGACCTTCATGCCCGCGCCGTACTGGGCTTGCCGGTGCCTGCGGAACTGCGTGCCCGTCCCGCCGCGAGCGCGGTCATCCTGGCCGAGCGGGACAGCGAGAGCCTGTCCTATGAAGGTCTGGCCGAAGCGCTTGGCCAACCGGGCACAGATCTGCGCATCTTTTCCAAGCCCACCAGTCGCCCCTATCGGCGCATGGGCGTGGCGCTGGCGACAGCGGGTGACACCGATACGGCCCGCGCCCATGCGCGCGCCGCCGCGGACAAGGTGCGGATCGTCTATGGCGACTGATTGCGACTGACCGGGCTCAGCCGAAGAACAGGTCGATGGCGAAGCAGGTCGCTACGCCGACGACGATATTCATCGGCACGCCGATCTTGAGGAAGTCCGCGAAACGATAATTCGCCGCGCCATAGACCAGCGTATTGGTCTGATACCCGATCGGCGTCGCGAAGCTGGCGCTGGCTCCGAACATCACGGCCACAACCATTTCGCGCGGATCGGCACCGATCGCCTGCGCCAGCCCGATCGCGATCGGCGTCAGGATCACGGCGACGGCGTTGTTGGTGACGCTTTCAGTCAGCACGCTGGTCAGCGCATAGACCGCCAGCAGGATCAGCACGGGCGAAGAGGCGGTGAACAGAGGCTGGGCCCAGCGCACCAGCAGCTCCACGGTCCCGGCATTTTCGAGCGCCGTGCCGAAGGCCAGCATACCGAAGATCAGCACCAGAGTGTTCCCGTCGATCGCGCTCCACGCCTCTTCGGGTTCGAGGCAGCGTGTTGCTAGGACGATTCCCGCGCCCAGCAGCGCCAGCGCCTGGATCGGCAGGGCGAAAACGGCCGCAACCAGCACCACGGCGGCAAGCGTGGCGATGGCGATCGGCGCACGATCACGGCGGAACGCACGCGCAGGCGTCTGGGTCACGGTGCCGAGCAGGACATTGGCCTGCAGGGCCTGTGTGGCGTCCTCTCCTGCCGCGATCAGCAACCGGTCGCCCGCCCGCACGCGCACTTCGGCCAGTTCGGGGCCGGCGACATGCCGGGGACGCGACAGGCCGAGAACGCGTACGCGCAGCTTCGACAGCAGCGGGATATCGGCGAGGCGGCGCCCGATGATCGGATGGGCTGACGATACGACCGCTTCGACCAGGGAAAGATCGCGCGGACGCTCCGGCCCCGCCGTGACAACTCCGCCGCCGACACCGGTCAATCCAGTGCGGAAATCGTAGGCCTCCGCCAGCGAGGCGAGCTCGGCTGGGCTGGAGGAGACCACCAGCTGGTCGCCCGCGCCGAGGACATGCTCTTCGATATCGCCGCGCAGGATTTCACCCCCACGTTTCAGGCCGAGGATGCGCACGCCCGGACGGCGCGACAGCGCGATCTGTCCGATCGGCTGGCCGACCATAGGGCTGTCCGAAACCAGCGAAAGATGGGAGAGATAGACATCGCTTTCGGCCGCCTCGTCCAGCGCGCGAGGCTGGCGGTCGGGCAGCAGGCGTGGTCCGGCGACGACGAGGTAGAGGATACCCGCCACACCAGCCCAGAGCCCCACGCCGGTGATCTCGAACATGGTGAAGGGCTCAAGACCCTGTTCTTGCGCCACGCCGTCGACAAGGAGATTGGTGGAGGTTCCGATCAGAGTCAGTGTGCCGCCGAGGATAGAGAGGTAGGAAAGCGGGATCAGCAGCCGTGTCGCGCCGATCCCCACCGCCTTGGCGAGGCGCTTGACGATGGGAATCATCACCAGGACGACCGGCGTGTTGTTCATGAAGGCCGATGCCACCACCGTGCCTGCACCGATTTCCGCAACCGCCAGCCGGGGTTTGCGCAGCGTGCGCCGGATCACCCAGCCCGCCACTTCCTCCAGCGCGCCGGTTCTCAGCAAGGCGCCGGACAGGACGAACATCGCTGCGATGGTGATCGGGGCCGGGTTCGAGAAGACCGCCAGCAATTCGTCCACCGAAAGAAAGCCCAGCAGCAGCATGGCGAGCGCGAAGGAGACCGCCAGCACGACCGGCGGCAAACGCTCCAGCGCAAAAGCGATGAAGAGGATCACCAGCATCGCCAGCCCGATTTCGGGGTGAAAGGGGGCAAGCGATTCGGGCAGGAGCGTCGGCATCTGCTCCGACAGCTATCCAAAAATAGCGAACGGGGAAGCGTTTTCGCCTATTCGCGGACGAAGAGAGTTTCTTGCTCCATCCATGACCAGCGCCTAATCGCGGTCCGATGAACGATTTTTCCAAGACTGCGCGGCTGATGCGCCGAGGCACCGATTTCCTGGGCAGCGAGACCGCGATCCTGTGCGGGGCGATGAGCTGGGTGTCCGAGCGCAACCTGGTTTCCGCCATATCGAATGCGGGCGGCTTCGGCGTGATCGCCTGCGGCGCGATGACGCCTGAGCTGCTCGACGCGGAGATCGCGGCGACCAGAGCGCTGACCGACAAGCCGTTCGGCGTGAATCTCATCACCATGCATCCGCAGCTCTTCGATTTGATCGGCGTGTGCGAAAAGCACGGCGTCACGCATGTCGTCCTCGCAGGTGGCATCCCGCCCAAGGGCAGCGTCGAGGCGATCAAGGGCGGCAAGAACCCTGCCAAGGTCATCTGTTTCGCGCCCACGCTGGCGCTGGCGAAGAAGCTGCTCCGCTCGGGCGCGGATGCGCTGGTGATCGAAGGCATGGAGGCGGGCGGCCACATCGGCCCGGTATCGACCAGCGTGCTGGCGCAGGAAATGCTGCCCGAGCTGAGCGAAGAGCACCTGATTTTCGTTGCAGGCGGGATCGGGCGGGGCGAGACGATCGCGGGCTATCTCGAAATGGGCGCTGCGGGCGTCCAGTTGGGAACGCGGTTCGCCTGCGCTGTCGAGAGCATCGCCCATGCCGATTTCAAGAAGGCGTTCTTCCGCGCCAGCGCGCGCGATGCGGTCGCCAGCGTCCAGGTCGATGCGCGCTTGCCGGTGATCCCGGTGCGCGCGCTGAAGAACAAGGGTACGGAGGCGTTCACCGCCAAGCAACGCGAAGTCGCCGATATTCTCGATCGCGAGGAGATTGCGATGGCGGAAGCGCAATTGCAGATCGAACATTACTGGGCGGGCGCGCTTCGCCGGGCCGTGATCGATGGCGATGTCGAAAATGGCAGCCTGATGGCGGGCCAGTCCGTCGGCATGCTGAAGGAGGAAGAGCCTGTGGCGGATATCGTCGCCAAGCTGATGAGGCAAAGCGAGGAGGCGCTCGCGCGCCGCTGAGATCATGCTGGGCCGCCTCGACGTGGATGTCGCGATCTATCGCGACCGTGTGCAGGTCACCGAGCGCAAGAGCGGCATATTCATCGACCAGCGCGCCGATCACCCCTTCTCGTCCGACACGCAAGTGGTGGCCGACGCCACTCGTTTCGAGCACGCGCTGTCCCACGCCTTGCGCCAGATCCTGAAGACCGGCGCCTATATGCTCTACGAACCGCGCGCCGTCGTCGGCCCCACCGATCCGGCGCTGACCCCGGCGGAGCGGGCTCTGGTGCGGCGGGTTCTGCAGGATACCGGCTTTCGCCGGATCGAGTTCGAGGACGAGTGAAAAAGAAAGGGTCGGAGAACTGCTCTCCGACCCTCGAAGGTCCGGCTCCCGCCCGGAGTGAGGGCGCCGCTGCCCGGGTGCCCCTGCTTTGTGAGGTGACTGCGCCAAGTAGGGGCGACGCAGGCCGCACTGAGCTGTTCGAGGTTTCCCGTTTTGAGAGGAAGGGCGGCCCACCCGACAAGGCGAGCCGCCCCAAGGCTTAGAATTTGAATTCCGCCCCGGCGTAGAAGAACCGTCCGACCGGACCGAAGGGCGATCCGCCTTCCGTGCCGAGCAGATCCAGCGGCGGCAGCTTGTCGAACGCATTGTCGACCCCGGCGTAGAACGTGAAATCATCGTCCGTCGAGAAATCGACGCGGAAGTCGTGGTAGGTCACGTCGGGGTAATAGGTGAAGGGCGATGCGTCGGGATTGAGCGGCGGACGGCCCTGAACGCTGAAATAGGTCTCGTAATTGCCGAGAACCTGCTTGCCGATATATCGCATGCGGTATCCGAAATCGACAGTGTCGGTGGACAGGTTCGCAGAGAGCTGTCCCTGCCAGCGCGGATCGCCAAGTTCACCGAGCTGGCGATCGTAGAAGGTCTCGTCTGTGATGTCGGTGAAGTTGTTCCGCTTGATCACGTAGGACAGCAGGCCGCGCAGGCGCAGATCGAGGCCGTCGCTCAGTTCGGTGCGATACGACATGTCGGCATCGACACCGGACGTTTCCTGCTTGGCGAAGTTGAACGGCGCGATCAGAGCGGACGGCCCGGTCGGCGTCAGCGACACCGTAGTACCCGCCTGGATCACATTCTGCTGGCCCTGAAGGGTTCCGTTCGGATTGCGGAAGACAGCCGCGCAGTACTGGTTGTCGATTCCCGAGGGACTGTCATAGCACTGGTTGATAACCGCCTGGCCGCCCAGCGCGAAGATCACGTTGTCGATCGTGATGTCGTAGTAATCGACCGTCAGGGCGAAGCCCGGCAGGAAGCGCGGCTCGAACACGGCGCCGAAAGTCCAGCTTTCACTGCGTTCCTCGCGCAGGTTGGGATTGCCACCATTATTGGCCGAGATACCCGATGCGGTCACGTTGGTGAACGGTTCGGTCGTGCCGTTGAAGGTCTGCGTCGTCGGCACGCCCGCCGCTGCACAATTCGCGCTGCGGTTGGGATTGTCGTTAATGCGGTTCTGGCTGCACGGATCGACGAACCCGTTGATGAAGGTCTGGGTCGCGGCCGAGAACAGATCGCTCTGGGTCGGCGCACGGACCGCACGGGCATAGCCGCCGCGCAGTTTGAGATCTTCGACAGGCGCGTAGATCACGCTGCCGTTATAAGCCCATACGCCGCCCGTCTGACCGATATTGTAGTCGGAATAGCGCGCAGCGCCCGCAAGGCTCAGTTCCCGAATAAACGGGATGTCGGCCACGATCGGGATATTGATTTCGCCAAACGCTTCGGTGACCTTCTGCTTGGGCGGATCGAAATCGGCGATCGCGTTGAGGAAGGTGAGGCCGTTGCGGGTCGTTTCGTCATATGCGGCAAAGGCCGTCTGCTCGCGATATTCCCCGCCGATGACAAAGCCGATCGGACCGGCAGGCATTTCGAAGAACTGCGAGGTGTCGCCGGCGACGAAAGCCGTGACGTCGAACAATTCTGCCTCCTGTACGCGGTTGGACGTGTAGAGGAAGTAGTCGAGCGCGGCCTGACTGACCTGGCCGTCACCGAACAGATTGACGGGAACGCAGGCCGGATCGTCATTCGTGGTCGAAGCGTCGGCATTGATGCGGCAGACGATCTGACCCGCGGCGTTGCGCGTCGCGTCGATGGCATTGGCGTAACGGGCGCGCAGCAGATTGCCTTCGGTTTCGTAGTAGGTATCGAGCTTGCCGTAATTGACCGCGACTTCGTAACGCCAGTCCTGATTGAAATCGCCACGCACCCCGCCGACGATCGAGTAGGTTTCGCGTTCGTGGTCCTCGCCGCGACCGCCGAAGTCGATGTTGAAGCGCTGCGCGGTGAAAGTCGTCGCCGGATTGGCACGCTGGGCGGGGGTGAGAACGCTGTTGAGCGTCGCACGGGCCTGTGCGCTCAGGAACGGGTTGTCGATGCGGAAGCTGTTGTTGAAGAAGGTCGGCTGGCCTTCCTGATTGGCCGTTACGTTGACATAGCGCGCTTCGATGAAGGGATCGAAGGCGGGCGAAATTTCGAAATGGGCGAGCACGGTCGCCGAATAGCGTTCGAGGCCGGGCGACAGCATACCCGTCCGGCGCAATGTGGAACCCAGGCCGCCGACGCAATTGTTCGAACCGAAGACGCGCAGATCGGTGGTGCAAGGATTGGCAATGAGCGTGCCGTCCGGCTGGAAAACGAAGGTTCGGCCGAACTGGGCGAGCGCGTTGGAACTTCCTTGCACTGCGATGCCGGTGCAAGCCGTCGCCCGGCGCGCATTGAACTGCGCTGCCGTTTCGCCGATTGCCGCCGCCGTGGGGCAAGCTGCGGTAAAGAGGCCGCCATCGGAGATCGTGTTGTTGCGGATACCGTTCAGGAAAGACGTGTCCGGGATGCCGTTACCGGTCGAGGGCTCGGCAGCCCGAACGCCGAGCGTCGGATTGACGATCGGGCCGGTGAATTCGGTCGCGTTGAACTGGTTGCGGCCGCTGAACGCGCCGGTCTGCGCGTCGCGGCTGGTGAAGAACAGAGTGTTCTGCCGGGCATATTCGCCGGCAAACGAGATATTGCCGCGACCTTCGGCGAAATTCTTGCCCGCGGTGATGCTCCCGAAATACGATCCGCGATCGCCACGCGAAGAAATGCCGCCCTGGCCGCGAAGGCGGATGCCGTCGAAATCGTCGTTCAGGACAAAGTTCACGACGCCCGCGACGGCATCGGACCCATAAACCGCAGAATTGCCGCCGGTCACGATATCGACACGTTCGATCAGGTCGGACGGAATGGAGTTCACGTCGACCCGCTCGACCCCGGGCGTAGCGGTGATCTGGCGGCGGCCGTTGACCAGCGTAAGCGTGCGAGCCGTACCAAGGCCGCGCAGGTCCAGGGCGTTGATGCCTGCCGTGCCGATGAAGCGCGTGGAATTGGACTGGCTGAACGTTGCACGCAATTGCGGCAACTGGTTCAGCGAATCGCCCAGCGACAGATTGCCCGAAGACAGATCTTCGGCAGAAACGCTGACGACCGGAACGGGCGAAGACAGATTGACGGGGATCGCGATGCGCGATCCGGTCACGACGATGGCATCGTTCTGCGGTTCGGTGCCGTCCGCGTCGCTGTCGCAATTTTCCAGCGAGATGTCGCAATTATTGTCGGAAAGATCCTGCGGCTCAGACTGTGCCTGCGCGACGCCGGTTGCGGCAAGGAAGGCTGCGGAAGCGAGAGAAATCCAGGCGAGCGAAGACGATGCGCGAAGCGCATTCTTGTGTGACATACCCATGAAAGAACCCCAGAAGCACGGGACCGGACGGCGGTCACCGCTTAGACTCAGAAAAAGCCTTGTACGTGACCGGTAAGCCGATTCGCCTCTTGGCGTTCATAAAATGCCGCCAAAGCCCCTTGCCCACAATAGGATTATTTCACTAACCCCGGCATCGGAAGCGGCAAAAAAACTTATATTCCGACAAAAAGTAATTATATTCTATAAGACTGAACTTTACTTTCAATTTTTGGGGAGGGTCTTGTGCTGGGCGTGATTCCTAAGATTTTGAAAGATAATGATGTCTTGATCGTCAATCGATGTGTTGGCGCCCCTGTTGTAGAATTGTTACAACTCCGACAAAATTCGATCCGAGGGAACATCCTCTGCCTTCTGCCATAGTCTTGAGAATGGGTTCATGCGGGTCGGCTCGATGAGTCGGTGGCGAGAAGAGGAGAGGCGAGCATGTGCGATTCAGCGATGATGAAGAAATGGGGCGAGGCCGCGATGACCCGTCGCCGCTTCGGCCAGGTTGCTGCTGCATCGGGCCTCGCGTTCGGAGCCGCGGGCTGCGCCACCATGGCGGCGCCGGGGCAAAGCGGACGCGCGGTCTCCTTCGCGACGCCCGACGGTACCATGGACGGCTGGTATGTCACGACTTCGGGCACGAGGAAGCCCGGAGTGCTCTTCTGGCCTGACATCGCCGGCCTGCGTCCTGCAAAGAAAGCCATGGCCTCGCGCCTTGCCGCAGCGGGTCACGCGGTGCTGGTGATCAATCCCTACTATCGCGACGTATCCGGCCAGCAATACGAGGATTTCGCTGAATTCGCCGCCAGCGACGGCTTCAAGACCGTGCGCCCGTGGCGCGAAAAGCTGACTGCGGATGCGATCATGCGCGACGCGAAGGCGGCCACCGCTTGGCTCGACGCGCAGGACGAGGTCGATGCGAAGCGCGGTATCGGGACGCAGGGGTATTGCATGGGCGGTCCCTTCACGTTCTGGACAGCCGCAGCAGTGCCCGCGCGCGTCAAGGCGGCTGCGAGCTTCCACGGAGGCGGCCTGGTGCGAGAAGGCGCGAACAGTCCGCACCGGATGGTGGACGAGAGCCGGGCGGGCTATCTCGTCGCGATCGCGCAGGACGACGATGCCAAGGATCCCGAGGCCACTGCGACTCTGCGCGAGACCTTTGCCGCGCTCGACAATCCGGCCGAGATCGAAGTCTATCCCGGCGACCACGGATGGACCGTTCCTGACTCGCCCGCCTATGCGCCGGAGGCGGCCGAGCGTGCCTGGGAACAATTGCAGGCGCTCTATGCGCGTGAATTGTAGACTCAAGGAGGTTTTCGGCGGACCGAATGGACGAAACGGTGTTGCGTGAAAGCCGCTTAACGTGTGTTTTAGAATGAAACAGGATATATTGCTTGAGTTTTGCGTCCAATCCTTCATGCCCTTTCGTGAAGATTTATGTGGGAGTTTTTAATGCGTACGAAGACCGTTACTTTGGCCCTCGCGGCCTCCGCCCTTGCGGCGGCCCCTATCGCGGCTCAGGCTGCCGACCGTTCGGCTGCGCCGATCTCGGACGAAAGCGAACTGGCCGGCGGCGCGAGCCGCATCCTTATCCTTGCGATAGTCGCTGCGGCGATCTTCATCGGCATCGAAGTGTCTGACAGCGATGATCCCGTCAGCCCGTAAGGCGGACAGCGTTTTGATTTTCGATAGGGGCCGCACGAAAGTGCGGCCCTTTTCTTTTGTCCCGCGCGATCTTCCTCCAACCGAACAGGCTCGCGCTTGACGGCCAGGGCCTGAGGGGCACGATGCAAGCCTTGGGGGGTGGTCTTTTTGCAAGAGCGGCGTAGGCTGGACAGAGCTCAAAAGGAGGATTTCCCATGGCCCAGACAATCCTGCTGATCCTGGCGGTGCTGGTGCTCGTCACCTTCCTGATGATGGGCGTGCGCGTCGTGCGTCAGGGCTATGTCTATACGATCGAACGGCTCGGGAAATTCACCATGCCTGCCGAGCCGGGGCTGCACCTGATCATCCCGCTGATCGACCGGGTCGGCCACAAGATCAACATGATGGAGCAGGTGCTCGATATTCCGGGGCAGGAAATCATCACCAAGGACAATGCCATGGTCGGGGTCGATGCCGTGGTGTTCTTCCAGGTGCTCGACGCGGGCAAGGCGGCTTATGAAGTGTCCGGCCTTCACAATGCGATACTGGCGCTGACCACCACCAATCTGCGTACGGTCATGGGCAGCATGGATCTGGATGAAACTCTCTCGAAGCGCGACGAGATCAATGCCCGGCTCTTGAGCGTGGTCGATCATGCGACCTCGCCGTGGGGGATCAAGATCACCCGCGTCGAGATCAAGGATATCCGCCCGCCGATGGACATTTCGGAAGCGATGGCGCGCCAGATGAAGGCCGAACGCCTGAAGCGGGCCGAGATTCTGGAAGCCGAAGGCGATCGTCAGAGCCGGATCCTGCGCGCCGAGGGTGACAAGCAATCCGCCATCCTCAAGGCCGAAGGCAAGCGCGAGGCGGCCTTCCGCGATGCCGAAGCGCGCGAGCGCGAGGCCGAGGCCGAAGCCAAGGCGACCGAACTGGTCTCGAACGCCATCGCCTCGTCCGGCAATCAGGCGATCAATTACTTCATCGCGCAGGAATACACCAAGGCGGTCGGCAAGTTTGCGGAAAGCCCCAACGCCAAGACGATACTGATGCCGTTCGAGGCCACGCAGCTCATCGGATCGCTCGGCGGGATCGGCGAATTGGTACGCGACACGTTCGGGGATGGGCGAGCCGATGTGAAGGGCACGGTCGATACCGGCACGCCCATGCCGTCGCCACGGGAGCGCGATCCGGTCCAGCGCCGCAATAATCCGGCCAGCGTTCCGCCTTCGGGCACAACCCGGGGCTGATCGCGTGGACGGGATCGAGTCCTATTGGCTGTGGTTTGCCGCCGGTCTCTTGCTGTCGGGTCTCGAAATGGTGGTGCCGGGCGTCTATCTGATCTGGCTCGCCATGGCGGCTCTGGCAACGGGCGTGATCGCGTTGATCGCAGGGCCAGCGCTCGGCATTCAGGTCGTCGCCTTCATTTCGCTCGCGCTGATCTTCGCCTTTTCCGCCAAGCGGATGCTGCGCGATCGACCGATCATAAGCTCCGATCCGCTGCTCAACAATCGTCGCGGACGGTTGGTTGGACAAACTGCCGTCGTCACCACTCCGATCGACGGGGGCGAGGGCCGGGTGCGCGTCGGAGACAGCGAGTGGATCGCCCGCGGAAACGATACTCCAGAGGGGCAACGCGTGCTTATCATCGGCAGTGAAGGCTCGATCCTCTTGGTCGAACCGGTCGCCCCCCTACCGATCGAGCACCGCTCCTAGCCGCAAGCCTGCGAATATCGTCCGACGCGCTCAGAGCCCGCCCGATGCCATCGCGCGGTCGCCGAAGCGGCCATGCTTGCGATAGCGCACCATCCACTTGTCGAGGAACAGGCCGAGCGGCTTGGGCTCGATCCCCAGCTCGGCGAGGCCAGGATATTCGCCCGAAACGGTATTTCCCTGCTTCAGCAATTCCCACTGATCGCTGCCCATCGGAGTGCCGGGTAGCGAAGCGAACGCGCCTGCGACGCCATCGGGCATGGGCAGGAAGGTGCGGGAGCGGCGCTGCGCCTCCGCGATCCGGCGGTTCAGCTCGAGCATCGTGATCTTTTCAGGCCCACCGAGCTCGAAAATCTTGCCGCCATGTTCGCCCGGCGTTTCCAGCGCGACCGCAACCGCTTCGGCGACGTCGTCGACATAGACGAGCTGCAATTCCTTGTCAGGCCCGAACACCGGCAGCACGGGCAGCCAGCGGATCATCTGCGCGAACATCGTGGTGAAATCGTCGTCCTTCCCGAACAGGAGGGACGGACGCAGGATGGTGGCGTCCGGAAATGCTTCGCGCACCAGATCCTCGCCGAGATGCTTGGCCTCGGCATAGTCGATCTCGACGTCTTCGTCCGGTCGGCGGGCGATCGCGCTGACCTGGACGAAAGCCTCGGCGCCGGTCGCGGTGGCGGCTTCGGCCATCCAGCCGGCGCTGATGCCCATCAATTGCTTCAGATTGCCCTGGAAGCTGCCGACCAGATTGACCACGGCGTCGGAGCCCTGGATCACCTGTTCGACCTGTCGACGATCGGTCACGTCGCAGCGGGCGAATTGCAACTGGCCGAGCTTGGCGAGCGGCTTGAGATTGAAGGCGCGCTCCGGATGGCGGCTGGCGACCCGCAGCCGCGCGCCGCGATCCAGCAGCGCCTGGGCCACGTAATCGCCGATGAAGCCGCTGCCGCCCATCAGCGTCACCAGTTTGCCGTTCAACGCGCTGCTTTTCGCCATGGCGGAGATGCTTTCTTCAATCCGTCTCTAAGAAACCGTCTGCGCCCTAGCCCCGGCATGGTGGGGCGAGCAAGGCGTCAATTGCCGCATGCCCAAGTGCCCGAACTGCGCGTGGAAAGCGGCGTGCCCTCATACGCGATCGTGAGCGTGGCGGGCCAAGTGCGCGTTTCGATGCGCGCGGGCGCGTCGCCCTCGCCGTCTTCGGCGGCGTCCGGCTGGCTCTGTTCGCCATTTTCCGCTTCGCCGCGCACGATCTGGGCGACCAGATCGCCATCCGATCCATAGCGCCCGCCTTCTTCCATGCGCGCCTGAGCGCCGGTAAATTCGGCCGTGAACAGCACCGGCTCCCCGCTGACACGCGCGACGCCGCGAGGATTGGCGCCCCCGTCGTCGGGCACGGCGGTCTGGAACAGCATGCGATCGCTGTCAGAGGTAAAGGAACAGGTCGCGACATTCGCATTGCCGAGCAGGGCGCCGTCGGCCCGCGTCACGACCGAAAGAAGGGGATCGGTACGACCTTCGTCGATCGTGGTTCCCGCCACGCCCGTCACGTCCGCATCGCCATCCTTCACTTCTGCGAGCGGTATTTCATCGGCGCGCGATTGTTCGGGAATCGGTTCCGCACAGGCCGCGAGGGCAAGGAGTGGGAGGGCGGACACAAGGGCGGAAAGCGCGAGACGCGGTGTTTTCGTGATCATAGCGATGCAACGTGCCGCACTCGTCGCGGTTTCGCAATTCCCGAAGGCAGATCGTGCGGCGAAATCTTTATGCCCCCGCACATTGGGGGGGATTCGATAAGCGTTGACAAGCCCTCCCAAGGCCAGCTAGTGGCGCGCGCCTACCAGGACGCCGGACCACGATGACCGGCAGTTCTCAAACGTGCCCAGATGGCGGAATTGGTAGACGCACCGTCTTCAGGTGGCGGCGCTCGCAAGGGCGTGGAGGTTCGAGTCCTCTTCTGGGCACCATTTTCCTGTTTCTCGACATTCGCTAACGGTTGCAAAAACCCCGGAAATCTGCCAAAAATACGGCTCGATTGGTCGTTGACGTTCGCCCACATTCGCCAGCAATCGCGTGGTGGCGGGGGCCACATTGGGGGCCATACTGAAACAATTTCGCATTCGTGGCGATGCAGGCGATTGGATCATGCCGTCGCAATTCTTCGTCATTGCAACTGCGAATGCCGACACGCTGCAATCCACTACGGGCGGAGCACTGGAGCGCAATCTCTTCACGCCTGTGTTCAAGCACGAACTGAATAGCGATGAGCAAGGGTTAGCTCGCAAGCTTGATGATCACGACATGATCCGATGGTGGCACCGCAACGGCACGGCGCATGGCAGCTATGCCTTGCGCGGCTGGAAGCGAGGCAGAGTGTATCCCGACTTTGTCTTTGCCGCTGTGCAAGATGGTGATGAGCAGCGATTGGTGGCGCTGGAAAGCAAAGGCGATCAGCTTGACAATCTGGACACAGCCTACAAGCGCGATCTCCTTACGAAACTGACCGAAGCCTATGGGCAGAATGCCGGTGGTGTCGCGGGTCAACTGGCGTTGGTTGGCGATGTGCCGGATTATGAAGCCAAGGTGGTGCTCTTCAGCGAAATGGACGCGGAGTTACCGGGTCTGATTGAGCCTGCAAACCAAGGTGAGGGACAGGGTGCCAATTGAAACTGCTATCTGGCTTGTCGATGAGCAGCCACAAAAGCTGAGCGCTTCCAGTTTGCTTTCAGAGCGAGAGCTGGAAGACATGATCGTTTCTTCTCCTAAAATTCTCTCTGACGAGTGGATGCTGATTGGTAGGCAGGAGAGAACTGTCAGTGGAGGGATTGTCGATCTACTCGCCATAGCTCCCGACGGTGGCTTGGTCCTGATCGAACTGAAGCGTCATCGCACTCCTCGCGAAGTGGTAGCGCAAGCGTTGGACTATGCTTGCTGGGTCGAAGGGTTGGAGGCCGATGCCATCGCGGCGATCTATGCGCGCTTCTCTGAGAATGCAGATTTTTCGAAAGACTTTGCCGATTTTTTTGGCGCTCCATTGGACGAAGATACGCTGAACGAAAATCACCAGATTGTGATTGTCGCGGCGCAGCTCGACGAGAGCAGCGAGCGCATAGTCGGGTACCTCAATGAGAGGTCAATCGCGATCAATGTGCTCTTTTTCCAAGTCTTCGAACTGGAAAGTCAGAAGCTTCTAAGCCGTGCGTGGCTACTCGATCCAGATGAGACGCAGGTTGCATCTGCCACCGTTTCTCGTCCTTCGAAAGATAGGGAGCGAGAACCGTGGAATGGCGAAATCTACGCCAATTACGGTCATGGAGAAACGCGCGACTGGGCTGAAGGTAGGAAGTTTGGCTTTGTCTCCGCCGGTGGCGGTAGCTGGTACAGCAAGCCGCTAAAAACCTTGAAGCAAGGTGATAGAATTTGGGTCAAAGCGCCTGGGTTTGGCTTTGTCGGAGTCGGCGAAGTTGTCGGCCCTCGCCAATCGATTCACGACTTCCAAAGTAAAACCGACGAAGGTGCCAAGCCTGCTCTCGAAGTGCTTTCCGGTGCATCATATCATCGAGAGCACCAAGATGACCCCGACAAGATGGAGTACTTCGTGCCAATCAATTGGATTCACGCCGTGCCTCTCGAACAGGCGATCAATGAAATCGGATTGTTCGGAAATCAGGGCACGGTTTGCAGGCCTACTACGCCTAGCTGGCGTACCACTGTCGACCGGACTGAAGCAGCGTTGGAATCTGGCCTAGCAAGGGGTGAATAGGGGCCATTTTGGGGGCCACAAACCCAAGGCGATATTTAAAACATTTATTTGTCAGTGACTTATGTTAATAATACGAGTCCTCTTCTGGGCACCATTTTTCAATCGACGCACAACGCGGGATTTCCCGGCGCTTCGGTTTGGCGAAGATCGCTTTTGGCTTACGCTGCCAGTCTAACCACGTTGCGACCGCTGTTCTTCGCCTCGTATAAAGCGTGATCTGCGCGGGCCATCAGGCTTTCCACGGTCTCCTCGCGGTGTAGCTGCGATACGCCGACGCTCACCGTGACCCCGATCGACTTTCCATCGATCATTATCGGCTCGGCCTCGATCGCGGCCCGCATCCGGGCGCAAGCTTCCATGGCTTCCGCTTGATTGGCGGCTGGCAGGATGACGCCGAATTCCTCTCCGCCGATGCGGCCAACCAGATCCCGCGCGCGAAACGTCGCGACCGCTCGCCTTGCGACTTCGGCGATCACTGCGTCGCCGGCGGCGTGCCCATAGGTGTCGTTGATCGACTTGAACCGATCGATGTCGAAAATGGCATAGGCCAGTTCCTTGCGCCCGTCGGACGATCGGGCGACCGAGCGGTGCAGGGCGTCCATGAAACCGCGACGATTGCTGAGGCCGGTCATCTCGTCGCTCGATGCGGTGCGCTGCAGCATGCGGCGCGCTTCGGCCTCGGCAGCGAGCGCGCGGCGCACGAGAATTGTTGCCCAGGCGGACAGGCCGAGCAGGAGAATGCCGATCAGGGTCAGAGCATATTGATAGCGTTCGTTCGCGACCGCCTTGGCCCGAGCGTCTTCCGTCTGAACGGCAAGAAGATCCTGCTCGATGGTTTCGATTCCGCGCAATTCCTCGAGGATCTCGTCCGTAGCGGTCCGGCCGGCGCCCGAGCCGACCCGCGCCAGCGCCGCAGCGTGGTCGCCCGAGCGTTTGAGCTCGACGATTTCTTCGAGGACCGAACTTAAATGCGCGATCTCGGTTTGCAGGCGGCCGATGCGCTGCTGTTGCTGGGGGTTATCGAGAGCAAGTTGCGTCAGGCGATCGAGACCCTCGCGCGAATCCACAAGGCCACGTTGATAGGGCTGCAGAAACGTCTCGTCCCCGGTCAGCAGGTATCCCCGTTCACCACGGACCATGCTGAGCGTGGCGACCTTCAGATCGTCGGTTTCGAGGAGAACCTGGAGCGTGTGGATTTGCCATTCGGCGGCGCGCTGCCGTTCCTGCGAACTGCCGACCGCACTCCAGCTGGCGCCGGTAAGCAGGGCGGCAAGCAGCACGACGCAGCCGATCAGGGCGTAACTGCGCCGATCCAGGCCCTTGCGACCGGCCAAACGGACGAGGAAATTCATGCAGGAGGCTTCCTTACTCCGACACGGGCTACGCGTTTTGCGTATAGGAAAGTTTAATTGTGACCGTGCGTCGCGCAAATGGATCGGTGGGCGGGCGCGGGCGGCATCCGGCGCTCGGTCGGTTGGCTATAGTCCTCCGAACAGGCCAGCCTGATAGTCGTGCACGGCTTGGGCAATTTCCTCCCTTGTGTTCATGACGAAGGGGCCGTGTGCTACCACAGGCTCGCCAATCGGATCGGCATGGCCGAACAGGATGCGGCAACCCTTTTCGCTCGTCGCTTCGATCCCGTCTCCGTCCGTCAGTCGTGCGAGCGTGTGCTCGAGCACCGGCCTCCCGCTGATCGCCGCTTCGCCTTCGACCGTGTAGAACAGCACGTTGCGCCCAGAAGGGACAGGCAGGTCGGCGTGGCCACCGGGCTCGATCGAAACGATCCCCAGCATGACATCCGTCAGGGAATGGATCGGCGCGTCCTGCGTCCCCGACACCACACGCATCGAAACGCCCTTGCCCGGACTGCTTTGCGCCATGTCGGCGGCGGGCACCGGCGTATAGGCCGGGGCGGTCATCTTGAGCCTCGCGGGCAGGTTGACCCACAATTGCAGGATTTCCAGCGCGCCGCCATCTTGCTTGAACTGCTCGGGCGAAAGCTCGGCATGGACGAGCCCGCTCCCCGCCGTCATCCACTGGACTCCGCCCGTTTCGACCACGCTTGCGCCCGAACCGCTGTCGTGATGAGCCAGGCTTCCGGCGAGGATGAAGGTCACCGTTTCGAAGCCGCGATGCGGATGGGGTCCGAAGGGCAGGCCGCGATTGGGCGAGGGATAGGTCTGCGGCCCGTGATGGTTGAGAAACAGGAACGGATCGACTTGCGGCAGGCCCTGGCCGGGCAGGGGCCTGCGAGTCACGAGATCCTGGATATCGTCGCGCATCGCGCGGTGGAGCGACAGGATTTCGCGGCTGCTCATTTCTGCATCCCCGGTACCAAGGGAGCGGGCCCGGCAGGGACGATCCCATGCGGATTTATCCGCTCGTGGCTTTCGTAATAATGATGCTTGATGTGCCGGAAATTGACCGTTTCCGCAATTCCGTCGAGCTCGTAGATCCGGCGGGTCAGCGCGGACAGATTGGGATAATCGGCGATCCGGCGGACATTGCATTTGAAATGCGTGTGATAGACCGGATCGAAACGGATCAGCGTGGTCCACAGGCGGATGTCGGTCTCGGTCAGGCGATCGCCGACCAGCCAGTCCTTTCCCTCGAGCCGCTCTTCAAGTTCGTCCAGCATTGCGAACAGGGGCGTCACGGCCTTGTCGTAGGCGTCCTGCGAAGTGGCGAAGCCCGCCTTGTAGACGCCGTTATTGACCGCGTCGTAAATCCGGTCGTTCAGCGTATCGATCTTGTCCCGATAGCTTTCCGGATAAAGATCGAGATCGTTCGCCCCGCAGGCATCGAACGCGCTGCCGAGCATGCGCATGATGTCCGCGCTTTCATTGTTCACGATGGTTTCGGTGCGCGTATCCCACAGCACCGGCACGGTGACGTGGCCCGAATAATCGGGCTTGGCATGCGTGTAGAGCTGGTGGAGATTGTCGGCGCCGATGGCGGGATCGCCGGTGACGCATTCGCCGTCGCGGAACGACCAGCCGCCCTCCTTCATCAGCCAGTGGACGACGTTCAGCTCGATCGCATCGGTCAATCCTTTCAGATGGCGCACGGCATTGGCCCGGTGCGCCCAGGGGCAGGCGAGGCTGATATAAAGGCGGTAACGGCCCGGCTCGGCGGCGAACCCGCCGTCGCCGGTGGGACCGGCCGAACCATCGGGGGTGATCCAGCTTCGAAACGCGCTTTCGTCGCGTTCGAATTCGCCGCTCTCTTCGTCGTTATGCGCCCATTCGTCGTGCCAGGTACCGTTCTTGAGAAAACCCATGGTGCTCCAAGTCCTTTGATCGGAAAGAAGAATTGCTGCTCGTCGCGTCCAGCTGAAGTCCGGAGCGGGTGGATTGCCCAAGGCCCGTCGCAGCGAGAGGGGCCGTAGGCTACAGGATGCGAACGGGTGTGGCTGATAATCGTTTCGCGAAGTGGCGAGCCAAGCCCGCTTCGGCTAGAGGCCGATCCAACCTTTTCAGGATTCGGGCGAAAATACGTGGCACGCAAATATTCCAAGGGGAGGGCGCTGGACGAACGCATTCCCAATCAGGACGGGGACGAGGACAGTGACGGGGAGGCAGCGGCGCCTGTCGAGTGCTGGCTCTGCAGCCGTCCTCTGGGCGAGACAACGGTCCTGCATCATCCCGTACCGAAAAGCCGGGGCGGGCGCGAGGTCGTGCCGATGCACCCCATCTGCCAGCAAACGCTGATCGCCAATTTCAGCAATTCCGAATTGCAGCGCCATGGCCTCGACGTGGAAGCGATTCTGATGAATCCCGACATGCGCAAATTCGTGGACTGGGTCGCCAAGAAGGAACCCGATTTCCACGCCGCTCCGGCCAAGAAGAAGCGCTGACGCTCTGGGGCTCGGCGAAGACCGCTACGCAGAATGACCATGACCCAGCCGACACATCAAGGCGCATCGCCGATCTGCGTAGCCGCGCTGTATCGCTTCGCACCGCTTTCGCGGCTCGGAGAGGTCCGAGACGCTCTGAAAAAGGTGTCCGACGAGCAAGGTATCAAGGGCACGCTGCTGCTGGCAGGCGAAGGCATCAACGGCACGATTGCGGGGTCGAGAGCGGGTATCGATCGGGTCCTCGATCATATCCGCAACTGGCCCGGTTTCTCCGATCTCGATGTAAAGTTTTCGAGCGCGACGACGATGCCGTTTCATCGCATGAAGGTGCGCGTGAAGCAGGAAATCGTCACCATGGGGCAGCCCGATCTCGACCCGGCGAGCGATGCGGGCACTTATGTCGATCCGCAGGACTGGAACGCGCTGATCGACGATCCCGATACGATCGTGATCGACACGCGCAACGATTACGAGGTTTCGATCGGCTCGTTCGCAGGGGCCGTCGATCCAATGACCGCCAGCTTTCGCGATTTTCCAGACTGGTTCGCGCGCGAACGTCAGCGCCTGCTCGGATCCGGCAAGCCGCCGAGAGTGGCCATGTTCTGCACCGGAGGCATTCGCTGCGAAAAGGCGTCCGCCTATCTGAAGAGCGAAGGGTTAGACGATGTCTATCACCTCAAGGGCGGGATTCTCGCCTATCTGGAGCATGTGGCTGAAGAAGAAAGCCGGTGGCAGGGCGAGTGCTTCGTATTCGACCAGCGTGTCGCCATCGGGCACGGCCTGTCGGCGGGCACGCACGAGCTGTGTTTCGCATGCCGCCGCCCTGTAAGCCCGGCAGACAGGCTTTCGCCGCTTTACGAAGCGGGCGCCAGCTGCGCAGCCTGCCATGGCGAAAGGGACGAGCGGCAGCGCGCGTCCTATCGCGAGCGCTATCGCCAGGAATTGCGCGCGGCGGAGCAGGGACGTGCTCACGTAGGAGCGACCCTCGAAGCGACGGGGCGTGACCATGTCGGCTGAACCGGTCCTCTACAGTTTCCGCCGCTGTCCCTATGCAATCCGCGCAAGGCTCGCTCTGGCGATTAGTGCAACGCCCTACGTGCTGCGCGAAGTGCATCTGGCGCGCAAACCGGCAGAGATGCTGGAGGCATCGCCCAAAGGCACGGTTCCGGTGCTCATCCTCGCCGATGGTACCGTGATCGAGGAAAGTATCCAGATCATGCGCTGGGCCTTGCAATGCAACGACCCCGAAACCTGGCTGCAACGCGATGACACTGCCCTGATCGCGCGCAATGACGGGCCGTTCAAGCACGATCTCGATCGGTACAAATATCCGGACCGCCACGGGTCCGACGCCATGGCGCATCGTCAGCAGGGAATGGAATTCCTGCACGTGCTAGAGGCGAGATTGACGGAGCAGGCATATTTGTGCGGTTCGACGCGCGGCATCGCTGACGCAGCGATCATGCCCTTCGTTCGGCAATTCGCAGCGGTCGATTCCGACTGGTTCGCGACCCAACCGATCCCGCGCGTCCGGTCATGGCTGGCCGAGGCCCTTGCATCGGAGCTGTTCTCCGAAGTCATGCTCCGCGTCGCCCCATGGGCGCCAGGCGACGACAATCTTGTCATAAGGGGTCGGCAAGAAAGCTAAGTCGGGCGATTAGTCGGCCAATCGAAGCGTCCCGCCTGGGGAGGGCCGTCCGAACCGCCACACCAGCGCCGAGTGGATCGTGCTCGCGCGGAAAGCTTCCTAGTATAGCCGATCCTTAACGCCTGCCTCCGACGACGCGCAGTTCGTGCCCGCTCTGCACTGTCGAAACATTGGTGCGGCGGCTGGTGCGGAAAGTTTCGACGGACTGGATGAGGTGATCGGCCTCCTGAGCGAGGTTTCGAACGGCTGCGGTCGTTTCCTCGACCATCGCGGCATTCTGCTGGGTGATGCCATCCATATCGCCTACCGCCAGGTTGATCTCGCCAAGCGTGACGGCTTGCTGACGGGTGGCCTCGCTGATTTCCGCGATCAGGGCGCCCAGCTCGTTCGTCTGGCCGACGATGCATTTGAACGCCTCGCCCGTTTCGGAAACCAAGGCAACGCCGCGATCGACTTGCTGTACCGATGCCTCGATGCGAGCCTTCACATCCTTGGCTGCATCCGCAGAGCGCTGAGCCAAGGCGCGAACTTCCGAGGCGACCACTGCGAAACCGCGCCCAGCCTCGCCGGCTCGGGCAGCCTCGACACCGGCATTCAGCGCCAGCAGATTTGTCTGAAATGCGATCCCGTCGATCACCGAGATGATCTCGCCGATCTCCCTGGAGGCGCGTTCGATATTGGCCATCGCCTGCGTCGCGTCGTCCACCGTTTTGGTGGACTTGTTCGCATTGTCGTTCGCTTCCTTCACGAGCTTTTCGGTCTGGGAAGCCGTGTCGGCGGAAGCGCGAACGGTCTGTGTGACCTGCTGCATCGCGGCGGCGGATTCTTCGAGGCTGGCAGCCTGCCGCTCCGTGCGGCTCGACAGATCGTCCGATGCTTCGCGGATGTCCCTGCACCCGGATTGGAGCGCGTCCGCAACCTCGGTTACCGACATCACCGATTGCATGATCTTTTCGGCGGCGCTGTTGTAGCTGATCCGCAAGGGCTCGAATTCGGGACTGAAGGCGGTGTCCAGCCGCGCGGTCAGATCGCCCTCTTCCAGGCGGGCCAAGCCGTGTGCGACCGCATCGATCATTCGACCGGTCTCGGAGAAATCCTGACACTGGACGAGCAGGGCGTCCGCGCCTTCCTGAGGAAGCGGGATCAGAGTGACGATCATGCGTACGCGTTCTCCGCCACGCACATTGAACCATTCGAAGCGCGCGAAGCCTTCGGCAAGTGCTTGCTGGACCCGTTCTCCGACGTGCTCCATACTCGGGCGGCCATCCGCCTGGGTTTCGGCGGAAAAGACCGCCGGGTTTTGACCGATCAGTTCAGCGCGCGGGACGCCGTAGACCTGTTCGGCTGCGGCGTTGCATTCGACGAAAGCGCCTTCCTTCATCAGCAGGATGGCATCTGGCGAAAACCGGTAATTCGCAAGCGCGGCACGGGTTTTCAAATCGGGCGTTGGGCGGCGAAAGATCATGTGCGCGAATTCGCATATTACGTTTAAAAAATGGTTTCCGGTATCCGACAAGAGCGCTGACCCCGGCGCATTCTCGATTTGGTGCGGCGGCCTTGGTGAGCCAGCGAATGGAAATCGAAGCATCAATTCGCCCGGAAAGAGCGACCGGGGTTCGCTCCTTGAGGCTCTCCTGTTTTGCGATCCTCGCGCCAGGGAAGCCCGGTTTCGTACGCGCGCTCGGGCGCTGAAAGGGGCTTGGGAAGGTGAATTCGACGCGTTTCTGCTGCGCTTGCTCTTGCGATGGAGCGGTATGCGTGTGTAACGGGGAAAACCACGCTCGCGCTGAATTTCTCTCCGGACGCTTCCGCTGAAAAGCGAGCGGAGAGGCGGCGCACTAACAGTCAAATGCCAGCAATGGGTGATCGCTCCTGCCGATGGTTGTTCCATTGACACTGTTCTTGCTCATCGCGCTCCCTTTCGTGGCTTCGCTGGCGATTGCCGTTCTGGGCGGGCGCGGGCGGGTCTGGCATTCAGGCATCGCCGCGCTGGCGAGCGCGATCGGCCTTGCGGTTATCGTCTCTCTCGCGCCGTCGATCCTGAGCGGACGAACCGCGACGGCTTCGGTCCCCTGGGTGCCCGCTCTCGGCCTCGATCTGTCGCTGATGATCGATCCGCTGGGGTTGATGTTCGCCGGAATGATCCTGGGCATCGGATTGCTGGTGGTAATCTTCGGCCATTTCTACCTCGCCGCGGGCGAAGCGACGGGGCGGTTCTTCGCCAGCCTGATGCTGTTCCAGGGCGCGATGCTGGGGATCGTGATTTCCGGCAACGTTTTGCTGCTCCTGATCTTCTGGGAGCTGACGAGCCTGTCCTCCTTCCTCCTCATCGGGTTCTGGCGCCACAAGGCGGAGGCGCGGCAGGGTGCGCGCATGGCGCTGGCCATTACGGGCGGGGGCGGCCTGTTGCTGATCGCGGGCGTGGTCATGCTGGGCCTGACGGTCGGGTCGTTCGATCTGGCGACGATTTTGGCGAGCGGAGATGCGGTGCAGGGCTCGCCGCTCTACCCCGCGATCCTTATACTGATCCTGCTCGGCTGTTTCACCAAGTCGGCCCAATTCCCGTTCCATTTCTGGCTGCCGCACGCGATGGCCGCGCCCACGCCCGTCAGCGCCTATCTCCATTCCGCCACCATGGTGAAGGCGGGCGTGTTCCTGATCGCGCGTTTCTGGCCGGTGCTGTCGGGCACCGATCTCTACACGATCATCGTAACAAGTGTGGGCCTCGTCACCATGACGTTCGGCGCGTGGGTGGCGCTCTTCAAGCATGATCTGAAGGGCATCCTCGCCTATTCGACCATCAGCCAGCTCGGCCTGCTTGTCATGCTGCTGGGCTTCTCGCTCGAAGCGGCGGCAGCCGTCGCGGTGCTGCACATTCTCAACCACGCGGCGTTCAAGGCCGCCCTGTTCATGTCGGCGGGCATCGTCGATCACGAGACCGGCACGCGCGACATCCGCAGGCTGGGCGGGCTTGCCAAGGTGATGCCGGTCACCGCGACGCTGGCGACGCTCGCCGCCGCCGCGATGGCGGGCCTGCCGCCGCTGGGCGGCTTCATCTCGAAGGAATTGATGCTCGGCGAAACGCTGGAAGTGGGCCTGTTCGGCCTGCCCTGGCTGGTGCCGGTGGTGGCGACGATCGCCGCGACGCTTTCGGTCGCCTATTCGCTGCGTTTCGCCCTGTTCCTGTTCTTCGGGCAGGCGCGCGATCCCGAACCCCATGCCCGCGCGCACGATCCGGGTGGGGGAATGTGGCTGCCCGCCGCTCTGCTGGTGCTGATCGCCGTGCTGCTGGGCCTCATACCCGGCCTGCTCGCCGGATCGCTGGTCGCGTCGGTCAGCGCGGCGGTGGTCGGCGGCGCTGCGCCCTATGTGGGACTGTATCTATGGCACGGCATCAATCCCGCGCTGGGCATGAGCGTGCTGGCCGTGGCGATCGGGCTCATCGTGCTGTGGCGTTATGCGCCGATCCTGCGCCGCTACGAAGCGGTGCGGCATCTCGACGCCAAGACCATTTTCGAAAGCGCTTTGGGGCGGATCAATCGCGCGGTGCGCAGGCTGACCGTGGCGATCCATGCGCCCTCGCTTCAGCGCATGCTGATGCTGGTGGCCGCCGTAATGGTGCTGTTCGCGATCGAGGCTATCGGGGCAGGGGGCGTCTTCACCGGGCCGCGCGAGGGGGTCGAGGCATCGCCTGCGGCGATTCTCGCTTGGGCATTGCTGATCGCGGCGACGGGCGCGGTGCTGCACGCACAGCACCAGCGATTTCGCGTGCTCATCTATATCAGCGTCATCGGCCTCGTCATATCGCTCGCCTTCGTGCACCTGTCCGCGCCCGACCTTGCGCTCACGCAGATCTCGGTCGAGGTGGTGACGATCCTCCTCCTGCTGCTAGCGCTCAATCTTCTTCCCAAGACGCCGCCCGCATTGTCGAGCGTGACGCGCCGCGTGCGCGATGGCGCGCTGGCCGTGATGGGTGGGACGGCCATGGGCGCGATCGCCTGGGCGATGCTGACGCGAAATCCCAACGATCCGATTTCGCAATATCACCTCGCCAACAGCTATTCGGGCGGGGGCGGCACCAATGTGGTCAATGTCACGCTGGTGGATTTCCGTGCCTTCGACACGCTGGGCGAGATCATCGTGCTGGGTATTGCGGGCCTCGCGATCTTCGCGCTGCTGTCCACCACCTCGCGTGGCCATGCCGGCCATCGCCTGCGCACATGGCAGGAGGACATGCCGCATTCGCCCGAAAGCCATCCGGTGATGTTCGTGATGGCCACCCGCATCCTGCTTCCGCTCACGCTGACGGCGGGGATCTACATCTTCCTGCGCGGCCACAACCAGCCCGGCGGCGGCTTCATCGCGGCCCTGGTGGTGGCGATCGCATTCATGCTGCAATATCTCGCTTCGGGATACGACTGGACGACCCGGCGTCGCCGCATATCGGAACACACACTGATCGCCTTCGGGGTCCTGATCGCGATGGCGACGGGATTGGGCTCGCTGCTGTTCGGCGCGAATTTCCTGGCCAGTGCCTTTGATCATTTCACGCTTCCGCTGGTCGGCAAGTTTGAGCTTGCGACGGCCCTGCTGTTCGATATCGGCGTGTTCTCCGTGGTTCTGGGCGCGATCATGCTGGCACTCGCCCAGTTGAGCCACATCGCCAAGCGGGCCGCGCGGGCCCATGCCAAGCGAAGCGATTCAACCGAACGGTCGGGCGATCGTGGGGAGCAGGCGCAATGACGCTCGAATTCCTCATTGCAAGCGCCATCGGCGTCCTCGTCGCCGGCGGGATCTACCTGATCCTGCGCGCGCGGCTCTTCGCGGTCGTTCTGGGGCTGACTCTCTTCTCCTACGCGGTGAACCTGTTCCTGTTCGCGTCGGGCCGGCTGGTCGTCGATGCGCCGCCGATCTGGTCGTATGACGTGGACACCTATACCGATCCGCTGCCTCAGGCGCTGGTGCTGACGGCCATCGTCATCACCTTCGGCATGACCGCTTTCGTCGTGATCCTCGCTCTGCGCAGCTTCCTCGAAACCGGCAGCGACCATGTCGACGGGCATGACGTGCCGACCGACGATCAGGCGGGAGGCGGCGAATGAGTTTCGCGTCCTCTTTGGCCTCCCAACTGGTGCTAGCGCCGATCGCGCTGCCTGCCCTCGCGGCGCCGCTGGCGGTGTTGCTGATGCTGCGCCGCCGTGCTGCCGGAGTGGCGGTCAGCTTCGCGTCCTGCCTCGCCGTTCTCGGGGTGGCGATCGCGCTGCTCGTCCTGTCGGCAGACGGTACGGTCAGGACTTACGAGGTGGGCGACTGGCCCGCGCCGTTCGGCATCGTGCTCGTTCTGGATCGCCTGTCCGCCATCATGCTGACGCTGACGGCGGCGCTGGCGCTGATCGCGCTGGTGCACGCCACTGTCACGCGGGTCGATCGGGACGGCTGGCATTTCCATCCGCTGTTCCAGTTCCAGCTGATGGGCTTGAACGGCGCGTTCCTGACCGGCGACCTGTTCAACCTGTTCGTGTTCTTCGAAGTGCTGCTTATCGCGTCCTACGGCCTGATGCTGCATGGGCAGGGTCCTGCGCGGTTGAAGGCAGGGGTCCAGTACGTCGTCGTCAATCTCGTCGGATCGTCGATCTTCCTGCTCGCATTGGGCCTGCTCTATGCGCTGACGGGTACGCTGAACATGGCGGATATGGGCGTTCGCATTCCGGCTATCGGGGCCGACGATCAATGGCTGCTGCGCATTGCCGCGCTGCTGCTGTTCGTCGTCTTCGCGATCAAGGCGGCGATCGTGCCGCTGCATCTGTGGCTGCCGCGCACCTATGCCGTCGCAACGCCCGCCGTCGCCGCCCTGTTCGCCATCATGACCAAGATCGGCGTCTATTCGATCATCAGGGTCACGCCGCTGATCTTCGGGGACGATGCCGGATCGGCCGCCTGGGCGCCCGCGCCTTATCTGCTGCCCGCCGCGATGGTGACGGCGCTGCTGGGCTTTGGCGGCGTGTTCACCGCCCGCAGCCTGTCCGAACAGGCGGCCTATGCGATCATCGGCTCCACCGGCACGTTGATGATCGCCGTCGCCGGATGGCAGGCCGATACTGTGGGGGCGGCGCTGTATTACCTCGTGCATTCGACGCTGGCCGGAGCCGCGCTGTTTCTGATCGCGGACGTCGTCGCGCGCCGACGCGCGGGCTTCGTCGATCATGCCACGCCCGGCCCGGTCTTCGCGCATCGGCAGAGCGTGGCGATCCTCTTCATGGTCGCCGCGATCGGCGTGACCGGCCTGCCGCCGCTGTCCGGCTTTATCGGCAAGCTGCTGATCCTCGACGCCGTGGCCGACCTGCCGCTATGGGGTTGGGCGTGGACGGTGATCCTGCTGACCACGCTGATCGGAGTGATCGGTTTCGCGCGTGCGGGCAGCACGGTGTTCTGGAAGGACACCCCTCTGGATGAAGGAGACGGCGCCATGGCAGTGCCTTCGCGCGCGGACATGATCGCGCCCGGCGCCCTCCTCGTGCTGCTGGCCGCCCTGTCGGCGGCGGCCGGTCCGGCAACCGCCTATGCGGACGCGGCGGCTGCGCAATTGCTCGATTCCGCCGCGACCGCGCGCGCCGTATTGGACAACGGATAGCATCGTGCGGCGCATCATTCCCCATCCCGGCCTGTCGGTCCTGCTGCTGATCGTATGGATGCTGCTGCAGAACACGCTCAGCTTCGGTGCGCTGGTGGTCGGCATCGTTATCGGCATTCTCGTTCCGATCTTCACCGCGCCGTTCTGGCCCGGCCGCCCGAAGATCGGCTTCCTCCACGGCCTCGCCTATCTGGCGCTGGTGCTGTGGGACATCGTCGTCGCCAATTTCGAAGTCGCCTGGATCATCCTGTTCAAGCGCAATCGCGATCTCAAGTCGGCCTGGCTGGTCATTCCGATCGAGCTGGATACGCCCGAAGCGATCACCGTGCTTGCCGGTACGATCAGCCTGACGCCAGGCACGGTGACGTCAGACGTTTCCGCCTGCGGCGATTTCCTGCTGGTCCACGCGCTCGACAGCGCGGATCCTGCCGCAGATATCCAGCGGATCAAGACCCGCTACGAAGCGCGCCTGAAAAAGGTGTTCCGATGATCCAGTTCGCCATCGTCTTCGGCTTTGTCGCCCTGTCGCTCTCGCTTGCGCTCAATCTGTGGCGCCTGCTGCGCGGGCCTTCGGTGGGGGATCGCATCATCTCGCTCGACACGATGGTGATCAATGCGATCGCCTTCATCGTGCTGATCGGGATCGCTCTGGCGGACGACACCTATTTCGAAGCGGCTCTCCTTCTGGCGATGGTCGGTTTCGTCGGCACGGTGGCCTATTGCAAGTTCATCCTGCGCGGGGACATCGTCGAATGAGCTGGCTGGCACCAATCGCCGAATTCGTGGCTGCGTTCGTGATCGTGCTGGGCGCGGCCTTCGCGCTGATCGGAAGCTGGGGGCTGGTGCGCCTGCCCACGCTGATGGAGCGGTTGCACGGTCCGACCAAGGCGACGACTTTGGGTGTCGGAGGGATATTGGTCGGCTCGATCCTGGTCTCCCGGCTTGAGCAGGGGGCGTGGAGCGGCCATGAATTGCTGATCACGCTCTTCCTTTTCATCACCGCGCCGATCGCCGCCAACATGATGGCTAAAGTGCACCTGCACCGTCTGCGGCTGCGCGACGCGGCGATCTCGCCCGGGCCAGCCGGCGCCCCGCCCGAGCCCGGCGGCGAAGCGGGCTGGGCGACGTACGAAGCGCCCCAGCCGGACACGGCGGTCGCGACGTCGCGGGAATAGGCATTGCAAACACGATCCGGCTCAGATCGAAAAGCCGTTGCGACGCGGCGCAAGGTCCTGGGCCTGGGACTGGGCATGGCCTTTACCGCCGCGCTTCCCGCATGCAGCCGAGAGAGCGGCGATGGCCGCTTCAAAGTGGTCACCAGCTTCACCGTCATTGCGGATATGGCGCGCAACGTGGCGGGCGATGCGGCAGTGGTTGAATCGATCACCAAGGCCGGCGCTGAAATCCACAATTACCAGCCCACGCCGCGCGATCTCGTCGCGGCGCAGGATGCGGATCTGATCCTGTGGAACGGCCTCAATCTGGAACTGTGGTTCGGCCAGTTTCTCGACAATCTCGGCGATATTCCCGATGCGGTGGTGTCCGATGGCGTCGAACCGATCGGGATCGGCACCGGCCCCTATAGCGGCAAGCCCAATCCGCATGCTTGGATGTCGCCCGACGCGGCGCTCGTCTATGTCGACAATATCGCCGCCGCCTTCGCGCGGCATGATCCCGAAAACGCCGCCAGCTATGCCGCCAATGCGGACGCCTACAAGCAGCGCATTCGCGAGGCCATCGACCCGATCCGCGCCCGTTTCCGCGAGATTCCGGCCGAACGCCGCTGGCTCGTCACCAGCGAAGGCGCCTTCAGCTATCTCGCGCGCGATTTCGGCCTTCGGGAACTGTATCTCTGGCCGATCAACGCCGATCAGCAGGGCACGCCGCAGCAGGTGCGCCGCGTGATCGACCGGATGCGCGAAAACGCAATCCCCACCATCTTCAGCGAAAGCACCATCTCGCCCGACCCCGCCAGACAGGTCGCACGCGAGACGGGCGCGCGGTACGGCGGCGTGCTCTATGTGGATTCGCTCAGCGAAGCCGGGGGCCCGGTGCCGACCTTTATCGATCTGTTGCGCGTAACGTCGCAGCGGATCGCGGACGGGCTGACCGGTTGAGCGTCGAGGGAACCGAACCGGGCTCGGGCATCCGGGTCGCCAATGCGAGCGTGACCTATCGCAACGGCCACACGGCCCTCGTCGATGCGAGCTTTGCCATTCCGACGGGATCGATCACTGCGCTGGTCGGCGTGAACGGGGCGGGCAAATCCACTCTGTTCAAGGCGATCATGGGCTTCGTGCCGGTATCGCAGGGATCGGTCGCGGTGCTGGGCCGCCCCGTGCGCCGGGCGCTCAAGGAAGGGCTGGTCGCTTACGTTCCACAAAGTGAGGATGTGGACTGGAACTTTCCGGTTCTCGTCGAAGATGTGGTGATGATGGGCCGCTATGGCCGCATGGGTCCGCTCAGGATCGCGCGCGCAGCCGATCGCGCCAAGGTTGCCGAAGCGCTCGACCGGGTGGGCATGACCGATTTCGCGCGCCGCCAGATCGGCGAGCTTTCGGGCGGACAGAAGAAGCGCGTCTTCCTCGCCCGCGCATTGGCGCAGGATGGGCAGGTGATCCTGCTCGACGAACCCTTCACCGGAGTGGACGTCACCACCGAGGATTCGATCGTCGCGCTGCTCAAGGAATTGCGCGCGGAAGGGCGCGTGATGCTCGTGGCGACGCACAATCTCGGCTCGGTGCCCCGGTTCTGCGACCGGGCGGTGCTGATCGATCGCACCGTGCTCGCCGCCGGGCCAACGGGGGAGGTCTTTACCGAAGACAACCTGCGCCGCACCTTCGGCGGCACGTTGCGGCGGTTCTCCTTGCGGCCGGACGAGGCCGAAGCCGACCGCGCGCAGAGGCCCGCGGCATCGACTCTCCTCTATGACGACGAGCATCCGCTGGTCCTCTACGATGATGACGATGACAGCGAGAACGAGAGCCCCACCCGATGAGCGGCGCGGCTATCGAACCCTTCGCTTACGATTACATGGTCAATGCGATGTGGGTGAGCGCGCTGGTGGGCGGCGTCTGCGCCTTTCTGTCGGCCTTCCTGATGCTCAAGGGCTGGTCGCTGATCGGCGATGCGCTGTCGCATTCGATCGTTCCGGGCGTGGCGGGCGCCTATATGCTCGGCCTGCCGTTTTCGCTCGGCGCTTTCCTGTCCGGCGGGCTGGCCGCGGGCTCCATGCTGTTCCTCAACCGCCGGACGAAGCTGAAGGAAGATGCGATCATCGGCCTGATCTTCACCTCCTTCTTCGGGCTCGGCCTGTTCATGGTCTCGATCTCTCCGACCTCGGTCGATGTGCAGACCATCGTCCTCGGCAATATCCTGGCGGTGACGGCGAGCGATACGGTGCAGCTCGTCATCATCGCGGGCGTCTCGCTCGTGATCCTGACCGCGAAATGGAAGGATCTGATGCTGGCCTTCTTCGACGAGAACCACGCGCGCGCGGTCGGCCTCGATCCCTCGCGGCTGAAACTCCTGTTCTTCACTCTGCTCGCAGCCTGCACGGTCGCGGCCCTGCAGACGGTCGGGGCCTTTCTCGTCATCGCTCTGGTCGTGACGCCGGGGGCGACCGCCTATCTCCTGACCGATCGCTTTCCCCGCCTTATCGCGATCAGCGTGGCGATCGGCGCGGTGTCGAGCTTTTCGGGCGCGTATCTGAGCTATTTCCTCGATGGAGCGACCGGGGGCGTGATCGTGGTGTTGCAGACGAGCCTGTTCCTGCTGGCGTTCGTCTTCGCGCCCAAGCATGGCCTGCTCGCCGCGCGGCGGCGGCGTCTGTCCGCGAGCGCTCCAGCGTGATGGACCCGCTTGCCCCCTTCGCCTTTGGATTCATGCAGCAGGCTTTCGTTATCGGCGTCTGCGTCGCGGTGCCGGCGGCGCTGCTATCCTGTTTTCTGGTTCTGAAGGGCTGGTCGCTGATGGGCGACGCGGTCAGCCACGCGGTCCTGCCCGGCATCGTGCTCGCCTATGTCGCGGGGCTGCCGTTGGCGATCGGGGCGTTCGCGGCGGGGATGAGCTGCGCGCTGGGCGTCGGCTATCTGAAGGAAAACAGCCGGATCAAGGAAGACACGCTGCTCGGCGTGGTTTTTTCCGGCATGTTCGGCCTCGGCATCGTGCTGATGACCAAGATCGAAACCGATGTGCATCTCGACCACATATTGTTCGGCAATATGTTGGGCGTAAGCGATAGCGAGATGATCGAGACGGGGGCCATCGCGCTGGTCGTATGCGGCGCGCTGCTCGCGAAATGGCGCGACCTACTTCTCCACGCCTTCGATCCGCAGCAGGCGCGCGCCATCGGCTTGCGAACCCGCTGGCTGCATTACGGGTTGTTGTGCATCCTCGCGCTGACCATCGTCGGTGCCTTGCGGGCCACCGGCATTATTCTGACCATCGCCATACTGATCGCACCGGGGGCGATCGCCTTTCTGGTGACCGACAGATTCGCCCGCATGCTCCCGATCGCGGTGGTCGTGGCAGTCGGGGCGACGATCCTGGGCGTGTGGCTCAGCTTTTTCCTCGACAGCGCGCCTGCGCCCACCATCGTCCTGCTGCTGACTGCGATCTTTATTGTCGCATTCGTCGCCCAAACCATGCGAGCGTCGCGCACGGCGTCAGCGGCTTCGCCCTAGGGTCAGACCGTTTCCGTTTTCAGGCGACGGGCCTGGAACGCGAAGCGCGCGGCCTTGCCGACATCGTTCTGGAACGAGGAATTGACGATCCCGCCGACCACCGATCCGACCAAGGGCACGATCATGCCCGCCCGGCTGCGGAAGCTGGCGAAGGCGATGGCGCGCGAGATGCGTTCCACCGCCTGGTCGACCATCGGCACGATCTGTTCGTGTTCGGCATCGACGAGGTTGCCGTCCGGCCCGATCGCCGCTTCGAGATCGGCGATGCTGGTGGTCCGCTCTTCGGGATCGTCCAATGCCGCGAGTTCGAGGATCTGGAGGCGGAACAGCTTTTCCGCCGGACCTTCGCCGTCATATCCGTAAGCGCGGCCGGTATCGCGGATCGTGCGCAAGGCGATGCCGATGGTGGCGGGGATATCCGCGCTCATCGACAGCGCGCCGCCGAGGCCCGCCGCCGCGCCGGTGCTGGCGCTGATGGTGCGGGCAGTGCGCGCGACGCTCTTGGCGGCTTCATGGGCGGCGGTGAGATCGCTCGGGTCGTGATTGAAGCGGACGAGCTGCGGCATACCGACCGCGCGGTCCAACCCTTGCAGCACGGCCTCGACCGCGCGTTTGGGAATGACGCTGGCGATCGCCTTGCCGAAGGGGTGGGTCAGCCGCTCGATCCCGCGCCCGAGGCGTGAAGGCTTGGCGGTGCGGAAGCGGCGTTGTTCGCGTTCTATATCCATGGCAATCGAATGGATGGCGGCCCATCGCGTTCCCCGAAACTGTTCGAGGTCAGGGACTTGCGCCCGAGCGACTCAGCGATCGGTCAGCTTGAACAGCCCCATCCCCGCCAGCATCGCGGCCACGAAGATCGCAGCGGGGGCGAGGGCGGTGCCGAGCGAAGCGATCGCAGGGCCGGGGCACAGGCCCGCCAGACCCCAGCCGATCCCGAACAGCACCGCGCCTCCGATCAGGCGGGCATCGACGAGGGCCGTGCCGGGCAAGTGAAAGTCGGATCCAGCCGCTGGTGCGGCCATCCGCCGCTGGACTATCCAGGCGACGGCCATGACCAGCATCGCGCCGCCCATGACGAAGGCAAGCGTCGGGTCCCAATCCCCGAACAGGTCGAGAAAGCCGCGCACCCGCGCCGGATTCATCATGCCTGACAATGCCAACCCTGCGCCGAAGATCGCTCCCGAAACGAGCGCCAGAAACGCCCGCATCATCACCAGCCATATCCCAGTGCATTCACCAGCGCGACGGTCGCGATCCCGCTCGCCATGAACACTCCCGTCGCGACCAGCGATCGCGGGCTCAATCGGCTCATCCCGCACACGCCATGCCCGCTGGTGCAGCCCGATCCCAGCCGCGTGCCGTACCCCACGAACAATCCACCCGCGACAAGCCAGCCCCAATGCGGCGGGAACACCGCCTCGATCGGTTCCACCGCGCCGAACAGGATCGCGCCGAGCACCAGCCCAGCCACGAACAGGATCGCGACAGGCCAGGGCGCGCCGCCGCGTTCGATCAGCATCGCCCGGCTCGCAAGGCCCGACACGCCCGCGATGCGCCCAAGGCCGAGCAGCATGATCGCTGCGGCGAGGCCGATCATCAGGCCGCCGAGAAACCCGTCGAGCGGGGCGGCATCAGGAAATCCGGGCAAGGTCATGAGGCAAGCACCACCAGCGTTGCGAGATAGGCCGCATAGGATAGCACCATCAACGCGCCCATCCACCGGGTCACCCGCTTAGCCGCCCAGGCGAGCACGAGCAGGAGCAGCGCGGCTCCGGTCATCACGCCCAGATCGAGCGGCAGCATTTCGCGCGTGATCGGTTCCGGCGCGAGGACCATGGTCGCGCCGCCGATGAACAGGATGTTGTAGAGGTTGGAGCCCGCGACATTGCCGAAAGCCAGCTCGCTCTCTCCCTTGCGCGCGGCCAGAACCGAAGCGACCAGTTCGGGCAGCGACGTCCCGATCGCGACCACGGTCAATCCGATCACCGTTTCGCTGAGGCCGAAAAGGCGCGCCAGGTCGATCGAACCGCTGACCAGCGCCTGGCCGCCGGCGATCAGGATGGCGAGACCGGCGATCGTCAGCAGGGACGGTTTGGTCCAGCCCGTCGGGGTCAGGTCGGCGCTTTCGGGATCGAATTCGGGATCGACGGGTGCGGTGCGTTCCGATTTCAGCGCCACGACGAGATAGATCGCCAGCGCCACCAGCATCGCGGCGCCGAGCAATGTCCCGGCCCAGGCGAACAGGGTCGCGCCCAGAAGCAGCAGGGCCGCCACCGCGCCCACCAGCGGATCGCGCAGCGCGCCCTTGCCGTCCAATACGAAGGGCGAGACCAGCGCCGCGCCGCCGAGGATCATCAGCGTGTTGGCGATGTTGGAGCCCACGATATTGCCCCAGGCGAGTTGCGGCGAATCCGCCAGCACCGCTTCCACGCTGGTCGCCAGTTCGGGCATCGACGTACCGAAGCCGACCACGACCACGCCGATCGCGAGCGAGGACAGCCGCGCCTTGACCGCCAGCAGGACCGAACCGCGCACCAGCAGCTCGCCGCCGAACACCAGAGCGGCAAGGCCGATCACAACGAGGAAGAGGGCGAATGCCATGGTGCAAGCCTATGAGAACGATTGAACCGGGTGCCGCGTCCGAACCGCTGTTCCGGCCGCGTTCGTCGCTCCTAGCCTCTCGATGCGCGCTGCGCCAGACTGCGGACACGCGCTGGCATCCAAGCCTCGAATGCCCTAATCTTGCGAAAAGAACGACCCGACAGGAGAGAGATATGACCAAGACCTACGCCAATCTGATCGACGGCGAGATGGTGACGAGCGAAGCGACGATCGACGTGCTCAACCCGGCGACGGAAGAGGTCATCGCCAAGGTTCCCGCCTGCGGAAAGGATGAGCTCGACCGCGCGGTCGATGCGGCGCGCGCTGCGTTCAAGAGCTGGCGCAAGACGACGCCGGAAGAACGCCAGAAAGTCGTTCTCGGCATTGCGGCGGCGATCAGGGACAATGCGGACGAATTGTTCCGCCTGCTCACCAGCGAGCAGGGCAAGCCGCATGCACAGGCGCAGCAGGAGATTTACGGCGCGGCAGGACTTGCCAAGGCGCAGTCGGGCCTGACGCTGGACGATGTCGTCAATCAGGATGACGATACGCGCCTGTCGCGCACTCGCCGCGTGCCCGTGGGCGTGGTCGGCGGGATCGTGCCGTGGAATTTCCCGATTATGATGGCGATCCAGAAGATCGTGCCCGCTCTGGTGGCGGGGTGCACCATCGTGCTCAAACCTTCGCCCTTCACGCCGCTGACGACGCTGCGCATCGCCGAACTGATCAAGGATGTGGTGCCCAAGGGCGCGGTCAACATCATCACCGGCGAAGACAGTCTCGGCCCGCTCATCACCGAACATCCCGGCATCGACAAGATCACCTTCACCGGATCGACCGCGACGGGGAAGAAGATCATGGAAGGCGCGGCGCGCGACCTCAAGCGCATCACGCTGGAGCTGGGCGGCAACGACGCCTCGATCGTCCTCCCCGATGCCGATGTCGAGAAGGTGGCAGAACAGCTGTTCTGGTCGAGCTTTTCCAATGCCGGCCAGGTCTGCATTGCGGCCAAGCGGATTTACATCCACGAAGACATCTACGACGATTTGTCGAAGGCCATTGCGGACTATGCGAAGGGCGTGACCGTCGGCGATGGATCGCAGCAGGGCACCGGGGTCGGGCCGATCCAGAACAGGAAGCAGTTCGAGCGGGTCTGCGAATTGATTCAGGATGCCAAGGACAATGGCTACAATTTCCTGACGGGCGGGGATACCGATCCTTCGGGTACCGGCTATTACGTGCCGATCACCATCCTCGACAATCCGCCGGAGGACGCGCGCATCGTCGCCGAGGAACAGTTCGGCCCGGTCATGCCGCTGATGAAATTTTCAAGCGTCGATGAAGCGATCGCGCGCGCAAATGCGTCGGAATACGGTCTGGCGGGCGCGATCTGGTCGAAGGACACTGACGCTGCGGTCGAAATCGCCGAACAGCTCGAAACCGGCACGGTGTGGATCAACGAATTCATGCACCTGTCGCCCTTCGCGCCCTTCGGCGGGCACAAGCAGTCGGGCTTCGGCGCGGAATACGGGATCGATGGGTTGAAGGAATTCACCTATCCGCAGGTCATCACGGTCAAGCGGGACGCGGTGGTCTGAGCGGAACGCTCGTCGCGGAGTTCAAGGGCGCAGCCTACGCCCCCTTGAACTCCGGCTTGCGCTTCTGGAGGAAGGCCATGCCGCCTTCCATCGCATCCTTGGAATTGCCCGCCACGCGTTGCGCTTCGGCTTCGTATTGGAGCGTGGTGGCGAAATCGGCTTCGAGACCGCGGCGGATCGCTGTCTTCATCTCGCCGAGCGCCACGGTCGGCCCGCCCGCAAGCTTCGCTGCCAGCGCCTTCGCCTCGTCCATTAGCGCATCGTCGGCGACGGTCTTGTAGATGAGGCCGATCCGCTCGGCCTCTTCGGCGGGGATCTTTTCGCCCAGCATCATCATCCGCGTGGCCTGCGCCTTGCCGACGAGGCGCGGCAGCATCCAGCTCGCCCCGCCATCGGGCACGAGGCCGATGTTGACGAAGGCCTGGAGGAAATAGGCGCTCGATCCGGCAATCACGAAATCGGTCGCCAGCGCGATCGAGCAGCCGATACCCGCCGCCGGGCCGTTGACGGCCGCGACCACGGGCACGGGCAGGCTTGCGAGCGCCATGACCATCGGATTGTAATGGCGGCCTAGCGCGGTGAAAGCGCCTTCGCCGCCGCCCAACGATCGTTCGCCCCGCGCGGCGAGATCCGCGCCCGAACAGAAGGCTCGGCCTGCCCCGGTGATCAACACGGCGCGCGCGCCGTCTAAATCGCGGATCGCGGCGAAGATCTCGTCCGCCATGTCGGGCGGGCAGGCGTTGAGCCGATCGGGCCGGTTCAAGGTGATCGTCAGCACGTCGCCTTCGCGCGCCGTCGTAATCAATTCGAAGCTCATCCTGTTCTCTCCCGCTCGAACGGTTTCAGGCCGCAACCTATCGTCGCGGCCCGGCCACGCAAGGGATCAGTTCGAAAGATCGACGATCCGCCGCATCAGCGCGCGCATTTCCTCCACGCGCCCGGACGGCAGATCGCCACGCGCGACCTTTTCCAGCGCGTGTTCGACCGCGATGATCTCATTCAAAATATCCTGCGCCGCATCGCGCGCCTGGAAGCGGCGGCGCGCATAGGCCCCGGCATGAAACAGCAGCGGCGGGACGTCATGCGCTTCGAAAGCGACGACTTCGCCCACCAGAATGACATGATCGCCGCCTTCGTATTCGTGCCGGGTCCGGCATTCGAAGCGGGCGGCGAAATCGGCGAAGAGCGGCGATCCCAGCTCGCCCGCCTCCCAATCGAGCCCCGCGAACTTGTCCGCGCCGGAGCGGGCGAAGCGATCCGACAGGTCCTGCTGGCTGGCGGCGAGGACGTGGATTGCGAAGTGACCGCTCTTCGTGAACGCCTCGCGCGATTGGGCGGATTTGGCCAGCGACCACAGCACCAGCGGCGGGTCGAGGCTGACCGAATTGAAGCTGCTCGCCGTAACGCCCACCGGCGCGTCGTCCTCAGCCAGCGTGGTCGCGATCGTCACGCCGGTCGCGAACGAGCCCAGCGCATCGCGAAAGGCGCGGCGCAGGGTTGCGGGATCGGATGGCTCGGCGGGCTGCATCGCGCCACCCGGTGGGGATTTGCGGGCCGATTGGCAAGCCCGCTTGCGCATGAGGGGCGCCCTCATTGCAGCGCCGGTCCCGCATCGCTACCTGTCCCTCGCAAGAGGAGATAGACCATGCGCGACTGCACCAAATTCTACATCGACGGCCAGTGGGTCGACCCTGTCGGCGAGGATACCCGCCCGGTCGAGAACCCGGCCACCGAAGAGACGATCGGCCATGTCAGCTTCGGCACCAAGGCCGATGTCGACAAGGCGGTGAAAGCCGCGCGCCGCGCTTTCGAAAGCTTCAGCCAGACCAGCCGCGAGGAACGCCTGACGCTGCTGCGCGCCATCCAGGCTGAGATCGAGAACCGCAAGGAAGAACTCGCGACCGCCGTCAGCGACGAGATGGGCGCGCCGATGTCCCTCGCCAACGGGCCGCATGTCGGCCTGCTCGCCGGGCACTGTGCGACTGCGATCGAGATCCTCGAACGCTTCGAATTCGAACGCCAGGACGGGCCGACTCTCCATGTCTGGGAGCCGATCGGCGTCGTGGGCATGATCACGCCCTGGAACTGGCCGCTGAACCAGATCGCCTGCAAGGTCTTCCCCGCGCTGGCGACGGGCAACACGATGATCTTGAAGCCCAGCGAGATCGCGCCCTTCAACGCCTATATCTTTGCCGAGATCTTGGATGCGGCGGGCGTTCCGGCGGGCGTCTTCAACCTCGTCAATGGTGACGGGCCGGGCGTGGGCGAGGCGATCAGCGGCCATCCCGATATCGACATGGTCAGCTTCACCGGATCGACGCGCGCCGGTGTCCTCATCGCCAAGAACGCTGCCGACACGGTCAAGCGCGTCGCGCAGGAACTGGGCGGCAAGAGCCCCAATATCGTGCTCGACGACAGCGCCTTCACCAAGTCGGTTATGCGCGGAACCACCGCGATGATGGGCAATTCGGGCCAGACCTGCACCGCGCCGAGCCGCATGCTGGTGCCGCACGCGCGGATGGAAGAAGCCAAGGCCGCCGCCAAGGAAGCCGCCGAGGGCGTGATCCCCGGCGATCCCAAGGGCAATGCCGCGATCGGCCCGGTGGTGAGCCGTCAGCAATGGGACAAGATTCAGGGCCTGATTGAAAAGGGTATCGAGGAAGGCGCGACGCTGGTCGCGGGCGGGCCGGGCAAGCCCGAGGGCCTCGAAACCGGCCATTACGTCAAGCCCACCGTCTTTGCCGACGTCACCAACGACATGACGATTGCGCGCGAGGAAATCTTCGGACCCGTGCTGACCATCCTGGGCTACGAGGATTACGACGACGCCATCCGCATCGCCAACGACACCGAATACGGCCTCGCCAGCGCGATCACGGGCGAGGATATCGAAACCGCCCGCAGCCTTGCCAAGCGCATCCGCGCAGGGCGGGTGGCGATCAATGGCGGCTACGACATGAATGCGGCGTTCGGCGGCTACAAGAAATCGGGCAATGGCCGCGAATGGGGCGAATTCGGCTTCCACGACTTCCTCGAAGTCAAAGCCGTGATGGGTCATAGCTGATGGCGGGCCGTCATTTCGACGAATGGGAACTCGGCGACCGGATCGAGCACGAGATCCGCCGCACGGTCACGGAGACGGACAATCTGTTCTTCACCACCATGACTCACAATCCCCAGCCGCTCCACCTCGATGCGGAAGCGGCGAAGGGCAGCGAGTTCGGACAGATCCTCGTCAACGGCACCTACACCTTCGCGCTGATGGTGGGCCTGAGCGTGGGCGACACCACGCTGGGGACGCTGGTGGCCAATCTGGGCTACGACAAGCTGGTCATGCCCAAGCCGGTCTTCATCGGCGACACGCTCCATGCCACGAGCGAGGTGATCGGTTTGCGGCCCAGCAAATCGCGCCCCGAAACCGGGATCATCACTTTCCTGCACGAGGCGATCAACCAGCGCGGCGAAGTCGTGTGTCGCTGCGAACGTTCGGCCCTTTTGAAAAAGGCCGAGCAGGCATAACCTTTTGTCCGTGGACCCCTTCTCCTCCTCGCTCGTTGACGGGCGCAGGAGGAGAAGCAGACTGGACCATGAACCCACCAGCGTAGGCGACGTCCTCGACGAACTCGACGAGCTTGCCGACAAGGGCGATCAGGTCTGCGTGCGCGACGTACTCGACGATTTCGGGCGGCGCAGCTTCGGCCCGTTCATGATGATTCCCGCTTTGATCGAGATCAGCCCGCTCGGCGGAATACCCGGCGTGCCCACCGCGCTGGCGCTGTTCATCGCTGTGATCGCGGCGCAATTGGTGATCGGGCGCGAACATATCTGGATGCCCGAATTCGTTCAACGGCGCGCGGTCGAAAGCGGCAAGCTGCACAAGGCGGTCGAGAAGCTGCGCGGTCTCGGCCAGTGGCTCGACGAACACAGCCAGGACCGGTTGGAAAAGCTGACCGTGGGCATCTGGTTGCGCTTTGCGGGCGTCGTCGTGATCGCGCTGTGCTGCACCGTTCCCCCGCTGGAGCTCCTGCCCTTCGCCAGCACTTTGCCCATGCTCGCCATCATCATGATCGGGCTCGGCCTGACGGTGCGCGATGGGGCCCTGCTGCTGAGCGCGCTGCTCTTCGCAGGGCTCGCGGCGGCAACCGGCGTCTATCTCTATCTCGGATCCGATAAGACGGGCAGTTTTCTCCCCTTCTGAAGGCTGCGCCGCACTGCTGCTGCCTTCGCGCGCGGCAACTTGCCATTCATCCCTTCGCGCCTACATTAGGACCGATGAAAGGAACCGTCCTGAAATGAGCGATCAGAATCAGCCGCAAGATCCCCAAGGCAACGGCCCCAACCCCTGGGTGAAAAGCCTGATGGTGTGGGGCGGCGTCTTCCTGGCCTTGCTGGTGGTGGTGTCGGTGTTCGGCAATAGCGGCCAGCCTGCGGGCGAGGCGATCGGCTATTCCGATTTCCGCGACCGCGTTGCCGAAGGCAGCGTGCGCGACGTCCAGATCGCGGAAGACCGGATTTCCGGCACGCTGACCAATGGCGATGCCTTCAGCACGATCCCCGTCGCGAACGATACCTCGCTGACGACGCTGCTCGACGAAAACGGCGTATCCTATTCGGGCACGGCGAAAGAGGAGATGGGTGTTCTCACCTACATCCTCATCAACTCGCTGCCCTTCATCCTCATTCTCGGCATCGCCTTTTTCGCGCTGCGCCAGGTCCAGAAGGGCGGCGGCGCCAGCGGCGCGATGGGCTTCGGCAAGTCGAAGGCAAAGCTTCTGACCGAGCGTCAGGGCAAGGTCACCTTCGACGATGTAGCGGGCATCGACGAGGCGCGCGAGGAACTGGAAGAAATCGTCGAATTCCTGAAGGATCCATCGCGCTTCTCCAAGCTGGGCGGCCAGATCCCCAAGGGTGCGCTGCTGGTCGGATCGCCCGGTACGGGTAAGACGCTGCTCGCGCGCGCCATTGCAGGCGAAGCGGGCGTGCCCTTCTTCACCATTTCGGGTTCGGACTTCGTTGAAATGTTCGTCGGTGTCGGCGCGAGCCGCGTGCGCGACATGTTCGAACAGGCCAAGAAGAACGCGCCCTGCATCCTCTTCATCGACGAAATCGACGCGGTCGGCCGTTCGCGCGGCCACGGCCTCGGCAATTCGAACGACGAGCGCGAGCAGACGCTGAACCAGCTCCTCGTCGAGATGGACGGTTTCGAAGCAAACGAAGGCATCATCATCATCGCGGCGACGAACCGCCCGGATGTGCTCGACCCCGCGCTGCTGCGTCCGGGCCGTTTCGACCGCCAGGTCGTGGTGCCGGTGCCCGATATCGAGGGCCGTGAGAAGATCCTTGCCGTGCACATGAAGAAGCTGCCGCTGGCGCCCGACGTCAATCCGCGCACCATTGCGCGGGGAACGCCGGGCTTCTCGGGCGCGGACCTCGCCAATCTGTGCAACGAAGCCGCCCTGCTGGCCGCGCGCCGCAACAAGCGGCTGGTCGCCATGCAGGAATTCGAAGACGCCAAGGACAAGGTCATGATGGGTGCGGAACGCCGCAGCATGGTCATGACCGAGGACGAGAAGAAGATGACCGCCTATCACGAGGCGGGCCACGCGCTCGTCTCGCTGAACGAGCCGGCATCCGATCCCATCCACAAGGCGACGATCATTCCGCGCGGCCGCGCGCTGGGTATGGTGATGCGCCTGCCGGAGCGGGACAATTACTCGTATCATCGCGACAAAATGCACGCGAACCTCGCAGTCGCCATGGGCGGGCGCGTGGCGGAAGAAATCATCTTCGGCCACGACAAGGTGTCGAGCGGTGCATCGGGCGATATCCAGTACGCCACCGACCTTGCCCGCAACATGGTCACCAAATGGGGCATGTCCGACAAACTGGGCCCGCTTCAGTACGAGCAGAGCCAGGAAGGCTATCTCGGCATGGGCCAGACAGCGCGCACCATGTCGGGGTCCGAGACCAACAAGCTGATCGATGAAGAGATCAAGCGGTTGGTCGAAGAAGGCCTCAAGCGGGCGACCGACATTCTGACCGATCAGGAGGACAAGCTCCATCTGCTCGCTCAGGCCATGCTCGAATACGAGACGCTGACCGGCACCGAGATCGACCAGCTTCTGAAGGACGGCAAGCTCGACCGGCCGGACCAGCCCAAGGGGCCGATCGCGGTCAAGCCGGTGGGCGGATCGACCGTGCCCAAAGCGGGCCGCAAGTTCGGCGGTTCGGGCGAGGGTTCGCCCGCAGGCGCCTGACCTTCCGTAAAAGAGCGCTTCAAGCGGCGTTCATCGAAAATCGAGAAAGAGCCCCGTTCGGATCGATCGAACGGGGCTTTTCATGCACGCATTTCTCTTGTCGGTGGGCGCGCTTGCGCTCGCTTCCACGGCGGCTTGGGCCGCACCCGCCGACATCAACGCGCAAAGCTTCTATCTCGATGCGAGGGATCTGGAAGCGAAGGGCATGAAGGCGATGTTCGACAAGCGCGCTCGCCCGGCCATGGCCGCGATGAAGGATGCGGGCGAACGCGTCCGTGCGGAAAACGAAGCGGCGACCAAGCGCGGCGAGCCGATCTATTGCGTCAGCGAAGCCCAGCGCAAGAAGGGCATGACTCCCAAACTCGTCATCGGCATGCTCGGGCGCGTTCCCGAAGCCCAGCGCAAGCGATCGACTCTGACGCAGGCCTGGCGCGCGGCGCTGGTGCGTGATTTTCCCTGCGGTTGATGAAACGCCGTCAGAACGCGCCGAGGATCAGTAACAGGTTGAAGAACACGACGGCGATCACATTGACGAAGAACAGCAGCACCAGAAGCCGCCAAAAGGCTGAAAACCGCGAGAGCGAGTAAGCGCCGCGCAGCTGTTTGTAGATATGGATCGGCGGCACGAGAAACAGCAGCGTGCCGTATAGCCATTCGGGCGCACCCGCCTTGATCATCAGCGAAAGCGCGATGAAAAACAGCGACATGAACGCGATCGAATAGGTCACGAAGATGGCGTGATCATAGGCCCGGAAGTGGCGTTTCCACGCGAACAGCAGCCACACGAAGGGAACCGAGATCGGGATCAGCAGCCAGCTGAATTTGTAGCCGTTGGCCTGCAATTTATAGAGCATCAGGCCCGGGTTCTCGCGCCATTTCTCCACCCCCTTGTCGATGAAGCCGATGCCCGTCGCGGGGCTCGTGAAGCTTGCGCTGTCGCCCGCATTCTCGACCAGCGCGGCCTCGCCGCGCTGCAATTCATCGAGCCGGGTGCGCAGTTCGGCTACGCGGGCCTCGGCAGCGGCGCGCTCGGGCGCTTCCGGAGCAAGGGCGGCCAGCTCGGCGCGGGCTTCCGCGCTCTCGGTTTCGAGCGACTGCTCGGCGGATTCGAAGGTTGCGCGCATCGGCGCGCCGGTATCGATATCGGTCGGCGTGGTGAGCCCGATCGCCTGAAATATCGCGAACATCAGAAAAATCGTGAACAGGAACAGCGCCATCGGCGAGACGAAGCGCTCGCGCTCGCCCTCGATATAGCGGCGCGTCAACTCGCCGGGCTTTACCGCCAGCATGGGCAGCGTGGCCCAGGTCTTGCCCTCGAAATGCAGAGCCCCGTGGAGAAGATCGTGCAGGAAAGCGCCCAGCGTGCGGTGCAGATGCGCCTGCTGGCCGCATTGGTGGCAGTGCGGACCTTGCAGCGGCGTATGGCAATTGAGACAGATGCTTTCCGCGAAATGCCCGCGATCGAGCGGCTGGCCGCTCGCGGCATTCGCTCTGCTTCCCGCACTCACCGCCCGCGCGAACAATCCGCCTTCCACGGCCGTGCCGATGCTTTCGCCGAAATCGCTCATAATACCCTCCGCCGTCTCCCTACCGTGGCATGGCCCTGCGCGTCGAGGTGGAACATTGATGGAACATCGGCGTTGATCGGGAAAGGAGCACAAGCATGACTGCCACCCAACCCAACGAGCGCCCCAAGTCCGACCCGGTCTCCAATGCGGAAAAGGATCCCGACAACTGGACCACGGGCGACGAGCGCATGACCGGCGCCCAGGCGAGCTACCTCAAGACGCTGTGCGAGGAGGCTGGCTGTCCCGAGCGCTACGACACCGAGCTGACCAAGGCCGATGCATCGAAGATGATCGACGAATTGCAGGGCCAGACCGGTCGCGGCCAATAGGCTGAACCGACAGCGCCCGAACGAAAAAGGCCGCCCGGTGAGGGGCGGCCTTTTTCCTGTCGTGTTCGGAAGCGATCAGCCTTCGTAATCGGCGCCGATCGAGGTCGAACGGGTGGGCGCCGAGGCGGTGATCCGCAGCGCTTCCGCCGACTGGCTGAGCGAGCCGACTTCATCCGCATCGTCCTCGTCGTCCGGCAGGATCTTCTGCAGGTTGACGATGGAAGCTTCCATCAGATCCTTCGGCTTGACGGTCTGTTCCGCGATTTCGCGAAGCGCAACAACCGGGTTCTTGTCGCGATCACGCTCGATCGTCATTTCGGCACCGCCCGAGATCTCGCGCGCACGCTGGGCAGCGAGCAGCACCAGATCGAATCGGTTGGGAACCTTGTCTACGCAATCTTCGACGGTGACGCGCGCCATGCAGCACTCCAGAAAGTCAGGAATTCCAGGGAAGCGGGCGAATTAAGGCCTTACCGCCCCGGAGTCAAGGAATTGCGCCCGGGCACAGGCTTGCCCTAAGGCTACCCGATGGCGCAACCACTTTCCAGATCGGATCGCGACGAACATGATCGGGAGGCAGCGCCGACCGAATGGCGCGATCCCGAACCTTTCTCGGTCGAGGCGCAGGGCCAGTCGCTCAGCTTCTATCCCGCCGGCAAGGACCGACTCAACGCGCTGGTCGAACTGATCGACGGCGCGCAGACCAGCTTTCGCGCCTTTTACTACATGTACGGGAACGATGCGTGCGGTGAGAGAGTGCGCGATGCCCTTGTCCGTGCGGCGCAGCGCGGCGTCGACGTGTCGCTCGCCATCGACGGATTCGGGTCGGACAAGGTCGAAGACGATTTCTTCGCGCCGCTGATCGAAGCGGGCGGCCGGTTCGAACGGTTCCAGGCGAAATGGAGCCGCCGTTATCTGATCCGCAACCACCAGAAGCTGGCCATCGCCGACAGGAAGCGAGCGATGATCGGGGGCTTCAATGTCGAAAAAGGCTATTTCGCGCCGCCCGATCAGGATGGCTGGCACGATCTCGGCCTGATCGTCGACGGCTCGGCGGTGGACCTGCTCGATGCCTGGCTGGACGAACTCGACACCTGGATCGCCGATTCGAGCGCCCAGTTCCGCTCGATCGTGCGCACCGTAAAGCGGTGGGACGGGGGCGAGGGCGCGGTCAGGCTGTTGATTGGCGGGCCGAGCCGGCACCTTTCCAGCTGGGCCCGATGCGTCCAGCGCGATCTGGAACGCGGAAGCCGCCTCGACATGGTGATGGCCTATTTCTCCCCGCCGATGAAGCTCCTGCGCCGGATCGGACGGATCGCGCAGAAGGGCGAGTCGCGGCTGATCATGGCGGCGAAAAGCGACAATGGCGCCACGATCGGCGCTACGCGCTCGCTTTACGACTTCCTGCTGAAGAAACGGACGCGGATCTTCGAATTTGCACCCTGCAAGCTGCATATGAAGATCGTGGTGCTGGACGATGCGGTCTATGTCGGCAGCGCGAATTTCGACATGCGCAGCCTCTATATCAATCTGGAACTGATGCTGCGGATCGAGGACAAGGGGCTGGCGGACCGGATGCGCGAATTCATCGACGCGCATGAGGACGGATCGAACCGCATCACCCCCGCCGAACACAAGCGCGAGGCCACCTTGTGGAACCGCATCCGCTGGAACGTCAGCTGGTTCCTGGTGACGGTGATGGATTACAACGTCTCGCGCGGGCTCAATCTGGGGCTGTGAGCCGAAGGGGCCTTACCCTTCGCCCCAATCCGAATAGTCGCGCTTGGCGGGCGAGGTGAACTTGGTGATCTCGCTGTGGAAGTGCAGCGGGACGTTGCCGGTCGAACCGTGGCGCTGTTTGGCGACGATCAGCGTCGCCTTGTTGCGCAGCTCCAGATAGCGTTCTTCCCAGATCCGGTATTTCTCCATCACGTCGGGCGAGCTTTCGGGGCCCGGCATGTCGGGGCGCAGCGCCTCGTGATAGTAATCGCCGCGATAGATGAACCACACCATGTCGGCGTCCTGCTCGATCGAGCCCGATTCGCGCAAATCCGACAGCATGGGCCGCTTGTCCTCGCGCTGTTCGACCGCGCGGCTGAGCTGCGAGAGCGCGATGACCGGAACGTTGAGTTCCTTGGCGAGCGTCTTGAGACCGCGGCTGATCTCCGAAATCTCGTTGACCCGGTTGTCGTTCGCGCGGCCCGACCCCTGCAGAAGCTGGAGATAGTCGACCACGATCAGCCCGATATCGTGCCGCCGCTTCAAGCGCCGCGCGCGCGTGCGCAGGGCCGCGATGGTAAGCGCGGGCGTATCGTCGATATAGAGCGGCAATTCGGCGAGGCGCTGGCTGGCAAAGCTCAGTTTCTGGAATTCGTCGCGCGTGATCTTACCCGATCGCAGCGCCTCGCTGGTAATCTCGGCCTGTTCGGCCAGAATACGCGTCGCGAGCTGATCGGCGCTCATTTCCAGGCTGAAGAAGGCGGTCGGCGCGCCGTAATTGAACGTGCCGCCATCGCGCTGCCACTCCATATGCGCTTCGGCGCAATTGAAGGCGATATTGGTGGCGAGCGAGGTCTTGCCCATGCCGGGACGCCCGGCAAGGATGATGAGATCGGACCCGTGGAGCCCTGCGGTCTTGTCGTCGATGACTTCGAGACCGGTGGTCTTGCCCGACAGGCCTCCGCCCGAATTCATCGCCGCTTCGGCCATCTTGAGCGCCGCGATCGAGGCGCTGCGGAAATCTTCCGCCTGCGTGCCGCTCGTCGCGCCTTCGGCCACCTGGAACAGGCTGGCTTCCGCCTTGGCGATCTGGTCCATCGGGGCGACTTCGTCCGACGTGTCGAGCGCATTTTCGACCAGAGTGCGGCCCACGCTGACCAGTTCGCGCAACAGAGCGAGATCGTAGATCTGGCCCGCCAGTTCGCGCGGGGCGAGCAGGCCCTGCCCGTCGGCGGTCAGCTTAGCGAGATAGGTGATGCCGCCGAGCGCCTTCAGCGCCTCGTCCTGCTCGAAATAGGGCTTGAGCGTTACCGGCGTGGCGATCGAATTGCGCTCGATCAGCTTCAGCACGCGCTCGTAGATCCGCTGATGCACCGGTTCGTGGAAATGGCCCGGCTGGATCGCGGTCTGCAATTCCTCGATCACCTTGTTGTCGATCAGCACCGCGCCCAGAAACGCGGCCTCCGCCTCCAGATTGGAGGGCAGGGTGCGCGCGCGGTCGGGGTTGTCGGGCGCGTCGGGCTTCGAATCGGAAGGGCGCAGCAGGAGATCAGTTTCGGGCATCCCTTCATCATGCGGGATGTGGCGGCGGGGCGAAAGGGTGGGCCGGGGCCTCGCGCGAAATCGGCTGTGGGTTGGTGTGGAAAGGTCGCAAAACGGCATCGGCCTGCATCAACCCCTTGTCCCCGACCCGCTCCGTCTGCGATGGCGGCACGAGCATCATGGACGACTCAACGCCCTCCACCCCAGCGGACTTCCGCATCGCCCGGATCGAACTGGACGAAGATACGATCATCTGGCGCAATGCCGATATCGAGCAGGAGCGGCGCGTCGCCATTTTCGATCTGATCGAGGAAAACAGCTTCAAGCCGCTGCGCGCGGTGGAACGCGGGGCGATGGGCCCGTACGATCTGACCCTCGCCGTGCAGGACGGGCGGCTGGCGCTCACCATCGCGCAGGAAGGTGGCAACACGGTGGAACAGCTGGTGTTGGGCCTCGCGCGCTTCCGCCGTCCGATCCGCGACTATTTCGCCATCTGCGACAGCTATTACCAGGCGATTCGCAAGGCCACGGCTGCGGAGATCGAGACGATCGACATGGCGCGGCGCGGCGTCCACAACCGGGCTGCCGAGCTGTTGATGGAACGGCTCGAAGGCAAGGTGGAAACCGATTTCGCGACCGCGCGCCGCCTGTTTACGCTGATTTGCGTCCTCCACATCAAGGGCTGAGCGGACGTGGCGCGCCCATCCCGCCGGCGGCCCAGCCGCGCCCGGCGTACCCGCAGCAAGGGCACCAGCCGCTTCGCGCGCATTCTCGCCGTGCTGGTGCTGCTGGCGTTTGTCGGCGGGGCCTGGGCCTGGTGGGAGGCGCGCGGCTGGCGGCCCGACGAAGCGGCCTGGCCCGATCAGGGCGCGATGGTCACGGCTGAGGACGGCCCCGTGGCCTTCGCGACGCTGAAAGGGCTGGGCGCGAATTTCGCCTATTTGAAGGCGAGCGAGGGCGCGCGGACCAAGGATCGCAGCTTTCCGGACAATGTGGAGGCCGCGCGGGCTGCCGGTCTCCAGGTCGGCGCGGTCCTCGTGTTCGATCCCTGCGTGCCCGCCGATGGGCAGTCCGCCAATTTCGTCACCATGGTCCCGCGCGATGCCGACATGCTGCCGCCTGCGATCGCTCTGGAGCGTACGGCCAAGGATTGCCCGGAGCGCGTCAGCCGCGCCGCGATCCAGAGCGAATTGATGACGCTGGTCAACCAGATCGAGGCCCATGCGGGCCAGCCGGTGATTCTGAAGGTCTCGCCCGCCTTCGAGGAGCATTACGGGATCGCCGCCCGGATCGAGCGCAATCTGTGGCTGGAGCGGGACTGGTTCGAACCCGATTACGGCGGGCGGCCCTGGCTGCTCTGGACCGCCAATGGCGAGTTGCAGACCGAAGCGGCGGAGGAGCCGCTGCGCTGGGTGGTGGTTCGCCCCTGAACGTGGCCCCAGGGTATGACTGGGCTTCGACAAGCCGGGCCGGACCCTATACGAGCGAAAGCATGACAGACGACGATCTCATCGCCGCCGCCCGCAAGGCCGCGACGCAATCCTATTCGCCCTATTCCCGGTTTGCTGTGGGCGCGGCCTTGCGCTTCGCCGATGGCAGCGTGGTGACGGGCACCAATATCGAAAACGCAAGCTACGGCCTGGCGCTCTGCGCGGAGACGGTGGCGGTGGCCAAGGCCATGGATGGCGGCGTGCGCGGCGGGCTGGAAGCGGTCGCGGTGACGGGGCCGGGCGACATGCCGATCACCCCCTGCGGGCGCTGCCGCCAGGTGCTGAACGAATTGGCGCAATTGGGCGGCACCGATCCCGACGTGCTCTGCGTAGGGCCGGACGCGGTGCAGCGCGTGAAATTGTCCGATCTGCTCCCCCACGCTTTCGGACCAGCGAGCCTGACGTGACCACACGCCGCGCCGCGCTGGGCGGATTGGCGGCGCTTGCGGCGAGCCCGCTGCTGCCCGCGCCCTCGCTGGCGCGCGGTTTGCGCAAGCCGTCACGCCTTCGCCTGGGCGACACGGTCGGCCTCGTCGCCCCTGCCAGCGCGGTGTCCGAGCGCCAGATCGCGAATGCGCTGTTCACCGTGCGCGGGATGGGTCTGGTGCCCCGGCTGGGTAAGCATGTCGCCGACACCTCCGGCTATCTTGCAGGGGACGATGCCGCGCGGGCGAGCGACCTCGACACGATGTTCGCCGATCCGGACATCAGCGCGATCTTCGCAGTGAGGGGCGGCTGGGGCTCGGCGCGGATCCTGCCTTTGCTCGACTGGAAAACGATCCGCCGCAATCCCAAGCTCCTGATCGGCTTCAGCGACCTCACCGCGCTGCACCTCGCAATCGCGAAGCGGGCTGGCTTCATGTCGCTGCACGCGCCCAATGCGGCGAGTTCTTGGCCTGAGAATAGCTGGAACAGCCTGTGGCGGATGGCTTTCACTGGCGAGACGCCAGTGCTGGGCGGAACACAGGAAGAGCCCGGTCGACCGCTGCCGCTCGGCCGCACGATCACGCCGGGCCGTGCGCGCGGTCGCCTGCTGGGCGGCAATCTCACCGTCCTGACCTCGTTGATGGGCACGCCCTGGCTGCCCGATTTCGACGGTGCGGTCCTTTTCCTCGAAGACATCGCAGAAGCGGAGTACCGGATCGACCGGATGCTCCAGCACTTATCGCTCGCAGGCGTACTGGGGCGGCTTGCAGGCGTGGTGTTCGGCCGTTGCAGTGCCTGTGCAACGACCGATCCCGATTACGAGGGCTTTTCGCTCGACGAGGTGCTGGACACGCACCTCGCGCCCCTGGGCATTCCCGCCTTCGTCGGCGCGAATATCGGCCATCTGAGCAATCAGCTCAGCCTGCCGCACGGGGGCGAGGTCGAAATTGACGCGCAGGCGCGCACCATCCGGCTTCTGGAGCCGATGGTGGCCTGAGCGCCCTATTTCGCGTCGGTTTCCAGATATTCGAGCAGGCTGGCGAGGCAGTCGCGCGCCAGCATCTTGCAGCGTTCCGGGCTCCAGCCCTGATCGAGCTCGGGATTGGCCGGATTGTCCTTATAGGGCATTTCCAGCGTCATCGCACACGCGCCGAAGCGTTCCGCCACCTGATTGGTGCTTATCTTCAGATTGGCCGTGCCGGGTTTCGATTTCACATAGCCCTGTTCGGTCTGGAAATCCGGGCTGCGCCGGTCGAGGATTTTTTCAAAGCGATAATATTTCTCGCCCTGCTCGTCCGTCCAGCTCGGAATGCCTTCGAACCCGGCGAGGAAGGCCACCGGGATCGCCTCGTCGCCGTGGACGTCCATGGCGAAATCGACGCCGGTCTCGTCCATCGCATTGCGGATCGCGAGAATTTCGGGCGAGCGTTCGGCGCTCGGCTCCGCCCATTCGCGGTTCAAATTCGCGCCCACGCCGTTGACCCGCAGATTGCCGTTGCGCGATCCGTCTGGATTGCAGTTCGGTACGATATGGAAGCAGCATTTCTGCCGTAGATTGCGGCCCACGCTGTCGCTCGGATCGGTGAGCACTTCGAGCGCGCCTTCCATCCACCATTCGGCCATCGTTTCGCCGGGATGCTGGCGGGCATAGAGCCAGACCTGCATATCCCCATCTCCGAGGCTGAGGCAGTCGATCGGCTGTCCATCGAGCGAGGAGCCGAGCGTACGGTGGGAAACGCCCTCGCTCGCCGCCGCTTCGGATACGAGATCGTGGTGCCGTTCCATCGAATAGGGCGCGAAATAGGCGAACCAGGCCAGGTCGCTGGCGGGCGTATAGCGGATCGTCAGCGTGCCGTTATCGGCATCCTTGTCGAAACTGGAGCGCGCGCGGCCCCAATAGTCGCGATCTTCCGACACCACGGCGTCATAGTCCGGCCAGCCGCCGGGATAGGCGCTGTCGTTGAGTCCGGTGATCTTGAGCTCCAGCTCGCGCCCTTCCGCGCCCGACACGCGGAAGTGAAACCACTGCTTGAACTCGGAATGATCATCCAGCGGGATGGCGAGTTTCGCACTCGCCCCGTCGATCGAGAGAACCTCGATATTGCCACTGTCGAATGCGGAATCGATGCGAATATCGCTCACGTTACGGGACCTCGACCTCTATCGTTTCGCCATTATTGCCGGGAAAATCGCTGAACAGCGCGGCGGCGACCGTCTGGGCGCTGGCAGCGCGTTCCGCAAGGGGCGAGTTTTCCGATGCGGTGAAGTCGGCACGGCCTTCCCACAACACGCGCCCGCCGCTCGCTTCGCGAATGACGACGGCCATTTCGGTGCCGACTTGCGCGCCGCCTCCGCCGCCCAGATTGATTCCGATGCCGAGTCCGAGGCCCGACCCGTAGGTGCCCGTCGATCCGCCGACGCCCACGTTTACCGGGCTGCGCTGGCCGTTGCGGCCCAGCTCGTACCGCGTGACCCGCACTTCCGCGATCTGGCCCGCGCTGGTGCGCGCGGTTTCGTTATAGCCGGCCTGCGCCAGTTCGCGCGCCACCGCCGCCTTGTAGGGCGCGAGTTCGAGTGTGTCCTCTGCGCCAAAGCCGGTCACGAAGATCGAACCTTGGCCCAATTGCGCGCGCGCTGCCGGATCGAGGAAACGCGTGACTTCGACGGGGCCTGCGCGGGTCGATGCGCAGGCGGAAAGGGCCAGCGCCGAACCCAGCAGGGCTGCGGCGAGAAGGCGAGTGGGGACAGATCGGTTCATCATGCAATCCTTCGGTCGGGCGTGCGGAGCGAAAAGAGTTATAGGGACCGAACGCCCGAAGGCGTTACAATGTCCCGGCGGCGATCATGCGACGCCCGGGGCCCCGCGTTGAGCGTGGGCGGGGCATCGGATTGTGCGGGGGATAGAGCGGACCGCGCCGCTAAACGATTGACGTGGCGGCCCGGCGCGGCTAACCGCCCGGCTTGAAATCCGCGCGTCGGAGCCTATCTCCGGCGCGCGCTTGTTTTTGAGAGCGGCCCGCGCGCTGCACAGACTCGAGAGAACCGATGAAGATCCGCAACAGCCTCAAATCGCTGAAGAACCGCCACCGCGATTGCCGCGTGATCCGTCGTCGCGGTCGCACCTACGTCATCAACAAGACCAATCGCCGCTTCAAGGCCCGCCAGGGCTAAGCGATTCGCGCGGACCCCGTATGGGTCTGCGAGCGACAGGAACGGCCCGCCTCCTTCACGGAGTGCGGGCCTTTCGCATTTGGAGACATGATGTTGCAAACAAAGCAGCAAACCGGGCGCGATCGGGACGTCGAGGCAATCGTATTCGATGTGGGGCGCGTGCTCTACCGCTGGAACCTGCGCAATCTGTTCGAAAAAATGATCGATGACGAGGAGCGGCTGGACTTCCTGCTGTCCGAAGTCGTCACGGAGCAATGGCATTTCCAGCACGACGCCGGGCGTCCGCTGAGCGAAATGGTGCCCGAGCGTCAGGCGGAATATCCCGACTATGCCGACGCGATCGGGGCCTATGCCACACGCTTCAATGAGACGATTCCCGGCCCGGTCCCCGGCAGCCTCGAAATCGTCCGCGACCTCGACGCGGCGGGCTTGCCGCTGTTCGCGATCACCAATTTCGGCGCGGAGTTCTGGGACGGGTTTCGCCCGACTGCGCCGATCTTCGACCTGTTCCGCGTGATCGTGGTGTCCGGCAAGGAGAAGATCGCGAAGCCCGATGCCGCTATCTTCGCGCTGGCGGCGGAGCGATTCGGCCACGATCCCGAGGCCACGCTCTTCATCGACGACGATGCGGACAATATCGCCGCGGCGCGCGCGCTCGGCTGGCAGGTCCACCATTTTCGCGATGCGCCGACCCTGCGCGCCGATCTCGAATCGCGCGGATTGCTCGGCCCGCAATAAAAGGTCCCGGTCGTTCGCGATGCGAACGCCGGGACAGGGTCTCGCTTCTCTGGGAGAGGGAGCGGTTACGCGATCGTGGCGGTGATCAGCCGTTGCAGCGAGCGAGCGCCTCGGCGTCCAGAGCCTCGCCCTTGGCGGTGAAGCTGGCCAATTGGCCGACCTTGCGCTGCAATTCGCGGCACACCCGCAACGGACGGCTCGACGCCTTGGGCGCGACGCAGGTCGTCTCGGCACAGCGCCACGCGACGCCGCCCGCCACGGCGCGCGTATCTTCGACCGGTTGGGCGAGCTCGGCGACGTAATACGCGCCGGACTGCGCCGCAGCGGGGGAGGGCGCAAGCACCGCACCGAAAGCGGCGAAAGTATAGCCGAGGGCGAGCGTGGCTGCGGAGAGGTGGGCGACCGGGGCGAAACCGGCACAATGCGGACGAGACGCGAAGAAAGCCATGAGAGTGGTCCTTTCAAAAGCCAGTTGCATTATGCAACCAGTTGCGAATCGCTACTTACTTAGATAGGTCTCGATTTGCAACCTTAAATGTGCGATAATTTTGCCAAGGCGCAAAATCCGTTTAGGTTGCCGGTTTGGCGTGATGCGAATTGAGGATGAGATGGGCGAAATTCGGGAACCGCTGCGCGAACTGACCGAATGCGGTCTGCCGATGGCGCTCGAGGTGATGGGCGAGCGGTGGAGCTTCATGATCCTGCGCGCCAGCTTCAACGGCCTGCATCATTTCGAAGAATTTCTGAGCGAGCTGGGGATCGCCCGCAATATCCTGTCGAACCGCCTCGGCAGGCTGGTCGAACACGGGATTCTGGGGCGCCAGCCGATGGCGGAAGATCGCCGCAAGATCGAATACCGGCTGACCGACAAGGGGATGGACCTTTTGCCCGCGATGATCGCGCTGCGCCAATGGGGGCAGAAATACGGTGCCGAAGTGGTCGAGAACCCGGTTCTTGTCGACGAGCGGGACCGGTTGCCGATCGGCCCGGTCTCGATCCTGTCGCAGGAGGGACGCATTCTCGGCCCTGAAGACCTTGCGCTGGTCGAGAGGGCGAATGTCGGCAAGCGCGCCGATGGCTCGCAGGCGGAGCCGGTCGCTCCGGTATCGCGCGGCGACATGGCGACCCGTGACGGCTTGAGAGGCGCTGCCTGAGCGAAGGGGGTTCGTCTGATGGACCCGAGCGCACGCCCGACGGCCGCTACATCGTCGTGCGCGGTAGGCTGTGGCGGTCCAGCGACCCCTCGCTGGACGAGGACGAGCGCCAGCGCTGGGTCGATGCCCTGATGGATGCGCGCCGTTCGGTCGCTGCCACCAAACGAAACGGCGACGCGGAGGCTGAAAAAGCCGCACGGGCAAAGGTGCACGAGGCGAAAATCGCCCTCGGCGAACGCGGCCCTGTCTGGTGGGACGATGGCGCGCCGGATTACACGCGCAAACTCCTCAAGAACACGCCCTATGCGGATTGATCAGGCGCTGGGGATACTCAGGCGCGGGGAGCTTGGCGACGATAGCTGAGCGCTTCGGCGATATGGATGCGCCCCACAGTCTCTGCGCCTGCCAGATCGGCGATCGTACGGGCGACGCGCAGTATCCGGACATAGCCGCGCGCGGACAGGCGCATGGCGTCGGCGGCCTGCATCAACAATTTGCGCCCCGCTTCGTCGGGTTCGGCGAAGCGGTCGAGCGCGTCCCCATCCAGTTCCGCATTGCTGCGCGCGCCGCTGTCTTCGAATCGCGCTGTCTGCCGCTCGCGCGCTGCGCGGACCCGTGCCGCGACCTCGGCGCTGCCTTCGGCGGGCGGGGGAAGGGCGAGGTCTGCGGCGCTGACCGGATCGACTTCCACATGCAGATCGATCCGGTCGAGCATCGGCCCGGATACCCGCGACTGGTAGTCAGCCGCGCAGCGCGGCGCCCGCGAACACGCCAGCGCCGGATCGCCGAGATGCCCGCAACGGCACGGATTCATCGCCGCGACCAGCTGGACGCGCGCCGGGAAGCTCACATGCGCATTGGCCCGCGCCACATCGACCTTGCCGGTTTCAAGCGGCTGGCGCAGCGAATCGAGCACCGGGCGCTGGAATTCGGGCAATTCGTCGAGAAAGAGCACCCCGAGATGCGCCAGGCTGACTTCGCCCGGCTTCACTTTCAGGCCGCCGCCGGTCAGCGCCGCCATGCTCGCCGAATGATGCGGTGCGCGAAACGGGCGCGCGCGGCTGATCCGGCCTTCTTCGAGCGTGCCCGCGACTGACTGGACCATGCTGACTTCCAGCGCCTCGGCAGGCGAGAGGTCGGGCAGAATACCGGGCAGACAACTTGCCAGAAGCGATTTGCCTGCACCCGGCGGCCCGATCATTAAAAGATTGTGTCCACCCGCCGCCGCGATTTCCAACGCGCGCTTGGCGGTTTCCTGGCCTTTGACGCGTTTCAAATCCGGCCCCGGTGCGTTTGCCTCGATCTCGCCGGGCTTCGGATCGGGTAGTCTTTGCGTGCCCTTCAGATGATTTAACAGGCTGGCAAGATCGGGCGCGGCGATGACCGGAACCTCGCTTGCCCATTTGGCTTCGGCCCCTTGGGCGCGCGGACAGATCAGGCCGCATTCTTGCTCGCTCGCATGGATCGCGGCGAGAAGCGCGCCGGGCGAGGGCACGATCCGCGCATCGAGTGCGAGTTCCCCGACTGCGATATATTCGGTCAGCTGCTCGGCATCGGTAACACCCATCGCCGCGAGCAGCGCCAGCGCGATCGGCAGATCGTAATGCGATCCTTCCTTGGGCAGATCGGCTGGAGACAGGTTCACCGTGATCCGTTTGGGCGGCAGCGCCAGCCCCATCGCGGACAGCGCGGCCTGCACCCTCTCGCGGCTTTCGCCCACCGCCTTGTCCGGCAAGCCCACCACCGCGAAGCGCGGCAGACCGGGCGCGACTTGGCACTGCACCTCCACGGCGCGCGCCTCCAGGCCGAGATAGGCCACCGTACGAACCAGTGCGACCAAGCGAACCCCCCGAAAAATATCCCCTGTTAATCATCCTTGTGCGGCGCAAAGCGCGGCCTGTCGAGAGGGGACGCGGTCGAAGACGGATGCTTTTGAAAGCAAGGTAAAAACCCGTTAGCCAAAGGCGTTGGCAGCTTTGCAAGTCCGCACGGCGATACCGGATGCATGACCCGCTCCGCTCCTATCGCTCTCGCCGCCTTCGCCGCTACCTTCATCGGCACGTCGCCCGCCGCGGCTCAATCGCTCGGCATGATCTACCTTCCCGGCCAGCCGGTAGTGCAGGAAACCTTGCAGCCCCGGATCGCCTATGCTCGGCCCAACGTGCCGCTGGCCGGACAGCCACTGCTTTACGCCGCCGAGCCAGCCGATCTGCCAGTCTGGCGCCCCGCGCAGAGCGTGCGCGCTTCTGCGCCCCAGCCGCACACTCAGCGTTTCGTCGAATCGCACCGAGTGCGGCCGAGCTATGGTGCGGTCGAATACGGCCCCTTCCGTGTGGTCGATGGCCAGACAGTCATGTTGTTGGGCGAGACCGATTCGCGCAGCCCCGCGCAGTTCGCGCGTTTGCTGCGCGATCATCCAGGTCTGGCTCGCTTGGAAATGGTCGAATGCCCGGGGACGCTGGACGATCGTGCCAATCTGGAGTTGGGGCGCATGATCCGGCGCGCGGGCCTGTCGACCGTGGTGCCTGCCAACGGCTCGGTCCGTTCGGGCGCGGTGGAACTGTTCCTGGCGGGCGTCGAGCGCCGCATCGACAATGGGGCGGAATTCGCCGTCCATAGCTGGCGCGACGAATACGGTCGCGAGGCGGACGATTTCGCCATGGATGCGCCGCAGAATCGCACCTATCTCGACTATTATCGCGAAATGGGCATGGACGATCGGCAGGCGCGTGCCTTCTATGCGATGACCAATTCGGTGCCCCACCATCGTGCGCGGTGGATGCGCGCGGCAGAAATGCGCGACTGGGTCGGTTATCGCGCCCCGGTCGAGCGGGCTTCGGCTCCGCAACCGCGCGTGCAAAACCCGCGGATTGCCTACCTCTCGCTCGAAGTGTCGTGATCTGTTAGAGGCTTGACGGAGGGGCGCGGCTATTCTAAGCGCGCCTCCTGTCAGCGGTCGCCTCGACGGGCGGCCCTTTTTGTTGGCGCGGCATATCCGCGCCTCGAACCCGATTTTTTTAAGGACGATCCGATGAAGCGGACTTTCCAGCCTTCGAACCTTGTACGCGCCCGTCGCCACGGCTTCTTCGCCCGCAAGGCGACTCCCGGTGGCCGCAAGGTTCTGCGCGCTCGCCGCAAGCGCGGCCGCAAGAACCTCTGCGCGTAATCCAGAAGCGCCCGCTTCGGCGGGTGCATTACCTTCGCGCCCGACGGCGTCGATAGCGGCCAATCGGCCTTGCGGGCTCCCCATGGAGCCCGTTTTCGTGCGCGTGTCAGCCGCGAGCGAGATGGTGGCCGGTGACCGATCCCGACCGGTGACTAGCCGGTCGCAAGCGCGCTCGCAGTCGCCCGAAGCGAAGCGGAAGATCAGCGCCGAGGACTAACCCGCGCAGGCGGGTTAGCAAAACCCAAAGACTCTCCCTTCGCTCCAAGCTATCCTCACGAAATGCCCGCTCCGCCCTCCACCATCCGCAAGCGCGCCGACTTTCTGGCCGCGAATCGCGGATTGCGCGTGGCGCGGCCCGGCTTTGTGCTGCTGGCCCACCCCAATGGAGGGCGGGGTAAGCGATTCGGGATCACGGTGACCAAGAAGGTCGGCAATGCCGTGGTCCGCAACCGGATGAAGCGGCGCTTCCGCGAATTGCTGCGCGCGGCTTTGCCGGAACGCGGTCTCGCCGATCACGATCATGTCCTCATCGGGCGTGACGGCGGGATCGAGCGCGATTTTACAGCGCTGTCGGCCGAGCTCGACGAAGCGCTGGCGCGCGCCGCTGCGGGCAAGGGGGACCGGCGACGGCCTCCGCATCGCGGCCCACGCCGCAAGGGCGGGCGGCCCGCCAAGGCCTTGGCATGAAATATCCGCTGATCTGGATCGCGCGTGCCTGGCAATGGGGGCCGAGCCGCATCCTGCCACCTACCTGCCGCTACTCCCCGTCGTGCAGCGAATACGCTGTGCAAGCGCTCAGCAAACACGGTGCAATCAGGGGTGGATGGCTGGCGACGAAGCGTATACTGCGCTGCCACCCGTGGGGCGGCCACGGCCACGATCCGGTTCCCTGACCGGCTCGCTAGGCCCGGGGCTTCGTTTTCTCGGACTGATATACCTTGCCAATACACCTGCCGGCCCCCATCTCGCCCGGCAGGCAAATCGACGGATGGGATCGATCTTGAACAATTCGCGCAACCTGATCCTGGCAGTGGTCCTTTCGGCGCTGCTGCTGTTCGGCTGGGACGCTGCCATGGGCTGGCTGTATCCGCAGCCGGTCGAGGTCCAGCAGGCGGAAAAGGCGGATACGCCCGCAGAAAACGCCGCGGTCGCCGATGGCGGCAATGTTGGCACCGTCGGCACGGGGCCGGTAGCGCGCCCGGTCGATCTCGCGACCGCCTTGCGCGGCGGCAATCGAGTGCGGATCGATGCGCCGAGCGTGCAGGGCTCGATCAATCTGGAAGGCGCCCGGATCGACGATCTGGTGCTTACGCATTATCGCGAAACGACCGAGCCGGGGTCCGACTACGTCCGCCTGTTTTCGCCCGAGGGGACCGAGACCCAGCAATGGGCCGAATTCGGCTTCCTCGCCAACGGACAGCGCGCCGGGATGGGCGCGACCTGGCAGGCCGATGGCGACGTGCTCTCGCCCGACAGCCCGGTCGTGCTGACGCGCACCGGCGAGGATGGCCTGCGTTACCGGATCGAACTGTCGATCGACGATGAATACATGATCACCGCTCAGCAGACCGTCGGCAATGCGGGCGCGGGCGCGGCGGTGGTTCAGCCCTTCTCCTATATCGCGCGGACGAGCGAGACCGCGACGCAGGATATGTGGATCGCGCATTCCGGCCCGATCGGCGTGTTCGACGGATCGGCGGATTACGACAATGATTACGACGACGTCGCCGAAGCGGGCACCGTGGCCGCTCCGGGTCGCGCGGCGTGGCTCGGCTTCACGGACATTTACTGGCTCTCTGCTCTGGTCCCGGTCCAGACGGCGGAGTTCCGCGCCGATTTCCGCAGCCTCGGCAACGACCTGTTCCGCGCCGATCTGATCCATGATCCGATGACGGTCGGCGCGGGTCAGCAGACCTCCAGTACCACGCGCCTGTTCGCGGGCGCCAAGGAAAGCTCGGTGCTCGACGCCTATCAGGACGCGGGCATCGCGCAGTTCGGCCTCGCGATCGACTGGGGCTGGTTCCGCTGGTTCGAAAAGCCGCTTTTGTGGCTGCTCAAAACCTTCAATGGGCTGGTCGGCAATTTCGGCGTCGCGATCATTCTTCTGACGGTGGTCGTGCGCGGGTTGATGTTCCCGGTCGCGCAGAAGCAGTTTTCCTCCATGGCCGCGATGAAGGCGATTCAGCCCAAGATGAAGGCGGTGCAGGAAAAATATAAGGACGACCGGACGAAGCAGCAGCAGGAGATCCAGAAGCTGTTCAAGGACGAAGGCGTCAATCCGCTCGCCGGCTGCCTGCCCTTGATCCTTCAAATTCCGATCTTCTTCGCGCTCTATAAAGTGCTCATCCTCGCGATCGAAATGCGGCACGAGAAGTTCCTGTGGGTCCACGATCTCTCCGCGCCCGATCCGTGGAACCTCGCCAACGGACTGGCGGCTCTCGGCATCGAAGTGCCCGGCTTCCTGATGATCATCTTCGGCATCGGGGTGCTGGCCCTGCTGCTCGGTTTCACCATGTGGCTCACCTTCAAGATGAACCCCAGTGCGATGGACCCGGTTCAGCAGCAGATTTTCTCGATCATGCCGTGGATTCTGATGTTCGTGATGGCGCCCTTTGCCGCCGGCCTGCTGCTTTACTGGAACACCAGCAACATCCTGACGCTGGCGCAGCAGAAATATCTCTATTCCAAGCACCCGCAGCTGCGCGCGGCGGCGGAAAAGGAAAAGGCCGAGAAGGAAGCGGCTGCCGCCGCCAAGGCGAACGGGTGACGAGCGAAGCGGAACAGGCCGAACAGGCGGCCCTGGTAAAGCGGGCGGGAAAGCTGTTTTCCGGTCGGGTGGATTTCCTCCTCTCCGCGCCGCAGCTCAAATTCCTGCCCGATCCGGACGTGCCGGAAATCGCCTTTTGCGGGCGCTCCAATGTGGGCAAGAGCTCGCTGCTGAACGCTTTGACCGGCCGCCGCGCGATCGCGCGTACCTCGGTGACGCCGGGCCGCACGCAGGAGCTGAACTTCTTCGAAGTGGGCGAGCCGACGCTGTTCCGCCTCGTCGACATGCCCGGCTACGGTTTCGCCAAGGCACCGGTCGCGGTGGTCGAGAAATGGCGCAAGCTGGTCCGCACATATCTGCGCGGGCGGCAGGTGCTGGCCCGCAATCTGGTCCTCGTCGACAGCCGCCACGGGCTGAAGGATGTCGACCGCGAGATGATGACAATGCTCGACGAGGCGGCGGTCGGCTATCGCGTAGTCCTGACCAAGGCCGACAAGATCAAGGCGAGCGAGCTGGCGAAAGTTGTCGCGGCGACCGAAGCCGAAGCCAGGAAACACGTCGCCGCCTATCCGCATGTCCATGTGACCAGCAGCGAGAAGGGCATGGGCATCGACGAACTGCGCGCCGCGGTGCTGAGCGACGCAGGGGTCTAAATCGTCGGATAAGCCGACAGATTCACGTATTCTCCGGTATTTTTTGCGCGTTTGCACGCAGCAAGGTTTTAATCCGTGTTAACCGCCGTGTGCCATTAGAATGGGCCCCGAAGCCGGGTTCACCGATCGAAGAGACACGCGAATGAGCATGAACGAAGTCTGGGCCCGCGCACTTGCCCATATTGGGAACGGCGTCGTGATCCTGGACGAAGCCGAGATCATCCAGCTGATCGGTCCGAAGGCCCTCACCCTGTTCGGTTGCGACGCGAATTCGATCGGTAAGGGGAGCAGCCTCGGAGAATTCCTGGCCTGTATAGGCCGGAAGGTCGGCTGGTCCGAAGAGCGGATCGCCAATGTCCACGAAAATCACCGGACATGGAAATCGGCTGACGAGGACAAGGAGATATTCCATCATTTCGACGATGGCATGATCCTCAGAATTTCCTATTTTCCTTCCCACGGCAACGGCGCCGTCCTGACTTACGATGACGTCACGATCGAGCGGCAGCTCGCCGGAATGATGGAAGCGCGCCAGACCGACGCCGACCTTTTTCACGAACAGGTCCAGTCCACGATTTCGTCCGTGGCCGACGCGTCGAAGGACACGCGCAGCCAGCATGGCCAGGGGCTGTCGGCGGCACGCGAAGCGTCGGCCTCTATCACCGAACTGGCGACGGCTTCGGAACGATCGGCGAACTCCCTGAACGATGCATCGGCCATCACCGGCGAGATCGGCGCGCTGTTCGAGCAATTGGTTTTCGATCTGGACGGCGTTGCGTCGGAAACCCGCATCGCCGTCGAGAGCGCCCGGGCAGGAAAGAGCATAGCAGACACGTGCGTGACGCGGGTCGACAGCGCCAACGATGTCCTCGGTATCATTCGCTCGCTCGCCGACAAAAGCCGCCTTCTCTCGCTCAACGCAAGGATCGAGGCTGCCTTGGCCGGAAACGCCGGTACCGGCTTCGCCGTGGTGGCCCAGGAGGTCAAATCGCTCGCTCAGCAGATCGACGAAGCTGCGGCAAAGACAGAATCCGATCTCGTCGAGATGCGGGAAATGGTCGGGCAGGCCTTGGCCGCCAACAATACGATCGAAGCGGCGATCGTCAGTATCAACGATCTTTCCCAGGCCCTTCGGAGCAAGACAGCCGACCAGAAGACCAAAATGCGATCCGTGACGCGTACGATCGATGAAACGGCGGCAACGGCATCCTCCATGCGGGACATGAGCCGGAGAGCGGATCGGGACGTCGGCAAACTCGTCGCCACGCTGGATGGGACGGAGCAGCGTTTCCGCAGCGTCGATCAGACGGTTTCGGTGCTCGTGAACGGTGCCACGCGCTTCAAGGAAGCGCATCTGGCGAGAAGCGAAGCCGCTTAGGCGGGAGGCGAAGCAGCTGCTCGCCCGCGTGCCGTGCGCAGGCGCGCGGCTTCCGCGCTACTTCGCGAAGATCATCGCATCGTCGGCAAACGCCTTGAACTCAAGCGCGTTGCCGCTGGGGTCGCGGAAGAACATGGTGGCCTGTTCGCCCGACTGGCCCTTGAAGCGGATCGTCGGCTCCATCGCGAAAACCGTGCCCGCTGCTACCAGCCTGTCCGCCAGTTTCTGCCAGTCGTCCATCTCCAGCAACACGCCGAAATGCGGAACAGGCACGTCGTGGCCGTCGACGGAATTGCTTGCGCGGTCTCCGGCCTCGCCGCCCGTATGCGCTACCAATTGATGGCCGAAGAAATCGAAATCGACCCATTCGTCGGAGCTTCTCCCCTCTGCGCAGCCGAGCAGGTCGCCGTAGAAGGCGCGTGCCTCCGCCAGGTCGCGGACGGGGAAGGCGAGGTGGAAGGGGCGCAGTGTCATGATGCTTTCATACAGCTGGCCGAGCGATGCGCCTAGAGCCTGCATCCACCTCGACAGCGTCCCGGCGAGCCTTTACCGCGCGACCAAGCAAACGGGGCATCCCATGAAACTGATTATCGGCAACAAGAACTATTCCAGCTGGTCGCTGCGCGCCTGGCTCGCGGTCAAGCAATCGGGCCTCTCCTTCGAGGAGATCACCGTGCCGATGTTCGGCGAACAGTGGGAAAGCGCCAAGCAGCAGGACGGCTTCCAGGCCTCGTCGGGCAAGGTGCCGATCCTGTGGGACGGCGAAACCGTCATTTGGGACAGCCTCGCCATTCTCGAATATTGCGCGGACAAGGTCGGGCGCGAGCGGTTCTGGCCCAAGGACGATACCGCGCGCGGCATGGCCCGCGCGATGGTCGCCGAAATGCATTCGAGCTACCATGCGCTGCGCAGCGAATGCGCGATGAATATCAGGAAGCGCTTCGAAGGCGTTCATCTGTCCGATGCCTGCAAGCACGACATCGTGCGCATTCTCGGCCTGTGGGCGGAGGCGCGGGCGCGCTTCGGCGATGGCGGGCCGTTCCTGTTCGGCACGTTCGGCGCGGCGGACGTGTTCTATGCCCCCGTGGTCAGCCGCTTCATCAGCTACGGCATCGGCGTGCCCGGTTTCGCCGCGACCTATATGGAAGCGGTGTGGGAGCATGACTGGATGCAGAGCTGGATCGCCGCCTCCGAGAACGAGGAATGGGTGATCGAACAATACGAAACCGCGCCCGGAGAAGCCTGATGCGCCTGTTCGCACTTATCGCCGCCGCCTTCGCGCTGGCGCTGCCCCAGACGGCCTCCGCTTGGGGGTTCTACGCCCACACCATCACTGCCGACATCGCCGAAGCGAATGTGAAGCCCGAAACGCGCCGCGCCATAGAGCGGTTGATGCGGGTCGAAGATCAGATCGGCACGCCCGATTGCCCGCTGGCGAGCATCCAGGACGCGTCGGTATGGCCCGACTGCCTGCGCGGCGAAGGCTGGCGCTGGGCCTATACCTTCCCCTGGCACTACCAGACCGAACCGATCACCGAGGAATACAGCGACCGCAAGAATTGTTCGGGCGGATCCTGCGTCAGCGCGCAGGTCACGCGCAACCAGCGCGTGCTGGCCGATGAGAGCCTGCCCGCCAATGTCCGCCTCGAAGCGCTCGCCTTCCTCGTCCATTTCGCGGGCGACATCCACATGCCGCTCCATTCGGGCGATCTCGACGATCGCGGGGGGAATGACCGGGTGGTCGATTACGGGATCGTGCCGGAATTGAACCTGCACTGGATCTGGGATGGGCCGCTCGCGGAGCGTGCGATCAGCGGCAATCCGCCGGTGGTGCGCCGTTACACCGCCGCCGAACGCGCGGAACTGGCAGGCGGCGGTCCGGCGGATTGGGGCCGCGAAAGCTGGCAGCTGTCGCGCGACTTCGTCTATCCCAACGCCTATGGCTGCGATCCATGCACGGGCGACCTGGCAGAGCGGACCATGCTCGACCAGCAGGCGATCGATCGCGCCATTCCGATCGCACGGCGGAGAGTTTTGCAGGCTGGGCTGAGGATTGCCGAAGCGCTCGACGCCGCGTTCGCGCCGGGTCCGCTGGCGGTGGACGAACGCTAGGCCGGACGTTCCGCGTCGTACCGAGTGCCGTCCTTGCGGGCATACCCCTCGGCATCGAATACGAGATCGATATCGGAATATTCGCCCGAATCCTTCGCGCGGTCCCCGCCGCTGATTGCCACGTACACGCACGGCTCGTCGGAGGGGTTGTGGAGCCGATGGCCGTCTTCCACGCCCGCAGGCCAGGCGAGGACATCTCCGGCCCGTACAAAGGTCTCGCCCGCATCCTCGATCAGCACCGCTTCTCCTTCGAGCATCACAACCAGCTCGTCCTGCCCGCGATGCCAGTGCCGCTGTGACGAATACGCGCCCGGCTCCAGCGTCACATGGCTCGCGCCCAGCTTGGTCAGCCCTGCGACGGGCGCGAGGCGGCGATACCAGCGGCCCGCCACGTCCTCGTCGAAAGGCGTCGGATAGCCGGTGAGATTGGTTTTCGGGATGGCGTCGAGATCGAGCTTGGGCATGGGCGCGCACTCCTGCTAGCGCACCAAGGATGACCGATGTTCTCGACTTCGCCAAGCGGCTGATCGCCGCGCCCAGCGTCACCCCCGCCACCGGCGCGGTGTTCGACGCGATGGAAGACATGTTGGCTCCGCTCGGCTTTACAGTTACGCGTTTCACGCGGGGCGATGGCGAGGCGGGATCGCCGGAGGCGCCGGTCGAAAACCTCTTCGCGGTGCGCCGCGGTCCGCCGGGCTCCAAACATTTCGCTTTCGCAGGCCATCTCGACGTGGTCCCTCCGGGTGAGGGCTGGGCGAGCGGAGCGTTCGAGCCGGAAATCAGAGGCGATCTGCTTTACGGGCGCGGCGCGGTCGACATGAAGGGCGCGATCGCCTGCATGGCGGCGGCGGTGGCGGATGTGCCGGAGGATGCGGGGACGGTCAGCTTCATCATCACCGGCGACGAGGAAGGCCCCGCGCTGCACGGAACGCGCGCGCTGATCGACTGGATGCGCGAGCACGGCGAACAGCCCGATCTCTGCCTCGTCGGCGAACCCACCAGCGTCAATCGCCTGGGCGACATGATGAAGATCGGCCGCAGGGGCTCGGTCAATATCTGGCTGGAGGTCGAGGGGACGCAGGGCCACGTCGCCTATCCGCATCTGGCCGACAATCCCATCCCGAAGCTGGTCGCCATGCTGGCCGAACTGGACGCGCTGGTGCTCGACGAAGGCACCGACTGGTTCCAGCCCTCCAATCTCGAAATCACCGATCTGGAAGTCGGTAACACCGCGCACAATGTCATCCCCGCCGTGGCAAAGGCGCGCATTTCGATCCGCTTCAACGACACCCATTCGGGCGCCTCGCTATCCGACAAAGTGGTCGCCATCGCGAAAAAGCATGGCGGCACCGCGCTGCCCATCGTCTCCGGCGAGCCGTTCCTGACCCCGCCTGGCGAGTTTTCCGCCATCATCGCCAACGCAGTAAAGGCGGAAACCGGCGTCGATCCCGAGCCTTCCACCACCGGGGGCACGTCCGATGCGCGCTTCCTGCGCGCCGTATGTCCGGTGATCGAATTCGGGCTGGTCAATGCGACCATGCACAAGCGCGACGAGGCCGTGGCGGTCGAGGATCTGCACGTCTTGGCCCGTATCTACGCGCGTATCGTCAAAGCGGCCCTGGCCTGACCTTCCCGCTTTCGGGGAGGATTCCTGCAAGCACGCTTCCCTTCCCTCCTCGCTTTGCGTAGCTTCGCGCGAAATACGGGTAGGGAAGCCAAAACATGAAAACCTGGTTCGCCATTCCGCTGTGGCAGCGCGTCATCGCGGCGCTCGTTCTCGGCGTGATCGTCGGCTTCGTCTGGGGGCCAGGCGCGGAAAGCATCAAGATCATCGGCGATATCTTCATCGCCTTCATCAAGATGCTGGTGGTGCCGCTGATCTTCTTCAGCCTCGTCGCGGGCGTCGCCAGTATCGGGGATTTGAGAAAGCTCGGCAGCGTCGGCTGGCGCGCGCTGTTGCTGTTCGTCGTAACCGGGCAGATGGCGGTGTGGCTGGGCCTTGCCATCGGCAGCTTCTTCACCCCCGGTTCGCGCATCGATGGCAGCACGATGGCGCTCGATCAGGGCGCGCTCGAAAACGCGCAGGCGCGGCAGGAACAGGCGGTCGGTTTCCGCGACATGATTCTGGAAGTGGTGCCCGACAGCCCGGTTCAGGTGATGGCGGACGTGAATGTCCTGCCGCTGATCGTGTTCTCGCTCTTGATCGGCATCGGCATTCTGATGGCGAAGGAAGAGGGCAAGCCCGTCCTCGCCATCTTCGAAAGCGGATCGGTGGTGATGCAGAAGGTCACCATGATCGTGATGGAACTGACCCCGTTTGGCGTGTTCGCGCTGATGGCGTGGGTAGCGGGTACGCTGGGGCTGCAGGCGCTGCAGGCGCTCGGTATCCTCGTCGCGCTCAACTATTTCGGCTGTCTGCTGATAATCGGGCTGATCTATGCCGGGATGATCAAATTTCTGGCCAAGCTGCCGGTGATCGATTTCTTCCGCGGGATCACCGATGCGATCGCGGTCAGCTACTCGACCGCCAGCTCCAATGCGACCTTGCCGGTGACCCTGCGCTGTGCGGAGCGAAATCTCGGCGTGTCGAAATCGGTCGCCGCCTTCGTGATCTCGCTGGGCGCGACGATCAATATGAACGGCACGGCCATGTATCTCGGCCTCGCCACCATCTTCGGGGCACAGGCCTTCGGCGTGGACCTGACCTGGAACGATTATTTCCTGATATCCATCCTCGGCACGCTGGGCGCAATCGGCGCGGCGGGCATTCCGGGTGCGGGCCTGATCATGATGGTGCTGGTGTTCGGCGCGGTCGGCGTGCCGCTTGAAACCATCGCTCTGGTCGCGGGGATCGACCGGATCATGGACATGATGCGCACCACGACGAATGTCAGCGGTGACGCGGCGGTGGCCGTGACGGTGGCAAGCATGACGGGAGAGCTGGACCGCGCGGAGATGATTTCGGCGGACGACGTTTAGGGATCAGGAGCCCATCGCGTCTTTCGTCCGATCGACATATTCGACCGGGACGAAATCGCCCAGGCCGCAGACTGCACCCTGCGATGCGCCGCCGTCGATCGGATCGATCACGCGGACCGTCTGATTGGCGCATAACTGACCCGCCAGCGGCTCGTAGGCGATCGAGCGCAGCGATCCCAGGCGCGGGCAGGGCGAGGGGAGCGTGTTGCGATAGATGGTCGAGCCCAGCCGGAAATCGATCGTGCGGTCGTCCTGAACCGTCTGGCGCGAGATCAGCGAGGTGTTTATGCAGCGCTGCGCCTTGCCCACCGCAGCGGCGGGGCGTGCATCGCTCACAAAGGTGCGGCTGGTGCCGAGCGGGGCGCAGCCCGATACCAGCGCGAGGCTTGCCGAGATGAAGCCGGAGTAAAGTACGGAGCGGAGCATCGGTCGTCTCCTCGAAAGGCGGCTTCGCCGTTTGAAGCCTACTCCTTTCGAACCGGCGCCTTGCGGGCAGGTTCCGGAGTCTTCTTCCGATAGCTGCACAGATCCGCCACCCGGCAGCGCCAGCATTCTGGCGTGCGTGCCTTGCAGACATAGCGGCCGTGCAAGATCAGCCAGTGATGGGCATGCAGGCGGAAGGGCTGGGGCACGCGCTTCTCCAGCTTGGCTTCGACCTGTTCCGGCGTCTTGCCCTTGGCGAGGCCGGTGCGGTTGCCGACGCGCAGTATGTGCGTGTCGACCGCGAAAGTCTCCTGCCCGAACCAGCAATTGAGCACGACATTGGCGGTCTTGCGCCCCACGCCGGGCAGGCGGACGAGATCCTCGCGCGTGCCGGGCACCTCGCCCCCATATTCGTCGACCAGAAGCTGCGAGAGCGCGATCACGTTCTTCGCCTTGGAATTGAACAGGCCGACGGTCTTGATGTGCTGTTTCAGCCCCTCCTCCCCCAGGTCGAGCATCTGCTGTGGCGTCTCGACTTCGCGAAACAGCGCGCGGGTCGCCTTGTTGACGCCGACATCGGTCGCCTGCGCGGAGAGCGCCACGGCCACGACGAGCTGGTAGGCATTGCCGTATTCGAGCTCGGTCTCGGGCGCGGGATTGTCTTCCGCCAAGCGGCGGAAGAATTCGAAGATCTGGTCCTTGGTCATGCGCGTCAGAGGCCCAGGACGTCGTCCATCCGGTACCGCCCCGGCTCGCGCCCGATCAGCCAGCCCGCCGCGCGGATGGCACCGCGCGCGAAGATCGAGCGGTTTTCGGCGCTGTGGGACAGAGTGATGCGCTCTTCCTCGCCCGCCAGAATCACGCTGTGCTCGCCCGCCACGGTGCCGCCGCGCAGGCTGGCGAAGCCGATCGCGCCTTCCGCCCGCGCGCCGGTCTGGCCGTCTCTCCCCCGTTCCGAATTCTCGGCCAGCGTAATCTCGCGGCCCTCAGCTGCCGCCTCGCCCAACAGAAGCGCGGTGCCGCTGGGTGCATCGACCTTGCGACGGTGGTGCATTTCCAGAATCTCGATATCCCAGTCCGGCCCCAGACGCTCAGCCGCCTCGCGCACCAGATGGGCAAGCAGCGTCACGCCGAGCGAGGTGTTGCCCGTCTGAAGCACGGGCACCGCGCGCGCGGCATTGTCGATCGCCTGATGGTGGCGCGCTTCCAGCCCCGTAGTGCCGATCACCAGCGGAATGCCTGCCCCGATCGCCGCGTGGAGATTGGCGTCCAGTGCCTGGGGCGCGCTGAAATCCACCAGCACGTCCGACCGGTCGGCAAGCCCTGCCGGATCGCCACCGCGATCGATCCCGCCCGACAGCTCGTGGTCCGATCGCTCCACGACGGAGATCAGGGCCGCGCCCATCGCTCCTTCGCTCCCAATGATACCGATCCGCGCCATTGCCACTCCCCGCTCGCCTGTGCTTGAACGCCCGCATGGCCGACCGATCCGACATACGCAATATCGTCATTCTCACAGGCGCGGGTGTGAGCGCGGAAAGCGGGATCGACACCTTCCGCGCGGAAGGCGGGTTGTGGGAGCAGCACCGGGTCGAGGATGTCGCCACGCCCGAAGCGTTCGAACGCGATCCCGACCTGGTGCTGCGCTTCTACGACATGCGCCGCGAAGCGATCCAGACGAAGCAGCCGAACCCGGCGCATCAGGCGCTGGCGAAGCTGGACCGCGAATGGAGCGGCGAGCTGTTGATCGTCACGCAGAATGTCGACGATCTGCACGAACGCGCCGGGGCGAACCGCATCCTGCATATGCATGGCACGCATCTCAACGCCTGGTGCACTGCCTGCGATGTACGCAGTCCATGGCGCGGCACGCTGATCGACCGGCCCGCCTGCCCCGCATGCGGCGAAAAGGCCCTGCGCCCCGATGTCGTCTGGTTTGGCGAGATGCCTTACGAGATGGACCGCATTTTCGCCGCGCTGCGCGAAGCGGATCTGTTCGTCTCGATCGGCACGTCGGGCGCGGTATATCCCGCCGCCGGTTTCGTCCGGAATGCGCGCGATCTCGGCGTGAAAACGCTCGAACTCAATCTCGAAGCCAGCCAGGGCTCCCACTGGTTCGACCAATCCCGACACGGCCCGGCGAGCGTGCTGGTGCCCCAGTGGGTGGAGGAGATGCTGGCTGCGGGTTAAAGCGGCGCGCGCCTTCGCAGTCGGTTTCGCAGCCATAGGCCGAACGCCGCGAAGACGATTCCCAGGCCGGCAATCGCGATGAGATAATGCGGCAGACGTTCGAGCCGCGCTCCGAGCCCGGCAAGGGTCGCCGCAAGCGCATAGCCGACCGTCGCCACCAGCCATGCCCATAACACCGCAGCTATGGCGTTCAGCAGGGCGAAGCGATGCCAGGCGATGGCGCTGGTGCCGAGCGCGATGGGGCTGACGGTGCGCAGGCCCCACAGGAAGCGGAACGCGAAGACGAAGCCGGTCGGATGTCGCTCGATCAGGCCCATCGCGCGCTGAAACGCAGGGCGCGCGGTCCAGCGGCGCAGGCGGGGATGATCGCGATAGCGCCGCCCGATCTGGAAGAAGCCCTGATCCGCGAGGAACGAACCGGACGCTGCGGCCAGAATGACGAGCGGCATGGACATGAGGCCGCGATGCGCGATCAGGCCGCCTGTCGCGACCACGGTTTCCCCTTCGATGGCGGCCCCTGCGAAGATCGCGAAAAGGCCGTAATGCGCAATCAGCGCCTCGATCGTCATCCTTCCGATCCGCATCCCTTGCAGGCCGGATCCTTGGCAATGCGGAAACTGCGCATGGCGGGGGCCATCCCGTCCATCAGATGCACCGTCCCCCATTGGGCGCCGCCGAAATCGGTGACCCCGTCGAGCAGGACGCGTACTGCCTGCATCGCGGCGAAGCTCGCGGTCCAGCCTGCCATCGCGCCCAGCATCCCGTCTTCGGCGCAGGTGTCGCAATCGTCCGCGTCGAACGCATCGCCCACGAAGCAGCGGTAGCAGGGCTGATCCTCGCGGTGCCCGGCAAAAGCGCCCACCTGGCCCTGAAAACGGCCGACCGCTGCGGCGAGCAAGGGCACACCCGCGCGCACGCAGGCGTCCGACACGGCGAGGCGAGTAGCGAAGGTGTCCGTCCCGTCGAGCACGAGATCGGCATCCTCGACCAGAGCCTCGGCATTGGCGGCATCGATCCGGCGATCGCTGATCGTCACGTCGAGGTCGGGGTCGAAGCCGGTGATCCAGCGCTTGGCGATCACTGCCTTGCCATGGCCGATATCGCGCGTCGTATAGAGCGTCTGGCGCTGGAGATTGGACAGTTCGACCCGGTCGTCGTCTACCAAAGTGAGCTTACCGATACCCGCCGCCGCCAGATATTGGAGAGCGGGGCTACCGATCCCGCCGAGCCCGATAAGAACGAGATGCCTGCCCGCCAGCGCAACCTGGCCCGCGCCGCCGATTTCGGGCAGGACGATATGGCGCGCGAAGCGGTCGAGGCGGGCTTCGGACAAAGCGGGGCCGCGAGTCATGGTTCGCCGTCTTCGGAAAGGGCTCGCTCGCGCTTGAATCCATGCATCCCGTTCCACCATTGCAGCGCGATCACCGCGCCCTTGGACGGCTGGATCAACGCCATCAGCATCGCGATCGCCATGGCGAAAACGATGATGGTCAATGCGAGGATCGAAAGCTCGAAATCCAGCACCAGCATGATCAGGATGGGCGCGAGGACGTGGCCGGTGATGAAAATGGCGACATAGGCGGGAAAATCGTCGGAACGCTGCTCACGCAGGTCGAGCGCGCAGCACGGGCAATGATCCTTGGGCTTCAGCCAGGCGCGGAACAGCCGGCCCTCACCGCACCGCGGACATTTGCCGAGAAAGCCGCGCAGGATCGCGGCCAGGAAGCTGTGCGGCAAGTCGTAAGATGGTGGGGAGGGGGCCATGCGCCTGCCCTAGGCGTTCGAAGGCCGCGCCGGAACCCAATTTTCCGGCGCGGAGTCAGCGCTAAGATCGAATCCCTCAGCTTTCCAGCTGGCGCAGCAGGCTGCGCACGTCTCCGTCCATATCGGCATCGCGCTGACGCAGATCCTCGATCAGGCGGACGGCGTGGATCACGGTCGAATGGTCGCGCCCGCCGAATTTGCGGCCGATCTCGGGATAGCTGCGCGGCGTGAGCACCTTCGACAGATACATCGCCACCTGGCGCGGGCGCACTACGGCGCGGGCACGGCGCTTGCTGCTCATTTCGCTGCGGTCGATGCGGTAGAACTGGCAGACGGTCCGCTGGATCTCGTCGATCGTTATCCGGCGGCGATTGGCCGACAGGATATCGGTGAGCTGTTCTTCGGCCAGCTGGAGCGAGACTTCCTGTCCCGTCAGCTGGGCATAGGCGATCAGCTTGTTCAGCCCGCCGACCAGCTCACGGACATTGCGCGTAATGGTGCGGGCGAGGAAATCGATCACATCGCCCGGCACTTCGAGCGGGGCGAACTTGGTCAGCTTCGATTCCAGGATCGTCTTGCGCAATTCGATATCGGCGGGCTGGATGTCCGCGACAAGGCCCATCGAAAGGCGCGAAAGCAGCCGCGGCTCGACGCCGTCGAGCGCCTGGGGCGCGCGATCCGCGGCAAAGACCAGGCGTTTGCCTTCGGCCAGCAGCGCGTCGATCGTATAGAGCAGCTCTTCCTGCGCCGAAGCCTTGCCGATGATGAACTGGATGTCGTCCACCAGCAGGAGATCGAAGCTGCGCAGGCGCGCCTTGAATTCCATCATCTGGTTCTGTTTCAACGCCTGGACGAATTCGACCATGAAGCGTTCGGCGCTGCAATAGAATATCCGGCTGCGCGGATGGGATTTCAGAAAGCTGTGGCCGATCGCGTGCAGCAGATGCGTCTTGCCCTGACCGGTGCCCGCCTTGAGATAGAGCGGGCTGAACTGGGGCTGCTCGGGTGCGGCCATGCGCTGGGCGGCGTTACAGGCCAGCACGTTCGCTTCGCCGGTCACGAAGGCTGCGAAAGTGAGCGAAGCATCCAGTCCGACATGCGATGTGAAACCAGCATCGCCGATCGTGTCGGCGGCTATCGCCATCATGCCGGTGTCGGCACCGTCATTGGCGGCGCGTCGCCCATCGGAATGCAGATGCAGATCGGCGACCTTGCGGCGACCGGGGTGCACGCTGATGCGGACATTGCGAACTTCGGCGGATGCGATCTTCCACGCAAGAGACAGGCGATCCGCAAACCGGTCCTGCACCCATTTCGCCGAGAATTCGGTGGGCAGGAACAGGTCGAGCGTGCCGGTTTCGCGGTCGATCCCGCCGATTTGGATCGGCTTGATCCACTGGCTGTGCAGCTGGTGGCCCAGATCCTTGCGCAGGCCCTGACTGATATCCGCCCAGTCCGCCGCGAGATTGATAGCTTCGAGGTCTTCCATTAAATCGTCCCGACCCTTCTGCCGTTCCGGCTGGCGCTCTTGCGCCCCGCCACTTGTTCTACCCATCGTACGCACACCCGTCCCGTCACCGGAAACGCACGCGTTTCCAGCGCCCCAAGCCCCCGAGAAGGCATTTCGATAAAGCTTCGCATTGCCCCGGAATCGCTGATCCGGCGGCTCCCCCGCTCAATCAGATTGTGAAGCCGGGCGCTGTCCAGTCGCCCGGCGTGGCCATGTTGTAGGTCGGTCTCGAAGCGAGTCGCAAGTGGGGACAAGGCAAAAAATCTGAAATAAAGCGCTTGACCCGCCAAGACCCGCAGGCCGCCGTTCAAGCCAATGAATCGGTTCGTTTTTATCCGCTCGGACGCTCGCGAATCATGGGATTCCGGAGGCTTGCGCGCGGAGCATGTGACAGGGTGGTTACGGGTCTGCGATGCCGTATGACGAAGGGTGCTCAGACGCGAAAAGGCCGCTGCGATTCCTCGCAACGGCCTTTTCGAATATTCGTGGCTTGCCGACCCGCAAGGGCCGGTGCAGCCGCTCGCCTTAGAGGGCGGCGACGCGCTTCGACAGCCGGCTCATCTTGCGCGCGGCGGTGTTCTTGTGGATCACGCCGCGCGACACGCCGCGGGCCAGTTCGGGCTGCGCGGCCTGAAGGGCATCGCTCGCCGCTTTCTTGTCGCCTTCGGCAACCGCGCTTTCGACCTTCTTGAGGTGCGTGCGGATGCGGCTCATGCGGGCGGTGTTCACTTCGGCCCGGCGCTCGTTGCGGCGGATGCGCTTCTTGGCTTGCGGCGTATTGGCCATGTCGGTCCTTGTCTGGCTCGTAGCTTGGGCGCCTGCCTGATGGAGCGGCGCGTTGGTTGATCGAATCTCGAATTAAAGAGACGGCGCATTACCGCCGGAAAGCGGCGCACATACGGGGACGGGCGCGAATCGTCAAGGAATTTACCGCGCGGCCGGATCAGCGCTGACAGACCGGGCAGAACCATGTGCTGCGTCCACCCTGTACCACGCGCCGGATCGTGCCGCCGCAGTCTTCGTCATCGGCGCGATGGCAGGCCTGCCCTTCGCGCCCGTAGACGTCGAAGCGGGTCGCGAAATAGCCCAGCTCGCCATCGGGCTGTGCAAAATCGCGCAGGGTGGAGCCGCCGTCGCGGATCGACTGTTCGAGCACGTCGCGGATCGCGGGAACGAGCCGTTCGAGCTGGGGCCGGGTGACCTTCGCCCCGGTCTTGCGCGGATCGATGCGCGCGCGCCACAGCGCTTCGCAGACATAGATATTGCCGAGCCCGGCGACCACGCGCTGGTCCAGCAGGAGCAGCTTGATCGCGGGTTTGCGTCCCGCGGTTGCGCTGCGCAGATGCGCCGCCGTCAGCGCATCGCCCAGCGGTTCCGGACCGAGCGCGGCGAAGGGTTTCCAGAGATCGAGCTCGGGCACCGTCAGCAAATCCACCGATCCGAAGCGGCGCGGATCATTGAGTGCGAAGCGGTGCGCGGCGGTTTCGAGCACCAGATGGTCGTGCGTCTCCGCGCTTTCGGGATCGATTCGCCAGCGCCCGCTCATGCCGAGGTGAAACACCATGACGTGATCGCGATTGGTATGGATCAGCCCGTATTTCGCCCGGCGCGACAGGCCAGATACGCGCGCACCGGTGAGCGCCTGGACGAGGTCGGGCGGGAAGGGGCGGCGCAGATCGGGGCGGTTCACGGTCACCCGCGTGATCGTTTCGCCGTCGAGATAGCGCGCCAGCCCGCGCACGGTGGTTTCGACTTCGGGAAGTTCCGGCATGATCTGCCTCTGACACCCCTTTGCCGTCCCGGCAATTCCCCCTAAGGCTTCGCGTCATGGATCAGCCCACGACCGACCACGACACCGTCTCCTTCGGATACGAGGATATCGCCGCGGACGAAAAGGCCGCCCGCGTCGGCGCGGTCTTTTCGAATGTGGCCAGCAAATACGACATCATGAACGATGCGATGTCGGGGGGCATGCACCGGCTGTGGAAGGACCGCTTCGTCAAGCGGGTGAAGCCCCAGCACGGCGAAGCGGTGCTCGACATGGCGGGGGGCACGGGCGACATCGCTTTCCGCATGGCGGAACGCGGCGCGGAAGTGACCGTGGCCGATATCAATCAGGACATGCTCGACGTTGGGATCGAACGCGCGATGGAACGCGGCATCACCGGCCTGTCCTGGTCGTGCCAGAACGCGGAAGAGCTGAGTTATCCCGCGCGCCAGTTCGACGCCTATACGATCGCCTTCGGTATCCGCAACGTCACCCGGATCGACAAGGCGCTGAGGGAAGCGCATCGCGTGCTCAAATTCGGCGGGCGGTTCTTCTGCCTCGAATTCAGCACTGTCGAATGGCCCGGCTTCAGGGAAGCTTACGACCTCTATTCGCACAAGCTGGTGCCGCAGATCGGCAAAATGGTGGCGGGTGACGAGGACAGCTATCGCTATCTGATCGAATCGATCCGGCGTTTTCCGCCCATGCCGGAATTCGAACGCATGATCCGCGATGCGGGGTTCGAAAACACGCGGGTCGAGCCGATCATGGGTGGCCTCGTCGCGATCCATTCCGGGTGGAAGGTCTGAGCATTTGACCAGACCCGCGACGCATATCTGGCGACTCCTGAAATGGGGCCGCACACTGGCGCGACACGGGGCGCTGCGCGGGATCGAGCGCGATCCCAATACGCCGCCTCCGGTCAAGCGCCTGGCGCGGATCGCGCGGTTCGGCACCATCCAGCCGCGAGAACCCGATTACGCCGGTGCCTTCCAGGCGATCGGTCCCGCCGCGATCAAGCTCGGCCAGACGCTGGCGACCCGGCCCGATCTTGTGGGCGAGGATGCGGCGCAGAACCTTCTCGGGCTGCAGGACAGCCTGGCGCCTGTGCCCTTCGCGCAGATCGAGGCGGCGATGGAGGCTGCCTTCGGCCAGCCGCTCGACACGCTGTTCCAGTCGATCGAACCCGATCCGGTGGGCGCGGCTTCGATCGCGCAGGTCCATCGCGGCGTCACCATCGACGGACGAACGGTTGCGATCAAGGTTCTTCGCCCCGGCATTCGCGAACGCTTCGCGCGCGACATCCAGACCTATGAATGGGCGGCGGCGCATCTGGAAGCGATGGGGACGGGCGAAGTGCGCCGCCTGCGCCCGGCGTTGACCATCGCCAATTTCAAGCGCTGGACTCTGCGCGAACTCGACCTCAGGCGCGAGGCGGCGAGTGCGTCGGAACTTTCCGAAGCGATGCGGGGCACGCCGCGCTACATGATTCCTCAGGTCGATTGGGATCGCACCAATGGCCGGGTGATGACGATCGAATGGATCGACGGCACCAAGATATCGCGTACCGAAGAGCTGATCGCGCAGGGGCATGATCTGCCCGATCTTGCCGAACGGCTGGTGCTGGCCTTCCTCAAACAGGCGATCAGCTACGGCTATTTCCACGCCGACATGCATCAGGGCAATCTGTTCGTGAAGCCGGACGGGACGATCGCCGCGATCGATTTCGGGATCATGGGCCGGATCGACCGGCAGGCGCGGCAGTGGCTGGCGGAAATCCTCTACGGACTGACCACGGGCGATTACCGGCGCGTCGCCGAAATCCATTTCGAGGCACAATATGTGCCTTCCCACCACTCGGTCGACGAATTCGCCACCGCGCTGCGGGCGGTTGGCGAACCGATGCGCGGCAAGCCGGTGAGCGAATTAAGCGTCGGCCAGATGCTCGACGGGCTGTTCGCCATTACGCGCGATTTCGACATGCAGACCCAGCCGCATCTTCTGCTGCTTCAGAAGACGATGGTGATGGTCGAAGGGATCGCCACCCAGCTCAATCCCAAGATCAATATGTGGGATGTGAGTGCTCCCTTCGTGCGCGAATGGATCCGCGATGAGCTGGGCCCCGAAGCCGCGCTGGCCGACCGGATCCGCGAGGATACCGAGACGCTGCTGCGCGTGCCTGCGCTGATCCGGCGGCTGGAAGAGATGTATCCGCCGCGCGGCGGTGCGCCCGAGCCGCCGCCTCTGCCGGAGATCGAGCTTATCGGCGAGCGGCGCAAGCGCGATCGGGGCTGGTTCGGCTATCTCGTCGCGGCTCTTGGCGGAGGGGGACTGGCATGGCTGGCCGCGGCGCAGGGCTGGATCGGCTGATTTCGGGGCGTTTCGGCGCGCTGCCGGAGCGTCCGCTACGCCTTTTCCCGCGCTGGGCGGGCGTTCTCCTGCTGATCCTGACGGCCATCGCTTGCATCGCCAATGCAACCAGCCTGCAAACGCTCGACCAGCGGCTGCAAACCCAGAACACCGCGCGCAGCGAAGAAGGCGCGCGAGTCGACATGGATCTCTACCGCACGATCAATGCGCGCGTGGCGGCGGGCGAGGAATATTACGCGGTCGCGACCGACGAACATCGGCGCACGAAATACCCCACCGCTCCGTTCGTTACCGTCCGTACGCCGGTGCTGGCCTGGACGACGGCGCTATGGGATGCTGCGGGATGGCGGGCCATCGCGATCCTGTTGTGGGTCGCCGATATCCTGGCTTGGCATGCGGCTCTCAAGACGCGCGGCTCGCGGTCCGAGCGGATGGGGGCGGCAGGGCTGGTGGCGCTGTTCGGCGTGGTCGCGCTGATCCCCGAAATCGCGACCAGCCACGAAGCACTTGCCGGGCTGATGATCTCGCTCGCGCTGGCCCTGTCGGAACGATTTTTTCCGGCCGCGCTGGCTCTGGCCTTCTGCGCCAGCGCGCTGCGGCTGCTCGCCGTCCCGTTCCTGCTTTTGTGGACCGCGCTGGCGATTTTACAAAAGCGATGGTCGCGCGCGATGGCGTTGGGGGCCGCTCTGGCGGTCCTCGCGATCGGAGTGGTCCTCCACGCGAATGCCGTGGCGGCGGAGCGCCTTCCGGGCGATCTCGTTTCGGAAGGGTGGCAGGCTCTGATCGGCCCGGCCTTGCCGCTTTACGGGATCAACCTGCTGACGATTCTGCAGGAGCTTCCGGCCTGGATCGCCGGGCCGCTCGGCGTGCTGCCCCTGCTCGGCTGGGCGGCGCTGGGCGGGCGGATGGGGACGCTGGCGCTCGGCTGGTTTGCCGGGTTCTTCCTGTTCGTCGCCCTGTTCGCGCGGCTGGAGAATTTCTACTGGATGGGCCTCGTTGTGCCGGCCTACGGCGTAGGCCTTGCCTTCGTGCCGCGCGCCATTGTGGACGCGCTCAGCCTGCGCGAAACTTCGAGCGACGCCGCCGCCACGGCCACACCCTGATGGCCAGCGCCAGGATCGCGACATGGCCGAGCTCCACAGCCATCGGCAGCCACCAGCCTTCATAACTACCCACCACCAGCAGATTGATCAGCCGTCCGGTAAAGGCGATTGCGAACAGAGCGAGCGGCACAGTCAGCACGTCGCCCCGGCGGCGCCATGCGCCAAGGCCCATGAAACCGGCAGCGACGAGGAAGAAGGCCGTGAAGTCCGCCCGCATCGCCGAAAGCCCTTCGGCTCCGCCATTCAGTAGATCAACCGCCGACAGTCCGAAATCCGCGCCCGATGCCGCCGGATTCACGAGAAAACCCATGCCCAGCATCAGATCGAGCAGCGCCAGCAAGGCGACGAGGGCGCTCAAGACGAAATGCATTGTTTTCTCTCCCGATCTTTCGATTCGCGCGTTAGGCCTGCGCGCACCCGCTACGCAAGCCCGCTGGCCTTCGCGATCCGGGCGCGCTAGCAGGCGGAGCGATGAGATATCGGTTTAATCGGCAGCGCGTTGCGCCTCTTCGACGAGCGACCGGCATGACGGGCGGATCGCGGCGATGAGCGGGCCGCGCATCCTGTTGGTGATCGGCGGCGGCATCGCGGCCTACAAATCCTGCGAACTCGTGCGCCTGATCCGCAAGGCGGGCGCCAGCGTGACTTGCGTACTGACCGAAGGGGGCGCGCAATTCGTCACGCCCATGTCGCTGGCCGCATTGAGCGAGAACAAGGTCTATACCTCGCTGTTCGATCTCAAGGACGAGGTCGAAATGGGCCACATCCAATTGTCGCGCGAGGCGGATCTCGTCGTCGTCTGCCCGGCGACCGCGAACATGCTGGCCAAGATGGCGGCGGGCATTGCCGACGATCTGGCGACCACGCTGATTCTCGCCACCGACAAGCCCGTGCTGGCCGTGCCTGCCATGAACGTGCGGATGTGGGAGCATGAGGCCACGCAGCGCAACGCGGAATGGCTGCGGCAGGCGGGCGTCACTGTGGTCGACCCCGACGAAGGGCCGATGGCCTGCGGCGAATTCGGACCCGGACGCCTGCCCGAACCGCCCGCGATCCTGCGCGCCATTGCCGACAAGCTCGATCTCGACATCGAAATGCCGGGCCTTCCCGCGCCCGATCTCGGCGGCGAATGGCTGGAGGTTCCGGAAGAAGACCTCGCTGCGCCACCGGCGCGCGGCGGCGGGCTGGGTTCGCTCCTGTCCGCGATTATCCCGCGCAGCACCGAACGGCGCAGCCATGACGATCTGGAGGCCGAGCTCGACGCGCTGCCGGATTTCGATGAAGCCGCGCCGGAAGCTGCGCCCGAAATCTCGCTCGAATTCGGCCCATCGCCCGACTCGCTTGATACCGGGCCCCTGTTGGCGACCAAGGGCAAGGCCGCCGCCGCACCGCCGACCGATCGCGAGGCGATCAATCACGAAGTCGGCCGGCAGGTCGCGCCCGAACCCGATCCCGTTTTCGATCCTCTCGACGGGCAGGCGGAATTCGACACCGATCCCGCGCATCGCCCGCTTTACGGGCGGCATGTGCTCGTGACCGCCGGGCCGACTCACGAAGCGATCGATCCGGTGCGCTACATCGCCAATCGCAGCTCGGGAAAACAGGGCTTCGCCATCGCCGCCATGGCTGCGGCGGCGGGCGCGCGCGTGACGTTGATCGCCGGACCGGTGCATCTGCCGACCCCGCTCGGCGTCGACCGGGTGGATGTCGAAAGCGCGGAAGAAATGGCCCAAGCGGTGCGCGCGGCGCTGCCCGCCGATGCGGCCTTCATGGTGGCCGCCGTCGCGGACTGGAAGGCGAGCCTGCCTGCCGGACAGAAGATCAAGAAGCGCGGATCGCGCCCGCCCGCGCTCGAACTCGCGGTAAATCCGGATATTCTGGCAAGCCTCGGCCAGGCCGAAGATCGCCCCGCATTGTTGATCGGGTTCGCGGCGGAGACCGAAAACGTCGTCGACAATGCGGTCGCGAAGCGGGCGCGCAAGGGAGCGGACTGGATCGTCGCCAACGATGTCGCCGATACCGGGCAGGGTTCGGTCATGGGCGGCGATCGCAACCGCGTCCACATCGTCACGAAAGATGGCGTCGAGACTTTGGACGAGATGCCCAAGCAGGATGTCGCGCGCGAACTGGTGCGCCGCGCGGCTGCGGTGCTGGAGGCACGCGCATGAATGAACCGGTGGGCGTGAAGATCAAGCGTCTGGCGCATGGGGCGGGGCTGGCGCTGCCTGCCTACGCCACCCATGGCGCGGCGGGCATGGACGTGCTGGCGGCGGAAGGATGCACGATCGCGCCCGGCGCACGCCATGCGGTGGCGACCGGTTTCGCGCTGGCGATCCCCGAAGGCTACGAAATTCAGGTCCGTCCGCGTTCGGGCCTCGCGCTCAAGCATGGGATCACCGTGCCCAACACGCCGGGCACTATCGATTCAGACTATCGCGGCGAATTGAAGGTCATCCTGATCAATCACGGTGGCGAAGATTTCGCCATCGCGCGGGGCGACCGGATCGCGCAGCTCGTCCTCGCCCCGGTGGTGCAGGCACGCTGGAGCGAGGTTGAGGAGCTGGACGAGACCGCGCGCGGGACGGGCGGCTTCGGATCGACCGGCGGCCACGCGAAACTGGGCTAGACGCTCGCCGCGCGGTGGAAGCCCAGCGCCGCCGTGCTCCAGATGCCGGCAAAGACGATCAGAATGCCCCATTCGACTTCGTGGCCGGGCATGGCGCTCGTCGCGTAGATTCCCGACGCGATCTGCCCCAGCGCGACGCCTGCAAACACGAAGCGCAATATTTTGGGGCGAAAACGCACGGCGAGCGTGACGATGGCTGCGGCGACGACCATCAGGCTGATGGCGATATTCACCGGCTCCCCTTCGGCCCCGATGAACCCGACCGCCGCATTGGCCCACAGAGTGAGGAAGCCCGCGACCGCCGCGATGGCGAGGCCGAGCGTATGCATGCCGCCGCGTCCGACTCGCACTGCAATCTCCAGCCCCATGCCGAGCGAGAAGAGCAGCACGCCGGCAAAGACGAAATCGAGCGCGGTCCACTCTACCTCGTCGGTGAAGCGCATAGCGATGGCGGGCAACAGCAGCAGCGCCAGCGCCGCGCTCCACCCGGCGATGCGCCAGCCGTTGAAGAAGTGTGATTGGGACGAGGGGGGCTGGGGCGAGTCGATCATGGTTCAATTCCTGCGGTTTCGATGGCGATCCTATGCCTTGCCATGCGCCTGAGCGGCATGAGCAATTCCTGAGGAAAGCCGAAGCTAGGCGTGAAAACCTTCCCGTCGCGACTCCTTTGGCATAGGCCGAAGCGCGAAGAGGGGAGCATGACCGACACTTTGCCCATCCTGTGGTTCGATGGATTCGCGCTCGATCGCGCCGACCGGCAGGTCTGCCGCGATGGCGCGCCGCTCGATCTCGGCAGCCGCTATTTCGACGCTCTGGTCCTGCTGGTGGAAGCGCGCGGGGCGCTGGTGTCCAAGGACCGCTTCATGGACGAAGTCTGGCGCGGCATTCCGGTGACGGACGAGGCGCTGACTCAATGCATCCGCACTCTGCGCCGCGCTCTGGGCGACGAGGCGGGCAATCCGCGCTTCATCCAGACCGTGCCCAAGCACGGCTATCGCTTCCTGGCCGAGGTCGAGGAGGAAGCTGACGCGCAAAGCGTGGTTGAGAGCGCAAACACCTCTGTACCATTGCAGCAAGAACCCGGCCCCGGACGCCTCGCCGCGGCGACCACTCTGGGCGGCGCGCTAACGGGCGTGATCGGCGGTCTGTTCTACGGCATCGCTGGGGCGTCGGGCGGCGCATCGACCGTGCTGGTGCTGACAGCGCTCGTCACTCTGCTGGGCACGCTCGCGGGGGCTGGCATCGGGCTTGGCATGGCGAGCGCTTTTGCATGGCGGGGGCGGATCGATGCGGTGCTGATCGCTGGAGCCATGCTGGGCGGCATGGCGGTGGGCGCGCTGGGTGGGACGATGGGCAGGGACGGCGTGGGCCTCCTGACCTCGCAATCGATCGGCGCGGTGGCGAGCCTGGTCGAAGGATTGATTATGGGCGGCGCGATCGGCTGCGCGCTCTGGCTGGCATGGATCCGGCGGAGCGGAATCGCGGCGGCGGCGCTTTTCGCGCTTCTCGTGGGCGCGCTAGGCGGGTTCGCGATCGACCTTGTCGGCGGGCGTCTTCTGGGCGGGTCGCTTTATGCCTTGCAGCTGGGGCTCGGCGATACGCGGCTCGAGATGGAAGGCCTTGGGACCGTTCTCGGCGAAAAGGGCTTCGGCCCGCGCACGCTGTCGGTCGCGACTATTGTGGAAGGCGCGATCCTCAGCGCCGGGACCATCGGCGCGGTCCGGTTCGCGTTCAGGGGCCGATTCGGGCAAGACTAGATACGAAAAGGGCGGCACCTCGCGATGCCGCCCTTTCGATAGATATTTCGGCTCCGGCCGATTTAGCGGCGCGCTGCCTTGTCTTCCGGTGCGATCGAGATGCGCACGGTCTCGCCCGAATTGCCGGGGAAATCGGTGAACATCGCTTCGACCAGATTCGGCACCAGATATTGCAGGCGGTCGGAGGTCGAGACCGCTTCGGCCTTGCCTTCGAACAGACGCTCGCCCGACGCCGCGCGGTCGATCTTCAGATCGATGCCGCTGGTGTAGACGGTGTAGCTGCGGATGTCCGAGCCGCCGAACCACGGATCGTAGAACCCGTATCCCCAGGGCCGCCCGTAAAAGCCGCGATAGGCGAGCCGCGAACGATAGGGGCTGAAGCGATACCACGGATCGTAGAACGGATCGCGCACGCCGGTGCTGCGAATGCGCTCGCGCCCGTTATCGACACCGTAATCGAAGCGGACCAGCAGGCTGGCGGCTTCGGGAGAGGCGGCCTGCGCGTAGCCCAGGCGCTGCATTTCTTCCTCGACCTCGTCGGCATAGAGCGCGAATTCGAGGCCGCCCGCCAGAGCGGGATCGTCGGCGACGACGAAGAAGCTTTCGCCCGTCGGCGCGGGGAGCTGGGTCTGGAAACGGGATACGTCCGCCTTGAATGACGGCGTCGCGCACGCCGCGAGGCTGGCGAGAAGAAGAGGTACGGAGGCTTTCCTGGCGATGCGCCCCCAACCTTGCGATGCGAAGGTCATAGATAGTCCTTTCGAAGTTCGAATCGCGCTGCGCGGGCCCTTTCCCCTGCCTGTCACTACCTGTCACGGGTCGATCGGCGGCCAATCTGTCAGCGAATAGGCACGGTCTATCGCAGCCGGGCTGAACCCGGTTTGAATGATATATCCGTCTCTTATCGAGCGCACTTGCGCGCTTCCGGTTCCCGAAGCGGCTCGCCCCGAACGCTCAGCCGCGCACCAGACCGAGCGCATCGTAGGTCGCATCGAGCGTCGCGACCGCCCGCTCGCGCGCCTGGGCCGCGCCGCGCGCCAGAATCGCGTCGAGCGCCTCGCGGTCCTCCAGAAGCTGCGTAAACCGCGCAGATATCGGTTTAAGCGTCTCGACCAGCGCTTCGCCCAGAAGCGGTTTGAAATGGCCGAAACCCTGCCCACCATGCTCTTCGAGCACGGCGTCGACGCTGCTGTCTGTCAGCGCGGCATAGATCGTCACGAGGTTCAGCGCCTCGGCCCGGTCTTCCAGCCCCTTGCGATCGGATGGCAAGGGCTCGGGATCGGTCTTGGCCTTCTTGACCTTCTTCATCACTTCGTCCGGATCGTCGGCGAGGTTGATGCGGCTCATATCGGAGGGATCCGATTTCGACATTTTCTTCGTCCCGTCGCGCAGGCTCATGATGCGCGCGGCATCGGGCGGCACGATCGGATCGGGCAGAGTGAAGACCGGCGCATCTTCAGTTGCGAAATCGTGGTTGAATTTCTGCGCGATGTCGCGCGCCAGCTCGAGATGCTGCTTCTGATCCTCGCCCACTGGCACATGAGTCGCCTGATAGAGCAGCACGTCGGCGGCCTGCAGCACGGGATAGGCGAACAGGGCGACGCTGGCGCCTTCGCGGTTCTTGCCCGCCTTGTCCTTCCACTGCGTCATGCGGTTGAGCCAGCCCATCCGCGCCGTGCCGTTGAGCAGCCATTGCAGCTCGGCATGCTGGGGCACCTGCGCCTGGTTAAACAGGATCGAGCGTTCGGGATCGATCCCGCAGGCAACCAGTGCCGCAGCCATCTCCAGCGTGCCCTGATGGAGCTGAGCCGGATCGTGCGGCATGGAAATGGCATGCAGGTCCGCGAGGAAGAACAGAGCCTCGTTCTTTTCCGCGCCACCGCCTGCGGCTGCTTGAGCGCCGTTTTTCTCAGCGCTACCGCCTTCGGCTGCGTGAGCGCCGGTAATCTCATCCTGCATCCGCACCCAATTGCGGATCGCGCCGAGATAATTGCCGAGGTGGAGATTGCCTGTCGGCTGGATGCCGGAAACGACGCGCATGGTTTTGGGCCTATTGCTCTGGTTCGGGGGATTTGGGTGCAGGGGCGCGGCGGCGCAGCGCCTTTAGGTCGCTTAGCCGGAAGGCGCCGGTAAGGAAACTCGCCGCGATATAGACGGCCGCGCCCGCACCGACCGTGACTGCCAGAGTGAGGCCGCGCATCACCATGTCACCCGCCATGAACGGTGCCATCAGCGGGCGCGAGAGCGCCAGCGCCCCGCCCATGATCGCCGCCGCTAGCGCCAGCCGGGGCAGACGGCGCAGCAGGCGCGCATCGGCGGCGAACTGGCCGCGCTTGCGCAATGTCCAGAACAGCAGCGCAGCATTGATCGCGGCGGATACGGCGGTGGCGACCGGCGGGCCGAGATAGCCGATGGTCGGGATCAGCGCGATATTGCCGATGATATTGACCACGATCGCGATGATGGCGAAGCGCACCGGCGTGCGCGTGTCGGAACGCGCATAATAGCCCGGCGTCAGCACCTTGATCAGGATATAGGCAGGCAGGCCCAGTGAGAAGGCGGCCAGCACCAGCGCGGTCGCCCGCGTATCCTGTGCGCTGAACGCGCCATATTCGAACAATCCGCGCACGATCGGTTCTGAAATCGTCAGGAAAGCGGCGGTGGCGGGCAGCGTCAGGAACAGCGCCAGCTCGATGCCGCGGTTCTGCATGTCGAGCGCTTCGTCCACCTGATCGTTGCTGAGCAGGCGGGAAAGCGTGGGCAGCAGGATCGTGCCGAGGCCGATCCCGATCAGGCCGAGCGGCAACTGGTTCAGCCGGTCCGCATAATAGATAAAGCTGATCGCGCCCGGTGCCAGCAGCGCGCCTGCCAGCGCAGTCGAGATGAGAAGGTTGATCTGCGTCGCCCCTGCGCCCGCGGCGGCGGGCAGGATCAGCGCCATCAGCCGTTTGATGTCCTTGTCGATCCGGGGCAGGCGCAGCTTCAATTTGATGCCTGCCCGACGGCAGCCCCAAATCAGGAATACCAGTTGCAGCGCCCCGCCGACAGTGACGGAGACGGCCTGCACCATGGCGGTCTCGTAAGGGTTTTCGCCATGGAACAGCGCTAGGCCGGCGACCATCGCGATATTGAGCAGGATCGGGGCGGCAGCGTTGACCCAGTACCGCTCCAGCGAATTGAGAATACCGCCGAGCAGCGACACCAGCGAGATCATCAGCAGATAGGGCAGAGTGATCCGCGACAGCATCACGGCGTAGCTGAATTGTTCCGGCGTCGGATCGTTGAACCCACCCGACAGCGCATAGGTGAGCGGCCAGGCCGCGATCATCAGCGCGATCGTGAAGACCACCAGTACCGGCAGCAGCACGGCCAGCGCCCGCTCCGCGAAATCGACGCCGGCGGGCTTGCCGCCGCCTTCGGCAACCTGACGATTGAACATCGGGATGAAGGCGGCGGAAAACGCCCCTTCCGCGAACAGGGCGCGGAACATGTTGGGCAGGCGGAAGGCGACGAGGAAGGCGTCCGACGCGAAGCCCGCGCCGACGTAACGTGCCTGCAAGGCGTCGCGCACCAACGCGAGAACGCGGCTGGCAAGCGTCAGCGACCCGATCGAGCCGAGCGCCTTGACCAGTTTCATCGGCTGCGTCCTTCCCCGGCGGTCATGTCACACATTTAGGCCGGGGCGCGGCGCGAGCGCCCGATCAGTTCTCGCCCGTGGGCATGGCATCGCCGGTCTGGCCCTGCTGCTGCGCGCGCGCGGCAAGCTGCTGTTGATAGAGCGCGCCGAAATCCATCGGGTCCATCATCAGCGGCGGGAAGCCCGCATCGCGGCTGGCATCCGCGATCACGCGGCGCACGAAGGGAAACAGGATGCGCGGCGCTTCGGCGAAGAGGAAGGCGTGGGCCTGCTCGTCGGGCAGATTGCGCATGCCGACGAGGCCGCAATAAGACAGCTCGATCAGGTAGAAATCGCCCTTTTCGCCCTTAGCGGTGACGTTCACCTTCAGCTCGACTTCGGACAGTTCCTGATTGACCGTGTTGGCGCCGATATTGACCTGAAGGTCGATCTGCGGCTGCTCGTTCCACTGGAAGCAATCGGGCGCGTTCGGGTTCTCGACCGAGAGGTCCTTGATATATTGCGTCACGATGCCCGCCGCCGGGCGGTTGTCGGCCCCGTTCGGTTTCGCGTTCGGGTCCATGTTCAGATCGGTGAGGATGTCGCCTTCGTCGGCCATTGGGCACACTTTCGGTTCGATGTTATGACGGGCGATACGCCAGGTAAAAGCGTGCGCCGGTTCGACCGCGCGCCTAGCACCTGCCTCGGACCCCGGCAACCGAGCCGATGGCGGCCAATTGATGGCGGCCGGTCGATGGCGGCCAGTCGATTGCTGACGGGCGGTCGAAGCGGGCAGGTGCGGAATCTGCGCCCGCCCGGGCACTCGGGCCGCTCAACCGCGTTGCCGATTTGTAATTCTTACCTATGTAGGGCAGGTTACGAAGACATATCCCGCGCGCTGCCACAGGTGCCCTGTCGAAGGCACCCGGTGCGCACGCAAAGCTGCAGGTGCACGCATAGTGATTCTCGAAATCGTCATCCTCGCCGCCATCGCCGCCTTTCTGGGGCTGCGCCTCTATTCGGTGTTGGGCCGCAGGGCCGAGCATGAGGAGGAGCATGCGCCCCAGCGGTTCGAGCGCCCCGACGCGATCGCGCCGCAGGGCGATGACCGCGCGCGGCGGACCCAGCCGGACGTCGCGCTGCGCCAGGCCGATCTTCCCGCCGGGACCGAAAACGGCGTGCGCGCCATCGCCGCCGCCGATCCGCGCTTCGACGTGCTCGGCTTTCTCGACGGGGCGAAGGGCGCCTATGCGATGGTGCTCGAAGCCTTCTGGGAAGGCGACAAGGAAACGCTGCGCGAATTGTGCGACGACGATGTCTATGAAAGCTTCGCGGGCGCAATCGACGCGCGCACCGAAGCGGGCGAGACGCTGGAAAACCGCCTGATCCGGATCGAGGACGCGACGATCAAGTCCGCCGACATGGACGGGCGGATGGCGCGCATCGCGGTCCTGTTCGTCTCCGACATCGCGGCGATCACGCGCGACCGGGACGGGACGGCCATTGCCGGTTCGCTGGACGACGCGGTCGAAAGCCGCGACATCTGGACCTTCAAGCGCAATGTCGACGCGGCGGATCCGAACTGGGTTCTCGCCGAGACCGACCAGGGCTGATCGTTCTGCCCGCTTTGGCGGCGGGCATTCGGGGAGGGATAATGCAAGTTGCGACAAGGGCCCTGCGCGGTCTTATCCTGAGCGCGGGGCTTGCGCTTGCCGGGTGCCAGGCCGTCCCGAAGGCCGAACCGCCGCGCACCGCCACGCCGTTGCCGCCGATCGTCCCGAAAGTCGAAAGTGCGGCCTTTTCCGGCCTGTCCGCAGGGCCGAATATCGGCTCGCTCGGCATCCAGTCGGGCGATGCGGGCACCGCGCTTGCCAGCTTTCTGGAGTCCTGCCCCAAGCTCGTCGCGCGCCACGATCAGAGCGGGCTGACCAATCGCGAGGATTGGCGCCCGGCTTGCGATGCGGCGCGGACCTGGCCCGCCAGCGATGCGCTGCGGTTCTTCACCACCTATTTCGAAAGCGCCCGGATCGGTGACGGCAAAGCCTTCGCCACGGGCTATTTCGAGCCCGAAATCCTGGGCAGCCGCACGCGCCGCCCCGGCTATGAGGTCCCCGTCTATCGCCTACCGCCCGATCTCGTGCGCGACTGGCCCGCCGACATGGCGATGAGCGAGCGGACCGGGCGCGCGCCGCTGGGCCGCAAGGATGCGAGCGGCAACCACGTCCCCTATTACGAGCGCGCCGAGATCGAGCGGGGGGCGCTCGCCGGGCGCAATCTCGAAATCGCCTGGGCCGCCGATCCGATCGAGTTCTTCTTTCTTCAGATCCAGGGTTCGGGACTGCTGCGCCTGCCCGACGGATCGTTGATGCGGATCGGCTATGCCGGGCAGAACGGGCGCGAATATGTCGGCATCGGATCGGTCATGCGCGAGCGCGGCCTGCTGGGTGACGGGCCGGGCCAGTATGCCGGATCGATGCAGGGCATCGTCCAATATCTTCGCGACTACCCCGAAGCAGGCGCGGACCTCATGCGGCTCAACAAGAGCTGGATATTCTTCCGCGAGTTGACGACGGATGGGCCGTTGGGTGCGCTGGAAGTGCCGGTGCGGCGTGGATCGTCGGTTGCGGCTGACCCGGCCTACGTGCCGCTGGGCGCGCCCGTCTGGCTCGATCTCGATCGCGACGTGGCGGACGGCTTGTGGATCGCGCAGGATACGGGCGGCGCGATCAAGGGTGCCAATCGCTTCGACACGTTCTGGGGCAATGGACCGCAGGCGCGCGAAATCGCGGGCGGGATGAGCGGACGCGGACAGGCGCTGGTGCTGCTGCCCAAGGGGACGCTCGCCCGCCGCCAAGGGCAATGAGCGCGCCGCGCGGCCTCAGCAGCGAAGAAGCCGAGGCGTGGGAAAAGGTCGCGGCGACGGTCAAGCCGCTCGATCCCCAGCCAAAGGCGGTGGCGGCAAAGAGGCTCCACGCCGCCTCGTCTCAGCCCGAAGCTAGACCCGTGCCGTCCAAGTCCACTGCGGCACCGAAGCAGAAAGCACCGCAGCGCTCCAATTCTGCCGCGAGCCCCCCTCCGGCACAGGCTCGCCAGGCGGGTCTCGATTCGCATTGGGAACGGCGGCTGAAGGGCGGAACGCTCGCGCCCGATTTCACGCTCGACCTGCACGGCCATGGGCTCGACGCCGCCTATTCGCGGCTGATGAGCGGCGTCGCTCAGGCGCGCGCGATGGAGGCGCGCACGATCCTGTTGGTGACGGGGAAGCCGCGCCCGGTCGCCGCAGCCGATCGCGGGTCGAGCCGGGGAGCGATCCGCGCCAAGGTGCTGGACTGGCTGGCGGCATCGAGCCACCATTCCGCCATCGCAGCGGTCCGCTCCGCCCACCGCAGGCATGGCGGGGAAGGGGCGCTCTATATCGTCCTGAAGCGCCCCCGCTGATCGCTCTCAGCCGAGATCGTCGGCGCTGAAGGGGAATTGCCGTTTTTCGTGCTGGACGCTGATCCAGTGCGCCTTCGTGAATGCCTCCACCGCCCAGCGCCCGTTGAACCGCCCGAGGCCCGAATTCTTGGCACCGCCGAAGGGGCTGAACGGACTGTCGTTGACCGTCTGGTCGTTGATATGCGTCATCCCCGCCTCGATCCGCTTGGCGAAGGCCAGAGCGCGGCCTTCGTCGCGGCTGAACACCGCGCTCGACAGGCCGAGATCGGTCGCATTGGCGAGTTCGAGCGCGTGTTCTTCGTCCCGCGCGCGCTGGATCGGGGCGACGGGGCCGAAGATCTCGTTGGTGACGAGGCAATTGTCTTCGCCGACATCGGTGAAGACATGCGGCGGAATGACCAGCCCATCGGGCTCGCCGCCCAGCGCGCAGGTCGCACCCTGATCCTTGGCCTTGGCGATCATATCGTTGATCTTGTCGAACTGGTCGCGATTGACGATCGGCCCGATCATGCAGGCCGGATCGTCGCGCTGGCCCACGATCAGTTCCTTCGTGCGGGCGACGAATTTCTCCACGAATTCATCGTAGATCGCATCCTCGACCACAAGGCGATTGGCGATCATGCAGATCTGGCCCTGATGGACGAACTTGCCCCAGACGCTGGCTTCGACCGCATAGTCGATATCGGCATCGTCCAGCACCACGATCGGGGAATTTCCGCCAAGCTCCAGTTCGAGCGCCTTCAGGCGCTTCGAATCGAGCGCGGCCTTGCCCACACCGCGCCCGACAGGCGTCGATCCGGTGAAGGACACCACCGAGGGTATGGGATGCTGGACCATGGCATCGCCGATCTCGGAACCCGAACCGGGCAGCACCGCGACGAGGCCGGGCGGAAGCTCCGCCTCCTCGCAGATCGCGGCAAACAGGGTTCCGCCGGTGACGATCGAATCGCTCGCCGGTTTGACGACGACGCCATTGCCCAGCGCGAGCGCGGGAAAAAGCGTGCGGGCGGTCAATTGCAGTGGGAAATTCCACGGCGAGACCAGTGCGACCACACCGGCAGGCTGGCGATAGGCGCGGCTTTCCTTGCCGGGCAGACTTTCCGGCAGGATCGCCCCTTCGACCATGAAGGGGAGAGCGGCGGCCTCCTGCCGGGCGACCTGCGTCACCAGCATCAGTTCGAGCGCGGCCTTCAGCTTGGTGCCGCCGACCTCGCGCACGATCCAGTCCGCGATCTCGTCCTTACGCGCGTCGAGAATATCGGCGATCGCGTGCATCTTGGCCGAGCGAGCGGCGGGCGGCAGCTTGGCCCATTCCTTCTGCGCTTCGGCACTGGCGCGATAGGCTTCGTCGACATCGTCGGCAGTCGCACCCTTCATGTCGAAGATCGCGCTTTCGTCCCAGGGGCTGACATTCGTCAGCGCTTTGCCGCTGCCGTCGCGCCATTCGCCCGCCAGATAAAGGCGATCGAGTTTGTCGTATTTCGCCATGATCGGCCTTACTCCGCCGCTTCGCGGAGGTCGGCGGCTTCGCCCGAGATCGACTTGGCGCTCGCAAGGCCGGGAGCCTCCGATTTTCCGCCGATCATCTCACGCACCTTGTCCTCGATCCGCTTGCCGATCGCGCTGTCGACATTCTTCCAATAGTCGAACGCGCGGACCAGCACGTTTTCGCTGACTCCGTCGGCGAGATGGCCCGACACGTTCGAGACGAACCGATCGCGCTGCGCATCGTCCATCACCTCGTTGATCAATGCGCGAGCCTGGCTCCAGTCGTCATCGTCCTCGCGCAGGGTATAGGCCTCGCGCACCATGTCGCCATCGGCATACCACGTCGCCTCGCCGCCGACCTCCGGCTGCGCCGCCGGGCCGCCATAGCTGTTGGGAGCATAAACCGGATCGACCGCGTTGACCGTCCGCATGGCGCCCGCGCGCGAATAGGAATTGACCTGATCGGCGTTTTTCGGGGCGTTGACCGGGATCTGCTTGTAATTGACGCCCAGCCGGTGGCGGTGCGCATCGGCATAGGAAAAGCCGCGCGCCAGCAGCATCTTGTCCGGGCTGAGGCCGATGCCGGGCACCATGTTGTTGGGCTCGAAGGCGAGCTGTTCGATCTGCGTATCCCAGTCGACCGGGTTTTCGTTCAGCACCAGTTTGCCGACCTCGATCAGCGGGTAATCGGAATGCGGCCAGGTCTTGGTGAGGTCGAACGGATTGATGCGGTAGGTCTTCGCATCCTCATACGGCATGATCTGCCATTTGAGCGTCCAGCTCGGGAAATTGCCCTCGTGGATGGCATCGAACAGGTCGCGGCGGTGATAATCGCTGTCCTCGCCCGCTTTCTTGACCGCTTCGTCCTGCGTCAGGTGAGCGTTGCCGCTTTCTTCGCCGACATCGGTCATGAAGTGGAACTTGACCCAGAATTTCTCGCCCTCTTCGTTGATGAGCATGTAGGTGTGCGAGCCGTATCCGTTCATCTCGCGCCAGTTCTTCGGCACGCCGCGATCGCCCATCAGATAGGTGACCTGGTGCGCACTTTCCGGCGAAAGGGTCCAGAAATCCCACATCATGTCGTGATCGCGCAGGCCGTTATCGGCGCGGCGCTTCTGGCTGCGGATGAAGTGCTGGAATTTCAGCGGATCGCGGATGAAGAAGATCGGCGTGTTGTTGCCGACCATGTCGAAATTGCCGTCTTCGGTGTAGAATTTGACCGAAAAGCCGCGCGGATCGCGCCAGGTGTCGGGGCTGCCGCGTTCGCCCGCCACCGTGCTGAAGCGCATGGCGGTGTCGGTCTTCACGCCCTTCTGGAAAACCTTGGCCTTGGTGTATTTGGACACATCGGCGGTCGTCTCGAAATAACCGAACGCGCCCGAACCCTTGGCGTGCGGCTGGCGCTCGGGAATGCGCTCGCGATTGAAGTTCGCCATCTGCTCGATCAGGTAGTGATCGTTGAGCACGATCGGGCCGTCACGACCGAGGGTCAGCGAATGCTCGTCGCTTTGGACGGGGATGCCTGCATCGGTGGTGGTGGGGGGAACGGTACGGTCGGCCATGGCGACGCCTTTCGAAATTTTGGGAGGTTACGGTGATGAACGCCCAAGCAGAGGCGCGCGTTCCACCGCTTCGTCGCAATTGCGCTGCGGCTGGTGACGCTCCCAAACGAAGAAGCCCCCGGCGTTTGCGCGCCGAGGGCTTCCCGCGTCCCGAAGGGTTTGCCCCTTACGAGTGGTATTGCTGATAGCTGAGGTCGAACCGGTCCGCGTCCATGACCTTGGTCCAGGCCTTGACGAAGTCCTTGGCGAACTTCTCTTCGTTCCCGTTCTCGGCATAGACTTCCGCGACCGAGCGCAGCTGCGAGTTCGAGCCGAAGACCAGATCGGTGCGCGTGGCGTGCCACTTGGCGTGACCTTCCCGTCGGCACTTGCCGACGAATTCCTCGTCCCCGCTCTCGTCGACCACTTCCCACAGCGTGCCCATGTCGAGCAGGTTCTTGAAGAAATCGTTCGACAGCGTGCCCGGCTTGTCGGTGAGGACGCCGATGCTGTTGCCATGCTCCGTATGGGTGGAAACGGCGCCGAGAGCGCGCATCCCGCCGACCAGCACGGTCATTTCGGGGATCGACAGGCCGAGCAGGTTCGCCCGGTCGATCAGCATGTCCTCGGTCTTCACCGAAGCCTTGGTCTTGAGATAGTTGCGGAACCCGTCGGCGAAGGGCTCCAGCGGCTCCCAGCTCTCGGCATCGAACTGGTCTTCCGTCGCATCGCCGCGACCGGTGGTGACCGGGACGGAGATGTCGTAGCCGCCGTCCTTGGCCGCCTTCTCGATCGCCGCCGCGCCGCCGAGCACGATGGCGTCGGCCATCGAGATGCCGCCGCGCAGCTCGTCGAGCTTGTTGAGGACCTTGGTCAGTTCTTCCGGATCGTTGACCTTCCAGTTCCGCAGCGCATCGAAGCGGATATGTGCGCCATTGGCGCCGCCGCGATGGTCGGACTTGCGATAGGTGCTGGCCGAAGCCCACGCCGCCTTGACCAGTTCGGCCACCGTCAGACCGCTATCGAGAACGGCCTGCTTGAATTCCGAAACGGCACTGTCGGAAGGCTTGGTCCCGGCAGGGATCGGATCCTGCCAAATCAGGTCTTCGCTCGGCACGTCGGGGCCGAGATAGCGGATCTTGGGGCCCATATCGCGGTGGGTCAGCTTGAACCAGGCGCGGGCGAAGGCATCGTCCAGCGCCGCCTGATCGTCGCGGAACCGCTCGGAAATCTTGCGATAGGCCGGGTCGCGCTTCAACGCCATGTCGGCGGTGGTCATGATGGTTGGGACCTTTTTGGAAGGGTCCCGCGCATCGGGGGCCATGTCGGCTTCTTCCGGGTCGATCGGCGTCCACTGATAGGCACCTGCCGGGCTCTTCACGAGCTCGTATTCGTATTTGAACAGCAGGCGGAAATAGTCGTTGCCCCACTCGGTCGGATTTGGAGTCCACGCGCCTTCGATGCCCGACGTGGTGATGTGGCCCCTACCGATTTCTTCCGGATCGGTCATCCAGCCGAAGCCCATCGCGGTCATGCCTTCGGCTTCGGGCGCCTTGCCGAACGTGTCGGACGGCTTGGCGCCATGGCACTTGCCGAAGGCGTGGCCGCCAGCGGTCAGCGCGACGGTTTCCTCGTCGTTCATGGCCATGCGCGCGAAGGTTTCCTTCATGTCGCGTGCCATGCCTTCGGGATCGTGCGGATTGCCGCCCGGACCTTCGGGATTGACGTAGATCAGGCCCATCTGGATCGCGGCGAGCGGGTTTTCGAGCGCCTTGCCTTCATCGGGGATGATGCGCGTTTCCGCGCCGGTATCCACCCACTCTTCCTCGGTGCCCCAGTAAACGTCCTGTTCCGGCTCGTAGACGTCCTTGCGACCGCCGCCGAAGCCGAACACCGGGCCGCCCATCGATTCGATGGCGACATTGCCGGTCAGCACGAACAGGTCGGCCCAGCTGATGTGCTTGCCGTATTTCTGCTTGATCGGCCACAGGAGGCGGCGCGCCTTGTCGAGATTGCCGTTATCCGGCCAGCTGTTGAGCGGAGCGAAGCGCTGCTGGCCCGAAGAGGCACCGCCGCGCCCGTCGCCGGTGCGATAAGTGCCCGCCGCGTGCCAGGCCATGCGGATGAAGAACGGGCCGTAATGCCCGTAATCGGCCGGCCACCAATCCTGGCTGTCGGTCATCAGCGCCTTGATGTCGGCCTTTAGGCCTGCGTAATCGACCGCGTTGAACGCTTCGCAATAATCGAAATCCTCGCCCATCGGATCGGGCGATGTACCGCCCTGGGTCAGGATGTGCAGGTCGAGGCTGTCCGGCCACCAATCCTTGTTGGTCCGGCCGAGCAGGCCGCGAAAGCCTCCATCGCCGTGGAAGGGGCAGCCGCTGATATCTCCGGTCTTGGCGTCCATGATCTTTGATCCTCTCTCGAATGCGAAATTTACAGCCTGCGCGAACGATCGCGCGGGCATCCAAAAAGAGAATGCCTCGGACCCCATGATGGGTCCAATCGATTAATTGCGTCGAATTGACAGCCTTAGACGATCACAGTTTCAAGCGCTCACCGGACACGAAAACGCCGCCGCCCAGAAGGGCGACGGCGCAATTTCATCAGCAACTGGCAGGTTTTACGCGGCCTGCGCGATCTCTTCCGCCGGTTCGGTGCGGATGAGATAATCGAAGGCGGACAAGCCGGCCTTGGACCCTTCGCCCATCGCAACGACGATCTGCTTGTATGGAACGGTCGTGACGTCTCCCGCCGCGAACACGCCGGGGAGGTTGGTGCGGCCTTCCTCGTCCACCGCGATCTCGCCGAATTTGGTGAGGTCGAGGCCGCTATCCTTCAGCCATTCGGTATTGGGGACGAGGCCGATCTGGATGAACACGCCTTCCAGCCCCACGCGGCGTTCCTCGCCACCGGCGCGATCCTTCACCACCAGTCCGTCGACCTTGCCGTTCGAACCGGTGATTTCGGTCGTCTGGCCGTTCGTCACGATCTCGACATTGGAAAGGCTGCGGAGCTTGGCCTGAAGCACTTCGTCCGCGCGCAGTTTCGCATCGTATTCGATCAGCGTCACGTGGCCGACGATCTTGGCGAGATCGATCGCCGCTTCGACGCCGGAATTGCCGCCGCCGATCACCGCGATCCGCTTGCCCTTGAACAGCGGGCCGTCGCAATGGGGGCAATAGGCCACGCCCTTGTTGCGATATTCCGCTTCGCCCGGAACTCCCAGATTGCGCCAGCGCGCGCCGGTGGAAAGGATCAGGCTGCGGGTCTTGAGCTTTGCCCCATTGCCGAATTCGACCGTATGGAGGCCGCCTTCCTCGCGTGCGGGAACGAGCTTCACCGCCTTGGCGAGGTTCATCACGTCGATATCGTATTCGCCGACATGCCGTTCCAGCTCGCCTGCCAGCTTCGGCCCCTCTGTATAGGGCGTGCCGGGCAGGTTCTCGATGCCGAGCGTGTCGTGCAGCTGGCCGCCGAAGCGTTCCGCTGCGACGCCCGTACGGAAGCCTTTGCGCGCGGTGTAGATGGAAGTCGCGGCACCGGCGGGCCCGCCGCCGACCACCAGAACCTCGAACGGGTCCTTGGCCGACATCTTGTCAGCCGCCTTCTTTTCGCTGCCGGTATCGAGCTTAGACAGGATCTCGGCCAGCTCCATCTTGCCGTTGTAGAACGGCTCACCATTCAGGAACGTGGCGGGCACGGCCATGATCTCGCGACTTTCGACTTCGTCCTTGAATGTGCCGCCTTCGATCAGCGTCGCGGTGATGCGCGAATTTTCGAGCGCCATCAGCGTCAGCGCCTGCACCACGTCCGGACAATTGTGGCACGACAGCGAGAAATACATCTCGAAATGGAAATCCCCTTCGAGGCCGCGGACCTGTTCGAGCAGGTCGGCATCGACCTTGGGCGGATGGCCGCCCGCCCAGAGAAGCGCGAGCACCAGCGAGGTAAATTCGTGCCCCATCGGGAGCCCGGCGAAGCGGACCCATTTTTCCGCGTCGCTGGCGCGGCGCACGATGAAGCTGGGCTTGCGATCGTCCGTCCCGTCGAATTGCGCGCTCACCATATCGTGGAGCGCGGCGATCTCTTCGAGCAGTTCGCGCGTCTGCTGTGATTTCGGATCGTCGCCAAGCGAAGCGACGAGCTCGATCGGCTCGCGCAGATTGGCGAGATAGGTCGAAAGCTGTTGCGTCATAGTGGCGTCGAGCACGGGAAGACTCCGAAAGGCTAAAAATAGGGGAGATGAAAAGGCCCGGGGCGAGGGGGGGGGGGAGGGTGCCCCGGGCCTTCCAGCGACCCGAGCGGGGCTCGGGCTCTGTCCGCGCTCCGCAGGAGGAATTAGCGGGCGCGGTTATGCGTTGAACTCAGATCTTGCCGACAAGGTCCAGCGACGGTGCAAGCGTGTCCTTGCCTTCTTCCCAGGCTGCCGGGCAGACCTGGCCGGGATTGGCGCGGACATATTGGGCCGCCTTGATCTTGCGGGCGAGTTCGTTGGCGTTGCGACCGACACCTTCACAAGTCTGCTCCATGATCTGGACTACACCATCGGGATCGACCACGAAGGTGGCGCGATCGGCGAGGCCGACGCCTTCACGCAGCACGTCGAAATTGCGCGCAAGGGTGTGGTTCTGATCGCCGAGGAACGGGAAGGTCAGCTTGCCGATGCGTTCGCTGGTATCGTGCCAGGCCTTGTGGCTGAAATGCGTATCGGTGCTGACGCCGTAGACTTCGACATCCATCTTCTGAAGCATACCGTACTGCTCGCCGAGATCTTCGAGCTCGGTCGGGCAGACGAAGGTGAAGTCCGCCGGATAGAAGAAGAACACGGCCCACTTGCCGCGCACGTCCTGATCGGTGACTTCGTAAAAGTCTTCGCCGGCCTTGAAGGCGGTGGCGGTGAACGGTTTGATTTCGGTTCCGATGATACCCATGGGATGGTCTCCGTTTGTTTTTCAAAAGGTTCAGGTGAAACTGCTGGGTAAGAGATAGGCGCTGTTGCAGCGCACAAAAGCGATTATGTGCGATTGCGAATATCGAAATTTTCCATCACCGGACTGGAACTTTCGAAAAGTGCGACGATCCGCGATCCGGAGCGCGCGACTTCCCCTCACATCGGTGGCTTTACCGGTTTCGCTCGAGCTCTTTCGGCGCTAGTGCGAGGCATTCGCAAAAAAGGAATCGCCATGCGCATAGTTTTCGCCACTCTCGCCCTTTCCGCATCCGCGCTCTCTCTCGGCGCCTGTTCCGAACCGGCGGACGAAGCCCCCGCCGAGACGACCGCCGCCTCTTCGGAAGCAGAGCCCGCCGCGATGGACCAGGCCGCGACCGACACCGCCGTCCTCAATGCGAGCCTCGTCACCATCGATCAGCTTCAGGCCCTGACCGGCGTGAACCCCGAACTCGCCCAGGCAATCGTCGACGGCCAGCCTTACGAGAGCGCGACCGCGTTCAACGATGTGCTGATGCAGTCGCTGTCCGCCGACGAAGCGGCGCAGGTCCGGGAGCGCGTTTTCGTGCCGATCGATCTCAACAGCGCCACGCGGGAAGACATCGCACTCGTCCCCGGGATGAGCGATCGGATGGTGGGCGAATTCCTCGAATACCGCCCCTACGAAGATATGGCCGAATTCGACCGCGAGATCGGCAAATATGTCGACGAAGCGGAAGTCGCGCGCCTGCGCCAGTACGTCACGCTCTGACCCTTTTGCGCTTGGGCGGCCCAGCCGCCTGCGCTACCGCTTGAGCGCGAACCGGGAGATCTCGATCGCGGCCAGTATCCCGATATGGATATAGGCCGTGATCGGATCGAAGGCCGTCAACGCCCAGTGGACGAACACCAGTACGGCGGCGGGATGCACCAGCATGTGCAGCCGCTTCCACCCGCGTTTCATCGCGCGCACGGACCGATCGTTCGACGTGATCGCGAGCGGTAGGAACAGGATCAGCGCGAGCCAGCCGGTCAGCAGATCGAACCCCGCCGCTTCTTCCAGTATCGCGCCGAGATCGGCCTTGTTGACGAGGTAGATAGCGGTGTGGATCGCCGCATAGGCGAAGCTGGCGACGCCGAGATCGCGCCGCCGCTTCATCAGCCATAGCGTCCAGGTGCTCTTGCGAAAGGCGAGCCGTAGCGGCGTGACCGCGAGCGTTGCCAGCAACAACCAGGCGGCCCAATCGCCGCTATCCTTTACGGCATGGCCGAACCCGTAAGTCTCGGGCGTCGCGATCCACTGCCAGCCGATCCACAATGCGGGCAGGGCCAACGCCAGCCACAACAGCCATCGCTCCCGGCTCATGCTCGCTTCCCCCTCAGCCGCATTGCGCGCGGTGCAGCAATTTGTGATCCGCGAGCACCAGAGCCATCATCGCCTCCACAACGGGAGTGCCGCGAATGCCGACGCACGGATCGTGGCGGCCCTTGGTGCGCACTTGGGTGGCCTGCCCGTCGCGCGTCACGCTTTCGACCGGCGTCAGGATCGAACTGGTCGGCTTGAAGGCGACGCGGCAGGTGACCGGCTGGCCGGTGGAAATGCCGCCTGCGATGCCGCCGGCATGATTGGCGAGAAATTCGGTGCCGTCATCGGCGGGCCGCATCGGATCGGCGTTTTCTTCGCCGGTCAATCGCGCGGCGGCGAACCCGTCGCCGATCTCGACGCCCTTGACCGCGTTGATGCTCATCATTCCTGAGGCGAGGTCGGCATCGAGCTTGGCGTAGAGCGGTGCGCCCCATCCGGCGGGTACGCCCGTCGCAACGCATTCCACCACCGCGCCGAGCGAGGAGCCGGATTTGCGCGCCTCGTCCACTTGGCTTTGCCAGCGCTGCGCGGCTGCGGCATCGGGGCACCAGAAGGGGTTCCGCTGGATTTCCGCCGCATCGAAATTCGCCGGATCGACGGCATCCCCGCCGATCTCGGCGACATAGGCGGTGATCGTCACTTCGGGGATCGCCAGCCGCGCCACCGCGCCGGCCGCCACGCGGCTCGCCGTTTCGCGTGCGCTGGAACGCCCACCGCCGCGATAGTCGCGGAACCCGTATTTTGCGTCATAGGCGTAATCGGCGTGGCCTGGGCGATAGGTGTTGGCGATCTCGGAATAATCCTTCGACCGCTGATCGGTGTTCTCGATCATCAGCGCGATCGGCGTGCCGGTCGTCTTGCCCTCGAACGTGCCCGACAGGATACGGACGAGATCGGCTTCCTGCCGCTGCGTCGTATACTTGTTCTGCCCCGGCTTGCGCGCGTCGAGAAAGGGTTGGATGTCCGCTTCCGACAGCGCGAGACCCGGTGGGCACCCGTCCACCACCGCGCCGATCGCGGGGCCATGGCTCTCGCCCCAGGTCGTAAAGCGCAACACGCGCCCGAATGTGTTCCAGCTCATGGCTCTCTTCTTGCCTGCAATTGTGGGCTTGTGTCCATTCGCGCTGGACCAATTCCTTCTTGAGGGCCAAGAACAAACCATGCCCGGAGAAACCGCTTGCCCGTAGAAATCGTATGATAGCCAAGCTGAAAGGCCTGCTCGACGAAACCGGCGCCGATTGGGCGGTGATCGATGTCGGCGGGGTAGGCTATCTGGTCCATTGTTCGGCCCGCACGCTCAGCCAGCTGGGCGAGGCGGGGGAGGCGTGCACGGTTTTCACCGACCTGCAGGTGAGCGAGAACGACATGCGCCTGCTGGGCTTCGCCGACGGGGCGGAGCGGGACTGGTTCCGGCTGTTGACGCAGGTGCAGGGCGTGGGAAGCAAGGTCGCGCTGGCGATCCTTTCGGCGCTGTCGGCGGATGAATTGCAGGCGGCTTGCGCCAATGGCGATGCTGCGATGGTGGCGCGCGCGAACGGGGTCGGGCCCAAGCTTGCCGGGCGCATCGTCAACGAGCTTAAGGACAAGGCCGGGGCGCTGCCGGGTGGCGGCGGCACTGGCGCGGTCGCAGCCCCCAGGGGTGGTGCCAGCGCGGATGCGGTCAGCGCGCTCGAAAATCTCGGCTTCAAGCCCGCCGTTGCCGCGCGCGCGGTCGCTCTGGCGCAGGGGGAGCTGGGCGATGGCGCGGGCGAGGGCGAATTGATCAGAGTGGCCTTGAAGAAGGCGGCGGGGTGAGGAAGCGGTTCATGCGTTTGATTTTGGCAAGTCTTGCAATGACGCTGGCGGCGCCGCTCGCCGCGCAGGTGCCAGAGGTGCGCTATGGCCCGGTCTTTGAAGAATTCGGCCCACATTACCTGGTCGAAGGGATCGATCGCGTGCCCCAGGATGCGGAGTTCGCAGTCGTCTTCGAAGTGGCGAGGGCGGCGGAGGATGGCACGCGCAATCGCGGGTTCGAAAGTGCCGCGCGCTTCATCAACATGCACGCTGCGGCGGGCGTCGATCCGGACAACATCCGCATCGCCGTGGTGGTCTATGGCGGGGCAGTGAAGGACTTGCTGGCGAGCGAGGACAATGCCTCGCGCGAAATGGTCGAACGAATGCTCGAAGAAGGTGTGCGCTTCATCGTCTGCGGTCAGAGCGCGACGGGATCGGAAATCGCACAAGGAGACCTGATCCCCGGCGTCGAGATGGCGCTCTCCGCCATGACCGCGCACGCCCTGCTCCAGCAGCGCGGATATACGGTGAACCCGTTTTGAGGCAACCAGTCGTCAAGATTACGGTGTTTCTACTGGGATGTCTCGCGGGTTGGCACGCAAACGACTGGCTATCGATCGATGCCTGTCTTGATGCTGGTGGCGCTTGGAATTACGAACGCGACCTTTGCAGCCTACCATGACCAGTCCCGTCCCCCTCCATTCCCCCGCCCGCCAGCCGGAAGACCCTGACGCCGCCCTGCGTCCGAAATCGCTCGCCGAATTCGTCGGGCAGAAAGCTGCGCGCGAAAACCTGCGCGTGTTCGTCGAGGCGGCGAAGGCGCGGGGGGAGGCGATGGACCATGTGCTGTTCTTCGGGCCTCCGGGGCTCGGCAAGACCACTCTGGCGCAGATCGTCGCGAAGGAACTGGGCGTCGGCTTTCGCGCCACGTCCGGCCCGGTGATCGCAAAGTCGGGCGACCTCGCCGCGCTGCTGACCAATCTCGAACCCAACGATGTCCTCTTCATCGACGAGATCCACCGCCTCAATCCGGTGGTCGAGGAAGTGCTCTATCCCGCGATGGAGGACCGCGCGCTCGACTTGATAATCGGTGAGGGGCCGTCTGCGCGGAGCGTGCGGATCGATCTGCCGCCTTTCACGCTGGTCGGCGCGACCACGCGGCAGGGGCTGCTGACGACGCCTCTGCGCGATCGCTTCGGCATTCCGGTGCGCCTCAATTTCTATACCGAGGACGAGCTACTGCGCGTCGTCACGCGCGGGGCAGGCCTGCTCGGCATGGGTATCGACGAGGGCGGCGCCCGCGAGATCGCGCGGCGCAGCCGGGGGACGCCGCGCGTTGCCGGGCGATTGATGCGGCGCGTGCGAGATTTCGCGCATGTGCTGGGCGAGGGGACCGTCACGGCGCAGGTGGCGGACGATGCGCTGACCCGGCTGGAAGTGGATTCGCTCGGCCTCGATGCGATGGACCGGCGCTATCTCACCATGATCGGTACGACCTATAAGGGTGGCCCGGTGGGCGTCGAAACGCTGGCCGCAGGGCTCAGCGAGCCGCGCGACACGGTGGAGGAGGTGATCGAGCCCTATCTGATCCAGCTGGGCCTGATCGCCCGCACGGCGCGTGGGCGCTGTCTCAACGATGGCGGCTGGGCGCATCTCGGCCTCGCGCCGCCTGTCGAAAGAGGGCGCTCTCAGGGCGAGATGTTCGGAAGCGAAGATTAATCCGCGTAAGGGCAGGAATCGCGCCGGGATCTTAACATCTCCGGTCACCCCGGTCCCGTTTCGGGACGCGAACCGGAGAAGGACTCGCAATCGAAAGGAAAATTTACATTTAGGGTGCAGAGCGAGTATTACGCGAATCTTATAGCAGTCGGCAGGGCCACCAAATTGGCGCCTGAGAAGCCAACAGGAAGACACATATGTCGGTCAAAGCAGCCCTAGCAAAACTTTCGGCCACCGCGGCGGGCGGTGCTTTGCTGGCCGGCGGTGCCGTCCACGTCGCCGAAAAGCCGGTGACGGATGCGCCGAGCTACAAGTCGGCGAAGGGCGCCAAGACGCAGCCGCGGATGATCAAGCAGGCCAAGGCCACACCGCGCGCGACGCGTCCGGCCCCGCCGCCCCGCGCCGCGCGCGTCATTCCGCGCCAGGTAGAATGCGTGCCTGCCTCATCCCCCCAAGCGACCTATCAGGGCGCCAATGTCTGCCCGCCGGTCTATCGCGCGGCTCTCGCCCCGGTTCCGGTACCTCCGCTTCCCGACGCGCGTCCGCTGGGCGGTGGCGGCACCGCTGCCCGTTCCATCCCCTCGGCGGGGGGCGGTTTTGGCGGTGGCGGCTTCGGCGGCGGCTTCTTCGGCGGGTTCTTCGGATCGAGCGGCGGTGGCGGCAGCACGAGTGTCGTCGTGAATCTCGGCCAGAACCAGGGGCAGGGCCAGGACGGCAATGGCAGCTCGTCGTCCAGCACGTCGAGTTCGTCGAATGGCCAGCCCGGCGGCAGCACCACGACCACCACCACGACCACGTCGACCGGCGGCTTCGATGGCAATATCGACATCGATATCGAAAACTCGAGCGGCGGCTCGTCCACGTCGACGTCCAGTGGCGGTTCCTCCTCGTCGACCACGACGGGGGGCGTCTCGACGTCGACCGGTCAGGTCTCGAGCACGACCAGCTCGGGCAACGTATCGAGTTCGACGGGGCAGGTTTCTTCGTCGACAGGCCAGGTTTCGACGTCGACCGGTCAAGTTTCGACTTCGACAGGCCAGGTCTCGACATCGACCGGTCAGGTTTCGACGTCCAGCTCGACCTCGACAAGCTCCGGCAATGTGACGAGTTCCGGCAATATCAATCAGAACCAGAATCAAAACCAGAACCAGAATCAGTCGAGCACCACGTCCACATCGGGCAACGTCTCGAGCAGCACGAGCTCTTCCACATCGGGCGACGTGTCGAGCAGCACCAGTTCCTCGACCTCTGGCGACGTTTCGACGAGCAGCAGCACCAGCTCTTCGACTTCGGGCGATATCACGTCGAGCACCAGCAGCTCGACATCGTCCTCGAGCTCGACTTCGTCCTCGACCTCTTCGTCGAGCTCGACCTCTTCGAGCACCAACAGTTCGACCAGCACCAGCACGTCGAGCGGGACCGAAGTGCCCGCGCCGCCGATGATGGTCCTGTTCGGCCTCGCAGCTGCCGCGCTCCTGCGTCGCCGCAAGGTCGCGCCACAAAAGGCGGCCTGATCCGCCGAGGTTTCACGGTTCCCAACGCAAAAAGGGCGGCCTTCCCGATTGGAAGGCCGCCCTTTTCGTATTCGCTTCGATAGCGTGTCGAAGCCCCCCCATTTGCGGGGGCGGGCCTAACGTGCCTCAGTCTGCGGCGAGCTTGCGCAGCACGTAATGGAGGATGCCGCCGTTGCGGTAATATTCCATTTCGTTCGCGGTATCGATCCGGCACTTGGCCGTGAAGGTGAAGGTATCGCCGTTTGCGCGCGTCACTTCGACTTCGACATCTTGGCCGGGCGTCAGATCGGCAAGGCCCTTGATCGTGAAGCTGTCGTCCGATCCGAGGCCCAGCGTCTGGCGCGTATCGCCCGCCGCGAATTGCAGCGGCAGCACGCCCATGCCGATCAGGTTCGACCGATGGATACGCTCGTAGCTTTCGACGATCGTCGCGCGCACGCCCAGCAGGATCGTGCCCTTGGCCGCCCAGTCGCGGCTGGAGCCGGTGCCGTATTCCTTGCCCGCAACCACGACGAGCGGCGTGCCGTCTTCCTTGTGCTTCATCGCCGCATCGTAGATCGGCATCTGTTCGCCCTTGTAGGTCGTCTCGCCGCCTTCGACGCCGGGGACCATTTCGTTGCGAATGCGGATATTGGCGAAGGTGCCGCGCATCATCACTTCGTGGTTGCCGCGGCGCGAACCGTAGCTGTTGAAGTCCGACTTCGAGACCTGGTGATCGCGCAGATACTGGCCTGCCGGGCTGTCTTCCTTGATCGAACCGGCCGGGCTGATGTGGTCGGTCGTGGTGGAATCGCCCAGGATCGCCAGCGGCTTCGCATCCACGATGTCGGTGACGGGCGCGGGCGTCATGCTCATGCCGTCGAAATAGGGCGGGCTGGCGACATAGGTGCTGGTGGGATTCCAGCGATAGGTGTCCGACGCTTCGACCTTGACCGCCTTCCAGTGCTCGTCGCCTTCGTAGACATTGGCATAGCGGTTCACGAACATGTCGCGATCGATATTGGCGGCGCGGTGGTCGGCGATTTCCTGATTGGTCGGCCACAGATCGGCCAGCATCACGTCATTGCCTTCACGGTCCTGACCGATCGGGGTCGTGGTGATGTCCTCGGTCACCGTGCCCTTGAGCGCATAGGCGACCACGAGCGGGGGCGAGGCGAGGAAGTTGGCGCGCACGTCGGGCGAGACGCGGCCTTCGAAATTGCGGTTGCCCGACAGGACGCTGGCAGCGACCAGATCGTTGCCGTTGATCGCCTGGCTGATCGGCGTGGCCAGCGGGCCGGAATTGCCGATACAGGTGGTGCAGCCATAACCGACCAGATCGAAGCCGATCGCGTTAAGATCGGTCTGGAGGCCCGACTTCACGAGATAGTCGGTGACGACCTGCGATCCCGGCGCGAGGCTGGTCTTCACCCAGGGCTTGGGCTTCAGGCCCTTGGCGTTGGCCTTTTGCGCCACCAGTCCGGCGGCGATCAGCACGTCCGGGTTCGAGGTGTTGGTGCAGCTGGTGATCGCCGCGATCACAACGTCGCCGTCGCCGACATCGTGGTCCTTGCCTTCGACCGCCACGCGGCGCGGCTCGTCCTTGCCGTAGACGGTCTTGAGGTCGGTGTTGAACAGCTCGTCCACCTGGGGGAGTGCGACCTTGTCCTGCGGGCGCTTGGGACCAGCGAGGCTGGGGACGACCTTGGCCATGTCGAGTTCGAGCGTATCGGTGAAGATCGGCTCGTTCTCGGGCGTGAACCACATGCCCTGCGCCTTGGAATAGGCTTCGACCAGTTCGATCGTGCTTTCGTCGCGGCCCGTCAGGCGCATGTAGTCGAGCGTCTTTTCATCGATGCCGAAGAAGCCGCAGGTCGCGCCGTATTCGGGGGCCATGTTGGCGATGGTGGCGCGATCGGCGAGGCTGAGATTGGAAACGCCCGGACCGTAGAATTCGACGAAACGGCCCACCACGCCCACTTCGCGCAGCATCTGCACGCAAGTCAGAACGAGGTCGGTGGCGGTCACGCCTTCGGCCAGCGCACCTTCAAGCTTGAAGCCGACGACTTCGGGAATCAGCATCGAGATCGGCTGGCCGAGCATGGCCGCTTCCGCCTCGATCCCGCCGACGCCCCAGCCGAGCACGCCCAGGCCGTTGATCATCGTGGTATGGCTGTCCGTCCCCACGCAGGTGTCGGGATAGGCGATCGCGTGACCGTCGGGATCGTTGGTCGACCACACGCCCTTGCCGATATATTCGAGATTCACCTGATGGCAGATGCCGGTGCCCGGGGGCACGGCGGAGAAGTTCTCGAAGCTCTTGGATCCCCATTTCAGGAAGTCGTACCGCTCCGCATTGCGGGCGTATTCGAGTTCCATGTTCTGTTCCATCGCCTTGGGATGGCCGAATTCATCCACCATCACCGAGTGATCGATGACGAGGTTGACCGGAACCTGCGGATTGATCTTGGCAGTGTCCCCGCCGAGCTTGGCGATCGCGTCGCGCATCGCGGCGAGATCGACCACGCAGGGAACGCCGGTGAAATCCTGCAAGAGGACGCGCGCCGGGCGGTACTGGATTTCCTTGCCGGTGACCGGGTTCTTCTGCCAGTCGGCGATCGCCTGCGCATCGTCGGTCGAGACGGTGAAGCCGCCATCCTCGAAACGCAGCATGTTTTCGAGCAAGACCTTCAGGCTGAAGGGCAGGCGCGACACGTCGCCAAGTTTCTCCGCCGCTTTCTCGAACGAGTAATAGGCGTAGTCCTTGCCACCGACGGTGAGAGTGGAGCGGGTTGCGAGCGTATCCTGGCCGACCTGGGTCATGCGGATCTGGTCCTTTCTGTTCGGAGCCTGCACCCGAATGCGGGGAGGCAAAAATGTAACGCGCTCGTGAGCGAAAAGGCTCCGAATTGCAAGGGTGGGCGCTTGCGGAGGGAACAATCGGGAACCTGGGTCGGTGCTTATCGGTAATTATGGCATAATGAAGGCAGCCATACGCTTCGAAACCATCATCTCGGATGGGTTCGAACGAGGCGCCCCGGTGAGATTGCCAATGCGTTCCGACACGACTGCTGCCACGCCGCAAGCGAAGGCTGCAAAACCGCATGCAAAGCGCCGCGCGCCGATCCGCGCTGTGGTAGTCGCGGCAGCGCTGGGCGTTGCGGCCTGTTTCGCGGCGGCGGCGAGCTTTTCCGGCGATCCGGCGGTCGCCGCCGAAGCGAAAGCGACTCAGAACCCTTAAGCCGATAACCGTTACGCGGAGCCGGCCCCGGCATCGCGCCGGGTCGCGATGGCGCACCCGATAACGATCAGCGCGGTTCCCGCCAGCACTGTGGGTGTGACCGTCTCTGCAAAGAACAGCCAGCCGAACAGGGCGGCCCACAGGAAGCCCGAATATTCCATCGGCACCAGAACCTGCGCCTCTTCGCGGGCATAGGCCCAGCCCAGCACGGCGGCCCCACACACGGTAAGGAGCGAGGCGGCTCCGATCGCGAGAAACGTCTCGCCATCCGGCAAGGCAAGCAGCCACGGCGCGCCGAGCGCCAGCACCGCCGCGCCGACTCCGCTGTGGAAGCTGGCGATTTCGAGCGGCCCGGCGGTCTGCGCCTGCTGGCGCGCGAGAATCAGATTGTAGGCATAGAGCAGCGCCGAAAACAGGATCGCAGCCAGGCCTGCGGCGGCCCCGTCATTCAACGTCTCGCGCCCGATCCTGCCGCCCACGATCACCAGCGTCCCCGCCAGTCCGAACAGGCCGGCGGCAATGGCGCTGCGCCGGATGCGCTCTTTCAGGATGATGGCGGCGAGGTAGAGCGACAGGATCGGCGCGAAGAAGGAGATCGCGATGGTCTCCGCGATCGGGAGCCGGGTCAGCGCGAAAAAGAAGCTGAGCGCCATGAAGGCCGAGACCACACCGCGCACCAGATGCAGGCGCAGCGCCTGCCTGCCCGGCCAGCCCCCGCCCGCCGCCAGCCATACCGGTGCGATCAGGCAGAGGCCCAGAGCGGAGCGCAATAAGGCCGCGCTATAGGCCCCGATCGCGAGCGAGGCGCCTTTCATGAACGCATCCATCAGCGCCAGGGCCGCAACGCCTGCAAGAGCGGCAAGGATCGGCCGATAGGAGCGCGGAGACGGCATGGTGCGCGGATGGGGCGCGGCTCCGCGCCGGGCAAGCGCAAATTCAGGCACCAGTCAGCCATGGCAGTAGAGAACGAGGACGAAACGAGCTATACAGGCTCGCTATGGATATTCGCGCGCCGAACGCTTCGTCTGGCATTAGGACCGGCGGGGCAGGGGCGCTTAAGATGGTGGTAAAAGAGATGGGTATGCGCAGTCTGAAGGCAGGAACGGCGGGCATCGCCTTGGCGGCGTTCGCTCTCGTATCGAATGGCGTATCCGCGCAGTCGAGCGGGCCGGAAAACCTGCTTCCGCCCGAACCCGCCAAGGTCGAGCGGGCGATGCCCGACTATACGCAGATGCAGGCCCAGCAGCCGCGTCCGGTCGCACCTACCCCCGCTTCCAAGCCCGAGGCCGCGCAATCCAAAGCCGCTCAGCCCAGCGTCGCCGATAGCTTCGGTGACGTTGAGATGGTTTCGGGCGAAGTGGTGCAGGAAATTCCCTCGCTGGTCGGCGAATGGTCCCTGGCGGAGGCGCAGGCGCTTGCAAAATTCATCGACGGAATCGGTGCGGAAGGGCTGATGCCCAAGGATTACGGCCGCGAAGCGCTCGCCGGCGCGATCGCGCAAGGGCCGGGGCCGGCGCTGAACGCGGTTGCCAGCGAACGCTTCGTCTGGCTGGTCGAGGATATGCGCGACGGGCGCACTCCGATGGACGGGCGCAAGCAATGGTTCGCGATGGACCCAGATGCGGACCGGATGCCGACGCATATCCTGCTCGAACGCGCGCTCGAAACCGGCGACATCGCGGGCACGCTGACCGCGCTCGATCCGGTGCATCCCGATTACGCGCTGCTGAAGGCCGAGCTCGCTAAGACTCCGGCCAGCAATTCGGCCAAGCGCAAGCTGATCATGGCGAACATGGATCGCTGGCGCTGGCTGCCGCAGGATCTCGGCAAGAAATATCTGATGACCAATGTCCCCGAATATCAGTTGCGGCTGACGGTGAACGACAAGATCATCAAGAATTACCGCACCATCGTGGGCAAACCGGGCCGCACGGCAACGCCGCAGCTTGCCGAAATGGTCGAAGGGGTGATCTTCAACCCGACCTGGACGGTGCCGCAATCGATCGTGAAGGGCGAAGGGCTGGGCGCGCGCGTGCTCGGCAATCCGGCCTGGGCGCGCCGCAATGGCTATACCGCGACGCGCGCCGATAACGGCTTCGTCACCGTGGTGCAGCAGCCGGGGCCGACCAATTCGCTCGGCCTGATGAAGCTCGACATGCCGAACCGCCACGCGATTTTCCTGCACGACACGCCTTCGCGCAATCTGTTCGCGCAGGATGCCCGCGCCTTGAGCCATGGCTGCATCCGCGTGCAGGGCGCGCGCGAGCTGGCGATGACGATGGCGATCCTCGGCAATATGGAGAGCAAGGACGATATCCCCGGCATCCAGCAGGAGGTGCAGGATATCGCCGCGTCGGGCGAATACACCTCTTACCCGATCACGAATCAGTGGCCGGTCTACATCACCTATTTCACCATGGCGCGCGACGTCGATGGCAAGATGGCGACCTTCGACGATATCTACGACCGCGACGGTGCCGTGCTCGCGAGCTTCGATGCACCGCGCAAGGCGAACCGCAGCCGGGTGCAGGATGAAGAGATCATTCCGCTCGAAGCGCCGGGAGCGTAAATTCGAGCCCGGAGTTACGACCGGCTAAAACAGGATATGGGGCGGGGCGCACTTCAAGTTCGTTCCGCCCTTTTCGGTCGTGAATTACGAGGCGGCCGCTCAGTAAACGCCCGGATTGGTCCTCTCGAACGTACCGCCGCGATCGCTGCGCAGCAGGTCGGTCTGGACGATCGGCGGCCTCACGATGCTGCCATCGGCGGCAAGGCCATAGCTGCCCGCCACCACCAGCCGCCCGCCCGACAGGTCGATCAGCGCGCGATCGAACTGTTCCGGTCCCATGGCGAGGCAGCCATTGGAGCGGCCGAGCCGACCCCACCGCTCGACATGTTCCGGCGTCGCGTAATCCGCCTGGTGCATCACGATGGCGCGCGGCAAAGCGTTGGAATTGGTAGGATCGAGCCCGTCGAGCCGCAGGGACGTGCCGTAGCGGCCCTTGTACCAGCTGCGCGTGAGATAGGCGCCGCGGCTGGTCGCTTCGGAGCCTTCGATGTTCGAATAGCGCTTGAGCCAGCCGTCATGCTGCGAATCGGAGCCGGTGCCGTGGCTGACATGGTAGCTTTCGACGCGTTCCTTTTCGAGATCGACGAAATGGAAGCGGCGCTGGGAGGAATGGAGGCCGAAATCCGCAATTCCTACGATGTCGGTCCGCCACACGTGATTGCCGCCGTCGATGGCGCGCGCGATTTCCTCGCGGGCGATCGAGAGCAGCTTGCTGTCGCGTGCGGCAGTCCCGCCGAACTGCGCAAGCGCGCCGGTCGGGGCGGCCATGACGGCGCCCGCGGCCAGAGCGCTGGTGATGAGGGTACGACGGTCCATGATCCAGGCTTAGCAGCCCTGGCGTGGCCGGGCCATGAACGATGGCGATTCGCGGCGCGCGATGCGGACGAAGCTTGTCGAAAACGCGATCAACTGCCGATGACCATACGGTCCCCTTCGATCCGCATCGCGGCGCGCGATGCGGACGAAGCTTGTCGAAAACGCGATCAACTGCCGATGACCATACGGTCCCCTTCGATCCGCATCGTGCCCATCTCCGAAAGGTAGCTCTGGCCGAGCAGCGACACGGGTAGTCCCTGCGGGACGATCACCGCGTTCAGATTTCGAATTTCATGATTGCCCAGGTCGATCGCGTCGATCGTCACGAGCACGCCTTCGACCGGGCCGCTCGCCCCTCGGGCCACGGTTTCCAGATCGGTCGGCGACCAGAATATCCCTGCGGCGCGCGCATCGTCGCCGGTCAGCGCCACGCCATTGGCCCCGGTATCGACGAGGAAGCGGATCGGACGGTCGTTGACGCCCACTTCGGCGTAGAATTGCCCGTCGGCAGAGCGCGGAACCGCGATTTCACCCGGCGCCAGATAAGTCGGCGTGGGCGAAGGTTCGGCAAGTTTGCCCGGTTCGGAAAGTGTTTCGGAAGGCGGTGCGGTCTGCTCGGGGCGGGTCGCCGTATCGATCGCCCCGCCCGGCACGAAGGCCGAGGCGATGAAGGCCGCTATGGCCACGATCAGGAGGGCAGATTCCCGCATGCCTGCCGATATAGACCGACAGGGTTAGCGGACCGTTAAGGATATTATTCGGCGGCTTCGCGCTGATTGGCCGCATGCGGATCGAAAGCGGTCGCTTCGCCCGCTTCGATCAGTGCGGCCTTTTCCTCGACCAGCTTGACGATGTGATCGAGCATGTCGTCGGACTGGACGTGATGGTCCGTCACGCCGGACAGATAGACCATGTGCTTGCCCGCACCGCCGCCGGTGATCCCGATATCGGTTTCCCGCGCTTCGCCCGGTCCGTTGACCACGCAGCCGAGGACCGAGAGGCTCATCGGGGTCTTGATGTGTTCGAGGCGCGCTTCCAGTGCTTCGACCGTGCGGATCACATCGAAACCCTGGCGCGAGCAGCTGGGGCAGGAGACGACGCGTACGCCGCGGGTTCTGAGGCCGAGCGCCTTCAGGATCTCGAAGCCGACCTTCACCTCGCGCTCGGGCTCTGCCGACAAGGACACGCGGATCGTATCTCCGATCCCGGCCCATAACAGGCTGCCGAGGCCGATCGAGCTCTTGACCGTGCCGCCGATCAATCCGCCCGCTTCTGTAATGCCGAGATGGAGCGGGCAATCCACCGCGTCCGCCAATCCGTGATAGGCAGCGACCGCCAGGAACACGTCGCTGGCCTTCACCGCCACCTTGTATTCGTGGAAATCGTGGTCCTGCAAAAGCTTGATGTGGTCGAGCGCGCTTTCGATCAGCGCTTCGGGGCAGGGTTCGCCGTATTTTTCGAGCAGGTCCTTTTCGAGAGACCCCGCATTGACGCCGATGCGGATGGCACACCCGTTGGCCTTGGCGGCGCGGACGACTTCGGCAACGCGCTTGCTGTCGCCGATATTGCCCGGATTGATGCGCAGGCAGGCCGCGCCCTTGTCCGCGGCTTCGAGCGCACGCTTGTAGTGAAAATGGATGTCCGCGACGATCGGGACATTCGCCGCTTTGGTGATCTTGTCGAAATGCGCGGTCGATTCGGCTGTGGGGCAGGACACGCGGATGATGTCCGCGCCCGCATCTTCGCAGCGGCGGATCTGGTCGAGCGTGGCGCCGACATCCTCGGTCGGCGTGTTGGTCATTGTCTGGACCGAAATCGGCGCGTCGCCGCCCACGGCGACATTGCCGACCATGATCTGGCGCGATTGGCGGCGCTCGATCGAGCGCCAGGGACGGATAGAGGACATGGCCCTCTTATAGGGCGGATCGCGGCGGAACTAAAGGCGTGGATCGCATGGCGGGCCCAGACGGTAAGACTTGGCCGGCGGAATGTCCCGAAATGGTCAGATGCGTTCATCCGGGCTGCGCGGCGGTCCCGATCGGTCTAGTCGGGCAGATCGGTCGCTCGATCGCAGACCCAGACACGCAGGCAACCCGCCATGACGCTTTCCGAGATTTTGAGCCAGTCGCGCCACTTCCCGACCCTGCTGCGCGATCTGATCCGCTCGCCCGCCTTCCGGAATTCCGCGCTCCTCGTCCTACCCTACGCCAGCCTGCTCGTCGGGCTCGACATCGCGACGCGCTATGGCGAGCTGACGGGGGCGCTCTTGCCCCGCGATTTCATGCTTTCGCAGGATCGCAGCTTGGGCGAATATCTCGAATACGGGCTGATGACCGCGATGGCGATCATGCTGCTGCGCATGTGGCGGCGTGACGGGTCTCCTCTCTATCTCGTCAACGCGATCCTGTTCGTGGTCCTGACGCTCGATAATGCGCTGGAGATCCATGAGGCGTTCGGTTTCTGGATCGCCCCGATCCTGCCGCAAAATCTGCCGATTTCTGCGCATCATTTGGGTGAGCCGCTGATGTTCGCCGGGATCGGCGTGCTGTGGCTGGCAGGTCTGGGTCTGGCGCTGCGCGCGGCGCGGATCGATTCGGTGCTCAATTCCCTGATCATCGTCGGCTGCATCGGTGCGACCGCGATGTTCGGCGTGGTCGAGGATGCGGTGGTGAGCTACGGGACGCACAGCGATCTGATGATCGTCACGGAAGCGTTCATCGAAGATGCGGGCGAATTCGCCATGATCATCCTCGCCTTTCTGTTCACCGTGGCGATTTACGATGCGGCGCGGCGGCGGTGGCTAGCGGAGGAAGAGGTCGGATCGGCCGCACGCGAGACGCGCGCAGCCGGCATGCCCTTGATGGGATCTCCCCGCGCCGTCTGAGCGAGGCCATTCCCAAACGCGGCGATCCGCGCCATGACCGGCGCATGCCTGTTCAGACCGACGATACCGAAACCGATACGCCCCTGCTCTTCGGCCGTGTGCTTGACGGGCAAGGGGGCGGCCGCCCGATCCTGTGGGACGAGGCGAAGCAATGGCGACCCGGCGCGCCGGGCGAAGTCCTGTGGCTCCATCTGTGTCGCAATCGGCCGGGCGTACAGGACTGGCTCGAAAACGCCCTGTCCATACCCGAGCCCACCGCCGAACTCTTGACCAGCGACGAAACGCGACCGCGCGCCTTTCGCGAGGGCGAGGCGCTGGTTGCGACCCTGCGGGGCATCAATTTCAATCCGGGTGCCGAGCCCGAGGACATGATCTCGATGCAGGTCTGGTCGGACGGGGAGCGCCTGATCACGCTGCGCCGTCATCCCCTCCAGACCCCGCGCGACGTGCTGGCCCAGGTGGACAGGGGCCACGGGCCGCCCGATGCCGGCGCCACCATCACGCTGCTCGCCGAGCTGCTGATCGGGCGGATGAGCCAGTCCATCGTCGATATGAACCGGGTGCTGGATACGCTGGAGGAGACCGATCCCGACGAAATGGCCGAATCGATGCTGACGCAGATTTCGATCATCCGGCGCAATTGCCTCGGCCTCAAGCGGCACATGGCGCCGCAGCACGAGGCGCTGGAACAGATCAGCCGCGATGCGCCCGCCTGGTTCGAGGACCACGATCGCCGCGAGATCGCCGAGAGCATCGCCCGGCTGCGCCGCTATCTCGACGATATCGACATCAGCAAAGAAAGCGCCGTCGTTCTTCAGGACGAAATCCGGTCGCGCAGCGCCGCGTCGAGCGAGCACGCGACCTATATGCTGACGATCGTGGCGGGCATCTTCCTGCCGCTCGGTTTCCTGACTGGCCTTCTCGGCATCAATGTCGGCGGAATGCCGGGCATGGACGATCCGCATGCCTTCTGGTTCGTGGTGGTCGGCTGCGTGATCCTGATGGTGGGCTTGGTTGCCATCTTCCGGCGCTTGCGCTGGCTGTAGATCGGACAGCTCGAACGGAAAACTCCGTTGGGACGAGAAAAGGGCGCGAAGAACCGGTCTTCGCGCCCTTTTTTGATGGAATGGCGATCAGGCGCCGGGCGGCAGCGGATCGTCGTCCGTCGAAGCGGCGGCGGGCTTGTTCGTGCTGCGCGCGGCAGGTGTCGAGCCCTTGCGAGTGCCGGACGTATCCGATGTCGAGGCGCTGGCGATGCTCTCGTCCAGCTCTTCGAGCTTGCGCGCGGCCCATTGCCGCCCGCCAAGCCCGAAAGCGAGAGCGAAGGCCACCGAGACGCCCGCGACCAGAATGGTCAGGGCGGTGCCGGGGATCATTCCGCCGATGCCGGTGAATTGCAGGCCCATGAAGACGAACAGCACGATGGTCGCCCATTTCACGATCAGCGCAGCCGTCCCTTCGCCGCTTTCGCCCCCGATGAGGCGCGCGAGCAAATTGGCGATGAAGAACCCGAAGGCGATCACCACCGCACCGAAGATCACGCGTCCGCCCAGTTCGAGCAATTGGTCGAGGATGCTCGTCAGCTCGGGAAAGCCCAGCAGGCGAGTTGCCGCGATGGCGAAGAACAGGATGATCGCGACCTGCACCACGCGGGCGATGATGCCCGAAGCGGTGGTGGATGTGCCGACCATGCCGGTTTCCGCCAGCGCGCGATCGACACCCAGGCCCGGCAGCACTTCCTTCAGGATCTGCACCACGAACTTGCTGATCAGATAGCCGATCCCGAGCAGGATCGCCGCGCCGATGATGTTCGGAATGGCATAGAAGATCATCCGCAACATGTCCGAAGCCGGTTCGCTGATGGCGCGAATGTCCAGCACGTCCAGAGCCATGATCGCGACGAAGATCACGATCAGCGCATAGACGATGGTGGCCACGGTCTTGCTGATGGCGTGATTGCCGGTGACGGCGTCGACACCGCCGCGATTGGCCCATTTGTCGAAATCGACCGTCTGCAACGTCGTGCTCACGATGTCGCGCACGATGCGCGCCACCATCATGCCGATGAAGAAGATCAGGCCTGCACCGACCAGGCGCGGAATGAATTCGATGAAGTTTTCGAGCAGGCTGTCGATCGGTCCGGCGACGGAGCCGAGGCCGAGCACGGTGAGAATGATCAGCAGGCCGAACAGCCAGATCACGAGACCGACGATCTTACCGAGCGATTCGCCCAGCGAAGAACCCGTTCCGGTGCCGCGCTGGAAGAAGGAGATGTTGTCGACCAGCTTGGCAAAGGCCCATTGGGCGGCCTTGGCCAGCGCCCACGTAATCAGCAAGACGAGGAGCGCCAGCCCCACTCGTTCGAGCAGCATCATCGCCACATCCTGATCGTAGCGGTATCGTCCGACTTGCATGATTTTTCCCCTGTATCCCTGTCAGCAGGCGCTTGTTGGCGCTCTATGCTCCCAATCGAAATGCATGGGTGATGGCGATGGTTCCGCGTGCTATCGTCGGCCCATGACTCACAAAGCCCTCCGTTCTCTTTCGCCGCTGCCCGCCGCACTGCTCGCTCTTGCTGCCGCGCTGTCCTTTCCAAACCAGGCCTTTGCGCAGGAAACCGGGCGTTGGTCTCTGGCGATCCACGGCGGGGCGGGCACGCTGACTCGCGATGCGATGACGCCCGAGCGCGAGGCGGAGTATGAAGCCGCGTTGCAGGCGGCTCTCGATGCCGGTGCAGCGGTGTTGCGCGATGGCGGCGCGGCGATGGACGCGGTCGAAGCGGTGATTGTGCGGCTTGAGGACGATCCCAAATTCAACGCCGGGCGCGGCGCCGTCTTCACGTGGGACGGGCGCAACGAATTGGACGCAGCCGTGATGGACGGACGCGATCGCTCGGCAGGCGCGGTGACGGGTGTCACTTCGGTCAAGAATCCGATCCGCCTCGCACGCGAAGTGATGGCCGATGGCCGCCATGTCTTCCTGAGCGGGGCGGGCGCGGAAGAATTCGCACGCGATCACGCGTTGGAAACCGCAGGCCCCGAATGGTTCGCGACCGAGGCCCGGCGCGAGGCGCTGGAGCGGATGAAGGCGGAACAGGTCTCCGCGCTCGATGTGGACCGCAAGTTCGGTACTGTCGGGGCCGTCGCGCTCGATCAGAACGGCAATCTCGCGGCAGGCACCTCGACCGGCGGGATGACCGGCAAACGCTGGGGCCGGATCGGCGATGCGCCCGTGATCGGCGCGGGCACCTATGCCGACAATCGCAGCTGCGCGGTCTCGGCGACGGGCTGGGGCGAATATTTCATCCGCGTCGGCGTGGCGCAGGAAATCTGCACCCGGCTGCGCCTGTCCAGCGAAACCTCGCTCGAAGACCTCGCCGAGGGGAACGAGGCAGGCGGCGATGTCCAACTGACCGACGCGCTGGTCCAGCGTGTATCCGATGCGGTTCTCGACGAGGTCGCCGATCTCGGCGGCGATGGCGGCGTGATCGTTGTCGCCCCGTCGGGCGCGGCGATCTACAGCTTCAACACCGCAGGCATGTATCGCGGGCGCGCGACCAGCGAAGGCATGAACGAAGTGGCGATCTTCGGCGAGGAATAGCAGGCGGTTCACCGCCCCCTAGCGAGCGAAGACCGCCGCAATGGTTCTGCCGACCTCCGCGAGGACCGCTTCGGCTTGCGGGTCCATATCGTCATGGACGGCTTCGACCATGTAATAGGTCGCAAATGTCAGCGGGCCGCGTCCATCGGGGACGACGAACCCGATATCGACATAGGCGCTGCCCATGCCTTCGATCATCGCGGTGCCTGTCTTGTCCCCGGCACGCCATCTGTCGGGCAGGCCTGCGCGCACGCGGCGCGATCCGGTTTCGGTCTTCGCCATCCAACTCGCAAGGCGTTCGGAAACCGAAGGGTGAAGGGCATCGCCATAGAGGATCGTCGCCATCGTCCGCGCCATGGCATCCGGCGTGGTAGTGTCGTGGACTTCGCCGGGCAGGACGCGGTTGAGGGCCGGTTCGGTCCGGTCAAGGCGGCTCGTTCCATCGCCGAGCGCGCGCCACCATGCCGTGAGCGCTTCCGGCCCGCCAAGTTCGCGCAGGAGTACGTTCGCGGCCGTATTGTCGCTCGTTACCTGCGTGGCGCGGGCCAATTCGAGGAAAGTCGCGCCCTGGCCGAGGCGGCGTGTCGTGAAGGGGGAGACCCACATCAGATCCGCCTCGCTCCAGTGCAGCAGCCGCTTGCCGTCGATCTGCCCGCGGGCCACGAGGTCGAGCACCATGGCGGCGAGCGAAGCCTTGAAGCTGGAACAATGGGGGAAGCGTCTGTCACCGTCCCACGAAGCGAATGCGCCGCTGCCGGGATCGAAGACTGATGCGCCCAAAGTGCCCTCAGCGCGTTCACCGAGTTCGGCTAGGCGTGCGTATATCTCTTCGGCCCAATAGCCAGTCTTACCTTCGGACGAATTCGTGACCGGAGCGCAGGCCAGTGCCGCCAGGCTGGCCGAAGCCGCGATCAATTCGCGCCGGCTGAGACGCCCTTTCATCCCCGCTTTCTCGCCTGCGCGTAGCTGCCGAGCAGGCGTACGCTGTTGCACTGAAATTCCAGTTCCTCCAGCGCCGCATCCACGCGCGGATCGCCCGGCGCGCCTTCCGCATCGGCATAGAACCGCGTCGCGGCGAAGCTGGCGCCCTTCTGGTAGCTTTCCAGCTTGGTCATGTTGACGCCATTGGTGGCGAAGCATCCCAGCGCCTTGTACAGCGCGGCGGGCACATTCTTCACTTCGAAGACGAACGTCGTCATCGCGGTCTCTTGCCCGCCCGTAAGCTCGGCGGGATCGCGCGGCTCCTTTGCCAGCAGCACGAAGCGCGTTGTGTTGTCGTGCGCGTCCTCGACTGCGTCCTCCACGATTTTCAGCCCGTAAAGCTCGGCCGCCATGGGCGGGGCGAGGGCGGCGAGGTTCGGATCGCCCTTCTCCGCAACGAACGCCGCCGCGCCTGCCGTATCGGCATGGCTCATCGGCACGATATTGCGCGCCAGCAGGTATTCGCGCGACTGGCCCAATGCCTGGGGATGGCTGTAGGCAGCCTGGAACGGCCCGAAATCACCGCGCTCGTTCGGCAGTGCCATCAGCGCATGCGTGATGCGCATGAAATGTTCGGCCACGATGGAAAGGCCGCTTTCGGGCAGCAGGAAATGGATGTCCGCCACGCGCCCGTGCTGCGAATTCTCGATCGGGATCATGGCCGCGCCGGCCGCGCCGCTCCTCACCGCATCGAGCGCGTCCTCGAATCCGTAGCAGGGCAAGGGGAGCGCTTCGGGCGCGAATTGCATCGTCGCCTGGTGGGAATTGGATCCGGGCGCTCCGCCGAAGGCGATGGCGCGCATCGGATCGGCGGCGGCGGCGGCGCGCATGGAATCGACCATGGCCAGAGCGGGGGCGGGAAACTTACGCATATCCGCCTGCTATCCAGCGACGGAATCCGCCGCAAGCGGTTTGCAAGCATCCGGTCCACGCACGCGCCCTTTCGGCCATGCCACTTGCGCCGCGCCCCCCGTCACACTAATGCCACCCCGAACACCTCGAAACAGAACAGATACGCGGACCTTTTCTCGCATGGACGACAAGTTCAACACTGCCGCCGGTTGGGTGCTTTTTGCAGGCATCGTCGCATTGGGATCCTCGATTGCATCGGGCATGTATTTCCATGCCGATCGTCCCGAAAGCCCTGAAGAACCCGGCTATTTCATCGACGCGCCGGAAGAAGGCGCGGGCGAGGATGCAGGCCCCGATCTCGGTACGCTGCTCGCCAGCGCCGATGCGGCGGCGGGCGAGAAGGTCTTTGCGAAGTGCACGGCCTGCCACACGATCAACCAGGGCGGGGCCAACGGCATCGGTCCGAATCTTTATGGGGTGATGGGCACTGCGATCGGCGCGCACGCGCCGGGCTTCGCCTATTCCAGCGCGCTTGCCGATCATGGCGGCCAGTGGACCTGGGAAAACATGAACGAGTGGCTGAAGAGCCCGCGCGCCTTCGCCAGTGGCACCAAGATGAGCTTCGCGGGCCTCTCCAGCCCCGAAGACCGCGCCAACGTCATGGAGTATCTCGCGGCCAATGGCGGCGCGCCCGCCAAGCCCGCGCCTGCGGCGCCCGAAATTCCGGAAGGGGGCGAAGAGGTCGACGGTGCGGCTGAAGGGCCCGGCGCGATCGCAGGCGGCGATACCGGTTCCGTCCAGGCCGCAGGCTCCATGGGCGACGATCAGCCCGTGCCCAGCGAGCAGACGGCGACCACCAATGATGGGACCATGAAGGCGGGCGAATGACGCTTGGTTTCGAGCCGGACAATTCCGGCTGTCTGTAACCGGCGAGTTGCCTGTGCGGGCGGGATTGGCTTTCAGTCTCGTCCCTTGAAGCCTTGGGCGATCACGTACCACTCGCTCGATCCCTTGCGGCTCGCGGGTGGCTTGGCGTGCTTGACCGTGCGGAAATGCTTCTTGAGCAGCGACAGCAGATCGGCATCGGTTCCGCCCGCCAGTACCTTGGCAACATAGGCGCCGCCGGGCGCGAGATTCTCGGTCGCGAACCACGCCCCCGCTTCGACCAGGCCCATAGTGCGCAAATGATCGGTCTGTTTATGGCCGACCGTATTGGCGGCCATGTCGCTCAAAACGAGATCGGGCGGCCCGTCCAGTTCCGCTTCCAGAGCGGCGGGGGCGGCATCGTCCATGAAATCCATCTGCAGGATCGCGACGCCTTCGATGGGTTCGACTTCCAGCAGGTCGATCCCGACGATGGCGGCCTTGGGCGCGCGCTTGCGCACCACCTGGCTCCAACCACCGGGCGCGATGCCGAGATCGACGACGCGCGATACGCCCCTCAGAAGTCCGAACTTGTCGTCAAGCTCGATCAATTTATACGCCGCGCGGCTGCGATAGCCTTCGGCCTTGGCCTGCTTGACGTAAGGGTCGTTCAACTGCCGTTCGAGCCAGCGGGTGGAGGACGCGGTCCGCCCACGCGCCGTCTTCACGCGCTTGCCCATGTCCTTGCCGCTTCTGCTCATGCCGATGGTCCTTCGCCGATGTCGTGGCGCGAACGCTGCAATTGGTCGCGGCTGCGTTCCCCTTCAGCATCGGCTGCGATCAGGCTGCGCAAAATGCCTTCGCGAATACCGCGATCGGCGACTGCCAATTCGCGCGCCGGCCAGATGTCGAGGATCGATTCGAGGATGGCGCAGCCTGCAACGACCAGATTGGCGCGATCGTCGCCGATGCAGGGCAGAGTGCCGCGCTCGGCTTCGCTCATGGTCGAAAGGCGCGTCGAGATATTTCGCATGGAGGCGGAGGGGACGATCAGCCCATCCACCGCACGGCGATCATATTGCGGCAATTCGAGGTGCAGGCTTGCCAGCGTGGTCACTGTCCCGCTGGTGCCCAGCAGGCGGATGCCGTCGCGGGCCTTGCGATACGAGGCAATGCGACGCGCGAAGGGCGCGAAGCTCTTGTCCACGATCTCGCGCATCGCGGCGTAGCGCGCGGCGCGCCCTTCGGCAGTCCCATCCGGCGTAGCCACGCTGTCGGTCAACGAAACGACGCCCCAGGGCACGCTCATCCAGTCCAGAATACGCGGCACGGGGCCGCCCGGCTCGATCAAGACCAATTCGGTCGATCCGCCGCCGATATCGAAGATGACTGCCGGGCCCTTGCCATCTTCCAGAAGGATATGGCAGCCGAGCACGGCAAGGCGGGCTTCCTCCTGCGCCGAGATGATGTCGAGGACGATGCCCGTCTCTTCGCGCACGCGTTCGATGAAGCGTTCGCCATTGGCGGCGCGGCGGCAGGCTTCGGTCGCGACCGAGCGGGCGAGATGCACATTGCGCCGCCTGAGCTTTTCCGCGCAGACATGCAGCGCCGCCAGAGCCCGGTCCATGGCCACATCGGACAGCCGCCCGGACGCGGCCAATCCTTCGCCGAGGCGCACGACCCGGCTGAACGCGTCGATGACGGTGAAGTTCTCACCCGAGGGGCGCGCGATCAGCAGGCGGCAATTATTAGTCCCGAGATCGAGCGCGGCATAGGCCTGGCGTCGCGGGCCCCTGGCGCGCATGGCCGCCGGAAGCGGTGCCGCGTGGCCGGAGCGCGCATCGCGGCGCTTGTGTTCGGGCTGGGCGGGGCGCTTGTAGCGGAAATCGGCTACCTTGCCGGACGTGCCGCCCCTTCGCTTGCCAGCCCCTGATTTCAAGTCCGGCGGAGGAGCGTCCGCCATAAATCGTATCTTTCCAATATCCTCCCGCACCGCGAGGTGCGACGCGGGGACCTGACAAAGATGCTACAGGCGAAGCGCGACAAGGGCAAGCCGCGGTGGGATCGCAATGAAATGGACCCTCTTGACCGCTCGACGCCGTTTTCCTAATGGCCCCGCTCGCATCGCTTCCCGGTGGGATTCACCCGCTAGGCAGCCCCGGTGCCGATGCCCCGTCGTCTAATGGCAAGACTACGGACTCTGACTCCGTCAATCGAGGTTCGAATCCTCGCGGGGCATCCATTTTCGGCTCAGTAGATCGACAGCGCCGGTCAGGAAGACCGCGCATCGCCTGTATCCGAGACTATTGCCTAATGATCGCACGCTTTTTCGGGCCATAGACCCTGCATGTCATACTTGGAAAATGTAGCAGCAACGATGCCGGGATCGCGTGGTGGCTATCGGAGGCGATAACGTGAAGCGGCCCGAAGGCCGCGAGTTGGCGCGCTAGTCCGCAGTGCGCGGCATGGTATCGATCTGTGGGGCCGGCGATGGCAGCTTCGGTCGTCGCATTCAGAGCCAGCATATTGGTCTGATTGGCCAAATCATGGATCGTGTCCAAAAAAGGTGACAATCCCGGCGGCGCGATCCCGTCATTCCTTCAACGGATGGTGCGCGGTGCCAGCGGTTGCATTGGCATTCTCGCTCAATTGCACCTGTTGCGAGACGGCGGCCGCAATGGTCGAGATCGACGAGGACAGCTCGCTCGCGTGCTCCGCAAGATCGCGAATTGCGAAATATCGTCGCATCGCGCAGCTTCGGGGCAGGCGGAACGCGCGGCCGGACGCCATCCGGTCGTGCAGCAGATATCCCACTCCATCCGGTCCGTGACCGCGTTTTTCATCGGTTAGGCGGCGCGGCACGCCTTTTTGTGGGCCGCACAGCCTCTTGAACGGACTATTCCTCGTCGTAACCGCCGCCTTCGTCCATCAGCTGCTGCATCAGATAGACGTGTTGCAAGGCCAGCAGCTTGGCGCGCTGATCGTTATCGACGCCGCCCGAATGGCCGCCGGTCATGTCCTCATAATAGTAATAGGCCTGGCCCTGCGCGCTCATCCGGGCCGCCGCCTTGCGCCCGTGGGCGGGGTGGGTGCGGTCGTCGGCGGTGCTGGTGATATAGAAGGGCGTCGGGAAATCGGTGTCCTGCGTCAACTTCTGATAGGGCGAGTACGGCTCGATCCAAGCGCGCTGCTCCGCAATGCGCGGATCGCCATATTCGCCGATCCACGATGCGCCGCGCCCGATCTCGTGATAGCGCAGCATGTCGAAGAGCGGGATCTGGACGATTGCCGCATTATAGAGGTCGGGGCGCTGGGTGAAGGCGGTGCCGACCAATAGGCCGCCCTGGCTGCCGCCCTGAATGCCGAGATGCTGCGGGCTGGTAATCCCGCGCTTTACCAGATCTTCGGCGATGGCGATGAAATCGTCCCAGGTGCGCTGCTTGTTCTCGCGGATCGCGGTCTGGTGCCACTCGGGGCCGAATTCGCCCCCGCCGCGCATATTGCCGAGCACATAGGCCCCGCCGCGCTCCAGCCAGAGCTTGCCTGTCGTGCCGAGATAGCCGGGAAGCCGCGGAACCTGGAAACCGCCGTAACCGGACAGCAGCGTCGGCGTGGTCCCGTCCATTGTCATCCCCTCTGGCTTGACCACGAAATAGGGGATGCGCGTCCCATCCTTGCTGATGGCCTCGAACTGTTCGACCTTCATCCCCTCGGCCGAAAAGCGCGCAGGGCTGGTCTTGAGCACTTCCGGCGCGCCGCTGCCGTCCGAATAATAGAGCGTGCTGGGCGTCAGGAAGTCGGTGACCGAATACATGATCCGGTCGCTTTCATTGTCCGATGCGGCGACGCCGACCGTGGCGTTATCGGGCAGGGCGACGCGGCGGCTGGTCCATTCGCCGTCCTCGTAATCGAATTTGAGGACCTGGCCGCGCACATTGTCGAGCAGGTTCACGAACATCGAATTGGCGGTGATCGAGGCGCCCTGCTTGGTCTGGCGCTCGGCAGGCGCCCAGACCAGGGATTTGGCCGCGCCATTGGGATCGGCCTTCCATTCCGCGAGATCCGCGGCGACGATCGAGTCTGCCGGGAAAGTGGTGCCGCCGACCGTCCAGGGAACGTCGGTGCTGAACAGGACATGCCCGTCGACGATCCCGAACAGACCGGATTTTTCCGGCATATCGAGCCGGGTCCATTCCTCGCCCTGTTGCAGGTAATAGGCACGCTCGTGGAAGCTGAGGCCGCGATAGGCGGCGCGGGCCTGGACCGTTCCGGTCGAATCGCGCAGCAGGATCGCGCCCGCCGACACGTCGGACGGCTCGCCGCGGAAGATCTCGGGCGCGTCCTCGATCGCCGTGCCGCGTTTCCAGAGGCGGGTGGTGTACGGATAGAGGCTTTCGGTCAGCGTCCCTTCGCCGAAATCGCGGCTGACGAGCAGTGTATCCTCGTCGATCCAGCTGACGCCGCCCTGACTTTCGGGCAGGCGGAACCCGCCATCGACGAATTGCCGCGTTGCCACGTCGAATTCGCGCATTTCGTTCGCGTCCTTGCCCCCATCGGACAGGCCGACCATGCAGCGATTGCCTTCGGGCGGCAGACAGTTGAACCCGGCGAAGACCCATTCGCGGCCCTCCTCGCGCGCCAGCCTGTCGATATCGAGCACGGTTTCCCATTGCGGGTCGTCGGTGCGATAGCTGTCTAGCGTGGTCAGGCGCAGCACGCCTTTGGGATTGTTCGCATCCTGCCAGAAATTCATCAGCCCGTGCGGGGTGAAGCTGACATAGGGAATGCGATCCTCGCTATCGAGGATGGCAAGCGCTTCGGCCTTGAGCTCGGCAAAGCGCGGGTCTTCGCCCAGCGTCTGATCGACGCGCTCGTTTTCCGAGCGGACCCAGGAAAGGGCGGGCACGCTGCGCGCCTCTTCCAGCCAGATGAAGGGATCGTTTTCGCTTTCGAACGGCGCTTCGGCGTCTTCGGCCATGGTGCTGGTCTCCTGTGCCCGCAGCGCTTGCGGACCCATCTGTGCCGCCATGGCTGCTGCCAGCGCGAGCGCGGAAATCGTGTTTGTTTTCATGATAAACCCCTTACCCGAACAGTCGCACAGATCGTGCGGCGGGATCGCCGCCGGGGCAAGGCGAAACTCGACGAAGACACCATCCAAGCGGTCGGATGACGGGCGCGCCGCCACCCGGACCCTGTCAGAAGTCGGCGGAGATCGAGGCTTTTACAGCGCGCGGGCCGCCTTGCAGCAGAGCAGGAGAGAAGGCGTCGAACGCACTCGCCCAATAGCGCGCGTTGGCGACGTTATCGACCGAGAGGCGAACGGTCACCGGCGTCTCGCCCGCCGCGAAGACGTAGCGCGCGCCGAGATCGAAACGCGTCCAGCTGTCGAGCTCCAAAGTGTTGGCCTGGTCCACCCATTGTTCGCCGGTCCGGACCACGCGCCCGGTCAGCGTGAGGCCGGGGACGAAGCCCAGATCCCATTCGACATTCGCATTGGCAGTGTATTCGGGCACGCCTGCCACTTCGTTTCCGTTCACGAATTCGGTGTCGGTCAACGCCGCGCCGCCGATCAGGCGCAGACCGGGTGCGATTTCGCCATTGGCGGTGAATTCGATCCCCTCGTGGCGCTGATTGCCGAGATAGCCGAAGCTGCCATCGGAAAGCACGCCTTCGCCGGGCCGTTCGATGCGATAGGCGCCGAGGGTGAGGAACATGCCGCCGATCCCAAGCTTCCCGCCGATTTCATACTGGACCGACTTACGCGGAGCGAGCGACTGGCCGAAATTGGTGGTCGGGTTGTTTGGATCGACCGGCACGCTCGGCCCCTGCTGGAGCGCTTCGATACGGTTGGCGTAGAGTGACAGGCGCTCCACCGGTTTGACGACGATACCGGCGACGGGCGTCACCGCGTTTTCGTCATACAACGTACCCGGTGATCCGTCGTAATTGGTATTCTCCTGCCGAATGGTCTGTAGGCGCAGGCCGCCGGTCAGAAGCACGCGATCGCCGAACAGGCCGATCGTGTCGCTGGCAAAGGCGCTCCACAGCGTGGTGCGCGCGGTCGGATTCGGATCGTCGAGATCGCCGCCGACGAAGCCGGGGCCGATGGGCTCGGGCACTTGCGGCGTCGCATAGAGATTTGTGGCGTATCCGGGCAGGAAGTCGAAGGCGGTGCGGAACACCTGCCAATTGGCGTTGCCGCCGAAATTGAACTCGTGCGTAATCGTGCTGCCCAGCTTCACACGAAGGCCTGCCTCGATCGCTTCGTTATTGGTGGTGGCGGGCACGAACAGGGCCGAGCCGGAGGCTGCGCCGGTTGTCGCGTCGTTCACGGTGATGCCGCCATAGAGGCCCGCCTCGTCGCCATCGCGTGCGCCGCCGCGCGCATAGAGCAGCGCATTGTCGGCGATATCGTATTCGAGGCTCAGCGTCCCGAACACGTCGCGCAATTCGCTATAGGTGAAATTCTGGGCGTAATTGGCGTCCGCTTCGGGAACGCTCGGTACCGTGGAAGTCGCGACCGTCACCTTAGGGCGCAGCGCGTCGACGCGGATTTCCTGAAAAGCAAGGTCGAGCACGGCGCGGAACGGCCCGCTATCGTAATCGAGCGCGCCGCCGATCACGGCGGTGCGGCGATCCTCGCGGTCGATTGCGGTCTCGCCGTCGCGATAGGCGCCGTTGACGCGCAGGCCCCATTCACCGCTCGCACCGAACCGGCGCGAGATATCGACCGCACCGCCGAAGCGCGCGCTCTCTTCCGCGCTGGCGGTGACGCGAACGAAATCGCGCGCCTGCGCCCGCTTCAACACGAGATTGACGTTGCCGCCCAGGCCCGAGCCGCCCGGCGCGGCCCCGTTCAGGAATGCGCTGGCCCCGTTCAGCACCTGCACGCTGCCGAACAATTCGGGCGCGACGAGCTGGCGCGGGCCGATCCCGTAGAGCCCGTTCACGCCGACATCGTCCCCGAACAGGCTGAAGCCACGCACGATGAATTGTTCGGCGGCGTTGCCGAAACCGTACGTTGTGCGGATGGTCGGATCGTTTTCCAGCACGGCACCCAAAGTCTGGGGCTGCTGGTTGCGGATCAGGCTCTCGTCATAGGAGCGCAGGTTGAAGGGCAGATCCTCTGCGGGTTTGTCGCCGAGAACGCCCGCTTGGCCGCCATTGACCACTTCGGTCGCGTTGCGAGCTTGCGCGGTGACGACGATCTCTTCGACCTGCTCGGTAGCCTCCTGCGCATGCGTCGCAGTTGCAAGCGATGCGATCAGGGCGAGCGAAGAAATGCGGTAAGCGAGTGCCATGAGGGAAGATCTTTCTAGCGATTTGACTGATAGCGGCGGCGTGCGAGCGCCCCGATGATAACGAGCGGTACAAGGCCAAGCAGGACCCAGCAGATAAGATCGCGGATGCCGTCTCCGGTCAGGCCGGAGATCAGGCCGAGCAGGCTCGCAAGGGCAAGAGCGAGCGGCCAGGCGAACACTTGCGCGTTGGTGCGGCGGCGCGTGAGGCGGCGCGGACGGACCGGATCGGGCGAAAAATGGATCATGCGCGGACCTTCCTGAAACCTCCCGACGCGATTTCTTCGATCCGGCGGTCCAGCGCGCCGGGGCGGCGGCGAAGCCACAACAGCACGCCGGTCCACAGCACCCAGATCGTCGCCAAGGTCAGCACCGCCCAGATAATCTTGAGCGGAAGGCCGCCGTAATCGCCGAAATGCAGCGGCTTCGACATCATCAGCGCCTGGTTTAGCGCCGGCATGGTGCGCGCATCGGTCAGCTCGCCGGTTTCGGCATCGACCAGCGCCGGTGTGAGGAGATTTTCGGTCAGCGGGCGATCGCCCTGAAAGAAGATCGCGTAATGATGCCCGCTCGACCAGTCGCCACCGGGAAAGCCGATGAATTGCGGACGGCGGCCGGGAAGGGCGGCTTGCGCCGAGGCCATCGCCGTGTCGAGCGAGCCATAGCGTGACGGCGGCAGGGGCGCTTCGCCCTCATAAGCGGCGGCCATCGCGGCGACCTCGCCATCGCGCCAGCTATCCGTCAGCGGATCGGCAAAGGCATTGATGGCACCCGTCAGCCCGATCACTGCCATCCAGGCGAGAGCGACGATCCCGATCAGATTATGCTGGTCCAGCCGCTTCACCCGAGGGCTGCGCTCGGCCCGCACGGTTCCGAAGGCGATCCGCCGCATGAAGGGAGCATAAAGGACCGTGCCCGAGACGAGAGCGACCACGAAGAGCAATCCCATCGCGCCCAGGACCCACATGCCCGGCAGCCCGAGAAACATGTCGGTGTGGAGCTGGAGGAGGAAATCCATCAGCGGATTGCCCGGCGCTGGCCCCAGCGAGGCACCGCTCGCACGGTCGAGGAAGAGCAGGCTCATATCCTCGCCCGCCGCATCGGGTGTGGGGCCGGTGGTCACGGTCAGCAGGGGCGAATCGGGGCTGAAAGCCATGAACAGCGGCACTTCGCCGGGCCGTTCGGCCAGAGCGGCGGCGAGCATCCTGTCGAGCGGGAGGCCCCCTTCGGCGGACGGCTCGCCCGCCAGCGCGTTCGCGGAATCCGCGCCCATCGCGGCATCGATCTCGTCGTGGAAGATCAGCGGCAGGCCGGTCACGCACAGCATCAATAGGAACACGGTCGGGATCAGACCGCTCCATTTGTGGATCAGATACCAGATCTTGATCGTCCCGCGCGACATGGCGAGGCGGCTAGCCGGGCTGGTCTATCCCGTCAATGCGAATAACTCGCAATAGCAGAATATAGGTTCAGCGCTCGATCACATCGCCCGACATGGGGGCGAGCTTCGACAGGAAGCGGTTCTGCGACCGGAAATCCACGCCTTCTTCACGCATGGCCTTCTGCAAATTCTCGACCAGCGCGTTTATGTCGCCCCGGGTGGTGCCCATGCCGGAATGCGAGCTTTCCATGTCCCGCCCGGTATAGGTGCAGCCCGCGTTGAGGATGTAGCAGAACTGTTCGAACAGCACGCGCCGCAGACGGACCATGTCATGCCCTTCGAACACCGCGGCGATGCGCGGGTCGGAGGTGTTGAGCGCTACCAGGCGATCGGTGATGCGGCGAATACCGTCCTGACCGCCGAAAGCGTGCGCCATCGCATCGCCGGAGAAGGGCTTGGCACCGGCATTGGCGTTGCTCTGTCGATACTCCTCTACCGGCAGCTCGCCCGTCACGGGATCGCGCTCGACCTTTTCGACGCCGAATTCGGCATCCCAGTCGACGTCTTCCGCAGGTGCCTGCTGGAACAGGAGAGCAAGGGCGATAGTGGCGGCGTTCGATAGCATGCGAAAATTCCAGTCGGATCAGAAGGCCAGCTGGGCCTGGAGAAACGCGCCGCGCTGGTCTTCGAAGGTCGCGATCGAGCCGAGATCGGCATAGGCGGCGGTGAGCGTGAGAAAATCGGACGGCGCGTAGGCGGCGAACAGGTCCATCCAGTCGTCTTCACCGAGGCCCAGATTGTCCGGCTTGGTGCGAACCTCCGCGCCCACGACCGCGCGACGCGAAAGCTGGTAGGCGAGCGAGCCTTCGAACTGGAGCGAGTAATCGGGGTTCGATGCGCTCCCGAACCCGAGCAGCCCCGTCTGGTTCGCCTTGGTCAGCCGCACGGCTCCGCCGAGCAGAATGCTTTGCGCCAGCAGAAGCTTGGTCGCGGAAAGCGAGATATCGGTGCCGCTATCGTGCAGTGCGCCGACCGCGCGCACGATGTCGCCATCGCGGTTGCGCTTGTGCTGCACGGAAAGGCTGACCTGCGGCAGCATCGGGTTTCCGTATACCAGGTCGCCGAACAGGCGCAGTTTCGCGCCGAACACGTCCTGGTCGAACGTGAAACCCTGTCCCAGCCTCAGCGCCGCGCCGACATCGCCCGTGTCGAAGCGCTGCCGGGCATAGGACAGCTCGATCCGGTTGGCATAGCTCACGCCCGCGCCGAAACTTTGCCAGTCGAAATCCGGCAGCAGCACGGCGGTCGCATGGACGCCGCCGCCGAGGCCGCGTTCCTGCATCCCGGCGAGGATCGCCCAATTGGCGATGCCCCCGCCGCTGGCGCCTTCGAGACTGGCGATACCGTTGGTCAGCAGCAATTTGCGCGAATAGCCATCGGTGAAGGACGGCATGTCGAGAGGCTGAGTCGGCCCGGCGCTCTCATCCGAATGCGCAAATTGCGTAGCGCGCGTGTCATTCGAAGAACCGAGCTCGGCCGTCGTTTCGGGTGCCGTGGCCGCTGCGTCGAACGCGGTCGGCGAAGGCGCATCGAAGCCATCGCCGAAGCTCGACGTATCGTAGGCGATCCGGGGCTCCGAAGCGTGGGCCACGGATGCGCAAAGGAAGACGGCAATCGCTGAAGCAGAGGGGAAAAGGCGATGCATCATGGCCGCCCTCTCCCATGGAATGGTTAAGTTTCGATCAAGGATGACAGCAGGGAATCTTAAGGATTTTCGCGATAGTGCGGGGTCATGTTTCGTATCCTCTCCGCCCTCGCCGTTCTGATCGCCATCCCGCTCACCGCCGCCTGGGCCGCGTCGAGCGTGCCGGTGCGCGTGCAGATCGTGGATGCCAAGGGCGTGCCCGTACGCGATGCCGTGGTCGAGATCGATGCGGCGGGGCCTGAAACCGGGCGGATCACCTTCCCCTGGCGCATGGCGATGGCGCAGCGCAACGAACAATTCGTGCCCGGTACGCTGGTGATCGCGCGCGGCAGCACGGTGGCGTTCCCCAATCTCGATACGGTGCGCCACTCGGTCTACAGCTTTTCGAAACCCGCACGTTTCGAGATCGACCTGTTCGGCCGCGATCAGACGCGAACGCAGAAATTCCCGATCGCGGGCGCGGTCGCGCTGGGATGCAACATCCACGATCAGATGCGCGGCTACATCCGCGTGGTGGACACGCCTTACGCAGGAAAGACCGATCATAACGGCATGCTCGCAATCGACGCCGTGCCGAGCGGCGCGGCCAAGATTACGGTCTGGCACCCACGCCTTCGCGCTCCGGGCAACGAAATGCAGCGCGCGGTTGAGATTTCCGGCGGGTCCAACCGCCACCGCCTCGCGGTCACTCTGAGATGACGAGAGCTCTTTTCGGTCGCGTGCCGAACTTTCGTTTCGGCACGCTGCGGCTTCGCATCGCCGTACTGTTCACCATCCTGTTCGCGGCCGTCATGGCCGTCGTCATGCTTCTGGTCAGCCAGAGCATCGAGCGTTTCGGAGAAAAGGCTGCCTCCGGAAACCTGAGCGCGAATGCAAAAGTAGTCGACGAAATCCTCGATCTGCGCGCACGCCAGATGCTCGGCTCCGCCGATGTCCTGTCGCGCGATTTCGGATTTCGCGAAGCAGTCGCCACCGGGGATTCCGCGACCATAGCGAGCGCGCTGCGATCGCTGCGCTCGCGCTCGAAAAGCGGGTCCGCCTTCGTGGTCGGTCTCGACGGTTCGCTGGTGGAAGACGGCAGTGGTCGATACCCGCCGGTGGACACCATTTGGGGGCCGCTGGACGATGGAGGCCGGAAGGGACTGATGCGGTTCGGCGGCGAATTCGCGCTCGCGGCCGCTTCACCCATCGAGGTGCCCGACACCGTCGGCTGGCTGGTGGTTACGCAGCCGCTTAACGCCGCGGAAATGGATCGGCTCGCCAAGCTGGGAGGAGTCGATATGCGGGCGCGCGTTTCGGCCCAGTCGGACCTACCCGAGTGGGCCCGTGGCACGCAGGACGGGGAAATCCTCGAAGGGCGGGGCGAGAACGATCATCTCTATCACATCTCGCGCCTTCCCGCGCTGCAGGACGGAATCGAACCGCGCCTGGTGCTCGAACATTCGCTGGGCGAAGCGCTCGCCCAATACGCCTCGTTGCGGTATCTGCTCGCCGGGGTGATCGCTGCCGGTTTGGCGCTCGTCATCGCGCTCGGCTTTCGCATCGCCAGTGGCATAACACGGCCGCTGAACCGCCTCGACGTCGCGGTGCGAAAATTCGCTCGCGGCGAAGACGCGACGCTCGCCGTCGAAGGCGAGGACGAGATCGGGCGATTGGCGACCAATTTCAACGGAATGGTCAAGGCGATCGCCGAGCGCGAGCGCGAGATCATCCATGTCGGCCTGCATGACGGGTTGACCGGGCTGCCCAATCGCAAGCTCTTCGTCCAGCAATTGGACGAGGCGCTGTCCTTGCGCAAAGACGACGATCGCGTGCTCGTCGCCTATGTCGATCTCGACGATTTCAAGGTCGTCAACGACACGATGGGCCATCCCGCCGGTGACGCGCTGCTGCGCGAAACCGCCGCCCACCTTCGCAAGCATCTGCCGCAAGCCCGCATCGCGCGGTTCGGCGGAGACGAATTCGCCGTGCTGATCAGCCACATCGAACCGCACAGCAATCTCACCGCCCTGGCCGACGAAATCCAGGCCTGCTTCGAACGCCCCGTCGATCTCGGTGGGCATCAGGCGGTGAGTTCGGCCAGCATCGGCATTGCCATTGCACCCGGCGACGGTGAGGACGGCATCACCTTGATGAAGCACGCCGATCTCGCGCTGTACCGTGCCAAGCGCGACGGCAAGGCCAACCATCACTTCTTCGAGCCCTCGCTCGACGAGCAGGCGCGTCGACGCCGCGAGATGGAACTCGATTTGCGGCTCGCGATCCGCGATGGCGGGTTCGAACTGTACTTCCAGCCGCTTTACGACCTGCGTGCAGACCGGTTGCAGGGTTTCGAGGCCCTGATCCGCTGGCCGCACCCGACGAAGGGCATGATAAGCCCGGGTGAATTCATCCCGCTGGCGGAAGAGACCGGCCTGATCCTGCCGATCGGTGAATGGGTGCTGCGCGAAGCCTGTCGCATCGCGCGCGACTGGCCGGACGAGCTTTCGGTCGCGGTCAACATTTCGCCTAAGCAATTCCTCGCACCTGGCCTTGCCAACACGATCATGCAGGCTCTGTCCACGACCGGCCTGTCGCCCAAACGGCTCGAGCTGGAAATCACGGAAAGCGTCTTCATCGCCAATGTCGATAAGACGCTGGGGACGCTCCATTCCCTGCGCGATGTCGGCGTCAGGATCGCGCTCGACGATTTCGGCACCGGCTATTCCTCGCTCAGCTATCTGCGCAGTTTTCCGTTCGACAAGGTCAAGATCGACCGCAGCTTCGTTCAGGATCTGGCGGGTGAGGGCAATGCCCACGCAGTCATCCGCGCGATCACGACGCTGGCGGAAGCGTTGGGAATGGATACGCTGGCCGAAGGCGTCGAATTGCCCGAACAGATGGAAATCCTGCGCCGCGAAGGGTGTCAGTATATCCAGGGATATCTGCTCAGCGAGCCGCTTCCGATTGCGCGCGTTGCCGAGCTCTTCCACGAGATGGCGGAGCAGAAAAAGCAGCGCGCCATCGCCTGACAGGTTCAGGGCTCAGCGATCGAGCCCGTCGCCTGCGTCGCGAAGCGCTTGCCCAGGGGCCGCTGGCGACCTATCGCCGCGACGATGAAAAACGACACGACAGACAAGACCGAGCGCGATCTGAGCGATCGCAAATTCTACCCTGCCGAAGAAGAGGCGAAGTTCGAGAAATCGCAGCCGCGCCAGACGCCGCAGACCGCGCATCCCGCCTACAAGCTGGCATTTCAGGACACCGAATTTCTCCTGCGCGAAGAATTGCGCCCGGTCCGCTTCCAGCTCGAGCTGCTGAAGCCTGAAATGATCTTGGACGAGGCGGGCGTGGGCTCCACACTGGTGATGTATGGCAGCGCCCGCATCCCGCCGCCCGAAGCTGCGGAGACGGCGTTGGAAGGTGCGAAGGACCTGCCTGAAGGCGAGCGCCGTGTGGTCGAAAGCCTGGTCGCGAAGAGCAAATATTACGCCGAGGCGCGCAAGCTCGCCAAGATCGCGACCGAAAAGTCGATTATCGAGAACGGCAAGCGCCAGTTCGTGGTGTGTTCCGGCGGTGGCCCGTCGATCATGGAAGCCGCCAATCGCGGTGCGAGCGATGCGGGCGGCGAAAGCGTTGGCCTCAACATCATCCTGCCGCATGAGCAGGCGCCCAACCAATATGTGACACCCTATTTATCGCTGAACTTCCACTATTTCGCGCTGCGCAAGATGCACTTCCTGCTGCGCGCCAAGGCGGTGGCGGTGTTCCCGGGCGGGTTCGGTACGTTCGACGAGTTCTTCGAGCTGCTGACCCTGATCCAGACCGGCAAGATGAAACCGATGCCGATCCTGCTGTTCGGCAAGGATTTCTGGACTCGCGTCGTCGATTTCGAGGCTCTGGCGGAGGAGGGGACGATCAACCACGCCGATCTCGACCTGTTCCGCTGGTGCGAGAGCGCCGAGGATGCGTGGGAGCATATCGCGGATTTTTACGACCTGAAGCGCTGAAAGCGCGTCCGGCTCAGTCGGAGGAACCCTCCGCCAACCGGCGCACTGCCTGATGGCCCAGCGGGCCGTGGCCGGCGCCGAAGCCGGGCGCGTTCTCGATCGCCGCGAAAGTGAAGGCGCGCGCCATCCGTACCGCGTCGGTCAAGGGCAGGCGATGCGCAAGCATGGTGGCGAGCGCTGCTGAAAGGGTGCAGCCCGTCCCGTGCGTGTGCCGCGTTTCAAGCCGGGCATGGCCGAAGCTCGCGATCTTGCCGCTGGGCGCGAGTACGCGGTCGAGTACCTGATCGCCGGTTTCCGCATGGCCGCCCTTGGCCAGCACCATGACATCGTGCCTGCTTGCCAGATCCAGACCCGCATCGACGATCGCGTCTTCGGCCGGTTCGGTGCGCCCGGTCAGCGCGGCGAGCTCGGGAATATTGGGCGTGACGATCGTGGCGATCGCCATCAGCTCGGCAAATCCGGCGATCGTCGCCTCGTCTGCCAGAGCCGCTCCGCTGGTCGCGACCATGACCGGATCGAACACGATCGGCCCGGCAAAGCTATCCAGTCGACGGGCGAGCGCTCGCGCCGTCGTGGGCGATCCCAGCATGCCGATCTTGATCCCATCGGCACCGATATCGTCGAGGCAGGCGTCCACCTGCGCCATCACGAAATCCGCATCCAGCGCCTCGACCGCGTGGACGCCGAGAGTGTTCTGCGCGGTGACGGCGGTAATCGCGCTCATGCCGTAACCGCCCAGCATAGCGATGGTCTTGAGATCGGCCTGGATTCCGGCTCCGCCCGAAGAATCGGACCCGGCGATGGAAAGAATGCGAGGGGGCGGGGAGGATATCACGCGGCTGCGCGCACCGCGTCGCAGATAGTGTCGACCACGCGTTCGACCTGTTGGGCATCGTCCCCTTCGGCCATTACGCGGATCAGCGGTTCGGTGCCCGAAGCACGGATAACGAGGCGGCCTTTTCCGGACAGCTCGCTCTCGGCTTCGGCGATTGCGCGTTTCACGGCGTCGGCATCGAGCGGAGAGCCGCTTTCGTAACGAACGTTCTTGAGCAGCTGGGGTACGGGATCGAAGACATGCAGCAATTCGCTTGCCGGCTTGCCCGACCAGACCATGCTGGAGAGGACGCGCAGCGCCGCGATCGTCCCGTCTCCAGTAGTGCCGTGATCGAGCAGGATCATGTGACCCGATTGCTCGCCGCCGACATTGAAGCCACCTTCCTTCATCCGCTCCAGCACGTATCGGTCACCGACCTTCGTGCGCTCCAGCGTCAGGCCGCGCTCTGCCAGATGGCGCTCGAGCCCCAGATTGGACATCACGGTGGCGACCACGCCGCCTCCGGTCAGAACACCCTTGTCGGCCATTCGGTCGGCAATCAGCGCCATGATCTGGTCGCCATCGACCGTGCGCCCCTTCTCGTCGACGACGATCAGGCGATCGGCATCCCCGTCGAGCGCGATGCCGATATCCGCGCCGACTTCGACAACCTTGGCCTTGACCGCGTCGAGCGCGGTGGAGCCGACGCCGCGATTGATGTTCGTGCCGTTGGGTTCGACGCCCAAAGTGACGATTTCGGCCCCAAGCTCCCAGATGGCGGAAGGCGCGACATGGTAGGCGGCACCGTTGGCGCAATCGATGACGACCTTGAGATCGTCGAACCGCATGGCCGGGCCCACCGATTGCTTGATCGCGTGGATATAGCGCCCGCGCGCATCCTCGATCCGGCGCGCCCGCCCGATTTCGGGCGCATCGGCGAGAACCGGCTCCTCGTCCATCAACGCTTCGATCGCCAGCTCGTCTTCGTCCGAGAGCTTGAAGCCGTCGGGGCCGAAGAGCTTGATACCGTTGTCTTCGTAGAGATTGTGACTGGCCGAGATCATGACGCCCAGATCCGCCCGCATCTCGCGCGTCAGCATGGCAATGGCAGGGGTTGGGAGGGGGCCGGTCATGATGACGTCCACTCCCGAACTGGTGAAGCCCGCCACCAGCGCGCTTTCCATCATATAGCCGGACAATCGCGTATCCTTGCCGATGACCACGCGATGGCGATGATCCCCGCGGCGGAAATGCCTGCCTGCGGCCTGCCCCACCCGCATCGCCATGGCGGCGGTCAGCTTGCCCGAGTTTGTGCGGCCCCGGATACCATCCGTGCCGAAGAACCTGCGTGTCATGCAAAGCGTCCAAATATGAAAGTTTGTCGGGGCTTCTGCCGCGAAAGGCGTTGGAAGGAAAGGGTGAGAACCGAAATCCGCTTTCAATCGAGAGAGGCGATTACCGGCACGCAAGAAATTGGTTCCGAACGATGCAACAATCATCGCCCAGAAGCGTTAATCGACCATACACCCACAACCAACCGACCAAGAGGGACTTACAAACATGGCATTCAAGCTCACAGACCTGCCCTATGCGGACAGCGCGCTCGACCCGGCCGTTTCGGCGGAAACGCTGTCCTATCACCACGGCAAGCATCATCAGGCCTATGTCGACAAGACCAACAAGGCGATCGAGGGCACGGGCCATGCCGACAAATCGCTTGAAGAAGTGATCGCTGCGGCGCGCGGTAACGATCAGGGCCTTTTCAACAATTCGGCCCAGGCCTGGAACCACGGGTTCTACTGGCATTCGATGGCGGCCGAAGAAGGCAGCATTTCGGACGAATTGCAGGCCATGATCGACAAGGCCTTCGGTTCGACCGAGGAGCTGAAGAAGAAGCTGGCCGAGCGCGGCGCAGGTCATTTCGCCAGCGGCTGGGTCTGGCTCGCCGTCAAGAATGGCGAACTGACGATCGAGGAAACGCATGACGGCGACACGCTGGCCGACAAGGACGGGATCAACCCGCTTCTGACGATCGACCTGTGGGAGCACGCCTATTATCTCGATCACCAGAATAAGCGTCCGGAATATCTCGACGCGGTTCTGGGCAGCAAGATCAATTGGAGCTTCGCCTCGGACAATCTCGCACGCGGCGAAACATGGAAATATTCGAGCTGATCGCGCTTGAGTCCTAACGTAAAAGGCCCGCATCGTATTCGCGATGCGGGCCTTTTGTTTGGCGGCTGCCAATCCGGATCAGGCGGATCGCGTCTCTTCGGATGTCTTTTCGCCCGGCGTATCGCTCACCAAGTCGAACATATCGTTCGCGAACAGCGGTTCACCGAAGACGAAGCCCACCAGGTTCGGACGCCCCGTATGTTCGAACAATGCGGTCAGGATAAGGAGGATCGGAACCGACAGAAGCGCCCCGATCATTCCCCATATCCATGAAAAATACATCAGGGCGATCAGGATCATTACCGGGTTCATAGTGAACCGCGCGCCGAGGATCGATGGAGTAACGACGTTCGCCTCGACGGTGTGAAGGCCGAGATAGGCCGCCGCCGGGATCAATCCGATCAGCACCGTTTCCATCGTCCCGATTCCGAACAGGGCGAGAAGGCCGACCATGATCGTGGGGCCGATATAGGGCAGGAAATTGAGGAGCGCGGCCAGGCCGCCCCACATCACCGGTGCCTCGACGCCGAGGGCCCATGCCCCCAATCCCGCGACGATGCCGACGCAGATGTTGATCCAACCGACGGTCATTACATAGGAGGCGACCCGGTCCTGCACCTCGCGCAGGACTCGCGCGGCCTTCACGCTGGTTCCGAAGGAACTGCGCCCGAACAGCAACTTCTGGCGCAGGCGAACGCGCGCCTCGACCATGAAGAACGCCATCAGGAAGGTCAGGATCGTTTCGATCACGACGCTGGGTGTTGCAAAAGCGAGCTCCTGCAAGAGGCTCGGCGTGGCGACGACGACTTCGCGCCCCTCCTCGCGAGCCATCAGTTCGGCGAGCTGTTCGTTGATCTGCGCGATCCAGCCGAACTGATTGCGCAGATCGGAGAACCGAGCGCCCGCCGTGTCGATCATGGTCGGCAAGCGGTCGAAAAGGACCGTCGCTGGCTGCAGGATCAGAGCCAGCGCAAGAAGCAGGACGCCGAGGAAAATCAGCAGGGCGATGAAGGATGCGAGCACATTGGGAAGGCCCCAGGCCGCCAGCCTGTCTGCCAGAGGCGACAGAATGATGGTGAGCACCAGTGCGGCGGTAATCGGCAGGAACACCACCGATCCGATCGAAAGCACAAAGGGCATCGCGAAGAACAGGCCGAGTCCGATCAGGACGACCAGCGCCGAAATCAGGCGCAATTCCTGCTCGGCGAATCCTTTTCGCCGACCGCGCGAGGTCGTGCGCTCGGTTTCGGCTCCGCTATCGGACGTCGCGCCCGGTCCAACTTCGCCCGTGTTCATGCCTCCGACTGCTCGCCAGCGGGAAGGTCGGTCGAAAACCGCTTGGCATCCTCGAAGGATGCGGCCGCACGGCGCTCAGTTACGCGCGGCAACGCCGTTGCCGGCGGCAACATCGTCCAGCTCTTCAAGAATTGCGCGATGCGCCGCATCGTCGGAAGTGGAGCGGCGCGGGATTGCACCGTCGGCAAGCATCGCGTTTAAAGCGGCGCGGGCACGGCCGACGCGGCTCTTGATCGTGCCGACCGCACAGCCGCAGATATTCGCAGCTTCCTCGTAGGAGAAGCCGCCCGCACCGACCAGCAACAGCGCCTCGCGCCGTTCGGGAGGAAGCGTCAGCAAGGCGCGATGCATGTCGGACAGATGCAGCGGTTCTTCCTGGCCGGCAGGCGCGGTCAGGACGCGTTCCGCGACACCTTCGTCATATTCGCCGCGGAACCGGTTTCGGCGCATATCGGTGAGATAGGCATTGCGCAGGATGACAAAGGTCCAGGCGCGCATCGACGTGCCGGGCTCGAACCGCTCCTGGGCCGCCCACGCCTTTAGCAGGGCTTCCTGCACCAGATCGTCCGCCATGTCGGCGCGTCCGCAGAGACCCCGCGCAAACGCGCGAAGATGCGGAACGACTTCCGTCAGTTCCCGTTTGAAATCGGCCTTTTCCGCGACCGTGCGTGTGTTCGACCCCATCAGTTCTTAGTGTCCAGCTGCGACAGCAGATCCTTGAATTGGTCCGGTATATCCTCGTCGACGACGGAATCGTAAAGCTGGCGCAAGCCAGTTGCCCATTCGGGTCGTTCTTTTCGGTCGGTACGCTTCGCGGTACTGGCAGCACCCTCGGCGGGCGGAACCGCGACGTCTTTGTCCTGTTCGGATGTCATAGGCGAGAAGATAAGTTCCTGTCATTAACGGAGCTGGAGATAGGGAGCCCCGGCGCAGATGTCGATCCCGTGAATTGCGGGGGAACGATGCGCTTTGGGTTTGGTTCCCTATTCGACAGCCCCGACTTGCCGTTCGCTCCTGCGGATGCGAGGACGTTGTGAGGCAGAAACCGTTTTCACGGTGTTCGTTGGAAAACTTGATTTTGGAAGGCAGCGCGCTGGCGAGCAAACGGGAAATCACTAGCCCCGAGACGGGCAAAAGCGGCCCACGGCGATGGCTGGTGACCTATCCCAGGATCATCCCGGTGGCGATCTTTCTGATCATCATCGCTTTGACGGGCTTGAGCGTCTTCACGATCGAGCGTGGCGAACGTGCGCGGGAAGACGCAATGATGGCGCGCACGGCCGGGGCCTTGTCGGCGGTTATGGAGCGCCGCGCATCGGTCAACGCGTCCTATCTTCGCGCAGGCGCAGCGCTGTTTTCCGCACAGGGAACCGTCGATCCCGCGCTCTTCAACCGCTTCGTCGCCGAATTGCGGCTCGATGCGGATTACAAAGGCGCCGAAGGATATGGCTGGGCGCCGGTGCTGCGCCCGTCCGAGGTTCGCGCCTTCGAAGAGGATCTCAACCGCTATCGCGTCGGCGATGTCCGCATTTCGCCCACTCTTGAAGAACAGCCGCGCGATCGGCTTGTGCCGGTACGCTTCCTTCAGCCCGATACCGTGAGGAACCGCAGGGCTCTTGGATACGACATGTATTCTTCACCTGTCCGGCGCGAAGCGATGGATCGCGCGCAACGGTCGTTACGGCCGACGGCCAGCGGTTCTGTCGTGCTCGTCCAAGAAGGAGGAGGGAGCGAGCCCGGCTTTCTGATTTACATGCCCGTATTTTCCGGAATGGGCGATGACCGGACATTGTTGGGCTTCATCTACAGCCCCTTCAATGCGCCCGATTTCCTGAGTTCGGCCGCGGAATTGGTAGATCACGAAGGTTTCGGTCTCTCGCTTTACGATGGGGGGCCTGGCGGGAGCGAATTGCTCGCATCGCTCAAGGGTGGCGATGCGGATGGCCGGGCGGTGGAGCGAGAAGTGAATGTCGCCAATCGCGAAATGCGGCTGGTTGTGCGCGCTGCAGACGATCCGGCCTTGTCGTCGCTTTCGATGATTACGATGCTCTTCGGACTCGCGGTTGCCAGCCTGCTGATGCTGGTCGCGCGACTTCTGACCAAGCAGGCGCTGGAGGATCAGCGCTCGCTCAACTGGTTTGCGGAGCAGAATTCGATCCGCAATTCGCTTACGCGCGAACTCAATCACCGGGTGAAGAATACGCTGGCCAACGTGCTGTCGATCGTCGCGCTGACCCGGCGCCGCGCGGACGATGTGCAGTCCTTCGCCGACGGGCTCGATGGGCGTATCCGCGCACTTTCAGCCACGCACGACCTGCTGACGCAGTCGGAATGGGGCACGACGCCGATCGCATCGGTCGTCGCAGCCGAACTCGCGCCTTACGCGCATGACGAGGCGCATACGATCGTCAGCGAAGGTCCACCGGTGGAGCTTGCGCCGAACGATGCCCTCTCGCTTGGACTGGCGCTGCACGAGCTTGCCACCAATGCGTCCAAATATGGCGCGCTCAGCTGCGAGAATGGGAGTGTCACGATTCATTGGGAACTGACGCCCGACGGTCTGGCGCGCATCGACTGGCAGGAGCGCGGCGGCCCGCCCGTACCGGAAACACGCAAGCGCGGCTTCGGCACCGATCTCATCGAGAAGATCGTTGCCCACGAATTGCGGCATCCGGTCGAGCTCGATTTCGACCCTCAGGGCGTGCGCTGCACGCTCATGGTTCCTGTTCGCGAGCGAGGGGATTTCGAAATACGCGCCGCTCGCCAGATGGACAAAATCTGACTTTCAAGTTTTTCGAGGCTTGATTGGATCGGCGCCCTTTCGGCTCGGCCACTGCTATCGAAGCGCTTTGGAGCCCCCTGCAACCGCACATAAATGACGAAACGGCCGGCGCCCTTCCCGGGGCACCGGCCGTCATTTCGCTATGTTCCGACGCGTCGGAGGCTGACGGTCAAGCCAGCGGGCGGCTCGATCCGAAGAACAGCGCCTGACTGATCGCCGCGCGGACAGTCTGTTCCTGAAACGGTTTGGTCACCAGATAGGTCGGCTCGGGCCGGTCGCCGGTCAGAAGGCGTTCCGGATAGGCCGTGATGAAGATCACAGGCACGCTGCCGATCGCGAGAATATCGTCAACTGCATCGAGGCCGGAAGACCCGTCGGCAAGCTGGATATCCGCGAGCACGAGACCCGGTGTCTTTTCGGCGACCACTTCCTGCGCCTGCGTGCGCGTTGCCGCGGTGCCGCAGATCTCGTGGCCGAGCGAGGTGACGAGATCTTCGAGTTGCATGGAGATCAGCGGCTCATCCTCGATGATGAGCACTTCGGTAGAGGTCTCGCGATCGATTTCCTCCACCGCTTCCTGAACCAGCTTCTCGATGTCCTCTTCGGACACTTCCATGATCTCGGCGGCCTGATCGGTGGAGAAATCCTCCAGCGTTGTCAGCAAGAGGGCCTGCCGGTTCATCGGCGTGATCGCTTTGAGGCGGCCGCTCGCCGCTTCTTCATGCGCATTCAGATCCGAGCCGCTATCGGGGGCTTCCATGTAGGCGCTGCCCCAAACCTTGTTAAAGGCGCGGTAAAGGGGCACTCGTCCACCTTCGAGCGAGGTCTTGAGATCCTCGTCCGCAAGGGCTGCTTCCAGAGTGGCCCGGACGAAGGCATCGCCAGTCGCCTGAGAGCCGGTCAGCGCGCGGGCATAACGGCGTAGATACGGTAAGTTTTTCGCAATTTGATCACCAAGTGACATAGAGACCCCTTCCAAGGAATGCGCGCCTAGAACGTCCCGTTCGGGGGATGGTTCCGTTGCGTCCGCGCTAATGTTGCGCCGCGATTTGACATACATCCCGCTCCTTGGGAATATCGCATTGCAAAAGGTGAGGGAGTGTCCGGTTTCGATGGAAAACGTCGTGCGAACGATGACGTGTGCCCGCTGTCCGCTTCAGGGGAAGCCGGGATTGCGCGAGCTCGAAGGTGATCAGATCGCGTACATGGAGGATTTCAAGACCGGGGAAATCAAACTCGTCAAAGGCGAGGTGCTGATCGAGCAGGGGGCAAAGTTCGAGCAGCTTTTCACGCTGACCGAAGGCGTCATGATGCGTTATCGCTGCCTCGACGATGGGCGGCGCCAGATCGTCAATTTCATGTTTCCCGGCGACCTCGTCGGCTTGCAGAGCGCCTTCGACGAACCTTCACCTCATTCGGTGGAGGCACTACTCGATGCGCGGGTGTGCGTGTTCGAACGCACGCATTACGAAGGCCTGATCGCTAAATATCCGCGCCTCGGATACGATGTGACCTGGCTGGCCGCGAAGGAAGAAACCGCGCTTGAAGAGCATCTAGTCGCTTTGGGACGCCGCTCCGCCAAGGAGCGCGTCGCCTATCTGGCGGTGTGGCTGATCGATCGAGCGAAAAGCGTCGGATTGGCGGGCGAGATGAACCGTCTCCGCCTGCCTATCCGGCAAGCGCAGATCGCGGACATGCTCGGCCTCTCGCTGGTACACACCAATCGTACCATCAAGGCTTTGGATCGCGACGGTCTGGTTTTTTGGCAACCTGGCGAAATTCACGTTCCCGATCTGAAAACCGCGAGAGATTTTGCCAATTTCGAAAGGCGCGAAGGAGGGCATAAGCCCTTCATATAAAAAGAAAATATATCACGCGCGACGGTTTTCGCGATTTTTTCGATCGGCGCGGGAACCGCTTTTGCGGTCGCTCATTATATCCCTGTCACCGCCGAGACCCCCCCTCCCGTCCAAGCGGCTGGTGATACGATCCCGAAAGGCCTCCGTTCAAGAGAACGGAGGCCTTTTTTCTTGTGCGGTTCTTTCAGGAAAAAGAGGCGGAAGGTTTGAGCTGCTAAGGGAGAGCTGCGAGGCGAAACCGCCTGCGGATCGGCTTTCCGGTCAACGCAGGACAGCGCGCAACCGCGAAATCAGGCCGCGTCGCTTGGGTTCTGCCAGGATCCGGATCAGATCCTGCGGATCGTATGGCTTTTCCAGAATGCAGCCGATTTCCGCGATTTCCTCGGGAATATCCTGGGGGGCGCCGGTCGAGAAGACGATTCGCGGACCCGACGGGCCGAGGGATCGTGCCAGTTCTGCGATCGCCCACCCATCGTCGCGATCGGCGAGATGAACGTCGAGGATGATGGCATCGGGCTGTGCGGCCTTGAGCGCGGCCAGCGCCATCTCGGTCGTGGAGCTTACCTCGACCTGTTCGACGCCCGCGTCCCGCAGGGCCATTTCCAGCGACATCGCGAGCACCGCATCGTCTTCCACGACCAGCACATGGCCGGGCAGGGGAGGGGTTGAGATCTGATCCTTGCTGGTCATAGGAAGAAGTCGCGAATCCGTTTCGGGCACGGCGATCCGCACCTCTCCTTTCGAACCAAGCTCGGCCCTACTCGGTTCCCCGCGGCTGGGATTTGCGACTACCATGCGACCAGATTACCTCATCGCTCGCTCAGCGCGTCAGCGGCCTGCGATCGCCTTTTCGAAGACGACATATTCGCGATTGATGCGGCTATCGATGGCATCGGCGATCGCCAGCATGCCTTTGTTATCGTCGAGAATCCAGCCGATCTCGCCGCGTACGGATCCGAAGTTTTCCGTCGCGCTGCGGCGGATGCGCTCGATCATCATGAAAGCGAGCTGGCTTGCCATCCGCGAATTCTGAAGCTCGCGCCGGACGCCCATCAGGGGCACGCGCATGTCCGCACCCGTCGGTTTTTTCAGCCAGCGCAGCATTTTCAACCAACCGAAGGGCAGGAGGCGGCCCCCGATGCGCTTCAGCACGGCGTTCATGTCGGGAAAAGTCAGCATGAAGGCCACCGGTTCGCCATCGACTTCGGCGATCATGTTGAGTTCTTCGTGTACGATCGGCTTCATCTTCTTCGCCGCATAGGCGATTTCGCGATCGGTGAAGGGGACGAAGCCCCAATTGTCCGACCAGGCATTGTTGAGGATGGCGAGCACGATAGCGAGATCGGCGTCCCAATTTGTCTTGTCCACGGGGCGGACGGTGATGCGCGCATTGCGTTCGCCGGACTGGATGATCCGGCGGATCAGGGGCGGAAATTCCTGCGTGATGTCGAGTTCATAGGTCAGAAGCGACTTTGCCGGTCTGTACCCTGCCGTTTCGATCCAGTCGCGATAATGGGCCGGATGGTGGCCCATCAGCATAGTGGGGGAATGGTCCTGCCCTTTCACAAGCAGGCCCGGCTCTTCCCAGATCGATAGCGAGATCGGGCCGAGCAGGCGATCCATTCCCTGCGCGCGGTTCCAGGCTTCCGCCTGCGCCAGAAGTGCGTGGGCGACCTGTTCGTCCGCAGCGTCGAAATACCCGAACAGGCCGGTTCCGGGGCCCATCCCCTGTTCGGGCGGCAATTCGAGCGCCAGCTCGTCGATATGGGCGGAGATGCGCCCGACTGCAGTCTCGCCGCGATAGGCGATGAAGAGGGCCACGCGCGCATGCCCGAAGAACGGATTGCGATCGGGATCGATCAGTTCGAGCTGTTCGGACCGCAATTGCGGCACCGAATGCGGCTCGGCCTGAGCGAAGGCACGCCCCAGATCGACGAATTCGGCCCGTCCGGCCTTGCCCGATACCGGGCGGATCACTATTTCGCCTGCCGTCACGGCGCGGACCTTTCGATAGGATGGGTCGATCACTTTAAAGGCGTTCAGCCAAGGTTCGCCCCTGCTGCCCCAACCAGCATCGTGTCAAGACGCCCGCTCGCTTCCCGGCCTTACCGGCCGCCTTGCGAGTTCGGCGCACTTTCGGATAGATCGTAGCATGAATTTTCAGCAAACCTTCAAGCCAGGCCAGTCCGATCGCAACGCGGCGCAAGCGCCGGAGGCGTCGACGCCCGTCGCTCGCAAACCTGTCGAGGACGACAAGGCGATGCTGCGCGCCGCGCGCGATCTGACCAAGGATATCGCTGAGGCCAATCCGGCAATCTACTGGACCGACATGCTGGCCTCCGCCCTGATCGGCTATGGTGCGCTGGCCGGTGCGATACTGGTCGACAATGTCGCGGCGGCCGTCGCGCTTGGCGCGATAGCGGCGCTCGCGCTGTATCGCGCGCTGCTGTTCATCCATGAAATCTCCCATTTCCGGCGCGGCGCCATGGCGCGCTTCGGCGCGGCGTGGAACGTGCTGGTCGGCATCCCACTGCTGACGCCGTCCTTCATGTATGAGGGCGCGCATGTGATCCACCACAAGCGCACTCAATACGGCACGGTAGAAGATCCCGAATACCTCCCGCTGGCGCTGATGAAGCCGTGGACGCTACCGCTGTTCGTCATCATCGCGCCGTTCGCCACGGTCGGATTGCTGTTCCGGTTCGCCGTGCTGGTGCCGCTGGGTGCCGTCATCCCCGCCGTGCGCCGCATGACCTGGGCGCGGTTTTCCGCACTCTCCATCAATCCCAAGTTCCGCCGCCGCCCGGTGGAGGACGATCTGCGCCAGAAGGTATTCTGGCAGGAGCTGGGCGGAGCCATCTGGGCCTGGACGCTGATCGCCAGCGTGTTCCTGCTGGGCTGGAAACCGATCCTGATCGCGTTCGCCGTGTTCTCCGTCGTCGCGACCGTCAATCAGCTGCGGACGCTGGTGGCGCATCTGTGGGAGAACGAGGGCGAGCCGATGACGGTGACCGCGCAATTCCTCGACAGCGTGAATGTGCCGCCGCCGGGGCGGATCGCGGAATTGTGGGCGCCGGTGGGCCTGCGCTATCATGCGCTGCATCACCTGATGCCATCCATGCCCTATCACTCTCTGCCCGAAGCGCATCGCCGCCTCGCCAGCGAACTCGGCGAGGGATCGACCTATCATGGTGCGAACCACCCCGGCATGGCCTCGCTGGTGGCTCGGATCACGCGGAGCACGATGGCGCGCCGCTAAAGCCCGTGGCTCAATCGAGCAGACGCACCATCGCGCAGCGATCGGGCGCGAGCGTCTGCTCGGGATTCTCGTTCGCTATCTCGACGAAGCCGTGCGCTGCATAGAATGGCGCGTTCCACGCAATGTCGCGCCAGGTGGTCAAAGCGATCGCCTTGAAGCCCGAATTGCGGGCATCGATCGCCAGCGCTTCCAGCAATGTCGCTCCGATCTGTCTGCGCTGCCAAAGGTGCGCAACGCCGAGTTCGTGAAGGTGCAGTTCGCGGCCCGATGGAGCGGCGGCGGCGAAGCCGATCACCTCGTCATGCACGACAGCCGACAGGCAATGGCCGCGTCGGATCAGGCGGGCATAGTCCTGTGCGCTCTGCGCGGGAGGGATCTCCATTCCCGCCAGCTCGGGCGCGGCGCGCAGGATTTCGGCTGCATCCTCCTCGACCCGGTGGAAACTTTCCGCATCGTCCAGGCGTGCGAGGCGAAGCGACCATTCGGCGCTCATTCCTCGGTCCGGATCAGCACCGTCTCGCCGAGGAGAAAGAACAGCAGGAAGGGCGCCCAAGCGGCAAGGTAGGGCGGATAGCCTCCGAAATTGCCCATGGCGAGAGCGGCGTTGTCGACCACGAAATAGGCAAAGCCCAGCGCCATCCCGATCAAGGCGCGCACGAACAACTGCCCCGATCGCGCAAGACCGAACGCCGCCACGGAGCCCAGCAGGGGCATCAGTACGGCAGAGAGCGGCCCGGACAGCTTGTGCCACCATTTGGCGCGCAACTCCGCCGTACGCCGTCCCGCCGCTTCGTAGCGGTCGATGGCCGCAGACAGGTTCCAGAAGGACACGGTATCGGGATCGACCTGGGCGAGATCGACCTGTTCGGGCGTCAATGCTTCGCCGACCACGATCTCCGGTATCTCCTGCGCGCCGGCGCTGGCGACTTCGAAGCGGGTCGCATCCTCCAATCGCCATCCGGGGGCGGCATAGGTGGCAACGGGCGCGCGAATCTGTTCCACGATCGCGCCTTCGGGGCTGCGGCGATACCAGGTGACCTGGCGCATCCCGATCGCCTCGCCACTGCCCGCCACGGCAGCGGCGGTGAGAATGTCGGTTCCGTCGGTCAGATAGACATTGGTGCGCACATTGCTCGCTTCGGGGATGGGTCCGAATTCGTTCGCCTCCCAAGCCTTCAAGGTCGCGGTCGCACGCGTCACGACGCGCTCGTTGAAGGCGAAGCTGATCCCTGCGACCACGAGCGACGTCAGAAGGAAGGGTGCCAGCACCTGATGCGCGGACAGGCCCGCTGCCTTCATTGCCACGACTTCGCTGTTCTGATTGAGCCCGACCAGCGCGATCAGCGTCGCGAGCAGGACCGAATAGGGCAGGAAGCGAGCGACCAATTGCGGAATGCGCAGCCCGGCATAGGTCAGCAATTCGGCCTGGCCATTCCCTTCGACCGCGAGGATCTCGCCGCTGCTGGACAGCAAGTCGAGCATGAGCAGGACGAGCACCAGCATCACCAGCACTGCGAGGATGCGGGTGACGAACATCTTGGCGAGATACAGCGTCAGCGTGCGCGAGGGAAAGAAGTCGAATTGCATGGGTCTGGCCGCAGCGTCCTATTCCGCCGGTATCGGATCGGGCAAGGTCTGGTCGGCGGGCGCCGAAGCCTCGGTCCCGCGCCGCGGTTGCTTTCGCCCGAAGAGCCGGCCGAGCCGCTTGGCGATCTTGGCGAACCAGCTTTCCAATGCGCCGATCGCCTGCCCGCCCGGAACATGCGCCACCTGATAATACATCCAGCCGATCAGGGCTGCGAAAAGGACGAATGGGCCCCACAGCGCCAGGACCGGATCGAACCGGCCGAGTGCGGCCAGATCCTCTCCGTACTGGTTTATCTTGTGGTACGAGACGACCATCACGATCGACACGAACACGCCCAGAGCACTGGTTGATCGTTTCGGCGGAATGCCCAGCGATACCGCCAGCAGCGGCAGCAGCGCCATCATCACCACTTCGACCAAACGGAAGTTGAAGCTCGCCTGGCTGGCATCGCGGCGGGCCTCGCTCTCGCCCGAATTCCACCCGATGCGCAGCAATTCGGGCAGGATGAATTCGCGCTCCGCATCGCCGCGGGCGCGGAATTCCTCGATCGCGGGCAGGTCGATGGGGAGATATTGACGCGTAAAGGCGAGGACGCGAGGGCTCTGATTGCCGGTGTCCTGAACGATGGTCCCGTCGTCGAGCCGCAGGATGATCGTGTCCGGACTGTCTGTCGTGGCGAGAAAGGCGCCCTCGCGCGCACTGATCGACAGGATCTGTCCCTTGTCGTTGGAAACGCGGGCGAAAATGCCCTTCAACCGGGTTCCGTCATCCTCGCTTTCCTCGATGCGGAGCGCCATCCGGTCCGCCAGCGTGGTGAATTCGCCCACCTTGATCGAGGCGCCCAGCGCGCCCGAGCGCAATTCGTATTCAAGCTGCTCGTAATAATAGCGACTGATCGGCTGGACGTAGAAGACGAGCGCCACGTTTACCGCCATCAGCACCGCCGTGATGATGTAGGGCATCCGCAACATCCGCCCATAGCTCATCCCCACGGCGCGCAGCACGTCGAGTTCGCTGCTGGTGGCGAGTTTGCGGAAGGCGACGAGGATCCCAAGCATCAGCCCCAGGGGTATCGCGAGGCTGGCATATTCCGGGATGAGCGCGCCGAGCATCTTGAAGACGACACCGACCGGGCCGCCTTCGACAGCGACGAAATCGAACAATCTCAGCATCTTGTCGAGCGTCAGCAGCGATGCGGCGAGCGCGAACACGCCCAGCATCGGCACGACGACGAGCTTGAAGATATAGCGATCGATGCTGGGGACGAAGTTGAACACTAGGGGCCTGGCTATCGTTCGGGGGACGCGATAGCCCTAGCGCGCTTTGCCGCGAGGGTCATGTGCAAAGGCACTGCAACAGGGTCGCGCCCACCTCGCATCGCTACCAGAACCGGCTGCCGGGCACGCCCTTGAACGGCCCCGCTTCGCGCGAGGTGATCCAGCCGCCGTAAAACCCACCCGGTTGCGGCACGACCTGTTCGCCATCGACCAGGCATTCCTCGAACGGATCGGAATAGAAGGCGATGTGGCCCGCCACGGGAGCAAAGGACGATGTCGGATCGGGATAGGACCAGCCGACGCCTTCGAACCGATCGCCGGCGATCGCGACGTCCCAATAGCGTGCCTGACCCTTCCATTCGCACAGCGACCGGCGCGCATTGGGCGACAGCAGATCCATCGCGATATCGGATGGCGGCAGATAATAGGTGGGGGGATGGCTGGTTTCGAGCGTCCGCCAGGCTGCATGCGTATCGGCGAGGACCACGCCCTTGTGGCGGATTACGATATGGCGATCGGTCGGCTCGGCAATGGCGGGGCGGGGATAGTCCCAGACGCTTTCCTGGCCCGGACCGGGCGCGTCGGGATCGGGATGGCCCATCATCGCACCGATCCCTGATCGTCGTCCTTCACGCCTTTTCGAGCGTGCACTGGAGCGGATGCTGATTCTGGCGGGCGAAATCCATCACCTGGTTCACCTTGGTTTCCGCCACCTCGTACGGGAAAATGCCGCAGACGCCGACGCCGCGTTGGTGGACGTGCAGCATCACGCGCGTGGCTTCTTCCATGTCCATGCGAAAGAACCGCTTCAGCACGATCACGACGAATTCCATCGGCGTGTAATCGTCGTTCAGCAGCAGAACCTTGTACTGGCTGGGCTTTTTGGGCTTGGTGCGCGTCTTGGTCGCAAGGCCGACGCGGCTTTCCCCGTCGCCTTCGTCGCCGCCCGGGCCATTCTGGCCGTCATCGTCCCCCGCCATCCGGAAGGGTAGGGCGGAGAGGCGGGCGGAGGCCGCAAGGGGAGAACGCAAGGATCGCATGACAGCTCGCATATCGTATCGATTGCGCGCTTCGCAAGTCGTGGCGCGATGCGCCGTGCTGTTTGCGCGCGATTTACCGGGTAGGCCGAGGCCCCTCCGGACAAAAGAACGGGCCGGGAGGCATAACGCCACCCGACCCGTTGTCGCGACGCTCCCGGGCGGGAGAGAGAGGAGAGAGGCCCGGGAACGAGGAGCGCGTTAAGCTTAGGCGGCCTTCGAGAACTTCTCGGTGGCGACGCTGGCGCGGCTCGAAATCGGCGCGAACGCTTCGTTGACCAGCTTCATCATCATCTCGGTGTTCTTCGAGGTGGTGGCGACCATCGCGTCGAAATTGCGACGGGCGATCTCGCCCTGCAGCTGGAAGAATTCGGTCGGCGACTTGATCGCGGCCATCTTCTTCACATCGTCCTGCACGGTGTCGGCAGCGGTCTTGGCTTCTTCGACATAGGTGCGGCCCATGTCCTGCATGCCCGAAGCGAGGATCTTGCCCGATTCGACGAGGGCTTCGATGTTCGCCTTGTGGAAGTCGGTGACCTGCGAAGTCATTTCGCCACCCTTTTCGAAAGCGGCCTTGGCGCGGGTCTGCATCTGCGCAGCCATGTCCTTGGCGGTGGCGGTGTAGTCGGTCTTGGTGTTCTTGGCAGTGGCCATGATTTTTTCCTTGAGTTGGGTGACGGAGGGGCGGGCGGTGTTGCGCGCAGCCGCCTTCTTGGTTGTTTTTTCAGCGGGTTTCGAACCGGCAGCCTTCTTCGGCCTACGCTTCTTCGCGGGCGCCTTCTTGGCAGCGGCCTTATTGGCGGGGGCCTTATTGGCGGGGGCCTTTTCAGCAGCAGCCTTCGCAGGCTCCGCCTTTTCGGCTTCTGCCTTGGCGGCCGGGGCCGATGCCTTGGAATCGGCCTGCGCCGGTTCTGCGGCGACGGCTTCGGCAATCGCGGACGGCTTGACCGCAGCGGTCTCGTCGGCGGAAACCGCCTTCTCGACAGCCTTGACGTTCACGTCGTCGGCTTTCTTCTGCGCCGCGTCGGCAAACGCCTTTTCCGCGGCAGCATCGATTTTGCTCTGACCTTCGGCCATCGGTAACCTCACTTTGTTGCATTGCACAAATAGGGTGCAGGGCAACAAAGGTCAAGCGGTTTTTGTGCAGTGCAACATTTCTGCTTCGAGAGGCTCCGGTGCGGCCTATCGCGTCATCACATAGCGTCCCGGCGCATCCTCGATGCCCGCATCATTCTTGCCGCCGGGTGCGCGCTTGCCCTTGGCAGGAACCGTCCGGCCATCCTGATCGCGCAGCCACTCGATCCAGTCGGGCCACCAGCTGCCCTTGTGCTCGGTCGCCCCGGCAACGAATTCTTCCAGCGAGGCGGGATCGCCCTCGTTGATCCAGTACTGGTATTTACCGGAGTCGGGCGGATTGACGACGCCCGCGATATGTCCCGATCCGGCCAGCACGAAGCGCAGCGGCCCCTTGAAGTGATCGGTGATCTTCCAGACGCTGGCGGCGGGTGCGATATGATCCTCGCGCCCGGCCTGAACATAGGTCGGCGTTTCCACGATGCCGAGATCGACCTTGGTCCCGTCGACTTCCATCCGGTCCTTGTCGACCAGCCGGTTGTCGCGATAGAGATCGCGCAGGTAATCCTGATGCCATTGCGCGGGCAGATTGGTGACGTCGCCGTTCCAGTGCAGCAGGTCGAACGCCGGATAGTCCTCACCCAGCATGTAATTGTTGACGACGTAGTTCCAGATCAGATCGGTGCCCCTCAGCAGGTTGAAGGTCGCCGCCATGTACCGCCCGTCGAGATAGCCTTCGGGCGACAGCGCCTGGATCGCGGCGAGCTGCTGATCGTCGACGAAGTGCAGCAATTCGCCGGCCTGTTCGAAATCGACCTGCGCGGTGAAGAAGGTCGCGCTCCTGACCTTGTCCTGCTCGCCCCGGCGATGCAGCAGCGCCAGCGTCGCCGCCAGCGTGGTCCCGGCCACGCAATAGCCGATCGCGTTCACCGCTTCGACATCGAGGCGTTCGCGCACATGGTCGATGGCATCGATCTGCGCCCGCACGTAATCGTCCCAGACGACATCCTTCATGCTGGCATCGGCCGATTTCCAGCTGACCATGAACACCGTCACGCCCTGCGCGACGGCCCAGCGCACGAAGCTCTTCTTCTCGTTCAGATCGAGGATATAGAAGCGGTTGATCCACGGCGGGAAGATGACGAGCGGGGTTTCCAACACCGTGTCGGTGGTGGGCGAATACTGGATCAGCTGGAACAGATCCGTTTCGTAGACGACCTTGCCCGGCGTGGTCGCGATGTTCTCGCCCAGCGTGAAGGCGTCGGCATCCGTGTGGCTCAGCTGGCCGCGCCTGAGATCGGCGAGCAGGTGCTCCATCCCCTTGACCAGATTTTCCCCGCGCGTTTCCAGCGTGCGTTCGAGCACGACCGGATTGGTCATCGGGAAATTCGCCGGACTCGCCGCTTCGGTGATGGCGCGCGTGGTGAAGCGCAATTGCTCACGCTTGTCGGGGGTCAGACCGTCCATATTGTCGACCATGGCGAGCGCCTGTTCGGCTAGGAACAGATAGGTCTGGTGGATCAGCGCGAAGGCGGGATGGGCGCGCCAGCGCGGATCGGCAAAGCGCTTGTCCTTCAGGGGAAGATCGGGCTCTCCATCCTGCGCCTCTGCCGATTTGGGGCCGATCCCGTACTGGCCCAGCACGTCCTGCCACAGGGCGAAACCCTGTTCCCAAAGCGCCTTTTGCTGTTCGGCCTGCGCCAGCGGCATCTGGCGGTACCAGCTTTCCGCAACGCTCATCCAGCGGGCCGGATCGAAGAACGGCATCATCGCCTGCGGGTCGCCCATGCGTTCCTGCTGGTATTGCAACCACATGCCCTGCAGCTTGGTGCCGACTTCGGCCCAGTGCTGCATATCCTGCGCGGACATCGCGGCATTGCCATCGGTCCCCGCCATCGGGACGAACGAAGGATTGAGCATCGGAGCGAACATCGCCTGGGCAAGGCCGGCGGGGTTATCGTACAGGGCCGTGAAGGCAGTGCCGTCGAAAGGGTTCGGCGCTTCGGTCTTGTCGGTCATCACAGCTCCGCTCGTTCTGATTGCACGCTTGTGGGACAAATGCGCGCTTGTCGCCTGTGTAGAATATTCCGGCGCGCCCTGCCTAGGGTGAGTTTGCGCGAGGCCTTCAAGCAGCTAAGCATGGCAGTGTCGAAACGCCCGTTTCGCATTCGTATTCGCCATCGGAGGATCGCTTGGCCGAGGAATTCTACCGTATCAAACGCCTGCCGCCCTATGTGATCGCGGAAGTCAACGCGATGCGGCACGCGGCGCGGCGCGAAGGGCGCGACATCATCGATCTGGGCATGGGCAATCCCGATCACCCGCCGCCCCAGCATGTGATCGACAAATTGTGCGAAGTCGCGGGCAAGCCCAGCGCACATGGCTATTCCCAGTCCAAGGGCATTCCCGGCCTTCGCCGCGCGCAGGCGAATTATTACGGGCGCCGCTTCAACGTCGATCTCGACCCCGAGCGCGAAGTGGTCGTCACGATGGGTTCGAAGGAAGGCCTGTCGAGCATGGCGACCGCGATCATCGCGCCGGGTGACGTGGTTCTGGCGCCAAGCCCGAGCTATCCCATCCACACATTCGGCTTCATCATCGCGGGCGCCACTATCCGCAGCGTGCCGACCACGCCTGACGAGAAATACTGGCAGGCGCTCGACAATGCGATGGCCTATACGGTGCCGCGCCCGACCGTGCTGGTGGTGAATTACCCCAGCAATCCAACCGCCGAGACGGTCGATCTGGCCTTTTACGAACGGCTGGTCGCCTGGGCGAAGGAGAACAAGGTCTGGGTCCTGTCGGACCTCGCCTATTCCGAGCTTTATTACGACGGCAAGCCTACCCGATCGATTCTGGAAGTGCCGGGGGCGAAGGACGTTGCGGTCGAATTTACCTCCATGTCCAAGACCTATTCCATGGCCGGATGGCGGATGGGCTTCGCGGTGGGCAATCCCGAACTGATCGGCGCGCTGACGCGGGTGAAGAGCTATCTCGATTACGGTGCCTTCACGCCGATCCAGGCGGCGGCCTGCGCGGCGCTGAACGGGCCGCAGGATATCGTCGAGGAAAACCGCCGCCGCTATCAGCACCGGCGCGACGTGATGGTGGAAGCCTTCGGGCGCGCGGGCTGGGACATTCCCGTGCCGCCCGCCAGCATGTTTGCCTGGGCGCCTCTGCCGCCGGGCTTCCACAATGTCGGCAGCCTCGAATTTTCCAAGCAATTGCTCGAACATGCGGGCGTAGCCGTGGCGGCGGGCGTGGGCTATGGCGAAGAGGGCGAAGGCTTCGTCCGCATCGCCATGGTGGAGAACGAACAGCGCATCCGCCAGGCGGCCCGCAACGTGAAGCGGTTCTTGGCGGAGCGCGGCTGAACAGGCCGGGCGCTTACCCCTCCGAAGCGGAGCTTTCCGCGCCCGCACGGCTCATCCGACCTCGCTAATTCCCTTTTCGGCCCGCATGTCCGCGCGGCCGGGAAGGGTCGATGCCGCATCGTTTCGTCTGGATTTCGCTCGCGCCGGAGCCGCCGCCCGATTGGGATCTGCGCCGCCGCGGCTGGACGATGGTGCCGGGCGAGGAAGGCCCCGAACCGCGCCTGTTCGACCGGCGGGAAGCAACGGCTCATGCCCTGCCGGAGAGGCCGACGCGTCTCATGGCGGCTCTGGGCGTAGAAGCCGGGCCGGCGCGCGCCGATCTGCTCTCGCGCGGGTTCGGCGATGCGCTCGGGCCCGACGCCGGGCTGGAGGAATTGTCCGCGCGGATGGAATTGATGGCCGAGAATGCCGCGCGGCTCCGGCGCGAATTGTCGGCGGGCCCTGTCACGCTCGACCTCTTTCACCGTGACGGGCGCGTGGGAAAGCGCTGGCTGGGCCTCCACCCGCGCGAATTCGCGCTTCTCTGGCATCTGGCGGAAATACCGGAGAAGGCGGTGTCGCGGGCCGATCTGCTGATGGAGGTCTGGCGGCTGAAACACGATCCGGGCACCAATTCGCTCGAAGTCCATGTGTCGCGCCTGCGCTCGAAGATCGCCGCCGCCGGTGTGAAGGGGTTGGTCGAAACCGCATCCGAAGGTGGGTATCGCCTTTCACTGTGACGCTGGACAGGACCGCCGCCTTTCCCCACCATCGGCACAAACCCGCGATGAAGGAGCGTGAGAGTGCAGGAAAACGATCGGATTCGGATCGATCTCGGCGATGACGGCGTGGCGCAGGTGCGCTTTACGCGCGGCGACAAGATGAACGCGCTCGATCCCGAACAGTTCGACCGGATTATCGAAGCGGGCGAATATCTGCGTGACCTGAAGGGCCTGCGCGTCGTGGTCCTGTCGGGCGAAGGGCGCGCCTTCTGCGCCGGGCTCGACCTGACCAGCATGGCCGAGGGCGGCTCGAACCCGCAGGCCAAACTGGCGGAGCGCACGCACGGCAATAGCAATCGCGCGCAGGAAGCCGCCATGACCTGGCGCAAATGCCCGGTACCGGTGATCGCGGCAGTGCATGGCGTTTGCTTCGGCGGTGGCCTGCAGATTGCGAGCGGGGCCGATGTCCGCATGGTCCATCCCGATACGCGCATGGCAATCATGGAGATGAAATGGGGCCTGGTGCCCGATATGGGCGGATATGCCCTCTGGCGCGGGCTGGTGCGCGACGATGTCTTGCGCGAGCTGGTCTACACCAATCGCGAATTTACCGGGCGCGAGGCGCAGGAGCTGGGGCTGGCGACCTTCGTCGACGAAGATCCGCTGGCCCGCGCGACGGCGTTGGCTGAAACCATCGCGCGCAAGAATCCCGCCGCCATTCGCGGCTCGAAACGCCTGTTCGACGTGATGCAGGACCGCGATACCGATGCGATCCTGATGGCCGAGAGCGAGGAGCAGGATCACGTGATCCGCAAGCCCAACCAGATCGAGGCCGTGATGGCCGAAATGCAGAAGCGAGCGCCCCGTTTCGAGGATTGAGGCGGCGGGCTTTCCGCCAGCTCAGCCTGCGCGGAAATGCCGCAGATCGCCATCGCCCGCTTCGATGAGGCCATCGGAGCCGACCGGGTCGCGCCGTCCGTTGGACAGGAAATCGAGCGTGGCGCGATCGTTTGCCGGGACGGCGGCCAGCGTCCGCTCTCCTGCTGGCGTCAGAGCGACCACCGTTCCCATACGCACCGTGCCGTCGCGACGATAATGGACGGTGTAGGTCTCGATTCGTACCGGCCCTACATACTCCTCGTCCAGCGACGGGATCGGCCCGCGCCGGGCATCGGCTTCGGCCTGATAATCGTAATCTTGCGGGAAGGAAGCACCGGTCGGCTGGCTCGACAGCAGGATCGTGTGATTGTGCGTCGCATAGCCGCCATTGGCAAACAGCAGCCCCTTACCGCCATTTTCCCGCAACCGCTCGACCATGCTGGCCACCGCGTGGCTCATATAATTGCCGATCGGTCCGCCGCCGAAGGTCAGGCCTCCGAAAACCGTGATGGGCCTGTCCGCAGGCCAGTCGAGCACGCGCCGTGCCATTTTCGGGACGCAGGGGAAACAGCTGTAGAGTTCGACGTGATCGAGATCGGCGGCAGTCACGTCGTTCAGTTCCAGCGTGCGCTCGATCGAGACTGCCATGCCGGGGGAGGCGGCATAAGTGTCGCGCTTCAGGAAATCCGCATCCTCGTGCGCCGCCGCGCCGTGGCCGATATGGATCAGCCGCTCCTCCGCGATCCCGCGCCGACGCGCTTCGGCAAGGCTGGCGACGATGAACCCCGCGCCCTGATTGACGCTTGAGTTGGCGACCTGGAACTTGGTGTAGGGAAAGGCAATCGGGCGGTTGCGTTCGGACGGTGTGACCACCTCTTCCGCCGCCCTTTCCTCGTTCAGCCATGCATGCGCGTTCGTTGAGGCAACCCGGCTCATTCCGACCCACAGCGCGCCGCTTTCCGCCTGGCCCTCTGCCAGCGACTGCCCCCATGAAGAGCGTGCGGCGTTCTCGTACAGAGGATAGACGTCGACCGGCAGCGTGAGGCCGTAATTCTGCGCATAGCCCGCCTTCTTGCGATGCGGCGCATCGCGCAGCGCGTTGGGCTTTGCGCCGTCGGTGCGTGGTTTCAATGCCGCGAGCTGCCCGGCCGTGCGCAGCGCTTCCCCGCCGACGACCGCACAGATCGCAGCTTCGCCCGCGCCGATCCGGTTCGCCGCATCGTGCAGCAATTTTATCGGGCCATCGCCATTGGGGCCGGGCGTGTGGTCGCGATGGGCGGGCGCGATGGCGAGCGCGGCGCATAGCGCGTCCTCGACCGGATTGAGCTGGGGCCAGCCGATCTGCGTCACCACTGCAAGACTGTCGCAATCGCTGAGCAAGCCGGCTGCGCCGTCCCGTTCCGCCCGCCGCAGCGCTTCGGCCATCAGGCCGACCGGATCGAGCCCGTCTCCGGGCTGGTCGGGCCGGTCGTTCACCTGCCCCACGCCCACGATCACCGGTATCCGTTCCGGGTTCAAGTGCATCCGATCTCTCCCTTGCCACGTCTTCGCCCCATGGATACCGGTTGCAAAACGAAACACAAAGGAGAGGCCTGCCCATGAAGACCGCGATCACCGAGATGTTCGGCATCCAGCATCCCATCATCCAGGGCGGCATGCATTATGTCGGCTTTGCCGAGATGGCGGCGGCGGTTTCCAATGCGGGCGGGCTGGGCATCATCACCGGGCTGACGCAGGGCACGCCCGAAAAACTCGCCGACGAAATCGCGCGCTGCAAGGACATGACCGACAAGCCCTTCGGCGTGAACCTGACCTTCCTCCCTTCGCTGAACCCGCCCGATTATCCCGGCCTCGTAAAGGCGATCATCGAAGGCGGAGTGAAGGTGGTCGAGACCGCCGGGCGCAATCCGGAACAGGTCCTGCCGCATTTGAAGGATGCCGGGATCAAGGTGATCCACAAATGCACCAGCGTGCGCCATTCGCTGAAAGCCCAGTCGATCGGCTGCGATGCGGTGTCGGTCGACGGGTTCGAATGCGGCGGCCATCCGGGCGAAGACGATATTCCCAACATGATCCTTCTCCCCCGCGCGGCGGACGAGCTGGAGATTCCCTTCGTCGCCAGCGGCGGCATGGCCGATGCGCGCAGCCTCGTCGCCGCGCTCGCGATGGGCGCCGAAGGGATGAACATGGGCACCCGCTTCATCGCGACGAAGGAGGCGCCGGTGCACGACAATGTGAAGAAGGCGATCCTCGCCGCGAGCGAGCTGGACACCCGCCTCGTCATGCGGCCCCTGCGCAATACCGAGCGCGTGCTAAACAACGATGCGGTCGAGCGGCTGCTTAAGATCGAACAGGAGAAGGGCGAAGATCTGAAGTTCGAGGATATCTACGAACAGGTCGCGGGCGTCTATCCGCGGATCATGTCGGAAGGGGACATGGATGCGGGCGCCTGGTCCTGCGGCATGGTGGCCGGTCTCATCAGCGACATTCCGACCTGTCAGGAATTGATCGACCGCATCATGAACGAGGCCGAGGCGATCATTCGCCAGCGGCTCGCCGGCTTCCTAGACGCGTAAGGGTTTCGATCATGGATTATGTCAATCTCGGCCGTTCGGGCCTCAAGGTCTCGCGCCTGTGCCTTGGCTGTATGAGCTATGGCGATACGAGCTGCGGCTGGCATGGCGACTGGGTGCTGGATCAGGACCAGTCGCGCCCTTTCATCCGCGAGGCCATCGAGGCCGGGATCAATTTCTTCGACACCGCCAACATGTATTCGATGGGCGCATCGGAAGAGGTGATCGGGAAACTGCTGCCCGAATTCGCCCATCGCGACGAGATCGTGGTGGCGACCAAGGCCTTCCTGCCCTGGAAACGGGCGCCGAACGCCGGTGGCCTGTCCCGCAAGGCGCTGTTCCAGGCGGTGGACGACAGCCTGAAGCGGCTCGACATGGAGTATGTCGACCTGTTCCAGATCCACCGCTGGGACGCCTCGACCCCGATCGAAGAAACGATGGAGGCGCTTCACGATATCGTGAAGATGGGCAAGGCGCGCTATCTCGGCGCGTCCAGCATGTATGCCTGGCAATTCGCCAAGGCGCAGGAAACGGCGCGTGCAAACGGCTGGACGCCCTTCGTCTCGATGCAGAACCACGTAAACCTGCTTTATCGCGAGGAAGAGCGCGAAATGATCCCGCTCTGCGAGGATCAGGGTGTGGGGCTGATCCCGTGGAGCCCGCTGGCGCGCGGACGGCTGGCGCGCGCCTGGGACGAAAGCACGGTGCGCAGCGAGACCGACGGATTCGGCAAGACGCTCTATCGCCAGCATGTCGAGGCGGATCGCGCCACGATCGAAGCGGTCGGCGAAATCGCCGAAGCGCGCGGCGTCGAGCGGGCCAGCGTCGCGCTCGCCTGGCAGTATTCCAAACCGGCCATGGTCGCGCCGATCGTGGGGGCGACCAAGCCCGGTCATATCGCGGCGGCAGTGGCGGCCACCCAATTGGAGTTGAGCGAAGACGAGATCGCGCGACTGGAAGCGCCCTATCTGCCGAAGAACCCGGTCGGCGTGGAAAGCACGGTTGCGGGCGATCTCGAGTTGACCCTGCGCGGAGATTCCGAACGCTCCTGACAGGAAAAGGCGAAAAATCGCCTGTTCTGCGACAGCCCTGTCACATTCGCGGCATCCCCGTCACGCATCGGTCACGCAATCGCGACACAAAGCCTTGAGCCAGAGGGCCCCCAGCGAGGGGCTAGGGGGCGTGGGCGACGTGTCGGGGTGCCATGGATATCGTTACGATCTTTCTGACCGGGCAGGAGGCCGAGGGACTGGAACCCTTCGACCATGACAATACGCATATCGTGTTCGACCGGCTGACAAGCGAAGGCCCCCGCCGGATCGCGGAAGGGCAGGTCTGGGCTTTCATCGACTGGGTGCTCGACGACATGTCGGGCCTCGAACTGTGCCGTCGCCTGCGCACCGATCCGCGCATGGCGGACGCGCATATCACCATGGTTCTCGATGCCGCCGACAATGGCGGGGACGGCGGCGGCGACAGTGCGGCGCATGAAGAGGACCGGCGGCGTGCGCTGAAGGCCGGGGCGGATGATTACATGACCGGCCCGATCGACAGGCACGCGGTGCTCGACCGCGTGTTCGCCCTGCGTTGCCCGCGTCAGCAGCACCGCGTCGCCCGCGTCATCGAGCTGGGCGCTTTGGTGATCGATCTGGGTTCGCTGCAGGCGCGCTGGGATGGCGAACGATTGGCCTTGCGGCCGAACGAGTTCCGCCTGCTGCGCTTCTTCGCCGAGAATCCCGATCGTGTGTTGAGCCGCCAGGATCTGATCGCGGGTCTGGGGAAACAGGAACCGCCGATCGACGAGCGCACAGTCGATGTCTGGGTCGGCCGCCTGCGCCGCGCGCTCCAGGCGGCGGGCGCGGGCCAGCCGCTGCGCACCGTGCGTTCGATGGGCTATGTCTACGACAGCGCCTGACGCGGATCGCCATCGGAGCTTTGCGGCGCGGATCGTTTGCGGCACAGTGTCATGATGCTGATAAAACGCCATTCCCTTCGCGCCGCACGCCTCCTGTCCGCATTCGCCGCGTTCCTGTGGGGATCGCTGGCTCTCGCCGCGCAATGCCCGCTCGATCAGGGACAACAGCAATTCCGGTTCGGTACAACGGCCAAGCCGTCCGGCCTGCTCGTGCCCGAAACAGAGCCCAGCGGGGATTATGGGCCGCGCCCGCTCGTCATCCTTCTGCATGGCAGCGGCGCCACCGGCGAAGCCATGCTGCGCGATTCGAAATTGGCGCAAACCGCGCAGCGGCACGGCTTCCTGCTCGCTTATCCCGATGCTGGCATTCCGGCAGGGCAGGGCTTCGTCTGGAACATTCCCGGCATACCGACCGTCACGGGCGAGGTGCCCGGCCCCATGGACCGTGACGACACCGCCTATCTCGTCGCGCTCGCCGATGCGCTCGTCGCGGCGGGCTGCGCGGATCCTGCGCGCATCTACGCGACCGGGCTTTCCGGCGGAGGGCGGATGGTGTCGTGGCTCGGTTGCACCGTCCCCGCTCGCTTCGCCGCCATCGCCCCGGTGGTGGGCCTGCGCGCAGGCAATCCGAGCGCAGAGGACCGGATGCGGCCCGATCCCGAAACCTGCGAACCCGACGCCCCGATCGCGGTGGTCAGCTTTGCCGGGCTCAAGGATAACACCAATCCGATCGCTGGCGATGGCGGCGATCGCTGGGGCTATTCCATGCACGCCGCCGAACAACGCTGGGCCCAGCTCAATCGCTGCACCGAAGCACCCACGACGCGCTGGATCGAGCCCGGCCTTTACGAGGAACGCTATGGCGGCTGCGCCCAAGGCACCGAAGTGATCGCCCGCGTCAGCGTGGACGGCGCCCATAGCTGGGTCGTCGACAACGAAGCGATGTGGCAAGCGCTGTCGCGCCACCACAGGGACTAGCGGCGTAGATAGCGGGAGAGAGGAATGGTGGACGAGGCAAGGATTGAACTTGCGCCCCCCCTATTGTCTGGGACCAGTGTCGCGATGATCGAGAAGCACTATGGCCATCTTGTGCGCGACGATGCCGAAGACGCGCTGGCGACCTTGGTCGTCTAGGATGAGGTCAACCGATGAAATTCGAGACCGCATCAGTAAATTGGTCTGGGAGACCGGATGCGAGACCTCGCCTCCCGGCCGGAAATGTCTATAGAAAACTGCGGGAGAACCGACAGGCGTGTTATATTTGACGCCGTGGGTGCCTTTGGGAGCATCGGCACTGATTTACCGGTCCCAAGCTTGCTGTCGCCATCGAAGGACGCGCTTTTGCCAGGCGACGTAGACAACGTCGATGCTACTACCGTAGAAGGACGAGGGCTGCATTTTTCTCAATTCTTGGACCGGTCCAATGATGTCGATCCGCCTCCTCTTGGTGTTTGCCACAGTGGCGCTTTCGGGATGTACCGCTTCCACCTCCCCGACAGAGGTCGTGCCATCGAACCAGCTCGATCAGGCTACCCTTGCCGTCATGGAGCAAATGGACCGGGAAAAGGCCCCTGCGGACATTGCGGGCCGGATCGACGCGCAGCGAGCTTTCTACGGTGAGTGGAACGATCGCAGGCTTGAGGAGATGCGGCAGGTCTTCTCCACGACAGACAGGCGCGTGACGATCGGAGGGGTTCCAGTCGACATCGTCGAACCTTCGGAGGGCGTGGCGCCGCGCAACGAGAACCGGGTGCTCATCAACGTTCATGGCGGTGCGTTCATGTGGGGTGCCGGGAGCGGAGCACTGGTCGAATCCATTCCCATCGCCGCGACGATGGGAATCCGTGTCGTGGCGGTCGATTACCGTCTGGCGCCCGAAAACCGCTACCCCGCCGTGTCCGAGGACGTCACCGCCGTCTATTCCGCGCTGCTCGAAGACTATCCGGCTGCGAATATCGGCATTTACGGCTGTTCCGCCGGGGGCATCGCGACGGCGCAGTCCGTCGCCTGGATGGCGCGGCAGGGCTTTCCGCGTCCGGGCGCGATCGGCACGTTCTGCGGGACGGGCGCGCCCTATTCCGGGGACAGCCGACGCCTCGACGCGCTGTTCGAGAGCGGGGAAATGGCGAGCCAGCCGGAGCTGCCTCGGACCCTCACCAATCCCTATATGGAGACTGTGCCGCCGAGTGATTGCGCGGCCTATCCCCTGACTTGCGAAGGCGACATTGCGAAGATGCCTCCGACCCTGCTCCTCGCCGGAAGCCGGGATTTCGCCGCTAGCGCTCTCACGCTGGCGCATCGCCGCCTCGCTGCGGCTGGCGTCAGCAGCAGGCTGTTCCTGTTCGACGGGCTTCCGCACGCCTTCTTCATGTGGCCGCAAATGCCAGAATGGCGCGAGGTCTACCGGACTGTCGCCGAGTTCTTCGATCAAGAGCTTGGGACAGAGGCGAAGCAAGAACCTTGACCCTGAAGCTTTTTGGCGCGAAATCTGGATGAGTTCACGAGGGAGGGCAGGATGGATTTCGGTGCGGTGCGGCTGAGCAGAGTTTCGTCGATCCGCCGGGTGTGCCTGGCCTTCGTCGCGGCGATCGCCCTTGGCGCAAATCAGGCTCCGCCGACCCCTTCTGAACTCTATGGCGATTTGTTCGTGGAGGTGCAGGAACAGCGGATTTTCGGCGACAACAAGACCTTCGTCGACGCCGTCCCGCTCCGCGCGCCCGAACAGATCATGGCGGACTATCGTGCCGCGCCCCCGGCCGACGAAGAGGCCTTGCGTGCCTTCGTTCTCGCCAATTTCAGCGTGCCGGGCATCGCCCCCACGGCGCCGCTTGCTCTGCGCGAGCACATCAGGGCCCTATGGCCCGATTTGGTCCGGCAGCCGCGTAAAGAGGTCGAGGGCGGATCGCTTATCGCGCTGCCTTTGCCCTATGTCGTTCCGGGCGGCCGGTTCCGCGAAATCTATTACTGGGACACCTATTTCACGATGGAGGGATTGCGCGCCGATGGCGAAGCGGTCCTTGTCGACAATATGATCGACGACTTCGTCAGCCTGATCGAACGGTTCGGCCACGTGCCCAACGGGACGCGTACCTATTACGTCAGCCGTTCGCAGCCGCCCTTCTTCGCCCTGACGCTCGATCTGTCGGAAAATACCGACCCTGTTGTAATTGCCCGGCGCCTGGCGGCCCTGCGCACCGAATACGCGTTCTGGACGAGGGGCGAGAGGTGCGCGACGAAGGGATCGCCGTGCGAGCGTGTGGTCGTCATGCCCGACGGTTCGATCCTGAACCGCTATTGGGATGGGCGCGATACCCCTCGCGACGAATCTTTTGCCGAGGATCGCGCCACGGCAGCCGAGGTCGAGGGCGAGCCTGCCGAAAAGGTCTATCGCAATCTTCGCGCCGCTGCCGAAAGCGGATGGGATTTCAGTTCGCGCTGGTTCGCAGACGGGCGAACGCTCGCCACGATCAGGACGACCGACATCGTACCCGTCGATCTCAATTCGCTTCTCTACGCGATGGAGATGCGCATCGCGCGCGGATGTCGCGAGGCTGGCGATCAGGCTTGCGCGGATGGTTTCGCCGCCCGCGCCAGTGCCCGGCGCGCCGCGATCCGCAAATATCTCTGGGTCGATGGAGAGGCGCGCTATGCGGATTGGAGCAGGCTCGAAAACCGGCCAATCCCCGGATTGACCGCCGCCACGCTCTATCCCCTGTTCACCGGCGTGGCGACGCCCGACGAGGCCGGCAAGGTCGCGCGGACCACGCAAGAACGGTTGGTCGCGCCCGGTGGCCTCAGGACGAGTCTGGTGCGCACGGGCCAGCAATGGGACGCGCCCAATGGCTGGGCGCCGCTGCAATGGATCGCGGTCATGGGGCTGGAGCGATACGGTCACGACGAATTGGCGCGACAGATCGCTTCGCGTTGGATCGACACGGTCGATCGGACCTATCGTGAAACCGGCAAGATGCTCGAAAAATACGACGTCGAGGAGCAGAAACCGGGCGGTGGTGGCGAATATCCGACGCAGGACGGGTTCGGCTGGACCAATGGGGTGGCCAGCGCCCTGCTGGAAAAATATCCCGGGCTGGACCCTGCCGACGCCCCATAGGAAGAACCAATCCGGTCCGCCGAGGTTTGTCTCGCGGCGCCGATCCGCTAGTCCCTCGCCACGTTCGCTGCGAAGGACCCCCAATCTTTGATTAAAGAGCATCTTCACGTTGCCCGGCTGACGCGGGCCCTGGCCTCGCATCTGCTGGAGAGGGCGGCGCTGACCGCGCGGCATCTCGATTTGGGCGTCACCGAGATCCGCGCCGTCGAACAATTGTATCTCTCCCAGCCCATGACGATCGGAGACTTGGGTAGCAGTTTAGCCCTGACGAGCGGATCGATGACCGCCCTCGTCAAGCGGCTGATCGCCAAAGAAATTGTGGTGAGGCAGGACGACGAGGAAGATCGCCGCCGGGTCTGGATATCGATCAATCCCGACAAGATCGCCTGGTTCGAAACCTTCTATCTCTCGACCATCGCCATAGGTCAGCGGGCCGTGGAGGACTTTCCGCAGGAGGATCTCGAGACCGTGGTGCGGTTTCTCGAACATTATTGCGCGGCGTCCACCGCCTCGACGGAAAATCTCAAAAAGGAATTTCGCGCGGAGAAAAGAGCCGGAGCGCGCACGCCCCGGCCCTGAAGTGGCCCGTCCGGGCGGCCTGCAATATTAGAACGAGATCGAGGCTCCGAAGGTGAAGGAGCGGCCGAGGATCGGTCGGGCAAGGATCGGACCCGTCCCCTGCGATCCGATGATCCGCGGATTGCCTTCGGTGAGGCCGATCTCGTTGGTGAGGTTCGTGCCGGTCACCTGAAGCCGGACCCGGTCGCTGATATCGACGGAGGCACCGGCATCGAGCTGGTAATAGGACGGGAGCAACTGGTTGTTCTCCGGGTCCGAAAAGCGATCGCCGGTATAATAGAGCGTGGCGTAGACGGACGGCCTCAGCCCGCCGATGTCCACCTCGTAGCTCGGCGTCACGCGCCAGCGCCAATTCGGCTGGCGCTGCACCTGGTTGCCGGTGTTGTCGATCGCGCCGTTGCTCGTGAAGAAGCCCTGATAGGTCGCATCGAGATAGGTGGCGCCGAACGCCAGGCTGAGGCCTTCGATCGGCTCCAGCGCTCCTTCGACCTCGACGCCGGTGGCCTTCGCCCCGCCGACGGCGGAGGAGGGCGCTCCGTTGATGATCTGGATCGTCGCCAGGCCGCTGAAATCGTTATGGAACAACGTCGCGTAAAGGTTCAGCCAATCCTTGGTGATCTTCAGCCCGCCCTCATAGGTATCGACGGTGGCGATATTGGTCACCCCTTCGCGCAAATTGTCGAATTGCGGGAAGGCCTTGCCCTTGCTGTACCGGGCAAACACGCCGACATCCGGGGTGAAGTCGAAATTCGCGCCGCCGGTGAACGACCAAGCGTCTTCCGAATAGGCGATGGGCGTCTGCACTGGGCCCCGCTGGGCATCGTTGTTGTTGTAGAGGGTGGTCGGATTGCCGTCCGTATTGCTGTAGAACGGCTGGCGGACATAGCCGTCGACCGAATGCTTCTGCCAGCGCAGGCCCCCGTCGATCCGCAATTGCGGCGTGATCTGCAATTCGTCGACGAGATAGAGGGCGATATCCTCGCCCGAATAGGCGGCATCGAGGAAATAGAACGATCCCTGCACGAAACCGTCGCGCGTGGCGACGCGGCCATCCGCAAAGGTCAGATTGATGCGGCGTGCATTGTCTTCCGCCGTCAGCAGCAGGCCGTTGGCCAAATTCCAGTCGTCGCGCGTGAAATATTCGGCGTAATAAACCCCGCCCGTCAGCGTGTTTCCGCCCGTGCTGAGCTGAAGGGCGAGATCGTTCACGAAGCTGTCAATCTTCTTCTCGACGGTCCAGATGCCCGCCTGGATCACCTGCTGGTTGGGTGAGACTGCACCTCCTCCATTGACGAAGGTCAGCGAGCCGATCCGCGATCCCGCGCCGCCGCGGGCAGCGGCGAAATTGGCAGCCGTCGTGGGTGGGCCAGCGGGGACGAGGCCGGTGGTGAAGGCGTTCCCGCCGAGGAAGCTCATGCGATCGCGGATAGTGAGCGAATCCGACAGGGCGAATTCGACATTCGCGCCGACATTGACGATTTCGGCACCGCGTCCCTTGGCGAGATCGACCTGCGCGCCCGAATTCAAAGTCGTGAAGCGACCATCGTTGCTGGCGAGGGTGCCATAATTCGCGTCGAACCCCGGAAATTCGGAAATATCTTCGCCGTTCTGAATGATCGGGATCGGGAGCAGCCACTGGCCCCGATCGTCGAGATAGCGCGCATAAAGGAGGATCGTCCCGTCATTGCCGAAATCGTGCCGGATATTCGCGGTGATCTGACCGCCCCTTTCCGCATCGAACTGCGGATCACGCACGCCGCTACCCTGCCGATAGAAGCCGCCGATCATGAAGCCGGTATCCTCGCCGAGCGGACCCGAAAGGTAGGCGTCCGCCCGGTATTCGCCGTAATCGGTTATCGAGCCTTCGAATTCGCCTGCAAGGACCGAGCCGCCTTCGCGCTACACGAGGTTGACGGTGAGGCCCGGCTGACCGTTCGAGAACAGCGATCCGGTCCCGCCGCGAACCGCCTCGACTCTCGCGACGGTGTTGTCGATGCGGATCAATTGCGAGTTTTCGAGGAACGACAATGTCGGGGGCGGGAAGATCGGCGTGCCGGAGGACTGGAAGGTCACGAACACCGCATCGCCGCCCGACGGATAGCCGCGCACGAAGATATTGGCGCCGTTCTGGCCGCCCGATGTCTCCGCCGAAACGCCCGGAACCAGCTTGAGGAAGTCGGCCGTGCTCGCGGGTGCGGCACGCGCGATTTCCTCGTCGCTGAGGGCAGTGACGGCGAAGGCCGCATCCTGGCGAGTCGTGCCTGCGCCGGCGGTCCCGACCACCACGATCATCGGACTCTGCGCGCCGGTTTCGTCCTGGTTTTCCGAAGCCGCGCTTCTGTCTCCCATAGCGTCCTGAGCCAGCGCCGGAGAGGCACTCAATGCCAGAAGGCTTGTTGCAGCCAATATTACTTTCTTCATTGTTTCCCTCCCGTTTCCAGCGCGCCGGATCCCGTCCGAGCGTCATCTGATCCCAATTCTTTCCTGAAGAAGGCGCCGACTGTCCGATACGCCTCGCGGCTCTCCTGCGGTTCGGGGTCGGACATGAAGGAATGCCACATGCCGTCCCACACATGCAGGTCCGCCAAAACGCCTGCGCGGTTCAAAGCGGCATGGGTCGCGAGCACCGAGCTGAGGCCGCCGTCGCGCGTCCCGCTGATGAGCAGCGTGGGCGGAAAGGCAGCGATCGCTTCGGGCGAGGCCAGGGGTACGAGCTTCGGATCGGAGAAGTCGGACCCCGCGAAATAGGGGTGGGCCGTCCAGTCGATGCTGTTGCCCGGTTCGCCGCCGCTCGCGACCTGCGAGAGATAGACGGAATCGCCACCGGGCATGGATGCGCCCATGTAGAACAGGCCAATCGCGCCGGGGGAGGGCAGGTCGTGTTGCTGGAACCAGACGACGGACTGGGCAGTGAGCATCGATCCCGCCGAACACCCGTAGATCCCGATAGATTTCGCATCGAAGCGTTCGAGGAGGGAGGCGTAGACGCTCGCGACATCCTCGCTCGCCGCGGGGAAGCGCGCTTCGGGCGCGAGGCGGTAATCGACCGTCACGACCTGCATCCCGGAACTGGCGGCGATGGGTATCGCCTCGACCAGGGCGCCCGTATCGCTGCCCCAGAAGAAGCCGCCGCCATGCAAATTGATAAGGATCCGGCCCGGATCGGGCGCGCGGTCCGCCGGAGTGACGATCTGGACCGGTACGCCGCCGATCTCCGTCCGCTCGATCGACACGTCGTAGAGGGCGCGGAGGCGAGCGATGCGCGAGCGATCGACGACTGCGTAATCTTCCCGCACCTTGGCGATGTCCGGTCCGAAGGTCGGGCCGGGTGCGAGCACATGGTCGGCGAACCATTGCCCCGCTTCCGGCGAGGCGAAGTCGCTCCACGGGAGCTCGAACGCAGACACCTCAACTGCGGCGGAAGAAGGCGTCGCCTCCTGCGAGAATGCCGGGCCTGCCAGCAACCCGGCGATCGCAATCAGACCGAAACCAGATTTCCTCATCAGCGTCTCCCTCCGTAGCAAATCTCACGATCAACCTTGATGGTCAAGCAAAATACCTTCGCTGTGAAGGAATATGTTGGTTTTCGCCTAAACGATTGAAACGTCGATCATATTGCGTGCGGGGCGACGCCGACTGCGGCGAGAGCGCGCGTTAGACCGCAGATATCCTTCGACATCTTCAGCGACTCGCCATCACCGTAGATGCCGCTCGGGAGCTTGCTCTCGTTGGGGCGGGGCAGGTGTCTCGGCTCGCACGGCAATCCGCGTCTGGTCTGCGCCTCCCGCCCTCAAATGGCGACCTTGACCGAAGAGCCTCCATCGACCGGTAAGATCACGCCGGTCACGAACTTCGCCTCGTCGCTCATCAGATATAGCGCTGCGAAGGCGACATCCTCGGCCTGGCCCACATGGCCCATCGGAACGGCGCGGTCGCGGCCCTTTCTCAGCGCGTCCTTGTCTATGCCGCTGGCCTTGCTGTGCCCTTCGATCGCCATCGGCGTGTCGATCAGTTCCGGCGTGATGGCGTTGCAGCGCACCTGATGGGCGGCCTCATGGAAGGCGACGCTTTACACCAGTCGGTTCATCCCCGCCTTGGAGACCGAATAGGATATCATCGGACTGGGCGCGATCGAGGCGAGCGAGGATATGGCGACGATGGCGCCATGCCCGCTGTCGCGCAGCAAGGGGATTAACGCCCCCATCGTGCGCCGCGCCGCAGTGAGGTTGACCAGCATGATCCTGTCCCAGGCGTCGTCGCTGACCTTGCCTGCCGGGCCGTCGCCGCCGCCTCCGATGCCGATATTGTAGACGAGGCCGTCGAGACCGTCCCAGCGCGCCTTTGCTGCTTCGGCGACGCGATCGGCGGCCCCTTCCTCGGCGACATCGGCGACCATGACGGCATTGGGCCCGGCGCAGATGTCTGCCGTCGCTCGCGCGGCGGCTTCAACGCGATCGACCAGAAGGAGGTCGGCGCCCTCATGCGAAAAGATGCGAGCCATCGCGCGGCCATTGCCCTCCGTATCGCCGCGGGTCTGGCCCGCGCCGAGGATCGCGATCCGTTTGCCCGCCAGACGTCCGCTCACGCGAACAGCGGGCGCAAGGGGTCGTCGGCGACGTCGGGATCGGGCTCGACCCCGGCGGTCAGTAGAAACATGCAGACCTGCGAATACTGTCCGACCGTCCAGACGATGTCGATCGCGGTGTGATCCCCGAAGGTCGAGCGGATGCGCTCGAATGTGTCTGGCGCGATGCGTCCTTCTACGACCAGTTCGTCGACCGCCTTCATGACCATTGCCATCTCGTCGGTAAGAGGCGTGCGATCGCCGACGGCGATGGCGTGCAGCACTTCGTCCGTGAAACCATGCTGGCGAGCGATCACCGCGTGACGCAGAAATTCGTATTCGCAGCGGCGCAGCGCGCCCGTGCGCAGGATCGCGAGCTCGCGAAGCGCGACGCTGAGGGTGTTCTGGTCCGACAGGATATAGGATCCCCATCCCAGAACGCCTCCATGGCAGCGGGATGGTGCAGCATGGTGCGAAACACATTGTAGTCGCGTCCGCGCACCAGCATCGCGTCCATCATGCGACGCTGCCGCTCGCCCATCTCTGCATCGCCCAGCGGTTTCAACACGGCCATCGATTAGGATTCCTTCTCATGGCGCATCGAGAGGGCGGGGGTCCGCATCCTTATCGCAGTGTCGAATGCGGACGCTCCGATCCGGTCATTCACTCTGCGCCGCTTTCCAACAACCGTCGGCGCTATTCGGGCGCACGTGATGATAGCCGAGAAATCTCAGCTATCAAGAATCTTGATCATGAAGAGAAAAGGTGTCGCGCCGCTGCCGGGACAATTCGCATCTGGAATTTATACCGCCTGGAAGCAGGGTACTGAAGCAGTGGGGTAGACGCAGCCTGGGATTGCAGGCCCGCCGAAAAGACAATCGGAACGCTGTATCAGCGCATGGTCTTGCGCAGATCCTCGGTCCCGATGGCCGAGGCCTGGTAATAGGCTTCGAGGAAGCGGACCGCGGTCTGGCGGTCTTCCTTCGAGAAGCCCTTCACGACCCTGCTCCCGCCCTTGATCGTGTCTAGATAGGGCGCGATGAATTCGTCGGCCTTATCGGGCGCAATGGTGATCCACACCTTGCGGCGATCGTCTTCGTCGCGCGTGCGCACCACCAGCTTGTTCTTCAGCAACCGCCCGACCAGCGCCGTCACCGATCCGCTCGTCAACGCGAGGCTCGTGCCCAATTCGCCGGCGGTCATCGGGCCGGTCAGATAGAGCTGCTCCATCGCTCGCACTTCGGTGACGCCGAGGCCGTGATGGCGTGCCGTTATCGTCGCACGTTCCAACAGATGCGAGGCAAGTCCCCGCGTGAGGCGGGCGACCTGGAGGTGCTCGTCATCCATGTGGGTTCGGGCGGGCTGGTCCATGGCTTTCGCTTAGGCGAGAGCCATTGATGGGCGCAAGCTCTTCGCCCGTTGGACCGAGCGTCATCCCCGATGCCGACATTGGTCTCCGAAGCGGATGTCCGGTGCTTGTCGATCAATGCAGTCGGGAAGTCGCGCGCGCGATTTCCGAAGCCCGATAAAAAATCGGAAAATCTGTCGCCGAACGGATTAAAACCATCGGGCGTTTCGTTTCCCTCTCAGACGACCGGGTCGACCCGGCCGCGCATGAAAGGAAGACGATCGATGACCAAACCCGCCGCAATCCCGTTCCTCGCCCTTGTCCTGACCGGAGCGATCGGGGCGACCGCCGTGAGCGCTGCCATCCCGATGCTTTACGAAGAGCAGATGGCGCGTGCGGAAGAGGCCCTGATCATCACCGCGCCGATTGCCGGCATCGAGAACAGGTTCTGGTTCGATTACCGCATCGACGTGACCGAAGCGCAGAAGGAGCTGTCGAGCGATCTGCGCCGCGCGAGCGATCTGGAAGACCATCGCGATGCCTGGGAAGAATATGCGCGCGAGTTGAAGCACGAGCGCGTCCACTATGTCGAGGAAATGGCCGAGCGCGGCTATCGCATGGGCCGGGTCATCATCGTCGACTGAGCCTGGATCAGCGAACCAGAATCAGTAGCCCCCCGGGCCGCATCCCTGATCGGATGCGGCCACCCCTGAAGGAAGGATCGGACCAGCCCCCGATCCTTCCTTCTTCGCGCTCAGATCAGGGCAGAAGCCGACCGGAAAGCGAAAGCCGGGAAAGCTATCGCGGGCCGCTCAGCGCCATCCACGTTCGCGTGCGGCCTGCTCGGCCGCCGCGTCGAGAGCGGGGCCCGTCGCCATATCCTGCGCCTCCGCCAGGATCGCGCCATCATCGGCGCCTGCCATGCGGAAATCTGTCGAGGCGGCTTCGCCTCCTTCGGACCGGCGTTCGATTCTCCAGCCCTCGTCGTCGCGGCAGGCGATGCCGCCACCCGAAACGCCGCTGTAAGCGCGGCAAAACTGGCCGCCTTTATCCTCGAACGACAACAGCACGCGGGTTTCAGCCGCCGAAGATTGCTCGGCAACGAGCTGGTCGTCGAGCACTGCGGCGAGCTGAGGACCGGCATATCCGGCCCCCGGCCCGGTATTGGTGTCACCCAGAATGACGGCGATCGCTAGCGAGGCGGCCAGCGCGGGCCCTGCGATCCACCCCCAATGAGGGTGCCTCGACGGAGCTTCTCGTTTTTGCGCCTCCTGCTTCTGGCGCGCGGCGGCGAAATCGACCACCGTCTCGTCCTTCCGCGCTGTCAGGAGATCCGTCAGGCGGTCCGGCACCCCTTCCTCCAGCACGGGCGCATAATGCTGCGACAATCGCGCGGCGAGGGCGCGATGCCGCTGCACCTGTTTCGCCAGTTCGGGATCGGCGGCAATCGCCTCCCGGATCGCGGCTTCCCGCCCGGCCGGCAATTCCCCGTCCGCTAAGGCGGCGATCTCTTCAGGCGTCACGCGGGTGCTCATGCTTCGTCTCCCAGCATCTGCATCAGGGCATCGCGGCCCCTGACGAGCCGCGAGTTGAGCGTGCCGACCGGACAGCCCACGATCTCGGCGGCTTCCTTATAGGCATAGCCTTCCACCATCACGAGCAGCACCGCCTCGCGCTGATCAGGCGGAAGCGTTTGCATCGCGCGATCGACATTGCCGAGTTCGACCACGGCTTCCTGCGCCCCGTCGCCGCCGATGGTGACACCCGCTTCCTCGTCCACGAAGGTCTGCAGGCTGCGGGTCGTTCGGCGGCCCTCGTCGATCCAGATATTGCGCATGATCCGATACATCCAGCTATCGAGCCGCGTGCCCTGCTCCCAGCGGGAGCGATTGGCGAGCGCGCGCTCGATCGTCATCTGGCACAGATCGTCACCGTCGGACGGATTGCCGGACAGCCCGATCGCGAACCGACGCAATCGGGGCAGTAGCGCCAGCAAGTCTGTCTCGAAAGCGGTGTTCAGTGTCTCTGCCTTCCATGGGATTAAACGGACGGAGGCGCTCGTTTCATCCATGCTTAATGCGTTTTATCCGATTGCCGAGGCCTCGATGCGAATTTTCCCTCTTCTGTGCGCCGCTCTGGCTCTGATCGCGGCCCCTCTCGCCGCGCAGATCGCTCTGCCGCGCCTGCCCCAGCCGCCGGTCGGCAGCGTGGTAGGCGACAGTCTCGGCGCGCTTGGAGAAACGCGCGCGGATTTGCAGCGGACGATCGAAAGGCTCGCCCGCGACCGGCTGCGCACGGTCGAGCAATTGGTGCGGACCAACCCCGATATCATCGAACTGGACGCCCTCGGCGGCCCCGCACGGCGCGGCGAACTGATCGTCATGGATGTGCCCGCCACTGCTTTGGCTCCCGCGCTCCAGGTCGGTTTCACCGTAGTGTCGCGCGAGGAGGTCGAAGGGCTCGGTATTTCGCTGGTGCGCGTGAGCGTCCCTGTCGGTCTGTCTTTGGCCGAGGCGCAGAGCGTGCTGGCTCTCCTTTTGCCTGATGCCGAGATCGTGGCGGACAATCTCCATTTCCAGGCCGGTGTTGCCGACGGCGCGCTCGCATCCGCCTCCTCTTCGGCCTCGACGGGACGGTCCGCGCCGGTCGGCATAATCGACGGAGCGACCGGACCGTCGATCGCGGTCGCGGAAACCCGCGGCTTCGCGAAGGGAGCGCCTTATCCCAGTCATCACGGAAGTTCGGTCGCCTTCCTGCTTCAGCACGCAGGCGCCGGTACGATCCGCGTCGCCGACGTCTATGGGACCGACAAGGCAGGCGGGAATGCGCTCGCCATGGCGAAGGGCCTCGGCTGGCTGGTGGAGCGGGGCAGCAAAGTGGTCACGATCAGCTTGGTCGGGCCGCGCAACGCCCTCCTCGAAAGAGCGGTGCGAGCGGCGCAGAGCCGGGGCGTGGTCGTAGTGGCGGCGGTCGGCAATGACGGTCCCGCCGCTCCGCCGGCCTATCCCGCATCCTATCCAGGCGTCGTTGCGGTCACCGCGGTCGATGGCAAGCGTCGCGCTCTGATCGAGGCGGGGCGGGCGCTCAATCTCGACTATGCGGCGCCGGGCGCGGATATTTACGGCCGCAATGCGAAGGGCAATCGGATCAAGCTGCGCGGGACCTCCTTCGCTACGCCGCTCGTCGCTGCGCGCGTGGCGAAAGCGATCGGGCAGGGCGGCGATTGGCGCAACGCGCTCGACCGGGAAGCGATCGATCTCGGGCGCAAGGGGCCGGACGATGTATTCGGTCGCGGCCTCGTCTGCGCGAAATGTACTGGGCGCTGAGAGAAATTTTCGGCAGCGATGGATTAAGCGCGCTGGCCCGCCCGTTTTCCTTTCAAGCGGATGCATCCCCCTTTTTTCGCACCCGCAGACGAAAGGAACTTATCATGAAAACCCTCCTGCTTGCCGCATCGGCCCTCGCTTTGTTCACGGCGCCCGCTCACGCGCAGCTTCTGGGCGGAGTCGGCCAATCCGTCACCGGCACGCTTGGCGGTTCGGTCAATTCGACCCTGCGCGGTTCGACCGAGACGCTGCGTTCGAGCACGCGCGGCACGCTGCGCGGCGAAGCCTCTACTCGCGGCAGCCATACGGTCGACCGCCGCAGCGGCAGCGTCGCCGTCGATCGCAGTGTCGACACCAGCCTTGATGGCGCGACCAGCCACGTGCTGGGCAGTCAGACGGGCAACGCTTCGGCTAGTGGCGCGAATTCGGCCAGCGCCTCGGGATCGGGCAGCGCCAATGCGCAGCTGATCGGGACCGATGCCGTAACCGGCGCGGTCCGTGGGGCCACCTCCACCGTTCGCAATGTCGCCACCCCGGCCGTCGGCGCTGCGCGTGACCGTTTGTCCGGGACCGCAGGCCAGATCGGCAACGTCACCGGTTCGGCGAACGGTGCGGCCAGCGGCGCGGCGAATGGGAGCGGCATGATCGGTGGTGGGATGCTCGCCCTTGCAGGTAGCGGCGCGGCCGAGGGCGAGGGCGCCTTTGCCGTCACCCAGGGAATGCCGGTGCAGCTCCCCTCGGGCGAGCGGCTCGGGACGGTGCGCGATATCTTGACGACGCGCGCCGGAGAAGTCCGCCAGCTAGTCGTCCAGACCAGGGACGGCCTCGCGACCATCCCCTCGGGCAGTCTCTCGGGAAGCGGTTCGGTCCTGATCGCAGCGGAAGGGTCGGCCTCGGGCGCCGCTTCTGGCGAATAAGCCGTCCGCCAATCTGACTAACTTTTGTGGGGTCGGGCCGCTCGAATGGGCGGCCCGACCCTCAGCCGACCCCGATTTCGACGCTTCGGCCTGCTGCTCTGACGGTACGTCAGACACGAGGATACCCCCATGCGGATCGCGGCATTAACCGCCCTGTTGCTGGTCACCGGCGCGCCAGTAATGGCTCAGTAGGCGGATGCCACCCCTCGGCAGGATACCGGTTTCGAAACGGCTGTCTCGCTCCTCGCGGGGGCGGACTATATCACCGGCAATATTGATGATCGGGAGTGCGAGACCTACGCGCGCCAGCGCGGGTCTGGCCGTCCGCTCCGGGCGGTTTTCCTTGACCGCGTCGGTGCCTTACGTCTCCACGACAGGGCCCGAGGATCTCATTGTCGGCAAAGGCGGACTGCTTGCACTGCCCTTCCTCTCCCGTCCATCGACCGAGCGCCGTGAGGTCACCCGCGACGGGATCGTGGAGATCCTAGTCCAGGCCGACTATCTCGTACCGACCGGAGGCGTGAACGCATTCGTCGCGGGCAATGTAAAGAAGCCCACCGCCGCGCGCGAAAAAGGCGCTGGGTACGGGCGAATTCGAATATGGGGTAACCGGACAGGTCTCGCGCCGGTTCGGGCGCGCCATACCCTTCGCCTCCGCGAACTACTCCGTCGCCGGCGAACCCGACGACTTCGACGTCCGCAATACGGTGGCCGCAAGTGCGGGCGCGTAGGTAACGCATTGGGGGAATTCCAAACACCACTCATCGCGGCTAGCACCGCTTGGGCGAGGTTGCTTCCTGCCTCTTCTACATCCACGGGCTCAGGCCTCATCCGTTAAAATCCGTATGATCCGGCTACAAAGCGGCCCGGTCCCTCCGGTCTTCCTTCTCCACCACCAGTTACAGTCGCGACCACAACGCCGTCCGATAAGCGGGTCGCTGTTATCCGGAAAAGAGCTCCGACAGAGGCGTCCGGGTCAGGTGTCTGTAGAACGGTCAGCAAAAAATCGGAGAGATCAGCAATGCCGAGCATCTCGCCCGTCTGCTTGTCGGTGTATGCAGCCTCCGTCGCCGCCAGTTTCCGCATGGCGAGCTTTCGATCTATCAGAGCGAGACCGATCGCGCGAAGACGGTTTTCGAAGGCATCGAGAAATCGCCATTCCTCGCTCTCGGAGAGAACGCCTTCGCGTTGATCGTCTTCGACTTCGCGGCGGCCTTGATCGACTTCGCATTAATTAGTTGTCAGGCAACCTTCGCACCAACCAATCGCTCGATGCTTTCGACCGTGATCGGAGTTCGTCTGCCGACTTTCTTCCTGACCAGCGTGCCATCTCGCATAAGCTTGTCAATTGTCGTCCGACCTAACCCAGTCGCCTGTTCGGTCTGAGCGACCGACGCGGTAAGATCGCCGGGCCTGATCGGTTGCACGCCTCCCTTCTTTGCCTCGGAAGCCGCAATGGATGGGGCGATGCCTTTCGTCGTAGCGTGAGCATCGCAGCCGCTAGACTGTTTTGAAACGCCAACAGGTGAATCTACGCAATATCTATCGAGGACCTTGATGAGAGCGGCTTCGGAGAAGCTGATTCCCGTTATGAGGACGGACGGGGTGCCTCCCTGTAGGAGCGATCCTTCGAGCCGAACCGTTCCACCGTCTAGGGCGGCTTGAATCTTTTTTGATGCGACAATCCTCTCCCAATCTTGGGCCGGAATCTGAGCGTCGCGCACTACCTTGGTCGGACCCCCAGCGGGTCTTATCTCTCGCACGAGAGCATAAGTTTTGATCGGGCCGGCCGCGGCGAAGCCGGCTAGCAGAGGATCAGCTTTTTCGAAATCCCTGGACCTAACGAGCTCGATTTCCTTGGCCGGAAGGACTGGTTGATGGGCTGACATGCTTTCTCTCGAGTTTGAACGGGCATATTTGTCAGCCAATCGTGAAAATGCGGCAACCCTCTGGTTCGTTGCGGCTATGCAAATCGATCAAGCCGGCGATTGCTCGACCAATCGTCGCGCCGAAGTCCTCGCTGATGTTCGCGGATGTCCACCCAGGTTTCATGTTTTTTCATGGAAACGCCGTCCATCTTTTCAAAGTCATTGAAAAGATGGTGGGCGCGGCAAGGATTGAACTTGCGACCCCACCCGTGTGAAGGGTGTGCTCTACCACTGAGCTACGCGCCCGCCCGATGGGGCAGCGCTTAGCTGCCGGGCAGGGGCGCGCGTTTACGCAAGGTGGGGCGGCTTGGCAAGCGGGAGCTGCGAAAATGCGCTCCGCCGGATTGCCTAATTCAGGATCAGCGCGGCAAGCTTGCCCAGCCACCCGTCGAGCCCGCCGCCCATGCCGCCGACCCGCGCGGTCTTGGCCGTGGGTGTCTGCGGGCACTCGAGGCAATAGGCTTGTGCGCCCTCGGTCGTGAGCAGGCGATCGAGGTCGGCTTCGACCCTTCCGGCGAGCGCCTGTTGGCGCCGCGCGAACAGGGCCGTCATATCGGCGCGCGCTTCGGTCTCGTCGCCGATCAGCCACTGGCGCAGCAGCGTGTCGTAGGTGCCGGGCTCGTCGCCGAGATAGGCGACGTACCAGCCGCCTTCCTCGAGGCCCGCTTCCTCCGCCGCCCAGTCGATCGCGGTCTGCAAGCTGCCATACTGATCGACCAGCCCGATCTGGCGCGCCGCGCCGCCATCCCACACGCGGCCCTGACCGATGCGGTCGGTCTGTTCCATACTGAGATTGCGCGCCTGCGAGACGCGGGTGAGGAAGTCGCGATAGCCGTCTTCGATGCCCGACTGGATCATCGCGTCGACTTGCGGAGTGAAGCCGCCGATCAGGTCCGGCTGGCCAGAAAGCGGGGTGGTGCGCACGCCGTCGGTCGAAACGCCGATGCGCGCGGCGAGGTTTTCGAATGTCGGAATCACCGCAAAGATGCCGATCGATCCGGTGATCGTCTCCGGCTCGGCGAAGATGCGGTCGGCGGGCGTCGAGACCCAGTATCCGCCGCTCGCCGCGACATTCGCCATCGAGACGGCGATGGGGATGTCGTTCGCCTTGTGGCGCAGGATGGCGCGGCGGATTTCCTCGCTGGCGAGGACGGAGCCGCCCGGCGAATCGACGCGCACGACCAGTGCCGCAAGATCGTCGTTCAGAGCTTCGTCGAGCAGGTCGGCGATGCGGGTGCCGCCCGCCGTGCCCGGCCCGGCGTCGCCATCGACGATCTCGCCAGCAATGGTGACGACACCGATGGCGCCGCCCTGGGCCGCAGGCTCGGTGTCTTCGAGCCAGGGGTCGAGATCGGTCGCAGGATAGGCGTTGCGCTCGCTCGACCAGTCGTCCGCGCCGACCAGTTCCACCACGCGTGCTTCGAATTCGTCGCGGCTGCCGAGCTTGTCGACGAGCCCCGCGGCGAGCGCGGCAGTTGCGGGATCGCCACCCGATGCGGCCAGCCAGGCCTGCGGATCGGTCGTGGCGAGCGCGATGTTCGCCTTGGGCCGCCCCTTCTTCACATGCGCCTGCCATTCGCCCCACAGCGCGCCGTAAAGCGCGGAATAGTTCTCGCGCGCTTCTTCGGACATGGTGTTGCGCAGGTACGGTTCGACCGCGCTCTTATATTCGCCCACGCGATAGACGCGCGCATTGACGTCGAGATTTTCGAGCAGTTCGCCATAATAGAGATTGCCGCCGCCCGGCCCGGCGATGGCCGCGCCGCCGAGCGGGTCGACCCAGATTTCGCTGGCATGGCTGGCCAGGAGCAACGCATCATCGGCATAGGCGGTCGCGAAGCTCAGCACCGGCTTGTCCGCCGCGCGAACGCGGTCGATCGCTTCGCCAATATCCTGCAGATGGACCTGTCCGCCGCCCAGAAAACTGTCGAGATCGAGCACCACGGCGGTGATGCGCTCGTCCCGCGCCGCCGTGTCCAGCGCGCGGACGAGATCGCGGGCCTGATATTCGCCAATTGGCGCGCTGCCCGAAAGCAGCGCCTGGAACGGGTCGATCGGCGTGCGTTCTTCCACCACCACGCCGTCGAGCGCGAGCACGAGCGCGCCTTCGCGCACCTGTGCCGGGCTGGGCCGCGCGGTCAGCACCGCGTAGAGCGCGAAGAAGAACAGGAGCATGAAGGCGAGCACCAGCCCGTCCTTGATACCCACCAGCAAGCGCCACACCCGGCCTGCGAATTTCATTCCATCGTCCCCATCAATCTCGGCTATCGGCTTCTGCTCGGGGGTTTAGGAGCGATGCCGCACAAGCGCCACCGATAATGCTTGAGCGGCCCACGGGGCTCGATTAGGGGCTTGGCTTTAATGGCCTCGCCCGAAATCTCCTCCTCCAGCGGCCGCTACCCGGCCGGTCGGCTTGCCTTCCCGCATCGCGATCTGACAGGCATCGCACAGCTCGAACGGCACGAGATCCTGTTCCTGCTCGACGAGGCGGAACAATGGGTCGATCTGAACCGCAAGCGGCACAAGCATCACGATACCCTCGCCGGGCTGACGATCATCAACGCCTTCTTCGAAAATTCGACGCGCACGCTGTTGAGCTTCGAGATCGCAGGCAAGCGGCTGGGCGCGGATGTCGTCAACATGCACGCCGCGACCAGCAGCGTGAAGAAGGGCGAGACGCTGATCGACACGGCGATCACGCTCAACGCCATGCGCGCCGACGGGATCGTGATCCGCCACGGATCGAGCGGGGCGACTCAGCTCATCGCGGGGCTGGTCGACTGCCCGGTCCTGAATGCGGGCGACGGGCAGCACGAGCATCCCACGCAGGCTCTGCTCGACGCGCTGGCCCTGCGCGAGGCGCTGGCCGACCGGGGCGAGCCGAGCGAGGATTTCACCGGGCTGACGGTGACAATCTGCGGCGACATCCTTCACAGCCGGGTCGCGCGTTCGAACCTGCTGTGTCTTCAGGCGCTGGGCGCGAGTGTGCGGCTGTGCGCGCCGCCTGCGCTGATGCCTCAGGGAATCGAAATGATGGGCGCGGAAGTCTTCCACGATTTCGATCAAGCGCTGAAGGGTGCGGACGTCGTCATGATGCTGCGCCTCCAGACCGAGCGGATGAGCGGCCAGTTCATCCCGTCCGCGCGCGAATATCATCATCTCTACGGGCTGACGAAGAAACGGCTCGACAATGCGGCGCCCGAAGCGCTCGTCATGCATCCCGGCCCGATGAACCGGGGGGTGGAGATCGACAGCGACGTGGCCGACATGCTCGACCGGTCGATCATCACGCGCCAAGTGGAAATGGGCGTGGCGATCCGCATGGCCTGTCTCGACGTGCTGACCCGCCGCGCGCGCGGCGTGGAGGGCTGGGCATGAAGCAGGCACGGCCGATCACGATCACCGGCGGCAGGCTGGTCCTTCCAGACGGCGTGCGCGAAGGCGCGATCCGGCTAGTGGACGGGCGCATCGCCGCGCTGGGCGATATCGAAGGCGAAGAGGGCGACGAGATCGTCCAGGCGCGCGGGCGGCTCGTTACGCCGGGCCTCGTCGATTACGGAGTCTTCGCCGTCGACAAGCCCGCCTTCCATTTCGGAGGAATCACGCGCGCGGCGCTGATGCCCGATCAGTCCCCGCCGCTCGATCTGCCCAGCCGCGTCGCGTATATCGCGAAAAGCGGCAAGCCCGATCTCTGGGTTCATCCGCTCGCCGCGGCGACGCGCGGGCTGGAAGGCGAATCGCTCGCCGAAGCGGCGCTGATGCGCGCAGCGGGCGCGCGCGGGATTGCGACCGGGCGGCGCTGGATCGGCGATACGGGCGTCATGCTGCGCCTGCTGACCTATGCCGCCATGCTCGACCTGCCGGTAGTCGCCCATGCCGAGGACGGTGCGCTTGCGGGCGACGCGGTGGCGACGGCGGGGGAAATGGCGACCCGGCTCGGCCTTCCCAGTGCGCCTGCCGAGGCCGAGACGCTGGCGATCGCGCGCGATCTGGCGCTGGCAGAATTGGCAGGGGCGCGTATCCATTTCCGCCAGGTGACGACGCGGGCAGGGCTTTCTCTGATCCGCGCGGCCAAGGCGAAAGGGCTTGCGGTCACGGCAGGGGTGACGCCCGCCCATTTCATGCTGTCCGATCTCGCCATTGCGACATTCCGCAGCTTCATGCGCCTCTCGCCGCCGCTAAGGCCCGAAGACGACCGTCAGGCCGTGATCGAGGCCATTGCGGACGGAACTGTCGATGTCGTCTCCAGCGGGCACGATCCGCGCGGTGTCGAGGACAAGCGCCTGCCCTTCGCCGATGCCGAGCCGGGCATGGCCGGGGCCGAGACGCTGCTGGCCATGCTGCTGACGCTGGAGCGGGATGGCGCGATCGACATAGCGCGCGTTTTCGATCTGTGCGCGTCGGCCCCTGCGCGCCTGCTGGGTGTGGAGGCCGGAGCGCTCGTCGAAGGGTACGAAGCGGATTTCGCGATTGTCGATCCCGAAAAGCCGTGGATCGTCGATCGCCGCAAGATGGAAGCGAGCGCGGGCAACACCCCCTTCGACGGTCAGCCGACGCAAGGCCGGGTGATCGCGCTGTTCAAGGGCGGTGTCGCGGTAAGCCTTTAACGCGCGGCCATCCGAACATTGGTCTCGATCGCACCGGGCAGCGGATTGTTCGCCGCATAGGCGATGCAGCCGCCGCCGCCTTTCTTGACCAGCGAACACAGGCTGCGCGCGCTCGTTTCGGCATAGCCGGCTGCGGCGACGCGGTAATAGATCTTGCCGTTTACCTTGGCCTTGGTGATCACTTTTTCGGCGCCCGCCAGTTCGGGGTGGCGCTGCTGGAAGATCTTCCAGGCCTGTTGCGCATCGGACATCGAGAAATAGCTGCCGAGCTGGACGCGGTAATCGCCGCTCTGCGCCAAGAAGGTCTTGGCTGGGGCGGAGGGTGCGGTTTCAGCCCGCGATGCCGGTGCGAGTGATGCGGTGGTGCGAGCGGGCGCCGGAGCGGCCACGCGGGCAGCGGGCGTTTTCGGTTCGGCGAAGGCCTGCGCAACGGTGCGCGATGCCGCTGCCGGAACGGGGGCCGGAGCAGGGGCGGAAACGGGGCGGGCAGCGGCCACTGCCTGTCCGCTCACCGGCGGCAATTCCCCATTCGCGGCGAAGGCGGGCTTAGGGGCGACATCGCTCTTGGCGAGTGTTGTGGAGAGAGCGTTTTCGGCGGCGAGTTGATCGACGCTCGGATGGTTTGCCAGTGCCAGACGCGCAGGCTGGCCTGCATCCCGCACCAAGTCGACGCCGAGCAGATCGGCGACGCGATGGCGGAAATAGACGGGGTTCGTCATCTGCGCCCAATGGGCCATCCGCTCACCGATCTTGTCGGCGGGCACATCTTCCGCGGCCATCAGCCGCGCCGCGCGCCAATCGCCCTGGAGGGCGTAGGCATAAGCCAGGTTCTGGCGCACCTTGGCGGAGCTTTCGCCGAAGCGAAGCTGGTTGGCGAGGACGAGAGCGCCGCGCTTGGGTTCGCCCGCCAAGGCGATGGCGAGGCCGAAATCGGCCGGATCGAGATCGGTTTCGTGGGCGTTGAGTGTCCGCAGGGCAGCGTCCTGATGCCCGCTCGCGATCTGGGCGAGGGCCAGCGAGAGGATGGTGCGCTGCGATCCGTCACCCAATTGCCGCGCTTCGGCGAGCGTGGTGGCCGCCGATTCGAAACGGCCCGCTTCGATATAGGCTCCACCCAGCAGCGCGCGCAGATCGGCGTCGCGCGGCGATGCCAGCACGGCGCTTTCCGCGAAGGAGACGGCCTTGTCGCTCTTGCCCTTGGCCAGGGCGCTTTCGGCCTTGACCGCCGAAACCGAAGCTGGCGGCGCTTCCTTGGTGCTGCATCCACCCAGAGTGGCACTTGCCAGTGCGGTGGTCAGCGTCAGCCCCACCATGCGGGCGGTCCGATTGATTGTCGTGGAGCGCATTTCCCTCTCCCTAAGCGGTCGGGCATTCGTTTCGGCAAAGATGATCACGGGCGTTTTACCTGAGCCGCCAGCGTTTCGATTTCGGGCATTTCGGCGAGCATCGCGTCGAGGGCCTGCGTCACCAGGTTCTGGGCGCTCTGGCCGCTGATCGTGGAGGCGAGACGGAGGCGCAGATGGCGTTCCGGATCGAGCCGCAGGGTAAAGGCAGCCCGGCGGTTGCCTGATGCGGCAGCGCGGGCGCCGAGCTTCGCGGCAGGCTTGACGAATGCCTCGACAGCGTCCCGGCGGTTCTCGCCGAGTTTCTTCGCGATCCGGTCGATCGTTTCGCGCACGGGACTGACCTGAGCTTCGATCGCTTCCTCGGAAGCGTGGGCGACTTCGTAATCGCCGTCCCGCGACGAATTCCCATCCGCTTCCGTATCGAAGCGGACGATCTGCGCACCTGGATGGCGGCGGGCGCTGGTGTCCTCGCCCATGTCGTTCCAGCCGAGATCTTCCAGTTCGGCAGCGGCATCGGCGGGATCGATCTTGCCCGGCATGCCGTGCTGCGGGCGCATGGCCGGGCGCGCTCCGCCCTTGCGGGCGAGCAGCGTCGGCGAAAGGGAGGCGAAACCGGCGTCGTGCATGGTCCTGTTCCCGTGTGGGCCCCCGTCTTACTGCGCCACCCGGCGGCCGAAGCCGCCCTGGGGCCGATGGGCGCTCGGCATTGCGCTCTGCGTGTTGGGAGCGGCGAAGACGGTGCGGCGGAAATTCTTCTCGAGCCGGTCGGAAACGTATTTCCACAGCGCAGTCACTTCGGCAGCGCTGCGGCTGACGGGATCGACCTCCATCACCGTGCGCCCGTCGATCATCGAAGCGGCGAAATCGGTGCGGTGGTGGAGCGTGATCGGAGCGACCGTCCCGTGCTGAGACAGGGCGACTGCGGCTTCGGAAGTGATCCGCGCCTTGGGCGTCGCGCCATTGACCACGAAGACCAGCGGCTTGCCCGCCCGCTCGCACAGATCGACCGTAGCGCCCACAGCGCGCAGATCGTGCGGGGAAGGGCGAGTGGGTACCACGATCAGTTCGGCGACAGAGATCACCGACTGGATCGCCATGGTGATGGCGGGCGGCGTGTCGATGACGGCAAGCTTGAAGCCCTGCTGGCGCAGGATCATCAGGTCGCCGGCGAGCCGCGCGACGGTGGTCTGGGCGAAAGCGGGATATTCCGCTTCCCGCTCGTTCCACCAATCGGCGAGCGAGCCTTGCGGGTCGATGTCGATCAGCACGACGGGCCCCGCGCCCGCCCGCTGTGCCTGGACGGCGAGATGTCCGGACAGGGTCGTCTTGCCCGATCCGCCCTTCTGCGATGCCAACGCCAGTACCCGCAAAGCCCGGTCCCCCTAAACGCTTCAAGATCGCGACCCGCCTCGTGCGGCTCGCCTCGTTCGCTGGGCGCGAACATTCGCCATGGGGATTCGCAGACTACCCTAAATTTTAAGTTAAAGACGGCCTGCAAATCGGCCCGGACCCGGTCCTGCAAGCATTGCCTCTGTCGGGTCGGAACTGATGCCACCGGTATCGCTGGCCACATCGCAACGTTTTGCTAACGGACGATTTACTATAGAATGCGCGCAATCGCCCTGGGGTGTTAGGCTGGGGCATCTGACTGGCGGAGACTTCGAACATGACCACCTCACCCTTTTATCGCAGCGTGGGCGGCGGTGTGCTGGCCGCCTGCCTGCTCGCGCTCGGCGCGCCCGCACAGGCTGATGTGAAGAGCGGCGTCGATGCCTGGTCGGCTGGCGATTACGCCACGGCGGTGCGCGAATGGTCTGGCCCTGCACAGGCGGGCGATCCCGATGCACAGTTCAATCTCGGCCAGGCCTATCGCCTGGGGCGCGGCGTGGAGGCTGACAAGGAGCAGGCAGAGGCGCTTTATGCCGCCGCCGCCGCGCAGGGGCACGTCCAGGCATCGGACAATTACGGCCTGTTGCTGTTCGAGGACGGTCGGCGCGAAGCGGCCATGCCCTATATCACTGCCGCAGCCGGGCGGGGCGATCCGCGCGCGCAATATCTGCTGGGCGTCGCGCATTTCAACGGAGACCTGGCGGAAAAGGACTGGCCGCGCGCCTATGCGCTGCTCACGCTCGCCAACAATAGCGGCCTCCCGCAGGCGCGCGCCGCGATGGCGCAAATGGACGAATTCATCCCATTGGCACAGCGCGAGGAAGCGCAAGTGCTCGCGCAGCGGATAAAGAGCGAGGCCGACGCCAATCGTGCGCGCCAGCTCGCCGCGGTCGATCTGGGCGGCACGCCGGTGGCGGTTCCGGCCGCAACCGTTCCGGCGCGCGCGGCCGCCCCTGTTCCCGCCGCAACGCGCCCGGTCGAAGTGGCGCGGGCCGACACCGCCGGGGCCGATTACACGCTTCCCGAGGGCCGTCGCCAATCCGCCCCCGCCGTGACGCAATCGACGCCGGTTCCGGGCAAGCCCGCAGCGCAGGCCGCCCCCGTCACTGCAACGGTTCCGGTAAGCGCGAGCGCGCGCATGAACGGTGAATGGAAATTGCAGCTCGGCGCTTTCGGTAATTCCGGCAATGCTGATCGTCTGGCAAGCCGTCTTTCGGGCAATGCCGCCCTCGGAGGTGCGCGTGTCGAGCAGGAGCCAGCCGGACGTCTTACCAAGGTCATGGCAGTCGGCTATTCCAGCCGCGCGGCGGCGCAGGATGCATGCTCCGCCCTGAAACGCGGCGGACAGGATTGCCTCGTCACCCGCTGATCGCGCGAGGCCGGTTTCCCCCCTCAATCGACACGCTTCGCTCGATCGAGAGCGCCTATGCATTGCATCGGCGTTCGCATCTGGAGAGCGCCCTCTTGAAGCTCGTCGGTTACGGAGCCCGCCCGAATCGCCTAGGATCGCGCGGAAGGGGCGGAAGGGGATGATGTCGTGGCGAATATGCTGAAGACGCTGGTCAAGGATTACGGTTGGATACACACCTCGCTCGGCGTGGTAGGCAATGCCACGTTCGTGGTCGGAAGCGTCCTCTTTCTCCCGCAATTCGACAATTTGCAGAAACTTGCCGTTTGGCTCTTTATCGTCGGGTCGGCGCTGATGCTGGTGGGTGCGCTGGGCAGCTTGGCGGTCAAATTATACGACGATAGATAGGTCATCGGGCGCAAGGGACGGACGCCTGGTTGGGACCAATGGGGGACAAAATGACTGAAACGCACGCAAAAGCTGCCGCCTCACCCGACCAGCCGCAAGCGCGTGCGACACCGCTCGGCGCCTCGCCCGATCGGATCGCGAGCCTGGATTTCATTCGCGGCATTGCTGTGATGGGCATCCTCGCGGCGAATATCGTCGCCTTCGGCCAGCCTTTTGCCGCTTACATGTATCCCGACGCCTTTCTGACGCCGCATGGCGAGGCGGAAGGGTGGATGTGGGTTGCGCAATTCGTCCTCGTCGACGGCAAGATGCGCGCGCTGTTCTCGCTTCTGTTCGGAGCCGGGCTCTATCTCTTCCTCGAAAAGGCGTGGGAGCGGGGGCAGGGCCGCTGGCTCCAGGTGCGCAGGCTGTTGTGGCTGGGCCTGTTCGGGCTCTTCCATTTCTTCTTTATCTGGAAGGGGGACATCCTGTTCCTCTATGCGGTGTCCGGGCTTGCCGTGCTGCCCTTCGTGAAGATGGCGCGCCGCAACCAGTTTATCCTCGGCGTACTCGGCTATATCGTCGGCGGTATCGTCTATGCCGGGATGGCCGCATCCATGGTGATGAGCGCGAACGGCGCGATCCCCGGAGACGAAGCCGCGCGGGCCGAAGTGCAGGCCGTGATGGTCGAAGCGCAGGAACAGGAAATCGCGCAGGACCGGATCGACGGTGAATTGATCGCGAGCGGCGATTATCCCGGCCTGGTCGAACGCAATCTCACCGAAAGCACAACCGAGCCGCTGACCACGCTGCTGCTGTTCTGGCTGGAGACCTTGCCGCTGATGCTGATGGGCATGGCGCTCTATCGCAAGGGGCTGTTTTCGGGCGGCGTCGACCGGCGCAAGCAGATGATCTGGGGCTGGGCGGGGGTGCTGGTCGGCGGGGCGCTGACATTGTGGATCGCGCTGATGGTTCGGGCCGGTGGGTTCGGCTATTGGGACACGATTGCCGCTTTCATCGGCTGGTCCCATTTCCCGCGTCTCTTCATGGGACTGGGTCTGCTCGCGTTGCTGGCGCTGTGGGGCGAGCGGGTGAGCGGATGGCTGGCCGTGCGCGTTTCGGCAGCGGGGCGGGCCGCCTTTACCAATTATCTCGGCACGTCCGTGGTGATGATGCTGGTCTTCCATGGCTGGGCGGGGGGGCTGTTCGGCGAATTGACGCGTGGGGGGCTCTACGGCGTCGTGGTGCTGGCCTGGGCGCTCATGCTGCTCTGGTCGAAGCCGTGGCTGGATCGGTATCGCTACGGCCCGCTCGAATGGCTGTGGCGATGCCTGACCTATGGGCGCCGGTTTCCCCTGAGGCGGTAAGATATTTGCCCAGCCCTTGCTATTGAGAATAACTCGCACTATTCCTGTGAATGCGAATCGATCGCAAAGGGAGATCAGCGAGCGTGTACGTCTGCATCTGCAACGCCATCCGCGAAAGCGACCTGCGCCGCGTGGCACGCCATTGTCCGGGCGATGCGGAGGCGTGTTACGCCGCGTTGGGCAAGACCCCCAATTGCGGGGCCTGCCTGTGCGAAGCGGACGAGATCGTGGATAAAGAGCGCGAAATGGCCTTCGTCCCCGAACACGTCGCCGCCTGATTTTTCGCTAATGAAAAGCGCTCGCAATGGCGGATTTCCGCCATTTTTCTGGTATTCCGCCTTGCCAGGACCGACCTTGGCGAGCATACCGCACCGGTAATTTCCCTCTTTCAGGAGACCCCCGGTGAAGGGCGACGAAAAGGTCATCGATTATCTCAACAAGGCGCTCACCAACGAGCTGACCGCGATCAACCAATACTGGCTGCATTATCGTGTGCTGGACAATTGGGGTGTGTTCAAACTCGCCGCGTACGAGCGCAAGGAGTCCATCGAAGAGATGGAACACGCCGACTGGCTGGCGGATCGTATCCTGTTTCTGGACGGGCTTCCCAACTTCCAGGCGCTGCACAAGCTGAAGGTGGGCGAATCCGTCAAGGAAGTGCTCGAAGCCGATCTCGCGCTCGAAATGGAAGCGATTCCGCTGCTGCGCGAAGCCGCCGACTACTGCCAGCAGGTCAAGGATTTCACGTCCGGCCAGCTGTTCGAAAAGATCCTCCGCAACGAGGAAGAGCATGTCGACTTCCTCGAAAAGCAGTTCGACATGATCGTGCGCATGGGCGAGCAGAATTACATCCAGCTCCAGAGCGCGGCTGCCGGGGAAGAGGGCAATGAAGGCGGCGCGTGGGGCCTTGGCGGTGGAGACGGCAACGGCAATTGAGTGAAACGGCGCGCGGCGTTCGTATGAGCGTCGCCACCCCTCAGGCGAGTTCCCAGAAAGGCGCGTGGCCTGTGCCGCGCTTGACCAGGCGCGCGATCCGTTTCCCATCGGCAAACAGTTCGGCGCTTCCGCGCGTGAGATTGATGTCTGACACCAGCAACGCCGCCTCCACGCTTGCGCTGTCGAGTTCGGTGTCGGGCATGTCCTTTCCCTCGTCGTCCTCATCGAAGGACCGGATCACAATCTGCACTCTTCCCACGTCACTCTCCTACGCGCTTTCCGATCAATAGATGGGAATGGCGGCCTGAACGGAGTATGTGGGATTGGCTCGTCTGCCCGCAATTCCGTAACGTCCGAACGCGAAATGAGCTTGTCGTGCGATCGCCGCGCTCAGCTGCCGCCGTGCTTGCGCTTCGTACGCTTCCAGAAGCGGTTCTGCAGGCGATGCGGCGATTTGACGCCGACCGCTGCCAGTCGCGTTTCGCGGAAGAAATAGATCAGGCCGATGATCAACAGGATCATGGTCAGGATCCAGCAGGCTGCGATCAGCGTGCCGATCTGCGCTTCGATCCAGGCGCTGATGAAGAGCAGCGCGATCACCAGGCTGATAACCGCCGCCGCACCGGTGCCGAACATCACCGCGACCTGCGCCAGCGCGCGCCGCTTCTCCAGCCAGATGCGCTCTTCGTCCTGCGGATCGGTCCGGCCGTCCTCGATCCGGTCGTCGATCCGTTCGATCCGGTTGGCGATCCAGATCATGCGGCTGACCAGCACGTTCATGATCGCGCCGATCGCGGCCAGAAGGAAGGCGGGCGCCAGGCTCAGGGAAACGATCTGTTGCACGCGCGGCGTGCTCGCCGTGCGTTCGAGGATGTCGGACGCCACCGGAACGGCGGAACTCAGCAGGTCTGCGATCATGACGATGCGTAGGGGTTCTTCGCGCTTTTGAGGACGACGCGCACCGGCACCGCATCGAAGCCCAGCTTGGCGCGGATGCCGTTGACCAGATAGCGCTCGTAGCTCTTGGGCAGCATGTCCAATCGCGTGCCGAACACCACGAAACGCGGCGGGCGCGTTCCGGCCTGCGTGATGTAGCGCAGCTTGATCCGCTTGCCGCCGGGCGCGGGCGGGGGATTGGCCTCCATCGCATCGTCGAACCAGCGATTGAGGGCGGCGGTGGATACGCGTTTCGACCAGGTCTCGCGCAGCTCGAAGGCGGCGTTGAGCATGGTGTCGAGGCCCTTGCCGGTCTTCGCGCTGACCGCGAGCACCGGAAGGCCGCGCACCTGTGCCAGCCCATCTTCCAGCGCGCCCTTGATGCCATTGAACAGGGAGCTCGCATTTTCGGCGACATCCCATTTGTTGATGGCGATCATCAACGCGCGGCCTTCCTGCAGGACCATGTCGGCGATCTTGAGATCCTGATGCTCCAGCCCCTTGGTCGCATCGAGCAGCAGGACGACGACTTCGGCGAAATCGACCGCACGGCGCGCGTCGGCGACGGACAATCGCTCGAGCTTATCGGTCACGCGCGCTTTCTTGCGCATTCCGGCAGTGTCGATCAGGCGAATTTCCTGCCTGTCGCCCGTGCGGGGATTGAGCCACTCCCAATCGACCGCAATCGAATCGCGTGTGATCCCGGCTTCCGGGCCGGTGAGGAGGCGGTTTTCACCGAGCAGGCGGTTGATCAGCGTGGACTTGCCGGCATTGGGACGCCCGACGATGGCGAGCTTCAGAGGGCCGCGCGGGCGCTCTTCATCTTCGTCTTCGTCAAAGTCGATCGGTTCGACCGCATCCTCGTCTTTAGCTTCGGCCTTTTCGCCGATCACGGGCCATAGCGCGCCGAACAGGTCCGCGACGCCTTCGCCATGCTCGGCGGAGAGCGGCACGGGTTCGCCGAGGCCCAGCCCATAGCTTTCGAATACACCCGCTTCGCCCGCGCGCCCTTCGGCCTTGTTGGCGACGAGCACCACCGGCACGCTCTGCTGCCGCAGCCAGCGCCCGATTTCCTCGTCGAGCGGGGTCAGGCCCGCACGCGCGTCGATCACGAACAGCGCCGCATCGGCGCCTTCGATGCTGACTTCGGTCTGGGCACGCATGCGGCCGGGAAGCGTGTCCGCGTCTTCGTCCTCCCACCCCGCAGTGTCGACCACGGTGAACTGCAGGCCCGCGATCTCCGCATCGCCCATCCGCCGGTCGCGCGTGACGCCGGGCTGATCGTCCACCAGCGCCAGCTTCTTGCCGATCAGTCGGTTGAAAAGAGTGGACTTGCCCACATTGGGACGTCCGATGATGATGACGGTGGGTTTCATGAAAAGCGGCTTTCGTTGCGCCTGCGCAGGTGGCCCCTGCCGCCACCTTTGGCAAGCTCGGGGGCAGGCGGGTCGAAGAATATGCTGAATTTCTATTAACCAGCCCTACAAGGATAGCGGCAAATTTTTGCCGCCATTACGGTGGGCATGTACAAGCCTTCTCACCGTTCGCTCGCCATTGCGCTCCTGGCCGGTTCCACCGCCTTCGCTCCGCCGCTCGCCGCGCGCGATGCGCCAGGTTTCGAAGCGCGCACGGTGTCTCCCGCTATCGGCGCTCGGGCGGAACTGACGCCCTATCTCCAATGCGTGCCCTATGCGCGGCAGGTCTCGGGCATCGAGATATACGGCGATGCCCGCACATGGTGGGATCAGGCGCAGGGCCGGTACGCCACCGGTACCGTCCCCAAGAAAGGCGCGGTGATGACCTTTCGCCCGCACGGCTCGATGGAACTGGGTCATGTCGCGGCGGTCAGCCGCGTGGTGGACAGTCGGACAGTACTGCTAGACCATGCGAACTGGTCGCCGATCGACGGGCGACGCGGCCAGATCGAGCGGGACGTGATGGCGGTGGACGTCTCGCCCGCCAACGACTGGAGCGCGGTGCGCGTGTGGTATCACCCGCTGGGCGCGCTGGGTACGACCGAATGGCCGGTCGAAGGCTTCATTTATCCGAGCCGCGATCGCTCTGCCCCGGCGGCAAATCCGACACGGGTGGCGCAAAGCCCCGCCATTGCGCCCGGACCGACGCGGCTCGAAAGCTCGCGCCGGTTCCTCGCCGCATTCGGCAATCTGGACTGAGTATCAGGCCTTGGCGACCGGCGCGTCCTCGCCGAGGTCTTCGTACCAAGCTTCGACAGGGCCGTTCAGCTTGATGGTGAGGGGATTGCCCTTGCGATCCATGGTCTTGCCGGCCTGCACGCGCACCCAGCCTTCGGAAATCGAATATTCCTCGATGTCGCGGCGCTGATTGCCCTTGAAACGGATGCCCACGCCGCGTTGCAGAACTTCCTGATCGAAGTGCTCGTTGCGCGGATTGACCGACAGGCGATCGGGCGGAACGTCGCTCGCGTCGGGAGTCTTCGCGGCGGCAGTGGTGTCGGCGGCAGTGGTGTCGGCGCCAGTGGTATCGGCGGCCATGTTTTCGGTTTCGTCGGTCATGCCGCGCCCCTAATTCGCGGGGGCGCGGGCGGCAAGATCATTTGCGGCCCAGCGTGGCATGAGCGCCGGAACGAGGCCGTCAATCCGGCGGCGGCGGGGTTTCCAGCGGGGTGCGATCGGGCTCGTCGTAATCGGGCTGGACCGGCTGGATCTCGTCCGGCTCCTCGAAGGGCGTTTCGGAAGGCGGGCTTTCACCCGGGACCTCGCTCGGCGCGCCGGGATTTATGGTGTCGGGATTGGGATCGGGTTGCGTGGCCATGATAGAGGCTCCTTCGCGGTAAGGGGAAAAGGATCAATCGGGCGGCAGGTTGATCGTCGGCTCTCCGATCCCGTCGCGCTTGTCACGTTCCACCAGTTTATCGGACAGCTCGGTATCGATCTCGTCGGGATCGCTGCGATGGCCGAGTACCTCGCCTTCGGTTTCGCCCTCGTCCTTCATTTCGGCGGCGGTCTTGGGCTTCACATTGGGATCGATCGTTGGCGGAGTCGCAGGGGGCGTGCGCGGGGTTTCGTAATCGGGATCGGGCGTGTCGGTCATCGGAGACAATCCTTTCACTATCATCAACCGACGACGGGTCTGCCCCGTTCCTTCCGTCATGGGCGCTTCACCGCCACGCTTGCCCTTTTCGGCGCAGCGCATTAGAGGCACGCGGCTATACGCGCGCTGGCGGCTGCTGGCGCGCGGCTTCGTTCGTATTGCGGGCGGATTGCGGGCGTGGCGGAATTGGTAGACGCGCTGGTTTTAGGTACCAGTATCGAAAGATGTGGGGGTTCGAGTCCCTTCGCCCGCACCAGCCGCCGCCAACCGGCCGTCCCTCGCGCAGCCCGATAGACAAGATTCGAGAGTATCCGTTCCCATGCAGATTACCGAGACGACCAATGAAGGCCTCAAGCGCGCCTACACGCTGACGATCCCCGCCAAGGACATCGATGCGCGTATCGGGGGCGAGATCAAGAAGATCGCCCCGCAGATCCGCATGCCCGGCTTCCGCCCCGGCAAGGTCCCGGCGAATCTGGTGCGCAAGATGCACGGCGAGCAGATGCACGCGCAGGCCATCAACGACATGATCCGCGAATCGGTCGACGAATTGATGCGCGAAAAGGATCTGCGTCCGGCGATGCAGCCCAAGATCGAGCTCAACGAAGGCTACGATCAGGGCAAGGATGCCGAGCTGTCGGTCGAACTCGAAGTGCTGCCCAAGGTCGACGCGCCCGATGTCGATGGCCTGAAGCTGGAACGCCTGACGGTGCCGGTGGCTGACGAGCAGGTCGACGAGATGCTGCAGCAGCTCGCCGGCAACAATAAGAGCTACAAGGACGCGGCGAAGAGCAAGAAGGCCGCCGATGGCGACCAGCTGATCATCGATTTCGTCGGCCGCGTGGATGGCGAAGAATTCGAAGGCGGCGCCGCCCAGAACACCCCGCTGGTGCTCGGTTCGGGCCAGTTCATCCCCGGCTTCGAAGAGCAGTTGACGGGCGTGAAGACGGGCGATGAAAAGACCATCACTGTCACCTTCCCCGAAGATTACCAGGCCGCGCATCTCGCCGGCAAGGATGCCGAATTCGACATCACGGTCCAGCAGGTGAAGGTCGAAACCGACACCGAGATCGACGACGATTTCGCGAAGAATTTCGGCCTCGACGGGCTGGACAAGCTGAAGGAATTGCTGCGCGCCCAGATCGAGCAGGAAACCAACGGCCTGACGCGCACCCAGATGAAGCGCCAGCTGCTCGACCAGCTTGCTGCGGGCCACGATTTCCCCGTGCCGCAGACCATGGTCGATGCCGAGTTCGAACAGATCTGGGCCCAGCTGCAGCAGGAAGCCGCTCAGGCCGAAGATCCCGAAGCGGCAATGAAGGAAGTGGAAGACGAGCGCGACGATTATCGCCGCATCGCGGAGCGCCGCGTGCGTCTGGGCCTGCTCCTTTCCGAAATCGGCCAGGCCAACGGCGTCGAAGTGACCGGCCAGGAAATGAACATGCTGATCCAGCAGGCCGCCCAGCAATATCGCGCCGAAGATCGCGAACGGTTCATGCAGTATATCCAGCAGGAGCCGATGGCCGCCGCCCAGCTGCGCGCCCCGCTCTACGAGGACAAGGTCGTCGACTTCCTGTTCGACAAGGCCGACGTCACCGACCGCGAAGTGACGCGCGAAGAGCTCGAAGCCGCGATCGAAGCGGATGAGGGCGAGGAAACCGCGAAGGCGAAGGCTCCGGCCAAGAAAAAGGCCGCTCCGAAAAAGAAGGCTGCCGCCAAGGACGCTGGCACGGGCGACGCCAAGGACGCGGACAAGAAGGCTCCGGCGAAGAAGAAGGCTCCCGCCAAGAAAGCCGCCGCCAAGGATGAAGGCGCGGACGACAAGGCACCTGCCAAGAAGGCTCCGGCGAAAAAGGCTGCCGCCAAGAAGGACGACGGCAAGGCCGAAGCCAAGAAGCCTGCGGCCAAGAAGGCTCCGGCCAAGAAGGCCGCTGCGAAGAAGTAATCGATCGGGCGGGCAGGGGCGCAAGCGTCCTTGCCCGCTTCGACCGGCGGTGCCCTTTGGGCTCGCAATGAAACGGAAGAGGTCGTGTGCCTCGCCGGTGTTTCTTCCTCTGAAATCGCCGCCAGAGCCGATCAGGTCAGGTCGCGGGCCTTACCTCCGCCAATCCCCTTACCTACAATATCGTCGCGAGCGTGCCGAAGCGTTTCGGCGCGGCCCGATCACTCCGGCTTGTAGTGCCGCTCGACATCGACCGGTCCGTCGCAGTCGAGCCGGTCCGCATCCTCGTCGCGCATCTGATCGGCTTCGGCTTCCTCGAGTTCCTGCCGCAATTCTTCGCGATCCTCGTGATTGGGCGGGACAAGCGAGGCCATGCTGTCTTCTTCGCCGACATGGATATGGGCGTTGCGCCGCTCGACGAAGCCGATCACCGGCCCCGCAAAGACGCCGTGGACCATGATCGATAGCAGGATCGCGAAGCTGGCGGTCGCCCACAAAATGTCGAGCTGACCGAAGGCTGCGTTGTTCTGGCCGTAGGCGAGGTAATAGATCGATCCCATGCCGCGCACGCCCAGAAAGGCGATCGCGAGCTTTCCGGGCAGGGGCAGGCCGCACAGGGATTCGGCGATCAGGCCGGAAATCGGACGGATCACGAAGACGAGCGCAAGGCCGACCGCCGCACTCGCCCAGGTAAGCCCGTTCAGCACGCCGCTCGCCAGCATAGCACCGAAGCCGAACAGCACGGCGACGAGCACGATCTGTTCGATCTGATCGATGAAGTGATGGCTTATCTTGTGATAGCGGCTGGCATTCTCGCGCTGGCGCGCGGTTACGGCGGCGACGAAGACGGCCAAGAAGCCGTACCCTTCGACCAATTCGGCGCAGCCATAGGCGAGCAGCAGAGTGCCGAGCACCACCAGCCCTTCGCTGGTGGAATAGCGGGGGCGTTCGCTTTCGACATCGTCGATCGGCGCATCTGCCTCGCGCTCGAACACGTACCATGCGCCCGCCCGGCCGATGCCCCATCCGACCAGGCAGCCCATGACGATGCGAAAGACCAGGTCGAAGGCCGCCCATTCCGCCGTCCACCAGCCTAGCGAGGTCATGCCGACAGCGGCGATCGCGAGATAGGTAAAGGGGAAGGCCAGCCCGTCATTGAGGCCCGCTTCGACCGTCAGGCTGAAGCGCACATCGTGGCGCTTCGATTCGCCGGGAGGGCCGACCTGGACGCTGCGGGCGAGCACCGGATCGGTAGGCGCCATCGCCGCTCCCAGAAGTATCGCGCTGGCAGGCGCCAGGCCGAGCGCCCACCAGCCGAGCAGGGCCACCGCGCCCACCGTCAGCGGCATGGCGATGACGAGGAGCGGCCAGATCTGCCGCCAGTTCTTCCAGCTGACCGGACGATCGATCGCCACTCCGGCCGCCGCGAGGCTGGCGATGACGATGAATTCGGTGATGTATTCGAGCGTCAGCGCATCGAACCCGTCGCGCGCCGGATTGAAATGCGGCAGGCCGATGGGAAGCGAGAAGATTGCAAAGCCCGCCGCCACATAGACGATCGGCAGCGACAGCCAGAACCGCGACAGATGTTTTTCCAGACTGACCGCGAGCATCAGCCCGAGGCCGAAGATCGCGAACAGGAAGATGCGCGGGTCGAATTCCATGCCGGAACCCGCTCAGTTCGCAGTCGCGGGCGCGGACGGGCGCAGGGCGGGTTGCCAGCGCTCGAAGCGCGGCTGCGGCAGAACGGCGCTGCGTGCGCGCTCATAGGCGGCTCCCGCCTTCAGCACGGCGTGATCGTCCCACTTCGCGCCGATGATCGACAGGCCGACCGGAAGGCCCTCGATCGCGCCCATGGGCACGGTGAGGTGGGGATAGCCCGCGATCGCGGCAGGCGCGCCGAAGCCGATCGAGCCGTTGAAATTGTCGCCATTGACCAGATCGCTGACCCAGGCGGGCCCGCGCGTCGGCGCGACGAGGAAGCTGACGTCGTTTTCGGCCAGCAGCAAATCGATCGTGCGCTCTCCAGCGAGATGGATCGCGTTCTTTCGCGCTGCTTCGTAGGCCTCGCGGTCGGTGGTGCCTTCCGCCTGGATAAACAGATCCTGCCCGAACCAGCGCATCTCCGTTTCGGCATTGGCCTCGTTGAAGGCGATCAGGTCGGCCAGGCTGCGCGGCATGTCTTCACCGGGAAGGGAGGAGAGGTATTTCCCCATCTCCTCGCGCAGTTCGAACATCAGCACCTGAAAACTGTCGCGATACATCTCGGTATTCGGCTCGAACTCGATATCGACCAGAATGGCGCCCGCGCGCTCCATATCGGCGAGCGCGGCGTCGAATGCGTCTTTCAGATCCTGCCGGTCGCCGACCTGGCCGCGCATCACGCCGATACGCACGCCCTCCAGCGAGGCCTCGGCCAGTCCCGCGCTGTAATCGGCGGGGCGGTTCGGTACCGTAGTCGTCACGGCATCCGCCGGGTCTGCGCCCGCGATCGCGGTCAGCAGCATGGCGGCGTCCATGACGCTGCGCGCCATCGGCCCGGCCGTGTCCTGCGTGCTGGAAATCGGCACGACATGGGTGCGGCTGACCACGCCCACGCTGGGCTTGAAGCCGACCACGCCGTTGATCGAGGCGGGACAGGTGATCGATCCGTTTGTCTCCGTCCCGATCGCGGCCCAGGCGAAACCTGCCGCCACTGCCGCCCCGCTGCCCGAGGAGGAGCCGCAGCTGTTGCGGTCGATCGCATAAGGATTGCGGACGAGGCCGCCCAGCGCACTCCACCCGCTGGTCGAATTGCTGTCGCGGATATTGGCCCATTCGCTGAGATTGGTCTTGCCCATCACCACGCCGCCCGCGCGCCGCAGATTGGCGATCATCGGTGCGTCGCGCCCGGTGAGGTTGTCAGCCAGCACAAGCGATCCGGCGGTTGTCGGCCATTCGCGCGTCTCGATATTGTCCTTCACCAGTACCGTGCGCCCGGCCAGCAGGCTGGCGGCATCTGCCGCGCCAGCCTTGTCTGCGGCACCGGGATCGTATGCGATGACGGCATTCAGCATCGGGCCTGCATCGTCGAGCGTGCGGATGCGCTCCACCGCCGTCGCGGCGTCGCGCGCCGCACCGCTCGCCGAAGCGCTTGCGACTCTTTCAGTCGGCTGCGGCGTAGCTGTTGCACAGGCGGCGAGCGAAAGGGCGAGGGCGGCGAGCGGGATGGCGCGAATGGTCATCCGCCAGCACTGCCATCGCCACGCCCCTGCGGCAAAGCCTAAATCAGAAGTTACCGCTGACGGTCAGGCGGAAGATCGGACCGATCCGGCGGCGCGATGTCTCGCGGAACAGGATCTCCTCGGTTGGGCGCGGCCCGGCGAACAAGGTGCGCTCGAAATTCTGCGTCGCGCCGAAGATGTTCGCGACCGAGGCGTTGAGGGTCAGCCCGTACACGTCCTTGTTCTCCACGAACGCATCCACGAAGGTCGGCCCCTCGCCGAACCGCCCGATCTCGAAGCGACGCGAATAGGGCGCATTGTCGTTGCTGAACAATCCCGCGCCATAGGCCCAGTCCGATCCCGCGACGTCGTGGCGGACATTCGCCTCGACATAGTCGATCGTGTTGTTGGAGAACGGCCGGTCCAATCCGGTGAAGGGGTCGGTCACGCTCAGCCAAGCCTTCGAAGCGTTCACATCGAAGCGCACGCCCCTCGCGCCGATAGGATCGAGTTTCAGCGTCCCGGTCACACTCATGCGGGTCGATTGCGCATCGCCGATATTTCCCCGTGCCTCGCCCCCATTGTCGAGCGGGAAGAAATCGATGAAATCCTCGAAATCGCGGTAGGAATATTCGAGCTTCAGCGAACCCCAAGGACCGAAGCGGCGATTGGCTTCAATATCGAGATCCCAGCTCTGCACCGGGCGCAGGGCGTTGTTGCCCGCATTCTGATTGTCGTCGTCGAGCGCCACGCTGGCGAGAAAATCGCCGAACGACAATTGTCCGACCTTGCGCGTTACCTTTACCGAAGCGTCGAACTTGCCGCCCGGCGTCCAGGCGAGCGAGAGCGAGCCCTTGGGCCGCTGGAACGTGCGCGAATTGGCGGCCACGCCGGTCTGTTCGATGCGCGAATATTCGCCGCCCGCCGTTGCCTGCAAGGCGATCGTCCGCGTAACCTGCTTGCTGACGGACAGGATCGCTTCGTATCGATCCTCGGTCACGCCGCCGGTCCCTGCCGGGAACGGGACGATTACGAACTCTCCTTCGGGCGAGAGACGGAACAGGCCCGATGCGCGGTCAAGCCGGTTGAACGCGGCCTCGCCAGCCAGCTGCCAGTCGGCGGCGAACATGCGCCAGCCATATTCGAAGCGTCCGATCCGCTCGCCGATCCCATTGGTCTGGGTGAAGCGGCTGCCGCGCGGCAGCGAGCCATCGTCGAAGCTGTCGATCACGCTGCTTTGAAATTCGTCGCGTTCGAACCGTTCGAGGGCGATCAGCTTCATCTTGCCCGGCCCGAGCGGAAATTCGATATCGCCGCCGATTTCGTATTCCGGCCCGCGCTCGCGCGCTTCGGCCAGGCGGCTGCGGCGAGGGCCATCGAGGGGCGTCGCCAGTTCGGGCGTCTCCTCGAAAAAGAAATCCTCGCCATATTTGAGATTGAGATTGGCGAGCACGCTGTTCGAAAATTTATAAGTGAAGCGCGTGGAGAGCTGCGGATTGTCGAAACCGCCGGAAAATTTCGTCGCCTGCGTTTCGATCAACTGCCCGCGCCCGTCGGTGATGAGGATATCGCCGTCCGCCCCGAAACGCTGATTGCCGTTGCTGAGCGCAACCGTGTAATCGAGCGCACCGCTGCTGCCCGTCAGCGAGATTTCGCCGCCATAGAGCTGCGCTTTCGTATTATGGGCGCGAAAGCCCGTGGTGTAGCGGAACTGGCCCGAACTGCCGGCGCGCTGGATGACGACATTGGCGACCTGCCCGGTGAGGCCGGGAATATCGAGCACGGTCCCGTCGACGATTTCGATCCGCACCACGTCGCTTGCCGGTATGCGCTGCAATTGATCGCGCGCGCTGTCGGATTTGCTCGATAGCCGTTCGCCATTGATCAGCACGTTCTGGCTCGCCTGGCCGAGCCCGCGCGCCGAACCGCGTTCCTCCGTGATGACGAATCCGGGAATGCGCGCCACCATGTCGAGCGCGTTGCGCGGGGCGAATTGCGCGAAATAGGCGGGCTCGTACACGGTGCCGCGCCCCTGGCCGGTGCCATCGGCGACATTCACGCTCGGCGCGCCATCCCCCTTGGGCGCCGCTGGCGGTTTCTCCTGCGCGAACGCGGCGCTTGCCGTCCCGGCCAGCAGCATGGCGGCGCTCCAACGCGCGGGTCCATTGAGGCGATGACTGGCGATGATTGTTCCTCCCGTGTTGCCCACACGTGTAATCGGGCGCTCGGGGCCCGATATCCGCCATCGACCGGGTGCAATTTGGGTCCGATGAACGGCGCGATCACGCCGTCACGGATCGACGAACTTCGAATGGCGCGCCCGGTTAGGGTAAATGCTCTTGAAAACGCACCCATGATCGCGACATAGCGGGGCGACACGGACGGCAAGGACACTTCATCACTATGATCGATCTCAGCGCAGCACTCGGCGAAACCCACGGCACGCAGGGCCAGTTCACGCGCGACCCGCTCACCGGCGCGCTGGTGCCCGTGGTGGTCGAACAGACCAGCCGGGGCGAGCGCAGCTTCGATATCTTCAGCCGCCTGCTGCGCGAACGCATCGTGTTCGTGACCGGTCAGGTGGAAGACGGGATGGCCTCGCTCATCACCGCGCAGCTGCTGTTCCTCGAAAGCGAAAATCCGTCGAAGCCCATCAGCATGTACATCAATTCGCCCGGCGGCGTGGTGACGGCGGGCATGGCGATCCACGACACGATGCAGTACATCAAGCCGCGCGTTTCGACCGTGTGCATGGGGCAGGCCGCCTCGATGGGCAGCTTCCTGCTGGCTGCGGGTGAGCCGGGCATGCGCATCGCGCTGCCGAATGCGCGCATCATGGTCCACCAGCCTTCGGGCGGCGCGCGCGGCATGGCCAGCGACATCGAAATTCAGGCGCGCGAGATCCTGCGCATCCGCAAGCGGATGAACGATCTCTACGTCAAATACACCGGCAAGAGCCTGACCGACATCGAGAAGGCGATGGATCGCGACACCTTCCTCGAAGCGGAAGAAGCGATGGAATTCGGCATCGTCGACAAGGTCTTCGAGACGCGGCCTGAAAACGAAGGCAGCGAGGGCGAAGGCTCGGGCGGCGCGCCGGAGTGATCTTTCAATCCGATCGCATCCGGACGGACATACGGGCAGGCGCCCGATAGGTACGGATGCGATCGGCGATTAACCGTTTGGACAGCCGGTTCGCGTTACAAGGGCGAACCATGGCAGGATCTTCGTGGCGAAAGCACGGCCCGCCTCTTGGGTAAGGCGTTGCAACCGCTACGATGTTGACCCTGCCCCGCTGGAGCTTACAACCGGCCATTCGCCGGAGGCGATTGCGGGGCGAAGACAGGATATGACCGAGTTGACCGGAACCGATAGCAAATCGACATTGTATTGCAGCTTTTGCGGCAAGTCCCAGCACGAGGTGAGGAAGCTCATCGCCGGGCCGACGGTGTTCATCTGCGACGAATGCGTCGAGCTGTGCAACGACATCATCCGTGAAGAGACCAAGGCGGGAATCGCCGGCAAGAAGGAAGGGGATATCCCCACGCCTTCGGAAATCTTCGAGACGCTGAACGATTACGTGATCGGACAGGACCGCGCCAAGCGCGTGCTCTCCGTCGCGGTGCACAATCACTACAAGCGGCTCAAACATGCGGGCAAGGCGGGCGACGTCGAACTCGCGAAGTCGAATATCCTGCTCGTCGGCCCGACCGGCTGCGGCAAGACGCTGCTGGCGCAGACGCTGGCGCGGACTTTCGACGTGCCCTTCACCATGGCCGACGCCACCACGCTGACCGAAGCGGGTTACGTGGGCGAGGATGTGGAGAACATCATCCTCAAGCTGCTCCAGGCTTCCGACTACAATGTCGAAAAGGCGCAGCACGGCATCGTCTATATCGACGAGATCGACAAGATCACGCGCAAGGCCGAAAACCCTTCGATCACGCGCGACGTGTCGGGCGAAGGCGTGCAGCAGGCGCTCCTGAAGCTGATGGAAGGCACTACCGCCTCCGTTCCGCCGCAGGGCGGGCGCAAGCATCCGCAGCAGGAATTCCTCCAGGTCGATACGACGAACATTCTGTTCATCTGCGGCGGCGCGTTTGCAGGTCTCGAAAAGATCATTGCAGACCGGTTGCAGAAGCGTTCCATCGGCTTCGGCGCGCATGTCGCCGATCCGGACAAGCGCCGCGTGGGCGAATTGCTCGAAAAGAGCGAGCCCGAAGATCTGCTCAAATTCGGCCTCATCCCCGAATTCGTCGGTCGTCTGCCGGTGATCGCAACTCTGCGCGACCTCGACGTCGATGCGCTGGTGACCATCCTGACCGAACCGCGCAATGCGCTGGTCAAGCAATACGCCAAGATGTTCGAGCTCGAGGATGTCGAACTGACCTTCAAGGAAGATGCGCTCAAGGCCATCGCCGACCGCGCCATCGCCCGCAAGACCGGCGCACGCGGCCTGCGCTCGATCGTGGAAGGCATCCTGCTCGACACGATGTTCGACCTGCCCGACATGGACGGGGTGAGCGAGATCGTGGTCGACAAGGACGTGGTCGAAGGCCGCAAGGAACCGATCCAGGTCCATGGCGGCAAGAAGGACAAGGAAGAGGCGGCCTGAGTCGGACGCGCATTCTCTTCGTCTGCGGTAAAAACCGCTGGCGAAGTCCAACAGCCGAACAGATTTATTCCGGCCGAGAGGACATCGACGTCCTTTCGGCCGGAACTGCATCCGACGCGGATGTTCCGCTGGATGGGGAGACAGTAGCGTTGGCGGATCGCATCTTTACCATGGAGGCGCGGCACAGACGTGCTCTGCGATCACGCTTGGCCGAGCAGCTTGGGAACAAGTCGATCGTTAATCTCGGCATCCCGGATCGCTACCGGTTCATGGATGACGCGCTTATCCGTTTGCTGAAAGAACGGCTCGCACGGCATCTGCCTTGAGTCTGAGGTTCATTCGGCTTCGCCAGATATCAGACGGTCCAGCAATTTTTTCGCCTCCACCAAGCCTTCGATACCGGTACCTACGGAAACCGTGGTGACGCTCGATGATGCGCCTACTCCGCCGGGGGTATAGAAATTGCGTCGCGTCCTTCCAGACCGCGCAGCACGCGAGAGATAGTCCCGTGCTCGAGTGATATCTCTTTCAATGACCTCGCCTGCTACCAATCGCTTGCCCAGTTCGTATTGTGCGACCTTGTCGTCGCCGTCGGCCAATCGCTCGACCGTAAGGTTGGACAGGGCGGCATAGGCTTCGGCGTTTCGGCGGGCCTGTGCGATCGCGACGATGAGCGCTTGGCATCCGCTCGCTGGCCTTGTTTCGGTAGGCGTAAAACAGGTGTCGTTGAGGACCTGTTCCTGGACCGCAGTCATCGGCACTTCGCGCCATTCGCCGACAGATTGGGAGCCCACGAGATTCGAGGGGGATCCCGCGCATGAGGCAACAACGATGGATGCAATGGAGAGCAGGAAAAAGCGCACGATATTAGTCGTCACGGCAGCCGTCCGCTTGGCAGATTCTGCGAATTTCGATCTGGATCGTCGTATGGCCGATCCGGTGATGATGCTCCAACTCCTCCGCGACCTCGCGCAGGAAGGCGTCGCCGTAATGACCTTCCGGCATCACCAGATGCGCGGTGAGGGCGGTTTCAGTCGTGCTCATGGGCCAGATATGCAGGTCATGGACCGCCTCGACGCCCGGTAGTCCGGAAAGATAGGCGCGGACCTCGCTCTCGGAAACGGTCTTGGGCACGGCTAACAGGCTCATCGCCACGCTGTCCTTGAGCAGTCCCCACGTGCCCCAGGCGATCACGAGCACGATCGCGATGCTGACGGCGGGATCGATCCAGCGTTCGCCCGTCCACAAAATGGCCAGCCCCGCGATCACGACGCCCAGGCTCACCAGCGCGTCCGCCGCCATGTGGAGGAAGGCGCCGCGGATGTTGATGTCGTCCTGCCCTTTGAGAAACAGCGCGGCGGTGCCCGCGTTCACTAGGATCCCGATGCCCGCCACCACCGCCATCGTTTCGCCCTGCACCGGCGCAGGCTCGGCCACGCGGCGCAGAGTCTCGAACAGAATTGCGCCAATGGCGATCAGCAGCAGCCCCGCATTGGCGAGCGCAGCGAGGATGGTCGAGGATTTGAACCCGTAGGTAAAGCGCTGGGTCGGCGGGCGCTTGGCCGCGGCGCTGGCGCCCCAGGCGAGAAGCAGAGCGAGCACGTCGGACAGGTTATGGCCCGCATCGGCGATCAGGGCCATGGAGCCCGAAATCCATCCATACACTGCCTCGATGATCACGAAGCCGGTGTTGAGGATGATCCCGATCAGAAAGGCGCGGCCGAAATCCTTTGGGGCGTGAGAATGACCGTGAGCATGGTCATGGCCCTGCTCATGCGCCTGTCCTTGCGAATGTCCGTGATGCGAGCCCATCGCCTATTCGTAGACGCAGGCGTCCAGTCCGTCACGCCCTACCACGCCGATGCGGGCGGAGATCGTGTTGCCGTGGCGGCGCAGCCAGCCTCCGGGGTTCACGACCGAACGTTCCTTGGGCAGCGGCAGCGCGGCGGCCATGCGCGCCGCCTCGATCGGCGTCAGGCTGGCGGCGGACTTGTCGAAATAGCGCTCCGCCCCAGCTTCCGCTCCGTACGTGCCAATTCCCGTCTCCGCGACGTTGAGATACACTTCCATTATCCGGCGCTTGCCCCAGATGTTCTCGATCAGAAAAGTGAACCAGGCTTCCAGCCCTTTCCTGAAATAGCCGCCGCCCTGCCACAGGAACACGTTCTTCGCGGTCTGCTGGCTTATCGTGGAGCCACCGCGAATGCGCCCGCCTTCACGATTGCTGCGGATCGCGTTCTCGATCGCTTCCTGATCGAAGCCGTTATGCGAACAGAACTTTCCATCTTCCGCCGCAATGGCCGCGCGCACCAGATTGCGGTCGATATCGGAAAGCGGCTCCCAATCCTTGGTAATTCCGTTCTCGTCCATCAGCATCGTCGCGGTGACGGGAACGGGCACCAATCTGAAGACGACGACCAGCAGCAGGCTCAGCGCAACGAAGCCGAGGATCAGTTTCACCAGCAAGGTCGCGAACCATCTCATCGGGCAGGGATTAGGCGCGGTGCCGCTTGGGTGCAACCGATCGGCGCGCCCACCGTTATGGTGGCACACGGCACAGAAAGCTCCTTTTTATGAAGAACACCGGCAACACCATCCTCATCACCGGCGGCAGCAGCGGCTTCGGGCGCGAATATGCGCGTGCCTGGCACGATGCGGGCAACACCGTGATCGTCGCGGCCCGCAGCGCGGACGAACTCGAAGAGACGGCTAAGGGTCGCGAGAACCTTCATGCAATGCCGCTGGACGTGGCGGATGCGGCGGCGGTCGAACAATTCGCGAAAGAAATCGTCGAGCGGTTCCCCGATTTGAATGTCGTGATGAACAATGCTGGCATCATGCCTTATGAGGACATCAGCGGCGCGCGCGATCTGTCCGATGCCGAGAAGGTGATCGCGATCAATGTCCTCGGGCCGATCCGGCTGACCGATGCACTGATCGATCATCTGAAGGCTCGGGACGATGCGGTGCTGATCAACGTGACATCCGGCCTGGCCTATGTCCCCATGCCCAAGGCGGCGACCTATTCGGCCACCAAGGCGGCGATCCATTCCTACACGCTGTCACTGCGCAAGCTGATGGAGGGGCAGGTCGAGGTGATCGAACTGGTCCCGCCGGGTGTCCAGACCGAACTTACCCCCGGCCAGTCGACACGCGAGGGTTACATGCCGCTCGACGAATTCATCGAGGAGACGCTGGCCCTGTTCGCGCAAAATCCCACGCCGGAGGAAATTCTGGTCGAGCGCGTCAAGGGTTTCCGGTTTGCCGAGAGGGATGGCACGGTGAAAGAGAATCTGGACATGCTGGCGAAGCGGTAGGGCCGATTAATTCGAGCGGCTTTCGCTCCAGCGCAAACGAAAAGGGCCGCGCCTCCATCGCAGAGGCGCGGCCCTTTTATCTGATCGAAGCTGGAAGTCAGGCCATGCCCGGAAGCAGCCGGTCGCCCGCGATCGTCTTCATCGACTTCTGAAGCTTTTCGAAGGCGCGCACTTCGATCTGGCGGATGCGTTCGCGGCTAACGTCGTAGACCTGGCTCAACTCCTCCAGCGTCTGCGGGTTCTCCGTCAGGCGCCGCTCGGTCAGGATGTGCTTTTCGCGGTCGTTGAGGCTGCCCATCGCTTCCAGCAGCATGTCGTGCCGCACTTCGGCCTCTTCGGCGTCGGCTACGGTTTCGTCCTGCAAGGGGCGATCGTCGGTCAGCCAGTCGAGCCATTCGCCCGAGCCTTCCTCGCCATTGCGCATGCTGACATTAAGCGATCCGTCGCCCCCCATCATCATGCGGCGGTTCATGTTGATCACTTCCTGCTCGGGCACGCCGAGATCGGTAGCGATCTTGGTCACGTCGTCGGGATGCAGATCGCTGTCTTCATACGCTTCGAGCTGCTTCTTCATCCGGCGCAGGTTGAAGAACAGTTTCTTCTGCGCGGCGGTGGTGCCCATCTTCACGAGGCTCCAGCTGCGCAGGATAAACTCTTGAATCGAAGCCTTGATCCACCACATCGCATAGGTCGCAAGGCGGAAGCCGCGATCGGCCTCGAACTTCTTGACGCCCTGCATCAGGCCGACATTGCCTTCCGAGATCAGATCGCTGACCGGCAGACCATAGCCGCGATAGCCCATGGCGATCTTCGCCACGAGGCGCAGGTGGGAGGTGACCAGCTGGGCCGCGGCTTCGCTGTCCTCATGCTCCTCGTACCGCTTGGCGAGCATGTATTCCTGCTCGGCGGTGAGGATGGGGAATTTCTTGATTTCGGCGAGATAGCGATTGAGGCTCTTCTCGCCGCCGAGCGCGGGGACGCTCAAGGATTTTGACTTGCTCATGGTACCCTGACCTTTCTCTAGCCAGCCTCTTCGATCGGACCCCTGATGGGCATCCGGTGCGGTGGGCCGCTGGTTCAATATATAGTCTGTGGACCGGCGCGAGTGAAGCGCCCTTCATCGATTTCAACGAGCGGTTTCGTCGATAAGTTCCCGCATGTCGGGTGGCAGTTCGGCGCGGAATTCCACCGTTTCGCCCGTGGTCGGGTGAACGAAACCGAGCTCCGCCGCATGGAGCGCCTGACGGGTGAAATCGAGCCTGGCGAGAAGCTCGCGAAGGGGCTTGGGCGTCCGTCCATAAACAGGGTCTCCCAATAGCGGATGACCTATTGATGCGCAGTGAACGCGCACCTGATGAGTGCGCCCCGTTTCCAGCCGGCATTCGATCAGCGCGGCATGGGCGAGTCGCTGGACGAGCCTGTAATGCGTAACGGCATGTTTCCCGCGTGAGGAATCCTTTGCGAGCACGGCCATTTTCTTCCGGTCCCGGTCCGAACGGCCGAGGCGGGCATCGATCGTGCCTTCCGCTGGGTTGGGATGGCCCGCGCATACCGCCAGATAGCGGCGATGGATCGAATGATCGGCGAACTGGCGCGCGAGGCCTTCATGCGCGGCATCGGTCTTGGCGACCACCAGCAGGCCCGACGTGTCCTTGTCGATCCGGTGCACGATGCCGGGCCGCTCCACGCCGTTGATGCCCGACAGACGCCCCCGGCAATGATGGAGCAGCGCGTTCACCAGCGTCCCGTCGCGATTGCCCGCCGCCGGGTGCACCACCATGCCCGCAGGCTTGTCGACCACGACAAGCTGATCGTCCTCGAACACGATCGTCAGCGGAATGTCCTGAGGTTCGAGATCGAGCGGGGCGGGCGGGGGTAGGGCGATGGCGAAGCGCGCGCCATCGGCCACCTTCCTGTTGGGCGAAGTGGCAATGGCTCCATCCAGCGTGACCGATCCCTCGACGATCAGGGCCTTGATCCGCTCGCGCGACAGGTCGGTCGCCTCGGCAAGCGCCTTGTCGAGGCGATTGGAGGCGGCAAGCGCGCCAGTGATGCATTGCGGGCCGGACATCGCTATGGCCATGCGCGATGGCTCTCACCGTGACAAGGCAGGCGATCGCGCGCATGCTCGCCGAAGCGGAGCGCGCCCATCCGCACGAGGCATGCGGCCTGCTCCTCGGCCAGGGGGAGCGCATTACCGCCATCCGGCCCACCGCCAACGTCCATCCCGAACCCGCGCGGTTCTTCGAAATCGATCCGCAGGCGCTGATCGATGCGCATCGTTCGGCGCGTTCGGGCGGTGCGGAGCTGATCGGTTATTACCACTCGCATCCCGTAGGCCCGCCCGAACCGTCCGCAACCGACCGCGCGCAGGGAACGGGGGACGACAGGGTGTGGGCGATCGTCGGCGAACGGACGATCCGTTTCTGGCGCGACACGAAGGATGGTTTTGAACCACTTTCCTATGTGGCCGACGAAGGCTAGATGGGTCTGGCACCCGACGATCGCTTGGTTCGTGGGGACGATCGGAATATCGTCCCGCAGGATCGGCCATTGCCGAAGTCGACGGATGCCGGAATACAATGCGGTGTGGCGGCAAATCCGGACGCCCCGCTCGCACCGCCAATCGCCTCGCTCTGAATTGGGATTACGATGACCGCCACTTCCGCCACCGATCTCGCCGCGCTGCTGTGTTCGCGCCTGTGCCACGACATGCTGTCTCCGGTGGGGGCGCTGTCGAACGGGCTCGAACTGCTTGCGATCGAAAGCGATCCGGAGATGCGGCAGAACTGTATCGAACTGCTCGAACAGAGCGCCACGATCAGCGCCAACAAGCTGAAATATTTCCGGCTGGCCTATGGCGCGGCGGGCGGCTTCGGAGACCGTGTCGGCGTCGAAGAGCCGAAGGATCTGATCCAGTCGCTCGCCACCGACAAGGGGCGGATCGAGGTGAACTGGGCGCTTTCGGGCGGCACGCTTGCCAAGCCGGCGGTCAAGGTGCTGCTCAACTTCGCGCAGATCGCGCTGGATGCTCTGGTGCGCGGCGGCACGCTCGATGTCGGGGCCGAAGTGCGGGATGGGGCCTGCGAGATCGTGATCCGCGCGGCGGGGCCGAAGATCGCCTTTGACGAGGTGCTGGGGCGCGCGCTGGACGGCAAGCTCGATGCGGACGAGCTGACCAGCCGCACGGTGTCCGCACACATGATCCATCTGCTGGCGCAGGAATGTGGCGGCGGGCTTCAGTACGCCAAAGGTGACGATGCGCTGGTGCTGGGTGCGGTGCTGCCCGAACCCGAAGGCATGATCGGGTGAGCGAGCCTCTGACACCGTCCGATTTCGGTAAGGTCGGCGAGGAGCTGCCCACCAGCCGGGACGAGCTGGTCCATCGCGAGGTGCTTTCGCCGAACCATGACGAGCGCGCACTGCCCGTATCCATGGTGGTGATCCACTACACCGAGATGGAGGACAAAGGCTTTGCAATCGAGCGGTTGTGCGATCCGGAAGCCAAGGTTTCCGCCCATTATCTGATCGGCGAACAGGGCGAGGTCGTTCGGCTGGTGCCGGAAGAAAAGCGCGCCTGGCATGCGGGCGTCTCCTATTGGCGCGGGATCAAGGACGTGAATTCAGCCTCGATCGGGATCGAGCTAGACCATCCGGGCCATAAATACGGCTATCGCGGCTTCAACGATGCGCAGTTCGAAGCGCTGGTCCCGCTGGTGGCGCGCATGGTGAAGCGGTTCGACATTCCGCGCGCCAATGTGGTCGGCCATTCGGACGTCGCCCCGCAGCGCAAGATCGATCCGGGCGAGCTGTTCCCGTGGGAGCGGCTGGCCGAATACGGACTGTGCCTGCCGATACCGGACAAGCTCGAACGCGGCGATCCGTTCGATAACGACGCTTCGTTCTATCTCGCGCTCGAACGTTATGGCTACGACATCACCGACGGGCACAAGGCGGTCGAGGCGTTCCAGCGCCGCTGGCGTCCGCGCCGGATCGACGGGGTCATCGATGGGGAGGTGCGGGCGATCCTGTTCCAGCTCCTGCTCGATCGGGATCGCGGCACGACCCGCTAATCGGCGAGCGGGCCCAGCGCGGTCTTGAGATCGCCGAGCCAGGGCTCGTACGGCTTCCACGCCCCCTGGCCGGAGCGGTTGATCGGCCTTCGGACCTGTTCCGAACTCGCCGTGCGCACCGCGCGCGCCGTGCGGTGGAATTCGAGGCAGGCCTCCTCGAAAGGCAGGCCGATATGATCGAGCATGCGCCGGGTCTGCCCTTCGAGATCGTCGAGCACGTCTTCGTGCCGCACGCGCAGCACCTTTCCCGGCAGCACGCGGTCCCAGTGGTCCATCAAAGCGACGTAATCGGCGTAATAGCGCCCGATCTCGGTCAGGCCGTATGTGAAGTCCTGCCCTTCGGCGAACAGCTGCTTGAAGCCGGAGAAGCAGCAATCCATCGGATCGCGCCGCGCATCGATGATTGTCGCATTGGGCAGGATCAGGTGGATGAGCCCGATATGCCGGAAATTGTTCGGCATCTTGTCGATGAAGAAGGGCGCGCCCTGCCTGTGGATGCGGGTGTTGGCGAGGAAATCCCGGCCGAACTCGGTGAATTGGTCGGGCGTCAGATCGTGGAGCACTTGCGGATAGCGTGACTGGCCCGCCTTCCTGCCCCGCAACCGGTGCGCCAGCGCGAGTACGTTGGGCAGCTCCAGCGTCCCGTCGATCTGCGAATGGCTGGCGAGGATCTGTTCGAGCAGGGTCGATCCTGCGCGCGGCAGGCCGAGGATGAAGATCGGATCGCGCGCCGGATCGCCCGCGCCCTGCTTCGCCGCGAAGAGATCGGATGTGCAGACCTCTTCCTGCGCTTTCAGCTCCTCGCTCATCCGATCGGCGTCGTAGCGGGTCTGGCGCCGCTTCAGCGCATTGCCCTCTTCGTAGAAGCCGAAGGAGGCCTCGTATTCCTCGCGATCCTCGTGCGCTTTTCCCAGAGCGAAGGTGAGATGCACCCGGTCCATGAACGCGATTTCGGGCCGCGCGACCTGCTCGCGCATGGCGGCGATCTCGCCTTCGGTGAAGCGATAGGTCTTGAGATTGGCGAGCGCGTAATAGGCATCGCCGTGATCGGGCTTGGCGGCGATCGCCGCGCGGTAGGAAGCCACGGCTTCGTCCTGCTGCCCGGTCGTCTTGAGCGCATGCCCGCGCGAGGTCAGCGTCGCCGGATCGTCGGGCAATTTGGCGAGCACTGCGTCGAACAATTCGAAGGCGCGCGTATAATCGCCGGTCTGCATACTCTCGATCGCGAGATGCGACTGGAATAACGGGCTTTCGGGATCGCGGCGGTAAAGCGCTTCGGCCTCGTCGCGCGACCGTTCGAATTTCTGGCGCTTGCGCAGCACGTCCATGTAATCGAGCCGGACCTGGATATTGTCCGGTTCGAACGCGACCGCGCTTTCCAGCAGGAATTCCGCATCGTCGAGAATGCCGAGCCTGAGGCCGATCTGCGCGAGCAGGCGCATCGCTTCGACATGGCGCGGATTGCGGCGCAGGAAATGGCGGCAGATCTCTTCGGCCCGCAGGGGACGGCCTTCATGCAGATGATGGGTGACCGCCACCAGCTCGCGCGGCAGCGCCGTAACGCGCCGCGCCTGTTCCTGCGCGGCGGCGGCTTCCGCCGTGCGTCCCATCGCTGCCAGCAATTCCGCCTGTGCGGTCCAGCTTGCAGTCAGGGCCGGATTGAAGCGCACCGCGCGGGCATAGGCGCTGAGCGCCTCGTCAGTGTTCCCACGCGCCCGCGCGAGATGCCCCGCTTCCTGCCAGGCGCGCCCGTATTCGGGCATTTCGGCATGCAACCGCTCCAGAAAGGATCGCGCCGCATCGTGCCGATCCAGATAGCGCGCCGCGGCCGCCGCGACATAGAGCGCATCGCCATCCTTCGGATCCTGCGCCAGCAGCGCTTCGGCACACGCTAACCCGGCGGCGAAATCGCCGCGCTGCAGGGCTTCCTGGGCTGCTTTCAATTGGTCGCCGTGATCGCTCATGCTTGAGCCATTCGCAAAAACGAACGGCGGGGGCAAACCCGGTAAAAGGTTCGCCCCCGCCGCATCATGTCGTTCGACGACTGGATCAGTAGCTGAAGCTCGCCTTCACGCCCACGGTCAGCGGGCGATTGGTCACGATACGCGGGCGATCGTAGTAGAAATCGCCTGCGATCTGGGCTCGTTCGTCGAACAGGTTCGCCCCGTACACTTCGAACTTCCACTGATCGTAAGCGACGCCTGCCGAGAGATTGACCAGCGTGTAGCTGTCGAGTTCAAGCCGGTTGATCGCGATGATGTCGGTGAATTTCGACGCCGAATGCGAAACCGACGGCTGCACGAAGGCTTCGAGCCGGTCCGACAGATCCCATTCGTACCGCACCCGCAGATTGCCCTGGAAGGACGGCGCATAGGCGAGGTCGGATCCGGCCTGGACGTCGTCGGTCGGGGTCAGCACTTCGGTGATCTCGGTATCGAGCAACGAGACTGCGCCCGACACGGTCAGGCCCGGCACCGCATAGGGCGCGAAGGTGAAGTCCGCCTCGAACCCGAAGATCTCCGCATTCGCCGCATTGTCCGAGAAGAACAGATTGGTGATGCTGGGATCGAAGATCGTCGTCTGCAGATTGCTGATATCGACATAGAACAGGCTGCCATTGACGCGCAGCTGCCGGTCGAAGAGCTGGGTTTTGGCGCCGATTTCGTAGTTCTTCACCTCGTCCGATTCCAGTTCGAACGGCACGGTGAAGCCGCCGGGCCCCTGCGCGCCGCCGGGCCGGTTGAGCAGACCGGGGCGGAAGCCTTCGGAATAGGTGGCGTAGAACAGCAGATCGTCGCTCGGGGTGACGTTGACGGTCCCCTTGAAGATCACGCCCTTGGTGCGCGCCTCGTCCGGCGCGCGCACCGCGTTGAACACCTGCTGTGCCTGCGCCGCACTGAGCCCGGCCGCCTGAATGTCGGCCAAGCTGTCGTTAAGATCGAAGGTCTGGCGAAGATCGGCGTTGCACGAACCGATGAAGGTGTACTGGCCATCGCCATCGTAAAGGTCGGAGATGTTCGTGCCGAAGGCATTGGCATCCTCGGCCGCGCCGGAATTGCAGAAGCTGCTGTTCGCGGTGCCTTCGAAATCGACCGCCACGTCGTAATAGCGCGCGCCGCCGGTGACCGAGAGAAAATCGGGCACGATGTCGAAGCTCACCTGGCCGAAGACGCCGATCTGTTCGTCGGTGCGCTTCACGTCGTTGCGGAAGATCGCGGTGGCGGGAAGCGGGCCGGGATCAGACTGAAACGCGCCCGGGAACGGGAAATTCGGCGCGAAGGGACCGAACGGTGCCGCGGCGATGTTACCCGGATAATTGTAGTCGTTGCGCTCCTTCAGAACGAGGCGCGAATAAAAGCCCCCGGCGCTGACGCGGAAGCGGTTTTCTTCCGGCGTGCTGACGCGCAATTCCTGCGTGAACTTGGTCAGATCGGTATCCGACGTCACGAAGGCGTTGGGCGGCTGGCACGTGCCGCTCGGCGCGGCGTCGCCCGGATAGGTCACCGAACCGTCGCAGATGTAATAGGGCAGGTACTGGCCCGCGAACAGATAGTCGGAATAGTCGATCCGCTGTTCGGTCTCGCGATCGGTGTAGGCCCCGTTATAGATCACGTCGAGCATGCCGAGGCGGCCTTCGACGTTCCAGGCAGTGTTCGAGAAATCGTCTTCCAGCCGGTCGTCCTCGAAGCGCTGGATTTCCAGATCGTCTAGATCGAGGTCGGGATCGGAGAAGAAGACGCCGTCGCTCTCAAGGCTCTGGCGGCTATGCGCCACGGTGATCGTCCAGTCCGGCGTCACCTCGTACAATGCGGTGACGCGGAAGCCCGAATACTGGGTGTCGTTGAAATTGTCTTCCACGAGCCCGGCATTGTTCGCTTCGAGGAAGGTGACGTTCGACAGATCGGCCCCGGCCTGGAAACCGGCCCGGTTCGGCGCCACGACCGCGCCGTTGCGGCGCACGGTGCCCGCGGGGCGGAAACGCGCGCTTCCGCGTGCGGTGCGGGTGCCTGCGACATTGTCGACATAGCCGCCCTGATCGTCGAGATAGACCACGCCGCGCAGCGCCAGGCTGTCGGTGACGGGGACGTTCAGCATCGCTTCGGCACTGTAGCTGGTCTCACCATCCTTGGTGAAGGAAGTGCCTGCCGTCACCTTGGCGTCCCACTGGCCGAGACGCGGCTTGTTGGTGATGAGGCGCACGACGCCGGCCTGCGAACTGGCGCCGAACAGCGTGCCCTGCGGACCCGAAAGGACCTCGATCCGCTCCAGATCGGCGGCGTAGACGTCGAGATTGCGGCCCGGCTGCGAGAGCGGCTGCTCGTCGAGATAGAGCGACACGTTAGGCGCGAGGCCTGCGACGCCTGCGGTGGTCAGGTTCGGCGTGGTCGAGGCGAGACCGCGAATGTAGATCGTGCTCTGGCCCGGGCTGCCGCCCCCGGCGGTGACGGTAGGAAGTTCTTCGAGATAATCATCGAAGGTCGCGATGTTGAGCTGGTCGAGCTGCTCTTCCCCGAGAGCCTGGACCGAGATCGGCACATCCTGCAGGTTCTCGTTGCGGCGCTGCGCGGTCACGACGATGGTCTGGACGCCGCCCTGCCGCTGAGGCCGGTCGGCCTGCGTGGTACCCTGAGTAGCGGGTTGCGTGCTGGCGGGCTGGGCGGCCGCATCCTGAGCGGCGGCGGGCGTGGCGAGAGCGATGGCGAGCGCGCCGATCGAGGCTCCGCCTACATAGTTTTTCATTTTTGACCCCTGTGTCTTCTACGGACGAGTTGGCGAAATCCGGCGCGACGGAGGTCGGCCGGTTATCGAAATGCGAGTTTTGCTAGGGGGCCTAGGCTAACGGACCGGGTGGTGCCGGGCCACAGTGGGCCCGGCAAATTCGCCTAATGAATGCAGCAGCGTTGCAAATTCGCCACAGTTATGTTGCGTCGCTTCGGGCCTCGGCCTCGCGTGCCGTAACGTCATCGGCCAGTTCCACCGCTCTGGTTTCGACGCCCTGACTTTTACGGATCAGATCGTACACGACCGCCTTCAGCACGCCGACGCCCATTGCGGCGAGGACGAAGGAGAATGGCAGCGCGCCGATGATCATCGTGATGCGGATCGCGTCGATACCGCCCAGCACCAGCATGCTGCCGACCACGAAGGCGAGCGCCGCGCCCCAGAACAGGATATGATGGCGACGGTCCCCTTCGGTCTCTCCGGCGCCGTTGATCGTGTTGACGATCAGGATCGCGCTGTCGGCGGACGTGACCAGATAGGTCAGCAGCAGCACGACGATCAGCCCCGCCGCGATCTGCGCGACGGCAGGATCGAGCATGACGGCCAGCGTCGCGAAGAGCTGGTCGGCCATTTCCGCATTCACGATGCTGCCTCCGGCTGCGCCGCTGAGTTCCAGATCGATCGCGGTTCCGCCCACCAGCGCCATCCACACGAAACAGACGAGCGACGGCACCAGCATCACGCCGAAGACATATTCGCGGATCGTGCGGCCGCGCGAGATGCGGGCGATGAACATGCCAACGAAGGGCGCGAACGCGATCCACCACGCCCAGTAGAACACCGACCAGTCGAGCTGCCACTGGACCAGCTCGGCCCCGAAGGGCGCGTCTTCGGAAAACAGCGTCAGGGAATTGGGGACGAGGGTGCGGATGTAGTCGAAAATTCCCAGGCCCAGCGTCTTCATCCCATACGTCAGCGAACCGAAGATCGCGAAGACGATCAGCAGCAGGGCGGACAGGCCGAGATTGAGATTGGAGAGCCACTTGATCCCCTTGCCCACGCCCGACAATGCGCTGAGCGTGGAGGCCCCGACGAGGATCGCAAGCGCGAGCAGGATGGCGGGGACCGAGGACGAGCCGTCGGGATCGAGGAGCCAGTCGCCAAGGCCAAGGCGCGCAAGCCCCGCCACGAATTGTTCGACACCCAAGCCCATGGTCACGGCCACGCCCAGGATCGTCGCCACGACCGCGACCACATCGACGACATGACCGAACGGACCCGACATCGCCTTGCCGAACAGCGGAGCAAGGGCGGACCGGATCGTCAGCGGAAGGCCGCGGCGATACGCCACATAGCCGACCGACAGCCCGACCAGAGCGTAAGTCCCCCAGGCGGCGAAGCCCCAGTGGAGGAAGGTGTAGATATAGGCCGATCGTACCGCTTCGGCGGATTGCGAGGCCACCAGGCCGCGGATGATATCGGGATTGTTGCTGAAATGCGCCAGCGGCTCGCCGGTGGAATAGGTCAGCACGCCGATGCCGATCCCGGCACCGAACAGCATGGCGAACCAGGATAGGCGACCGAATTCGGGCTTCTCGTCCGCCATTCCGATGCGCAGGCGCCCCGATTGCGGGATCACTGCAAGCACGATGCAGGCGCTCAGCAGGAAGGCGACCAGATAGACATACCACCCCGCAAAGGTCGAAATGATCGTCGAATTGGCGGCCGTCAGCGTTTCGTTGGCGCTGACGGGAAAGAAGATCGCCCACATGATCAGCAGCGACACGATGACCTTGGCCGGGATCGTCACTTCGCGGCTGAAACCATCGTAGAAACCGCGGCTGGCGGTGCGGATGGGCAGGTCGACGAGAGGCGGAGAAATCCGCTTGTCGGAATGATCGGTCATGAAGGGCTCTCTAATTGAGTGCGTCAAGCCTTGAAAAAGGCCGAGAATATCGAGCGGCACGATAGACGGATCGCGAAAATTAGCAAATGCGCAGCGGCGCGGATGCGCCCGAGCAGGCGGCGCCGTACGGGGCGCGCGGCGCCGCCCGGCTCATAAGCGCCTGTAATGGTTCAAGCTGCTGCGAGGAAGCGCCGCCTCAAAACCAGAATCGTAAACCGACGACGTAATTGGTCGTGCTCGGGTCCTCGCCGGAAGCGCGGGCGTAATCGGCACTGCCGCCCAGCTTCCATTCCTGTTCGATCCCGACATAGGGCGCGAATTCGCGGGCGATCTCGTAACGAAGGCGCAGGCCCGTCTCGATCGTGTCGAGGCCTGCGCCGATGCCGAGTTCGGGGACGTCCTGCGCGGCGAGCGCGACTTCGAGGCGGGGCTGGACGATCAGGCGCTGGGTCACGCGCTGGTCGAGCTCGACCTCCGCCGTGGCGGTCAGATCGCCCTTGGTCGACAGCAGCAGATCGGCCTCGACCTCGAACAGATACGGGGCAAGGCCCTGGATGCCGATATCGAGATAGGTGCGCTCCGGCCCGGTCAGATCCTGCCGAACGCCCGCCTGGAGATCGAAATAGGGATTGATCGCGCGCCCGTAGAGCAGCGCGACATCGGCGCTTTCCAGCCCCTCGCCGAACGCTCCTTCGCCTTCGGATTCGAGCCAGACCCGGTTGATGTCGCCGCCATACCAGGCATCGCCGTCCCACAGATAACCGTCCTCGCCCTCGCGCGCCCGGTATTCGAAGCGATCGAGAACAAGGCCTGCGGTCAGCATGCCGCCATTCTCGCGAGCCAGTGCGGCGCGGCTGGCGCGCATGGCGTCGGCGCCCCAGATGGCATCGGCGGCGGTCGGCGGGCCGGACCCGGCGGATGCGGGCGGCGGCGCGATCGGGATTTCCGGGGACTGGTTTGAGACCGAGCCGTGGTTCATATCCGAATGGTCCATGCCGGAATGGTCCATGGTCGCATGATCCATCTGGCCGTGAGCCATGCTCGCATGATCCATCGCGTTATGGTCCATCGCGCCATGATCCATGTCCGCGTGATCGACCGGAGCGGGATCCTCAGGCGCGCAGCTGTCCTCGGGCACGGCATGGCCCATCGCGCGATGACGGGCCGCTTCGGCTTCGCATTCGGACTGCGGCGTCGCGGTATGGTGCCCCATATGCGCCGCATGGTCGGCATGGGATTGCGCGAAGCCCGGTCCGGCAGAGCTGGCCAGAACGAGCGCGGCGAGATTTACGGCGCGGCTCATCCTTCGGCTCCCGCAGTGGTCCCGGGCTGGGCCACGGTCACCACCTGAAACATGCCCGAATGCATGTGATAGAGCAGGTGGCAATGGAACGCCCAATCGCCCGGCTCGTCGGCTGTGAGGTCGAATTGGGCGAAGCCGCCCGGCTGGACGATCACGGTGTGCTTTTGCGGCTTGAAGCCTTCGGGTGCGCCATTGACCAGTTCGAAGAAGTGGCCGTGCAGATGGATCGGGTGCGCCATCATGGTGTTGTTGACCAGCTTGACCCGGACCCGTTCGTTATAGGCGAAGCGGATCGGATTATCGGTGACGGAGGAGTATTTCTCCCCGTCGAACGACCACATGTAGCGTTCCATGTTTCCGGTCAGATGGATTTCCAGCATCCGCGAGGGGGTGCGCGGATCGTCGTTCCGTTCAAGCGCGGCGAGATCGTTATAGGTCAGCACCTTGTGCGGCACCCTGTCGAGCCCGATGCCGGGATCGCCCATCCGGTCCACCGGATTAATCGCCACCATGTCGATACCGGGGCCGATTTTGACGGTGGGCGGAAGCTTGGACGTGTCGCGCATGTCCATCCCGCCCATATCCATGCCGGACATGTCCATCGGCTCGGCAGCCGTGGTCTTGGCGGGCATGTCATGTCCCATGGCGGAATGATCCATACCGCCCATCGCGCCAGCACCATCGCCATGATCCATGCCGCCGTGGTCCATTCCCCCACCATGGGCGCCGTGGTTCATGCCCATATCGGCCATGGTGAGGAGCGGAGCTTCGCGTAGGGCAGGCACCGGCGCGCGGGCGCCCGGCCTGCTCGCCAGCGTTGCCACCGCCATGCCCGATCGGTCCATCGCCTCGGCCACGATGGTCATCGCCTCGTCGGTCGGTTCCACCACAATGTCGTAGGTTTCGGCCGTACCGATCTGGAATTCCTGCACCGGAACCGGGCGCACATTCTGCCCGTCGGCGGCCACCACATGGATGGTCGCGCCGGGAATGCGGACGTTGAAGAAGCTCATCGCGCTGCCGTTGATCACGCGGATGCGCACCCGCTCTCCGGGGTTGAAAAGATATTCCAGCCCTTCTTCCGGGCCATGCCCATTGGCGAGATAGGTGTAGGTCGATCCGGTCACGTCCAGAATGTCGGTCGCCATCATCCGCATCCGGCCCCACATCCGCCGCTGTTCGGCATCGAGCGGATAATCGTCGGTGAAGCTGGTCTGCTGGTAATTGAAGTAGCCTTCGCCCTTCTTCAACTTGTCCATGATCGCGTGCGGATGCATCGGCGTGAACTCGCTTAAAAGCATCACGTAATCGCGATCCGCCTGCACGGGATCGGGCCCAGCGGGATCGACCACGATCGGCCCGTAATGCCCCGCCTGCTCCTGCAGGTTCGAATGCGAATGCCACCAATAGGTCCCGGCCTGGCGCACGGGAAATTCGGCGGTGAAGCTCTTCCCCGGGGCGATGCCGGGGAAGCTGACGCCCGGCACCCCGTCGAGATGGAAGGGCAACAGCAGGCCATGCCAATGAATCGAGGTATCCTCGTCCAGAGTGTTGTGGACGTTGAGGCGCACGCTCGTGCCCTCTTTCAAGCGCAGGAGAGGGCCGGGCACGCTACCATTGACGGCGATAGCATGGCCGCGCCGCCCCTGAACCGTATGCATGCCTTCGCCAACGGTCAGATCGATACTTGCGCCCGAAACCTCGTCGAAGCCGGACCGGATCGCGCCGCCATGGTGGATCGAAGCCCCGCGCGCCCAGGCGGGCAAGGCGCTCAACATGCCTGCGCCAAGCATGCCTGCACCCAGCAGGCGGCGGCGGGTAATGGACAGATCGGACATCGGACTTGCAACTCCTTCGCGAGCCGACATATATACCCCCCTACAGTATTGCAAGAAGGCCGGAAGGGCCTGCCGATCGAAAGGCCGAATATGGCTGCGAAGCCCGACACCACCATGATCGTGAACCGCCTGCGCCGGGTCGAAGGGCAGGTGCGCGGCGTTGCGCAGATGGTAGAGGACGATCGCTATTGCATCGATATCCTCACCCAGATGCAGGCGGTGAAAGCCGCGCTCAGCCGCGCGGAAAGCGAGATCCTGAAGCGCCACGCCGGATGCTGCGTGGCCGAAGCCATTGCCAGCGGCGACGAGAGCGAGCAGCGACGCAAATTCGGCGAGTTGATCGATCTGTTCGAGAAGGCGAAACGATGACGCGTCTCTTCCATGCGATTGCCGCCGCGCTGGTTCTGGCGCTGGCTATCCTCGCGCAGCCCGCTGCCGCACATGGGGGCGAGAAGCACGGCGCGGCAAAAGCGCCGGTCCAAACGGAAACACCCGCCGCATCCGCGCAGGACGGTGAGGAACCGGCCTCGCCGAGCAGCGAGGCACAAGAGGAGCCGCGCGCTGATAGCGAGCACGCCTCTTCCGGCGGTTCGGTCCTGACGCGCTTGCACCCCGCCACGGTGCACTTCCCGATCGCGCTGCTCATCGTCGCGGCGCTGGTGGAGATGCTGGCAATGGCCCGGTCTTCGGGCCCGCTGGCGCAGGCCGCCAATGTGATGACGGTCGCAGGCGCTGCGGGCGCGGTGATCGCTGCTCTATTCGGCTGGATCCACACCGGCATCTGGTTCGGCGGCGATTCAACGATGCACTGGCATCGCTGGACCGGGACGGGCCTGGCGCTTGCCGCTCCGCTCGCCGCGCTGCTGGCGTTTCGCGCCGATCGCAGGGCGTTCCGGATCGTCATCGTGCTGATTGCAGCGGCGTTGGTGGCGCAAGGATATTGGGGTGCGGAACTGGCGCAGGGCCCCGACCATCTCGGACTTGGAATTTAAGGAGAAAATCGATGATCGACAGCTTACGATCCGCCATGGCCCGCCGCTCTTTGGCAGGCGCGCTCGTCCTCGGTACGGCGCTCACCGCCTGCGCCGCGCAGGCCGCCAGCTTCACCATGTATCGCGATCCCAATTGCGGCTGCTGCCTCGCTTGGGCCGATCATATCGAGCAGGGCGACAGGCACAGCGTGAAAGCCGTCGATCATCCCGACATGGGCGCGATCAAGGCCGAGAACGGCGTGCCTAACGATTTGCGATCGTGCCACACGGCCATCGTCGAAGGCTATACGATCGAAGGCCACGTCCCCGCCGCCGATATCGAACGCCTGCTGGCCGAACGCCCCGCCGGCGTAACCGGCCTCGCCGTCGCGGGCATGCCGATGGGATCGCCGGGAATGGAGCATGGCGATCACCGCCAGGCCTATCAGGTCATCGCCTTCGGACCCGAAGGCCGCAGCGTCTGGGCGAATTACCCGGCAAGCCACGGGAGCGCATCGTGAGCGATCGCAGCACATCCGCCAAGAAGGCCATCGTCTACCGGATGGTCATGCCCGAACACGTCTGTCCCTATGGCCTCAAGACCGTCGACCTGTTGAAGCGCGAAGGGTTCGAGATCGAGGACCATCATCTCGAAACGCGCGAGGAGACCGACGCTTTCAAGGAAAAGCACGGCGTCAAGACGACGCCGCAGACCTTTATCGGTGGCGAGCGTATCGGCGGGTATGACGATCTGCGCGAACATTTCGGCAAGTCCGTCAAGAAGGAGGACGAGACCAGCTATCAGCCGGTGATCGCCATCTTCGGCGTCGCCTTCCTGCTCGGCCTCGCGATCAGCTGGTATGTGTTCGACACGATCTTCACCGTGCAGGCGGTCGAATGGTTCGTCAGCCTGTCGATGGCGCTGCTCGCGATCCAGAAGCTGCAGGACGTCCGCAGCTTTTCGACCATGTTCCTCAATTACGACCTGCTGGCGCGCCGCTGGGTGCGGTACGGCTTCATCTATCCCTTCGGCGAGGCGCTGGCGGGCATATTGATGGTGGCCCATGCGCTTCCGATCGTCTCCGTCCCGGTATCGCTGTTCATCGGCACGGTCGGCGCGGTCAGCGTGTTCAAGGCTGTCTATGTCGACAAGCGCGAACTCAAATGCGCCTGTGTCGGCGGAGGCAGCAATGTGCCGCTCGGCTTCGTTTCGCTCACGGAGAACCTTTTCATGATCGGCATGGGCCTGTGGATGGGTGCCAAGGCATTGGGCTGGATCGTACTTTAATCGAAAATACGGAGGCAGGAATGGACCACTCTTCCAATCACTCGGGCGGCGGCAACTCGTATTGGCGCTTCATGGCGATGGTCGCGACCTCGACCGCGATCATGTTCGGCCTGATGTATCTCAACACATTCGAACTCGATCACGTCTTCTGGAGCGAGACGCGCTTCTGGATGATGTTCGTGATGGGCGGGATGATGATGATCGTCATGCTGCTCTTCATGTGGGGCATGTATCGCGACACGAAGAAGAACGTGATCATCCTGGCGGTCGGCGCGGTGGTGTTCGCAGGAGCGCTATGGCTGGTCCGCAGCCAGGCGACCGTGGACGACGAGGAATATATGGCGGCCATGATCCCGCACCATTCGATCGCGATCATGACGAGCGCCCGCGCCAATATCAGCGATCCGCGCGTGCGCGAACTCGCCGATTCCATCATCGCGGCACAGGTGAAGGAAATCGCTGAGATGAAGCTGCTACTCGAGGATATCGAGGCGAACGGCAAGATGGGTGACGGCACTCCGCTTCCGGCGCGGACCACTCAGCTGACCGAGGAATTGCAGCGGGAAGCGCAAAACGCCGCGGATCGCCGTGCCGTAAAGGCTCGCTGACAGGCTAGTAACGGTCGGCTGAGTTCGCCGTTTTCCCCGAATTGTTGAGTAATCGAGTCCGGTCCAAATCGGACCGGTCCTCGCGATTTCGGGTATAACCCGGTTTGCTTTTTTCAGTTCGCCAAGGTTAGAGGGGCGCTGAAATTATGTAATCGTTTCGGGGGAATACTAATGGGCCGCATCTCGCAATCTTTCGCTCGCACCGCGTCCGCGCTGGCGCTCGGTATCGGCCTTGCGGTCGGTCAGGCGTCGATCGCCGTGGCGCAGGATGCGCCTGCAATGCCGAGCGCGAGCGTTCCTGCGACGACGGGCATTCCCGCATGGGGGATTACCGGCGCCGATGTCGCGCCCGATCCGGATATCGTGTTCGGAGTGCTGCCCAACGGAATGCGCTACGCGCTCCAGCGCAACACCAATCCGGTGGGTGAGGCGGCGATCCGGTTCACTGTCGAAGTCGGCAGCCGAGAAGAGACCGATGCCGAGAACGGCGCGGCGCACTTCGTCGAACACATGGCCTTCAACGGATCCACCAATATTCCGGAAGGCGAATTGCTGCCGATGCTGGAGCGGTTGGGGCTTGCTTTCGGTGCCGATACCAATGCCGAAACCTCGCTGGATTATACGACCTACAAGCTCGCTTTGCCGAACACGGAGGACGAGACGGTGGAGACGGCACTGGACGTCATCCGCGAAATGGCGGGCGAGCTGACCTTCGACCCCGAAGCGGTGGAGCGCGAACGCGGCATCCTGTTGAGCGAGGCCCAGCTTCGCAACGATCCCAACCGCCGCCGGATCACCGACTATCTTCAGACGGCACTTCCGAACTCGCGTCTTGGCGAGCGCGTGCGCGCCGATGTCGAGCGCATTCGCGGGATTTCCGCCGCCGATCTGCGCGCCTTCTATAACGGCTATTACCGCCCCGAACGCGCGACTCTGGCCATTGTCGGAGATTTCGACGTCGCGGAAATGGAAGAGCGCATCAAAGCCGAATTCGGCGATTGGCAGGGCGAAGGCGAAGCGCGCGCCATCTACCAGGGGCCCGTGCCGCAGAACGATGCGCCGGCGATTGCCAATTTCGTCGATCCGGCGATCCCCGAGATCATCGAACTCCAGCGCATTTCGGCTTGGGAACCGGCAGAAAACACGGTCGCGGATACGCGCGCGCAGTTTCTTCGCGCCATTGCCGGCATCGCGCTCTCCAATCGCATCGCGGCGCTTTCGCGGGCCGCCGATTCCCCAACGCTCGGCGCGCAGGCGCTTGAACAGCCGCTCTTCCGCAGTGTGAAAACCTACGGGCTCCTGATCGTATCGAAGGACGGCCAGTGGCGTGACACGCTCGCTTTGGCGGAGCGCGAATTGCGCCGCGCGAACCAATACGGATTTACGTCCGCCGAAATCGCCGAGGCGAAGGCCAACATCGGGACAGCGCTGTCGAACGCGGTTGCGCAGTCGACCGGACGGCCCAGCGCGGCTCTTGCCGAGGCGCTTGTCGCGGCGAGCCTTGCCGACAGCGTGCCGACCGCCCCTGCGGCCGATCTGGCCCTGTATCAGGCGATCGAGCCGACCGTGACAGCCGAGAGCGTCAGCGACGCTTTCCGCGCGGCCTGGCAGGGCGGGCCAAGCTTGGTCCACGTATCGACCAAAACGCCCATCGAGGGGGGCGAGCAGGCCATTGCGGCGGCGTTGAGCGAAAGCGCGGAAATTGCCGTGACCGCTCCCGAAGAAGCGGCAGCGGTCGATTTCGCCTATTCCGATTGGGGTGCGCCGGGCACGGTCGTCTCCGACGAGACGATAGAGGATCTCGGCATTCGCACGGTGCGGTTCGCCAACGGCTTGCAGCTCAATCTCAAGACCACCGATTTCGAGCCGGGCAAGATCGCGTTTTCGCTGCGCACGGGTTCGGGCGTCAGCGCGTTTCCGAGCGACAAGGCCGGTCTCAAGGACCTGCTGCCGATCGCGATCAGCGTGGACGGGCTGGAAGCGCACGATCCGGATGAATTGCGGCGTGTCGTGGCGGGCCGGTCGGTTACCGACAGTCTCGCTGCTGCCAACGGAGCGCTGGTGGCGTCTGGCAGCACCGTTCAGGACGATCTGCAATTCCAGCTGGACCTGCTGGCAGCGCGCCTGACAGCCACCGCCTGGCGACCGGAAACGCAGGCTCAACTGGCGGGCGTTGCGCCGATCCTCGTCAAGAACATCCGCTCGGCTCCGACCGCGGTGTTCGGCAATGCGCTCAACGCCGTGCTGTCCGGCGGCGATGCGCGCTTCGGTGTCCTCGACGCGAGCAGCCTTGCCGAAGTGACGCTCGACGATCTGCGTGCGGTGGTTGCGCCGCAGCTGGCCGATGGCCCGCTTGCGCTCGGCCTGGTGGGCGATATCGATCAGGATGCCGCGATTGCCGCTGTCGCCGCAACGCTCGGCGCCTTGCCGGAACGCGCGCTGCGTGACGAGGACGCTGCGGCGCCTGCGCCGGTGTCCTTTGTCGCCGACAAGGCGACCAAGGTGCTCACGCATACCGGCCAGCCCGATCAGGGCGTGCTGTCGTTGAGCTGGCAGACCGACGATAGCGAGGATCTTCGCGACGATATCGCCCGCGATCTGCTCGCCGCCACCATGGGTCTTCGCCTGACCGAGACGCTGCGCGAGGAACTGGGCGCGACCTATTCGCCGCAAGCTCTCAACTTCTCGCAGCGCACGTTCGACGGGTTTGGCCACATCACCGCCTTCGCGACCGTTCCGCCCGAAGCGATGGACGAGACGGCGAATGTCCTGCGCGAAATCGCCGCCGAGATGGCGGCGCAGGAAGTGTCCGCCGATCTGTTGGAAAGAGCGCGCAATCCGATCCGGGCAGGCTTCGAGCGCGCGGAAAGCCAGAACTCTGCATGGCTGGACGTTGTCGCCATGGCGCAGAGCGATCCGACTTTGCTCGATCGCAGGCGGGACCGTCTCGACATCCTCAATGCCATCACGCCTGCCGACATCCGGCAGGCCGCGCGGACCTATCTGTCAGACGATCGCGCTGTCGAAATCCGCGTCGTTCCGGAAAGCAGCGAATAGGGTCGCATATTGCGGATCGGACCGATCAGGGGGGGAGCTTGCACAGCGATCGCAACGAAATCGTCGCGCTCGAACTGCGCGATCTGAGCAAGACGTATGGGCGCGGAGCGAAGGCGAAGCGCGCAGTCAGCGATGTGACGCTCAGCGTGCGCTGCGGCGAGGTCTACGGGTTTCTGGGGCCGAACGGCGCGGGAAAGAGCACCACGATCCGCATGGCGCTCGGGCTCATCCGCCCCACGTCCGGCAAAGTGCGGCTTTTCGGCAGTGAGGTCACCGACCGCGACGCGCTCGGCCGCGTGGGCTCGCTGGTGGACGGCGGCACATTCTATCCCTTCCTGTCGGGGCGCGACAATCTTCGCGTCCTGGCGCGCACGCGCGGTATCGACGGCTGGCGGATCGAAGAGGTGCTGGAGCGTGTCGATCTGACGCGCGATGCGAAGCGCAAGTTCAAGGGCTATTCCACCGGCATGAAACAGCGCCTCGGCGTCGCGGCGGCGCTGCTGGACGATCCCGACCTGGTGATCCTCGACGAGCCGGCCAACGGGCTCGACGCGGCGGGCATTCAGGACATGCGCAAGCTGATCCGCGCTTTGGCGGACGAAGGCAAGGCCGTGTTCCTGTGCAGCCACCTTCTGCACGAGGTGCAGCAGGTTTGCGACCGCCTTGCAATCGTGAGCAAGGGCAGGCTGATCCGGGAAGCCGGCACGGCCGAACTGCTCGGCACCAGTCTCCGCCTGGCGATCGAGGCGCGGCCGATGGACGCGGCGCTCAAGGTTCTCGAAGCGCGTCGACCGATCGCAGCGCCCTCCGGCCAGGTGATGGTGGAGGGCAGCCGCGAGGAGGCACCGGCGATCGTCCGAGAACTTGTGGCCGCCGGAGTGGATGTGTTCCGGATCGCAGCCGAAGAACAGAATCTGGAAAAGGTCTTCCTCGAAATGACGAGCGATCCCGATGTTTGACGCCGTAGCCGCCGAAGCGCTGAAAATGCGCCGCCACCGGGGCACCTGGCTGATGGTGTGGATCTTCCCGATCGCGATTTTCCTGATCGCTCTGGCGAGCCTCGTCTATTACCAATTCGCACCGGCCAGCCCGCCCGGAGAGTCCCAGCCGGCGGCGGTTTGGATCGCCGACAGCGCGATCTTCTGGCGGGCCCCCGGTTCGGCCCCGGGGCGCATCCTGATCGCCGGATTTGCCGCTCTGCTTTTTGCGGGCGAATATTCCTGGAACACCTGGAAGCTGATCATTCCGGCGCGAAAGCGCTGGCAGCTCGTGGTCGCGAAATGGGCCGTTGCAGTCGGCTTCGTGTTTGCCGCTTTCGTTCTGACCGATCTGATAAGCTTGACGACCGAGTGGCTCCGATCGCTTCAGGGCAGCGAAATACCTGAAGGCGTGACTTTCTCAGGCATCTTCGCCGCGCATGCCGGTGCGGCGGCCTATGCCTTGCTGCCGATCGCCTACGCCACGGCGTTCGCCGCACTGTTCGCAGTGCTTACGCGGTCCATTCTCGCCACGGTCATCATTTCGATCGGGCTCGTCATCCTGGAGGGGATGCTCGGGCTTCTGGGCGTATTCTTCCACGCGCGTGCACCCGATCTCACGCGCTTCCTGATCGAGACGCTACCGCCCTACCACATGCTCAATCTGATCGAGTGGGCGAACAGGAAGGCTGGACTGGTCTCGCCGCTCGGCCCGGATGCGAGCGTGGCATTGAGCTGGACCACCTCGCTTCTCGCGCTGCTGGCCTGGATCGGGCTTGCCATGGCGATCACTCTGGTTCGGTTTTCGCGTCAGGATCTCAATTAGCGCAGTTTTCCGACGCGTAGAGTCAGGACTGCGGCCAGCCCCAAGGCCGCTGCCGCGAACAGCATCGTCCAGATGGGCTCTCCCGGAAACAGCAGCTTCATGATCGAGCCCATCAAGGTCGCCACCAGCAATTGCGGGACGACGATGAAGATATTGAAAAGACCCATATAAATGCCGAGCTTCGCCTGCGGCAGATTGGATGCGAGAATGGCGTAGGGCATGGCCAGAATGCTGGCCCAGGCGATCCCGATCCCGATCTCCGCCACCAGCAGCGCCTGCGCATCGCGCACCACGAAGAACATGAGGAAGCCCAGCGCCCCCAGCGACAGGCAGATCATGTGCGTGACCACCTGGCCGAACCGGCGGCTCAACAGGGGGAGCAGGGCCAGCGCCGCCACGGCTGCAACGCCATTGTAGACCGTGAACAGCACGTTCACCCAATTCGCGCCCTCATTATAGGCCGCGCTTGCGGTGTCCGTGCTGCCGAACACATATTGAGTCACCACCGGGGTGGTGTTGATCCACATGATGAACAGAGCGGACCAGCTGAAGAACTGAACCAGCGAAAGCCGCTTCATCACTTCCGGCATCCCGGCGAAATCGCCCACGATGCTGGATAGCATGTTGGTCGTCCGCCCCCGTTTGGCGAGTGCGATGGCGACCGTGCTCAATACGCCGTAAAAGGCAAGCAGGGCGCCGAGCAGCAGAACTTCCTTTTCCAGCGCGAGCGCGTCCACCGCCAGAATGACCAGCAGGCCGATCGCGATCCAGACTCCGCTCGAAAGATAGCTCTTGTGCGCCAGCGCGCTCACCGGCTGTCCGGCCTCGACCGGAACGGTCTGTCCGGCGAAGGCGGCCTGCTCGTCCGGGCTGTATTCGCGCGTCGTCGCAATGGTCCAGAGCACTGCCAGGAACAGCGCGGCACCGCCGAACCAGAAGCTGTAGCGCACCGTGTCGGGCAAAGTCCCGGCCGCCGCCACATTGCTCGCCCCAAGCTGTTCGAGCAGCCAGGGGAAGATCGACCCGACCACCGCGCCCGCACCGATAAAGGCGGTCTGGACCGAATAGCCGGCACTGTGCTGATCGGTGCGCAGCATATCGCCCACGAAGGCGCGGAACGGCTCCATCGAGACGTTGAGCGATGCATCGAGCAGCCACAGCATGGCAGCCGCGAACAGGAGCGGCGCGCCGAAGCCGGGGCTTAACGGCATCAGAAACAGGGCCAGCGCGGCGAAGACGGCGCCGGTGAGGAAATAGGGGCGGCGCCGCCCCAGCCGGTTCCACGTCTTGTCCGAAAGGTGTCCGATGATCGGCTGCACGATCAGCCCGGTCAGCGGAGCCGCGACCCAGAGCGCGGGAAGATCGTCCATACTGGCGCCGAGCGTCTGGAAGACCCGGCTCATATTGGCATTCTGCAGGGCGAAGCCGATCTGGATGCCGAAGAAGCCGAAGCTGATATTGAACAGGCCCCAAAAGCCGAAGCGCGGTTTCTCGGTTATCGCGGCAGTCGTCATCGATATCGTCCTCGTCCGTTTCCGGCGGGTCTCTTGCCCGCTCGGAACCGCATTCGGCTCGCACGAAGCGGCGGACCCGGCAAGGCTGCATACGAATGTGGCGTCGGAGCGGGGCGGGCTATACCGATGCGCTGGAGCCACGCAGGATCAATCGTCCGGGCAGCTTGCGAGGGGGAAGATCGCGCCCTTCGATCTGGGCCAGCAGGGTCTCGACCAGAGCCCGGCCCGCTCCGCCGATATCCTGCATCACGGTCGACAGGGGCGGGGTCGTCAGGCTGGCCGCTGGAATATCGTCGAAGCCGACCACGGCGATTTCGCTGGGCACGCTGCGGCCCGCTTCGGCGAGTGCACGCATCGCGCCGATCGCGATCAGGTCGCTGGCAGCGAAGATGGCGTCGAAATCGGCGCCGGACGAAATGAGGGATCTGGCGGCGTCATGCCCGGCCTTCTCTGTGGTGATCGCATCGGCCTGAAGTGCGGAATCGGTTGCGATGCCCGCCTTGTCCAGCGCTTCGCACAGGCCCAGATAGCGCCCGCGAAATTCGGGATAATGCTCGTCCGCGTGGCCGAGAAAGGCGATGCGACGGCGTCCTGCTGCAATCAGATGCTCGCCCGCCAGACGCCCGGCGGCATGATTGTCGGTCCCCACCGTCACCCCGCTTGCATCGCTCGACACCGAACCCCAGCGGGCGAAATGCGTCCCCTGCCGTTCCAGCTGGTCGAGTCGCTTGCGATAGAGGGTGTAATCCCCATAGCCGAGCAGGATCAGCCCATCGGCCCGGTGGCTGTCCTGATAGCGGACGTGCCAGTCATCTTCCATTTTCTGGAACGAAATCAGCAGATCAAGCCCGCGATCCGCGCAGGCGCGGGTGATCGATCCGAGCATGGCGAGGAAAAAGGGATTGATCATGCTCTCGTCGGGCGTGGGATCCTCGAAGAAGAGCAGCGCGATTGTGTTCGAGCGTTGCGATCGCAGCGAGCTCGCATTCTTGTCGACCGTGTAATTGAGTTCGGCGGCGATCGCTTCGATCCGGGCGCGGGTCTGCGCGCTGACCGATTTGTCGCCGCGCAGCGCCCGGCTGACCGTGGGTTGCGATACGCCCGCACGGTAGGCGATGTCGAAGCTCGTCGGCCTCCCGCTCGGCGTGCGTCCCATGCCTCTCTCCCAACTGCGCGCCAAGATTACGAGAACGACGGTTTTCCGCGCTTCCCGCAAGCTCTGGATACGCTAGGCCGAAGGGGCGATTCTGGCAATGCGGGGTTCGAGATCGCGCGTGGCAATCGCGCAACATCGGTGCCCGTGTGCATCGCATCACATACGTATGCTGTCTTCCGCAGCGCGCGAAACCAAGCCTATCCGTGAAGGGAAGGGCGGGGAACCGGACAAGCGGAAACCGCCCGAACCAAGGATTTCCGGCCCGAAGTGGACCGGCTCTGGAGAGGGTAGACCGATGGCTTTTCGCGAAACGCTTCGCAGCGGAATCAGCATTTCCGCATTCACTGCAACTCTGGCGCTGGCCGGTGGCCTGATCCCCGCCGCCGCAATGGCGCAGGGCAGCCAGCAGACCACGCCCGAGCAGGTGGACGAAGGCCAGCCGGTCACCGATCCAGACGCGGCGGACGATGATGTCATCGTCGTCACCGGCTTTCGCGCCAGCCTTGAAAGCGCGGTCGCGGAAAAGAAGCTGTCCGACCAGATCGTGGAATCGGTCACGGCGGAAGATATCGGCAAATTGCCTGACGCCTCGATCGGGGAATCGATCGCGCGTCTTCCCGGCCTTACCGCGCAGCGTCTGAATGGGCGTGCCAATGTGGTCGCAATCCGCGGCTTCGGCCCCGACTTCTCGCAGACGCTGCTGAACGGCCGCGAACAGACGACCACGAGCGACAACCGCTCGGTCGAGCTGGACCAGTATCCGTCCGAAATCGTCAATCAGGTCGTCGTCTACAAGTCGCCGACCGCATCGCTGGTCGGGCAGGGCCTGGTCGGCACGATTGACATTCGCACCATCCGTCCGCTCGAAACCGGCGAGCGGATCATCGCCGTCGGTGCGCGCGGTTCGTGGGCCGATATCGGCGCGCTGAACGCCGGATCGAAGGAATTCGGCTATCGCGTCAACGGCACCTTCGTCGATCAGTTCGCCGACGACACGCTCGGCATCTCGCTCGCCGCATCCTATGTGGACGAGCCCTATCAGCTGCAGGAATTCAATGCCTGGGGCTATGCCGGTACGCAGGTGAACGGCCAGGACGCGGCGCTGATCGGCGGATCCAAATCCTATGTCACCTCGACGCGCCTCAAGCGCCTCGGCGTCAACGGCACGCTGCAATGGCAGCCGATGCCGCAGCTGACCTTCACGGTCGACGGCTTCTATTCCAATTTCGACGACGATCAGACCAAGCGCGGTATCGAACTCCCGCTCGGCTTCGGCGCGTTCGGGACGACGTTCAATCCGGCCAATTTCACGGTTGAGGATGGGCTCGTGACCTCGGGCCAGTTCGACAATGTGCGCGGCGTGATCCGCAACGACGTCTTCCAGCGCAAGGCGGACCTGTATTCGGGCGGCTTCAACGCGCTGTGGGATGGCGACGACGGTTGGACCGCCTTCTTCGACTTCGGCTATTCGCGCACCGATCGCAACGAGCTGAGCCTGGAAAGCTATTCGGGGACTGGTTTCAACGGCCCTTCGACCGGGCGCGGTTCGGCGGCGACCATCGGGTTTACCTCGGGCGACGAAGGGACGGTGTTCGACCCGTCGCTCGACTATAGCGATCCGGCGCGCATCTTCCTCACCGATCCGCTTGGCTGGGGCGGCGGCGCGATCCCGCAGGCGGGCTATTCGAACAACCGCATCATCGAGGACGAGCTGTTCCAGTTCCGCGGCGAGGTCGAAAAGGAGTTCGACGGCGGCTTCCTGCGCAGCGTGCAGTTCGGCATGAACTACACGACCCGCGAAAAGAGCCTGACGCCGGACGAGGCTTTCGTGCGCCTTCCGAACGGCGCGACCGAAGTGGCGATCCCCTCGCAATTCCTGCTGCGCGCGACCGATCTGACCTATCTCGGCCTCGGCCCGATCGTCAGCTACGATCCGCGCGAGCTGATCGCGGCAGGCGTCCTCGTGCTCGAACCGCGCGTCGCGACCGGGCCGAATGCCGCCAACGATGTCCTGAGCAAGAGCTACACGGTCAATGAAGACCTGATGACGCTCTATCTCCAGGCGAATATCGAGCAGGAACTGGCGAGCGGCGTGCTGACCGGCAATGTCGGCGTGCAGGGGATCAACACGGTCCAGAATTCGACCGGCTTCATCTTCCCGGCTGCGGGGCCGCAGCGCCTGACGCTGGGCGACGATTACTGGGATGTGCTGCCGAGCGCGAACCTGTCGCTGCGCCTCAACAGCGACTGGGTGTTCCGCGTCGCGGCGGCACGCGAGATCATGCGCCCCCGGCTCGACGATACGCGTCTTTCGATCGGCTACGGCATCGATACCTCGGTGCCCGGCGGGATCATTCGCGGCGGTGGCGGCAACCCGTATCTCCGCCCCTATCGCGCCAATGCCGTCGATTTCAATATCGAGAAGTATTTCGGCCTCGGCGGGGTCGTGGCGCTCCAGCTGTTCTACAAGGACATCAAGAGCTACGTCTTCAACGGACGCTTCGAATTCGACTATTCGTCCTTCCCGCCGCCTCCGGGCAGCGCGGCCTATCCCAACCTTTCGCCGATCGGCACGCTGGATGCCCCGATCAACACCGGCGGAGGCGACCTCTACGGTGCGGAACTGGCTGTAACCCTGCCGTTCGACACCTTTACCGAGGCGCTGGAAGGCTTCGGCATCACGGGCGGTGCCAGCTACACCAAGACCAAGATCGAGGATGCTGACGGGAACGAAACGCAGATCCCCGGCTATTCGAAGTGGGTCGTGAACGGGACGGCGTATTACGAGAACGCGGGCTTCAACACGCGTGTCAGCGCGCGCTATCGTTCGACCTTCCTCGGCGATTTCACCGGCTTCGGCGGGTCGCCGGTAAGGCGCACGGCGTTGGCGGAAACGATCATCGATGCGCAGATCGGCTACGACTTCCAGGACGGAAGCGCGCTGGAAGGTCTCTCGGTCTATCTCCAGGGCCAGAACCTCACCGATCAGCCCTTCGTCTCCACCGGGGCGGAGCGCAACCAGGTGGTCGATTATCAGCTCTATGGGCGTCGCTTCCTCGCAGGCTTCACCTACAAGTTCTGATGCGGGCGGCGGGAGCCTCGGACATGCCGGGCCCCCGCCGATCCGGCTTGCCGAACTGCCCGATGAGGGGCGAGGGAGGAGCATGGCCGTGACGCAAATCAGTGAAACTCCCCTTTCGATCGCCATAGCGGGCGGCGGCACGGCTGGCTGGATGGCGGCGGCGGCCCTGTCCAAATTGACCGGGTGCAGCGTCACGCTCATCGAATCCGATGCGATCGGCACGGTCGGCGTGGGCGAGGCGACGATCCCGCAGATCCGCCTGTTCAATCGCAGCCTCGGGATCGACGAGGCCGAGTTCGTCCGCGAGACGAAGGGCACTTTCAAGCTCGGGATCGAGTTTGCCGGATGGCGCAAGCCGGGCGAAAGCTACATGCACGCCTTTGGCAATCTCGGGCGCGGGGCGGGGTTGCTGCCGTTTCACCAGCTCTGGCTGCGCGGGCGGGAGTTGGGACTGGCCAAGAGCCTTGCGGCCTATTCCCTCAACGAGACGGCGGCCCGCGCGGGTCGGATGCAGGCGTGGCAGCAGGCGCACGGCCAGCCCGACATGCCATGGGCCTACCATTTCGACGCGTCGCTCTATGCAGCCTTCCTTCGCCGCTTCGCCGAAGCGCGGGGAACGACCCGGATCGAAGGCCGCATCGCATCGGTGGAGCGCGACGGTGACAGCGGGGATATTCGCGCCGTTATTCTGGAAGATGGTGCGCAGGTCGAGGCCGATTTCTTCCTCGACTGCACCGGGTTTCGCGCGCTTCTAAGCCAAGGCGCGCCGGGGCAGGATTTCGCGGATTGGTCTCACTGGCTGCCCTGCGATCGCGCGGTTGCGCTTCCTTGCGCGAGCGACGGCGATCCGGTGCCTTATACGCGCGCCACCGCTCACGAGGTGGGCTGGCAATGGCGGATCCCCTTGCAGCACCGCACCGGCAACGGCCTCGTCTATTGCAGCGATTACCTGCCCGACGACGAGGCCGAAGCGATCCTGCGCTCCCATCTCGACGGCGATCCGCTGGCTGAGCCCAATCGCCTGCGTTTCACGACCGGAATGCGACCTGATCCTTGGAACGGCAATTGCCTCGCGCTGGGCCTAGCCGCGGGCTTCCTCGAACCGATGGAATCGACGAGCATCCACCTGATTCAGTCCGGTATTGCGCGGTTTCTTTCGATGCTCCCGCGCCGCGGCGCGACGGCGACAATGGCGGCGGATTTCAATCGTCAGGCCCGCTTCGAATGGGAAAGCGTGCGCGATTTCCTGATTTTGCATTATGCCGCGAACGAACGGCAGGGCGAGCCGTTCTGGGATCGCTGCCGCGCCATGCCCTTGCCCGACAGCCTCGCTGCGCGGCTCGACCTGTTTCGCGCGACCGGATACCTCCACCGCGAGCACGAGGAATTGTTCACCGAGCCCGGCTGGGTCCAGGTGCTGATGGGGCAGGGTGTAATGCCACGCGCGACCCATCCGAACGCGGATGCCGTCGATCCGGCCGCACTCGCCCGGCTTCTGGACGAAATCGAGCGCGGCATCGCGACGCTGGTCGATGCCATGCCCACACATGCCGAATTCCTGCGCCGAATTGGTGCGTCGCAGCCTAGTTCCCGACCCGCCGCCACGATGGAGACGGCCCTATGAAACATATCGCTCTGACTTTTGCCGCCGCTCTGCTCGCCACCGCTCCCGCCTTCGCCGAAACGGTTGCGCCGGAAAGCTTCCGCGAGCGCGGGGTGGAAGACGAGGTAATCTATTTCGTCCTCCCCGATCGCTTCGCCAATGGCGACCCTGGCAACGATCTGGGCGGCTATCCGGCGGATCGGCTCGTCAGCGGATACGACCCGACCCATAAGGGCTTCTATCACGGCGGGGACCTCAAAGGGCTGACCGAGAAGCTCGATTATATCCAGGGTATGGGCGTCACCGCGATCTGGTTCGCGCCGATCTTCAAGAACAAGCCGGTGCAGGGCGATCCCGGCAATCCGGGCAGCTTCAGCGCCGGCTATCACGGGTATTGGGTGACCGATTTCACGCAGGTCGATCCCCATTTCGGCACCAATGAAGAGTTCGAAGCCTTTGTCGATGCCGCCCATGCGCGGGGCATGAAGGTCTATATGGACATCATCGCCAACCACACCGCCGACGTGATCCGCTTCGCCGAGAACGAATACGAATATCGCAGCAAAGGCGATTATCCCTACTCGACCAAGGGTGGCCCGGATGGAGCGCCGATCAATCGCGGCTTCGATCCCAGCGATCCGAGCGCCGAGAACTGGGCGCGGCTGATCGATCCGAGTTACGCCTACACCCCCGTGGTCCCGGCAGCCGAACGTGACGTCAAAGTGCCCGCCTGGCTCAACGATCCGATCTATTACCACAATCGCGGCGATACGTTCTGGATCGGCGAGAGCAGCGTCTATGGCGATTTCGTCGGGCTGGACGATCTCTTCACCGAGCATCCGCGCGTGGTCGAAGGGATGATCGAGATCTTCGGCGGATGGATCGACCGCTACGGGATCGATGGGTTCCGGATCGACACTGCCAGACATGTGAACCCGGAATTCTGGCAGGCTTTCGTACCCGCCATGCTTGAACGGGCAGATGCGAAAGGCATCCCCAATTTCCACATCTTCGGCGAGATCGCCTACGACACGCCCGACGCAGTCACGGCGGCGCGGGTGATGGCGGAAGCGGACCTGCCCTATGCACTCGACATGGGCTTCGCCAAGGCGGCGCAGCTGGTCGCGAGCGGGAAGGAAGCGCCGCAGGTGATGGCCGATTTCCTGGTGCAGGACATAATTTATCCCGGCGGCGCGAAGACCGCGACGGGCCTTCCGACCTTCCTCGGCAATCACGATTTCGGTCGCTTCTCGATGTTCCTGCGCGACTATGCCGAGACGGAGGATCGCGACGAATTGCTGGCGCGCACCAGGCTGGGCCATGCGATGCTGTTCGCACTGCGCGGGGTGCCGACGGTCTATTACGGGGACGAACAGGGCTTCATCTCCGACGGCAACGACCAGCTGGCGCGCGAGGACATGTTCGAAAGCCGGGTCGATGCCTATAACGACAACGCGCTGCTGGGTACCGATGCGACGACTGCGGGCGACAATTTCGACACCTCCCACCCGCTCTATGTCCTGATCGGAGAGTTGGCGGCGATGCGGACCGGCTCGCCCGCCCTGCGGCGCGGGCTGACCACTGTACGCGGTTTCGACCATGAGGGGCCGGGCCTGCTGGCGGTCGAACGGTATGACGAGGAAAGCGGCCAGCGCGTGCTGGCGGCGTTCAATTCGTCCGATCAAGCGATTACCCGCGATATCGAAGTGGATTACGGCGTGCGCAGTCTCACGGCCCTGTCCGGCGAGTGCCCCGCCGCCCCGTCGGTACCCGGCAGCGTGCGGCTGACGATCCCGGCTTTCGGCTGGGCAATCTGCGAACTGGGGGCGCAATGATGGCGAGCCTGAGCAAGACTGCACTCGCGCCGCAAACCGGTCCCGCCGTGCAATGGTGGCGCGGAGCGGCGATCTATCAGATCTATCCCCGCAGCTTTATGGATGCGAATGGCGACGGGATCGGTGATCTTCCAGGTATCACTCAGCGGCTCGGCCATGTCGCCTCGCTCGGCGTCGATGCGATCTGGATCTCGCCCTTCTTCACCAGCCCGATGAAGGATTTCGGCTACGACGTGTCCGATTATTGCGATGTCGATCCGATCTTCGGCACTCTTGCCGATTTCGACGCGCTGGTCGCCCGCGCGCATCAGCTCGGCCTCAAGGTTCTGATCGACCAAGTCTATTCGCACACTTCGGACGAACACGCCTGGTTCGTCGAAAGCCGTGCGAGCCGCGACAATCCCAAGGCGGACTGGTATGTCTGGGCCGATGCCAAGCCGGACGGCACGCCGCCCTCCAACTGGCAATCGGTCTTCGGCGGCCCGGCCTGGACCTGGGATGCGCGGCGCGGGCAATATTACCTGCACAATTTCCTCAGCTGCCAGCCGCAATTGAACGGGCATAACCGGCAAGTTCAGAACGCTCTTCTCCATGTCGCGCGCTTCTGGCTGGACCGGGGCGTGGACGGCTTCCGGATCGACGCGCTCAATTTTTCGATGCACGATCCCGACCTGCGCGACAATCCGCCCGCGCCGCCGACCGACCGGGCGCGCACCCGGCCGTTCGATTTCCAGCGCAAGATCCACAATATGTCGCATCCCGACATTCCCGGTTTCATCGAACGTATCCGCGCCGTGACCGACGAGTATGCCGGGGATGGCGGGGCCATCTTCACCGTGGCGGAAGTCGGTGGGGACGAGGCCGAGACGGAGATGAAAGCCTTCACCCAAGGCGATGCGCGGCTGAATTCCGCCTATGGCTTCAACTTTCTTTATGCCGACCGCCTGACCCCCGGACTGGTCTGCGCTGCGCTGGCCGAATGGCCGGACGAGGAGGGGACGGGCTGGCCGAGCTGGGCGTTCGAAAACCACGATGCGCCGCGCGCCGTCTCGCGCTGGTGTGCGCCCGAACATCGCGACGCCTTCGCGCGGATGAAGTTGTTGCTGCTCGCGTGCCTACGCGGCAATATCATCCTCTATCAGGGCGAGGAACTGGGCCTGACGCAGGTTGATATCCCCTTCGAGCAATTGCAGGATCCCGAAGCGATCGCGAACTGGCCGCTGACTCTGTCGCGCGATGGCGCGCGCACGCCGATGCCGTGGGAGAGTGAAGGCGAGGGCGGCTTCGGCGCTGCCACCCCCTGGCTCCCGCTTGGCGAGGAGAATCTCGCCCGCTCGGTCGCGGTGCAAGACGCTGACCCAGCCTCGCTGCTGGCGCTGACACGCGAAATTATCGCGCTGCGCAACACCTCGTCCGCTTTGCGCTACGGCAGCGCCGCCTGCCAGGCCGATGGCGCGCTGCTGCGCCTCGAACGCTTATCGCAGGGCGAGCGTGTCGTCTGCCTGTTCAACCTGTCGCCAGACCCCATTTCCGACATCAAGATTCCTCAAGGAGAAACCCTATGCAGCATCAATTCGGTCATGCCCGACAGTCTCGGGCCCTACGGCGCGCTGGTGGTGCGGGTCTGATGCGCGCGGGACTGAAAGGAGCCCTGTGCGCGCTCCTCGCCTCGAGCGCGCTTCCTGCCTGGGCTGCCGATGTCGCCTCTCCTGATGGGCGCACAGTCGTAACGCTCGACGTCGATGGCGGCGGGGTTCCGTATTACCGCGTCGTCCGCGACGGCAAGACGCTGATCGCCGACAGCGATCTCGGCTTCCTGTTCACCGATGCCCAGCCGATGCGGCGCAATTTCGAGGTCGAAAGCGAAACCCGCGCCGCCCATGACGCCACCTGGGAACAGCCCTGGGGCGAACGCCGCTTCGTGCGCGATCACCATAACGAATTGGCCGTCACCTTCCGTGAAGGACGCCAGAACAGCAATCGCGCGCTGACGGTGCGGATGCGTGTCTTCGATGACGGGATCGGCTTCCGTTACGAATTTCCCGACAGCGAGGTCATGCCCGTTGCGAACATCGCCGAAGAGCTGACGGAATTCGCAATCGCGCCGGAGGCCGCAGAGGACGGCACGGCGTGGTGGATTCCGGGCGGCGACTTCAATCGCTACGAATATCTCTACAACGAAACGCCGATCGATGCGGTTAGTATCGCGCACACGCCGATCACCATGCGGCTGGCGGACGGAACGCATCTGGCCTTTCACGAGGCGGCGCTGGTCGATTATTCGGGCATGTGGCTGCGGCGAATGGAAGGATCGCGTTTCCGCGCCTCGCTCGCCCCTTCGAGCCGGGGGGCGAAGGTGGTACGCGAAGGCGCTTTCACCACGCCTTGGCGCACGATCCGCATTAGCGACGGTCCGGCGGGACTGGTCGAAAGCGACATCGACCTGAACCTCAACGAGCCGAACAAACTGGGCGATGTCAGCTGGGTTGAGCCGGGGAAATATATCGGCATCTGGTGGGGCATGATCTCCAATCGCTGGACATGGGGGACGAGCGACCGCCACGGTGCGACGACGGAGCGGGCGAAGGAATATATCGACTTCGCCGCCAAGCACGGTTTTCGCGGCGTGCTGATCGAAGGATGGAATGTCGGCTGGGACGGCGACTGGTTCAACAATGGCCGCGAATTCAGCTTCACCCAGAGCTATCCCGATTTCGACCTGCGCGAAGTGACGGATTACGCCAGATCGAAGGGCGTGCGCCTGATCGGGCATCACGAGACCAGCGGCAACATCGCTAATTACGAAGCCCAGCTCGAAGACGCGCTCGACCTCTACAAGGAATTGGGCGTCGACTGGATCAAGACCGGCTATGTCGCCGATGCGGGCGGGATCGTGTCCTGCAATGCCGACATCGCCGACCCTTGCGATCCGGAGACCGAGATCTTCGAATGGCATGACGGCCAGCGCCAGGTGCAGCATCATCTGAAGGTCGTGCAGGAAGCGGCGAAGCGCGGCATCGCGATCAATCCGCACGAACCGGTCAAGGATACCGGCCTCCGCCGCACCTATCCCAACTGGGTCGCGCGCGAAGGGGCGCGGGGGCAGGAATACAACGCCTGGAACGCCTATGGCAGCGGGGTCGAACATGATCCGACGCTGGTCTACACCCGGATGCTTTCGGGTCCGATGGACTACACGCCCGGCGTGCTCGGCCTGGTCGGGGACAACGATTATCCCTTCTCGTCCACGCTCGCCAAGCAATTGGGCCTCTACCTCGCGATCTATTCGCCCATCCAGATGGCGGCCGATTTCATCGAAAGCCTTGAGGCGCATCCGCGCGAGCTGGAATTCATCAAGGCGGTGCCCGCCGACTGGTCGGAAAGCCATCTGATCGACGGTGCGGTGGGCGATTACGCCATCTTCGCGCGCAAGGGACGCGATAGCCAGGACTGGTATGTCGGCGGCGTCAACGATGCGACCGAACGCACTCTGACGCTCGATTTCGATTTCCTCGATGAGGGCAAGTCCTACACGGCCAAGGTCTGGAAGGACGGACCGGAAGCGACCTACTTGACCGAGAAGCGCCACGAGATCGCATACGACACCGTCACGGTTAAAAAGGGCGACAGCTATACTGTGCGGCTGGCACCGGGCGGCGGCGTGGCGATCCAGCTCAAACCCCGCTGATGGAGGCAGGCGCGCGATCTAACGGGCCGCCCCATGTGGTCGTCTTGGGTGGAGGCAGCGCGGGATGGATCACCGCCTGCCTTCTCCATCAGCGCTGGGGGCCGCGCGGGGGTCGGGTGACCGTGGTCGAGAGCCCGGCCATCGGCATCATCGGCGTGGGCGAAGGATCGACGCCCCAATTGAAGGCCATGTTCGACCAGCTCGGGATCGACGAAGCCGAATGGATGCCCACCTGCGATGCGACCTACAAGCTCGGCATCCGCTTTTCCGGGTGGAGCGAACGGCCGGGTTTCGAAAGCTATTTCCATCCCTTTCCAAGCCCCGTGGACCTGCACCCCGAACCGCATTTCATCCGCAATTGCCTGTTGGCTCGCAAGGGGCTGGACGTGCCCGCGCATCCGGATCGCTGGTTCCTGGCGACACGCCTCGCCGAGGAAGGCCGCGCGCCGCATCCGGCGGAAAATTTCCCCTTCGAACCCAGTTACGGCTATCATTTCGACGCGCACAAACTGGGCGGCTTCCTGCGCGATTGGGTGGTAAGGCAGGGGGTGGACCATCGCCCGATCAAGGTCGAGCGGGTGGAGCTGGACGGCGAGGGGGATGTGGCCGCGCTCCTGTGCGAGGGCGGGGATCGGATCGCGGGCGACCTGTTCGTCGATTGCTCGGGCTTTCGCGCCCTGATCGCGCAACAGGCGTTGGGCGTGCCATTCCAGAGCTTCGCGGACAATCTCTTCAACGATCGCGCCGTAGTGCTGCCGACCGCACATTCGAACGAGCACGAAACCGAACGGCTTCCACAGACCGACGCCGTCGCCATGGAAGCGGGCTGGCGCTGGGCGATCCCGCTGACGACGCGGATCGGGAACGGCTACGTCTATTCCTCACGCTACGTCTCCGACGAAGCGGCGGAGGAGGAATTGCGCGCCGCGCTCGGCCAGCCGGAGGGGGAGGCACGCAGGCTGGAAATGAAAGTCGGCCGCGTGGTCGAAACCTGGCACCGCAATTGCCTTTCGGCGGGCCTCGCCCAGGGCTTTCTCGAACCGCTCGAAGCTACCGCGCTTCACATCGTGATCGCGACGGCACTCGAATTCGCGCAGGCCTTCGAGGCGGGCGGCTTCACCCCCCGGCATCGCGAAGCGTTCAACAAATCTATCGCGGCGCGTTACGATGGCGTGCGCGACTATATCGTGGCCCATTACCGGCTCAACCAGCGCACCGACACGCAGTATTGGGAAGACAACGCTGCCAACCAAAACCTGTCGGACGAACTGAAGGCGATGATAACCGCCTGGTTCCGCTGCGCGGACATTTCGGCCGTCAATGACGAGGCCTATGCCGGCAAACGCTATTACGCCAGTGCGAGCTGGCACTGCCTCTTCGCCGGTTACGGAGTATTCCCCGATGCGAAGGATTCCGGTGGGAAGCGGCCCGGGCTGGTCACGGGAGATATCGAGGGAATGTCGAAGCTCCTGAACGCCAGCCTTCTGAATTTCCCGCCCTATTCCATCGGGTAAGACTATCAGTAGCTCAAGGTTTCCCGAAAGAAGCGGTCGTGCGACGCGCGAAGGACTGAATTTGGGATGTAAGGAGCTGGCTTTCCATCGCCGCAAATCGGGCTTACGGCCTTCGTGAAACACAAAGATGGATCGGAATGGTATGATCGCAGGTGGGCTAATCGCCGATAAGGGTTTCGAGCGGAATATCGGTTTCTGGATACCGCTTTTCCTGTCGGCTTTGCTTGTCGCCCTGGGTGTCTTCGTTTCGCAAGGCTTCTACTGGGGCCTCATCCTGACGGGCCCGCTCCTGCTGATTGCCATCTGGGACATGGTCCAATCGACTCATTCCCTGCGGCGTAATTATCCGCTTCTCGCACGGTTCCGCTGGTTGTTCGAAGACCTGCGCCCGTTCCTGCGCAGTTATATCGTGGAAGGGCCGCTGGAGGGCAGGCCCTATGACAGGGTCGCCCGCTCGCTGGTCTATGCACGGGCGAAAAAGCAGGAGGATGCGCATCCCTTCGGCACGGAACTGGACGTCTATTCCGAGGAATACGAGGCGCTTTGCCATTCCATCAATCCGAACCCCAAGGCACCCAAGCGGACCCGCGTGCATGTCGGCACGGATCAATGCGCCAAGCCCTACGATGCCGCGCGCCTCAACATCAGCGCCATGAGCTTCGGCGCGCTCGGCAATCATGCGATCGAAGCGCTCAACATGGGCGCGAAAATGGGCGATTTCTACCACGATACCGGGGAAGGCGGCCTGTCGCCCTATCACCTCAAGCACGGCGGCGATGTCGTGTGGGAAATCGGCTCGGGCTATTTCGGGGCGCGCGACAAGGACGGCAATTTCGACCCCGAAAGTTTCCGCGACAAATCCCGGCACGATTCCGTCAAGATGACCGAAATCAAGCTGAGCCAGGGCGCAAAGCCTGGCCATGGCGGCCTGCTCCCCGCAGCCAAGGTGACCGAGGAAATCGCAAAGACGCGGCAAGTGCCTGCGAATGAGGACTGCCTTTCGCCACCCGGCCATTCCGCTTTCTCGACCCCGCGCGAAATGCTGGAATTCGCGGCGAAGATGCGGGACCTTTCCGGCGGCAAGCCGGTCGGGATCAAGCTGTGCGTAGGGATGCCGCACGAAGTTTTCGCGATCTGCAAGGCCATGATCGACAGCGGAATCCTGCTCGACTTCATCGTGGTGGATGGCGGTGGCGGCGGGACCGGAGCAGCGCCGCTGGAGCTGTCCGATCATGTCGGGCTGCCGCTGCGCATCGGGCTTTATTACGTCAACAACGCGCTGATCGGGACCGGTCTGAAGGACAAGATCAAGCTGGCCGCGTCGGAAAAGGTATTTTCCGGCTCGTCCATCGCGATGAACGCGGCGCTGGGTGCCAATTGGTGCAACGCGGCGCGCGCCTTCATGTTCTCGCTGGGATGCGTTCAGTCCCTGCGGTGCCACACCGGCACTTGCCCGACCGGCGTCGCGACCAGCTCTCCCGCCAGGCAGCGCGGGCTGGTGATCCCCGAAAAGGCGGAGCGTGTGGCCAATTTCCAGTCCAAGACGCTCGACAGCCTGCACGATATCGTCGTCGCATGCGGCCTGGAAACGCCGGACGATTTCACGCCGCGCCATCTGCGCCAGTGGAAGAACAACGCCGAGATGATCCCCTGGTCGCAGATCGTCCACGAAGTGGGGCCGGGCGAATTGCTGCACGATCCCGAAGGCACGTCCTTTGCCGAATATTGGAGGATGGCCGACCCCGACACTTTCAAACCCGCCGCATGATGGCGCTGGAAACGGGGGCGAGCGCTTCGCCCACACCGTCGCCATCGGTCTCGCCAACGACGACAGCTTCCACCGGCGTGCATGATCCGCGCTGGCTGGAAGCGCTGACGCAGTATCTCGACCCCAGTCATTTCTGGGGTGCGGTCGGTCTGGGCGTCGTATTCCTGCTGATCGGGGCGATCCTGAGCTGGATCATCCGCCGCGTGGTGGCGACGGTCATTGATCACGATCCGGGCGAGCGTATCGACCGGATGACGATCAGCTTCATCCAGCACCTTGCCACATTCGTCATGTGGATCATTCTGGCCCTGCTGTTCTCCCACGTCGTTCCATCGCTCAACAAGCTGACCACCTCGCTGCTGGCAGGCGTCAGCATCGTTTCGGTGGTGATCGGATTTGCCGCGCAGTCGACGCTTGGCAATCTGGTGTCCGGCATCAGCCTCGTCATCTACAAGCCGTTCCGCCGCGGGGACCGCCTGCAACTGACCACGCCGACGGGCCTGGAAACGGGCGTGGTGGAGGATCTGTCGCTCGGCTACACCGTGCTTAGGACGTTCGATAACCGCCGCATCGTGCTGTCCAACGGCACGATCGCGAACCAGATCATGATCAATCTTTCCTCGGTCGACCTGCGCGTCATGATTACGCCGACCATCTCGATCGGTTACGATTCCGACATCGACAAGGCGCGCGCCATCGTGCTCGAACTGGCAGATGCGCACGCCGATATTCTGGAAGTGGTCGGCTGTCCGGTCGTCAATCTGGGCGGGTCGAGCGTGGATCTTTCACTGCGCGCGTGGTGCAACGATGCTGCAACCGCCAAAGCCGTGGAGTTCGACCTTCTGGAACAGGTGAAGAAACGTTTCGACGTGGAGGGCATCGAGATTCCCTATGCCTACCAGAATGTCTTGCTGAGCGGCTCAGTCCGTCTCGACGGGCAGAGCGCCGAACCGATATCCGAAGCTTAAGCGCGAGAACTGAGGATCGCGTCGAGAAGCCGGGGCGCCTTGCCGTGTTCTTCGAGTGACGGATAGCGCTGACCGGTCGGGCAATCGACCGTGACCGTCTTTACCCGGTCGAGGCGCTTCACCACCAGATCGATGCTGCCGCCTGCGTCGGCGCACGTATCGATTCGCATCCTGCATCGCCGCGTGCGAATAGGTTATTCCGCCGACAGACAGCACTTCCATCCCCTTGACGATCCCGGCCTTGAAGGCTGGCCCCTCCCACATGACGTCGATCACTTTCGCGCTCAGGCCCATCTTCACGCCCAGCGAATAGGAAAAGTCGAAATAGGAATGGTGGGTCTGATCGTCGGCCTGCCAATCCGATGGGCGATCCTGCCAGACCAAGCGATAGCCACCGTTCTCGATCCCGGCATAAGGCGCGTGCGGAGCGATGCCGTCGACGCGCGAGGCGAAGAAACCGGCCCAGTCGTAATCGAACACATCGGTCAGCGCCTCGATAAGCTCGTCCCGGCCGTAAGGGCGAGGCTTCAGCCGCCCGTGCGGCTGTTCCGCGTCTTCGGGCGCGAAGAAGCTGCGCATCAGATCATCCAGCGAGCGTTCGCCTGCGGTCTCGCTGCGAATGATCGTGTCCGCTTCCAACCAGATCAGCAGCCCTTCGGAATAATAGTCTTCCGACCTCTGCCAGCTTTGCCAGGGCTGCACTTCGCGCGCAGTGAATATCGGATCGTTGTCGGTATCGGCCAGCGGGCGCCAGGTGCGCCCCGGTCGATTGTCGTAAGTGGCGAAGATCAGCGCGAAGGCTTCGCGGGTCAGCTGCTGCGAAATCAAGCCACACCGCGCGGCCAGAACGTGGCCGTAATATTGCGTCAGCCCTTCATAGACCCACATGAGTTCGTTGGTCATCCGGCTGAAATCGCTGTGGAAGTTGCCTTGCGGGACGCGGTACTTACCGACCCAGGCATGCACGTATTCATGCGGGAGCAGGTCGCGCTCGGTCGTGGAGCTTTGCCAATTGCTGAAATAGGTCGCGCGCACGCCTTCTTCGCTGCAACTTTCGTGCTCCAGCCCCATGCGTCCGATCTGGTCCGAGCAGGCCATAAGGAAATGATACATCTCGAAAGGGCGGTGGCCGAACAGCGCATCGGCTTCCGCGATCAGGCGTCGGTGGCATTCGAGTTCTTCGGGATTTTGCGGCAGCTGATCTTCGCGGTCGGCCGCGATCAGCAAGGTGACGCTGTCGTCGAGGTGTTCGCGATGCGTATGGATGCCGGCCAGCACCGGGCAATCGATGAGCGTCCGCACATCGACCGGTTCGAAGCGAACGATCCCATCCTCCGGCCCGATGCGCGCTTCGTCTCCATTGCCCAATGCGCAGGCCCAGTCCCACCCCTCGGGCAAGCGCAAAGCGGGCTCGATCATGATCTCGTCGATCGGAGCGTCGGCGGAATAGAGCAGGCATTCTTCCCAATGGAAGCGCAGGATCTCGTCGCTCACCATAATCCGGCCCTGATTCGACTGCGTCGGCGACAGGGATTGATGCGTGGTTTCCAGGCGGCGGGCGCCTTCGGGAAGGTGGACGATGATGCGAAACGGATCGTCGGGATCGCGTTGCCAGCGGCATGCGACGCCATCGGCGCGAAACTCAAAACCTGCGAGCCTGTCGATCGCACCGCGCGGCGCGTGGTAGGCCGGAAGCCACTTGGCCAGAGTAAGCGCGACCTTCCCCTTGTGTGCGTCTACCCGCAGGCTTTGTCTGCACCAGAAGATGGCCCGCGCAACGTCGCTCGCATCCACGGTGAGCTGTATTGGCGAGGCCTGCTCGTTGCTGGATTGGCCCATTCGCATCACCCCTTCGATTTGCGCGCTTCCGCTGTCGCGCAGCGGATCGTGCACGTTCCGGCTTGCGAATGTAGCGCCGTCGTTCCAGTACGCCACCGGCAAAATACGGCGATAATATCCGGAGCGGCGGCATGTGCGAACTTTTTGCGATGAGCGCTTCGGAACCGCACACCGTGCGCTACGAACTCGACCTGTTCGCGCAGGAGGGCGGTGAAAAGCACCGCAATCGCGATGGCTGGGGCATTCTGTTCGCGCAGGATCGGGACGCCTTTCTATTCCGCGAACCCGATCCTGCCGCATCCAGCGAACTGGCGAAAATGGTGGTCCGCGAGGATCGCCCGTGCAAGCATCTGATCGCACATGTGCGCCGCGCCTCCGCCGGAAAACCGGCCCTCGCCAACACCCACCCTTTCGACCGCGTCGTGCGCGGGCAAAGAATGGCATTTGCGCATAACGGCGATCTGCCGGGTATCGAAGCCCGCGAAGATGCGCGCGCGCTGATCGGTGAACGCATCGGCGATACGGATTCCGAACTGGCCTTCCTGATGTTGCTGCAACGGCTGGACGCGGCGGATGCATCGACGCCTCTGGATCGTCATGATGTCTTCGCCCGCTTCGCTGCGGAATTGCGCGAGCTCGGCAGCGCCAATTTCCTGTTCTTCGATGGCGAACATCTCTTCGTCCATGCTTACCGGCGCAAATTCGAAACCGAAGACGGCCTGACCGCTCCGCGCGAGCCGGGCCTGAATATCCGGTCTTTCGAAGGCAGGCATTCCGGGCAGAGCTGGAAGACGCGGGGTGCCAATATCGAGAACATCACCGCGCCCCTCCATCTTTTCGCCTCGGTACCGCTGGACGAAGAAGGGTGGGAGCCTTTGGCTCGCGGCTGCGTCCTCGCTTTGAAAGACGGCGCGATCCTGGCGCGCACTCAAACCTGACGCGGCGATGCCCGCGCCGCTGTATCGAAGGAATTTGCATGTCCAAGACTGTCGCTGAAATCGTTGTCGATGCGCTGGAAAAGGCCGGTGCCAAGCGGGTGTACGGGATCCCCGGCGATACGATCAATCACTTCACCAACGCCGTCGCCAAGAGCGATTTGCGCTGGGTGGGCGTGCGGCATGAAGAAGCCGGCGCCTTCGCAGCGGGGGGCGAATCCTACATGACCGGCGAATTGTCGGTCTGCGCCGGAACATGCGGTCCGGGCTCGCTCCATTTCGTGAACGGCATTTACGAAAGCCACCGCAACGGCGCGCCCGTCCTGCTCATCGCATCGGATGTCGCGCGCACGGAAAAGGGTTTCGACTTCCCGCAGGAGGTGGAGCAGAAAAAGATCTACGAGCAGCATTCGCATTTCTGCGAATATATCTCCCACCCTTCGCAGGCGCGACGCATCGTGACCAAGGCCGCGCAGGCCGCGCTGACGAAGAAGGGCGTGGCGGTCGTGATCGTCAATGGCGACATGTTCACCGAAAAGGACGAGGATGCGATGGACTGGCAGGTTTATCGCCCGCAGCCGGTCTGCCGCCCGAACGATGCGGAAATGGCGGAGCTGGCCGCGCTGGTCGATGCGGCGGGCAAGGTTTCCGTCTATGCCGGGATCGGGGCGCGCGATGCGCGCGAGGAGATCATGGCCCTGTGCGAAAAGCTGAAGGCTCCGATGGTACACACTACGCGCGCCAAAGAGTTCCTCGAACCGGACAACCCCTTCAATGTCGGCGTCAACGGGATCCTAGGCAACAGGGCGGGCGTGGACGCGCTGGAGAATGCCGATCTGGTCATCAGCCTGGGCTGCGATTTCGCCTATACCCAGTATTATCCGGACGGGAAGAAGATCGTCCAGATCGATATCGATCCCACGCATCTCGGCAGGCGTTCGGCCATTCACCTGGGGCTGGTCGGCGATGCGAAGTCGACCGTCGCCGCGCTGCTTCCGATGGTTGCGGCAAAATCGAGCGGGGATCACCTCGAAGCGCATCAAAAGCAGTGGCAGGATGATCTCGAAGGGTATCAGAAACAGGGGAAGGAAAGCGATCCCGGCCTGATCCATCCGCAGTTCGTCGCCAACATGCTGGACGGCAAGGCGGCGGACGATGCGATCTTCGTGTCCGATGCGGGCACGTCGATGGTGTGGATGCTTCGCCATATCGAGGCCACCGGAAAGCGCCGTTTCCTCAACACCCTGCTGCACGGCACCATGGCAAGCGGAATGCCCCAGGCGATGGGCATGAAACTCGCTTATCCCGACAGGCAGGTCATCGCCATGTGCGGCGATGGCAGCCTGACCATGCTGATGGGCGAATTGCTGACGCTGGTGCAGGAAAAGATTCCGCTGAAGCTCGTCGTCTTCCACAACGACACGTTCGGCTTCGTGGAGATGGAGCAGCGCGTCGAAGGGCTGGTCGATCATTACACCGGACTGCATAATCCGGATTTCGCGAAGCTGGCCGAAGCTTGCGGGATTTCGGGCTGGCACGTCGAAAACGCCGATACGCTCGAGCCGGCGATGGATGCCTGGCTGCGGCATGATGGACCGGCCCTGCTGGACGTGAAGGTCAACCAGATGGAACTGGTCATGCCGCCCAAGATCGAAGCCTCTCAGGTCGCCGGGACGGCGCTGTTCGGCGTGAAAGCGGTCCTGGATGGCCGGACGAGGGAGGTCGTCGACCTGCTGCGCAATAATTTCTTGCGGTGATCAGGCGGCGCTCTACCCTTGCGCTCGGATGAATGCGGCTTCGGTCGCGAAATGGAGAAAGTCTTTTATGCGTACTGACAAGGTTGCGGCGTTCGCACTCCCTCTCGCCATGGCTCTGGCGCTCGCGGGTTGCGGCAGCCAGCAAGCGGAAGAGGTCGGCCAGACCGACACGGCTATGACCGAAGAGCCGGGCGTGGACGGCGATGCCGCTACTCCGGGCCAGGCCCGTTCCGAAGCGGCCACCCTTGCCGGGCGTATCGCCAGCGGAGAAATGGATCGCACCGAAACCGCCGTCGCGCTGGAAGATCTGGACCGGCTTGTGAACGACAATCCGATCAATTTTCCCGCCGATATTCGCCCGTCGCTGACGGAAGATATCCAGTCCGCACGCTCGGCATTCGAAGCCCAGGACATGGAAGCCTTGCAGGAAGCGGCGACCTCCATCGAGACCACGCTGTCCGGGTCCGCCGAAGCTCCCACCGCGAACTGATGCGGTTGCGGCGGCCAGCGACCGCCGTCGGCGGCATCGTCTGATAGCGGCCAGAAGGCGTGAGATCGGTTTACACCGCAATCGGGGTTGCCCTCGCGATGCTTGCACCCGACGCGGTGCAGGCATCGTCGGGCCTCGACCAGAGCTTCCTGCAACCCATGGGCCCGGTGGCCGAAGAGCAGTTCAATCACCTTTTGCGGGTGATCGGGATCACGATGGTCGTGATCCTGCCGGTGTTGATCGGCGTGCCCTATATCCTGTGGCGCTATCGCTATGCGAAGCCGAAGGGGGAATATCGACCGGAATGGGAATTCAACGGCAAGCTCGAATGGGCGCTGTGGGGCGTGCCGGTTCTGGTGGTGGTCGTGCTGGCAAGCTGGCTGTGGTATTCGACGACGAAGCTCGATCCCTATGAGCCCCTGGGGCCGGAGCCCCTGCAGGTTCAGGCCATCGGGCTCGATTGGAAATGGGTGTTCATCTATCCCGAAGAAGGCATCGCCACGGTCAACGAATTGGCCGTTCCGGTGGGGCGGCCCGTACAATTGACGCTGACCACCGATACTGTGATGCAGAGCCTCCTGATTTCCTCGCTCACTGGCCAGATCTACGCCATGCCGGGGATGACGACGAAGCTGAACTTCGCGGCCAGCAGGACCGGTGTGGCCGAGGGCGAAAACACCCAGTTCAACGGCGATGGATTCGGTCGCCAGAAATTCACGGTCCGCGCGCTGGAACCGGCGGATTACGCGGCATGGACGCAGCGTACGCCAGGCGGCCCGACGCTGGACGAGCGGACCTATGCGATCCTGCGTCGGCAGTCCGTGCTGGCAGAAGCGCGGTCCGACCTGGGGCTGGAGAAAAGCGCGGAGCCGATCGTGATGGGCTTGGGCGCGACCGGTATTTTCGACCGGATTCTCGCCAAATATCACGGCGGCGGAAATAGTGGGCGAAAGACGGCCTGGGGCGGAACCGGATTGCCTTCGAACGCGCCGGGGCGGGGCAGCGAATGAGCCGGGACCCAAGCCCCATTTTCGGCAAGCTCGACTGGACGGTCACGCCCTACACTGACCTGCTGCGTGATGTGAACAGCAGCACGATCGTTGGGGCCGGTGCGGCCAGCGTGCTGGTTCTGGGCGCGATCGCGGGAGTCGCGCTGCTGACCTATATGCGCTGGTGGGGGCCGCTCTATCGCAACTGGCTGACCTCGGCCGACGCGAAGAAGATCGGCATCATGTATATCGCACTTGCGTTGGTCATGCTTGCGCGCGGCATCATCGAAGGTTTCGTGATGCGCGCGCATCAGGCGAGTGCGCTGGGCACGCTGGCGCAGCAGGAAAGCGGCCTGGTCGCGCCGGATCACTTCGCGCAGCTGTTCAGCACCCATGGCACGATCATGATCTTCTTCGTCGCGATGCCGTTGCTGATCGGCCTGATCAATTTCGTTCTGCCCCAGCAGCTGGGCGCGCGCGACATGGCATTTCCGGTGCTCAACCAGGTCAGTCTGGGGCTGACCGCGGTCGGCGCGGCGCTGGTCATGATCTCGCTCTTGATCGGCAAGTTCGGGACCGGCGGGTGGACCATGTATCCGCCCTATACCGGTATCGACTTCAGTCCCGGCGAAGGGGTCGATTACTGGCTGTGGGCGATCCTGATATCCGGCATCGGCTCAACCCTGACGGGAATGAATTTCGCGGTCACGATCTTCAAGGAACGCGCGCCGGGCATGCATTTCATGCGCATGCCGCTGTTCTGCTGGACCAGCCTGTGTGTCGCCATCATGCTGATCTATGCCATGCCTGCGCTGACCGTATCGAGCGGCATGCTGGTGCTGGACCGGTATCTGGACTTCCACTTCTTCACCAACGATGCCGGTGGCAACATGATGAATTATGCGAACATCTTCTGGATGTTCGGCCACCCGGAAGTCTACATCCTGATCCTGCCCGCCTTCGGTGTATTTTCCGAAATCAGCTCCACCTATTCGGGCAAGCGGCTTTACGGATATACCTCGCTGGTGATCGCCAGCATGAGCATCGCGGTGATCAGCTTCACCGTCTGGCTGCACCACTTCTTCACCATGGGGCAAAGCGCGGGCGTCAACATCGCGTTCGGAATCGCCACGATGATCATCGGCGTCCCGACTGGTGTGAAGATCTATGACTGGATGGCGACGATGTGGCGCGGCCGCGTGCGCATCACCGCGCCGATCGTGTATCTCACCGGTTTCTTCCTGCTGTTCGTGATCGGCGGTCTTTCGGGCATCATCCTGGCCAATCCGTCGATCGATTATCAGGTCCACAATTCCACCTTCCTGGTGGCGCATTTCCATAACGTGATCATTCCCGGCGTGCTGTACGGCATGCTGGCGGGCATCCATTATTGGTTCCCCAAGGCCTTCGGCTTCCGGCTGGACGAGGCATGGGGGCGGCGCACGGCCCTGCTGTTCGTGGGTGGTTTCATCTTCACCTTCATGCCGCTCTACGTGCTGGGCCTGATGGGCATGCCCCGCCGCTCACCGACGTTCCAGAATCCCGATTTTCTTCCGTGGATGTATCTCGCAGGCTTCGGCGCGGTGCTGATGCTGTGTGCGCTGGCGGCGCTGTTCTGGACGTTCTGGACCAGCTATCGCAATCGGCTGGCTCTGGCCGTGCCGGGCGGTGACCCATGGAATGGCAGCACGCTCGAATGGTCCTCGCCCGCCCCGGTGCCGGAATGGACCTATCCCCGCATCCCGCATGTCGTCGCGCGTAACGATTGGGGCGAAGCCAAGCGCAGGGGGGATCCGTGGAAGGGGCCGGAGGAATATTGCGACATCGAAATGCCCGCCAATACGGCGCACGGCCTGTTGATCGCGGGTGCCAGTTTCGGCCTCGCCTTTGCAATGGTCTGGCATATCTGGTGGCTGGCGGTCCTCAGCTTCCTCGCCATACCCGGTCTGCTGGCCGTGCGCGGGATGATGGCGATCGAGCCCAAGGTGATCCCCGCGTCCGAAGTCGAGGAAGCGGATCGGCGCTTCCGGGATCAGGTTGCCAATCTGACCCCGATCACCCGCGCCGAGGAGGAAACCGAACGCAATCGCGGCGTGCCCGACCTGTCGGAGTTCGCGGGATGAGCGAGACCAACCTCTATCCCGGCCTGAACCTCGGCGGCGGACACGGCGAAGCGCACGAGCAAGCCGAAAACACCGTCTTCGGGTTCTGGGTGTTCCTGATGAGCGACCTCATCATCTTCGGCATCCTGTTTGCATCCTATGCCTCCTACCTCGATCCCATCGGCCTTGCCGGTGGCCCGGGCCCGCAAGACCTGTTCGACATCAAGAGCGTGGCGATCCAGACGGCGTTCCTGCTCGTGGGAGGCGTCGCCTATGGCGGGGTGTCGCTGGCGGTGAAATACGAACAGGAGCGCGCGAGGATCATCGGCTGGCTGCTGCTATGCGCGGTGTTGGGTGCGGGCTTCCTGTTCTTCGAGGTGCGCGATTTTCTGACGCAGGCGGGCAAGGGGGGCATACCGCAGGCCAGTGGCTGGCTCAGTTCCTACTGGACGCTGGTCGGCCTCCACGGCGTGCACGTCTTCTCGGGCATCCTGTGGATCCTCGCCATGATCGCTCAGCTTTCCGCTCGCGGGGTCGACGATGTCGTGAAAGTGCGCCTCTCCATGCTGGGAGTATTCTGGCATTTCCTCGACCTCGTCTGGGTCGGCATATTCTCCTTCGTGTTTCTGGTGCCTCTGGCATGACCAAGCCGAACACGGGAGAGCTCGATCCGAAGGATACCGCGCGCGAGGAGGTCCGCAGCTATGCGATCGGCTTTCTCGCCAGCCTGCTGCTGACAGGCGGTGCGTTCGCCGCATTGCTCTCCGACCTGTCGACGAGCTGGAAAATCGTGCTGATCTGCGTTGCCGCGCTGCTGCAGATCGTCGTCCATCTGCGCGAATTCCTGCATCTCAGCTTTTCGGGCGAGCAATCTCGCGAAGATCTCTTGCTGGTGTTGTTCTCCGTCTGCCTGCTGGCCATCATGGCGGGCGGAACGTGGTACGTGATGTCGGACCTGGGAGAGCGCATGCACGAAAGCGGCGGAGGCGGCGCGTCGATGCATTCGTCGGCGCAGGACGGCTGACGAACAACCATCCCACACCGACCGTAGTTCTTATCGCCTGAGGCGCCTTACATTTCCTCTTTCAAGCCCGACCGGATCAGCCACCAGTTCGGGAAATAGGCGGTGGCGAAGCCTGCCAGCATTGCAATCTGCATCGCGACCCAGAACACCGGACTGCCCGCATCCACCTTTCCCCCGAACAGCGCGGGGAAAAGCACGAAATGGGCTAGGCCCATGAAGCCGTACATGCCGACCTGCCAGCTGGTGAGCGATAGGACGTCTGCCTTGGTGGCGGCCACGATCCCCTCGCCGACCGAAAGGTCGCGCATCGGAGCGATGGCGAAATACTGGAAGACGATCCCGATCAAGAGGGCGAAGACGTAATCCATCGTCCATTGGGCGAAGATCTCCGTCTCGAAGATCGTCCCAATCCCGAAAAAAGCGAGCACGCCGGGTGCGAAATGGGCGACATTCTCGCAGATGAGATCGGCCAGCGAACAGCCCGCTCCGCAATGCAGCGTGCCCTTGGCCACCTTCGCAGCGTAAGGCGTCTTACCCGAATCCATTCCGGCATAGCGATGGTAGAACCAGATCAGCAGCGGGCCTGCGAACAGGGCGCAGAGTGGCCAGACGAACCGCATCACCGCCATTTTGGGCGGCGTGCGCTTCATCTGCCACGCCATATAGGCTGCACAAAGCACGCCCAGCATCAGCAGGGCGATTGCGGCTATATGCACCCCTTGCGGGATCGTCGCCGAATTCAAACGGCTTCGATCCTGACCGGGACCGACTTCGATGCCGGGGTCTTCGAAATCTCGTCATGGTGCGTGATCGGCACCAGCACGTTGCATTCCGGATAATACCCCGCGATCGTCCCGCGCGGCAGCTTGTAGGCCACCAGCTTCAGCCCGCCCAGATGGCGCTCGACATCGTCGCCATCGTAATCGCTGACAAGGCGGACGGTATCGCCATCCTTGAGACCGGCTTCGGCAATGTCGTCCGGGTTCATCAAAACCACGTCGCGCGTGCCCTCGATCCCGCGGAAGCGATCGGAATAGCCATAGATGGTGGTGTTGAACTGATCGTTGGAGCGCATGGTGAGCAGGCGATAGCGTCCCGGCCTGTCCTCGAAACCGAGCGAAGTCAGCTGCGGCGGCGTGGTGATCACGGCCTTGCCGCTGTCCGTCTTCCAGATCCGCTCCGCCGCCGGATTGCCGCGCCAGAAGCCGCCGGCCTCGAACATCCGCTTATTGAAGTCGTGGAAGTCGTCGGGATAGGTCGCCTCGATCAGATCGCGCACCAGCGAATAATCGCCGGTCCACTCGTCCCATTCCATCTTGGGGTTGGGATCGAGCGTGGCCTTGGCGATCCCGCTGACGATGGCGAGCTCGCTCTTGAGATGTTCGGAGGCGGGCGGGCGATGGCCGACCGATCCGTTGATCATCGAAAAGCTGTCTTCGCTCGTCACGGCCTGATTGCCGCTTTTCTGCTCGTCCACTTCGGACCGGCCGAGGCATGGCAGGATATAGGCCTGTTTGCCCGGATAGAGATGGCTGCGATTGAGCTTGGTCGACACCATGACGACGATGTCCTGGCTGGCCCAGCCTTCCTCCATCCGCTTCTGATCGGGCACGGCGCGTACCAGATTGCCGCCGAGCGAGATGAACCCCCGCACCTTGCCTTCGATCAGCCCCTGCACCGCATCGACGACATGCATTCCGTCTTTCGTCGGCGGGTCGAAATCGAACAGGTCTTTCAGCTTGTCGAGCGGGACGAGATGCGCCTTTTCTGCGATACCGACCGTTCGCTGGCCCTGAACATTGGAATGGCCGCGAACCGGGCAGCAACCGGTGCCCGGGCGACCGATATTGCCTTTCAGGAGCAGGAGATTGACCAGCATGGCGATGTTGAGCGCGCCATGCGTGTGCTGGGTGAAGCCCATGCCATAAACGCCGATCACCTTTTCGGCTTCGATATAGACCTGGGCTGCTTCGCGCAGTGCATCTTCCGTAAGGCCGCTGGCCTTTTCAATATCGGCCCAGTCGGCATCGCGGCAACAGGCGATGAACGCATCGAAACCGGTCGTGTGCTGCTCGATGAAGGTATGGTCGATAACCTCGCGCGTGCCCGCCTCGCGTGCCCGGTCGTCGGCTTCCACCACGACTTTGCACAGGCCCAGGATCGCCGCGACATCGCCGCCCGACCGCACCTGGTGGTACTGGTCGGAGATCACCGTTTCCTTGCCCGTCAGCATCGCCAGCGGGTTCTGCGGATCGACGAAGGCGACAAGGCCCTGCTCGATCACCGGATTGAAGGTCACGATCTTGCCGCCGCGGTCTTTCAGATCCTTCAGATTGTGAAGGAAACGCGGGCTGTTCGTGCCAGGATTCTGGCCGAAATAGAAATAGCAGTCGGTCTCGGCCAGATCGTCGAACGTCACTGTGCCGACGGGCGAACCGATTACCTTGGTGAGGCCCACCGAAGTGGTCTCGTGGCACATATTGCTGCTTTGCGGCAGATTGTTGTTGCCATAGGCGCGGGCAAGAAGGGCGTAGAGATAGCTCGCTTCCAGCCCGGCATGGCCGGAGGCGTAGAAGACCACATCCTCGCGCGGCAGATCGCGCAGGGTCGCGCCGATTTCTGCAAAGGCATCGTCCCACTCGATCGGCATATAGCGATCCGACGCGGCGTCGTATCTCATCGGGTGGGTCAAGCGACCCGATTTTTCGAGCTCGTGGTCCGACCATTCGCGCAATTCGGTGACCGTATGTCCGTCATACGCGAAAAATTCCGGTGTGCAGCGATCCTTGGTCAATTCCCACAACGTGGCCTTCGCCCCGTTTTCGCAGAATTCGAACGCGGAATAGTTCGCCGGCTTGGGCCAGGCGCAAGACATACACATCACGCCCTTTGGCTTGTTCAGGCGTCGCAGGCTGTCGAGCGCACCGGGAGAGGCCCAGGTTTCGCCGTAGATGCTGGCGATGCCTTTCATGGAACCCCAGCCCCCGGCGGGGCCGGGTGAGTGGGGAAGGGTGTCGGCGTTCTTTTTGCTCTCGTCCGCCATCGTGCTCTCCCGATGCTTTGAAAATCGCTGCGTCATAATTCGACGGGCCGATTTCTATGGGCGAGACGAATGCGCCTCAATTCCAAGCTTTGCAATGGGGCGCTTGCGCGGAAAGTGCGCTCTGAAGCGGATGATCAGAGCTGGAGATTGTGCCGCCGCACGTAAGCGCTCGTGCGGGAAGGCCGGGGCCGCGGTCGAAAGAAGCCGCGGCCCCTTGGCCTTGTTAGTATCGAAACGTTGCCGTGGCGAAGATCTGGCGTGGATTGCCGTAAAATGCGGTCAGCGTTCCTTCGCGGCCCAGAGTCGGAATCGGGAAGCCATTGGCACCCAACGGGATCGCCCCGGTGCGCGGGTCGGCAGCGACGAAGGTGTAGCCGCTGGTCTTGTACTCCTTGTCGAACAGATTCTTCCCATACACGCCGAAGCTGAACCGCTCGCCCGGGGCGGTATAGACTATGCTCGCATCGACCAGCGCATAGCCGTCCTGATCGATGAATTCGTTCGGGATTTCGAACTGGAAGGTCTTGCTGCGATAGCTGACCGTGGTGCCCAGATAGAGATCGCCTGCGCCGACCGACAGTGTGTAGCTTGCGGTGGCGCTGCCGGTAAATTCCGGCGTGTTCTGAACTTCGCGGAATTCGGCGACATCGGTCGGCGTGTTGCCGATATTGGCGATATATTCGTCGTATCGCGCATCGATATAGCCGAGCGATCCCGACAGATTGAAGCCCCCGCCGAGGCGAGCGCTCGCTTCCAGTTCCAGCCCCTTGAAAGTCGCCGCCCCCGCATTCGAAACGATGCCGCAGAACGAAGGCGTTGGCGCACCGTTGACCTGAATCGTGCAGGCGACCGAGCCGGGGATCTGAACGTCGGTATAATCGGCGTAGAAGGCCGCGGCAGCGACGTTGAGCGCCCCGTTCATAAGGTTGCCCTTGTAGCCGATTTCGTAGCTGTCGACCTCTTCGGGCGCGAAACTGAGGAAATCGGCGATCTCGGAATCGGTCGGTTGGCCCGGAATTGCGGCGGGCGCGTTGGTACCCACGCCACGTGGGTCAAAGCCGCCGCCCTTGAAGCCTTTCGAATAGCTCGCATAAAGATTGTGGTCGGGCGTCGGCATGAAGCTGATCGAGGCGCGCGGGGTGAATTTCTCGAACTTGGCCGACCCCTGGAAATTGGTGCTCGGTGCGCCGAAGGGAATGCCCGCACCGCCGAAGAAGGGCGATCCCCCGCCGAGATAATTCTGCCGCAGAATGTCTGCCGTGCGCTCGTCCCAAGTGTATCGTCCGCCCAGCGACACGCTCAGCCGGTCGCCGATGTCGTAGGTGAGGTCGCCGAAGATCGCGTAGGTCTCGGTATCGACATCGGCACGGGTGAAGGCGGTGAGGCCGGCGAACGTCGTAAAGATGCGCACATCGAACAGCGTGTCCGCCTTGGCATCGAGATAATAGAAGCCAAGCAGACCGTTCAGCGGCCCGTTGTCGTAAAGCAGTTGCAGTTCCTGGCTGATCTGCTCGTTGAAATAGGCACCGGGCACGTCAAGATCGACGGCGGGCAGCGCATCGAAATCGATCGGGCCAAGGCTGTCGTCCTTGCGCCATGCGCTGATCGATCGCAGCGTCACCGTATCGCTGACCATGATCTCTGCGTTCATCGCGAGGCCATAGGCTTCGACATCCTGAATGGGATCGTCGAGACCGCCGCGGGTATCGAAAACATCGTCGAGCACCGGAGCGCCCGAGGCGAGGCCCGGGATCAGGCGCGTGCCGCCCCGCGGATCGCTTTCGTCCTTGGTGTAATCGCCGCTGATGCGAAGGAAGACCGGCTCGCCATAGCCGCCCATCTCCATGCTCAGCCGCCCGGCCCAGATGTCCTTATTGTAGTTTTCGAGACCGGTCGTGAGATTGTCGCCAAAGCCGCCGCGCGACAGGCGTGCAATCGATCCGCCAACGCGGATTATGTCGTTCAGCGGCGCGGACGCGGTCAGAACTCCCTCGGCCTGATTATAGGTTCCGTAGGTCGCCCGCGCCTTAAGGGCGAAATCCTGCGGCAGGCGGCGAGTCACGTATTTGACTGCACCGCCGATCGTGTTGCGGCCATATAACGTTCCCTGCGGGCCGCGCAGCACTTCGATCCGTTCCACGTCGTAGATGTCGAGCACTGCGGCCTGGGGGCGGTTCAGATAGACATCGTCGAGATAGATGCCCACGCCCTGCTCGAAACCGGAAACCGGATCCTGCTGGCCGATGCCACGGATGAAGGCGGTGAGCGTGGAATTGGTCGCCCGGCTGGCTTCCAACGTGACGTTCGGTACCACCTGGCCGACATCGGTGATGTCGAGCGCGCCTGCCTTTTCCAGCTGTTCGCCGCTTAGCGAAGTGACTGCAATCGGCACGTCCACGAGACGCTCCTCGCGGCGGCGTGCCGTCACGATGATGGTGTTATCGACACCCGGCTCTTGCGGTTCGTCGCTGGCTACGGGGCCAGGCTGACGTGGCATTTCCTGATCGGCGGGGTCGCCGACGGTCTGGGCAACGTTTTGAGCATTGGCGGGCAGGGCGAACGCACCGAGCGCGCACCCGGCGAACAGTCCCATAAGCAATCGTTTCGGCGTCCGATTCGCGCTGGCACACATAGTCTGAACCCTCCCATATTGCGGCCCTCTCGCTCCACACGGAGGACATTCTTTGAAGGTTCAATACCGAAACATGAACCACCTTTCAAGTTTGTTCTTGCATGTGCGATGCATGCCGCCCTAATTTGGTCCCAACGATCGGGATTTGCGAAGTGCAGAGGGAATTATGACGCAAGGCGATACGCGCTCGGACAAGCAACCGAGGACGGAGCGGGGCAGGCGCACTTTGCGAAAGCTTCTGGACGCGGCGGCGGGCGAGTTCGGCGATCATGGCTTTCATGACGCTTCGATCAGCGCGATAACCGCGCGGGCCGGAGTCGCACTGGGCAGTTTTTACACTTATTTCGACAGCAAAGACGCGATCTTCCGCGCGCTGGTTTCCGATATGAGCGATGCAGTGAAACAGGCGGCTCGGGCGGCCATTGACCCTGCGGCGTCAGCTCTGGAGATCGAGCGCCAGGCTCTGCTCGGGTTTCTGAACTTCGCAGCCGAACACAAGGAAGTCTATCGCATCATCGACGAGGCGGAATTCGTCGATCCGGCGAATTACCGTGCCCATTACGAGACGATCGGGAAGCGGATTACGGAACGGCTTGCGACCGGGGGCGACAAGGGAGATTTGCGCCCGGACCTAGGCGAGGTCGAAGCCTGGGCGATCATGGGGATGAACGTCTTTCTCGGCCTGCGCTATGCCATCTGGGCATGCGAAAACGATGGCGCCGCCGAGGATGTGGCAAGTCGTGCGAACAGCATACTGAAACGCGGTATCGGTCGCGTCTGAAGCCTTTCGGAGCGCATCCCGGCGGAGAGTTTTCATCACGCCATGTAGAAGGAACTCGCTCTCGATCACCACGGAGCCGTGCTGGCTCGCCCAGGCTATCGAACCGCCTCTCTGTAAAGGCCGGAAAACGTTAGGGTGGGGATCGTAAACGGCGGTCTAAACGTTCGGCTCGCTTCAGGAAGGGTGCGACGGGCAGAACTCTTCTGTCACTGCCAGGGGGCGAAGAATATGCAGACAGCCAATTCGATCGGATCGCAAATTGCCGTCATCGGAGCCGGAATAAGCGGGATCGCCTGCGCACGAGTGCTGAGCGAGGCAGGCCTGTCCGTGCATGTTTTCGACAAGGGCCGGCGTCCCGGCGGGCGCGTTTCTTCTCGCACTGTCGAAAAGGACGGTCACGATTTTTCCTTCGATTACGGCGCGCAGTATTTCACCGTCCGCCATCCGCTTTTTCGCAGCGTCGCGGCGAAACTCGCTGACAAGGGAATGGTCGCCCCCTGGCCGGTTGCCGGGGAAGATGCGTGGGTCGGCACGCCGAAAATGGCAACGCTGATCGAAGGCCTGGCTGACGGTATCGAAATTGCCTGGGGAGCCGAGGTGACCGCGCTTTCTTCCGGTAAGAGCGGCTGGAGCGTCCGGATCGGCGAATCCGATTTGCGGAACTTCGATCAGGTGGTCCTGGCCATGCCCGCCGAACAGACGGCGCTGCTGGCGGGGGCCGGCGATCCCGAAATGGCGCGCCGCGCCGCCGGATCGCGCACCGAGCCTTGTTGGACGGTGATGCTCGGTTTTGCAGAACCCCTGCCGATCCACGAGGATATCGTGAAGGGACCGGGTATTTCGTCGGCGACGCGCAATTCGGGCAAGCCTAAGCGGCAAGGCGGTGAAGCCTGGGTGGTCCACGCCGATCCGGACTGGTCGCGTCAGTATCTTGAGCACGAGCCAGCGGACATCGAACAAAGGCTGAGCGAACGATTTGCCTCTCTGATCGGCGTCACCTTACAGCCGATCTTCATCCGGGCGCATAGATGGCGTTACGCGCTTTCGAGTTCGCGCTCCGAGGGGTGCTATTGGAATGAGGAAATTGGACTGGGCGCATGTGGAGATTGGTTGCTCGCGCCTCGGATCGAAAGCGCCTGGATATCCGGCCACACACTGGGCAAGCGGATCGTCGGGGCAGGCCTCGATCTGTAGCGTCGGTGCGCGTGCGCGAAAGAAACGTCCCGGCTCCGCAAAGAGTTTTCGGCCAGGCTTTTTTGATAGAGTCGAAAGCCTTGGAAAGGCCGGTGGCGGAGACGGAGGGATACAAAGTCAATTGTGAACACGGCAGAATATTGTGTTTCTCAGCTCTAGCCAATACTGGCGCCAACTTTATGCGTCGGTCTTTCACGGCCCCGTGCGGACGTTTGTCGATCGAGAGTTTCCGCTTCTAGGCCGCAAGCAGTCAGTCTGCTTATCGGCACTGAAACCGCAAAAGCCGCATTTCCGCTACCAGCCAAGAGCGGTCCTTATAGCCATCATGCTTGAGGTGAAGTAAGGAGCATCTTGCGTGAGGCCAAGGCAGACTGCTCGAGAAAATTTCCGGTCGAGGCGGCACGATCTCTCACCTTGCATGTCGCGCTACAGGGGGCGAGCTTCGGACAGGCATACGTATCGTCATGCTGGCAAGGCCATGTCGGGCTTGCTGAGTAGTGCCAGGAGCGAGATGTGGTTGAAAAACCACATGCGTTGCAGCTCGAGTCCCGAATACTTACGGAGCGTATTTGCGAATGTGTAGGGCGTGTACCAGACGTTGTGATCGGGGTGGACGGCCTCGAAGAATGTTTCGGTTTCGCTGACGTAATCGAAATGGCGCACGCGGCACTGGAAAGCGTCGGGGACAGAGATCAGATAGACCGAAGCGTTCACTGCTTCGAGCTCGCCAAGGAACCCTTCGACGTCAGCCACGTGCTCCAAGACCTCGGGCACCAGCACGACATCATACTGATCTTGAGCTTCGCCGATTGTGCTGAATAGCTGTCCGGTCACATGCGGCCTCAGCATATCAAGCGCTTCAGTATGCGGATCGACGCCGTCGAGAACTGCGCAGTGCGGTTGCAAGGCAAGGTGGAGTGAGGCGTTCAGATCGGTGATCGGCCAGTCGGCGCAACCCACGTGCAGTACCCGCTTGCCGCTGCACAAGTGCTGCAGAACTTCGAGACGGCCCATTCCGGCAACCTCGGAACTGACTTCAACGCGCTGCAGGAAATAGGGGGCGTGGATCTTTTCGAGCTGCGAGCCTTTCGGCGCGGCCGGCGCAGCGTCGGGAGTCTGGCTGGCCGGAGCGGGTGCGGGTGCGGGTGCGGGTGCGGTGGGCATCTGCCCTTCCAGTGTGCCGCGTTGACGGATCATATCCACGTCGGCCTTATGGATGTGCTCGTAGCCACCTATCGTCGAGCCCCATAGTTGCTTGGCATAGACAGCGTCGTCACCATCATATTCAACACCGGTGAAATGGCGGGGGATAAAGTAGTGGCTCGGATAGATCCGCAGGGAGTTGTAGCGGAATTTGCGATAGCAATCGGTCAGCCGTTGCGGACCTACCGTCTGCCAGGCCATACCGTTCACGACAGACGGAGCCTCGGCGATGTCGTCGATGATCTGCTTGACGAAGGGATTGCCAGCTTCGCTGCCGAAGTAGCCGGCAGCGATAAGGCCTGGCCGCGCGATCTCGCTTTCCCAGCATGCAAATGCGGGGCAATCGAGAAGGTGGTCATCGAGCTGGCGGACACAGATGCTGTCGGCGTCGCAGACCACGCCGCCATGCTCTAAAAGGATTTCCCAACGCATCAGATCGGCAACACCGTTCCATTCGCGCTGGCTCATCTCGTTCATGTGACGAGCATTGATCCAGTTGCCGTTTTGAAGGTCATCGTTGCCCCAAACGCGGATCTCCCAATCTGGATGGGCATCGCGCCAGGTGGCGATGCAATTATCTGGCCGACGTGTTTCGTCACCCACCCATATAAAATGAAGCCGCTTGGGGATCATAACCGAGATTCTCCGACAATCTTCCCCTGGGGAGAGGAAGTTCTGTCGCAGCGCAGTAAGGAAACAGCGTTAATTTTGTCGAAGGATCCTGTAGGTATTTATCCCTAGATATTTCAAATTGCACCCAAGCGGATCGGGGTTTCACGTAAGGATATTATACCTTCGTTAACTATCTTGCAATAAACGAGGCAAGCAGAGCTTAACCTTTTGGAGTTACCCATTTTGCGAAGGTCAAGGAAGCCGATGACGAAAGCCGCGCAGGCCAGCCTTGCGGCTGCCATGATCGTTCGCAATGAGGCTCGCTGTATCACGCGGTGCCTCGAAAGCGTCAGACCATTTGTCGACAAGATGGTGGTTCTTGACACCGGTTCGACCGATCAAACAATGGAACTGGCTCGTAAGGCTGGCGCTCTCGTATACGAGATGCCGTGGCCTGGCAGCTTTGCCGAGGCGCGCAATCGATCACTAGAGTTGGCTGATGCGGATTGGAATCTCATCATTGATGCGGATGAGTGGATCGTGTCAGGTGGCCCGAATTTGCGTTCTTGGCGGCATGCACCCGATCGATTAGGCGCTGTTTGTGTCCGCAGTTTGTGTGATGCGGTGCAAGAAAGAAACGGAGAGAATACTCCAACGCACACACAAAATTGGCTTACGAGATTTCTTCCCCGCGGTGTCAGGTTCGAAAGGCGCGTACACGAACAAGTCGTTTCAGATTTGTCTTGCCTGAAGATCCAACTTCATATCCAGCATGACGGATATCTCCAATCGCAGTTGGAGACCAAAGCCGATCGCAATACGAGCTTGCTTTGGCAGGATCTGGAGGAGCGGCCCGGTGATGCCTACATACTTTATCATCTCGGCCAAGAAGCCTCGAAGAGGGCTGAGTTTGCTCAGGCGTGCGACCTGCTCCGCCAGTCGATGGCGTTGACGCCAAAAAATGCAAATTGGGAGCATGGGCTTACCATTCGCTATCTCTACTGCCTCTCGCAGGGCGGCGAACTCGATAAGGCGCTGATCCACGCGCATGAAAATTTGGGACGCTTTCAGCATTCACCTGACTTCTTTTTCATAACCGGCAATATTGCGCTGGCGAAAGCGGCAGCGGACCCCGGGAATGCGCTGGGTGAATGGATTCCGTTAGCGCTCTCTTCGTGGGAAAGGTGCCTTGAGATCGGAGATCAACCGGATCTTGAGGATAGCGTTCGCGGGGTTGGAAGCCACCTTGCGCAGGGCAATCTGAACTTTCTCAGATCTAGCCTTTCGGCCCTCAAGGTTGGATAAAGAGAGGCCGCCCGGCGCGTAGTCGATAATCAGCAATCGGGCTTCTGCCGCACGTTCGCGCGCCTTGGCCAAAGTCACGTCGAGAGCGGTCCCCAGACCCAGCGTGATGCGCTTTCCGTGCAAGGTGCCGACGAAAAAACCAAGAGCGCCCAGATTCGCGGATCCGAAGGTAAAAGTGGCCACCGTCGAAATACATGCCGACCTGTTTGAGGCTTTCGACTTGCTTGACGTAAAGCTTATCACACGCGCGCGAGAACATCGTGGCGCTGCTTTAACAAGCGTTGGCCAACAATCAAAACAGTGTTTTAGACAACGATAGGCGCCGGTCTAACGCGGTCCGCGGTGGACTTTGGCGAACTGTTGTAAAGCTGCAAACCGCGCAAAACCTAAAGTTTGAGCCGTCCAGAACGTTCCGCTGCGGTTCGTGAAAATCCGGGAGGTGGCGGAGACGGAGGGATTCGAACCCTCGGTACCCTGATAGAGTACGGTTCCTTAGCAGGGAACTGGTTTCAGCCACTCACCCACGTCTCCGCAGCAAGCACGTCGGCTGCGAGGGGCGCGCTATAACGGGGGGTGGGCGTGGCTTCAAGGGGTTTGGTCCTGCCATATCGAGGATTGTGGACGCAGGGACAGACTCGATTCGGCGCGTTTCGGATTCGGTTCATCGCGCGCTCATTGCGGTGGCGCGATCAACGCCGTCTCGTAAGATTGGAGCGGCGCGTCTTGGACGAGCGCCGCGCCCGTTCGTCGCACGTTCGGCACAAGGGAGGGAACCCGCCATGAACCTGTCCGCCCAATCGCTGCCCCGCAGCTGGTCTGCGATAGTCATGCGCCCGCTCGCCATGGGCCTGGCCGCGCTCGGTCTAGCCGTGACGCCGCTTGCCGCACAGGTCGAGCGTGTCGATCCCAACGATGCCTATGAGGCACCGATCGACGGCGATCTGATCGAAAACCCGGGCGATCAGGACGTCTATGCCGATCCGCGACCTATCGAACCCAGTGTCTCCTATCCCGCGGAGACGACCCAGCCGACTGCGCCCACATGGAGCGATCCCGGCAGCGACACGGCGACGGGCGTGGATTGGTCTGAAACCGTCCCAGCGACGCCTGATGCGCAGACCGCCCCGGCGGACGACCCTGCGACAACGTATCGCGAGGACGATTTGATCGGCGCGGCCGAAGGCGTGTTCGGCAAGGGCGCTGAAGGGGTGGCCAAGCTGATCCAGAAACTGCTCGCCGAACAGGGCCAGCCCAACGCCTATATCGTCGGGCGCGAAGCGGGCGGCGCTTTCATCGTCGGCGCGCGCTACGGTTCGGGTACGCTTTATCACAAGGTCGAGGGCGAGCGCCCGGTCTACTGGACCGGACCGTCGATCGGCTTCGATGCAGGCGCCAATGCCGGCAGTACCTTCGTGCTCGTCTACAATCTCTACGACAGCGAGGAATTGTACGAACGCTATCCGGCGGGCGAAGGCCAGGCCTATGCCATTGGCGGGATGACGGCGAGTTACCTGCGCAAGGGCGATGTCGTGCTGATCCCGATCCGGGTGGGGGCAGGCCTCAGGCTCGGCATCAATGCGGGCTATATGAAGTTTTCGAAGAAGCAGCGTTGGCTGCCCTTCTGAGCGCGCATCGGGCATGCGGATGATGAAGCCGATCTCGTCTCTGCGATAGACAATTCCCTGTTGCAGGCGCTCCGGCGCGCGGGCAAGGACGCGGGCATGCTCGACGCTCTCCAAGCCCAACCCGCCGACGCGCTGCTCGCGCTCATCAAGCTTCATGCCGCCGATCCGCGCGACGACAAGATCGATCTCGGCGTCGGCGTCTATCGCACCGGAGACGGGGCGACGCCGGTGTTCAAGGCGATCAAGGGCGCCGAACAGCGCTTGGTCGATGAACAGGATTCCAAAAGCTATCTCGGCCCGGAAGGCGATGGCGGGTTCGTTTCGGGCCTGATGCCCTACATCTTCGGCGGAAATCCGGAGCGTGGCGGGCGCATCGCCGGGATGCAGACGCCGGGCGGAACCGGCGCGGTGCGGCTGGCACTGGCGCTGGCGCAGAAGGCCGGTGCGCGGCGCGTCCATCTCGGTACGCCGAGCTGGCCCAACCACGCGCAGATCGTTTCCGATCTGGGACTGGAGACCGTGCCCTTCGACCATGCGTTGCCCGACGGGACGGCGAATCTCGATGCGGTCCTGCGCGTGATCCGCGAAGGGGGCGAGGGCGAGCTGGTGCTGTTGCACGGCTGTTGCCACAACCCGACCGGGATCGATTACACGGACGAACAATGGCGCGCGATTGCCGATGCGCTGGCGAACAGTGCCGTGCTTCCGGTGCTCGACATCGCCTATCAGGGCCTCGGCCACGGGATGGAAGAGGATGCGGCGGGCATTCGCACGGTGATCGATGCCGTGCCCGAAGCGCTGGTGGCCTATAGCTGCGACAAGAATTTCGGACTCTATCGTGACCGTGTGGGCGCGTTCTATGTGCTGGCGAAAGAGGCCGGCGATCTCGACGCGATCATGTCCAACGCCAACATGCTGGCGCGCGCGACCTGGTCGATGCCGCCCGATCACGGCGGGGCCGCCGTGCGGATCGTGGTCGAGGATGCCGATCTGACGCGCGACTGGCTCGGCGAGCTGGACGATATGCGCGAGCGGATGCGCGGCGTGCGCGAACGCCTGGCCGCGGCGGATGGCGACATTCCCGGCCTCAATCTGAGCGCGCTGGCCGATCAGAACGGACTGTTCGCCGTGCTACCCCTGTCGAGCGACCAGATCGCCGCGCTGCGCAAGGATCACGGCATCTACATGGCCGGGTCAGGCCGCATCAACGTGGCGGGCCTCCATCGCGGCAATATCGACAAGTTCATCGCCGCGCTGGCGACGGTGGCGGGCTGAGGCGCGTTCCGCAGGCGTAGACGACCAAGGGTCGGACGACGCTTCGGACCGACAGCGCCCGGACCGCTCAGGCCCGGTCGAGCGCGCGCATTCGCTGGAGGTAGCGAGCCAGTACGTCGATTTCGAGATTGACGCGGCTTCCCTCGCGCAGGTCGCCGAGCGTCGTGACTTCGCCGGTGTGGGGAATGAGATTCAGGGCGAAGTCGCAAGATCCGTCCGGTCGGTCGCGCACATCGTTCACCGTCAGCGAAACGCCGTCGATCGTGATCGACCCTTTGGGCGCGACGAAGGGCGCATGTTCGCGCCCGATGCGGATGGCGATCTTGCGCGATCCGCCTTCCTCGCGCGCCAGCACGACCTCACCGACCGTGTCGACATGGCCCGTCACGAGATGGCCGCCCAATTCGTCCCCGATCTTGAGCGCCCGTTCGAGGTTCAGCGGGCGGCCTTCCTTCCACATGCCGGGCACGGTGCGCGCAATCGTCTCGCCCGAAACGTCGACCGCGAACCAGGGGCCATCGGCATCTGTGCCGCGCTCGGTCACGGTCAGGCAGACGCCCGAACAGGCGATGGAAGCGCCGATGGGAATCGTGTCCGGCTGCCATTGCGCCTCCTCGGGGCAGGCGATGCGCACGGCGGTGTCGCCGCGCGTCTCGGTGGCCGCAATCCGGCCGATGGCAGTGACGATGCCGGTGAACATGGCTCTATCCTTTTTGGCCGAAGCGCTCGTAACGCTCGTAAACGTCCGGGCCGAGAATGCGTGTCTCCGCCCTGTGCCAGCGGCCATGGGCCTCGGCAAGATCGCTGAGGCCGATATCCCTGAGCGCGGGCAGGCCGTTCCCGATCAGGATCGGCGCGCGATAGATTTCGAGCCGGTCGACGAGGTCCGAGGCCAGAAAAGCGGCGGCGGTCGCCGCGCCGCCTTCGACATAGAGATACAGCGCATCGAGCGTGGCGATGTCCTCTGGCGCGGCAATCGTACGGACGCCTTCGATCGATCCGCGCGTCAGGACGACGCGTTCGGGGCTGCGATCCTGAAGGCCCGGCAGGCGAACGTTCAGCCGAGGCGTATCGGCGCGCCAGGTCCCGCCGCCGACGAGGATCGCACCCGCCAGCGCGCGGCGTGCATGGACATGGGCGCGCGCCTCCGCCCCGGTAATCCAGCGGCTCGACCCATCGGTCAGCGCGATGCAGCCGTCCAGCGAAAGGGCCAGCTTGAGCGTGACATGCGGGCGACCGAGGCGCGCGCGGATCAGATAACCGGCGAGGCTTGCGGAAGAGGGCGAATGATCGACAAGCAGGGTGTCGATACCGGCAGCGCGTAGTGTCTCGAGGCCTCGCCCCGCCGTGCGAGGATCGGGATCGCCACACCCGACGACTGCGCGCACGATGCCGCTGTTCGCCAGAAGAGAGGAGCAGGATGGGCCACGCGGCGAGACATGCGCGCACGGTTCGAGCGTGACGTAGAGCGTCGCGCCTTTCGCCGCGTCGCCTGCCTGAGCGAGCGCCACCGCCTCGGCATGGGGACGCCCGCCTGCCTGGGTCCAGCCGCGCCCGACCACAAGTCCGTCCTTGACCAGCAGCGCGCCGACGGATGGATTGGGCCGCGCGAGCGGTCGTCCGCGCAACGCAAGCCGCGCCGCCGCGTCGAGCCAGCGCCGGTCCTCGGCGCCGGGCGCGTTATTCGGCTGCGGTTTCAGGATCGGTTTCGGCTTCGGGTGCTGTACCCGCAGGAAGGCCTGCCGCTTCGAGCAGTCGCTTGCGGCGGGCTTCCTGGCGGGCACGATCGGCGGCGATCTCGGCTTCCATCGCATCGACGTCCAGCCCGCTCGCCCGTCCGAGCGTGCGGTACATCTCGCGCACTTCTTCCTCTCGCACGGCCTGTTCTTCGCGGATCCGATCCTGCAATTGCTGATTGGCGAGGTTCGATGCGACGATTTCCTCGTCCGTCCGCCCTTCGGCGAAGGTCGAGATGAACGTCACTTCGGGCCGCACCGGCGGGCCGATGACGCGTTCCTTCGTTATCCAGAACAACAGGCTGAACGTGCAGAGCAACGATACGGCCAGGATCGGCCAGCGATAGGGATTTGGGCGGGTGAATTCGGACCAGAAATCCTGAATCCCGCCGACCGGGTTGAATCGCGTGGAAAGGCGCATGACCGGCAAGATAGAGTGTCGGAGGCGAAAGTGCCAGAGGGCTCCGCCTCAACCGAAATCGGCGTAGAGCGTCCGCCCACGGTTCTTCAGCCACGCATCGGCCCAGTGCTGATCGCCTTCGTAGAGGTCGGCGAGGAGGGCGTGGAAGGCCGGACTGTGGTCGAAATGGACGAGATGCGCGGTTTCATGCGCGACGACCGAGCGGCGCACCGCGTCGGGAGCCTGGACCAGACGCCAATTGATGCGGACCGTCCCACTGCTCGAACAGCTGCCCCAGCGGCGTTGCGCGCGCGACAGTTTAAGAGTCGGTGCGGCGATCTTCGCGCGCTCGCAATAGAAAGCGAGATCGTCTGCCATCAGGCGCTCGGCCTCGCTTTCCAACCAGCGGGCGAGGCGCTGCGGCAATGTTTCGCGCGGGCCGCCCAGCGTCAGCGTGTCGCCCGAGCGGACCGGTCGACGCGGCGCATCCGCCCGCCAGTCGATCGCGAGCTTACGTCCGCACCACGTCAGATGGCCGCGCGTCACCGGATTTTCGCGGACGGGCACTTTGGCGAGCTGCGCTTCCAGCCAGTCGCGACGATCCCGTGCGAAGCGTAGCGCCTCCGCGCTGCGGCTCCAACGCGGCAAAGTGACGCGCACGGCGCCCCCGTCGTGCGAAAGCCGCATGGTCAGCCGTCGCGCGCGGGCGTGGCGAGTGATGTGGATCGGGACCGTGCGGCCCAGCAGCTCGATCGCCGGGTCCTGCCGGTCGGCGCGCAGCCACTCGATCATGGCGCGTCGGTTTCCTCGGCCCAAGCGTCTTCATCATCCCATTCGACGATATGATGTTCGAGCGGACCTGCGCGGGTTTCGCTGATGACGCGGCCCGAAACCGACACGCCCGCACGCTTGACCGCTTCGCGATCGCCCGAAATCAGATAGTGCCATTGTGGCAGCGGCCGCCCTTCGGCGCGGACGCGGTAGGCGCAGGTGCGCGGCAGCCACTCGACACTGTCCACGATCTTCAGCGTCAGGCGCAGGCAATCGGGCACGAAGCTCTTGCGGTTCGCATAATCGCTGCATCGCGCGGTCTCGCAGTCGAGCAGGCGGCAGGCGACATTGGTGTCTGCGATTTCGCCGGTATCCTCGTCCTCGATCTTGTGGAGGCAGCAACGCCCGCACCCGTCGCACAGCGCTTCCCACTCCTCAGGCGAGAGTTCGGCGAGCGGGCGCTCCCAGAACCTGTCTCTCATCGCACCCATTTCGCCAGCTCCTCGGCCACCGCTTCGGGGCCGAGATCGGTCGGCAAGGTCGCCAGCGGCGCGCCATCGGGGCCGAACAGGAAGGTGAAGTTGGAGTGATCCATCAGATAGCCGCCGCCCGGCTGATCGGCACCCTTTTGGTAATAGACCCGGAACACGTCCGCCGCCGCCTCAACCTGTTCGGGCGTACCCGTCAGGCCGAGCAGCAGGGGATGGAAGGCATCGGTAAATTCGCCGACCACTTCCTGCGTATCGCGGGCGGGATCGACGGTGATGAAGATCGGCTGGATCTGCCGCGCGAGTTCAGGCGATTGCCGTTCGAATAAATTCAGCCCCTGCGCCATACGCTGCACGTCTGTCGGGCAGACATCGGGGCAATAGGCGTAACCGAAATAGACGATCCGATACTGGCCGTCGAAATCGCTCCAGCGGTAGGTCTTGCCGTCCTCGCCCGTCAATTCGAATGGGCCGCCGATATCGGCACCGGCCAGCGGCGGTTCTTCGGGCGGTGGGGCGGGTGCACCGGCATCGCATGCGGCGAGCAAGGGGATTGCAAGCGTCATGCAAAGCAGACGGGATACGAAGCGGATCGGAGGGGCCATGGTGTCGCGGTTCATGCTCTGCTAAAGCCATGCGGGCAAGGGGCGTTTTGGCGCAAATCCAACGCAGGAAAAGGGTCTGGCGAAGTGCTTTGTAGAAATCGGATCGCAGCGACATTGTTGAAAGCCATGGCTGTGCCCGTGGCCTTGACGGCGCTGGCCGCCCAGCCGGTCGCGGCGCAGCAGATGTCCGAAGGATACGAGTTCCTGAAGGCGGTGAAGGAGCGTGACGGCGACAAGGTCATCAACGCGCTAAACCAGCCGGGCAACACGCTGATCAACACACGCGATATCGCCACCGGGCGCACGGCCATGCACATCGTCACCGAACGGCGCGATGCCAACTGGATCGCGTTTCTCGCGGCGAAGGGCGGCGATCCCGATGTGGCGGACAAGAAGGGCGTGACGCCGCTCCAGATCGCGACCCAGCTCGGCTATATCGAGGGGATCGAGACTTTGCTGAAGGCCGGCGCGCAAGTCGATCAGGCGAATTCCTCGGGCGAGACGCCGCTGATTTCCGCCATCCATCGCCGCGATACCGCGATGATCCGCGTGCTGCTCAAGAACGGCGCAAGCCCCGACCGGACCGATAATTCGGGCCGCTCGGCACGTGATTATGCCAAGCTGATGGTAGGCGGCGGGCCGGTCCTGCAGGAGATCGCGCAGGCCGACGCCGATCGCGCGAACAAGGGCGCGGACAAGACCTACGGGCCGAGCCTGTGACTGACGGGAACACCGCCACAGCAGATACGCTCGATCCGGCGGACATGACGCTGGCTGAATTGCGCCTCCATCTCGCGCCGCTGATCGCCGATGCGGCGATTTTCGACGGGTGGAGCGAAGAGGCGCTGGAGATGGCCGCGGATCAGGCGGGCGTCGATCGCGATGTTGCGCGGCTCGCTTTCAAGGGCAAGTCGGGCCTTAGCCAGATGGCGATGATCGAGGCCTGGATCGCCACGATCGACCGCGCCATGGCGGATCGCCTGCCGCCCGAAAAGCTCGGCCAGATGAAAGTGCGAGAACGGATCCGCAGCCTCATCCAGTTCCGGCTCGATTCGGTGCGCGGACAGGAAGAGGCCCTGCGCCGCGCGACCGCGATCATGGCGATGCCGCAAAACGCCGCCGCTGCGCTCAAGACTGCCTGGAACAGCGCGGACATCATGTGGCGCCTTGCGGGCGATACCGCGACCGACTGGAATCACTATACGAAGCGCACGATCCTGGCCGGAATATACGGCGCGACGCTTGCAGCCTTCGTGGGTGACGAGAGCGAGGACAAACAGGACACGCGCGCTTTCCTCGATCGCCGGATCGACGGCGTGATGAAATTCGAGAAGGCGAAGGCGCAATTGCTGGGCAGCGAGCGCGAGAGTTTCAGCATGATGCGCTTCTTGGGGCGGCTGCGCTATCCGGTGAAATAGCGCGGCGGCGCTATTGATAATCGGTTGCAATTGGCCGGTGGCTCTGACAGGGCACGGGCATGACTTTGGATGGCCTTCGACACGGTATGCCTGCGCGAATCGTTTCGGTCGCCTGGGAACGGCTGGCCAGTGACGAGGCGAAGCGGCTTCAGGCGCTCGGACTGGACGAGGGGGCGGAGCTTGCCGTCCTTCATCGCGGCGTTTTCGGCGGCGCCGATCCGCTGGCGATCCGGCTCGGGCGAATGACTGTGGCACTGCGTCGTAGCCACGCCGCCGCGATCCAAGTCGAACTCATCGAAGCGGAGACCACGGCATGAGCCGCGACGATCCCGCTCCCGATACGTCGATCCGCCTGCGCAGCGCGGCGCTGGTCGGCAATCCCAATGCCGGAAAGAGCGCGCTGTTCAACGCGCTGACGGGCGCGCGCCAAAAAATTGCGAATTATCCCGGCGTAACCGTGGAGCGCAAGGCGGGGCGGCTGGCGCTTCCTGCCAAGGACGGGCGCGGCGACAGCGTCGAACTGCTCGACCTGCCCGGTTCCTACAGCTTCGATGCCGCCAGCCCCGACGAAGCGGTGACCCGCGATGTCGTGACCGGCGAATTCCAGGGTGAGCGCGCGCCGGATGTGCTCGTCATCGTCCTCGACGCCGCCAATCTCGAACAGCACCTCGTCTTCGCGCAGGAAGTGCTCGAACTGGGCCGCCCAACAGTGGTCGCGCTCAACATGGTCGACCTTGCCGAGCGCGACGGACTGACGCTCGATCCCGAAGCCTTGTCCGATGCGCTGGGCGTGCCGGTGATCCCGACCGTCGCCGTGCGCCGCAAGGGTCTCGCCGAACTGACCGCCGCCATTGCGGAGGCGGAAAGCCATGCCGATGAAGACACGCGTCGCCGCTGGCACCTGACGCTGCCCGAACGGCGCCTTTCCGCCAAGCACATCGCGCGCGGCGCGATCCTGTCGAAAAGCACGCGCCACACGATCGAAAACGGTGCGGACCGGGTGCTACTCAACCCCTGGCTCGGCCCAGTCATTCTGTTCGGCCTTCTTTTCGTGGTCTTCCAGGCGGTGTTCGCTTGGGCGACTCCCTTTGCCGACGCGCTGGAAGGTGCGGTCGGTGCGGTTTCGGGAGTGGTGACGGACGTGCTGCCAGCGGGGCTGGTGCGCGATTTTCTGACCGAAGGCGTGCTGGCGGGCGTCGGCTCGGTGGTCGTCTTCCTGCCGCAGATTGTGATCCTGTTCTTCTTCATCCTCATCATGGAAGCGACCGGCTATATGGCCCGCGCCGCCTTTCTGATGGACCGCGTGATGGCGAGCGTGGGCCTGTCGGGCAAAAGCTTCATTCCGCTCCTCTCCAGCTTCGCCTGCGCCATTCCGGGTATCATGGCGACGCGCAGCATTTCCGATCCCAAGGACCGGCTGACGACGATCCTGATCGCGCCGCTGATGACCTGTTCGGCGCGTCTGCCGGTCTATGCCGTCATCATCGCCGCCTTCATTCCTGCAACGACCGTTGGACCGGGCATCGGGCTTCAGGGGCTGGTCCTCTTTGCCCTCTATGTGGCGGGTATCGTTGGCGCGATGGTCGTGGCCTTCGTTCTGCGCTTTACCGTCGCTAAGGGTGCGGCCTCGGGCTTCATCATGGAAATGCCGCGCTATCAGATGCCGAGGATCAAGGATCTCGCCATCGGCTTGTGGCAGCGCGCCTGGGTGTTCCTGCGCCGCGCGGGCACGATCATCTTTGTCGCCACGATTGCGCTATGGGTGCTGCTGAGCTTCCCGCGGGCCGAACCGGGCGAAAGCCAGCTCGACGCGAGCTATGCAGGTGCGGTGGCCGATACGCTTCATCCCGTCCTCGAACCGGTGGGCTTCAACCGCGAGATGAGCCTGGCGCTGATCCCGGCGCTCGCCGCCCGTGAAGTCGCAGTGACCGCGCTGGCGACGACCTATGCCGTCGATGCGGACGACGAGGAGCTCGAGGCGCAGGGCGTTACCGACCGGATTTCCTCGCTCTGGAGCCTGCCGACCGCGCTCGCCTTCCTTGCCTGGTTCGTGTTCGCGCCGCAATGCCTGTCGACGATCGCCGTGACCAAGCGCGAGACCAACGGGTGGAAATGGCCCATTTTCATGGTCGTCTATCTGTTTGCGCTGGCTTGGATTTTCGCGGGTCTGACCTATTGGGTGGCGGTCGGTCTGGGGCTGTAGCGCGGACCGTCGTGCATATCTTCACGCGGGCCTAGCCCGACGCCATACGCTCGGTTAGGCCCCTCGCCAGAATTCAAGAAGGGACGAATCGATGGCAGGCAGCCTCAACAAAGTCATGCTGATCGGCAATCTGGGGCAGGACCCCGAGGTGCGCAGCTTCCAGAACGGCGGCAAGGTCTGCAACCTCCGCATCGCCACCAGCGAACAGTGGAAGGACCGCAACACCGGCGAGCGCCAGGAGCGGACCGAATGGCACACCGTCGCGATCTTTTCCGAAGGGCTGATCAACGTCTGCGAAAACTACCTCAAGAAGGGCAGCAAGGTCTTCATCGAAGGCAAATTGCAGACCCGCAAGTGGCAGGATCAGAACGGGCAGGATCGCTATAGCACAGAAGTGGTGCTGCGCGGCTTCGACGGCACGCTGACCATGCTCGACGGACCCGGTGGCGGCCAGCGCGGCGGCGGCGGTGGCCGCCACCGGGTCCGTCGAGCATGGTCAGCGT